>CAWDCA010000008.1:0-175745 GCA_963800695.1 uncultured Alphaproteobacteria bacterium | reverse complement strand
GGCTCTCGGAGACTTGCGCGGCCGTGAATGGGATGAGCGCGGCGGCAAGCGCCAGCGTCGCGAGAACGGCTCGCATCGGACCCTCGATGTCTGAAATGAAGGGAGAGGTCAGAGCCGCGCGTCGGCTTTCCAGTGGCCGTAGTAGACCGCGCCGGCGCTCAGGCCGCTGGTGGAGACCTGAAAGAACCCGGCCGTACAGATCCGCTCGCACTCGCGGCTGCCGTATTGCCTCCGCCGACGGCGCTGAATACGCCGGAGGTGCCGCTTTCGCCGTACAGCGTCATCGATGGTGCGACGCGCTTCTGCACCTTGAACGGAAAGCACGCCAGGATCGCGCCGGTGGTGGCGGCAAGGCCGCCCTGGCACCCCGCAGCCGTGTTCGCTCCCGGCAAGACGCCGATGCCGTAGGTGGCTTCGAGGTAGCGCTGAACGACGGGCATTCCTGATCGAACGGCCGCATGACGAAAGGCGCGCGGTCCGCGGCCGGCAGCTCGATGCCGGGCAGCACGATCAGCCCGGTGACCTGGAACGTGTCGCTGGTCGCCGCCACCGCATTGGTCGTGCCCGTCACGCCGCTCGCAGTCGCTGCCGGCCCACGCGCCGGCTGTGCCGACGCGCGACGAGCCGCCCGCGATACACAAATTGAGATAGAAGCCGACGCCGGTGTCGGCCAGCCAGGTACCTGCCGTGTCGCCACCGAACGTAACGGTCTTGAACTCCCAGGTGTCGGCTGCATTCACGGCAAAACTGAACGGATAGGAGCGGTTTCTGGCGCTGTTGCGCAGCGAGCCGGAATACGTACCGGTGCGATGCGCCTTGACCCAGAAGCCGAACGAAATCGCGGCGGCACTCGCGGTGCCGAGCGCGAGGCGCGCGGCGCGCACGCCTTCGACCGGGATGAGAACCGACAGTTCGTCGTTCGACCCCAGCGAGCTTTGCGCGGTCGAGACCGTGAACTTCAGTGAATTGCGATAGCCGGCCGGCGCGTCGGTGACCTGCTGTCCCGCCGCGACGAACGTCCCGCGATAGGCCGCCATCACGCCGTCGACGAGATATTTCGTCTGCAGCGATCCCGTCGCGGTCAGCGTCACGCTCGACGTGCCGTTCTCCTGGCGAGACTTCCATGCCGCCGTTGACCTGCAAGCCGTTGAAGGCGAGCGCGTCGAACGGCGCGGCGATAGAGCTTGCGCGCGCGTCGCGGCCGGATTGGCGAAGCCCTGGTTGGCGGTCAGCTTGGCCGGTCGTCCGGTCGATCGTGATCGCATCGAGCCAGCTCGATCCGTCGGCCGACACCTTGAAATGAAGGTCGTCGTCGCCGGTAAGGCCGATCTCGGCGCGGCCGGAGAAATTGTCCTGGATCAGCAGCGAGAGCGTCTTCGCGGCACTCTCCTTGCTCATCTTGTAGCGCAGATGCCCGTCGCCGCCTTCCGCGACGGTCTTCGCCACCCACAGCGCATTGTTGAGCTTGGCGCTGAACGGATTGGTCGCGTCCGCGGTGGTGCCGACGCCGAGCAGCGCGAGATTCTGCAGCGTCGCCAGCATCGCGAGCGCGCCGACCCACGCGCTGCCGCTCCATGCGACCAGCGCACCCTCGTCGATCACGTAGGCGAGCCATCCGTCCTTGCGGCGTGCAGAACACCCAGCCGCCGTCCTGCCACGCCGCGATGTGATTGCCATGCCCGGCCCACGCGCCGGTCGGACTCGGGCTCGCCTTCACGATCCAGCGCTGGCCCTCGGCCGGCGAGCCCGGCGGCACGTTGAGATCGCGATCGACGATCGCGAGCTGCACCAGCGTGTCGATCAGGCGCAGCGTCTCGTTCAAGGTCACGTCAGGGAGAAGCTCGCCGCCTTCGATGAAAGGCAGCGCAAGATTGGCTGAGGTGCTCATGGGACCCCTTAAGGGATGAGAGTGGCGGTGGCGGGCAGGCCGCGGCCGACGGCGGCCGACGATCTGATAGAGACGCACGCTGAAGCTCGATTGCGCGCTGCCGAAGTCGAGCGTCTCGTCGCTCGTCGCATAGAGCGTTGACGGTGACGTCGCCGAGAGCGTGCGCAGCACGGCCGGGCCGGACAGAATTTCAAGCTCGTAGGCTTCGCCGCCTCGCCGAGATCGATGCGCGCCGCGAAACTGACGCCGGCGAGGCCACGCCTGCGTGCGCGCCACGAGAAGCGCACGCCGCCGGTTTCGCGTCGTGCCCTCAGATGCACCGGCGCGAGCGGCTGAAACGCAAGCGGCTTCGGCCGCAGCTCGATCTCGACCGCGCTCGGATCGCCATGATCGCGGTTCGCCGCGACGACGCGCAGCCGCATGCGCCGCCCGATCGTCTCAAGCCCGCGCGCGATCGGAATGACATGCGGATCGAGCAGGACGAACGGCGCGCCCGCCGGCAGCGGCGTCGCCGATCGCGGCTTCGCTGCCGAGCTCGCCGCGCAGCAGGCGCGACAGCTCATAGGTTCGCTCGGCGGTGAGCACCGCGTTGGCGTATTGCAGGATTTCCCACGCGCCGTCGGGACGCTGCACCGCCGCCGCATTGGCGCCGCTCAGCACGCGCAGATCGGACGCCGACGCAAGCGCGCCGCCGTAAAGCTTCACGCGCGCGTGCGCGACCTTGTCCCAGCGGCTGGTCGGCCCCGCCGGCAGATCGTCGAGCGTTTCGCCCATGATGGCGGGCGCCGTCACAATCGGCGAACTGCTGGTAGCTCGCCCCGTCGTCGAGCGAACGCCAGACCGCGACCGGTCCCGGCCACGGATTGGCGTACACCGCGAGATGCGCCGTGCACGGGCGGCTCGTCGCCCGGCAGCATGCGGCAATTCGAGCAGCACGGCCTGCACCGGTCCGAGCGGCGGCGGCATCACCGGCGGCGGGCGGCGCGGCGGCTGCGAGGCCAGCGCGAACACATCGGCATCGATCGAGCGCGCGCTGATGCGGCGCTGCTCGGTGTCCACCGTTGCGCGCAATTCGAGCATCGGCTGCCGCCCGCCGGCATCGAGCGCGATCACGTCGCCCGGCGTGAGTGCGAGTGCGCTCGGCGGCAGCGCGAATTCGGCGCTCTCGCGCCCGGCCCAGAGATCCTGCAGCCAGATTTCGGCGCGCCGCTCGGCCGCCGCATCGTTGGTGATGACGCTCAAATCCGCATGCGAGGCGCGCGCCGCGCCGCCGACGAGGCGGCGCGAGGTGACGGCCGAGCGGCGATAATCGGACTCGGCATCCGTGAAGCCGATCGAGACCTCGCGCGGCAATTCGGTTTCCTGCGCGCGCGTGAGCCGCAGCGGCGCCGCATCGTCCGGCAACACGAGATCGTCTTCGGTCAGCGCAATGACCGGATCGCCGCCGCGCGGACGGAAGCGCAGAAGGCGCCGTCCTCGCTCGCCTCGAACGTGTAGGCGAGCGCGAGCGGCTCGATCGCGGCACGCGGCGACATCGGGCGGTCGATGACGTAGCCGTCAGGCCCCTCCCCGAGCGCCGAGGTGTCGTAGCCGCCGATGCCCGCATCGTCGAGGATCGCGGCGATGAGCGCATCGAGCGGCGCGCCGCCGAGCCGGCCGGTGAGCCAATGCCCGGTTTCCCAGTTCGGCCCGTCGCTCCACACGTCGAGCGCGGCGGGAAAGAACGGATAGGGCCGCGCGTCCCAGGTCCACAGATGGATCGCGGAGGGCTCGAGCATGCGCCCGCCGTAGACGGACGAGACCGGATTGTTCGTGAGCGTCGCGCCGTGCGCCGGATCGAAGGTCGCGCAGCGCGGCTTCGAGCATGCGGCGCTGGATCAGGTCGTCGCGCTTGCCGGTCGAGAAATACGGCAGGCCGGACTCGGCCGACTTCGGATCGGGAAACACGCTCGGCTGGTTCGCGCCCTTGTCGACCGCCGCGCAGCCGATTTCGGTGAGCCAGATCGGCTTGCCCTGCGCCACCCAGCCGGTGGGGGAGCCAAGCTCGCTCGCCGCCGACGCGCTCGTAGTGCGAGTTGCTCCACCAGTTCCAGATGTCCTTGACGCGGAACACCCAGGGCTTGCCCAGGCCGTCGGTGATCGGCGTGCGCGTTTGCGCGGCGCGCGCCGCATCGTTCGCGTAGTACCAGTCGTAGGCGTCGCCGCCGCGCAGGTTTCCGGCGAGATAATCGAGATCGTAGATCGAGCCCGCGATCTGCCGGTCGAGATGCGCGGCGCCGTCGCGCCAGTCGGCGAGCGGCGCGTAGTAGTCGATGCCGACGACGTCGATCGACGACGACGCCCACAGCGGATCGAGCGGAAAGCGCACTTCGCTCGCGCCACCATCCACCACATGCGCGCCGTACTCGGTCCAGTCCGCGCGCGTAGGTGACGATCGTGCCGGAGCCGACGATCGCCTTCACGTCGGCCGGCGAGTGTGATGAGCTGCGTCACCGCCGGATAGACGCCCGAGGCCGAGCGCACGCGCGTCAGCCCGCGCAGCTCCGAGCCGATCAGGAACGCATCGACGCCGCCCGCGTCCGCGGCAAGCTGCGCGTAGTGCAGCACCATGTGGCGATAGCGCGCGTCGCCGAAACCTGTGCCGAAGAAAGCATCGATCTGCGTCGCCGCCGCGCCGGTGCCATCCGGCGAGCCCGGCTGGCCGGGCGCCGGATTGCAGGTGATGCGTCCGCGCCAGGGATAGGCGGGCTGGAACGCGCCGTCCGTTGACCACGGATCGTTCAACGTCATTGTCGGCCGGAATATCCATCATGACGAACGGATAGAGCGTGATCTTCAGCCCGCGCGCGCGCAGCTCCTGGATCAGGTGCGTCACGCTGTCGTCCGACGGCGTGCCGCCGAATGCCGGCCGGCCCGCGACCGTCGAAACGCTCTGCGCCGCGCGCGCGCGAAATGCCCGCGACCGACCATTCGGCCGGATGCGTGATCTTGAGGTGGGAATCCACCTTGGGAAGCAGAAAGCAATTCGCCGCGCGCAGGTCGCTGCCGAACCAGGCGACGACGACCGCGACGCGTTCGACGTTCGGGCACGTGGCCTGCAGATCGTCGAGCGCGGCCTCGACATCGGAGGCCGCATGCGCGGCATGGCGGTTCTCGGCCGCGAACTGGCCCGGGCCCATCAGCCGCACCACGGTGCCGGGCTCGTAGCCGAACTCGGTGGTGCCGGGAATCAGCGTCACGGCGCGCGTCATCTTCTCCAGCCGCCCGAGCGGGCGCATCAGCTCGAAGGAAAGCTGCGGAATCCGGTTGCCGAAATCGGCGAGCGGCAGGCGCTCGAACACCACGTAGGCGAGGCCGCGATAGGCCGGCGCGTTCCCGGCGCCCTCGCGCGCGACGATCAGCGGATCCGGCGTCTGGCTCTCGCTCCCGTATAGGTGCGGAACGTCAGCGCCGACGAGATCGAGCGGCTTGCCGTCGGCCCAGATGCGCCCGACGCGGCCGATCGGCCCGGCGCACAGGCCGACGGCGAAATTGGCGAAGTAGCTGTAGGTCGTCGTGTTGGTCGTGGCGGTGGGGCCGCCCTTGCCGCCGTTCGGTATCGCTGTGGAACGACACGACCTCTTCGATCGTCGTCGCCCAGATCACCTGGCCGGCGAGCCGCGCGCGGCCATAGATGCGCGGGATCGGCGCGCCCTCGGTCGAGGCCATCACGTCGAGATCGGCAAGGCGCGGGCCTTCGACGTTGCGCTCGGTGTGCGAGGCAAACAGCGCGCGGTCGATCAGGCTGCCGCCGATCGCGCCGGCGATGCGGCCCGCAATCGCGCCGGCCGGGCCGAACACGGCGCCGCCGACCGCGGCGCCCGCGACGGAGAGAACGAGTGCGGCCATCAGGCAGGTCACTCCGGGAAAGGGAACGCATAAGCGCGAGCCGCCGCCGCCACCACGGCGCGATGGCGACCTCCGCGACGGCGGCGCCGTCATGCGCGTGCACCATCAGGTCGGGCGCGGTCGCAATCGCGGCGTGCTTGGCGGGATAGCGCTGGCGTAGCGAAACAGCAGCACATCGCCCGGCGCGAAAGCGTGCGGATCGTCGAGCTCGACAAGATGCCGCCGCGCGGCTTCGGCGAGCGATTCAAAGCCGCACGCCTCGGCCCAGTCGCGCGTGTAGGCGGGCGTCGCCTCCGGCTCGCTGCCATGGATCGCGCGCCACACCCCGCGCACGAGGCCGAGGCAGTCGCAGCCGACGCCGTGCAGCGAGGCCTGATGGCGATAGGGCGTGCCAATCCAGGCACGCGCCTCCGCGATGATGCGGGTGCGGGTGGGCATGTGGGTTTCGAATTTGAGTCGCGGCGGCGAAGTCGAACGCCGTAGGCGTGATTAAGGCGTTACTTGCAGTTCAAGCGGAAACGGCGTCGGTTCCCACAGGTGCTCGATCTTGAAATTCTTCACAGCGTCTCGGCTTCCCAATACGTGCAGGAGCGCGCGCGAGGCCGGCGCTGATCGTCATTCATTCCGACAAGCGCGAGACAGATTCGCGCAGCCTACGAAACGTTGCCGCGCGGTCTTCGTCGTCGTAATGCGCCTTGTCGCGTGGACCAGCGCTTCAATCTGCTTTTCGCAAATCTCTCTCGCTGCAGCCTAGATAACCGCATGCGACATGAACGATGATCTCGCAATCACCCTGGTCCTACAGATGAGCCGCGTACGGTTCTGCGAGATGAACGAAGATACAGTTCGAACGTTGACATCATTCTGAGCCACGGCAGCGCCTGCTCTTCGATGGCCTCCACAGAGCCTCGCCGATATCTGGATGCATCGTAAGGCCGACCAAATTCCCGATCTGCTCCGGATCGGCTCGACAGAAACTTGCACCCAGATTTAGCGAGAAGCTTCGTCTATCGCATCGAACAAATGAATAACAACCCACCGCGGGATGAATCGATTTGCGCTCGATGTACGATCGACTAGTACTGAGCCACGCGCAAAATGATGTAACGCGCTTCGACCAGTAGATCGACAGTGACCTATCTAGGAGCGCAGATCCGAATTCCGCTCAGAAGCGGCCGTACCATCTTCTTAACTTGCACCGCTGTCCGTCATTGTCGGTCAACGTTCCGTTACCAAGAGCCGGTTGCCGAGCATAGTATCTGGCATCTGCCAACTCCGCATGCGTGCGAAGCCGAGGCCGCTTCGCCAGTTCTTATGTCGTAGATGCACACGGTGCCGTGATCTCCCGATTCTTCTAGACATCGAATGCGCACTGATCCCTTCGGCCGTATCGTGCGTCATCAGACTTGAGCGCCGATAGCTCAGACCTGAAATCTCGGATCGCAGCGTTTGCTCGACGATCGTGATGTCATTGCTCGTATCCGATCTAGGTGTGGAGTCGCCGTACCGCGCGCCTGCGAGTTCGTACGCCAGCGCTTTTCGGCTGCCGGTCTGTGAGGCTCTGAACGGTGGATACTGCAGGCGGACCCATCGCTATCTGGTCAGCACGCCCACATGAGGCGGCGCCATCTTGCGTGGCACCCTGCTCGCGAGCGTTGAACTGCCAAATCCGCCGCGTCAACGCGCCACATTCTTGACTCGACACCAGCGCGTACTTCGCGAGCGTCGTTGTCCGCTGCTTTTGGGATGGCGCGATAGCCGGCAGCGCCTCAGGAGTTGAGGACACGCCAGTAGAAGGCGAATTCAAGCTCCGGCTTTCGACGCTTCCTCGCGCACGTCCCTTGTCGCCGCTCTCCCGCATCTGTCCATTTGCCGTGATCGTCGCGCGGCTGATCCGAATTGAACCCGGCCTTCTGCTGCTCCGCGTAGCGCTTGTACGTGTGGAGAAATCGCTCGAATGCGAGATCGGACTTGCGCCGCAGCGCCTCCGCTTCCCTCAGCCTGGCGGCGCGGCGGGCCGCAAGTTCACGCTTGAGCTCGTCCAGCTCGCGGCGCACCTTCCAGCAGTTCGTCTCTCGAATGCTTCGCGCTCTTCCGCCTCCGCCTTCGCGGCTTCCTCCGCCTTGCGACGTCGCCCAATTACGGCAGCCAGCCTCTCTGCCTCGATCCCGCCAGGCGCAGCGAAGCGATAAGCGTCGTGGCGTATCCAAACGCTGCCCATCGTGGCCCATCCAAGCGTCTTGCGCTGATGTTCCTCGTAGCGAGGGTCGATCCAGGCCATGGGAAGGCCTCGCTGAAGTCGGGCTTTCTGCGAAGGCGGTCGAAACGCTTCAGCGCCTAGACGCTGCTGCCGTCCGCACCCCTCCCCGGCACCGGATAGCTGATGACGAAATCGTTGCCCGGGATCGCCGGGAAGCCGCGAAAATTGATGCCGTTGGCGAAGCGGTCGCGGCAGGTCGCGAAGCGCTTGTCGCAGCCGGCCGTGACGGTGAACGCATCGCGACGACCGCGATCGGCTCGGGCGCTTTCTGCCACAGCTCGATCAGTACGCCGTCGAGCGCGACGCGGTGCGTCTTCACCTCGACGGCGAAGCCCGCGTTCGCGCCGCTCGTGAAGGTGAGCTTGCCGGCCGTGAACCAGCCGTCCGCGAAACCATCCAGCCCCGAGGCGCGGAACGCCGACGTGCCCGCGAGCGACGCGACCGCGCCGCTGCCATGGAAAGCCGGATCGTCGAGATCGACCGTGCAGCGCGCATCGCCGAGATCGGCCGAGCAGGTCGCCGTGTAGAGCCGCCCGCTCTCCTCGTTCAGGCGATGCGCTGAGCGAGCGCAGCTCGGCCGTGAACGCCGCGCCCTCGCGCCGCACTTCGCCGAGCGCGCCCTTGGCGAGCAGCACGATTGAGCGACGGCTCGCTCCAGTCGACCAGATGCACCGCGATGCTCGCGGCGTCGTAGTGCCCGGCCGCGAGATCGCTCTCGGCGAGCGATTCGTCCGCGAGCGCGCCCGCAATTTCCGAGCCGTCCACCTGCAGGCCGAGCCGCGCGGTCGCCTCCGAGGCCGTGAGGCCCGTGCCGGCGTGGCACAGCGTGCCCGCGACGGTCAGGTCCGCGTCGTGATCGGTGAAGCCCATCACGACGCCGTCGCGCCGCGTCACGATCCAGCAGCGCGCGAGCGTCGTGACGCCGCTGTCGAGCTTGGCCTGGAGTGCTGAGGGAATCGCTCTCATAGCCTGATCTCCACCAGCGGAATGCGCGGCACGCTGCCGGCCGCGAAGGCCGAGAGGTCGACCTCGAGATAGTCGGTGTCGAAGCGCACCGGCACGTCGAACACGAATCCGGCCGTGATGCTCGCGCGCCGCTCGCCGGCACGTGGCCGGAGAGAAAGGTCACGATGCCGGTCGTGGCATCGAAGCTGAACGCCGTGCCTTCGCGTCTGCTCCACGCCGTCGACCGCGACGCGCACCGAGCCCGCGACCGGCTTTGCGATCGGCCGCTGATAGGGCGCGTGGGCGGCGCCATAGGTCTTGGCGAGCTGGAAACGCCGTCGCGTCGCCGTCGCCGATCCCGATCGCCTGGTCGAGCGGCGTCACGCTTGCGCCGGGCGCGGCGGAAGAATGATCGAGCCGGTCGCGCCAGCGAAAGCCGTGCAGCCGCCCGCGCCGCTCCTCGAAGAACGCCACCACCGCCGACAGCGCGTCGAGCGTCTTCACGCCGTAGCCCGCGTCATAGCGGCGGCGCGAATGCGCCCAGCGCGCGTTGCGCTCCTCGCGGCCGGAGCCGAGCGCGACGATCTCGGTCTTGCGCTCCGGTCCGCCCGCGCTTTTCAGCGCGATGTCGAGCGGAAACAGGATTTCGTGGAAGTCGACATCAGATTCCCCGCTGGCCGCGCGCGACCGCGCGCGCGATCGAGGCCGGTGAGATAGGTCTCCGAGCGGCGGAAGCTCTCGGCGTCCGGCGTCGCGATGTTGACGGTGACGTTTGCCGCCGCGCCGCCCGACGCCGCGACGCCGAGCCGTCCGTCCGGCGCCGCGCGTCAGCGGCATGATCGCCTCGGGACCGGCTTCGCCGGCGAGCCCGAGTGCCGCCTGCCGAGCGGAAATAGGTCGGGCTCGCGATCACGCCGCCCGCGGCGAAAGGCTGCGCGGCGTCATCGCCGTCAACGGCCAGATTTGCTCGCCGAGGGCGTGAACAGTCCGCTGAACAGCTTGTCGAGGCCGCCGCGCGAGCGCGCTGGTCACCGGCCGCAGCGCGAGCTTCAGCGACAGGTCCGAGAGCCGCAGCGCCAGCGACTTCAGCACCGTGTCGAAGCTCTTGCGCCGGTCGCGCCTTGCGCGAACGCGGCGGTCATCGCCCGCGCGAACGCGTTGGCGCCGGCCGTCAGCGCGCGCGTGCTCGTCGCAGCCACGATCTGCGCTGAGTCGCTGCCGATGTCAGTCGTGCGTCAGCCATGCGGGTTCTCCGTCGAGAACGAGAGTTCCAGTTAGAGTCGATTCAGGACGCGATGACGGAGTCGCTCGAATGTTGTGGTGCGAACGCATCGCGGAAACCGGCTCACATCGATTCAAGCACGGCGTCGGAAACGTGCGCGCAGCGCCGCAATCGCGCCGCGTCGAGCGCCGCCGCGGGGCCGAGCACGCCTCCATCGCGGCGGCGAGTTCGCGCGGCGTCATGCGCCAGAACGCATCGGGCGAGAGCCGCAACACGCCGAGCCCGAAGCCCATCGCGCGTTTCCACGGGAAACGGCTGCGGCGCGGCGGGCTTGCCCGTCCTCGCGCGCGCGCGGACGGCGCGCCGAAAGGGCCGCTCCTCCGCTGCCGAACGTCGCGGCGAGCAGCGCGGCGGCGATGCGCACGTAGCCGGCCGCGCCGCCGGCGACCGTCAGGCGCGCGACCTCGTCGTCGCTGATCGCCTCGCCCGCGCCGCGCAGGCCCGCGCCGATGATGCGCACCAGATCGCGCGCTTTCAGCCGGCCCGTGCCGAAACGTTCCGCGAGCGCCGACCAGATCGTCGGCGCCGAAGGCGGCTTCCAGTTCGGCGAGCGCGCCGAGCGTCAGCACCAGGCGGCGCCGCGCGCCGCCGATCTCGGCTTCGATCTCGCCGCGATGAAGATTGGGCATGCGACTCAGTCATCCGCCGTGAACGTCAGCTCGCCGGCCGACTCCAGCGCCAGCTCGTTGGTCACCTCGCCGTCGTGCTCGCCGGCGAATTCGAGCGCGGTGATCTGGAACGGCCCCGCGACGGTGCCGAAGTCCGGGATCACGATCTGGAAGTTCTTCACCGCGCCGTCGAAGAAGGTCTGCCGCATCAGCGCGTCGGAGGCCGCATCCTTGAACAGGCCGCGGCCCGCGACGGCGGCGCGCTTGATGCCGGCGCCGTCGAGCAGCTCGCGCCAGCGCCCGGCGGATTCCGCATGCGTGATGTCGACGGTCTCGGCGTTGAACGAGAGCCTGCGCGCGCGCAGGCCCGCGACGGTCATGTAGCCCGCGCCGTCGTCGATCTTGACGAGCAGGTCCTTGCCTTTCTGGGCGGCCATGATGTGTCCTCTCTCGTGTCGTCAGCGCCTGCGGCGTTGCGGTCGGTGACCGCGCGGAAGCGCACGAGCGCGTGATAGGTGCGCCCGTCGGCCTCGCGGCGGATGTCGGCGACGGCGAAGCGCAGATTGACGAGGTGATGCCCGGCGGGCGCGAGCGGCGCATCGTCGAGCGCCTGCAACAGCGCGCCCGCGATCATGATGCGCCTCGCGTGCCCGCCCTGGCGCGACCACGCGTGCAGCGTGAGCTGTGCTCCTCGCCGGGCTCGTCGCCGGCGGAGAATTCCTCGACGCGCGCTTCGCCGAGCGTCACGTAGGGAAACGCCGGCGGCCTTCGGCGGCTCGTCGTAGACCTCGGGCCGCCGAGCAGCGCGGTGAGCGCGCCGTCGGCGACCAACGCATCGTGGATCGCGGCGCGCAGCGCCGCGGCGGCAGTGGACATGGGGTCTGTTCTCCGGGAGTAAGGCGGTTAGTCGCGCGCGCTACTCCTCGGCGCTCGATCGTACGAGGAAGCGGCGCGTTGCCTCGTCGCGCAGCGCGACGATGCGATAGACGCGCGCGCCTTCGGCGAAGCGATGCCGCGTCGTGACGATCGGCGCGCCGCGGATCGACGATGCGATGCGTCACGCGTCGCGCCGGGCGCGTCCGCCACGACCGCGTCGCGCGCCGAGACCGGCTCGACGCTCGCCCACAGCGTCGCGACGGTCGCGTAGCTGCGCGTCGACGCCGCCCGCGCCGTCCGCGGTCTCGACCGGCGCCTGCAGCACGAGGCGGCGATTGAGCTCGCCGGGGGCCGTCATAGCGCGAGCACCCGGTAGGGCGCGATCAGCGCCGCGACGCCGTTGCGGCAGCACGGCGACCTGTTGGCCGACCGCAACGAGCCCGCGGTTCTCGTACCAGTGCGCGACCAGCAGCCGGATCGCCTGGCGCAGCGGCTCGGGCACATCGCGCCGCCGTCGCCATAGCCGCAGGTGACGTCGATCTCGATGCCGGCGACCGGCCGCCCGGGCGCCGGCAGCGCGCCGCGCGTGAAGGCGAGCACGCGCGGGCGCCGCCGCCTTGTCGATCGACGAACGCCGCGACATCGAGCGCCTGCGTGCTGCCGTCGCAGCCGGTAGACGCGCGCCGCGTCGAGCGTGCGCAGCGGCACCGGCAGCACGGCGAGCCGGCCGCAGCCGGGCCAGGCGTCGCGCGTGAGCCGCCAGCTCTGCGTGATCAGCGCGCGCCGCGTCTGCGCCTCGACATGAATGCGCGAGCCGGCGATCAGCGCGGCGATCACGTCGTCATCGTCGTCATGCTCGACGCGCAGGAACTGCTTTCGCCTCGCGAGCGTGATCGGCTCGGCCGCGGGTCCGGTCAGAAGAATGGAGGGCATGATCTCTCCTCTTGTCATTCCGGGCGCGCAATGCGAGAGCCGGAATCGAACAGTCGGGTTGATCGGCCTCGCGCTCGGCGGGAGACCGATCATTTGCGCTCTCGCACCT
The DNA here is from genome assembly GCA_963800695.1 of uncultured Alphaproteobacteria bacterium. GTDB lineage: Bacteria > Pseudomonadota > Alphaproteobacteria > Rhizobiales > Xanthobacteraceae > PALSA-894. The sequence continues at coordinate 162,956 of CAWDCA010000008.1, read as the reverse complement.
GATGCGCGCTGCTCGCGCCTTGGCCCTCGCCGTTCTGATGATCTCGCCGCTGCCCGCCGCCGCGATGGTCGGCGGCGCGCGGCGCGGCGCCCGACTCGATCGCGCGCGCGGTCGTGCTGATCGTCGGCTCGCGCGGAAACTTCGTGCAGCGGCGTCGCGCTCGCACGCGACCTCGTGCTCACCGGCGGCGCACTGCGTGCTGCCCGGCGCCGACTACAAGATCGTCGAGTTCGAGAACCGCGCAGCCGCAGCTTGCGCGACGTCGTGAGCGTCACGGCGCACCCGAAATTCGATCTCAAGACCATGCTCGCCCACCGGGCGACCGCGGACGTGGCGCTGATCAAGCTCGCCGCGCCCCTGCCGCGACGTGGCACCCGCGACGCTCGGGCCCGTCATGCGCGGTCGCGCCGGGCGATGCGTTCACGGTCGCGGGCACCGGCGTCGCGGTGCGCGGCGACGGCAAAACGGGCGGGACCATCCGCGCCGCGAGCCTGGTCGCCACGCGGCCGGCCCGGGAACCTGCAGATCCGTCTGGTCGATCCCGCCACAAAGGGCGAGACGGCGGGCCTTGGCGCCTGCACCGGCGACTCCGGCGCGCCGGTATTCGCCATGAACGGCCCGCCCGCCGTCATCGGCGTGGTTAGCTGGTCCACCGGACCCGGGAACTCGGCCGGCTGCGGCGGACTGACCGGCGTAACGCCGCTGTTCCTCTATCGTGACTGGGTCACACAGACCGTAAAAATACTCAGGAACGAAGTTCGCTCTTGATTACGCTGCGATGAACGGGGATAGTGTGCACTGCGGGGTCGAATAACGCAGCGCCAAAAACCGGCACGAGGGGTCTTTACATGCGGCAGTCGCATCGCCTCGCGGGAATCGCGAAGCAAGTCCGGCAAGTTCCTGCGCTTGCTTTGTCGCGGCGGCTTCGGCCGCCTTTATTTTTGCCTCCAGCGATGCCCATGCGGTGATGCGCGGCCAGGGCGCCGGCGCGATCAGCCGCCATGTGGTCAAGATGGTCGGACATAACCTCTTGTGTTCGGCGACCGTGATCGGGCGCCAGCAACTGCTCACCGCGAATCACTGCGTCGAAGGCACCGGGCCGTTCTTCGTGATGGCGGGCAGCAGCAAGATCGCCGTCACCGGCCATTCCGCCCAGGGTCAGACCACATTATTGACGCTCGCGAGCCCGCTCCCCGCGCACTACGTTCCGATCGCGACCGGCGAGGCCGGCGGCGACGGCACCTTCACCATCGCGGGCTACGGCACCGCGCATGAGGCCGAGCGCATGCGCTCCGCGGGCCTGCGCGAGGCGCGGCTCGTCGCCGACAGCCGCTACGGCGGGCTGGTCGATCCCAAGCGCCGCGGCGCGATCAGCGCCAGCGCGTGCATGGGCGACTCGGGCGGCCCGGTCGCGAAGTTCGACGGCAAGCGCTACGTGCTGGTCGGCATCGTGGAGCGCGTCTCGAATTATGCCGGCATCGGCGCCTGCGGCTTCCTCACCCATTTCTCCGCGGTGAGCGGCGGCTCGAGCTATGCGCTCGGCGCCCACCGGCACGACGCGCGAGGCGGCCTCCGAGCCGCGGAAGCCGCGGCTTGCCGGCAAATCGCAGAAGCGCAAGCGCTGGGCGGCGCGGCAGTAAGTTTGCGGTTTCTGGGGCGGGTCGAGGAAACGGCGCGGGGCACGCGCCGTTTCTTATTTTGAGCCGTCCAACTCGGCGAAGGCCGCGCCTTCAGCTCGCCGCGAACTTCAACAGCTTGATCGCGTCGAAGTCCTGCACGCCGCCGCCGACGCGCTTGGTCGTGTAGAACAGCACGTAGGGCTTGGCGCTGAACGGATCGCGCAGCACGCGCACGCCCTGCCGGTCGACCACCAGATAGCCGCGGCGGAAATCGCCGAACGCGATCGCGTAGGCAGTTCGCCGCGATGTCCGGCATGTCCTCGGCCTCCACCATCGGGATACGTCAGCAGGCTTGCGCGCCCGCCCGCCTGCAGCGGCGGCGACCAGAGATATTGCCCGTCGCGCATCCTTGAGCTTGCGCACCGCGGCCTGCGTCTTGCGGTTCATCACGAAGTTGCCGTTCTGGCGGTAGCCGGCCTTGAGCGCGTAGACGAGATCGATCATCGCATCGACCGGCGCATCGCGCGTCGAAGTCGCCGGCCGCACCGGTCGCGACGTAGCCGATCTTGCCCCAGGCCCACGAGGCTTCCGCCACCTTGTCGTAGGCGAGGAAGCCCTTCGGCTTGTTGGTGCCGTCGCCGGAGACGAACGCGGCGCCCTCCTGCGCGGCGAACACCTGCTCGACCTCGCCGGCGATCCACTGGTCGATGTTGACGGCCGAATCCTCCAGCAGCGTCGCGCTCGCGGCCGGCATCGCGTAGAGCTCCATCGCCGGGAACGACAACTCGGCGAGCGTCGGCGACGTCGTCTGCGTGCGCGCATCGGTCTCGCCGACCCAGCCGACCGCGGGACCGGCGGTCATGAACGGCTTCTTGTAGACGTTGCCGGAGATCTCGCGCACGCCGGCGATCGAGCGGATCGGCGAAATCAGCGTGAGCCGCTTGCCGATCTCGGTCTCGATCTCGGGCGGCACCAGGTAGCCGCCGTCCGGATTGGAGCCGACCGACATCGCCTTCACCTCGAGCGCGCGCAGGCCGGCGCTTTCGCCGCGAGCGCACATAGGTGTCGAACGCCGCCTTGTGCTCGCGCGTGTCGATGCGAGCTCTTGCGCTCGGAGGCGAGCGCGGGGCGGGCCTGCTTCACCAGCACGCCGTCGAGTGCCGCGTCGATGCGCGCGACCTTCTCTTCGAGCAGCGGGTCGGCGCGACGCCGCTCGATCGCAGCGACGCGCGCGTCGTTTTCCTGCTTGTAGGCTTCGAAAATGCGCAGAGCTTCGTCGTTGCCGAACGGCTCTGCAGGCACGCCAGCCTTTTGCTCCGGCGCGCGGGTGAGGATTTCCATGTCCATGTGTTTCTCCTGTGTGGTGGACGTGCGTGTGGGTGCGCGCGCCCGAGGGGGCGGCGCTCATGAAGGTTTGAACTTTGAGGTCGTTTGGTTGGACTGGGCCGCGCGCAGAGCCCGCTATCGCCTATGTAGCTTCGCCACTGTGGCCTGCAGCAATTCTTTCATTTTTGGAATGTCTGCCTTGTACTGTCTCGCCAGTGCGAAGGCCTGAGGCGGCGACATGACGAGACTTTCCTGCGGATCGAACACGATCCCATCTGTGGCTTTCGCGTAAGCGGCGGCCGCCTGGTACGCAGCCAGACCCTCCTCAAACCCTTGGCTGTTGAAGGCAACCGCCTCTCGCCAGCTCTGGCCCAAGTCCATTTCCGGATACAGTTCGGCGACTTCACGAGCGTTGCAATGGTCGCACTCAAATCCGCTTGGCTGACCTTCTAACTGCACGGCAGAAAGCCGCGAAGCTCATCGATCAAACCCTCGACCGGCAACGCGAGCCGCAGGCCCTCATTGTCGATGGCTTTCTGCCAAACCTTCAACGAAGCAACTCGCCCGTTAGAGAGAGCAAAAATCTCTATAGACATCGCGTCATCTCTTTGTGAAATCGCAAATCCCGCGAGCCTTTCCGCGACACGCCGTGCTTAACGCTCAGCTGGATGACGGGTACGCCTGACCCGACGCCAGCCGCGGCGCGAAGTCTCGCGGCTCGCGCAGGCGGGAGGTCGGCGTCCCTTGTCTTAAAATCATAGATCGCGACTATATCACCGCCATCGTCACGAAGAACCACATCCGGCCTGACGCTGTCCTTGGATCCATATCGGCCACTCCCGCCGTACGTCGGCTCCACATCTCCCACTGTTATGCCCGGGACCGCTCCGAACCGGAGCTGTAGTTTGAGAGATTCGTGGACCAGCATGCCGTAGGCGGGCCCAGAGCCAGGGGGAAGTGCATCTACTGTGGCGGCAAGCCGTTCCGTGAGGGCTTTCGTCGTCTCGTCGATACGCGAACTGCCAGTAATGGCACTCGGATCTCCTCGACGTTTCGCTGCTCGACCAGGCGAGCGGCGCAGGACTTCGTTTGCTCGGTTTCGGGCGGCGCGAAGCGATGCGCGTCGTGACGCATCCAGCGTTGCCAGTCGTGGCGCAGGTAGCGCTTGCGCTGATGCTCCAGCCAGATCGGATTGACGTAGGACATGGATGAGACTTGTCGTTCGCTTTGGTGGTGGGCACGCTTGCGCCGCTCACGCGGTGCAAGCTTTGCCCACCCTACGGAGCGATGTCCGACGCACCGGAACTGTCGCCAGCGCTCCACCGCCCCGCACCGCACTCCATTCCCGCTCGGCGCGCGCCCGCGCTTGGCCGAGCCTCGGTGGGGAGGACACCGAGCCCTTGGCGGCGCGGACGCGCGCTCCCGCGAGCAGCGGGAACGTGACGATGGAAATCTCCCACAGGTCGAGGTCGACGATGCGGCGCACGCGGCTCGCCGGATCGATGCGCCCCTTCACGGTGCGAAAGCCGATCGAGAGCCCGTCGACCGCGCCGGAGGAGACGAGCGCATAGAGTTCGCGCGCGCGTGCAACCTCGGGGATGAGTTTTCCGCGCGCGCGAAGCCCGCGGAAATCCTCCGTCAGCTCCAGCCACACGCCGACGGGTTCGGCGGGATCGTGCTGGAACAGCATCGGGATGCGGCGCAGGCCGCGGCTCTTGAGCGTGCGGGTGAACGCGCCAGGCATCACCATGTCGCGCGCGGCATCGAGTTCGCCGAACAGGCTGGCGTAACCTTCCACCGTGCCGTCCGGCTCGATCGTGGTGCGCGGACGAAAGACCTGGAGGGCGAGCTGTTCGTGCGATGCGAGCATGAGTCATCCTTCGCGCTGGGTGCGCGTTTGGGCGATGCTGAAGGTGTGGTTGCGGAGCGACACGCTCGGTGCAGTCCCCTCCCCCGTTTACGGGGGAGGGTTAGGGAGGGGGGAGGGGGAAGCGAGAGCGCGAACACGCGCCCCCTCTCCACCTCTCCCCCGCAAGCGGGGGAGAGAGCAGACCGAGCGTGCGGCTCGTGCCGCCTAATTCTTCACACGCCGTTTCGCGCTCTTCGCATTTCGCTTCGGCGCCGGCTGCTTCGCGGCGCGCCTGGCGGCGCGGTCGAGGTGACCCAGAAATTCGCGGAACACGCTCAGGTGATCCGGCCTGGATTTCGTCTCGCGGCTAATCGAGCGCAGCACGTTGTGAAGAGTGTCCATCAGCGTCGGCCTCCGGTTCTTGGTGTCATGGAGCGTTCATTGAAGCGCGAGAGCTCGCGCACGAAATCGTCGATCCGCCGCGTCGCCGCCGAAAGTTCGCGCAGCGCAAGCAGCAGCAGCGCGCTGGTCGATGCCGCCCACAGGAACAGCGCGAGATGCGCGAGATCGCCGCGCTCGGTGAAGGTGCGGATCAGGTCGGGCATCTGTCATTCCGGAAGCTGAGCGCAGCGAGGCTGTCCGGAATCGATAACCCCGAAGTTCTCGGCGTTGCTCGGGCGGGAATTACTGCTTGTCTTGTGGTTATGGATTCCGGGCAAGCCCCTCGGAAACCGTAGAGCCACGCGCGGTTCTGGCATCGGCCATTTTCCTAGCAAAGGAATAGCAAAGAAACCGCGTGGCGGCGAGCCGGTGATCGTCCTAACCTTGCCCCGATGGTGATGCGGAAAGCGAGCCCCAAGCCGAAGGCCAAGCGCGGTGCGGCGCGCGACGAGGAAGAGCGCCGCCACCACGACGATGCGGTGATGGCAGGGGTTGCGCAAGCAATGCTCGATGAGCCCGGTCGGTACGACATCAAGCCCGAGATGTTCGCCGCCATAATGCGGCGGTTCCTCGAATTGCTGGCGAAAGAGCAAGCGCGGAGGCCAGCACACCGGCCCGCCGCGCTCGTTTCTACCGGGTCACTCGTGGAAGGTCTTGTCGAAGCCCTTTCGCGAACGAGAAGCGCCGACGAAGCCAAAAAGCGCGCGATAGCGCTGGCGACCAAATTCGGAAGGTCAAACCGGAGACGGCTGCGCGGAGCTACCGCGATCACAAGCAGAAACAGCGCGGCGGGAAGTAGGCCACTTGCGCGCCGCCTCAGACTCGGGCGGCCGTAATTTCGGCGGCATTGCTTGACACAGCGTCACCCGTTCGCAACGGGAGGAAGTCATGCGTCTCAAAATAGACAAGCCGTTAGACGGGCGTAAGCGTGGATTCGCTGGCGTCATAGACTTGGATACCGGTCAAGAGATTGGCTATGTCGAGACAAACAAAGCCGACGCCTTTGACCCAAACCCACTACCACTATTTGACGTTCGGCTATTCGGCTCCAAGTACAATGGGAGATTCGAAACGCCAGAGGGATGCGAAGGTTTTGTTGCCGGTGTGGCGGCAGTGTTTAGTCACGCGACATCCACGGTTGATGTCGAGGCGGAAGTCAGAGCGATGTTCGAAGATCGAGCTGCATAGCAAATCTGACCTTGAGAGGCCGCCCTAGGTGGCGACCTCGTCATCCATCACCTTTCCGGCCCTTGCTCGCCGCCGAATCTGGTGCGGAATCCCGCCATGCCCGACGATCCGTGGCCTAGTTTCATATTGAGCAATTTTGAGCAGACTCGCGAGAGTTCTTGTGCTGGCTTTCCTCTTGCGACACACAGCACGGGGCTAGCCATGAAGGACCTCCGCCAAGCGGAGACTTCCACCAACGCTGCGCCTAGCGGTTGGGATAAGTTTGATCGCGTCTTACTTGGTGCGCTGGTGATTGGCGCGATCCTCGCAACGGCTGTCTTCGCCTATATCGTGGTGAGATTTGTTCACTAGGTCGCCCTAGCTCGCGGCCTCGAACCGACGGCTGGTTAACGAGTGCTCAATTCTCCCCCCCGGATCACGCACCTATTCGCTCACATTTTCCAAACAAATTGAGCGGATAAACGCAGGCATGTCTTATCGCTTTCGACTGCGTGGAAACGGCTTCCGACATTCTTGGGAAAAGGAATGCAGGACCGAGGCCGCTATGGCGCACGCCACTCAGGTCGCTCGCGAGTGTGCAAGGGACTACGCGCTTGCGCGTCCTCTTCCGGGGACGTAGTTCTAGGAGACGACGACGTACCGTTTCCTTTCCTGCTACGCGCCGCCTCGGCTCACATCCGGGGCGGCGTTTGCGTTGTTGGATTGGTTAGGCCGATGAGGTCGCGGTGTTCTTTGCCTTCGCCGCAGTGTCGGACTCGTCGGCAGGCGGCTTGGCGAACCGATCTTCCCGGTAGTACGAGACGCCGCCGACCTTCATGTCCGGCGGAGGGACCTTGCCTGCCTTGCGCCACCTATACAGCGTGACCCGGTCTCGGTTCGGGAACACATCTTTCAACGTCACAAGTCGCACCGTCATGACTCGACTCCCACAAACGCACAACGCAACTGAGAGCCGACAACAATCACGAACCGCTGCGCCCTGCACGCGGCGTGAAGTAGTACGGTACTTCCCGCCGCTGCGGCGATAGTCGGTTTTTCAGGGGAAGCATCGCTGCCACGATGGTCGCCGTTCGCACACAGGCCGCCAGCGGTTCGCCGGAATCGAAAGGGCGCGACCTATGTGGCTACGCCCTCGTTTCGTTGTGCGCAGTGCGCGCGGCTCACGCCGCCGCGCTGACCTTCACGGGCGGTGCTGCACTCAAGATGCGGTTTAGTTCGCGGTCCAGCGTCGTCGCCATCGCGCGTTTTTCATCGAAGTGCTGATAGCGGGTGTATCTGGCAGTCGCGTTCTTACTGCGCTTTGTGTGGCTCAAAAGCCAAGCCACTTCGTGCTGCTGCCACTTCGGCCGATCCGGCAGGACGGCAAACTCCACCAGCGTTGCAGCGGTGCGGCGCAAGTCGTGCGGATAGGCGTGCTCGAAACCATGCTTCGCCCATATCGCGCGCATCAGCGCGGCCGGATCATCATGGCGCAGCCGCTGCGCCGTGCCGGTCAGCATGCCTGCGCCGAGCACCAGACCATTGCGCCCGCCGCGCGCTTGCTTGATCAGGTCCACCGCCAGCGCGTTGAGCGGCATGATGAAGGGTTCTTTGCTGGTGCCCTTCTTATCCTTGCGCTTCATCCGTGCGTGCCGCAGAACCCAGATCGGCCCGTTGTTGGCATCCTCATCCACCACTTCACGCAAATCATTCCATCGCTGCGATTTCGGCTGCGGTTGCTCCAAATCTTCCAGTTCTGTGCGCGCCATCTTGATCACCATGCCGGGGCGCGCCATCGTTGCGAGGATCAGCCGCAGCGAAATGCCAGCATCCCGCGTGAAGCCGAAGGTCTCCGGCTGCTGTGACTCACTCCACACCGTGCGGATTTCGTGAGGCGACAGGACGCGCTCACGCTCATCGGGCAGTTCTGATGCGTCCACTTCAAGATCGCGGAAAATGTTTCCGCTCACGTTCTTGTGCGGGGGCTTGCGCGCCCATTTCCACATGGAGCGCAGCAGCGACTCCGACGCGAAGGACTCCACCGGCCCGCCGATGGGTTGGCCACGTTCGTTGCAATAAGCACCATACGTGGCAAGCCGGGTGAGGCATTCATGCGCCTCGTCCTCGCTGATGCTGTCCGCGTCTCGCTTGCTCCACCCGAAAGCGGTGGTGACGCGGACGAGACGGCGCGCGCTGTCACGGATGGTGCGGTGATCAGCAAGGGGGCCGGTTTCCTTAAACGCCTTGATCAGTTCCGCGACGGTGACTGCGCTTTTTTTTGCTCGCGGGTCTCGACCTTCGTGGCCTGCGGGTCCGCGCCGTTGGCGAGCGCGGCGCGGGCCTCGGCATGACGGCGGAAGGCGTCGGCGAGCGTGACCTCCGGGTATGCGCCGAACGTGAGGAAGCGGGTCTTTTGATCCGCCTTCGAATGGTAGGCGAGCGCGAAGGTCTTGCTGCCGGTCGCGCTGACCCGGACCATCAGGCCGCGATGCTCGGTGTCGCCGTGGCTGTACGGCTTGCCGGTCGCCTTGAGCGAGCGGATGAAACTGTCGATGAATTTGATCTTCATGTTGCTGTCCCCGTGCCTTTGCTGGCAAAGTTTTTGGTGCAACAGCGTGCAACGTCATACTACGCTATGATCGCCGCAAAAGCAAAGTTAGCTTAGAGCCATGCGGGTTTCTGCTACGTAGTGTAACGTGGCGCAGCGCCGTGCTACAGGGGGATTACCGTAATTATGGATTCCGGGCTCGCCGCGTTGCGGCGCCCCGGAATGACAGTCACTCCAACCGGTCGCCACCCTTGAGCGGCCCGTAACCGACCACCGCGCGCTTCTCGTTCAGCGTGAGGAACGGCGCGTCGGTGATGCGGCTCCACAGCGCGGCGCGATCACTCGCGAGCGCATCGATCTGGTCGGCATCCACGATGACGCGCACCTGGCCGAACGCGGGCGTGAGCCAGTGCGACAGCGCGGCACCGATGCGGTTGGCGAACGGCAGCACGCACGCGCGGAAGAACACGCGGTTGGCTTCCTGATAGTTCGAGTAGGTGTTGTCGCCCGGAATGCCGAGCAGCTGCGGCGGCACACCGAAGGCGAGCGCGATTTCGCGCGCCGCCGTGTGCTTGGCCTCCATGAAGTCCATGTCCTTCGGCGAAAGCGACATCGGCTTCCAGTCGAGCCCGCCTTCGAGCAGCAACGGGCGGCCCGCGTTGCGCGCGCCCTGGTACTCGTCGGCGAGCTCGCGCTTCAATCGCTCGAACTGGCCGTCGGAGAGCACTGCGCCTTCGGCCGCCGCAAATACCAGCGCGCCGCACGGGCGCGCCGCGTTGTCGAGCAGCGCCTTGTTCCAGACCGCCGCCGCGTTGTGCGTGTCGACCGCGACGGCGGCTGCTTCGAGCGGCGCGAGGCCGTAATGGTCGTCGAGCGGATGCATCAAGGTGAGATGCAGGATGGGGGGAAGCGCTGCGGCCTGCTCGAAGCGCACGCTGCGGCCCGCCACGGTGTATTCGTAAGCCTCCGGCCAGCCGTCGGCGCCGGGAACGAGCTTCATGCGGTCGGGGCGCAGCACATGCAGTTCGCGCGGGGCGCCGTCGACCGCCACCGCCTCGACATACGCGTTGCCGGCGAGCAGCAAATGCGTCGCGACGGCTTCGAGGAATTGCGCGCCGTCCTGCCGCGGGTTCGGCCGCGCAATCAGATCCAGCAGCGGATGGCGGTCGCGCGTCTGCCCGCCCTCCTCCACCAGGAAGGCGCAGCCGCCGACATTCTCGGCGACCAGCTTCACGGCGCGGTAGACGATGGCATTGCGCACATAGCCTTCGCGCGCGAGCGCCGCATAATCGCGCGGCGTCCAGCGCGCGCGCCCGCCGGATTGCAGCGCGATCACCTGGCTCGTGCGCGAGGCTTTTTGCTCGGGGGGACGGAGGAGATTGCGGAGTGTGTTGAGCATGGGTGTCCTGTGGCGCGTGAACGGCGCGATAGAGATGCGGGCTTTCGTTTCCCGAGTTACTGTTCAGGAAATACGTTCTTGGGAAGGTCTCTGCCTGCGATCCACTCGATGCTTTGCGGGAGCGCGCCGTCTCGTTCGATGAATTCCTTCACGGCACACCAAGCCGCATCAAACGGAATACAAAGGCCGAGTGGTACTAGGTCGCCTTGGCGGGTCTCAAAAGTGTCGTAGAGGCGGCCTAGGTCACCACGCGAATAGCAGTTCGGACCTGTTCCGCCTCCCATTTGGAAATATTGCAACATCACACCATGCGCGCGATGCCCGACCATCATCAGGTGAGTGTCAATGCGGCCGGTTCCAGTGCCAAGGTTTTCTGTGCCTTCGACGCCCTCCAGTGTCAGGCTCCCCCCGTGATTGTCTGTTTCAAAAGACCAGCGCTTGCCCGCGGGCGTCAGAAAATATGGTTCAAGCCACGAAAGCTCGGGCCATCCGCCGCGCCAGTAGGTGTCAAAATAAGCGCGCTTCCTCATTAAATCCTAGTCCTTCCATTGGCCATTCTAAATCGTTCTGGCTGACCCCTTTGGCCCAATGAACGTCACCGCGGGATTGCCGAGCTCCTGTACAACGTGAGGCAATACGATTTCGCACGAAAGGCACATCGCGCGATCAGTAATCACCTCAAGGTCGCGGCCAGCCAGGCTGCCTCCAACTTTTCTTGCAGCCCTTAAAAGTACATTTGTTTCGGCGTGCGTTAGCGCATTGAGCGGATACCGGCCAAGATTGTCTGAACTGCCAAGCTCTGGATTCTTAGTAACAAGGATATCACGCAGGTTGCGCCAATCGCGCTCATCATCACGATCGTAGAAATGCGAGCCGCGATGCGTTCCATAGATGTGTTCACCGTCGATTGTCGTAACCGATACGGCCCCAGGCTTCTCGCCAAACAGGCCTATCAGCAGGTTCTCGGAACGATAGGCGTCGATCAAGCGTTTTGCGACCTGGTATGCGAGCCTTGCGGCACGGAGGGGGCCGATTGGCGGCAGCCCTTCAGAGGCGGCAAGCGGCACCTTGTCGCTCGCGTCCTGCGCTGATTGACCTCCATCCGCCCATCTCCCCAATTCATCGCGTGGTTGGTCCGGGTTGAAGTTAGCCTTACGGTGCGGCACAAATTCACCCCGCATGAACGCGGCCTTGAAGCGCTCCCACGCAAGGTCAGCGCGATACTTCCGCTCAACGCATTCGGCTTCCCATTCCTGCTCGCGCTGTTTGCGTTCGTGCGCGGCTTCCTCCTCGCGCTCGCACGCTTCGTTCTGTTCGCGCAGTCGGCGCGCGAGCGGCGTCTCGAAGGCGAGATCGCATAGCGCCAAGTCCTTGCGGATCGCCTCGCGCTCTGCCGGACTGACCACCCACTCCCAGTCCGCGCGCGCGAAGCGGCGCCAGTCGGGCCGACTGTAGCGGCGGTGATACTCGATCCGCGCAAGGTCCTTCGCGTCCATGGGATCGTTCCGTCACTGCAAATTCGCGGCGCGGAACTCACAACATGCGCACTCTTGGCTGCGGCCTTGCGCCATACGTCAAAGCCGTCACCGCCCAGACCAGCGCGTCGAGCCGGTCGGGCGAGCGGCCGGACGAGAGCCCATCGGGGCCGAAGTCGCACATCTCGTCTTCCAGCTCGGAAAGATCGCCGCAGTGCTTCACGCGGCCCTGCTCGTAGAGCTGCGCGATCGGCTCGGCGCGCAGATATTTGCCGCGATGCGCGCGCACTGGCGTCACCGGCACGCTCGCGTCCTCGTCGCGGATCACCTGGCGCACCATGTCGCCGCCCTGGTTCGCCTCGACGACGAGACAATCGGCCTCAAACCTGCGCCACAGCGCGATCGCCCTGCGCGCCCAGCCGGCGGGCGAAAGGCCGCTCGCGCTCTCGTCGGCCAGCACGTAGATGAAATCGCCGCCGAGCCCGGCCGCGATCAACCCGCACGCGGCGGAGTGCTTGGTCGCACTCGCCGGCGGATCCACCGCCACCACGATGCGCGAGCACGCGGGCGCGCCCGGCAGCCGGCACGCTTCCAGCCCCGCGCGCGTCCACAGCGCATCGGGCCGCTCCTCGATCACCTCACCGTCGATCTCCTGACGGCCAAGCCTTGTGCCGCGATAGCGCGCAACGATCGTCTCGAGGAACGCGGGCGAGAGATGATACGCATTCGCCGCGGTGCCGGCGCGCGTCAGCGCGGTCGCCGGATCGGCCATGATCTTCTTGAGCAAACGCATCGGCCGCGGCGTGGTGGTGATCACCTGCCGCGGCCGTGTGCCAAGGCGCAGCCCGAACTGCAGCATGTCAAAGGTTGCTTCGGCATGGCGCCACTTGGCGAGTTCATCGCACCACGCGGCGGAAAATTGCGGGCCGCGCAGCGAATCCGGATCTTCCGCCGAAAAACATTCCGCGACCGCCCCGCTGGCAAATTCGAGCCGGCCGCGCGTCGGAATCCACTCCGGCCGCGCGCGATCCTCGTGCACGCCGAGCACGCCGGACACGCCCTCGACCATCACCTCGCGCGCATCGTGCGCGGTCTCGCCGACGAGCGCGATGCGCGCTGCGGGATCGCGCGCGACCTCGCGCACCCATGGCCCCGGCGCGCGTCTTGCCGGCGCCGCGCCCGCCGAGGATCAGCCAGGTGGTCCACGGCGCGCCGCCCTGCGCGAACTCGGGCGGGCGCTGGTGGGGATGGGAGAAAAACCAGAAATCCTTCGCGAGCCTTTCCAGTTCACCCGGAGTCATCCACCCGAGCAGCATCCGGATTTGTCGCGGCGATAACCCCCTCAATCTTGCGTGCAAGCTCACGTCGGAAGTCGTCGAGGTTTCCAGTGTCGTCATTCTCGCGCGATGCCTCTTCTTCCGCGGTGTCGAGCGCGCGCAGATCGCGCAGCGTCTTGACGACGATCGCCATGACGCGGGCGTCGCGCTCGCGTTCGCCGGAGTCCTGTAGCTGGAGGCGCAGGCGATCCTCGATGTCGCGCACCTGCCGTTCCGCCGTCCGCCACAATCGTTGGATCAGCGAGGCGCGACCACCGGAGAGCGGCATGCGCCGCTTTCCCATGACGACGCGGCGGCGCGGGATCGGCGGAAGCCGCTGGCCACCGTCGTCCGGCCCGCCGTCGAGCCAGAGATAGAATGTGCCGAGGCTCATCTCTGTCTCAGCGAGGATTTTGGAAACTGCCACGCCCTCGACGTACCGCTGGCGCGCGAGCGTGATCATGTCGGCTGCTGGCGCAGGCATGACAAATCCCTCCCCGGTTCGCCGGAAGCCAAGATTGATCTGGATTGTGGGAGGGCGCCGGGGCGCCGCTTCGCTCTCAAGACCCAATTGTGGAGCGTGCGCCTTTGATACAGGAGCAGCGACTCGCCGTCAACTGATATTCCTAGAAAATGTACAAAATCTTTTCCACGGGCCAAAAATAGGACTTATCGCTTGATATTGCTGGATTTTCACCCTGCCGCGGCGATCGCGCGGTCGATCAGTTGCGCGGCGAAACGCTCGAAAGGATCGGCGTGCGACGCCTCGCCGCTCCACCATCCGGGCTTGCCCCAGGCTTTCAAGGCGCGCGCTTGCACGGCAAGGCCGGCGGCCGATCGCGCGGTCGAAGCAAGGATCGCGTCGCCAAGCGATTCCACGGCATCGGCCGCCGCATCCCGCGCGCGCTCCGCGGCAGGCAGGCCAAGCTTGCGACGGAAGCGCCGGTCGCGCGCCTCGTAGGCGAGCGCCACAGGCAGCGCCGCGCGCGCGGCGGGCCAATCGGCGCGGTGATCGTCGTCTTTCAGGAGCCAGCGCAGCTCAAGTGCAGTCCAGCAACCCCAGTCGTTGATCAGATGGCCGAGTGGTCCGCCGTCAGTGAGGACTGGCGGAGGCAGGGGCCCTTCCTCCAGATAACGACGTTCGCAGGCGGCAAGCGCGGGTTGTGCCACTTCGAGCACGGCGAGCGCCTGTTCAAAGCGCGCGCCAAGCACCGTAAGCTCAGGGTCCTGAGTCGGGTGCAAAGACGCGGCCGGCACGAGCGTGGTCGCTGCGAGGCTCGTCGCACCAGCGAGCAGGCTGCGGCGGGTCATCGGCAAAGGAGCACCCTTTGCCGAAATGTGAATTGCGGCACGGGGATCATCCAAAAGGAGCGTGACACCTTTTGTATCATTACTCGAATGATCCCAAAAGTGTCAAGGGGGAATTGTGATCAAGAAGGAGCAGTTCAAGGCGGCCCGCGCGCTTCTAGCATGGTCGCAAACGGTACTCGCCGAACGCGCGAAGATGTCCTTGCCGACGGTCAAACGCGCGGAGACGGGACGAGGCGCGAAGGTGTCGCCGGACGCGTATCAAGCGCTTCAGACCGCGATGGAATCCGCCGGGGTCGAATTTATCAATGGCGATGCGCCCGGGGTGCGCCTGCGGCAAGGCAAGCGCGGCAGGGGTAAATAACCTTGGCGCTTGGTGGACTTTACGAAACGCGCTAAGTGCTCTGTTATGAAGCGCTCAGACGATCGATCCATCACAAGCGAACCATTCATGGAATGGAAACGTGACGTTGATCGAATCATGTCGGCTGATTACGGAATCAATTCAATCGATGCCGGCATTGACGATGATCGCCTGCACCAACATTGGACAGAAGAACAATCACCCAAAGATTTTGTAGAATGGTTCGCAAGCAAGTACGAACTCACGCCCACGTCGGACTCGGGTTGGTATCAACCTAAGTCTATGCCTTGAAAACGCACTCACGATGGAACTTGAGATAAAAAGGATCGGGCTGCAAACTTCGATCGCTCGGGACTATTAGCTTTCGGTCAACATTTAGTAGCCGCACGACTTGGTCCGGCACTTGTTGTTTCGACAAGAGAATTTCGTGATTGTCGGCCACTGAAATCAAGCCTCGATCAAAAAGCCAGTGTAGTGTGCCAGACAACGCAAGCCCATTTCGTATCGAGTCTGGCCCATTCTTCGCAACTGGCTTGATATGCGCCGCTTGGACTTCTGGCCTTCCTCCACCATTGATCAGACGGATACCGCTCATCACACAACGATTATCATAAGCATTACGCACAGCTCGCATAAAGGCGCGCTCACGAAACGGCTTCAATACCGTCATTTCGATTAATGGGCGAACAAACTCTTCCTGCGCGCGTTCCGCCAAGCCAGCAGATACGATATAATCTTCAGTGTGTTCAACGTCGGCTAATTCCTGCGCGAAGCCCGCCTTAAGGATAAGATCGAACTCCACATCAGGTATTGTTCGAACGGCACGCCCAAACGCGCCCCTATTCGTTGAGCCATCTGACTTGCGGAGCGCCCTTTCAAAGTACTCGCCACCATTCGCGAATGGCACTGGTTGGTCAAAGTCGAGATAGGTAGACGTTGAAATGAGTGCGTAGAAGTGGTCTGGCGTCTCTGTGTCTTCGACGATGCTATCTACGCGCGCCGTCGCGAAATAGGCTTGCCGCCCGCCGCGGCTTGAGTTCCTCCGCACTTGATCGACGTGGCTCATAGTAAATGATGTGATCACCAACAGAGCTGCGGACTTGATTCTAAGTAGGTCCGAGGAAAGTGATAGCGCTCCTCCGGTCGATCCTTGTAGGCCGGGATGATCTTGGTCGTAAAAATTGCTTTCGCCATCTTGTGAGTTCTCAGCCCCTTCGACTTACATGGTCAAGCCGCCGTTCGTGTTGGCCGCGCGCGCTGCTTTCGGGACATTGGCGCCGCCCCTAGCGCGCGCACAACAGCCGGCAGATTAGCCTGCATCACCCGCAGCAGCGATTTCGCCGCGCCGCTTGGGCGTCGCTCGCCGCGTTCCCACTTCTGCAGCGTGCCAAGGCCGATGCCAAAGGTCGCGGCGAACTGCGTTTGGGTCAGTCCCGACTTCTCACGCACGGCGCGGATGTCATCTGCGCCTATCTCGACGTCCGTGAAGCGACCCGCAAAGCGGCCCGTCACCACATGGGAGCGTACGTCCTCGAGGCTCGCGATGAGGCGGTCAAAACGATTCTTTTTCATGGTGTCTTCACCTGTGCCTTTATCGCCGTGACCAGCCGAAGCAACGCCCTGCTCTGCTCGGCAGACAAATTCTCTCTCTCGTTCTTGGCATAGAGAAAAACCGCGTAGACCGGGTAGCGGTCACCCATGAACAGCGTGATGACCCGTGCGCCGCCACGCTTTCCCCGTCCCGGCAACGCGATCCGGCGCTTGCGCAGTCCTCCGCTACCGCGAATGAGATCGCCGCCCTCCGGAGCGGCTGCGATCTCGGCGATCACCACGTCCCTTTCGGTCGGCGACAACATGGCGCCGATTTCTTCGGAAAATACTTTCGTCTCGGCGACCGTTTGCGGTTTCCGCCGCATGGCCATGACGCTTCATGTAGCCCAATGGGCGAGTTGGCGCAAGCGCGTATGCGTGATGAGCGACCAGCCGGATGCGCGAGGCAGGCCCTTGGCATTTCGTCTGAGCATGCTCAGACTCCGAAATCCAAACAGGAGCCCCATGCCCGCCCCTGCCCCGAAGCAAGCCGTAACAGACGCCTCGCATCTCTATGAGGTCGAGCGCCGCGCGCGCCACTGCGAGCGCCCCGGCTTCCGCATCAGCGAAATACAGTTGTCGCCGGCGCAGACCGTGCCGTGGCACACGCACTCACACGTCAGCGATACGTTCTACGTGCTGGAGGGCGAGATGCGCCTGTTTCTGCAAAACCCCAAGGAGGCGATCACGCTTCTGCCGGGGCAGAGCCATGCGGTCGCGCCCGGCCGCCCGCATCTGGCGACCAACGCGGGCGCGCGTTCGATGACGTTCCTGGTGCTGCAGGGGGTCGGCGAATACGATTACGTGCCGCTGGTGTAGCGGCGGCAGGCGCGTTTATCCGCTCGTCCCCGCGAAAGCGGGGACCCAGAGCCAAGAAAAAGAAAGAACTGGATTCCCGCTTGCGCGGGAATGAGCGGAGATGAGTTACGCGAAGAACGCCGCGTAGACGATCACGAACGCCACGATGACGCCGGCGAGGCTGACGGCCAGCACCACGTTGACGCCATGCCCGGTCACGGCCTGACGCGCCTCGTTGGCGGTTTCGGTCACCGGGTGCGCGTCGGTCGAGGTCTTCTCGCCGGCCGACGGCGGATACTCCGGCGCCTTGCCCCGGTTCCGATCGGTGTCTGCGGTGGCGGTGTTCATTGTGCCCACTCCTTGGTTTGTCCGGCCGGAACGGTCCGGCGCGTGACAACGCGGGGTTTGGCGGTGAAGTTCCCCGGGCGGGCGGCGGGCAGAAGTTCCATGCCGCAAACAAGAAGCGGCCCCGGCCAGACTTCGGGAGGAATGTCTGACCGGGGCTGAATTTAAGGCGGCGTCGGGGACGGGGGGCACGGGGGTCGCCGCCTCGCCCTGACAACGGCGGGGCCGGTGAGTCGTTCCGAAGAATCTTGGCCGGTTGGGGTTTTTTTCAGCGGGGGGCGCGGCGGGGTGGCGCAGGCGGTCGGGTGGTTGATTTTGCTGGGGTTTTCGCGCTGGATTTGGCCCCCTTGGGCCATTTGCCGGGCCAGGAGACGATGTGGTCGGCGAGCTTGTCCTCCGGCAGCGCGTCCTCGTCGGCATAAACGCGCGCGCGCACCGAGACGCCAGCCGCGTGCACGCTGTCGGGGTCGTGCGAGACCAGTGGGTGCCACCAGTAGAGGTCGCCTCCCGCCGCCACCAGGCGGTAGGCGCAGGTGGGCGGCAGCCAGTTCAGCCCGGCGAGGTTGTCCGCGGTCAGGCGCACGCAGTCATGCACGCGCGCGGTGCGGTTCCCGTAATCGCGGCAGCGGCAGGTTTGCCCGTCCAGCAGCCGGCATCCAATATCCGTGAAATGGATCTTGGCGGTGTCCTCGTCCTCGAGCTTGACCAGGCAGCAGCGCCCGCAGCCATCGCACAGGGACTCCCACTCGGGGTCCGTCATGTCGGCGAGGGATTTGGTTTTCCAGAACGGCGGCGCGTCGGCCATAGGGCTCAATACCCCCGGCGGCAGGCGGGCGCGAGGGAAATCCGGGGCCGCCGCGCGGGCCACCGATTCACCGCAATGGCGCGAACAATGCGGCGGCACGGACCGGGGCTTATCACGGCGCGAGCCGCGCGACCTTCCCTTCACCCTGTTGCGTTTCTGCCATTGGCGCGGGGGCGGGAACGGGCTACAGGTGAACAAATTGACAGGGTCGGCGGATTCGGGGCGCTCCGCCGGTCCCGCTTGCGTTGTGCCGGAGAATTTCGTTGCGCGACCTCAACAGTCCAGAGTTCAAGCCGAAGCTCAAGCGCTTCCTGCTCGACTTCGACTCGCGCCTCGACTCCACCGTGTTCCATGCGGCGCGCTGGCTGCGCGAATATTACGAGCGTTTCTCCGCCTTCATGGACCGCTTCCATGTCGCGGGCTGGCGGCGCTGGGCGATCGTCGAGCCGCTCTCGGAAGGCGCGACGCTGGGGCTGGGCGGTCTCATCGTGATGCTGGCGCTCGCGGTGCCGGCGTTCCGCGAAACCTCGGACGAGGACTGGCTGAAGAAGTCCGAGCTCGCCGTCACCTTCCTCGACCGCTTCGGCAACGAGGTGGGTTCGCGCGGGATTCGGCATAACGACGCGATCCCGCTGGAGGATTACCCGGATCACCTGATCAAGGCCGCGCTCGCGACCGAGGACCGCCGCTTCTACGAACACTACGGCATCGATCCGTCCGGCCTCGTGCGCGCCTTGACGGCGAATGCGCGCGCCGGCGGCGTGGTGCAGGGCGGCTCCTCGATTACGCAGCAGCTCGCCAAGAACCTGTTCCTGAACAACGAACGTACCATCGAGCGCAAGGTGAAGGAGGCGTTCCTCGCGATCTGGCTCGAGACGCGGCTGACCAAGAACGAGATCCTCAAGCTCTATCTCGACCGCGCCTACATGGGCGGCGGCGCGTTCGGCGTCGATGCGGCCGCGCAGTACTATTTCAACAAGTCGGCGCGCGACGTAAACCTCGCCGAAGCCGCGATGTTAGCCGGACTTTTTAAAGCGCCGACGCGCTTTGCGCCGCACGTGAACCTGCCCGCCGCAAGAGCCCGCGCCAACGTGGTTTTAGACAATCTGGTCGAAGCCGGGATGATGACCGAAGGCCAGGTGTTCGGCGCGCGGCGCAATCCCGCAACCGCCCTCGATCGACGTGATGAACGCGTCGCAAACTATTATCTCGACTACGCTTTTGACGAAATGAAAAAGCTCGTCGCGACATTCCCGAAGTCGCTGCATGAGCGCGTGTTCGTCGTGCGCACCGGCCTCGATGTGAACTTGCAGCGCGAGTCCGAGAACGCGGTCGAGTCAATGATCCGCCAGCACGGCAACGACTACAAGGCGCGCCAGGCCGCCGCCGTCGTGCTCGATCTCGATGGCGCGGTCCGCGCGATGGTCGGCGGACGCGACTACGGGCAGAGCCAGTTCAACCGCGCGACCGATGCGCTGCGCCAACCCGGCTCATCGTTCAAGCCGTACGTGTACGCGACCGCGCTGTCGAACGGCTTCAAGCCGACCTCGATCGTGGTGGACGCGCCGATCTGTCTCGGCAACTGGTGCCCCTCGAACTATTCGCACTCGTTCTCGGGCTCGGTCACCATCACGCAGGCGCTGGTACGCTCAATTAATACCATCCCGGTGCGTCTCTCGGTTTCGCTCGGCGACGGCAATCCGAAGGTCGGCCGCGCCAAGATCATTCAGATGGCGCACAAGATGGGCCTGCGCACGCCCCTGCCCGACTCCTCATCGTTGCCGATCGGCGCCGCCGAGGTGACCGTTCTCGATCACACCGCCGGCTACACGGCATTCCCCAATCTCGGCAAGGCGTCTCCCCCGCACGCCATCGTGGAAGTGCGTGGCGGCAATGGCGAGGTCGTCTGGCGTTTCGATCGCGATGGCAAGAAGCCCGAGCAGGTACTGCGCCCGCAGGTCGCGCTCGAGATGAATATGATCATGAACAAGGTGGTGGAAGAAGGCACCGGCAAGCGCGCCATCCTGGAAGGCGTGAAGGCCGCGGGGAAAACCGGCACCACCAATGCCTATCGCGACGCATGGTTCGTCGGGTACACCGGCAATTATGTATGCGGCGTGTGGTTCGGCAATGACGACTACGCACCCACCAACCGCATGACGGGCGGCTCGCTGCCTGCGATGACATGGCGGCAGATCATGGCCTATGCGCACCAAGGGATCGAGGTGAAGAACATCCCAGGCGTGCCGGCCGGCCCGACGCCGCCGGCGCCGCAGATTGCCGCCGCGTCGACCGGAGGCGCCGAGCCGACGGTGCGTCCCACCATGCTCAGCAGGCGCTCGATCGATGTGCTGCTGCGTGTCGAGCGCATGATGGAAAACGCAACGCGCGCGCTCGCCGACGCGTCCGCTTCGCAGAAGGGCGCGGCGCTTCCCGCTTCCGACACCGTCGCATCGGCTACCAGCGGCGCCCGCGGCAATTGATGCCGGCGAAAGCTTGAAGCGATGCGCCTGCTCATCGGATTTCTGTTCGCCTTCGCGGTCGCCGCGGCCTTCGGCCTGGGCTTGACGCAATTTGCGCTCACGCGCGGCACGGCGTTCGGCGCGATTACCATCGGTGCATGGACTGCGTGGCCGAAGACCGGGACCTCCGACATCGACCCTTACGCGCGTGCCGCTATCGCACGCAGCGGCGAACTGCCGATCGGCTCGGGCGACGGCGTTGCGTTCTTTGCATCCTCGGATGATGCGGGCCGCGCGCTGGACGGCCGCTGTATGGTGACGGTAGCGGGGACGACGCCGGCGGCGCGATTCTGGACGATCACGCTTTACGATCTCGATGGGCGTCTCATCCCCAACGCGGCGGACCGCTACGGCTTCACCAGTCAGGAAATCGCCCGCCGTGCCGATGGCACGTTTGAGATCCTAATCGGCCCACGCGCACGGCCGGGCAACTGGCTGCCGACCGGCGGTATCGACCGTTACGTCGTCGTGCTGCGCCTCTACGACACGCCGGTCGGCGTCGCGACGCGGACGGCAAAGGATGCGCCCATGCCTGCGGTGGCTGCTGCGGGGTGCGCATGATCCGCTGGCTGTTATGGCTGCTCGGAGGGCTGCTGCTCGGCGGCATCGTGCATCTTGCAACCGTGCTGCTGCTGCCACGTACGGCGACGCAGGACGCCTATACGCGCCTTTCCGCCACGGCGCCCGCGAACAACATCATGCCCCTGCCCGCCCCGACGCCGGACGATGCCGTGCTGCCGTTCATGGACCCGGCGTTCGCCACGGCGGTCTGCCGCTACGATCTTGCCGCCGGTCCGCTCAAGCTGCGCGTGCCGGTGAGCCAGGCCTACACGTCGGTCTCGTTCTATGCGCGCAGCGGCATCGCCTATTACGCCATCAACGATCGCGCGGCCGGCCGGCGCATCATCGAGCTCGATCTGATGACGCCCGAACAGCGTGCCGAAGTCCCCGACGACGAGGAAATCACCGCCGCCGACCGGCTGATCGTGGAATCCCCCACGCCCACCGGCCTGATCCTGGTCCGCACGTTCGGTCCCGAACCCGGCCTGATGCCGATGGCGCGACGCGCGCTCGCCGCCGCGCAATGCGGCACGCAGAGCTGAAACGAGCCCCTGCTATTTCGTGATGACCGGCGCGGCGAGCTCGACAGCCGCGCAGCGGGCCAGCGCCGGATCGGCCGCAACCACGATCGCCTGGAAGCGCGTCAGGCCACGCTCCACCTCCACGGCGCGCCCGGACGGCACCGCGATGACAAGCCGTTCGAGCGCATAGCGGTATGACGCAAGCCGCCAGTGCAGCGCGCGGAGCACCCAGGCGGTCACCATGCGGTTTTCCCGGATGCGGCCGTAGGCATTGCCAACCTCGCCTTCGGATAGCTCGCTCACATACGCAAGGCTGCGCTCGCGCTTGAGATCGAGATCGGCGACCGCGCAGGCGACGGCGACGAACGGCCCGACCAACCTGCCGTCGCTGTCCATGTCCTCCACCAGCCGATTGTATGACGAGGCTTCCGAGCGCGCGAACGTCCACAGCAGCATGCGCGCATATTCGGTGTGGTCGAATGAGGTCATGCTCGGCGGGAACAGACGCGCGATCCCGAATCCCGCGATGTAGATGTTCCAGTTGCCGCGCGGCTCGTTCGGCCGGATCAGCACATAGGAGCGATCGCGCAATTCCTCTTCGAGGTTGGTCAGCGGATAGCTCGAATAGCCGGTGACCGGGCCCTTCCAGAACTGCTGCGGGATCAAGCCTTCGAGCAGCGAAGGCTTCGGCCGTCCGAAATCGCCGGCCTGCGCGGAAGCCGGCCCCGTCATCGCGAGAGCGATGCAGAATGCCAGCCAACGAAATCTCATGACCTAGCGCTTGCGGCGCTTGCCGCGCGGCGAGGACGAGTTCGGCTCGACGCCATCGGAAGTTATCGCCGTGCCGCTCGACGCGGATCACCGGCAGAATGATGACGCTGCCGCCGTCATCGCGCGCCTCGATCAGTCCGGATCCGACGGAGCACCTGTCCGCCGGGAATGCGATCACAATCCCCATGTCCCTCTCCCCCGGCCAACGCCTGCTCGCCGGATCGGTTCATCCATGGATTAAGTGACTGACAAGGTTAACGCTCTGCTAACGGGACGGCGCTAGGCTGGTCCGTGTGAGTTCTGATCGTGCGCGGAGCGGGAGGCGGTCGTGTCAGCGATGTTTCCCAAGACTGGATGGCCTCGACAGCCTGGCGCGGCGCGACGGCGTCGACATCCGCCCGACGCTCGTGCGCGTGCTCACCGACCTCTATGTGCAGAAGCCAACGCACAGCGCCGAGGAAGAGCGTCACTATACCGAGCTTGTGCTGCGGCTGATCGACTCCGTCGACCTTGCAACGCGCGTCACCATCGCAAGGAAAATCGCCGCTTATGCGGGCGCCCCGCCTGCGGTCGCGCGTCGGCTGGCCCGTGACGTGATCGAAGTCGCCGAACCGATCCTGCGGCATTCCCGCGTCGCTCACCGCTGCCGAGATCGATGCGGTTGTGCGCGACTTCGGCACAAGTCACGCCGCTATCATCGCCGAGCGGCGCGAATCCGTTCCGGCGATCGCCACACCCGCCGCACGGCAGCAGGCCGCGGTTGCGCCGCCGGTACAGAATTCGCGTCATGACGCGGAGATCGAACTCGCCGACCTGTTCTTCTCCGCCGAACCGGCGGAGCGTCGCATTCTGCTGATGAGCCTCGGCTCGATCGAAGCCGAAACCCCGCAGGCCGTGCAGCCGATCGAGACCAACCGCGCGCTCGAAGCCGCAGCGCTCGGGCGCGACCCGGCCGGCTTCACCAGGTTGCTGGAGAACGCTCTCGGCCTGACGCACGAGCAGGCCGAGCGTATCGTCGCCGACCCATCGGGCGAACCGCTGCTGATCGCCGCGAAAGCGCTGGCGATGCCGTCCGTCGCGCTGCAACGCATCCTGATGTTCATCGATCCGGCGATCGGCGAATCCGTACAGCGCGTGTTCGATCTCGCCGGGCTCTATGAGCGGATCAGCGCGGATGCCGCCCACAAGATCGTCGCGAGCCTGCGCGGGCGCGAACCGGTCCAAGCGCGCCGGCCCGCGCACAAGCCGATGTACTACGACGACGAGGCGGCGCGCTCGCGCCGCGGTTCAGCGATCCGCCGTCCCGGGCGCAGCCGAGCCGCAGGCTCCCGCGCGCACCGACACCGGCGTGCGTCAACGCACGATGTGATCGAGAAAGTTCCGCCCGCCGCGGTCCTCGACCTCGACGATCCAGAGGTCCGGATCGAAGCCGCGCTGGCGCGCCAGATACGCCTCGACGTCCGCCTCCGGTGCCGGTAACGCCTTCAGCGCCTCGCTGAAGGCGCGCTCGCTCGGACGCGCCTCGTCGAACGCCGATTGCGGCGCCGGGCCATAAAGGTCGGCGGTCCCGTCGAGCCGGCTCACCTTGATGAAAATCGCGCCCGCCTCCTCGGCGCCGCGCCGGCGCAGCACCGCCGCCGCGCCCTCGACCTGGCAGCGGCGCAGATAGGCGGCGACCCAGATGCCGGTCTTGAGGCGCATGCAGTCTCCCGTCATGGCCGGGCATAGCCCGTCGAAGACGGGCGTGAACGCCCTGCGCCCGCCATCCACGTCTAACCTGTTTCTAAGACGTGGATGCCCGGCATAAAGCCGGGCATGACGAATTGAAAGGTCCGCGTTGCGCGGCCTTACTCCAGCGGCCGTCCGGTCAGCGCCGCGAGTTCACGCAGCAGGCGCGGCGAGATCTGCCCGGTGACCGGCAGCTTGCGGTCGCGCTCGAATTTCTGGATCGCCGAAATCGTCTCGGACCCGTAATTGCCGGTCGCCTTGACGGGGCCGTAACCGTAATCATTGAGCGCGCGCTGCACCGCGATCACGCGTGACGCGGGCGCGATCAGCTCGGCGATCGGATCGATGCGGGCCGGCGCCTTCGGCGCGGCGGCCTCGGGCTTGAGCGGCGTGCGGGCGATCGCGCGCAGCACGTCCTCGCTCGGTTCGCCGGTCGCCTTCAGTTTCGCTGATGCCTCGAAATCGCGAATCGCCGAGTCGGTCTTCGGCCCGAGCACGCCGTCGACCGGGCCGTCATAGAGGGCGCGGCGCGAGAGCTCGCGTTGAATATCGGTGATGATGTCGGCGCGCGAACGCGCGGCCGCTTCCGGTTTCGCGGTCACGAGCCCTTCCGGGCGCGCGCGCGGCATCGCCGGCACGACGCCGCCCGCGGGCTCGCCTGCGACAGGTCGCGGCTTGATCGAGAAGATCGGCGCCGGATGCGGGCCGGGCTGGCGATAGAGCGCATTGGTGAGAATGGCGCCGGCGGCGATCAGCAGCAGGACAATCGCGATGGCATCGAGCGGATTGCGGCCGAGCGCGCGGCGCAGCAATGCGCGCACGCCTCCCTCGTTTTCGAATTCGGCGGAATCGACCGCTATCGCTCGCTCACGCACTTTTTCTCATCCTGATGTCTGTCGGCAGCACTACCGGCTCGGGAACCGGCAGACGCTGCACATTCGGCGCCGCTTCGACGACGCGCGCTTTTTCACAATCGACTGGCAGGCGGACGGACACGCTGGTTCCAGAGCCGACGCGGCTGCGGATGCCGAGCTCTCCGCCGTGGAGTTCGACCAGTCCCTTCACGATCGACAGGCCGAGACCGGTGCCGTCGTGCGGACGGTCATAGGCGGTGCGGACCTGGAAGAACGGATCGCCGACGTGGCGCAGATCGTCCTCGCCGATACCGACGCCGGTGTCTTCCACCGTGAGGGTTACGTCCGCACCCCTGATCTCGGCGGTGACCGAGACCTTTCCGCCGCGCTGCGTGAACTTGACGGCATTGGAGAGCAGGTTGATCAGGATCTGCTTCACGGCGCGCTTGTCGGCGACGATATCCGGCAGATCGGCCGGAACGCGGCAGACGAGATCGATGCCGGCCTCGCGCGCGCGCAATGCCATCAGGTCGCAGCACGTGCCGATCACCGGCGCGGGCGCGAACGGCTCGGGCGTGATCTCGAAATTGCCGGACTCGATCTTCGACATGTCGAGAATGCCGTTCACCACCGACAGAAGATGGTGCCCGGATTCGCCGATCAGCAGCGCATATTCGTGCCGCCGCGCCTTGTCGAGCTGCATCATGTCTTCGTTGGCGAGCATCTCGGAGAAGCCGATGATCGCATTGAGCGGCGTGCGCAGCTCATGGCTCATGGTGGCGAGGAAGCGGCTCTTGGCGGCGTTCGCGCGCTCGGCCTCCTCGCGCGCACCGTCGACCGCCTGCTCCTGAACCTTGCGATCGGTCACGTCGCGGATCACCGCGACGACCTCGCGCTCGCTCCTCTCGCCTTCGGCGCGATCGAGCGCGCGGCAGCGCATTTCGACCCAGATGAACTGGGCGGGAATTTCGGATCGCCTCCCCGGCGCCTCGCGCCGGATGCGGAATTCAACCGAGCTGCTCACGCCTTGCACGGCGGCATCGGCCAGCGCGGTCAGATAGGCCGGGCGATCGCCGACATGGACGCGGTCGAACAGGCCGTGACCGAGCAGCGTTCTTGCCGGCACGCCGAACAGGCTTTCGGCCGCCGGCGAGGCAAAGCGCACCGTGCCGTTGCGGCGGTGGCGCGTGATCACGTCGGTGATGTTGCGCGCGAGCAGGCGGTAGCGGTCTTCCTCCACGACGAGCAGCCGCGAACTGGTGCGCGCGAGCGAGGCGCTGCCGAGCGCGAGGCCGGTCGCATAGAGCGCGGCCGAAATGACGCCGAGCGCCATCAGCGTCGCCGAGGGCGTCGGTTGCGGCCAACAGGTGCGGTTGCCCCGCAAGATAGAGGAGACCCGCGGCGCTGAGCGCGAGAACAGAGGCGATCGTCACGACACGGCGCGAGGCGGCGAGCGCGGCTTCGAGCGGGATGACCACGAGCCACACCGCGGCGAACGACGTGATCCCGCCGGTCGCCATGCCGATCGCGGCAATCAGAACAGCGAGCGATGCAGACGACATGATCTGCGCGCGTTCGTAGCGGCCGGTGCGCGACAGATAGCAGGCCGTCAGAATCGGCGTTGCGAGCCAGGCATAGAACAGGATTTCGAGCGGGCTCGGCACGCCGCTCAGCGCCAGATGGATCGGCAGCGCGGTCAGCGCCATCAATCCGCCGACGAAGCGCGGCGCAATGAATGCCCGATGGCGCGCCGCGGTCAGCGGATCGAGCCGCGCCGAGGGATGCACCAACGAGTCGAGATAGAGGCGGATTTGCGCGAACACGCTCACGTCACTTTAAGACACGCCCGACGGGACGCGCTCCCCACATGTGCGGATCGTGTCAGAGGGCGCTTAAACGAACGCTAAGGGAACGCCGCGCCGGAGCCTGCGCGGCGCCGATACGGGCCAATACCGCAGCAACGGGGTTTGGTTTCGTCTCGAATGGTGAACGGTCGGTTGCCGAATGAAGGCGGCACGGCGGCAGACCGCGCACGGCACGAACGCAAGATGCGCCCGTCTGCCGCAGGCCTTCGTTTGGCGCGAGTGCGCGTAGCCCCAAACCGCGACCAATGCGCAAGCGCGCCGGCATCATTTTCTTAACGATGAAAATCGTTCGAATTTTAGGAAAACTCGTCGAAAACTTGCCTCGAACATGCGCAAAATCGACAGCACTGAACGAACGCCGCCTTCAAAGGCCTCTGCTAGCGTCTCCTCAACCGCGGTGAAAAAGCCGTGGAGGACACAGGGCAGAGTCATGTTCTTTCTTATCCGTGCGGCGTTCTGGCTGAGCATCGTCATCGTGCTGCTGCCGACGCCGGAGTTCGCGAAGGTGCCGGAGTCAGGGATCGGCGCGGCGCAGGCGGTCACTGCCGCGTCCGCCACCGTCTCCGACATGGGCCAGTTCTGCACGCGCCAGCCGGAGGCCTGTCAGGTCGGTTCGCAGGCGCTCACCTACTTCGGACACAAGGCGCAGGCGAGCGCGAAGTGGGTCTACGAGAAGTTCACCTCCAAGACCGAGCAGGCAGGACCGGCGACGCCCGCGAAGGCGCTCGCGGAGAGCGATTCGCAAAACACCTTGACGCAGGCCGACACGGCGCCGGCGTGGCGCGGCACGCAGCAGCGCCAGGCCGACGCGCGGCGCCCGCAATAGCCGGAAGCCGCTGAAATCGGGCTGTACCCCGCCGCGCCGCACGCCTATATCCTCGGCGTGCAACGGCGCGAGGCCCATGAGTAACTGGCGACGATCGACGACATCATCGAGAATTTCGCCCTGCTCGACGACTGGGACGACCGCTATCGCTATGTGATCGAGCTTGGGCGCATGCTTACGCCCTTGCCCGAAGAGCTGCGCAACGAGGCGAACAAGGTGCAGGGCTGCGCCAGCCAGGTGTGGCTCGGCACCAGCGTGAAGCCGAATGGCGCGAGCGGGCCGACGCTTTCGTTCGTCGGCGACAGCGATGCTCATATCGTGCGCGGACTGATCGCGATCCTGTTCGCGCTCTATTCGGGCAAGCCCGCGCCGGAGATTCTCAAGACCGATGCGGTCGAGCTGTTCAACCGGCTCGGGCTTGCGCGAACACCTGACGCCGCAGCGCTCGAACGGCTTCCGCTCCATGGTCGAGCGCATCCGGTCGGATGCGCGCGCCGCGCTGGAGCACGCGGCTTAAGACTCCACCGCGAATTCGCTGTCTGCATCGAGCCAGGTTCGGATCGGCGCGCGTGCACGGCCGCGCGCCTGCTCGGCCAAACCGTAGTGACGCGCGAGCCGATCGAGCGCCGAGCTGCACCACGACCTTGCCGCAACGCGGCGGCCAGCGCCGTTCGCGCTCGATATCTTCCAGACCCTTGAGGAAACAGCAGACATCGAGAAGCAGCCCGGCGAATTCCGGACCGACCGCGTCGAGCGCGCCGCGCAACCGCTGGCGCGCCGCGACGGCTACATCGGTGAAGGTGCCGCCTCCTGCCTGCCCGCGCCGGCCTTGCGCCACAGAAGGATCCCAGTTCGCGGTGACGCGCGGGGTCATCTGCGCGCGCGTGAAATCGCCGCGCAGCCGCTCGCCCGCCTGGAATTGCGTGACATGAATCAGCGGCTGCCCGTCGCGCCCCTTGCGCCGCGCAAGCCAGGCGAGCGGGCTTTCCGCCTCATCGACGAGGACGTCGGCGGGGCCGTCGGGGGTTGCGATCAGCCGGCGCGCGAGGCGCAGGTGCTGCGCGCGAAACGGATCGATCGTGTCATCGGGAACGATCTTCCTGCTCACGAGACGGCTCCGAACGTCGCATCGAAATTGCGGCGCAAGGCGTGCTCGAGCTCGGCGAGCGCCGTATCGAGCCCCGGTCGGCGCGGCGGTCCTCGATCCGCCGGCACGCATAGGCGGCAGTCGTGCGGTCGCGCCCGAACGCACGGCCGACCTCGCTGAAGCTTAAGCCCGAACGCCACATGGGCGAGATACATCGCGCTCTGCCGCGCCAGCGCTACGGGGGCCTGCCGCCGCGTGCTGGCCCGCAACTCGCCGAGCGGGACGATGAATGCCGCGGCGACCGCTGCATCAATGATATCGCGGGGATCGCCAGACCGGCCCCCTGCGGGGTTTGCCTCGGCTTCGCGCGACGCACCCAGATTGGCCATGAATTCCTCCGAGTAGGACCTATTACCTCGGCATCATGCACCAACCCCGGGTTGGCGGGGATAACTTATTTCTCTTTTCTCGATACCCTGTTCATAACAGAATCCGTCCTACGGTAGGCAACATGCTATCCATTTGAAAATACATAGATATTCTAGTCAGCCTCGCGCTCGACGGAACTGTTTTGGGATCAAATTCTGAGATGCGCGCGAAAGCCGCCGCAGCGCGCAGACGCTCGGCCGTCCCGGCGCTCAAAGCAAAGACCCAAATCCAGGCAGGCTATTTCGCGCGACGGCGGCGCTGCTGGCCGAGGCCCATCTGCTTGGCGAGCTGGGAGCGGGCGGCGGCGTAATTCGGCGCAACCATCGGGTAGTCGGGCGGCAGGCCCCACTTCTCGCGATAGGCCTCCGGCGTCATGTTGTACTGCGTGCGCAGATGCCGCTTCAGCGATTTGAACTTCTTTCCGTCCTCAAGACAGACGAGATGATCCGGCGTGATCGATTTCTTGACCGAAACCGCCGGCTTGAGCGGTTCCGGCTGGGCATCGCTCTGACCGACCGAAACCCGCATCAATGCCGTGTGCACCTGACTGATCAGGCTCGGAATCTCGCCCGCCGAAACCGAGTTGTTGCTGACATAAGCCGATACGATGTCGGCCGTGAGTTCGATAAAGCTGCCGCTCGGGTTGTCGTTCATGGGCCCAGCGTTCCTGTCACGAGGTGAACTGAACATTCGTCAGCGAGTAGCCGGCACCGAAACGCGTCTTGCGGCTTGCTCGCGGCCCCGCGCGCCGATGCTTCATCTAAACCGGATAGGCAGGTCCGGTTACGAATTGGGCATTTTGAATTACATTGATTTATAGTATTCCAGCCCCTGTTATTCAAGTTCAAACAGCAGATCGCACAAGCATATCCATCACGATATTGCGATATCTGCCTGGTCACTGATGTATTCGTGTCGCGACCTGATGTCGCGGCGGCTCCGGAACGCTGCGACTGCACAATCGTCACTTGCCGTGACCCGAGCTGCTTCATAGGTCTTCGAGAGCGGCGGGCATCCGCCAAGAATCACCGCAGCGGAGCCACGATGCTCGAGCGCACCCCTCGCCTGCCTCCTCCGCCGCGCGCGGAACGCCGCCCCAAGCCCTCGACCATGCACGGCACGACGCTCGTCGACGAGTATGCCTGGCTGCGTGCGGAGAACTGGCAGGAGGTGATGCGCGATCCCTCCGTGCTCGATCCGAAGATCCGCGCTTACCTGACCGACGAGAATGACTACACCAAGGCCGCGCTCGCCCATACCGAGGCGCTGCAGCAAACGCTGTTCGCCGAGATGAAGGGGCGCATCAAGGAAGATGACTCCACGGTGCCGAGCCCGGACGGACCCATGGCCTATTACGTGCGCTATCGGGAAGGCGGGCAGCACCCGATCCTTTGCCGCCAGCCGCGCGATGGCGGACCGGAGACCGTGCTGCTCGACGGCGACGCGCTCGCGGCCGGCAAGGCATACTTCCAGCTCGGCGGCACCGAGCATTCGCCCGATCACCGGCTGCTCGCATGGTCGGCCGATGAAAAGGGGTCGGAGTTCGACGTGCTGCGCGTTCGCGATGTCGGCGCGGGTAGCGATCTGCCTGACGTCGTTCCGGACGTTTCCGACTCGCCGGTCTGGACCGCGGATTCGACCGCGTTCTACTACGTGCGGCTCGACGCCAATCATCGCCCCTCGCGCGTCTATCGCCACCGGCTCGGCACGCCCGCGGCGGATGACGCGCTCGTCTACGAGGAGCACGGACAGCCGCTTCTTCGTTTCGCTCGGCCGTACGCAGTCCGGCCGCTTCGCCGACATTTCGGTGCACGATCACGAGACGTCGGAATCCTGGCTGATCGATCTGACCGTCGCGGATGCAACGCCGCGTCTGGTCGCGGCGCGCGAAGCCTCGCTGCAATACGATGTGGAGCATCATCCGGCGCTGGGAGGCGAGGAAGTTCTGCTCGTCCGCACCAACGCCGACGGCGCCGAAGACTTCAAGATCATGCTCACGCCGCTCGCGCGCGACCGCGCGCGAGAACTGGCGCGATCTGATCCCGCACCGGCGCGGCGTGTATCATGCTGAACACGATTTTGCTGTCGGATTGGCTGGTGCGGCTCGAGCGCGAGGATGGCACTGCCGCGCATCGTCGTGCGCCACTCGCCAGCGGCGACGAGCACGCGATCGATTTTCCCGAGGAGGCCTACTCGCTCGGCGCCGAAGGCGGCTACGAGTTCGTCGACCGATCGTCTGCGCTTCCATTATTCGTCGATGACGACGCCGAACGAGGTGTGGGACTACGACCTGAAAACGCGCGCGCGCACCTTGCGCAAGCGCCAGGAAGTACCGAGCGGGCACGACCCGGCCGCCTATGTGACGCGGCGCTTGCGCGCGAAGGCGCCGGACGGCGAGATGGTGCCGATCTCGATCCTGCATCGCCGCGACGTGAAGGCGGACGGCACCGCGCCGCTGCTGCTCTATGGCTACGGCGCCTACGGCTATGCGCTGCCGGCCGCGTTCAGCACCGGCCGGCTCTCGCTGGTCGATCGCGGCTTCGTCTATGCGATCGCACACGTCCGCGGCGGCAGCGAGAAAGGGCGGCATTGGTACAAGGACGGCAAGCTCCTGAACAAGCCGAACACGTTCACGGATTTCATCGCGGCCGGGGAATTCCTCCGCGCGCAGGGCTATGCGGCGCCGGGCAAGATCGTCGCGCACGGCGGCTCGGCCGGCGGCCTGCTCATGGGCGCGATCGCGAACCTGCGGCCCGATCTGTTCGGCGGCATCATCGCCGAAGTGCCGTTCGTCGACGTGATCAACACCATGCTCGACGACACGCTGCCGCTGACGCCGCCCGAATGGCAGGAGTGGGGAAACCCGATCACCGACGAACAGGCGTTCGGCCTCATGCTCGGCTACTCGCCCTACGAGAATGTGCGGGCGCAGAGCTATCCGGCGATCCTGGCGCTCGCGGGATTGACCGATCCGCGCGTGACCTATTGGGAGCCGGCGAAGTGGGTCGCGAAGCTGCGCAGCCTCAACACCAGCAACAACATCATCGCGTTGCGCACCAACATGGACGCGGGTCATGGCGGCGCGGCCGGGCGGTTCGACCGGCTGAAGGAAGTCGCGCTGTCCTATGCGTTCGCGCTTGAAGTGGCAGGCGCCGCGCCGGGTGCCTGAGGTTACTTCTTGCTCACCAGATACTGCTGCAGCTCGTCGATGGTCGCGAACTTGACCCTGCCGGTCGGCAGCTCGGCTTCGATCGACCCGTCCATGAACAGCGAATAGGCCATGCCGTCGATCACGCCGGAGCTATAGACGGTCGCACCGGCGCCATTCGGGCTGGCCGCCGGCGCGGGCCTTGGCTGTGGCCGCATGGGCGGCGCTTGTTGCGGCACCGGTGAGGCGGGCGGCGCGCGTATCCGGAATGCGAGTGAGCGGGCCGAGGTCGACCGCAGGTGCCGCGGCGGGCTCCGGCGTCAGCCCTTGCGGGTGCACCGTCGCGCGCGCGGCGCGAACCGGAGCTGGCGAGCTGCCGCGGCCGAGCCAGCCCAGCAAGATGGCCGCGTGCGCGCCCCGCCGGCAGCCGGCTGCGGCACGCGACCGGCCGCGGGGCCGGGTCCTCGCGCCCAACCGCCGCAACCGGCGGCAGCGGCAGCGGCTGGATTTCCAGCCGTTCCGCGATCCGGCTCAAGATGCGCACCGCTGCGGCAAGCGCCGTCGATGATCAAGCCGCCGACCATCGCGATCACGCCGGATACGAACAGCGCGGCGCCGGCCACATCCTCAACCGGCACGGCGTAGCCCAGCAGCGCCACGCCGGCCGAGGCCAGCACAAGGCCGACAAAGAGAATACCAGATACATTCGAGCCCCCCCGCGACACATTTCAGGAACCAACGCGGCAGGGCAAGTGTTTCCAAGATGATAGCGGCGCACCGTTGCAGCAGGACACGGCGTCGCCGGCCAACAACGGCGTTGCCCGCGAGCGCGGGCACGGCCTATCTAGAGGATGGAACTCGCCGCATTCTCGAATCTGGCGGGTTACGCCCCGTTTTCGCTTCCCATTCCAAGGAGCTGATCCCATGGCCTTCACGCTGCCCGACCTCCCCTATGCGCATGACGCGCTCGCGCCCTTATGTCGAAGGAAACGCTCGAATTTCACCACGACAAGCATCACCAGGCCTACGTCAACAACGGCAACAACGCGCTGAAGGGCACCGAGTGGGAGGGCAAGTCGCTCGAAGAGATCGTCAAGGGCTCGTACGGCAAGAACCCGCGCCGTGTTCAACAATGCCGGCCAGCACTACAACCACATCCACTTCTGGAAGTGGATGAAGAAGGGCGGCGGCGGCGACAAGCTGCCCGGCAAGCTGCAGGCCGCGGTCGACAAGGACCTCGGCGGCCTCGCCAAGGCGAAGGCGGATTTCATCGCGGCCGGCGTCGGCCAGTTCGGCTCGGGCTGGTGCTGGATCGCCGTCAAGGACGGCAAGCTGATGATCGACAAGACGCCGAACGGCGAGAGCCCGCTGGTGAAGGGCGCCTCCCCGATCCTCGGCTGCGATGTGTGGGAGCACTCCTATTACATCGACTATCGCAACGCGCGGCCGAAGTATCTCGAGGCGTTCTGGGACAGCCTGATCAACTGGGACCACGTCGACGAGATGTTCCAGGCGGCGAGCAAGTAAGCTCAGGCGCGGCGCAGCACGAATGATGCGCTGCGACCCGGGATCGCACCAATGATCGAGTCGAAGGCCGGGCCGCAAGGCTCCGGCCTTTGCTATTCGGAGCCCTTGGCTTCAGGCTGCATCCTTGAAATACGGCTCCACCGGGCCCTTCAGCTTGATGGTCAGCGGCTTGCCCTTGCGGTCCAGCGCCTTGCCGGCGGCGACGCGGACCCAGCCTTCGCTGACGCAATATTCCTCGACATTGGTCTTCTCCTCGCCGGCGAAGCGGATGCCGATGCCGCGCGCGAGCAAGGCCTCGTCGTAGAACGGGCTGTCGGGATCGGTGGAGAGGCGGTCGGGCGGCATCTCGACATCGCAAAACATCCTCAGAACATCTCCGGACACCACGGC
Organism: uncultured Alphaproteobacteria bacterium; assembly: GCA_963800695.1. GTDB lineage: Bacteria > Pseudomonadota > Alphaproteobacteria > Rhizobiales > Xanthobacteraceae > PALSA-894. Next base: position 128,377 of record CAWDCA010000008.1, on the reverse strand, counting down.
GCGCGGTCGCTGCGGAACATCGCATCGGCGCGCGCGATCGCGCCAGCGCGCAATTCCGCACACTCGCATCGAGCGGGCCAGTTGCGCAAACGTAAAGCCGCCGAGATAGACGCAGCCGAGCGAGGAGACGTCGCAGGCAAGATCGGCTTCGGCGGTCGTCTTCTCGACGCCGCCGCGCGCGATGCGCCAGCGCCCGGCATTCCACGGGCAGAATTCGTCCGTCACTCGATCACGATGCATCATCCGTCGCGTAACCGCGCGCCGACAACGCCGCGCCGACATCGATCAGCCGCACCCACAAGCCCGTCGCGCAGCAGGAAATTCAGCCGCCGCGGCGCCGCGAGCGAGAGCAGCAGCGGATGATCGAGGGGCAGCATAGCCCGCCTTCACGCCGCGCGAGCCAGTCGATGCCGAAAATGTAAGCGCCAGATCGCGTGCGTCGCTTGCGGCGTGTCACCCATCGCCTCGACCACGAAGATATTGCCCGTCGAACTGCCGCGCTCGAACATCTGGTTGACGCGATAGAACGCATAGGCCGTGGCGCTGCCGTCGACCTCCCAGACGGCGCAGCGCAGCGCGCCGCCGCCCTGGCGCCGCCACGGATGATCGATCAGCAGCCGGTCCTGCCACCAGGCGGACGTGCGCGCGTACATGCCGGGCGTCTCGCGCGCCACGCTCTCGTAGACCGGCGCGACCAGCGGCTCGGCCTCGTCGAGCGGCACGAGCCGCGCCTGCCCCGGCGTTTCGACCGCGGCGAACGGCGCCGCGTGCTCGCGCGGCATGTCGATCTCGGCCGCCATCGAGCGATGCCGTAGCCGAATTGCCGTAGATCGTGTCCTCGGTCGCCCACAGAACCGCGACCCGCTCGCCGCGCGCGTGCGCGGCATCGATCTGCGAGCGCATCATTTCGCGCGAGATAGCCGCGCCGCCGGTGCGTCGGCAGCACGCCGACGACGATGACGCCCGCGGCCTTCACCTGCCCGCCCGGCACCGTCAGATCGAACGGGAATGCAGCCGGAGCCCGCGACGACCTTGTCGCCTTCGAATGCCCGCATGCACGCGCTCCGGCTGCAAGACGCGCGCGAAATGCTTGATCGCATCGGCGGACGGCGGCAGCTGCCCGAAATAATGCCAGATCGGCGCGAAGGCCGCGCGCATCTCCTCCGCGTTGGCACACGGCCGGACGCTCATGACACCCCGTCACTTAACGAGCGCATGATCTTTCCGAAACCGGTTCCCACTTTTCGGATCATGCGCTGTGCGCGTAGTCCCAGTACAGCTCGCGCGCCTTGCGATAGAACGGACCGGGCTGGAGCGAACGGTCATCGATGCGGATGATCGGCATCAGCTTGGAATAGTTGCCGGTGAGAAAATCTCGTCCGCGTTCTGGAAATCCGAATAGCGGAACGAGCCCTCGATGACGCGTCACGCCGGCATCGCGCAGCAGCTTGATGGTGCGCTGGCGCGTGATGCCGTTGAGGAACGTGCCGTTCGCGGCCGGTGTATAGACGACGCCATCCTTGGCGAAGAACATGTTCGCGGTGCCAAGCTCCGCGACATTGCCGAGCATGTCGCACAGAAGGCAATTGTCGAAGCCGCGCGCATCCGCCTCGAACAGCGCGCGCCCATTGTTCGGATAGAGGCAGCCGGCCTTGGCGTCGACCGGCATGCATTCGATCGTCGGGCGGCGGAACGGCGACAGCGTGATCGAAAGCCCTGCCGAAGCAGGCGGCATCGCGGTCTCGTAAAGGCAGAGGCACCAGCGCGTGGACTCCGGATCGGCCGAGACGCCCGGTCAGCGTGCCGCCGTGCTCGGCCCAGTACATCGGGCGGATATAGAGCGGCGTGTCCTTGTCGAACCGCTTCATGCCGTCGGCGACCAGGCCCAACCAGGTTTCCTTCGGCACCAGCGGCTTGAGGAATAGTTTTGGCGCGGAGTTGTTGATGCGAGCGCAGTGCAGATCGAGATCCGGCGTCACGCCCTCGAACGCGCGCGCGCCGTCGAACACCGAGGAGCCGAGCCAGGCTGCATGCGTGCGCGGGCCGTAGATGCCGATGTTGCCCTCGTGCCAGTCGCCTTCGTAGAAGGTCCAGGTCTTCGACCAATCCGAAGGCTTGCCGTTCGCCGCCATGGGCGTGCTCCTCGCTGTTTTCGGTGCGCTTCTTTAAGGCGTTCCGGCGCGATTTCGCCCATGAAATACGCTGATGGCTGACATCAGGCCCGCCATGTCATCCCGGGCGAGCGCAGCGAGACCCGGGACCCATCGTGCCATCTCCGCGGATTCGTGGTTTGTGGGTCCCGGCTCTCGCGCTTCGCGCTCGGCCGGGATGACAATGGAGTTGCCCATGCCCGCTCGCGTGTTCGTGTTCGACGCCTATGGCACACTGTTCGACGTTCATGCGGCGATTGCGCGCCACCGCGCGGCGGCGGGGCCTGAGGCGGATCGCTTTTCCGAAATCTGGCGCGCCAAGCAGCTCGAATATGCCTGGATGCTCTCGGCGGCCGGGCGCTACGTGGATTTCTGGACCCTGACGGAGCGCGCGCTCGATTACGCATTCGCGCGCGTGCCGTCGGTCGACAGGGCGTTGCGCGCGACGCTGCTCGACGCCTACTTCAAGCTCGACGCATTTCCCGACGCACGCGCTGCGTTGAGCGCGCTGAAGGCGAAGGGTTTGAAGACCGCGATCCTGTCCAACGGCAACCCGCGCATGCTCGATGGCGCCGTGACCGCCGCGGGCATCGCGTCCAATCTCGATGCGGTGTTGTCGGTCGACACGATCCGCATCTACAAGCCGCAGCCGGCGGTCTACGCACTCGTCACCGACACCTTCAAGATCGCGCCCGCCGATGTCGCGTTCGTCTCGTCGAACCGCTGGGACGTGATGGGCGCAGCGGCCTTCGGCTTCCGCTGCGTGTGGGTCAATCGCGCCAACCTGCCGGACGAGTATCCGGAGTTCGCGCCGGTGCAAAGTCGTGCGCGAATTGAGCGCACTCGCAACCCTGCCGCTCTAGGCCGGCACGAGGCGTCCGCTGCCGGTGCGGCTCGCCCGCATCAGGAGCCAGACGGCGATCGCGGCGTTGAGCACGTTCCACGCCGCGCCATTGGCGAAGGCCGCGAGATAGGACCCGGTCGCATCGAAGATCGCACCCGACATCCAGCCGCCGAGCGCCATGCCGACCAAGGTCGCCATGATCACGATGCCGACACGCGCGCCGGCCTCTCCTGGCGGGAAGTATTCGCGCACGATGATCGCGTAGGCCGGCACGATCCCGCCTTGCACCAGGCCGAACAGCGCCGAGATCAGATAAAGCGACGTCAATCCGCTGAAGCCGAGATAGAGAATGAGGACGAGAGTTTGCAGCACAGAGCCGACGAGCAATGTCGCCAGCCCGCCAATGCGGTCGGCGATGAAACCGAAGCCGATGCGGCTGACGACACCGAAGCCGAGCATCAGCGACAGCATCTCGGCGCCGCGCGCGACGCCGTAACCGAGGTCGCCGCAGTAGGCGACGATGTGCACCTGCGGCATCGACATGGCGACGCAGCACGCGAGGCCGGCGACCCAGAGCAGTGCCGTCAAGGCGTTCGGCGAAATGCCGAGCGACCCTCGCGCGGCGGTCGCGGCCGCGCCCATCTGGTCGAGATCGTGGACCGACGGCCTGCGGCGCAGCGTCAGCACCAGCGGCAGCATCGTCACGACACAGAAGACGCCGACGATCATGTGGGCCTGACGCCAGCCGATGGACGCGATCATCGCCTGGAGGATCGGCGGCCAGATCGTGCCCGCGATGTAGTTGCCCGAGGCCGCGATCGAGATCGCGATGCCGCGCCGGCGCACGAACCAGTGCGAGATGTCCGCCATGAGCGGTGCGAACATCACCGATGTCCCGCACAGTCCCAGGAGCACCCCGTGTACCAGCGCAAGCTGCCAGATGCTGGTGGTGAAAGCCGACAGCACGTAGCCGGCGCCGAGCGCCGCGATGGCGATCAGCAGCGGCGGCACGATGCCGCGGCGGTCAGCGAGCTTCCCCATGAAGATGCCGCCGATCCCGAAGCCGAGCATCAGCAGCGTATAGGGCAGCGATGCGTCGGCGCGCGTGATGCCGAAGTCGGCCTGCACGGTCGGCAGCGCGACGATGAACGACCACATGCCGACGCCGCCGACCGTGCTGATCAGCAGCGTGCAAGCGAGACGCCGCCACGCATACGGAGAGTCGGTCTCGGCCGCGCTGTCGCGGCCAGTCATCGCATCCATGGCGTTTCCCGGTCTTTGACCATGGTCTAGCACCTGCGCGTGCGGAGCGGCCAGCCGGGACGGACGAACCGGCCATGCATTGTTCTCATCGTCGCATCACGCATGTTGATGGCTTGACCCGCCGCCGCACATCGTCAAAGACAGCGCCTCGCGGAGAGACCCATGACAGAACAGAGCGACATCCTTTTCGACGTGCGCGACGGCATCGGCCGCATCACCTTCAATCGGCCGCAGGCGCGCAACGCGTTCACCTTCCAGATGTACGAGCGCCTCGCGGAAATCTGCGAAGAAGCAAACAAGGATCGCGCCATCAAGGTCCTGATCTTTACCGGCGCAGGCGACAAGGCCTTCGCCTCCGGGACCGACATCAACCAGTTCCGCGCGTTCAAGACGCCGGAGGACGCGATCGAATACGAGGCGCGGAACGATCGCGTCCTCGGCGTCCTCGAACAGTGCCGCGTACCGACCATCGCGGCGATCGCCGGCGTCTGTACCGGCGGCGGCGCGGCAATCGCGGCCTGCTGCGATCTGCGCATCGGCACCAAGACCGCCCGGTTCGGCTTTCCGATCGCCCGCACGCTCGGCAACTGCCTGTCGATGGCGAACTACAGCCGGCTCGCGGCCCTGCTCGGCCCCGCGCGCGTGAAGGACATCATCTTCACGGCGCGCCTGGTCGAGGCGCCGGAAGCGCTCGCGCTCGGCCTTCTCGGCGAGGTGGTCGAGGATGTCGAGGCGCTTCAGCGGCGAGCCGACGAACTCGCGAAGCTGCTCGCGACCCATGCGCCGCTCACGCTGCGCGCCAGCAAGGAGGCGATGCGCCGCCTTCAGCCGCGGCTTTCCGCGGAGGACGGCCACGACCTGATCCTGATGTGCTACATGAGCAAGGATTTCCGCGAAGGCCTCGACGCATTCCTGACCAAGCGCTCGCCGCAATGGTCGGGCGAATAGGCGAGCAGATCAACCCGCCAGCGCCGCGATGATGCGCGCCCACGAGCGGGTGCCCTTGTGGAACGAGGTGAGGTCGTACTTCTCGTTCGGCGAATGCACGCGATCGTCGTCGAGCGCAAACCCGACCAGCAGCGTGTCCATGCCGAGCACGGTCTTGAAATCGCCGACGATCGGGATCGAGCCGCCCGAGCCGACGGCGACTGCCTTGGTGCCCCACTCCTCGGTCAACGCAGTACGCGCCTTGGCGAGCGCCGGGTTTTCGTAAGCGACCTGTAGCGCCGGGCTGCACGCGTGATTGATGAATTCGGCGGTCGCGTCCTTGGGCAACTGCGCACGCACGAAGGCGCGGAAGGCATCGCGGATTTTCTCCGGGTCCTGCGTTCCGACCAGCCGGAACGAAATCTTCGCGGTCGCCTCCGCGGCGATCACGGTCTTGGCCCCCTCGCCCGTATAGCCGCCGATGATGCCGTTGGCGTCGCAGGTCGGCCGCGTCGAAATCTGCTCGATCAGCATGCGGTCCTTCTCGCCCGCCGGCACCTTCAGGCCGACCTGGCCGAGGAATTCCTCGGCCGTGAGGTTGAGGCCCTTCAGGTCCGCCTTGATATCCGCGGGCAGTTCCGGGACGCCGTCATAGTAACCCGGCACCATCACGCGGCCGCTGTCGTCATGCAGCGCCGCGATGATCTTCGCCAGAATGCGGATCGGATTGGCGGCCGCGCCGCCGAACAGGCCGGAGTGCAGGTCACGGTCCGCGCAGGTGATCTTCACCTCTTCGTAGAGCAGCCCGCGCAGCGACGTCGTCACCAGCGGAGTCGATTGGTTCCACATGCCGGTGTCGCACACCAGCGCGAGATCGCGTTTGAATTCGGCCGCATTGCTGCGCACGAAATCGAACAGGCTCTTCGAGCCGCATTCCTCCTCACCCTCGATCATCATGGTGACGTCGATCGGAATGCTCCCGGTGACGGCCTTGTAGGCGCGCAGCGCCTCGACGAAGGTCATCAGCTGGCCCTTGTCGTCGCAAGCGCCGCGCCCGAGGATGATCTTGCGTCCGTCGGGGAGCTTGTCGACCTTCGGCTCGAACGGCGGTGACGTCCACAGATCGAGCGGATCGACCGGCTGCACATCGTAATGGCCGTAGAACAGCACGCGCGGCCCGCCATTGGCGCGTCGCGCCATTGCTCTTGCCGATCACCACCGGATGGCCCGCGGTCGGGCGCACCGCGGCTTCGAAGCCGAGGCTCTCCAAATCCTTCGCCACATGATCGGCGGCCGCGCGGCAAAAATCCTTGTACGCGCTGTCGGTCGAGATCGACGGGATGCGCACGAAGTCGAACAGGCGATCGAGGCTCTTGTCGAGATCGGCGTCGATGCGCTCGAGCACGGCGGGCAAGGCTTTGGCGGCAGGGGTCATCGTGTTCTCCGGAAAATCTGGTCATTCCGGCCGAGCAAAGCGAGGGCCGGAATCCATAACCACAAGCCCATCCCTGTCGCACTGGTCGAGCCATTTCGCAACGTCTGTGGCTATGGATTTCGGGCTCGCGCCTTGGCGCGCCCCGGAATGACGCTATCGCCGCAAGATCCCGCCGAGCGTCCCGCGCACGATCGCGCGGCCGACCGAGCCACCCATGGAGCCGCCGATCGACTTGCCGATGTTGGCGGCGACCTGACCGGCGAGCCTGTTGGTGACCGAGCGGGTGATCTCGCGGGTTATGACCTGCCCGGTGGAAAGACGCGTCCCGCGCGGCCGATTGGTGCCGAAGATCGAACCGAGCATGCCGCCGATGCTGTCGAGCACGCTGCCCTGCTCCTGCGGAGGCGCTACGCCGCCAGGCGCGGTCCCGGCGGGTGCGACCTCTCCCGGCTTGCCGACCGGCGCGCCATCGCGGCGTTGCAGAAGCAACTCATAGGCGGACTCGGAGTCGATCGTCTGATCGTATTTTCCCTTGATCGGACTTTTCTTGACGACCGCGGCGCGCTCCTCCGGGCTGACCGGCCCGACGCGCGCCGACGGCGGGCGCACCATGCAGCGTTCCACCATCGAGGGCGTGCCATTGCCTTCCAGGAACGAGACCAGCGCCTCGCCCTTGCCGAGCTCGCTGATGACGGTCGCGGTATCGAGCTTCGGGTTCGCGCGGAACGTCTCGGCCGCGGCGCGCACCGCCTTCTGGTCGCGCGGCGTGAAGGCGCGCAACGCGTGCTGCACCCGGTTGCCAAGCTGGGCCAGCACTTTATCGGGCACGTCGAGCGGATTTTGCGTGACGAAATAGACCCCGACGCCCTTGGAGCGGATCAGCCGCACCACCTGCTCGACCTTGTCCATCAGCGCCTTGGGGGCATCGTTAAACAGGAGGTGCGCCTCGTCGAAGAAGAACACGAGCTTCGGCTTTTCGGGATCGCCGAGCTCGGGCAGCTCTTCGAACAGCTCGGACAGCAGCCAGAGCAGGAACGTCGCGTAAAGCCGCGGGTTCTCCATCAGCTTGTCGGCGGCGAGGATATTGATGATGCCGCGTCCGTCGCGGTCGACCTTCATGAAATCCTTCATGATCAGCGCAGGCTCGGCGAAAAATTTCGCACCGCCCTGGTTCTCCAGCACCAGAAGCTGGCGCTGGATGGTGCCGATGGTCTGCTTCGAGACGTTGCCGTACTGCGTGGTCAGCTCTTTGGCGTGCTCGGCGATGAAGCCGAGGATCGCGCGGAGGTCCTTGAGGTCGAGCAACAGCAATCCCTGCTCGTCCGCCACGCGGAACGCGATGTTCAGGACGCCTTCCTGGACATCGTTCAGGTCCATCAAGCGCGCCAGCAGCAGCGGACCCATCTCCGAAATGGTGGCGCGCACCGGATGGCCCTGCTCGCCGAACAGATCCCAGAAGACCACGGGAAATTCGTCCGGCTGGTATTCAAAGCCAAGCTCCTTGGCGCGCTTGACGAACGGCTCCTTGGCATCCCCCACCGCCGCGATGCCGGAGAGATCACCCTTGATGTCGGAAGCAAACACCGAGACGCCGGCGCGTGAGAAGCCTTCGGCGAGAACCTGCAGCGTCACGGTCTTGCCGGTGCCGGTCGCGCCGGTCACGAGGCCATGGCGATTGCCGTAGCGCAGCGCCAGATACTCGGGCTTGACGCTCTTGCCGACGAATATCCTGCCGTCCGTGTCGAGATCAGCCATCGATATGCTCCCGCGCTGCCAATGCGCGCATGACGGTTGCGCCGCGCCGCTGCGCCACCGTTATAGAGGGCGCGCTCCACGCTTTCCACCGCCGTAGCGTAGCCGAAATGATCTGTGTCTCGCAGGTCACGCTCACGAACGAATACTCAGCGTCACCATCCGACAGTCTCGACGCTCGCAACATCTCGTGCTTGTGTTTTCCTCGAGGCATGTTCAAGATCATCGTAACCTGCCGTAGCGCGGGGCATGAGGGGGATCATGGTTACGTTCGATAGACGCCGCATCGCCGGCGAGTTTGCAGCACGCGTACACTGTCTCAATCACTTCACCTGACACTCTGCACCCGCGTGGCGCGCGCCTGGGCTGTCGCGACGCGCCGGGACGGAACGAAGGAGACGCGCGTGTCCTATCCTCTCAGGGCGATCGCAGGCATCGGGCCCGCGATGGCGGCGAGGTTGAAGGCGCTCGGCATTCGGACCACCGAAAAGCTGCTGGAAGCGTCGAAGACCGCGAAAGACCGCAAGATTCTCGCCGAAAAGCTCGATGTCGACGAGCAAACGGTGCTGCGCTGGGCGAATCTCGCCGATCGCATGCGCATCAAAGGCGTGCGCGAGCCCTATGCGGAGCTGCTCAAGGACGCCGGCGTCGACACCGTGAAGGAGCTGAAATACCGCAACCCCGGGCGGCTGGCCGAGGCGATGGCTGCGGCCAATGAAAAGCGCAAGCGCGTGCAGCTGCTCCCCTCCGAGAAGCGCGTGGGGCACTGGATCGAGGCCGCCAGGAAGTTGCCGCTGAAAATCACCTATTAGGGTGTGCTTGACTCCCCTGCGGCGTCGCCGCAAAGCGGCGCGATGGCGCTGACGAATTCCACCACGCGAAACAGGATTGAGCTCGGCCGGTTGCTGGGCGAGCGCCGGCCGCTGGTGATGGGCATCCTCAACGTCACGCCGGACTTGTTTTCCGACGGCGGCCGGTTCATCGATCCTGACGTCGCGATTGCGCATGCGCGCCGGATGGCGGCCGAGGGCGCGGACATCCTCGATATCGGCGCCGAGTCGACCCGACCCTATGTGGGGGCCCAGCCCGTTTCGCTTGAGGACGAGCTTGCGCGCCTGACGCCGGTACTGCGGCCGGTGATGCGAGCTTGGCCTGCCGGTCTCGATCGATACCATCAAGGCGAAGGTCGCGGCCTGGGCGCTCGAACAGGGCGCCGCGATCCTCAACGACGTGTGGGGCCTGCAACGCGATCCCGACATGGCGCGCGTCGCCGCCGAGCACGGCGTGCCGGTGATCGTGATGCACAACCGCGAGGCGCGCCGATCCCGCGCTCGACATCATGGCGGACGTGAAGGCGTTCTTCTCCCGCTCGCTCGATATCGCCGCGAAGGCCGGCATCGCTCAGCGATGCATCGTGCTCGATCCCGGCATCGGCTTCGGCAAGACGCCCGAGCAGAGCATCACGATGATCGCGCGGCTTGCCGAATTGCGTTCGTTCGGGCTGCCGCTGCTGATGGGGCTTTCGCGCAAGCGATTCATCGACTTCGTTTCGCCGTCCAAGCCGGGTGAGCGCATCGGCGGCTCGATCGCCGGCAATGTGCTGGCGGCGCTTGCCGGCGCCGACATCGTGCGCGTGCACGACGTGGCCGAGACCGTGCAGGCGCTGCGCGTGGTGGATGCGATCCAGAAGGCGCGATGACGTGGAAGCGCTGCTCGGGCTCGGAGGCAATGTCGGCGACGTGCGGGCAACGCTCGATGCGGCGGTCGCGCTGTTTGCCGACGGCGCGGAGGTGCGGCTGATCGCGCGCTCGTCCGACTACCGCACGCCGCCCTGGGGCGTGACCGACCAGCCGCCCTTCATCAATTGCGCGATCGCAGTCGAGACATCGCTGCCGCCGCGCGCGTTGCTCGATCGTGCGCTGAGCGTGGAACGCGCGCTTGGCCGCGACCGCGCGCGCGAGGAGCGCTGGGGGCCGCGAACCATCGACATCGATCTGCTCGCCTGCGACGATCTCTTGCTCAACGAACCGGACCTCGTGTTGCCGCATCCGCGGCTGTTCGAGCGCGCCTTCGTGCTGGTGCCGCTCGCCGAGATCGCGCCGGATCGCCTGATCGCCGGCCGGCGCGTACGCGAGGCGCTGGCGCAAGTTGACGCCACGGGCATCGAACGAGCTGCCGCCGCGATGAGCCCTTGCCGCGATGGCACTTTCATTGCATTCGATTGCCTTGGCCCGTGCTAGAAGTTTCTCATGTCTGACGCCGAAGACCTTGCATTCGCTGCTGAATTTCCCGCCGCCACGCGCGAGCAGTGGCTCAGGCTGGTGGATGGCGTGCTCAAGGGCGCGCCGTTCGACAAGCGGCTGGTCGCGCGCACCTATGACGGGCTTGCGATCCAGCCGCTCTACCCGCGCGCCGCCGCTGCCCAGCCGGTGGCGGCACGCGCGCCGGGCCGCGCCTGGACGGTGATGCAGCGCGTCGATCATCCCGATCCCGCCGCCGCCAACGAGCAGGCGCTGCACGATCTGGAAAACGGCGCGACCGGGCTGACGATTGTCTGCAAGGGCTCGCTCAACGCCAATGGCTACGGGCTCGACAGCTCGATCGAAACACTGGAGCGCGTGCTCGACGGGGTCTATCTCGATGCCGGCGTCGTCATCGACTTCAACGTGACGGTCGAAACGCGCGATGCGGCAAGCAACGTCGCCGCGCTGGTGAAGAAGCGCGGCATCGCGCCCGAGAGCAGTCGAGATGCGCGCCGCGCTCAATCCGCTTGGGCATATCGCGGCGACCGGGACAGCGTTGCGGCCGTGGAAAGACCTTACGCCAACCTTCGCGGGGCTTGTAAAGGAACTCGCCGCCGATGGCTTTCGCGGGCCGTTCGCGGTGGCGGACGGGCGCGTCATCCACAACGCGGGCGGCTCGGAAGCGCAGGAGCTTGCGTTCGCGCTCGCCTGCGCCGTCACGTATCTGCGCGCGCTGGAAGAAAACGGCGTCGCACTCGATGCGGCGCGACGGATGATCTATTTCCGCCTTGCGGCGGACGCCGACCAGTTTCTCACCATCGCGAAATTCCGTGCCATCCGAAAGCTGTGGGCGCGCGTGGAGCAAGCCTGCGGGCTTGCACCGGCGCCGACTTATGTTGCCGCCGAAACCGCGTGGCGCATGATGACGCGGCGCGATCCCTCAGTGAACATCCTGCGCTCGACGATCGCGGTGTTCGCCGCAGGCCTCGGCGGCGCCGACGCCATCACGGTGCTGCCTTTCACTGCCGCGATCGGCCTGCCCGATCGCTTCGCGCGGCGGGTCGCGCGCAACACCCAGCTTGTCCTGCTGGAAGAATCCCACCTCGCGAAAGTATCCGATCCCGACAGCCGGGTCCGGCGGCGATCGAGGACCTGACCGCAGCAGCTTTGCGGCGCCGCGTGGTCGCTGTTTCGGGACATCGAGAAGGCAGGCGGCGCGGCGGCTGCCCTTGAGCAGGGCCTGATCCAAAGCAAGGTCGCGGCAACGCGCGGCGAGCGCGAGAAGAACATCGCGCGGCGCAAGGATGCGCTCACCGGCACGAGCGAATTTCCCAACATTCATGAGGCGGCGGTGCATGTGCTTGAGGTTGCGCCGCACCCCGCAAGCGCCAAGCCACCGCGCGGGCACCCTGCCCCGCATCCGCCTCGCGGAGCCGTTCGAACAATTGCGCGACGCGTCAGATCGCGCGCTTGCCGCGACCGGTGCGCGGCCGACAGTGTTCCTCGCCAATCTCGGCAAGCTCTCCGACTTCACGGCGCGCACGCTGTTTGCGAAGAACTTCTTCGAGGCGGGCGGGATCGAGGCCGTCGACCAATGACGGCTTTGCCAGCCGCGACGACATGATCGCGGCATTCCGGGCCTCGGGCGCGAAGCTCGTGTGTCTCTGCTCATCCGACAAGGTCTACGCCGCCGAGGCGATCGATGCCGCGCAGGCGCTGACATCCGCCGGCGCGGCCCCTATCTACCTGGCGGGCCGCCCCGGTGAACTGGAAGCCGCGCTCAAGTCGGCCGGCGTGCAGGATTTCATTTACGTGGGCTGCGACGTGGTGGCGGCGCTCACGCAAGCGCACACCTTCCTCAATGCTCATCGGCGCCAGGCGTAGAACGTGCCTTCCTCCTGATCGGTCTGGTAACCCCTGGCGGTCAGCATCTTCTCCACGTCGAGCGGCGTGACCTCGGCTTCCGCCGAATAGTCGATCTCCACGACGATATTTCTGATCCGTTCGAAATCCGGCTCGGCGATGCCCTTCAGCACCTCCATGAAGTAGCCCTCGACGTCGATCTTGAGGATGTCCACGGCGGAAATTTTGTTTGCCGCCATCTCGGCCGAGACAGTCGAGGTGACGACCTCGTGGGTCAAAAGCTCATCGCTGGCGGAGAGCTGCTGGACCCAACGCACCTTGTTCTTGTCGAGCAGCGTGCTTATTCCGGATACCAGCGGCGACTGATGCAGCGTGAGCGTCCGGCCGCTCGAACTCGCCAATGCGCGGTTGAAAGCGTGAACTTTCGTGGTCTGCGGGTCGATGAGTCGTTTCAGATTGGCTTCAAGGTAGGGAAACGTGCGCGGGCTCGCCTCGTAGCAGTACATCTCCTTCGGCTGATATCGCCGATGCGCCCAAATGCCGTAGAGCCCGATGTTCGACCCGACATCCATGATGATGGGATGTTTCGGAATCCGCATCTCGGGATGGTAGTAGATCTGCGATACGAAAATTTCGTCGTAGATGTACTTCGTGTCCCGTTCGTGCGGATCAATCACCGACAGTTCCAGCCCGCCGAACGTCATTCGTTGCATTCACTTGTCCCCGTCTATGGCGCGCGCGGTGCGAGCCATGATACTATGACGCGTTGCAGCAAAGGTGTGAACTGCCGGCGCCGGAAGGTGGAAATGGCATGACTCTCGTCCCGGATTTTACGGCCGTCGAATTCGCAGACGCCTCGGTCTCCACCGCGCCGGCTGATGCCGCGCCTTGGCTCACGCCCGAAGGCATTGCGGTGAAACCGGCCTACGGCCCGCAGGACGTCGCAAGCCTCGACTTCCTCGACACCTTTCCGGGCATCGCGCCCTATCTGCGCGGCCCCTACCCGACCATGTACGTCACGCAGCCTTGGACCGTGCGCCAGTATGCCGGGTTCTCGACCGCGGAGGACAGCAACGCCTTCTACCGGCGCAATCTCGCGGCCGGGCAGAAAGGCCTCTCGGTCGCATTCGATCTCGCGACCCATCGCGGCTACGACAGCGATCATCCGCGCGTGTCGGGCGACGTCGGCATGGCGGGCGTCGCGATCGACTCGATCTACGACATGCGCACGCTGTTCTCCGGCATTCCGCTCGACCAGATGAGCGTGTCGATGACGATGAACGGCGCGGTGCTCCCCGTTCTCGCGCTCTACATCGTGGCCGCGGAGGAACAGGGCGTGCCGCCGGAAAAACTCTCCGGCACGATCCAGAACGACATCCTCAAAGAATTCATGGTGCGAAACACCTACATCTATCCGCCCACGCCCTCGATGCGCATCATCTCGGACATCTTCGCCTACGCGTCCGAGAAGATGCCGAAATACAATTCGATCTCGATCTCCGGCTATCACATGCAGGAGGCGGGCGCGACGCAGGACCTCGAACTCGCCTACACGCTCGCCGACGGCGTCGAATATGTGCGCGCCGGGCAGAAGGCGGGGCTCGACACCGATCGTTTTGCACCGAGGCTCAGCTTCTTCTGGGCGATCGGCATGAATTTCTTCATGGAGGTCGCCAAGCTGCGCGCCGCGCGCCTGATCTGGGCGAAGCTGATGAAACAGGAGGGCGCGAAGGACGCACGCTCGCTCTCGCTGCGCACGCACTCGCAAACCTCCGGCTGGTCCCTGACCGCGCAGGACATCTACAACAACGTGGTGCGCACCGCGATCGAGGCGATGGCGGCGACGCAGGGCCATACCCAGTCGCTGCACACCAACGCGCTCGACGAGGCATTGGCGCTTCCTTCCGACTTCTCCGCCCGCATCGCACGCAACACGCAGCTCTTCCTGCAGCAGGAGAGCGGCACCACGCGCATCGCCGATCCGTGGGGCGGCTCGTTCTATGTCGAGCGCCTGACGGCCGAGCTCGCCAGGAAAGCCTGGGACCACATCCAGGAGGTGGAAGAGCTCGGCGGCATGGCCAAGGCGATCGAGGCCGGAATCCCGAAGCTGCGCATCGAAGAAGCCGCCGCCAAGGCGCAGGGGCGCATCGATTCAGGCGCGCAGTCGATCATCGGCGTGAACAAGTACAAGCCGATGGAAGAGAAGCCGATCGATGTGCTCAAGGTCGATAACTCGGCGGTGCGCGCGCTTCAACTGGAAAAGCTCGCGCGCCTCAAGGCCGAGCGCGACCCGAAAGCCGTGGAGGACGCGCTCGCCGCGCTCACGCGCGCGGCCGACCGGGGCAACGGCAACCTGCTGGCGCTTAGCGTCGATGCGGCGCGCGCCAAGGCGACGGTCGGTGAAATTTCGATGGCGCTGGAAAAGGTGTTCGGCCGCCATCGCGCCGAGATCAAGACGCTGTCGGGCGTCTACAAGCGGGAGGTCGGCATGACCGATGCCGTCGCGCGCGTGCTCAAGCTGGTCGCCGCATTCGAAGCCGACGAAGGCCGCCGTCCGCGCATCCTTGTCGCCAAGATCGGGCAGGACGGCCACGACCGCGGGCAGAAGGTGATTGCCTCCGCCTTCGCGGACCTTGGCTTTGACGTCGACGTGGGCCCGCTGTTCGCGACCCCGGCCGAGGCCGCGCGCCAGGCGGTCGAGAACGACGTGCATGTGATCGGCGTATCGTCGCTCGCCGCCGGACATTTGACGCTGGTTCCTGAAGTCAAGGCGGAGCTTGAAGCCCAAGGCCGCGGCGACATCATGATCGTGGTCGGCGGCGTGGTCCCGCCGCAGGACTACGACGCGCTCAGACAGGCCGGCGCCGAGGCGATCTTCCCGCCCGGCACCGTGATTGCCGAGGCCGCCGAGGAACTGGTCAAGTCGCTGAACCGGCGGCTGGGGCACGCGAAGGAAGCGGCGGAGTAGCCGGTTTCATGCGCCACATCCGGATCGTCTTCGCGATCGCCATCACCACTTTACTCTCCGGGTGCTTCGCGTCCGACAGGCCGATGTTCTCGCCCGCCAGTGCAATTCCCGCGCTGGGCAATGGCGGGCGTTATGCGACGTTCGAGGTCGATGAGGGCAAGGAGAAGCCGAGCGATCCGATCGTGGTGCGGCCCGGTCCGGCCAACGTCTATCACTTCGTCAACGAAAAGGGTCACGCCACGCCCGTGACGTTCCATCCCATCGCCAGCGGGCTGCAGGTGGCGCAGGTCCGCCTCGACGGCAACCAGGGCTATAGCTACGTCGTGGCACGGGTCGTGGGAAATGAAGTGGTGATCATGCCGGCCGAATGCGCCAGGCAGGACAAGACGAAAATGGATGCGCTCGGCGTCGTCCAGGTCAATCAATACGAATGCCGGATCGACAAGGTTTCCGATCCTTCAGCGTTCTTCGCAGGGCTCAGCTTCAGCCCGCCCGTCTCAAGGATGGTGCGCGAGTAGCGTCAGTTCAGCCGCCCCTCGACCACCGGCTTCTTCTGCTTGTCGAGGATCGCGCGCACGTGGCGCATCACGTGATCGGCGACGATCGCATGCGCCTCGGCGGTCGGGTGGAAGGCGCCCGACGTGAGCGCCGCAAAGGCCGGCTGGAGAATATCGAACGGCGAGATGCCTTCACGGTGCGTGTTCGCGGTGAGGAAGGCATCATTCGGATTGTGAATCAGCCGCCAGCGGTGCGCGTAAGGCAGTGCGCCGGCGGGCGAATACGGCTCCCAGTCGTCCGTCGTTTTGGAGCGCCGCGGCATCCTCATGGCCGCCTGGTCCGCCAGCGCGCGCGTGGGATCACGTGCGCAGATGCCGCGCTTGGCGAAGTCCGCCGTATGCTCTGTGATGAAGCGGAAGCCGGTGCCGCTGCCGGTCGCGAGATTTGCCGGGCAACCGCCGCCGCTGCGTGCCATGCAGGCAAGTCGCTTCTGCAGTTCGGCGGCGACGTCCGCCGCCTCGTTCAGCCGCGCCTTGTTCACCTTCAGCGAGGGATGCACGTCCATGCCAAGTGTCGCCTGCGATCCGCAATAACCGCCGACCTCGTCGAATTGAATGGGCTCATAGGCGTTCTGCAACACGCGCGCCGGGTCGACGCCGAAGCCGTCAACCAGCGCATCGCGCACCGCCTTGATGCGCTTGTCGAGCTGCCCGAGATAGGTTCGCGCCACATCGGGACCGAAGCGCAGTTCGCCACCGGCGAGCGCCGCGATCGGCGCCAGATCGCGCGCATTCTCAATGCTCGCGTAGAGCGCCAGCGCACCGAACCCGACGTCGTTGCCGCCTATCGAGAGCAAGACGAGATCGATTGCGCGCTTGCGGTTGGCCGGCGGGCACCATTGCTTCGACACGGTCTGCGCCGAAATCCCGGTGCTGCCGTACTTGTACGTCGGCAGCGTGTAGCTCGCACTCTGCGTGCGGCCCTTCGCGCCGCCGCGGCAGACGAGATCGGCAAGCTGGTCGAGCTGCGGCGGCACCTTGGCGCCACCCTTCTCGCTCATGCGCTCGCGAGCGTCGTGATCCATGAACAGCCCGGTGACATCCGCGCCCGAGCACGCAACGCTGACCAGCGTCACAGCGCGGTGACGGTTCTCCAGCGTCATCGCGAGGCCGACGCGGAACGGATAGCCGTATTGCGAACGGTGGCAGTCCGCCGAAAGCCACTGCGCACCGCCCTTGTCGAACGCGGCCTGAAAGTCAGCCGAGTTGGGCCGGTACACGAGGCCCTTCGCCTCGTCTTCCATGACGCGGCGCGGCAGACTTTTTACGTCGAACGCGCTGTCGGTCGAGGCGAGGCCGAAACTGTTCGCCTTGTAGCCCTTGTCGGTGCTGCCGCGCGAGGCAAGCTGCTCGCGGTCGTTGCTCATGCTCGGGTCGTAGACCATCTGGCGCGCCGGGCTGAAGGACACCGGACGGTCCGGATTGCTCTCGCCCGACATGAACGAGTTGCCGATCGCGACAACGAAGACGTCCTCCACCATCACGGTCTCGGTCAGCTCGCGCCCATCCGGCAGCGTGACCTTGACGTTCGCGCCGGAAACCTTGGTGTCGGGCGAATAGGGAACGCGCTTGATGACGAATTTGCTCTTGCACGGCTGCTTGATGCTCTCGCCTTTGGCGGCGCCGGCGCGCGGCAGCCATGAGAATGTGCATTCGCCAGTCGCGGCTTCGGCGAGACGCTCAGGCGACAGTGTCACATCCACCGTATGCGCATCGGGCAGGACATAGTCCTCTTTCGCCGTGCCCCAGGAATACTGCCGGTCGCAAACGCCCATGTAGCGGAACGGCCGCGAGTTGCGCTCGTAGCAGGTCGACTCAAGCGTCTGCGCCGCCCAGCCGAGGCGCGAGCGGTCGAAGCCCGCGCGCTTGGTGGCGTAGCAGCGGCCGGGGCTCGATTTGTCGGCGCAGTCCGGATCGTTCAGGCGGCGCTCGGTGCGCCAGACGATGTTCGCAGGCAGCGGACTATCGGCTTTGCCGCGCACCGCATCGTACGCCTTCTCATGCAGCGCGAACGAGGACGCCTTCTTGAAGAACCGGAACGGGTTCTGCACCTCCCAAACCAGGTCGGCGGCCGAAGCAGTTCCGATTTGAAGGATGGCGAGTGGAATGGACACAAGCCAAGGGATCGTCGCGAGCCGACGCATGAGTATCTCCCGCACCATCCACCCGGAGCGATGATAACTGATTTTGCTGACTGTGCGATGCAAAACTTGCTGCGGCCCGATTAATATTGGCTCCTGTGGCACAACCGCCGATCAGGGTAACACATTAAATTTGCTGAGTAATTCCGTCTTTGCCGGGCTTCGCTCCTGAATGGAGCGAAGAGGGAAAGTGCGTAGGCCGGCCCTTGGGCATCAGATTGTTGGCCGCGATCGTGACAGTACAGACAAGCCCCTCGGGCCGGAAATCGGTCGAAATATCGCCGTCGAGCGACGCACCGATCCGCTCGAATACGACCTGACCGAAGCCCCTGCGCGCCGGCTCCGCCACCGGCGGCCCGCCCCGCTCCTGCCAGACAAGCTCGACACCCTGATCCTCCGAACCGCGCGTCCAGCCGATCGTGACCGAGCCTGACGCGTTGGACAGCGCGCCGTGTTTGGTCGCATTGGTGCCAAGCTCGTGCATGATCAGCCCGAGCGACTGCATCGTCTGCGGCGTGAGATGGACCTCCGGGCCGTGCACGACGATCCGTATCGTGTCGATGCCGCCGAATGGCGCGAGCTGAACGCGCAGCAACTCCTCCAGCGTCGCGCCCTGCCAGTCGTTCTGCACCAGAAGATCGTGGCTGTAGGCGAGCGCCTGGATGCAGCCGCGAAAGCGCACCTCGAAGTCCTCGATGTCATCGCTGCGCCGCGCAATCATGCGCGCCAGGCCTTGCACGACGGCGAGCAGATTTTTCGTACGATGCGACAGTTCGCGTAACGTGAACCCGAGATGCTCCTTGTTTTCGCGGTTCTCGGTCATGTCGCGATGCACCGCCGCCACGCCGATCACCGCGCCGTCGGGAGCAAAGATCGGCGAGCCGCTGATCCCGACAGGAATCATCCGTCCGTCCTTGTGACGGCGAACGGTCTCCAGCAAGACCGGCTTGCCGCTTATCGTCTGCGCATAGAGCCCGGCCTGCTCGTCCCGCATCTGCTCGGGGCAGATCATGTTCACCGAATGCCCGACCGCCTCGGCGGCGCTGTAGCCATAGAGCCGCTCGGCGCCGCCGTTCCAGGTCTTGATCGTCAGGTCAGGATCGATCGAGAAGATCGCATCGCTCGATGAATGTACCGTGGAGGCGTGCAGCGCATTGGCTTCTTCGCCGCGCTTGCGATCGGTGATGTCCACGATCAGCCCGATCGAACGCGTTGCCCGGCGCCCCTTGGGACCGTCCTGAAAGAAGGTCTTGCCGCGCAGAAGGATCCAGCCGGTCGAGCCGTCGAAGCGCGTGATGCGATGTTCGTCGTCGTAGTCGCCGCCGCTTTCGGGCTGGAGCGAGGCCTGCAGCTTCTCGCGAAAGCGCGAACGCGTGTCGGCCGGAATGATGCGCTCGAGCAGATCGACGTCGCTGTTGATGTCGAGATCGGCGGGCGCACACAGGATCGCGCGCAGCTCGGGCGACCAGTAGCGCCGCCGCGCCACCCAATCGATCTCGTACATCCCCAGCCCGGTGGCGCGGCGCACGAGACGCAGGCGTTCTTCCGAGTCGCGTAACGCTTCCTGTGTGGCAAGCTCGTCGCGCGCGCGATCGCCCCCGTCGCCGAGGCTTCGCAAAAAGCCCGGCAACCGGTGCAGAAGCCTCGTGAAATGGTTCACGCGAACCTTCATCGCGCCCCGATCTAGTCCGGGTTGAATGCCGGAGGATGGGAATCGTTCCAACGCGGTTGACCCGACCCGGGAGCGATAATACGCTTTTTCGACATTCCCTAGCGTGGCGCCATGGATCAGGCGGTGAAGCTGCTTTGCGGTTTCAAGAACCGGCCGGGCTGGCTGGTCGCGCTGGCACTCGCTCTGTTGCTCCTGCTGTTCCTGCTGCGCGAATGGCTTTGGGGCTTGTTCCTCCTCTACCTCGCGGCGCTCGTCCTTCTCGGCCTCATCGGCGGGATGCGGCTCGCGCAAGCGATCCTGCGCAAGCTCTGCTGGAAGGTGGGTGCCGATCCGAAGGGAGCCGGCTCGAAAGGACATCCCGCATCGCGCGGGATCGATATTCCGCCGCACACCTACAAGCGGCCCGACCCGATGATCTACAGCCAGTACTACCTGATGTCGAAAGGACTCGCCGTCACCTGGGACAATCCCGACATCCAGCTATTCGACAACAGCGGAGCCGCGGTGCCCTCGCATGGGCTTTCCCCACTCACACCTTATGAAATCCGTGCGCGCATCTGGAACGGCTCAACGGACGCACCGGCGATCAACGTGCTGGTGCGCTTCTACTATCTGAGCTTCGGCGCGGGCACTGTGCGCCACTACATCGGCGAAATGTATGTCGACGTGCCGGTGAAAGGCTCGCCGCTCGGCCCCGCGGTTGCGAGCATGGGATGGACTACGCCGGCCGCCGGCCATTTTTGCATTCAAGCCGAACTTCACTGGATCGACGATGCCAACCCGTTGAACAATCTCGGCCAGGAAAACGTCGACATCAAGAAGCTCAACTCGCCGAACGCAACCTTTACTTTCGCGGTCCGGAACACCTCTGCGCGCGCCCGCGTACTGATGCTGCGCGCCGATGGTTACGCGATGCCGGCCAAACAGCGCTGCGCGGACGTACAGCGGCCCGGCGGTCGCCGAGACCCCGCCATTGCGGCGCGCGATCCCTATGCGCGCCACCGCCCCACGTCGCATCCCGTGCCCGCCGGCTGGACTGTGGAATTCCCCGGCGAACTTGCATTACGGCCGGGCGAGCAGCGTGACATCGCGGTCAAGATTACGGCAGTGGACGGCTTCACCGGAACACAACCGATCAACGTCAACGCGCTCGACGGTAATGATCTGGTGGGCGGCGTCACGCTCTACGTGCACGACTGAGAGGCAAAGTGTCGGAAGGCCCGCAATATACCTCATGCGTCGAAGCGGCCGACTTCAAGCCGCTGAGCACCGCTATCCTGGCGACGCTCGGAACCTTGATCGTGGCGGGCGGCATTACTGCCATTTTCACGTTCGGGATCGGCGCGCTGATCTCCATCGCGGCGCTCGTGCAATTGCTGCGTTACGTGCTCGATTTCATGCTCAACGGCAAACTCGTTTGCCTGCGTCGCAGCAACCCCGACTGCGATTGCGGGAACGGAGGCAATACTGTTTGCGCCATCGGCGAAGTGGCCGATACCGAAGGCATCGGCGAAGACAAGAACCCGATCGCGGATGTCGACAACGACTATGCGATGAATGTGATTCTGGCGCCGTTCAATATGGGCAGCTTCGCGGCGAACAATGTCGGGACCAGCACGGCGCCAATTCCCGAGGCGGTCAAAGACAAGAATCATCAGATCGCTGCCGCCGCAACGCAGCCGCAAGGCGATCTGCTCCACCGCGAACTCCCGCCGCCGATCGCAGCGGACGGCGATTTCAAGGGAGGCGGTTATTTCCGCACAATGATCGGCCTTGATGGCGGCGAGTATCACGCATGGACCGAGCTCATCGGCCGGGATTTTGGATGGTTCGGGATCGGGCCGGACCAGCAGAAGAAGTGGGCCGATTACGTTCTCGATCCGAACAACGCCATTCAGCATCCGCACATTTTCCCGGTGCCGGCGCTGCACTGCGAATTCGAAGGGACGCGCATTCGCGACATGCTCAATGTCATCAATGCATTCTCGTTCGGCGGATCGTGGTGCAAGAAGAACTGGTTCTTCGGAGCGCTCTGCGTCGTACTCCAGACGATCTTCGCACCGATCGCGCTGGCTGCCGTCGCGGTCGCTTGGGCCGCGGCCACCGACGGCGACGACTCGGACGCAGTTGTCGGAGGCGGGCACGTTAACGCGAAGGACTGGGTCGTCGTGCGGGGACGCTGGGCCTATGATTGCGGCCATTCGGGATGGGCCGAGGTGCACGCAACGCGCATCGTGCAAAAGATCGATCGTTTCGATGTGCCGACCGAAGCGACGGCATTTCGCGACTACCAGAAGCGCTGGTGCGAGCGGCTCTCCGAAGTGCCGCACATCGAGGAGCCGGGCGTGCACACACTTTCGCCGGAACAGCAGGAGGTCGCCGACAATCAACACGCCCCAGAAAACCAGTGGGTATTCCATCCCGAAGTGGACGGCTGCGAGCCGGACGATCCACGCAAGCCGCCAGTCATCAAGTGAGATCGGCGATGGACTTCGAACCTGGCCCCGCGATCCGGGCAGTCCTTCGATCGCGGCATGACAATGCGCTGCGGCTGTATCGAGGCGTCGGCGGGCTTTCTTGCCGGTCTCGCGGCGTCCGCGCTCGCGTGGCAGTTCGTCGCGCCGGTGTCGTGGAGCGTCGCATTCCCGGTCGCCGCAATATTCACGCTGACCTTGACGGCAGGCGCCGGGTGGCTCGGCCGGTCGCGCGCGCGACGACAACCTGGGTAAGGCCGGGGAGCGAGTTCCGCCAGCTCCGCGTTCCTCGACGTTCTGCTCGTTCCCGCGTCAACCACAGAAGCACCCGCGCAAAATGCCGCGCTTGCCTTGCCACCGCAGCATCGCGGGCGCTAGCATGTTAGCCATCAAACACGAGACGGCTGCCAACAGGCCGTTCACGAGGGAGGAATACCCATGACGAAACTGACGCGCCGCGCATTCGCGGCTTCATCCGCAGCGGCCGCAGCGGCTGCCAGCCTCAAGATCACGCCCGCCTTTGCGCAGAGTTATCCGGCGCGTCCGGTCACGGTCATCGTGCCTTGGGGCGCGGGCGGCGGCACCGACGCGACGGCGCGCATCGTCGCTGCGCTGCTGGAGAAAGACCTCGGCCAGCCGTTCAACGTGGTGAACCGCACCGGCGGCTCCGGCGTGGTCGGTCATTCGGGAATCGCGACCGCGCAGCCCGACGGCTACACGATCGGCATGATCACGGTGGAAATCACCATGATGCACTGGCAGGGGCTGACCGAGCTTAACCCGAAGAGCTACACGCCGCTCGCGCTGATGAACGAGGACCCGCCCGGCATCCAGGTGTGGTCTGGTTCGCCCTACAAGACCATCAAGGAGCTCGCCGACGCCATCAAGGCCTCGCCCGTCGGCAAGATGAAAGCTTCGGGCACCGGCCAGGGCGGCATCTGGCATTTGGCGCTGGTGGGCTGGCTGAAAGCCATGGGCCTTGCGGCCAACCATGTCGCATGGGTGCCTTCGAACGGCGCCGCGCCCGCGATGCAGGACCTCGCGGCGGGCGGGCTCGACATGACCACCTGCTCGGTGCCGGAAGCGCGTGCGATCATCGAGGCCGGCAAGGCGCGCGCACTCGCCGTCATGGCGACGCAGCGCAACTCCGCATTCCCGGATGTGCCGACGCTCAAAGAAGCGGCCGGCATCGACTATTCGGTCGGCGCCTGGCGCGGCATCGCGGGGCCGAAGGGCTTGCCGGCGGATGTCGCCACGAAGCTCACCGCCGCGCTGAAGAAGGCCTACGACTCCAAGGAGTTCAAGGAATTCATGGGCAATCGCGGCTTCGGCGTGGTGTGGGGCGACGCCGGGGCGTTCGCCAAGTTCATGGACGAAGGCGACGTCAAAATGGGCGACGCCATGAAGGCCGCCGGACTGGCGAAGGCCTGATCTGAGTAAAGATTGCGGCGGGCGCGTTGCGTCCGCCGCCCTCCTTCCTACCGACAAGTCTCAAGGCTCAATCGTCTCATGCGTCTGCCTGATCGCGTCACGGGACTTTTTCTGGTCGGCCTTGGGGCGGCCGCCGCCTACGGAGGCTGGCTGTTGCCGCCGGTGCCGGGCCAGCCGGTCGGCCCCAATGTTTTCCCGCTGGTCATCGGGATCGGACTTGTTCTTTGCGGCCTGATGATCGCGTTCGGGATCGGTCACTCGTTCGAGGAAGAAGAGGAACTGGTCCCGTTCGAGGGCGGCCAGCAGGCGGCCGTGCAGCGGCGCGGCCGCTTCTTCGGTCTGCGCGCGCTGCTGCCGCCGGCACTGCTGATCTTTTACGTCGTTGCGGTGGACCGCATCGGATTCATCCTGACGGCCGCCATCATCGTGCTATCGACCTCGACCGCGCTCGGCGCGCGGCTGAAGCTCTCGCGTGCCGCTCGCCATCCTGGCGCCGATCGGCATCCACCTGATCTTCTCCAAGCTGCTGCGCGTGCCGCTGCCGGCCGGCCTCATTCCGATGCCGTGGTGACGCCATGCTGAACACACTGACCGAGGCGCTCCCGCTCATCTCCACGCTGCGAGGTCATCCTTGCGATGTTGCTGGCGTCGATCTACGGCCTGGTGGTCGGATCGCTGCCGGGCCTCTCCGCCACCATGGCGACGGCGCTGCTGGTGCCGGTCACGTTCTATCTCTCGCCGATCGCCGCGATCGCGACGATCGTCGCGGCCTCCTCGATGGCGATCTTCTCCGGCGACATTCCGGGCGCGCTGCTGCGCATTCCCGGCACGCCCGCCTCGGCGGCCTACGCCGACGAAGCCTATGCGATGACGCGCAAGGGCGCAGGCCGAGCTCGCGCTCGGCGCCGGCGTGTGGTTCTCGGCGATCGGCGGCATCGCCGGCACGCTCTCGCTGATGATCCTCGCGCCGCCGCTGGCCGAGATCGCGCTGTCGTTCTCGACCTTCGAATATTTCTGGCTCGCCTTCCTCGGGCTGATGTGCGCAACGCTGGTCGCGCGCTCCTCGCCCGTGAAGGCGATCGCCGCGATGCTGCTCGGACTGCTGGTCGTCGTGCATCGGAATCGAGAATCCGGGCGGCGTGCCGCGCTTCACCTTCGGTTTGGTCGATCTGTTCGGCGGCATCGAGCCGATCCCGGCGCTGGTCGGCGTGTTCGCGGTCGCGCAGGTGATGCGCGCGATGCTGACGCCGGAGCCGCCGCCGCTGCCCAAGCGCAAGTTCGGCAGCATCATGGCGGGCCAGTGGATGCTGACCAAGCTGTATCACTGGCAGATGACGCGCGGAAACATCGTCGGCATCATCATCGGCGTGCTGCCCGGCGCCGGCGCCGACATGGCGGCGTGGGTCTCCTACGCGATGTCGAAGCGCTTCTCCAAGGAGCCGGAGAAGTTCGGCACCGGCCACGTCGAGGGCCTGGTCGAAGCCGGCGCGAGCAACAATGCCAGTCGATCGCGTCCGGCTGGGTGCCGTCGCTGCTGTTCGGCATCCCGGGCGACACCATCGCGGCGATCGCGATCGGCGTGCTCTACATGAAGGGGCTCAATCCCGGCCCGACGCTGTTCACCGAGAAAGCGTCGAGCATGTATGCGATCTACCTCATGTTCATCATCGCCAACATCATGATGATCCCGCTCGGCATCATCATGATCCGCATGGCGGTGCATATCCTGCGCGCGCCGCGCTCGTCGGTGATGCCGGTGATCATGCTGTGCTGCGCGGTCGGCTCGTTCGCGATCGGCAACAACCTGTTCGGCGTGATCACGGTCGCGAGCTTCGGCGTGATCGGCTACGTGATGGAGGAGAACGGCTATCCGGTCGCCGCCATGGTGCTCGGCATCGTGATGGGCACGATGGTCGAGCAGGCCTTCGTCACCTCGCTGATCAAGTCCGACGGCACATCCTGCCGTTCTTCGAGCGGCCGATCTCGGCGGTGCTCGCCGCCTGCACCATCGCGGCCTTCGCCTGGCCGCTGTTCGTGTGGGTGAAGCGGCGGCAGCATGGGGCCAGCGTCGACGGCCGCCGCCGCCGAATACGGCGTGATGCTCACGCGCGGCATGCGCAGCCAGCTTCGACCCCATTGCCCCTCCCCTCCCCGGGCGCATCATCGCGCCTTCTCCACCCGGGAGCGCCCCCATGCACGACATCGTCATTCGCGGCGGCAGCATCATCGACGGCACCGGCAAGCCGGCGTTCAGCGGCGACATCGCGATCGCGGCGGCAAGATCGCGGCGGTCGGCGGCAAGCAGGGTCCGGCGCGGCGCGAGATCGATGCCGACGGCCTGCTGGTCACGCCCGGCTGGGTCGACGTGCACACCCACTATGACGGGCAGGCGATGTGGGACCCGCTGCTCGCGCCCTCGTGCTGGCATGGCGTCACCACGGTGATGTTCGGCAATTGCGGCGTCGGCTTCGCGCCGGTGAAGAAGGAGCATCGCGGCGCCCTGATGGACCTGATGGAAGGCGTCGAGGAAATCCCCAATCCGGTGCTCGCCGCCGGCCTGAACTGGGAGTGGGAGACCTTCCCGCAATACATGGACGAGCTCGACCGGCGCGCAGCGCGCGATCGACATCGGCGCGCAGATCGCGCACCTGCCGCTGCGCGTCTACGTGATGGGCGACCGCGCGATCCGGCGCGAGGCGGCCACAGCGGACGACATCGCCGAGATGCGCCGCCTCACCGTCGAGGCGCTGCATTGCGGCGCGTTCGGCTTCACCACCTCGCGCACCGACTCGCACAAGACGCCGGACGGCGACGCTCGTGCCCTCGCGCGACGCCGACGATCACGAGCTGCTCGGCATCGGCGCCGCGATGGGCGTCACCGGCAGCGGCGCGTTCGGCATGAACAGCGATTTCGACGACGAGGAGTTCGAGCTGCGCTGGATGCGCAAGCTCGCCAAGGAAACCGGCCGCCCGATCTGGTTCCTGCTCACCGACCGCTATTCCGATCCGCAGCGCTGGCGCCGCCTGGTCAAGGCGGTGCACGAGGCGCGCGCGCAGGGCCTCTCGCTCACCGCGCAGATGGCCGGCCGGCCGATCGGCGTGATGATGGGCATCGGCACCGCGCTCAACCCGTTCACGGTGCGGCCGAGCTACAAGGCGCTCGAAAGCCTGCCGATCGAGGAGCAGCGGCGGCGGCTGCGCGATCCCGAAATGCGGCGGAAGATCCTCGCCGAACAGCCCTCGGACGCCGAGATCGCCAAGCTCGCGCAATTCCGCCAGGTCGTCGCCAAGCGCTTCGACAAGTTCTTCGTCATGGGCAACCCGCCGGACTATGAGCCGGGTCCGGAGAAGAGCGTCGCGGCGATCGCGCAGCGCGAAGGCCGGAGCCCCGAGGAAGTCGCCTACGACTACATCCTCGAGGACGGCCAGTATCTCTATTTCCCGGTGGTGCAACTACGTCACCGGCGACCACGAGCCGATCCGCGAGATGCTCAACGATCCGGCCTGCCTGCTCGGCCTTTCCGACGGCGGCGCGCATTGCACCTCGATCATCGATGCGGGCGTGCCGAGCTACATGCTGACCCACTGGGGCCGCGACCGCACGCGCGGGCCGAAGCTGCCGCTGGAGATGCTGGTGAAGCGCCAGACCAGCGAGACCGCGAATTTCTTCGGCCTGACCGATCGCGGGCGGCTCGCACCGGGACTGCGCGCCGACGTGAACCTGATCGACTTTGACGGAATGCGCATGCAGAAGCCCGAGCTGGTGCACGACATGCCGGCGAACGGGCGGCGCTTCGTGCAGCGCGTCACCGGCTACGAGGCGACGCTGGTCGCGGGCCAGCCGATCTTCGAGCGCGGCGAGCACACCGGCGCACTGCCCGGCAAGCTGGTGCGCGCGGGGCGCAACGGCGAGGCGTTGCAGGCGGCGGAGTAGCGCGTCCGACCGCCGGCATCGATCCCGCCAGCCACGATTTCCATCCGCGTCTTGCGACGGTATTGTTCGATCATCTTGATCTTCGATCGGTCTGATACTGGAGGCGAGAATGGACACGGACGTGCTGGTCGTCGGAGCCGGTCCGACCGGCCTGATGCTCGCCAACCAACTCGTCCGGCGAGGTGTGCGCGCGCTGATCATCGACCGGCATGCCGGGCCGTCGCTGCAGACGCGAGCGCTTGGCGTGCAGGCGCGCACCATGGAGATTTACGCACAACTCGGCATCGTCGATCGCGCGCTCGAACTCGGCAAACGCGGCAACGGCGCGAATCTGTGGGCGCAGGGGCGCAAGATGGCGCGCGTCCCCCTCGGTGACGCCGGGCGCGATGTCACCCCCTATCCGTACATTCTCGTCCTCGGCCAGGACGACAACGAACGGATCATGGGCGACAAGCTCCGCGAGCTCGGAACGTCGGTGCAGTGGAATACCGAGCTCGTCGGCCTTGCGCAGGATGAAGGCCAGGTCACCGCGACGCTCAAGGGACCGGACGGCGCGACCACAACGATCGCGGCGACATGGGTCGCCGGATGCGACGGCGCACGCAGCGCCGTGCGCGGACTGACCGGAATAGAATTTCCCGGCGCCCCCTACGAGCATGTGTTCTTCGTCGCCGACACACAGGCGACGGGCAGCATGGTTCCGGACGAGGTGAACATCTATTTTTGGCGAGAAGGCTTTCATCTGCTCTTCCCGATGCGCGGCACCGATCACTGGCGCGTCGTCGGCATTCTGCCGCCGGAACTGCGCGGCAGGGACGAGGTAAAATTCGAGGATGTGATACCCTCGCTGCGTAACGAAGCGGGAGCGGCGCTGTCCTTCAAGGCGTGCAGCTGGTTTTCCACGTACCGCATTCACCACCGCAGCGCCACGCGCTTTCGCGATCGGCGCTGCTTCCTGCTCGGCGACGCCGCTCACATCCACAGCCCGGTGGGCGCGCAGGGCATGAACACCGGCTTGCAGGATGCATATAATCTCGCCTGGAAACTCGCGCTGGTTATCAAGAATCAGGCGAAACCAACGCTGCTCGATTCGTACGAAGAGGAACGCATCCCGGTTGCGCAGCGACTGCTGAACACGACCGATCGGGGATTCCGGCTGGTCGTCTCCGACAACTGGTTTGCCGGCCTGTTCCGCACGAAGATCCTCGCCAGGATCGCGGCATTCGCGATGTCACGCGAACGGATCCAGAGATTCGCGTTCCGGACCGTCTCGCAGACCGGCATCCACTACCGGGACGGCGCTTTGTCGAAATCTCTCGACGGCCTGCCCGGCAGCGCGCCGCGTGGCGGAGATCGCTTCCCTTGGTTGCGCCTCAAATTCCGGCCGGACGGCCCTGTGGAAGACTCGTTCGCGAAATTCGAAGACACGCATTTCCATCTGATCGTGATCGGGCAGCCGGCGCCCGCGGAAGGGACGCTGGGACTTCGCGATTTGCTGCGCACCCATGCGATTCCGGACGATCCCGTCAACGACGCGGAGTTGGCGCGCGCGCAGATTCCCAAAGCTTGTTTCTATCTCCTGCGTCCGGACGGCCATGTCGGACTGTGCGGCGTTCGGCTGGGGGCTGCGGATGTCAGGCGCTATTTCTCTGAGCAAGTGCGTCTTGCTGCGTGAGGCGCGAAGCTTGAGAAATGTAGCGCCAACCGCGGAAATTGCGGGAGCAAAGAACGCGCTTTGATCGCGATGCGATTTCCTGCTTGATTGCCGCGATGGCCACCTCGTCCCCCGACATCCCCGCCCTCGCCCACAAACTACGCGGCGGCGACCGCGCGACGCTCGCGCGCGCGATCACGCTGGTGGAGAGCAAGCGCGCCGACCACCAGCAGTCCGCGCACCGGCTGGTGCAGGAGCTGCTCGCCGAAACCGGGAAAGCCGTGCGCGTCGGCATCACCGGCTCGCCCGGCGTCGGCAAGTCGACCACCATCGATGCGCTCGGCACTTCGCTGACAGAGAAAGGCCATAAGGTCGCGGTTCTGGCGGTCGACCCTTCGTCCGCCCGCACCGGCGGCTCGATCCTCGGCGACAAGACCCGCATGGCGCGGCTCGCGGTCGACCCGAACGCCTTCATCCGCCCCTCGCCCGCCGCCGGCACGCTCGGCGGCGTCGCGGCGAAGACGCGCGAGACGATGCTGATCTGCGAGGCTGCGGGCTTCGACGTGATTTTGGTCGAGACCGTCGGCATCGGGCAATCCGAGACCGCGGTCGCCGACATGACGGACTTCTTCCTCGTGCTGATGCTGCCCGGCGCGGGCGACGAACTACAGGGCATCAAGAAGGGCGTGGTCGAGTTGGCCGACATGATCGCTGTCAACAAGGCTGACGGCGACAATGTAAAGCGCGCCAGGGCGGCGGCGGGCGAATATCGCGCCGCGCTGCATATCCTCACCCCGCGCTCGCCGACCTGGGCGCCGCCGGTCATCACCTATTCGGCGCTCACAGGCGACGGTGTCGCGCAGCTCTGGGATCAGGCGCTGGCGCACCGCCAGCAACTCTCAGCCTCGGGCGAGTTTGCCGCGCGGCGGCGCGAGCAGCAGGTCAAATGGATGTGGGCGATGCTGGAAGACCGCTTCCACCTGCGCCTGAAAACCGACGCCAGGCTCAAGGCGCGCCTGCCGGCGATCGAAAGGGCGGTGGCCGACGGGATGCTCGCGCCGGCGCTCGCCGTGGAGGAGATCGCGGCGGCGCTGGGGGTGTGATTTGGCAACAACCGTCCTCATCACCGGCTTCGGCCGCTTTCCCGGCGCGCCGTCCAATCCGAGCGGACCGCTCGCGCTGGCGCTCGCGAAGCGGCGGCGGCCCGCATTCGCGGATGTTCGCCGCGCGGTGCACGTCTTCGAGACGAGCTACTCAGGCGTCGACCGCGATCTGCCGAAGCTGCTCGCGAAGCACAAGCCGGACATCGTGCTGATGTTCGGCCTTGCGGCGCGTACGCCGTTCGTGCGCATCGAGACCCGCGCGCGCAACGCCGTGTCGATCCTGTTTCCCGACGTGACGGGCTTCCGCCCGGCCAACCGCACGATTGCGCCCGGCAAACCCCCGCTGCGCGGCGCAGCGCCGTTTGCACGCCTGCTCGGGCGGCGCGGGCGACCGGAACGCGCAGCCGGCTGTCGCGCGATGCCGGGCGGTATCTTTGCAACTATGTCTATTGGCGCGCACTCGAAGCGTCCCGATCCGGCACGCTGGCGCAGTTCATTCATATCCCGCCTGTGCCGAGGTCTCCGCGCCGGCCGGGCGGCAAGCGGCGCACCTCTCATGCGGCGCTCGTTCGTGCCGGCGAGGCAATCCTGCTGGCGCTGCTGGCGGCGTATCGCCGTTAACCTTGACTGGCTGTCCCGCCACGGCACAGCCGCGGCGGCGCGCTTCTTGAACCTTCGGTTCCTCAAATCGAGGGATCGCCATGGCCATCGACCGCCGCCATTTCATCGGAGCCACCGCCGCAACCGGCGCGTTCACCGTGACCGAGGCCGCCGCCGCCACGCCGCCCGCGACCGGAACCGTCCCGGTGTCGGGTCTTGGCGTCGAAGCCATTCATCTTGGCGTCCGCTTCAACGGCACCGAAGATCAGACCGAGGCGCTGCAACGCGCGATCGACCGCACCGCCGGCGCCCGTCTGCCGCTCATCCTTGCTCCCGGCGTTTACCGCGCACGCGGTCTGGTGCTGCCGACGGGCGCGCGGCTGATCGGCGTGCCGGGCGCGACGCGCATCGTCGCAACCGACAATGCGCCGATCATTGTCGCGCGCGGCGCCGATTACATCCTGCTCTCCGGAATCATTTTCGACGGCAGCGGCAAGACG
Source organism: uncultured Alphaproteobacteria bacterium (assembly GCA_963800695.1). Lineage (GTDB taxonomy): Bacteria > Pseudomonadota > Alphaproteobacteria > Rhizobiales > Xanthobacteraceae > PALSA-894. Next base: position 96,866 of record CAWDCA010000008.1, on the reverse strand, counting down.
CTTCCCGAAAAAGCCGGCCTGATCCAGCTTGCCGCCGGCCGCGGCATCGCGATCCGCGATTGCGAAGTGCTCGGCGCGGGCCGCAACGGCATCGTGCTCGAAGGCATCGAGGGCGAGATCACCACGACGACGATCACGGGTGCGCTCGGCACGGCGATCCTTTCGCTCGACGCGCGCGGGCTGGTGATCGCGCGCAACACCATCCGAAATGCGGGCAACAACGGCATTCAGGTGTGGCGCTCGCAACCGGGCGACGACGGCACGCAGGTGCTCGACAACCGCATCGAGGACACCGCCGCGCAGGCCGGCGGCTCGGGGCAGAACGGCAACGCCATCAACGTGTTTCGCGCGCACAATGTGACGGTGCGCGGAAACCGCATCCGCAATGCGGCGTTTTCGGCGGTACGTGGCAACGCCGCATCCAACATCCAGATCACCAACAACACCTGCACCGGGCTCGGCGAGGTCGCGATCTATGCGGAGTTCGGCTTCGAGGGCGCGGTGATCGCCAACAACACCGTGGATGGCGCCTCGATCGGCATTGCGGTGACGAACTTCAACGAGGGCGGCCGGCTTGCCGTCGTGCAGGGCAATCTCATCCGCAATCTCGTGACACGCCGCCCGCCAGGCACCGATCCGAATGACGGCAACGGCATCGGGATCGGTGTCGAAGCCGATACCGCGGTGACCGGCAACGTCATCGAGAACGCGCCGGTCGCCGGCATCTCGGTCGGCTGGGGACAATATCTGCGTGACGTCAGCGTGACCGGCAACGTGGTGCGCGGCGCGGGCGTCGGCATCGCGGTGTCGGTGACGCCGGGTGCGGGCTCCGCGGTCATTGCCGACAATCTGATCGCGGCGGTGAAGAACGGCGCGATCGTCGGGATGGACCAGCGCAAGACCATGACCGGCGATCTCGCGCGCGATGGCGCGGCACGCTACGCGCAGCTTGCCATCAACGGCAACCGGGTGCGCTAGCGCCCTCCCCGATGCGCCGATAAAGTCGGCGCGTCATGAATTCTTCTCCAAATTCCAGGCGTGCCCTCGCAGCGCTGTGGCGTGACGCGGGCCATCGGGAAGCCGCGCTTGCGGAGGTCACGCTGACCGGGAACGAGCCGGTGCTTCCCTCCTCTTTCGCTGTCGGCACCGCCGCTCAAACCACCATCGCGGCGTCCGCGCTGGCGGCCGCCGAACTGTGGCGGTTGCGCACGAGACGGCAGCAGCTCGTTAGCGTCGATATGCGCGATGCCGCGATCGAGTTTCGCAGCGAGCGCTACATGCGCCTCGACGGCAAGCCGCCCGAGGAATTGTGGGACAAGATCGCCGGGCTCTATCGCTGCGGCGACGGGCGCTTCGTGCGGCTGCACACGAATTTTCCGCATCACCGCGACGGTGTGCTGAAGCTGCTCGGCTGCGACTACACCCGTGAAGCGGTGAAAGCCGCCCTCGACAAGTGGGACGGAGAGAAGTTCGAGGCGGCGGCTGCGCAAGCCGGGCTGGTCGTCACGATGACGCGCTCGTTCGCCGAATGGGACGCGCACCCGCAGGGCCGCGCGGTCGCGGCGCTGCCGACATTCACGATCGAGAAAATCGGCGATGCACCGCCGCAGCCGCTGCCGCCGGGCGACCGGCCGCTGTCCGGCGTGCGCGTCCTCGATCTTACCCGCGTGATCGCCGGCCCGGTGTGCGGGCGCACGCTCGCCGTACACGGCGCCGATGTGCTGCTGGTCACGGCAGAGCACCTGCCGCAGATGATGCCGCTGGTGATGGACAGCGGGCGCGGCAAGCTTTCGACGTTCATCGATCTGCGCGACGCGAACGGGCGCGACACGCTCGCGGGCCTCGTGCGTAACGCCGACATCTTCGTGCAGGGTTATCGGCCGGGCGCCGTGAAGGGAAACGGCTTTGGCCCCGAAGATGCCGCGCGATTGCGCCCCGGCATCGTCTATGTGTCGCTCTGCGCCTACGGCCACGAAGGTCCGTGGGCGAACCGGCGCGGCTTCGACTCGCTGGTGCAGAATGCCAACGGCATCAATCACGCTGAAGCGGAAGCCGCGGGGGCGAAGCACCCGAAGCCCCTGCCCTGCCAAGCACTCGACCACGCGGCCGGCTACCTGATGGCGTTCGGCGCCATGACGGCACTGGCGCGGCGCGCGACGCAAGGCGGAAGCTGGCACGTGCGCGTGTCGCTCGCGCAGACCGGTCACTGGATCCGAAACCTCGGGCGCATCGATGGTCTGGCGTGTCCCGATCCGGGTTCCGAGGCCGTGCAAGATCGGCTCGACGAAAACGATTCAGGCTTCGGCCGTCTCACCACCGTGCGCCATGCCGCCACGATGTCGGAAACGCCGCCGCACTGGGCGCGGCCCTCGGTGCCGCTCGGCACGCATCAGCCGGAATGGCCTTAACTGGTCATCCCGGCCGAGCGCAGCGAGAGCCGGGATCCATAACCACAACTTGTGCAATGGAATCTGCGTTCGTGGTTATGGGTCCCGGGTCTCCCTTCGGTCGCCCGGGATGACACTGAGTGTGTCGCTCGGCCTCAGCCCACCCACCTCAATCCCGTTCCAGTTTCGCAACGTCGGCCGCACGAACCGTTCGAGCGCCGCGCGTTCTTCGCCGGACAGCGGCAGAAAGCGCGCGATCATCGCCGCCATGGCAACTTCGGCGGCACGCGTTGCGCCATCGTCGCACTTGAGCGCAACACCGATGCCCTGCTCGGGCAGCGCGCCGCAAAACACGCCTTCGGCACCGGTCTTGACCAGCACGCGTGCGCCGAAGCGTTTCATGATCTCGCTACAGAAGCGCCCGGTGCCGGCCACGTAATAAGGCTGCGCCGCGCAGGCCGCACGCAAGCGAGCCGCCGCTTTCGCACGCTCGGGTGCGAGGCCCCTTCCGGTTGCAAATTTTGCGAAGGCATGCGCCAGCGCCGTCAACGGCACGCCCCAAGTCGGGATCGAGCAGCCGTCGATGCCGCAGACATCCGCGCCGAGGCCCACACCGGTAGATCCTCGACCGCCGCGCGCACCTCGCGCTGCACGACATGCTCCGCCGCAACATAGCCGCGATGATCCGACGCCCGCCGCGCACGCGACGCACACGAATCCCGCATGCTTGCCGGAGCAATTGTTATGCAGCGCCGAGGGCGCACCCCCGGACCGCGCGAGCGCGCGGCCGGATTCCAGGTGCGACGGCCAATGCGCGCCGCATTCGAGCGCGCCGACATCGAGCCCGGCGCGCGCGAGCATGCGCGCCGCCACCTCGACATGCGCGGGCTCGCCGCCATGGCTGGCGCAGGCGAGCGCCAGTTCCTCGTCGCCGAAGCCGTAGCGGTCCGCCGCGCCGCTCTCGACCAGCGGCAGCGCCTGCAGCGGCTTGACGGCCGACCGGGGATAAACCGGTGCCGCAACATCGCCGAGCGACAGCACGGCCGCGCCATCGGCATCCACCACCGCGACGGCGCCGCGGTGGCGGCTTTCGGTCAGCGCCCCGCGCACCACCTCGACCAGAACCGGATTACCCATTTGTCATGTTATCCAAGGACCTCAAGCCGTCTCTTGCCACAGTTCAGGCCGAAACCATTTATACTCCAACCGTCATGTCCGCCGCCTCGTTTCCCTCCACCGTCCCAAGCCGCCGATCCCGCCGCAAGATCCTGGCGTGGTCCTTTCTGGCGCTTTTCCTGCTGCCGGCCTTGGGCGCGGCGGGCGCGCTCGCCTATCGCGGCGGCCCGACGCACTGGAGCCAATGGGATCGCACGGTGACGAGCCAGATGCCGGACGCGGCTTCATACCCGGAGGCGCGCATTCTGGTGATGGCGGGCCGCACCCGCGGCTGGAAAGGTGCGGTCGCGGTGCACAGCTGGATCGTCATCAAGCGTGAAAACGATCGGAACTGGCGCCGCTACGATGTCGCCGGCTGGGGCTCGCCGGTGCGGCTCAACTGGTGGCCGCCGGACCTCTGGTTCGGCGAACACGGCAGCGTGGTCCTCGACATCAAGGGCGCGCAGGCGCAGGCCCTGATCCCGCGGATCGAGGCCGCCATCAAGAGCTATCAGTACGCCAACTCCGGCGACTACCGGATCTGGCCGGGTCCCAACAGCAACACGTTCGTCGCGACCGTGCTGCGCGCGGTGCCGGAGCTTGGCGTCACCACGCCGCCGAATGCGATCGGCCGCGACTATCGCCCCTACCCTTACGTGGGCCTGAGCGACAGCGGCACCGGCATCGAGGCAAGTCTGTGGGGCGTGCTCGGCGTCAAGCTCGGCTGGGTCGAGGGGATCGAGGTCAATGTGCTCAGCCTCGTCGCAGGCCTCGACCTGCGCCACCCGGCGTGAAGCTGCCGGGGTTCGGGCGGATCGGGGTTGAGTGCGGTCGCGGCTGCGGCAAGCGCGAAATAAACCCAAGCTCACGCGAATTTGTGCCGCGGCGCGGGTGACGCGCGTCAGGCGTCGTGTCAGGTTCGTGCCGCAACCGAAACAACGCAGGATACCGTATGCGCGACACGTGGCCGCTGCTCGACAAGATCCCGTTCCCGGCGATCGCGCGCGGGCGCCTGGAAACCCTGCAGGTCAATGTCGGCTATCGCTGCAATCAGTCGTGCGTGCATTGCCACGTCAATGCCGGGCCGAACCGCACCGAGGAAATGGACGCCACGACTGCCGATCTGGTGATCGCGTTCCTGGAACGGCGGCGCATCGCGACGCTCGACATCACCGGCGGCGCGCCGGAGCTCAACGCGAACTTCCGCCGCATGGTGAGCGCCGCGCGCGACATGGCCGTGAAGGTGATGGTCCGCCACAACCTCACGGTTCAGGAACAACCGGGGCAGGACGATCTTGCGGAATTTCTCGCCGCCAATCAGGTCGAGGTCGTCGCCTCGATGCCCTGCTATTTGCAGGACAACGTCGACAAGCAGCGCGGCAAGGGCGTGTATGACGGCTCGGTGCGCGGGCTCAGGCGCCTCAACGCGCTCGGCTACGGGCGCGAGGGCTCGGGCCTCACGCTCAATCTCGTTTACAATCCACTCGGGCCGACGCTGCCGCCGCCGCAGCTTGAGCTTGAGGCCGACTACAAGCGCGTGCTCGGTGAGCGGTTCGGCATCGTGTTCAACAGCCTGTTCACGCTCGCCAACATGCCGATCCATCGCTTCGGCGCGATCCTGCTCGTCGCAAGGCCAGTTCGACCGCTATCTCGACACGCTGCAGCACGCGTATCGCGACGACAATCTTGCCGGCGTGATGTGCCGCAACTTGCTGTCGGTCGATTACCGCGGCTACGTCTACGATTGCGACTTCAACCAGATGCTCGATCTGCCGCTCAACCGGAACGGCAATGAACGCGTGCATCTGTCGCAACTGCTCGACGACGACATCGTCGGCAATCCGATCCGCGTCGCCGGCCACTGCTTTGGCTGCACCGCCGGTCAGGGCTCGAGCTGCGGCGGCGCGCTGAAGGAAGCGGCGGAGTGACGGCGCAGCCGTCGCTCTCTATAATTGTCCCGGTTCTCGACGAAGCTGCGAATATTGTCGCGGCGCTGGAAGTATTGGCACCGCTGCGTTCCCGTGGAGCGGAAATCATCATTGCCGATGGTGGCAGCCGCGACGCGACGGCCGCACTCGCTCGGCCTCTCGCGGATTGCGTGATCGTCAGCGCGCGCGGGCGCGCCACGCAGATGAATGCCGGCGCAGCGGCGGCGCGCGGCGACGTGCTGCTGTTCCTGCATGCCGACACGCGGCTGCCGGCCGATGCGGATCGGCTGATCCTTGAAGGCCTGGCGCAATCGCGGCGCGCCTGGGGGCGCTTCGATGTGACGATCGAGGGCCAGCATCCGCTGTTCCCCATCATCGCCTGGTTCATGAATACCCGCTCGCGCCTCACCGGCATCGCCACCGGCGATCAGGCGATGTTCGTTCGGCGCGCGGCGTTCGACGCGGCCGGCGGATTTCCCGAGATCGCCCTGATGGAGGACATCGAATTCGCGCGGCGCCTGAAGCGCGTATCGCGCCCGCTTTGCCTGCATGCGCGCGTGACCACATCAGGCCGGCGCTGGGAGACGCGCGGCGTGCTGCGCACGATTGTCCTGATGTGGCGCCTGCGGCTGGCGTATTTCCTCGGTGCGTCGCCGGATGCTTTGGCGAAGCGATACGACTAGCGGCCGTACGAATGTCGCGCCGTCTGGAACTTCGAGCCAGTGGCAGGCCCTGAAACCCGCCGGCGAAACCTAGCCGCGTCGTGCCGCTTCGATTGCAGCGACGTCGATCTTCTTCATGGTCATCATCGCATCGAACGCCCGCTTTGCTTCTGCGCCACCAGTCGCCATCGCTTCGGTCAGCACACGCGGCGTAATTTGCCACGACACGCCCCACTTGTCCTTGCACCAGCCGCACGCACTCTCCTGGCCGCCATTGCCGACGATCGCGTTCCAGTAGCGATCGGTCTCGGCCTGATCGTCAGTCGCGATCTGGAACGAGAACGCCTCATCATGCTTGAACGCGGGACCGCCGTTGAGGCCGATACAGGAGACGCCGGCAACCGTGAATTCGACGACCAGCACATCCCCCTTTTTGCCGGACGGAAAGTCACCTGGCGCAAGGTGGATGGCCCCCACCGCACTGTCCGGAAAGGTCGCCGCATAGAATCGAGCAGCGGCCTCGGCATCCTTGTCGTACCAGATGCAAATCGTGTTTTTTGCCATTCCATGTCCTTTCGGGACTAAAGCCGCCCCTCCAGCGCGCGCATGAAGATCGTGCGCGCCGCGCGGCGATCGAACTTGACGGGATTGCCGCCCGCGGTCGGATCCTCGGGCGCCATTTTCACGATCTGGTCGACCTTGTCGTCGCCGACCTTGAGGCCCGCCAGCGTGTGCGGAATGCCGAGTTGCTCGCGCAGCTCCAGCACGAAGTCCATGAACGCGCGGAAGTTCGGCCGCAGGCCGATATACGCGGCGAGCCGCTTCACCTTGTCCTCGATGGCCTTGCGATTGAAGGCGAGCACGTAAGGAACGAACACCGCGTTGGTCAGCCCATGATGCGTGTTGTAGAGCGAGCCCACGGGATGCGAGAGCGCGTGAATGCCGCCGAGGCCCTTCTGGAACGCGGTCGCGCCCGCGGCCGCCGCCGCCATCATGTGGGCGCGCGCTTCGATGTTGCTCCCGTCCTTGTAGGCTGTGACGAGGTTTTCCTTCACCAGCCGCACGCATTCGGCCGCGATCCCGTCAGCGAACGCGTGATAGGACGGCACACACAACGCTTCGAGGCCGTGCGAGAACGCATCCATGCCGGTCCCGGCGGTGATGTGCGGCGGCATGCCGACGGTCAGCTCCGGATCGCAGATCGTGACCTTCGGCATCATCAAGGGATGGAAGATGATCTTCTTGGTGTGGGTCTTTTCGTTCGTCACGACCGCCGCGCGGCCGACTTCGGAGCCGGTACCGGCCGTGGTCGGCACCGCGACGACCGGCGCGATCGCGCTCGCGTCCGCGCGCGTCCACCAGTCGCCGACGTCCTCGAAGTCGAACACCGAACGCGTCTGCCCGTGCATCAGGGCGATCAGCTTGCCGGCATCGAGCGCCGAGCCGCCGCCGAACGCCACCACGCCGTCATGCCCGCCCGCCTTGTAGGCCGCCACACCTTGCGCGACGTTGGCCTCGACCGGATTGGGCTGCACGTCGGAGAACAGTTTGGCCGGGACGCCTGCATCCGCCAGCACCTGCATGGCGGATGCCGTCATCGGCATTTTGGCGACCACCGGATCGGTGACGAACAACGGGTTCGTGAACTTCGCGGCCTTCACGGCCTCGCCGAGTTCGCTGCATGCGCCCGGCGCCGAAGCGCACCGTGGTCGGGTAATTCCAGTTGCCGCGCAGTTCCATTTTCAGACTTCCCTTTCCAGTCCTCATCCTGAGGAGCCCGCGCAGCGGGCGTCTCGAAGGATGGCAACGCGCTCCGGGCCGTCCTTCGAGACGCGGCCTGCGGCCGCTCCTCAGGACGAGGAGATTTACACTTCCCTCAGATGATAGCTCTTCGGCCGCGTCAGCGATTCGTAGCCGACGCGCGAGAGCGTCGCGCCGCGCCCGGTGTCCTTCACGCCGGTCCACGCGAGACCCGGATCGAGATAATCGCAGCGGTTCATGTAGACGGTGCCGGTCTCGATCTCGGCGCCGATGCGCTCGGCGGCGTCCATGTCGCGTGTCCAGATCGAAGCCGTGAGACCATACGGCGAGTCGTTCATCAGCCGGATCGCCTCGGCATCGTCCTTCACCTTCATGATGCCCACCACGGGGCCGAAGGTTTCATCCATCATCACACGTCATGGAGTGATCGACATTCGACCAGCGCCTGCGGCGCCACGTAGGTCGAGCCGTCCCGGTCGCGCGCGAACGCCTTGGTGTCGATCAGCGCCTTCGCGCCTTTTTGCAATGCCTCGCCGATGTGATCGCGCACCGTCGCGGCAAGGCGCGGCTGCGCCATCGGCCCGAGCGTCGTTTTCTGGTCGAGCGGATCGTCGAGCACGTATTGCTTCGTCAGGTCGGCGAAGCCTGCGACGAATTTGTCGTAGACATCGGCATGCACGTAGACGCGCTCGATGCCGCAGCAACACTGGCCGGAATTGAAATACGCGCCGTCGACGACGTTCTCGACCGCGTGCGCCAAATCCACGTCCGGCCGAACGTAGGCCGGGTCCTTGCCGCCGAGTTCGAGCCCGACGCCCGCGAAGGTGCCGGCCGCCGCGCGCTCGATCTGCTTTCCCGCAGCCACCGACCCGGTGAAACAGACCTGATCGACCGCGCCCGAGCCAATCAGTTTGCTGGTGTCGTCGTGGCTCAGCGTCAGCGTGCGGAACAGCCCCTTCGGCAGTCCCGCGCTGATCCATCGCGGCCTGAAAGCGGTCGCCGACCAGCAAGGTCTGCGCGGCAGCTTTCAGCAGCACGGCATTGCCGGCCATCAGCGCGGGCACGACTGAGTTCACCGCGGTCAGGTACGGGTAGTTCCACGGCGCCACCGTGAGCACGATGCCGACCGGCTCGCGCGCGATGTAGCGCTTGAAGCCGGCCTTCGGCTCGGGAACGATCGGTGCGAGCGCGCTCTCGGCCAGCGCGATCATGGCGCGCGCGCGTTCCTCGAACCCGCCGAGTTCGTTTGCCGCCGTAGCGGATCGGGCGGCCCATCTGCCACGCAAGCTCCGGGGCGATCTCGCCGCGCATCGACAGCATCGCATCGACGGCTTTGCCGACAATCTTCCCGCGCTCCGCGACGCTCACGCGCTTCCACTCCGCCTGTGCGTTGCGGGCAGCCGCGACGGCGACCTCGATCTCGGCCGTGGACGACGCCGCGCGCCGCACCACTTCGCGGCCGTCGACGGGAGAGATGCAGACGATGTCGGGCATAGGCTCCGGTCTTGCTACACCCTCCCTGGAGGGGAGGTCGGCGCCGAAGGCGCCGGGGTGGGGTGAATAAACCGGCGGAGTTGAGAAAGTCACCCCCACCCGGCCGGCTTTGCCGGCCGACCTCCCCCCTCCAGGGGGAGGTAAAGAAAGATCAATACCTCTCAAACCCGCGCATCAGCTCCCAATCGGTGATCCGCCGGTCGTACTCGAACTGTTCCCACTTCGCCGTATGCACATAATGGTCGATCACCTCGTCGCCGAGCGCTGCGCGCAGCATCTTCGACTTGTCGAGCGCCTCGGTCGCCTCGCGCAAGGTTTTCGGCACCTCGGGCAGCTTCGCGCCGTGATACGCATCGCCCGAGAACGGCTTGTCGAGCACGAGCTTCTCCTCGATGCCGGCAAGCCCCGCCGCGATCAGTGCGGCGAACGCCAGATACGGATTGAGATCCGCGCCGCCGATGCGGCACTCGATGCGGATCGCCTTGCCGCCCTCCCCGCACAGCCGGAATCCTGCCGTGCGATTGTCGCGGCTCCACACCGCCTTGGTCGGCGCGAAGGTGCCGACCTGAAAGCGCTTGTAGGAATTGATATAGGGCGCGAGAAACCATGTGATGTCGCTCGCGTACTTCAGCTGCCCCGCCACGAACGAGCGCATCAGCGGCGACATCGTGTACTCGGCCTTGGCGTCGTAGAACAGCGGCGTCTTGCCGGCCGCGTCCCACAGCGAGACGTGCACGTGCGATGACGAGCCCGCGAGGCCGTAATTCCATTTCGACATGAAGGTGATCGCCTTGCCCTGGGCGTGCGCGATCTCCTTCACGCCGTTCTTCAGGATCGCGTGATTGTCGGCCATGTCGAGCGCGTCGGAATAGCGGACGTTGATCTCCTCCTGTCCCGGCCCCCATTCGCCTTTGGAGTTCTCCACCGGAATGCCCGCGCCCTGCAGGCCGCGGCGGATGGCGCGCATCACGCCCTCCTCCTTGGTGGTCTGCAGGATGTGATAGTCCTCGATGTAGTGCCCGGCGGTTTTCGGCTTGATGTAGTGCTTGTTGTGGATCGCCTCGTAGCTCTCGTCGAACAGATAGAACTCAAGCTCCGAGGCGCAGTAGGCGCGCATTTTCTGCTTCTTCAGCCGCGCGACCTGGCGCTTGAGCATCGCGCGCGGCGAATGCGGCACGTCCTCGTGATGGTGATCGAGCACGTCGGCGAGCACCAGCGCGGTACCCTCGAGCCACGGCAGGCGGCGCAAGGTCGTCATGTCGGGCTTCATGACGAAATCGCCATAGCCCTTGTCCCAGCTCGCGGCCGCATAGCCCGGCACCGGCTCCATGTCGATGTCGTCGGCGAGCAGGTAGTTGCAGCCGTGCGTTTCTTCATATGCGCCGTCACAGAAGAACTCCGCCTGGAAGCGCTTGCCGACGAGGCGGCCCTGCATGTCCACCATGGCGACGATCACGGTATCGATCGTGCCGGCGGCGACGGCCTTCTTCAGGTCGCTGAACTGAGATTTCCCGGCATCTAGGCCCCCGCGATTTCGTGGATGCATTCGTCGACGATATCGAGCGCCTTCATCATCTCGGCCTCGGTCGTGGTGAGCGGCGGCGTCAAGGTCAGCACGTTGCCGAACGTGGTCTTGAACGAAAGCCCCTTCTCCAGCGCGCGATACATCACGGCCTCGGCCGCGGCTTTGGCCGGAGCCTTGCTGACGCGCGACGTCACCAGTTCGATGCCGAGCAGGAAGCCCAAGCCCCGCACGTCGCCGATCAGCGCGTGTTTCGACTTCATGTCGTGCATGCGGGCGAGCGCGGAGGCGCCGACCCTGGCGGCATTCTCCACCAGGTTTTCGTCCTCGATGATCTGGATGGTGGTGAGCGCCGCGCGCGCCGTGACGGGATTTTTCTCGTGCGTGTAGTGGCCGAACGCATAGTCGGCGCCGACGTCGAGCTCGGGGCGCGCGAGCACGGCGGCAATCGGCAGGATGCCGCCGCCGAGCGCCTTGCCGAGCACAGCCAGGTCCGGCACCACGCCCTCGTGCTGGCAGGCGAACATCTTGCCGGTCTTGCCGAGGCCGGTCGGGATCTCGTCGAAGATCAGCAGCGTGCCGTGGCGGTCGCAGGCATTGCGCACGCGCCGCCAGAAGCCGGGCGGCGGAATGTGCGGCACCGCGCGCATTGGCTCGGCGATGAACGCCGCGATGTCGCCCTCGCGCTCCAGCACATATTCGATCATGCGGGCGCAGGCGTCCGCGCTCGCGCCGATGGTCGAGGTCCCATAGGGGCAGCGATACGCCGCATAGGGCGCGACATGCTCGGCGCCCGGCATCAGCGGCCCGACGCCTCCGGAACGGAACAGCGCCTCGCCTCCCACGGCCGCGGCACCGAAGCCTGCGCCATGGAAGGCATCCCAGAACGAGAGGGTCTTGTAGCGTTTGGTCGCGGCACGCGCGATCTTGATGGCGACCTCGATCGCGTCCGACCCGCCGGTGGTGAACAGCACCTTGGAGAGATTGCCCGGCGCGATCTCGGCCAAGCTTGGCGGCAAGCGCGACCGCCGGCCCGTTGGTGTAGCGGCGCGGCGCGAACGGCAGCGCGTCCATCTGCTCGGCGATGGCGCGCTTGAGGCGCGGGTGGCCGTAGCCGATGTGATGCACATTGTTGCCGTGGAAATCCATGGCGCGGCGGCCGGCCGTATCCTCGATCCAGATGCCTTCCGCCTTCACGATGGCGTTGAGGCACGGCGTCGAGACCGACTGGCGCAGAAAGTACTTCTCGTCCTCGGCGAGCAGCGTCTGCGCTTCGGCGTCGAGATTTTTCTCGGCCCACGCGCGCCGCTGCGGCGACAGGTTGGTGTCGCTTTCGGATTCGGAAGGGAGCGCGCTCATCGCCGCCGCCAGGCCTGCAGGCGCGTGAACAGGACACGGTCGAGCAGGATCTGCAGAAGCTTTGCGCCGAGCGCCGTGAACACGATCATGGTCGCCATGCCGGCGGCGGCGGCCGAGGCGCCCATTTCATCCATGTGCACGATCGCGATCGAGGCGAGCTTGGTGTCCGCGCCATAGAGGAAAATCACGGCCGACACCGTGGTGAGCGCATTGACGAAGATGTAGATCGCGATGTCGAGGATCGACGGCAAGCAGATCGGCACGGTGACACGCGAGAAGGTGCGCCAGAACGGAACTTTCAGCGACGCCGACACGGACTCGAACTCGGGATCGATCTGCTTGAGCGCGGTGAGCGAGGTGATGTGCGCGACCGTGTAGAAATGCGCGACCGAATTGATCACCAGAACGGCGAGCGTGCCGTAGAGAAAGCCGAGCGGATTCCACTTGGCATTGACGAAGAACACGTAGCCAAGGCCGAGCACGAGACCCGGCACCGCCATCGGCAGCATCGCGAGCAGATGCGCGATCATGCGCCCGCCCGGCATCACCTTGGTCTTTTCCACGAAATAGGCGCCCGTGAAAACGATGGCGGTGCCGAACACCGCCGCGCAGGCCGCCATCCAGACGGACGTGAAATAAGGCGACCAGCCGCCCGGATCGAAGTTGCCGAAGTCGTAGTTCTTCAGCGTCGGTGTCAGATTGTACGGCCAGTAGGTGATGAACGAGGCCCAGACCGCGGTCCCGAGCACGCCGACCAGAATTGCGCCAATGACGAGGCAGTAAACCATCAGCCCGATGTCGCGGGCGCGGTTGTGCTTCGGCTCCAGCGGCACGGCGCGCGCCGAGAGCAACGCAACCTGACGGCGCTGCACCATGCGGTCGATCACGAAGGCGAGCACGGCCGGCGCCAGCAGCACCATGCCGACGACCGCGCCCATCTCGAAATTCTGCTGGCCGACCACCTGCTTGTAGGCATCCGTCGCCAGCACGTTGAACTGGCCGCCGATCACCTTGGCGATGCCGAAGTCGGTGACGACAAGCGTGAACACCACGAAGGCCGCATTGATCAGGCCGAACTTCGCGCCCGGCAGGGTCACGGTGCGGAAAATGCGCGACTTTTTCGTGCCGAGCGCGTCAGCGACCTCATAGAGCCGCGCGTCCGCGAGCGCGAGCGCCGTCACGGCGATGATGAGGGCGTGCGGGAAGCAGTAGAACACCTGCGCCACGATGATGCCGTTCGCGCCGTAGATCGAACTGCCGAACATGAAGCCCTTGAGCAGGCCCTGATTGCCGAACAGATAGATCAGCGAGATCGCCGAGAGCAGCGAGGGCGCGAACAGCGGCAGCATGGCGGCCGCGTAGAACAGGCCCTTGAAGCGCATGCGGCTACGGGTGAGCGCATAGGCATAGACGAAGGCGAGCGGGATCACGATCACGGTGGTGACCACCGCGACCCAGACGCTGTTGAAGATCGAGTTGAACAGGCTCGGCGTCGAGAAATAGCGAATGTAATTCGCAAGCCCGATGAACTCGCCATTCTGGTTCTGGAAGCTTTTCGACAACAGCGCCCACAGCGGCAGCGCGATCGAAAGCACCAGCCATGCCACCAGCAGGATGATGCCGGCGCGCATGACCCAGGCTTCGCGCGAAACCTTTTGCGCGATCACCGGTACCGAAGTGGCGGTCGTAACGCTCAAAGCCTTACCCTTTGGCGAAGACGCGCAGCGAATCCGGCGGCAGCGCGATGGTGAGCTTCTGCCCTTCGGCGACGGCAAGATCGCGCATCAGGTTGGCGGAGAAATCGGCGAGGATCGCGACATTCGGCATGGCCTCGGGCTTGAGCTGCGCGCGGCAGAACGATCCGAGAAAATCGAGTGACGTCACATGCGTGGCGAACTGGTTCGGCGTCGCGCCGTCGATGTTGCGGACGCGGATTTCCTCGGGGCGCAGGCCGATGCGCACAGTCGAGCCGTTGTTGAACCGGCCGGCCTCCGGACAGGCAAGCTCGATGGTGCCGAAGCGCAGCGCGGTCGGGCCCGACACCTGCGCATCCAGAAACGTCATGGTGCCGACGAAGTCCGCGACGAACGGCGTCGCCGGCTGGCGATAGATATCCTCCGGCGTGCCCACCTGCTCGATCACGCCCTGGTTCATCACCACGATGCGGTCGGCCATCGCGAGCGCTTCTTCCTGATCGTGCGTCACCATGATGGTGGTCACGCCGAGGCGGCGCTGCAACTGCTTGATCTCGTCGCGCAGCCGCAGCCGCACGCGCGCATCGAGCGCGGAGAGCGGCTCGTCGAGCAGCAGCAGGCCGGGCGAGGTCGCGAGCGCGCGCGCAAGCGCGACGCGCTGCTGCTGCCCGCCGGAAAGCTGCACCGGATATTTCAGTCCCTGCTCGGGCAGGCCGACCAGCGCGAGCAACTCGGCGACGCGCGCATCCATCTCGGCCCTGCCGGCGCGGCGATTGACCAGCCCGTAGCCGACATTCGCCGCGACGGTGAGATTGGGAAACAGCGCGTAGGACTGGAACACGATGCCGAAGTCGCGCGCGGCGGGCGGCAGGTGCGACACGTCGCGGCCCGCGATCTCGATCATGCCTTCATCTTGCGGATCGAGGCCCGCAATCGCGCGCAAGAGCGTGGTCTTGCCGCAGCCCGACGGCCCGAGGAAGCACACGAACTCGCCCTGCATCACGTCGAGGTCGATGTCCTTGAGCGCGGTGAACTGGCCGAAGCGCTTTTCCAGATCGCGGATGCGCAGGAATGGCGCGGCGGACCCCCGGACGTATCACGCGCCTGCATACTCATAGCCCCTACCCCGTCATCGCCGGGCTTGTCCCGGCGATCCCGATAGAAAAAGCACATCCATGCCGGTCCGAGATCACCGGGCACGCCGCGGTGCGCGCGGCCCGGTGATGACGACTTCGTCGTCAGTTCTTCGGCGCGGCCTTGGACTCGTAGCGCTTCGACCACTCGGCGAGGATGCGTTCGCGGTTTTCCGCCATCCAGCCGAAGTCGTTCTTCACCATCGCCTGCTCGGCAGTCGGCGGATAGTTCGGCGGTGTGTTCTTCACGCTCGGCTCGGCGACGATCGCGTAATACTTCGAGTAGAGCTCGCTCGCGCCCTTGCTCGCGCCCCAGTCGGCGACCTTCTTGGCGAGTTCGAGGTTCTTGGTGCCCTTGACGATCGCCGTCGCCTCGAGCTCCCAGCCCGCGCCTTCCTTCGGCAGCACGATGTCGATCGGCGCGCCCTGGCTCTTCTCGCGCGCACCGCGCATGTCGAAGCCGATGCCGGCCATCCGCTCGCCCTTGGCGGCCTGTACGCAGGGCGCCGATCCCGAGTGCGTGTAGACCGCGATGTTGTCGTGCAGCTTGTCCATGAAGTCCCAGGCGGCCTTCTCGCCCATGATCTGCATCCAGGCCGCGATGGTGAGATAGCCGGTGCCGGAGGAGGCCGGATGCGGCATGATGATCTTGCCCTTGTACTCGGGCTTGGCGATGTCGAGCCACGAGGTTGGCGTCGCCACGTTGTTCTTCTTGCCCTCGACCGTGTTGAAGCACAGCACCGAGAGATAAGCGTCCATGCCGGTCCAGGTGTAGGGCGGCGCCGCGTCGCGGAAGGCGGGCTTCAGCGCGGAAGCGCCCTTCGGCTCGTAGGTTTCCAGCAGGCCCATCTTCTCGAACAGGATCAGGCTGGTGACCGCGAGGCCGAATACGATGTCGGCGCGCGGGTTGTCCTTCTCGGCGAGAAAGCGCGCCGTGATGACGCCGGTGGAATCGCGCACCCAGACGACTTCGACGTCGGGAACCGCGGCCTCGATCGCCTGCTTGAACGGACCCAGCTGGTCGTTCTCGATGGCCGTGTAGAGCGTGACCTTGGTGCGTCTGCGCGGAGGCCGGCGCGGCCGCCATGATGGCGGCAAGGCAACGCCGCCCCGAACAGAGCGAGACTTCGTTTGAACATGTTGTTCTCCTTGCCCTCAAAGGCTTTCGAAATCTACCCCGGACGAATGCTTCAGGCAGATGACATCTGCATGAATTCCGGCGTCAGCTTACCCAGTTTCCCCAGCGTAGCGCCAGCGGGCGCCTTTGTGGCTCATGCCCGCACCCGCTCGTTCTTCGGATCGTAAATGCACCCCTCGACGCGGGTCGCAAGGCTGCGCCGGCCGAAAGCCTCGATTTCGATGTGAGTTCTGGCCGAAATACTCGGCCGGCACATAGCCGAGCACCAGCGAGCGGCCGACCGAATGCCCGAAATCGCCGCTGGTGGTCATGCCGATGACCTTGCCGTTGGCGATCATCGCCTCCCCGCCATAGACCGAAAGCGGCGTTTCCAGCGCGAAACATTCAAGCCTGCGCTTGAGCCCTGCCTCCTTTTGCGCCAGCAGCGCATCGCGGCCGAGGAAATCGCCCTTCTTCGAGCGACACTGCAAAACCGAGGCCAGCTTCGAGCGGCGTTTCGTCAGGCGAGATGTCGGCGCTCCAGTAGAGGTAGCGCTTTTCCATCCGCAGGCTGTTGATTGCCTTGTAGCCGGCATCGGTGATGCCGAAGGCCGTGCCCGCGGCGCGCAACGTCTCGTAGACATGCGCGACGAATTCGGTCGGGATATGCAACTCCCAGCCGAGTTCGCCGAAATAAGTGATGCGCGCCGCCATCACCGGCGCATAGCCGATGCGGATCCAGCGGCAGGTCATGTAGGGGAACGCGGCATTCGAGACATCGTTTTCGGTCGCGAGGCTGAGCACGTCGCGCGCGCGCGGCCCGCACAGATTGATCACGCCGTAGGCGCTGCTCACATCCTTGAAGGCCACCGAGCCGTCACGCGGCATGTGCTTCCTGATCCAGCCGCCGTCGCGCACGCCGAAGCCTGAGCCGGTCACGATATAGAACGTGCCTTCCGTGGGCTGCATGATGGTGAGATCGGCCTCGATGCCGCCCTTGGCATTGAGAAGCTGGGTGTAGACGACCGCGCCCTCGCCCTTGTCGATGTTGCCGGCCGCGAGCCATTGCAGATAACGCAGCGCGCCCGGCCCGGTGATCTCGAATTTCGAGAACGACGACATGTCGATCAGCGCGACACTCTCGCGGATCGCCCTGTGCTCGCGGCCGATCACGGGAGCAAGCGTTGCGCGCTCGAAGGTCTCGATCGACGGCGCCTTGCCATTCACGAGAAAATAGTTCGGGCGCTCGAAACCGAATTTCTGCCCGTGCACCGCGCCATTGGCAGCGAGGATCGCGTGCAGCGGCGAACGGCGCAGCGGGCGGCAGGCTTCGCGCTCCTCCTCCGGCCACGCGATGACGTAGTAGCGCGCGTAGCTCTCGATCGCGGCATCGCGCAGGTAGGCAAGGCCGTTGTGCAGCTTGCCGAAGCGGCGCAGGTCGAACGGCCACAGATCCATGCCGGGATCGCCGCTGCGCGATCCAGTTCGCCATCGCGAGCCCGGCGCCGCCCGAAGCCGCGATACCGGCGGTGAAGCCGCAGGCGATGAAGAAATTGTCGATCCCCTCCGCGATGCCCATCACGGGCTCGCCGTCGGCCGAGACCGGGATCGGGCCGTTGATGACGGTGCGGATGCCGACCTCGTTGAGCACCGGGATGCGTTCGGCCGCGGGACCGGCGATCTCGGCGAGGCGATCGAGGTTTTGCCCGAACAGCTCCTGCCCGAAATCCATCGGCAGCTTGCCGAGCCCGTTCACCGCGATCGTGCCGCGCTCCCAGCCGCCGATCGCGAGCGCGCCCGGCTCGGACTTCAAATAGAAATTCAGGTCCGGGTCGCGCAGCGTCGGCTGCCGGTCGGGAATGAGCGGCGATTTCTCCGTCACCAGATACTGATGCTCGACCACGGTGACCGGCAGTTCGATGCCGGCCATCTCGCCGACATGGCGCGCCCACAGGCCCGCCGCATTGACGACGATCTCGCAGGCGACCTCGCCCTGATCGGTGACCACATGCGTGATGCGGCCGCTCGCCTGCCGGAAGCCGGTGACCGTCGCGCCTTCGACGATCTTCACGCCGCCCTGCCGCGCGCCCTTGGCGTAGGCCATGGTGAGCGAATAGGGATCGACATAGCCATCGCGAGGCGATCCAGGTCGCGCCGCGCACGTCCTTGAGGTCGACCAGCGGAAACTTGTCTTTGACCTCGTTCGGCCCGATCAGCTCGAGGTCGAAGCCGTAGCTTTTCGCCGCGGTCGCGGCGCGCTTCAATTCTTCCCAGCGCGCATCGCTGCTCGCCAGACGGATGCTAGCCGACATTGCGCCAGCCGACATCCTGATCGACTTCCGCGCCGATCGTCGCGCACAGCTTCGCGCTGTACTGCATCAGCCGCGTAAGATTGACCTTGGAGCGCATCTGCCCGAGCAGGCCGGCGGCGTGCCAGGTGCATGCCGGCCGTGAGCGTCTTCTTCTCCAGCAGCAGCACGTCGCGCTGGCCGAGCTTTGCCAGATGGTAGGCGATGGAGCAGCCGATGGCGCCGCCGCCGATGATGACGATGCGGGCGGCGCCGGGAAGGCTCACGCGCGCGCCCCAACCGCTTTCAGGCGCGTGCGCGGCCCGCCGAGCGCGCCGAGGTACCAGTCGACGAAATGCTGCACATTCGTCTCGCGCACGGCAGAATACGGCCCCGGCTCGTAGCGCGGCGACAGGATGCCGGCCTGATTGGCCTCGCAGATCTCCCAGTCCTGCTCCGAGGTGCGCTGCCAGAACGGCATCAGCGTCGCGAGGTCGTAGTCTTTCCCCTCGACCGCATCCTTGTGCACGAACCAATAGACATCGACCTGACGATGTCGTTGCATCGATCGGCGTGATGCGCGTCGCCACCGCGTGGTCGTCGCTCGCGTGCTGCCAGAAGTTCGGGAAGATCGTCGAGCGCAGCGTTCCCGTCGCTCCACTCGTTGCGCGCGCGGAACGTGCCCATCAGCGGCGCGACCGGCTTGCCGTCGAGACTTTGCGTTTCCAGCCCTCCATCAACGGCGTGCGCGCCGCACGCCAGTACGCGCCGGTCATCTCGGATGACGCCATCGCGTCGCCGAGCCCCATGCGGGCGAAGCGCTCGCCCGCGAGTTTTTCGGCGCGCTCCACGTCCGGCATCGTCTGCGGCGAGAAGCGTGCGGTGTCGTAGGTGCCCTGCACATATTCGGGATGCGCGGTGTTGCAGTGATAGCACTCGCGATTGTTCTCGAAGATCGAGCTTCCAGTTGGCCTTCACGGTGTAGCGGACGCTCTTCGCGAGCTTCGCGTCCTCAAGCCCCTGATGCTTCATTTTTTCGCCGACTTCAGCGGCGACGCGGTCGAAGCTCACCGGATCGTCGCCGAGCGCGACGAACAAAAGCCCCGCGATGTTTTTCAGTGGCACGGGATGCAGGCCGAGCTTCTCCTGATGCACGCCGAACTCGCGCTCGGTCGCGGTCTTCAGCCGTCCGTCGAGATCGTAGGTCCAGGCGTGATACGGGCACACGAACGCGCGCGCGTGCCCCTGCTCCTCGCGGCAGATGCGCGAGCCGCGATGCCGGCAGGTATTGTGAAACGCACGAAGCTCGCCGTCCTTGCCGCGCGCCAGGATCACCGAGTCATGGCCGATCGCCCAGGTCATCCAGTCGCCGGGCTGCGGGATCAGGCAGCTATGCCCGGCGTAGAGCCAGTGGCGCCGCCAGACGCGCTCCATGTCGGCGTTGAAGACTTCGGGCGAGGTGTAGAACGGCCGCGACAGCGGACCGGCGCCGCGGTAGGCGCCGCACAGCGCCTCGATGCGCTCGGGATCGTAGTGGTAGGCGGTGTCCAACGAAGTACTCCGCTGTCATCCCGGCCGAGCGAAGCGAGAGCCGGGATCCATCTCTCCATCTATTCCCAGCCGCCCGATGGATCCCGGGTCTCGCACGCCATAGCGCGTCGCAGACGCGCGTGAACGCGCTTGAGGCATGCTCACCCGGGATGACATCTGCGTTATGTCGGCCAGGGCAGCGAATAGGTCTTCACGTTGGTGAAGCTCTTCATCGCCTCGACCACGCCCTCCTTGTAGCCGAGCCCGGAATCCTTGATGCCGCCGAACGGCGACATCTCGATGCGATAGCCGGGCACTTCCCAGACGTTCACGGTGCCGACGTCCAGTTCGTTGATGAACCGCGTGATGTAGTCGAGCCGGTTGGTGCAGACGCCGGACGACAGCCCGTAGGCGGTCGAATTGGAAATGCGGATCACCTGCGCAATGTCGTCGGGACAGCGGATGATCGGGATCACCGGGCCGAACGTTTCCTCGCGCACCAGTTCGCAATCGTACGGCACATGATCCACCACCGTCGGCGGATAGAGCGCGCCCTCCCGGTTGTTGCCGTGCAGCAGCTTTGCGCCCTTCCCCACCGCATCGACGACGCGGCGCTCGAATGATTTCGCCGCGCCCTCGTGGATCACGGTGCCGACGTCAGTCGCGGGGTCCATCGGGTCGCCGGCTTTGAGCTTCTTCGCCTTTTCGAGCACCAGCTTTGAGAACTCATCCGCGACTTTCTCGACCACGAGAATGCGCTTCACCGCCGTACAGCGCTGGCCGGAGTTCTTGGTCGCGCCGGTGACCGCCAATTCGGCCGCCTTGTCGAGATCGGCGTCCTCCATGACGATGATCGGATCGTTGCCGCCCAGCTCCAGCACGATGCGGCGATAGCCGGCCTTGTCGGCGATGTATTTGCCGACCTTCACCGAGCCGGTGAACGTGATCAGATCGCAATCCGGGTCGGTGATCATGGCGTCGCCCATCGTGGACGGATTGCCGGTGACGACGGAGAGCATCTCCGGCGGCAGGCCCGCCTCGTACAGCACGTCGGCGAGCGCCAGCGCGGTGAGCGGCGTCAGTTCGGTCGGCTTGAGCACGACGCGGTTGTTGGTGGCGATTGCGGGCGCGATCTTGTGCGACACCATGTTGAGCGGATGATTGAACGGCGTGATCGCCGAGATGACACCACCCAGCGGATAGCGCGTGGTGAAAATCTTGCGCTGCTTGCCCTGCGGAGAAATATCGCAGGCGTAGGTCTCGCCGTCGTCCTTGATGGTGAGCTGCCCGGCGAACGAATAGACGTCATAGGCGCGGCCCGCCTCGTAGAGCGAGTCCTTCCAGCACAGCCCGGACTCCGCCGTGATGATTTTTGCGAACTCTTCCTTGCGCGCCGAGAGCAGGTCGGCGGTCTTCATCAGGATTTGCTGGCGCTCGTAGCGCGTGAGCTTCGGCTTGAAGGCCTTGGCCTTCGCGAATGCCTCGCGCACATGCTCCGGCCGCGCCGCCGGCACGGTGCCGACCACCGCGCCATTGTACGGATTGAGCACATCGATGCGCTGATCGGTCTCGACGCGCTTGCCCGCGATGCGCATCGCCTCGTGGCGAACGGCGGGAACCGGTTTCGTTTGAATGTTCATGCCGCAACCCTGTTCAGCGCCACGTCGAAGATGTCGAAATTACGCAGCCGATGCCCCGGCGACAGCGTCACCGCGCGGTTCGCGATCATCGGCACCACCTGCTCGGTGAGCCCGCCATGCGAGCGCAGCGGCTCGGTGAGCCCGGAGAGATCGTGCTTCTCGCGCGCGGTACCCAGCACTTTGTGGATGGTGGAGATTACCACGACATCGCCGAAGCGATCGGCCGGAAGCTCGAAGCGTTCGCAGGCGTCGGCAGCGCTGATCGCAACATCGACGCCCTCGACCGCCCGAAGGCGGCCAAGAAGCGCATCGACGTCGGCCCCCGCCGGCAGATAGATCGTGGCATACGATCCGAGCGCACCGTGATGCACCACGTAAGGATCGGTGATCGGCAGCAGGACGCGCGCGACGCCCTTCCCCAACCACTCGTCGGTGAGATTCTGGAGATAGATCACGTCCGGCTCGCCGTTCGCCAGATGCTTGTCGTTCATGCCGTGGTCGGCGGTGAGCACCAGCACGCAGCCCGCCGCGTCGAGCTCGCCGACGTAGCGGTCCATCATGGCGTAGAACGCATTCGCCATCTCCGAGCCGGGCGCCGCCTTGTGCTGCACATAGTCGGTGGTCGAGAGGTACATCAGGTCCGGCCGCTCTTGTCTCAGGATCGACACGCCCGCCGCCATGACGAATTCGGAAAGATCGGACGAATAGACCTCCGGCAGCGGCTTGCCGATGCGGGCGAGCACATCGCCGATACCGTTCTGTTGCACGGTCGCCTGATCGGCCTTCTCGGAGGAGAACGCGATGGCGCGGCCGGTCGACATGTCGAGGCCCTTGCCGAGCATCGCGCGCAGCTTGTCCTTGGCGGTGACGACCGCGACCTTCGCGCCCGCGTCGTGGAACGCCTGCATGATGGTCGGCGCGCGCAGGAAGCTCGCGTCGTTCATCATGACTTCCTTGGCCTGGGCGCGGTCATAGAAATAATTGCCCGCGATGCCGTGCACCGCCGGCGGACGGCCGGTGATGATCGACATGTTGTTCGGATTGGTGAAGCTCGGCATCGCCGAGAGCGCGGTCAGGTTCGCGATCTGCATCAGCCGCGAGAAATTCGGCGCAAGCCCCGCGTCGATCGCGCGCTCGATGTAGCCCGGCTCCGAGCCGTCGATGCACACGGCCACCGTCGGCGTTTTCGGGAACTTGTACTCGCGGCCGTTGACCGAAACCGTCGGGGTACGCTGGATGTTCATGCCGCCGCCTTCAGTGATTTCACGCCCATCTCGTCGAGAATATCGCGGATCGCCGCCAGCGCGCCACGCATGTGATCGGGATAAAGCCGGCCGATGCAGCCGATGCGGAAACTATCCGCCACGGTCAGCTTGCCGGGATAGATCACATAGCCGCGCTCCTTCAGCGCATCGTAGAACGCCTGGAAGCGGAATGCCGGGTCGGCCGGCATGCGGAACGTGACGATGATCGGCGCCTGCAGATTGTTGCCGAGCAACGTCTCGAAGCCGAGCGCGCGCATGCCGTCGATCAGCACGCGGCAATTCTCCGCATAGCGCTTGCCGCGCCCCGGCTGCCCGCCCTCCTCGAAGAACTCCATCAGCGCCTGATGGAACGACACGATGACGTGGATCGGCGGCGTGAAGCGGTATTGCCCGGTCTTCTCGAAATTGCGCCACTGGTCGTGCAGGTCGAGCACCAGCGTGGTGGCGTTGCCGGCGGTCGCCTCCAGTGCGGCGCGGCGCGCAATCACGAAGCCAAGGCCCGGCACGCCTTCGATGCACTTGTTCGATGACGCCGCGATCGCATCGACGCCGAGCGCCTGCGCGTCGAGCGGCAGCGCGCCGAACGCGCTCATCGAGTCGATCAGGTAGCTCTTGCGATATTTCTGCGCGAGCGCGCCGAGCGCGACGATTGGGTTGAGAATGCCCGACGTCGTCTCGCAATGGATGGTGAAGATATGCGTGATCGTGGCGTCTTCTTTCAGAAGACGCTCCACAACGCCAAGATCGGGCGGCGTGTCTTCCGGCGTCTCGTGTACCGTCACCTTGCGCCGCGCGATATCGAGGATCTTCTTCGCGCGATGGCCGTAGGCGCCGTTGACCAGCAGCAGCACATGGCCGTCCGGCGGAACGAACGTAGTCAGCATCGCCTCGACGGCGAATGTCCCCGAGCCCTGCATCGGGACCGTGACATAGCCGGCGCCGTTCACGATCTCGGGCAGCCGCGCCAGCACCTCGGAATTGATCTTGAGGAACGCCGCATCGCGCGAGCCCCAGTCGTGCACCATCACTTCCTTGACGCGCTTGCCGGTGGTGAGCGGGCCGGGAGTCAGCAGCAGCGGATCGCCGGTGTCGGAAGCGGCGGGGGTCGCTTTACGGACATGTCGGAGGGCCTTCCTGCGGGATTTCCCACACTATATCACAAATTCGGTCAAATATACCACACAAATCTCGCCGCCGGAAGCGGCCTCCGGACCAAAACCACGCTATCTTCCGCGCCCTGCCCGCCTGCCTCCCGGAGTTTTTCAATGGCCGCCAGCGACTACGAGGTCCTCGACGAGCGTTTCCGCAATTGCGTCAACCGCACCTCGCATGTGGAGCGGCTGTGGACCGGCGCGCGCTGGACCGAGGGGCCGGTCCACTTCCCGGCCGGGCGCTACACGCTGTTCTCCGACATCCCGAACGACCGCATCATGCGCTACGACGAGACCGACGGCTCGGTCTCGGTCTTCCGCACGCCGTGCGGTTACGCCAACGGCCACACCGTCGACCGCCAGGGCCGGCTGGTGTCGTGCGAGCACGGCGGGCGGCGCGTCTCGCGCACCGAGATTGACGGCTCGCTCACGGTCATCGCCGACAACTACCAGGGCAAGAAGCTCAACTCGCCGAACGACGTGGTGGTGAAGTCCGACGACTCGATCTGGTTCACCGATCCGCCCTACGGCATTTTGTCGGACTACGAAGGCCACAAGGCGGCGCAGGAACTCGGCAACAATGTCTATCGCGTCGACGGCAAGACCGGCGAAATCAAAATCGTCGCCGACGATTTCATTCGGCCGAACGGGCTCGCGTTCTCGCCCGACGAGAAAAAACTCTACATCGTCGACTCGGCGGGCGGGCGCACCAAGGGCCAGCCAAAGCACATCCGCGTGTTCGACGTGGGCGAAGGCGGCAAGCTCTCCGGCGGCAAGGAATTCGCCGACTGCACGGCGGGGCGCTTCGACGGCATGCGCTTCGACGATGCCGGGCGGCTGTGGGCCGCGACCGACGACGGCGTGCATTGCCTCGACACCGACGGCACGCTGATCGGCAAGGTGAAGATCCCGGAGATCTGCTCCAACGTCGTGTTCGGCGGGCCGAAGCGGAACATGCTGTACATCACGGCGACCAATTCGCTCTACGGCGTGATGGTGCATGTGAACGGGCACCGGACGTTTTGAGTTTGCGACATCACGCCACCGAAGGATCCCCACCATGCCCCTCGACACCGCCGCCGCCGTCTCGCGCCTCATGCGCTTCCTCGCCATCGAAGGCGTCACCGGCCGCGAGGCCGCGATCGGGCGCGAGATCGCGGCGGCGCTGAAGGAAGCCGGCGTGCCGGCGAGCGCGATCTTCCTCGACGACGCCAACACGCGCATCCCGCTGCCGACCGAGACCGGCAACCTCATCGTCCACCTGCCCGGCCGCGGCGCCATGCACAACCAGCCGCCGCTGATGTTCATGACGCACATGGACACCGTGCCGCTGTGCGCGGGCGCGCAGCCGAAGCTCGCGGGCCGCAAGATCGTCAACACGGCGAAGACCGCGCTCGGCGGCGACAACCGCACCGGCTGCGGCGTGCTGGTCACGCTCGCGGCCGAGCTTGCCAAGCAGAAGCTCGACCATCCGCCGCTCACGCTGCTGTTCTGCGTGCGCGAGGAGAGCGGGCTGTACGGCGCGCGCCACGTCGATCCCGCCGATCTCGGCGCGCCCGCGATGGCGTTCAACTATGACGGCGGCTCGGCCTCCAACGTGATCGTCGGCGCGGTCGGCGCCGACCGCTGGGAGGTCGAGATCTTCGGCCGCGCCTCGCATGCCGGCGTCGCGCCCGAGCGCGGCATCAGCGTCGACCATGATCCTCGCGCTCGCGCTCGCCGACGTGAAGACGGGCGGCTGGTTCGGCAAGGTCGTGAAGGGAAAGAAGCAGGGCACCAGCAATGTCGGGCCGGTGACCGGCGGCGAAGGCCGGCCGCGCCGGCGACGCCACCAACGTGGTGACCGACTACGTGCATGTGCGCGGCGAAAGCCGCAGCCACGACGCGAAGTTCTTCCAGGAGATCACCGCCGCCTACAAGGCGGCGTTCGAGAAGGCCGCGCAAGGCGGTGAAGAACCACGAGGGCAAGACCGGGCGCATCAAGTTCAAGACGCAGACCGACTATCATCCGTTCCGCATGAAGGACACGCTGCCGGTCGTGCAGCGCGCCGCGGCGGCGATCGCGGCGGGCGGCGGCTACGCCCAACATTCGCACCGCGAACGGCGGGCTCGACGCCAACTGGATGGTGCGTCACGGCATCCCGACCGTCACCTTCGGGGCCGGCCAGAACGAGGTGCACACCATCGACGAGTGGATCAACCTCGACGAATACGAGCGCGGCCTGCGCGCTGGCGCTGCGGCTCGCGACGATGGGGTGATCCCGGTCAGGGCTTCTGCGTCGAGTTCTGAAGCGGAGCGGTGTAATTCGGATCCAGCGCCTTGTTCAGTTCATGTGCGAGGCGGAATCCCGCTTTTTTAACTCTTTCCTCCGCGACGCGCTCGAAAGCCGCCAGGTAAGCCTGATCGATTTGCTGAACCCGCTTTGATTTCTTGTCCGGCAGCGTCACCAGCGTCTGGAGAATACTGGCACGTGTTTCCCACCTTCACACAGTAGCTCACCTTCGGATCGAGCGTGATCTTGTATGACTCCGCAGCCCATTCGAACGGCTGCGATCCCACAAAAGACTTCTCCTCGGTGAGGCTTGTCTGAGCCTGGATGGTATCCACCGCACGGTACGTGATCGTATTCTTGCTCCAGCTCTTTTTGAAATCGGCGCGTTTGCGCACACGTTCAAACAATCCCGCCTCGAGCAGGCAATTGTCCCATACGGCGTGAAGATTGTCGGGGCGAGAGGCGGCTCTGCCGCACCGGCCGGCAAGCTGGACATCGATCCCGTTCCCGCCTTTGTCGTCGGCAAAGGAAATGTGCAGCGGCTGATGGATGTCGCCGAACCAATGGCCGATCGCCATCAACGCACGCACCCGATCCTCTTTCGGGGCCGATTCGTTCTTCAGCGTCGCAAGATCGCGCTCGATACCCTCGAAGATGCACTCGCCGTTGTTCGGGCATGACTTGTTGTCGATCGATTTCGTATCGCGGCTGACGTTGATGAAATGATCGTCCGGGTGCGCGCGCGGGATCTCGTCTTCTTCGAGGCAGCCAAGATTGAAGGAGGTGTAGGGCCGGTCCTTCATCTTGCCTTTGCCTTTGACCGTGATGCCCTTCTTCCCGTTGAAGAGGTCCTTGAGCTTCTCCTGGCTTGCGTCTGTGAGATTGCGATAGGCCAGGTCACATACGACGAGGTGACCAAACTTGCCCCAGGTCTTTCCCTGCTCAGGCAGGCCGGTCAGACCGATGATCACCAGCCCGATGGATGCGGTGAGATATTGCAATTTCAGCGATGTCAGACTCCCTCGTCCTAAGCGCAACCGACGCTAAGCAATTCAGCCACAGGATAAGCAGGCCTGCAACCTGAAGAAGAGCCGAATAGACTGCGCAGCGGCGGTTTTTCGAAAAGCATCGTCCCGCCTGATCGCCGTGAGGCAGTCAGGCCCGCGGGTCCGTCACGGACCCGGCGTCCCGCGCGCTCCCTCTCCTTTTCGGGCGCGCTCCTTTTCAAACTCGGGCGCAACGCGCCGCGAGAATGCGGGCGGCTGGCTGGAGAAAGTCGAAGATGACATGCGATAAACAAGCCGCATGTTCCCTCGCCCCGCGCAGCGGGGAGAGGGAAAAAGGCACACTCCCTTTCAAATCCACATTTTCGGTCTATTGTCGCAAAACTGTCATGCGCAGCGCCGCCTGAGTCGGCGCGAGAAGGAGTGTTGAGCCGATAATGTCCGGCACCGAGCTGTTCGCCACGTTCCTCGGCAGCGTCGCGCTCCTCTTGTGGGGCGTGCGCATGGTGCGCACCGGCATGACGCGCGCGTTCGGCTCGCAGCTGCGCCGCGCGATCTCGACCTACGCGCGCACGCGCATCGGCGGATTCATCGCCGGCGTCGGCATCACCGGCATCCTGCAAAGCTCGACCGCGACCACGATGCTGCTCGCCTCGTTTACGGCGCGCGGCCTGATCGCGCTGCCGATCGCGCTCGCCGTGGTGCTCGGCGCCGATGTCGGCTCGGCCATCGTCGCGCAGGTGTTCTCGCTCGATGTGAAATGGCTGTGGACCGTGCTGGTCGCGCTCGGCGTGCTGGTGTTCATGTCGACCGAGGCCGACCGCGCGCGCGGCGTCGCGCGCATCTTCATCGGGCTCGGCCTGATGCTGCTCGCGCTCGTGCACATCGGCCTCGCGGCGGCGCCGCTCAAGGACTCCGCGCTGTTCCGCTCGCTGCTGACGGGCCTGGCCGGCGAGCCGGTGCTCGGTTTCCTCGCCGCGACCGCGGTCGCGTGGCTGGTGCATTCGAGCCTGTCGGTCGTGCTGCTGGTGATGGCGCTGGCCGCGGCGCGGCGCCCTGCCCGTCCCGCTCGCGCTCGCGCTGGTGCTGGGCGCGAACGTCGGCGGCGCACTTGCACCGTACCTCACGCTCTCCGGCCTTCCGCCCGCCGGCCGCCGCGTGCCGCTCGGCAATCTGATCATGCGCACCGCGGTCGCGCTCCCGGTCCTCTTTTTGGTGACGCCGATTGCGACGTGGCTCGCGATGATCGAATCCGATCCGGGACGCATCGCGATCAACTTCCACACGGCGTTCAATCTCGTGGTCGCCGCCGTCTTCCTGCCCCTCGTGGCGCTGGTGGCGACGCTTGCGACGCGCTGCTGCCGGACCTGCCGCAGACCGCGACATCGAACGAGCCGAAACACCTCGATCCGACCGTGCTGGATACGCCCTCCGAGGCGCTCGGCTGCGCGATGCGCGAGACGCTGCACATGGGCGACCGCGTCGCCGAGATGATGCGCCAGGCGCTGGTCGCATTCGAGAAGTCCGATCAGAAATTCGTGAAGGAAGTCGAGAAGGCCGACAACGTCGTCGATGCGCTGCACGAGGCGATCAAGCTCTACATGGTCAAGCTCTCGAAGGCCGAGATGACCGACGAGGAAAGCCAGCGCTATGTCGAAATCATTACCTTCACCACGAACCTCGAGCATGTCGGCGACATCATCGACAAGAACCTGATGGAATTGGCCACAAAGAAGATCAAGAACCGCTACACCTTCTCGTCCGAAGGCCTTGACGAGATTCGCCACTTCCATGCGCGCGTGATGGACAATATGCGGCTCGCCTTCAACGTGTTCGCGACGCGCGACGTCGCGATGGCGCGCCGCCTGCTCGCCGAAAAGGCGGTGACGCGCACGGCCGAGCTTGCGGCGGCCGACAGCCATTTCGGCGCGGCTGCGCGAGGGCCGGCTGGAATCGCTGGAGACCAGCGCGATCCATCTCGACGTGATGCGCGACCTCAAGCGCATCAACGGGCACCTGACCTCGGTCGCCTATCCGATCCTGGAGGTCGCGGGCGAATTGCGCGACAGCCGCCTGCGCGAGCGCGAGGCGGGCGCCGAGCCGGTGCCGAACGGCAAGCCGGTGATTTCGTGAACCGCGAGGCGGCTTGACTTAGCGCGCGGCGCAATCGAGAGCGGCGCGTTTTGCTGTGTCGGCCGGCGTGGGGCTGATTTCTTCTGCGCTGCCGGGGGCGTTTCAGCCTGCACCGGCGGTGTCGCCGTCTCCGCGGCGGGGGCCAGCGTCGCGCGCTGTGGCGGCTCCTCGGTCATGATGCTCACGGGCGGGATCGAAGCGGCCGAGGGCAGCTCATACTTGTCAGGTATCGGTGCGCGGGTTAACCCGCTCGGCGTAATCGTGGACGCCGGCGCGCTCACGGGGGCGGAGGACCCGGCGGTCTGCGGTGCGGCCGGTTGCGGCGCTGACCACGCAGCGGTGTAGCGCGCTACATTGGCGTCGAAGGTTTTGTTGCGGATGTTGTCCGCAAGCCGCGCCGGATCGGCAAACAGCGAAAGGGCCTCGCAGCGCTGCGCCGTGCAGCCCTCGCGCCGCACCAGAATGTCGGCGGCGAGCCCGAACGGGTCCTCTTGCAGCGAGCGTTCCAGCGCCACGACCACATCATCGAACTGCGGCGTGCGCGGCCCGCTGTAGTGGCGCGCTGCCCTCATCGCATCTAGCCGGGAGGCGGTGTAGATGCCGGCGGATGAGATCGCGCCCGGCGAGGCGAACAGCGATTGCGCGCAGGACGCTTGCAGCGATTCGGCGCCGCGTTCGAGGCACGCGAGTGGGCCGCTCGCCATCGCCTGGCTGCGCAACGCGACGATGCGTTCTTCGATCGCGCGGCGCTGTTCGACCATGCCAAGATAGACCGCGAGCCAAGCCGCGCTGCCGACGAACGCAACGAGCGCGATAATCCGAATGTGAAGCGCACGCCGCGCCGCCCATAAGGCCCGACCGCGAGCGCGACGACGAGCGCCAGCGCCGCGACCGCTAAGCCGGCGATGAGTATCAGCAGGTGGTACGAAATCTCAGGCAATCCGCGCCTCAGTATATGAGCTCCGCCGGCATCTAGCCGTCCGGCGGCCGTTTCGGCAAATCCGATGACCCCACATTCGGGGCAAATCATGACCGCGACGCGTAACGTGCGGAACTTCGCCGCGATGCTTACTGCAGCCGGATCAGCGTGAGGCCGATAACGATCAGCACCGCCGCGACCATGCGCGTCGCGCGCAGCGGCTCCTTCAGGATCACGACCGCGATAAGGGCGCCGAACAGCACGCTGGTTTCGCGCAGCGCCGCCACAAGCGCGATCGGCGCGACCGTCATCGCCCAGATCACGATCCAGTAGGCCACGAGCGACAGCACGCCGCCGATCAACCCGCTTTTCCAGAAGCGCGCCATCTGCGGGATCGATTCGGTGCCACGCCACGCGACCGCGATGCCGGTGATGAACGCGCCGTCGATGACGAACAGCCACAGCGCATAGCTGTGCGCGTTGCCGGCGGTGCGCGCGCCGATGCCGTCGACCAGCGAGTAGCAGCAGATCGTCACCGCGGTGAACAGCGCGAAGCCGACGGCGCGGCGGTTGAGATGCGCGAGATCGCCGCTCGCCCGCATCGAGAGCAGGAATACGCCGCTGGTCAGTCCGACGATGCCGGCCCAGCCGATGAGGCTGAAATTCTCGCCCAGCAGAAGCGCGCCGCCGGCAGCCGTCATCAATGGCGCGGTGCCGCGCGCGATCGGGTAGACCTGCCCCATGTCGCCGAGGCGATACGCGCTGCTCAGCCCGATGTAGTAGCCGACATGCGTGACGACCGAGGCGATCAGCCACGGCCATGCGGCGAGCGGCGGCACCGGCACGAAGAACAGCAGCGGCAATGCGACGATGCCGGCGAGCGCCGAGATCAGCACGATCGCGAGAAACGGATCGAGCCTGATCTTGATCAGCGCGTTCCACGAGGCATGGCAGGCCGCGGCCACGAGGACGGCGCCGAACACGAACGGGTCCACCGCCTATCCTTTCAGCCGGGCGCCGGCCGGATCGTATGGCGCCTTGAGGCTCGCGCGCACGGGAACGCGCTCGCCCGCGATGTCGATCTCGAAGCGCGCGGCAAGCCAGCCATCGTCCACGCGCAGCGCCGCCGGTTGCCGCATAGCCGAGCGCCACGATGCCGCCGACTGTGTGGCCATAGGCGGCCGACGTCACATCACCCACGGGGGCGCCATCACGCAGGATCAGTTCACCGCCGTGCGCGATGGGCGTATCGGGCGACAGCGCGACGAAACTCAGCAGCCGCCGCGCGGGCGGCTTTGCCTTCGCGGCGAGCAGCGCATCGAGGCCGATGAAGTCGCCCTTGTCGAGCTTGACCGCGAAGCGCAGCCCCGCCTCGTAACGGGTTATAGTCCGGAGTCAGCTCGCGGCCCCAGGCACGATAGCCCTTCTCCAGGCGCAGCGACTCGACCGCGTAGTAGCCGGCGTTGCGTACGCCGAGATCGCGCCCGCCAGCATCAGCGCATCGTAGACGGCGCCAGCGCGGTCGAAGGGCACGTAAAGCTCCCAACCGAGTTCGCCCACATAGGTGCGGCGCGAGGCCCAGAGTTTCGCGCCAGCGATCTCGATCTCGCGGAAGGCGGCGAATGGGAATCGTTCGTTGTCGAGCGGCGCATTGGTGACACGTGCCAGCAGATCGCGTGCACGCGGACCCATCACGGCAAGCACGGCGAACCCTGACGAGACGTCGGTCAGTTTCGCGTTGGCGTCGCCGGGAAGATTGCGCCCGATCCAGTCGGCATCGCGCGTCGTTTGCGCCGTGCCGGTGACCAGCAGAAAGCGGTCCGTCGCGAGACGCGCGATGGTCAGGTCGCTCTCGTAGGTGCCGCGCGCATTAAGAAGGCCGGTGTAGACCGTCGTTCCCGGCGGTACGGCGACATCATTGGCGCACAGCCGCTGCAAGCGCGTTCGGCGTCAGCGCCTTCCATCATGAACTTGGAGAACGACGTGAGGTCGGTGATCGTCACCGCCTCGCGCGTCGCCTTGTGCTCGGCGGCCGCGTGGGGAAACCAGTTCTGCCGCTCCCACGAATAGTCGATGCGCGCGTCGGCCTTGCTGGGCGCGAAGAAATTCGGCCGCTCCCAGCCCATCTTGGAGCCGAACAGCGCATGCTGCGCATCGAGCCGGTCGTACAGCGGCGAGCGGCGCAGCGGCCGCGCTGTCATCAGCTCGCGGTTCGGCCACGGCATCATGTAGTGCAGGCCGAGTACCTCGCTGACCCGCTCCTTCAGGAAGCCGTCGTTGTCGTGGAAGCGTGCGAAGCGGCGAATGTCCACCGGCCACAGGTCGAGCGTCGGCTCGCCCTGCACGATCCATTCGGCAAGCGCGCGCCCTGCCCCGCCGCCCGACGCGATGCCGATCGAGTTGAACCCCGCCGCGACAAAGAAATTTTTCAGCTCCGGCGCCTCGCCCATGATGAAGTTGTTGTCGGGCGTGAAGCTCTCCGGGCCGTTCATGAAGGTCTTGATCTCGGCGGTCTCGAGCGCCGGAAGCGAATGAGCGCGTTCTCCATCAGGATCTGGAACTGATCCCAGTCGTCGGGGAGCATGCCGAACTCGAAGTTCTCCGGAATGCCGTCCATCGCCCAGGGCTTGGCGACCGGCTCGAAGCCGCCCATCAGCAGGCCGCCGACTTCTTCCTTCACGTAGATGTAGCCGTCCGGGTCGCGCAGCACCGGCAGATCCGGATGCACGCCGTCGATCCGGCCGGTGACGATGTACATGTGCTCGGCGGAATGCAGCGGCACGGTCACGCCCGCCATGCGGCCGAGCTGCTTCGCCCATTGGCCGGCGCAATTGATGACGACCTCAGCCTTGATGTCGCCCTGCGTGGTCGCAACGCCGGTCGCGGCGCCGTTCTTTTGATGGATCGCGGTCACGCGCGTCTGCTCGAAGATCTTGGCGCCGCCCATGCGGGCGCCCTTCGCAAGCGCTTGCGTGACGTCCGCGGGATTGACCTTGGCATCCTCCGGCAGCCACAGCGCGCCGAGCAAGATCGTCGGTGCGCATCACTGGATATTTCCGCGCGGCTTCCTCGATGGAGATGATCTCGCACGCGACGCCCTGCGCGCGCGCCGCCGATGCGATGCGCCGGAACAGCGTGACGCGCTCCGGCGTGCGCGCGACCAGCACCGAGCCGCATTGCTTCCAGCCGGTCGCCTGCCCGGTTTCGGCTTCGAGCTTCTGATAGAGCTCGGCCGAATACTGCACCAGCCGCGTCATGTTCTGGTGCGCGCGCAGCTGCCCGACCAGTCCCGCCGCGTGCCAGGTGGTGCCGCAGGTGAGCCGCCCCTGCTCCAGCAGCACCACGTCGCGCCAGCCGAGCTTGGTCAAATGATAGGCGACCGAACATCCGATGATGCCGCCGCCGATGACGACGGCGCGGGCGCTGTCGGGAAAATTGGGAGAGGTCATTGGCGAGGCAGGCTCAAAATTGTGTCTTCTGCCAACTATAACAACATAATATCACAAATTACCAATTCTATTTTGCAACGATGATATCCCAGCCGAGGCTGGTCCAGATGCCGGCGAGAGCGCGATCCGGCATTCGATCGACGATGACGCCGGCGCACTTGTCCATGTTGGGGACGCGAAACGGCGTACGGCGGGTGAATTTGGTCTGGTCCGCCAGCAGATAGGCGCGGCCCGCCAGAATCATCTTTCCGCGCGTTTCGGCGTTGGTGATCGAGTAGTCGGTCATGCCGCCATCCTCGGCAAAGCCGCCGACGCCGATGAACGCGACGTCCGCGCGGACGCTGTCGATGCCGGTCGCCGCGCCGGTACCGAATGTCGCCTCGTCGTTGCCGTCGATCTCGCCGCCGAGCATGATGACTCGATTGCCCGATACGCGGCAGAGCGTCACCGCGTGATTGAGCGAGTTGGTGAAGATCGTCAGGCCCGGCCGGCCAACCAGTTCCTGCGTCAGCGCCGCCGTCGTGGTGCCGGAGTCGATCAGCACCGAGCCCGCATCCGCCACCATGCGGGCGGCTTCGCGTGCGATCGCGAGCTTGCCTTCGGCATTCTCCTCGCCGCGCTGCGCGATCGACGGCTCCATCATGCCGCGCCGCGCCGCGCCGCCGTGCACCACGTCGAGGTGCCCGTTGTCGGCAAGCAGCTTCAGGTCGCGGCGAATGGTTTCGTGCGAGACGCCGAAAATAACGGCAAGTTCGCCGACGCTGACCGAGCCGGCGGCGCGCAGACGCTGCACGATCTCGTTATGGCGGCGAACGGCGAGCGGCCGAACCATGGTTGCCCCGCAAGTTGGATTCGACAATTTGACGGGAGGCGGCGCGGATAACAAGGCCTGCGGAGCGATTCGCAAACAGCCGTTCCGCGTAACGCTCAGTTCTACATCGTGAAATAGCGCTAGCGCGGCCGTGCGTGGCGCTCCGCCAACCCCCGGTCGTAGTCGAGCACGGCCTGTAGCAGCACCTGCGCGCCGGCCGCGCACTGTTCCTTGGAGGTGAACTCCGCCTCGTTGTGGCTGATGCCATCGCGGCACGGGACGAAAATCATCGCGGTCGGCGCGACGCGAGAAACATATGCCGCGTCGTGGCCGGCGCCGGAAATAATCTCCTGCGCCGAATATCCGCTCAGCGCCGCGGCGCGGCGGACCGAGGCGACACAGTCGGCGTCGAAGACGCACCGGCGGCTGATCCCAGATTCGGGTCGACGTCACCGCGAGACCAAGCGGATCGCAGATTTCGCGCAGGGAGCTTGTGTACTCGGCCTCGAGCCGATCGAGCACCGCGGCATCCGGGTGCCGCAGGTCGACGCAGAAGAACACTTCGCCCGGCACCACGTTGCGCGAATTCGGCCGCACTTCCATCAGGCCGACGGCGCCAAGCCCGGACGGCGCGTGGGCCTGCGCGATCGCCTCGATGCGGTCGACCAGGCGGGCGGCCCCGAGCAGCGCATTCTTGCGCAGCCGCATCGGCGTCGCGCCGGTGTGCGCGGACTCGCCCGTCACCGTCACCTCATACCAGCGCATGCCCTGCACGCCGGTGACGATGCCGATGTCTTTCGTTTCGGCTTCGAGGATCGGCCCCTGCTCGATATGCAGTTCGAAGAAGGCCGAGAGCGGATGCTGCCCGCACGTCTCCGATCCGCGATAGCCGATGGCGTCGAGCGCCGAGCCGAAGGTGATCCCGCCGCGATCCTCGCGCGACATCGCCCAATCGTGCGCAAACGCGCCCGCGAACACGCCCGAGGCGACCATCGCGGGGGCAAAGCGCGAGCCCTCCTCGTTGGTCCAGTTGATGACCTCGATCGGCGCAAACGTCTCATAGCCCGCCTGCACCAGGGTGCGCAGCGCCTCCAGCGCGCCGAGCACGCCGAGCACGCCATCGAACTTGCCGCCGGTCGGCTGGGTGTCGAGATGGCTGCCCATCGCGATCGGCGCAATGTCGTCGCGCTGCCCCGGACGGCGCGCGAACATCGCGCCCATGTCGTCGACCGTGACGACGCAGCCGAGCGCCTCGCAACGCGCCCGAAACCAGTCGCGCACTTGCCGGTCGAGATCGGTCAGCGTGAGGCGGCAGATGCCGCCCTTGGGCGTGCCGCCGATCGCGGCGGTCTCCATCAACTCGCCCCAGAGTCGCTCGGCATCGATCACGAGGTTCTGCATCGTCCGTCCCCGCGATCAGCGATACGGCATCAGGCGGCGTTGTCGCGGTAGGACGCGCCGGGCCACAGCTTCGGCGCCGCGCGCAGATATTGCTTCGGCCGCGCGACGTCGGCGCCAAGCTCCTTGGCGGCGATCCACGCCCAGTGCGGGTCCTCCAGCATGGCGCGGCCGAGCGCGATCTGGTCGGCCTTGCCTTCGGCGATGATCGCCTCGGCCTGTTTCGCGGTCGCAATCAGTCCGACCGCGCGTGTCGCGATGCCGGTCTCACGCTTGATCTGCTCGGCGATCGGCACGTTGTAACCGGGCGTGGTCGGCGTTCGCACTTCCGCGGTGACGCCGCCGGAGGACACGCAGACGAAGTCGAGCCCCTCCTTCTTCATCGCCGCCACCCAAGCGACGGAGTCATCGCCGGTCAGCCCGCCGTCCATCCAGTCCGTCGAGGAGATGCGCGCGCCGAGCGCCATGCCCTTCGGCACGACCGCGCGGACCGCGCGCAGAACTTCGAGCGGAAATTTCATGCGTCCTTCGAGCGAGCCGCCGTAGGCGTCGTTGCGCTTGTTCGAGATCGGCGAGACGAAGCTGTGCATCAGATAGCCATGCGCCATATGCAATTCGATCGAGTCGAAGCCGATCCGCACGGAGCGCTTCGCGGCGTCGACGAATGCCTCGCGCACCTCCGCCATGTCGGCCTCGTCCATCGCGCGCGGCGCGGGCCACGCGGCGCCGGGAGCAATCGCCGAAGGCCCGATCGTGGGCCAGGGGTCTTCTCCGGGCTTGAGACCGAGACCGCCTTCCCACGGGCGCGCCGATGAAGCCTTGCGGCCGGCATGCGCGAGCTGGATGCCGAGTTTCGCGGTCCCGATGCGTTTGCAATGCGCGACGATGCGCGCGAAGGCGTCTTCGCTCGCGTCGGAATAGATGCCGGTGCATCCATGGGTGATGCGTCCGCGCCGCTCGACGCCCGTCGCCTCGACGACCACCAGCGAGGCGCCGGAATTCGCCAGCATGCCGAGGTGGGTTATGTGCCAATCGGTCGGCATGCCATCGCTCGCGCTGTATTGGCACATCGGCGCGACCACGACGCGATTGGCGAGTTCGAGGCCATTGATCTTGTACGGCGAAAAAAGCGCGCTGGTCATGGATGATGCTCGATGGTGGGGAAAATCAGGGAAGGAAGCACGTTATAGATGGCGGCGAGGCCCGCTCAAGTCAATCGCGCGACCGCGAGCGCCAGCGTCTGCGCGCGCGGGACGAGCGAGTCGACCATCAGGTATTCCTCCGGCGTATGCGCCTTGCCGCCGACCGGCCCGACCGCGCAGATCGTCGCCGTGCCGACACCCGACGTGAACCCGGAGTCGGCGCAGCCGCCGGTGAACTCGCCTTCGACCTTTAGAGAAAGATCGTTCGCACAAGCCGCATAGTGATCGAATAATCTCTTGTTTTCCGGGCCCTCGACGAGAGGCTTGAACTCGCCCGCGATCTCAAGCTTGGCGCTGGTGCCGGGCACATTGCTGGCCGCGACGATGCGCTCGATCCTGGCCATCGCGGCCTCGCGGTCGGGCGGCGTGACGTAACGCAGATCGATCTCGCATGTCGCCCAGGGCGCGACGGTGTTGACGGTCTGCCCGCCCGAGACGAGCCCGACATTGACGGTCGTGCCCTTGGTGAGGTCGGTGATGGCGTGCAATGCGGTTATCTTGCGCGCCAGTTCCTCGATCGCCGAGATGCCGTCGGTGAAATTGCCGCCGGAATGCGCCGCCTTGCCGGCGATCTCCATTTTCATGAACACGCCGCCCTTGCGGCCGGTCACGACGTTGCCGCTCGGCCGTCCGGGCTCGGAGTTGAACACCGCGCGGGCGCGCCGCGCCTCCGCCTCGATGATCGGACGGCAAGCAGGCGAGCCGATCTCCTCATCCGAGGTGAACAGCCCGACCAGCGGCGCGGGCGCGCCGCCGAATTTCTGGAATGCCGCGAGCACGAATGCATTCATCACCAGACCGGCCTTCATGTCGGCGACACCCGGGCCGTAGGCCTTGCCGTTTTCGACATGGAACGGGCGGCGCGTCGGCTCGCCTTTGGGAAACACGGTGTCGCGATGGCCCATCAGCATGATGGCCGAGTTCGACGGCCCGCCGACGGTCGCGCGCAGCGCATCGCCGAATGTCTCGTTCTCGATCGTCTCGCAGGCGATGTTCTGCTCCTCGAGAAATTTGCGCAAGCGCGCGCCGACCGCGTCCACGCCCGCCTTGTCGTAGGAGCCGCCGTCGATGTTCACGATCTCCTCGAGCAGCGAGAGCATCGCGCCCTTCTGGCCGCCCAGCCATTCGAGGAGTTCGCCTTCGCCATTCTTCGCCATTTCTCTTCTCTATCTTTCCTTGGGATCGAGCGCGTCGCGCAGGCCGTCGCCGACCAGATTGAATGACAGCACCGTCACGAAAATCGCAAGGCCAGGCCAGATCGCCATCCAGGATGCGGTGGTCAGGAAGCGCTGCGCCGAATTGAGCATCGAGCCCCACGAGGGCGCGGGCGGCTGCTGCCCAAGGCCGAGGAACGAGAGCGCGGCCTCCGCTATGATGGCGGCCGCGATCGAGAGCGTTCCCTGCACCAGCAATGCGGGCAGGATGTTCGGCAGGATGTGAAACAGCGCAATGCGCCAGCGCGGATTGCCGATGGCACGCGCGGCCTCGACGTAGTCCTCCACCTTCACGGCCATCACCTGCCCGCGCGTGAGGCGGATGAAAATCGGCGTCGTCGTCACGCCGATCGCGATCATCGCATTGGTGAGGCTCGGCCCGAGGAACGCCGCAAGCGCAATCGCCAGGATTAGGAACGGCACCGCCAGCATCGCATCGGTGATGCGCGACAGCAGCGCGTCGATCCAGCCGCCGAGATAGCCCGAGATCAGCCCGAGCGGCACGCCGACCGAAACCGCGATCGCCACCGAAATCACGCCGGCGAGCAGCGAGGCACGCGCACCGTAAATCACGCGCGCCAGCACATCGCGGCCGACGTCGTCGGTGCCGAGCCAGTGCAGCGCGGACGGCGCCTTGCGCACCGAGGTCCAGCTCTGCGCCGCTGGATCGAACGGCGCAATCAGCGGCGCGAACACCGCCAGCAGCACGAACAGCGCGATCACGACCAGGCCCACCACCGCGCCCTTGCGGCGGCGCAAGCGGCGCAGCGCGCGGCGCATCGGGCTCTCGACCGTCTCGTCGGCGCGCTTGGCGACGAGCGTGCTATCGAAGGTCGCGTCAGCCATCAGGCCCTCAGCCGCGGGTTGACCAGCACGTAGAGCACGTCGGCCAGCAAATTGAGCGTGATGTAGGTGGTGGCGGTGACCAGCACGACGCCCTGCACCACCGCATAATCGCGGTTGAACACCGCATCGATGATCAGCTTGCCGAATCCCGGAATGGTGAAGATCTGCTCGGTCAGCACCGCGCCGGACAGGAGCGTGCCGAACTCAAGCGCGCCGAGCGTGATCACCGGCGTGAGCGCATTGCGCATCGCATGCTTGAGTACGACCGAACGCTCCAGCAGCCCCTTGGCGCGCGCGGTGCGGACATAGTCGCTGTTCAGCGCTTGCAGCATCGCGCTGCGCGTATGGCGCATCAGCACCGCCGCGATGGCGTTGCCGAGCACGAAAGCCGGCATGATGGTGGTGGCAAGGCTCTGGCGCCAGTCCTCGGTGAGCGGCACATAGCCCGAGGGCGGCAGCCAGCCGAGCTGCACCGAGAACAGGAAGATCAGCATGATGCCGAGCCAGAAGTTCGGCGTCGAAAGCCCCCACAGTGCGAACACGTTGGCGGCATAGTCCAACGGCGTGTCCTTGTAGACCGCCGAAATGACGCCGGCGGTGATCCCGATCGAGAGCGCGATCACGATCGCCATCGCGGCGAGCTGCATGGTCACGGGAAGCTTTTGCAGGACGAGATCGAGCACCTTCTGCTTGTTGCGCATCGACTCGCCGAGATCGCCGGAGAGCACGCCCTTGACCCAGAACACGTACTGCACCGGGATCGGCTGATCGAGGCGGTACTGCTTGCGGATCTGCTCGATCACGGCCGGATCGCGGTCCTCGCCGGCCATGATCAGCGCGGGGTCGCCGGGAAGCAATTGCTGCAGCGAAAAGATCAGCACCGACACGAAGAAGAGTGTCGGGATGAGCTGCAGGATGCGCTTGGCGAGGAAGGTGAGCATCTATATTTCGCCCCACGCTGGTGGGCTCCCCTCCCCCTTGCGGGGAGGGGTTGGGGGTGGGGGTAGAAGTTTCGGGATGAGTTGCGCGCCAAGAACTTGACCCCCACCCGACGCGACGCCAACGCGTCGCGTCGACCCTCCCCGCAAGGGGGAGGGTAACAGCGGAGCGTGCGGCGTCACTTCAACCTCAGCCCCACCACACGCAGCAGCCCGTCCGGCACCGGCTTGAATCCCTCGACCCTGGTCGTGTGCGCGACCAGTATCTTGCGGTGATAGAGATAGAGGATGCGGGATTTCGGTATTCACGATCCTGGCGGCCTTCTCGTAGATCGCCTTGCGCTTGGCGGGATCGGAGGTCAGCCGCGCGTCGTCGAGTGCCTTGTCGACCTCCGGATTGGAAATGCCGCTGTTGTTCTGCGGCGCCTTGGTTTTGAAGAAAATGAAGGAATTGCCGTCGGGGTCGGTGCGCCCGCTCCACCCGATCAGGTAGGCCTGATACTCGCCCTGCTCGCCCTGTTTGAGCGAGGTCGCGAATTCGGTGACGCGGATCTTCATGTCGAAGCCGGCTTCCGCCGCCATCGCCTGCACCACCTCGGACACAGCCTTGTTCTCGGCGCCCTGCGGCACCATGAAATCGACCGAGACCGGACCGGTGACGCCCGCTTCCTTGAGCAGCGCCTTGGCCTTGGCGACGTCGCGCTTCGGGATCGGGAGACTCTTCTGGTAGTAGGAGTGTTCGGGGTTGATCCACTGATTGCCAGGGACGAATTCGCCGTTGAATACGACCTGATTGATGGCGTCTCGATCGAGTGACAATTCGAGCGCCTGACGCACCTTGGCGGACTGGCCAAGGGGTCCCTTCGATTTCTCCCCGTTGGCAACGTTCAGCGTCATGCCGATGTAGCCGAGCTCAAGCGCGGTCGAGAGCTTGAGCTTTGAATCGGCACGTACCTCCTTGATGTCCGTCGCGTTCAGCCGCTCGACCAGGTCAAGGCCGCCGGACTTGAGGTTCGCAAGCCGCACCGTCGCATCGATGATCGGCAGATAGGTGATGCGGTCGATGTGGACGTTGTCCTTGTTCCAGTAGTCGGCGAATTTCTCGACCACGATGCGGTCCTGCTGCACGCGCTCGACGAACTTGTAAGGTCCGGCGCAGACCGGCTTGAGGCCGAACCTGTCGCCGGCATCCTTAGCGGCCTTCGGCGACACCATCATGCCCGCGCGGTCGGTGAGCTGCGCGATCAGCGGCGAGAACGGCGCCTTCAGGTGCAGCTTGATGGTGAGCGGGTCGGCGACCTCGATTGAGTCGATCGCGGCAAGTTCCGGCTTGCGGAACGAGCCCTGCATGGTGAGGTGGCGCTCCAGCGAGAATTTCGCGGCCTCGGCGTCGAGCTTCTCGCCGTCGTGGAATTTCACGCCTCCGCGCAGCTTGATGGTGACCAGCTTGCCGTCCTCCGATGTCTCGGACGACAGCGCCAGCTGCGGCACGACGTTGAGCTTCTCGTCGATGTCGAACAGCTTGTCGCAGATCGACGCAAACACGATGCGCCCCACATAGGTGCGGGCCAGCGTCGGATCGAGCACGTCGGGATCCTCCGCGAGTCCGATCCGCAGCGCGGATTGGGCTGCGGCCGTTCCGCAACTAAGAGCGACGAGCGCGGCAGCCGCCGCAAGGCGCATGGCTTTCATGGTGATCTCCCCTCACTGACCGAGACGGCGGGCGCTTTGGTGTGCCCTTGCCCGACTGTACCAACACCGGATTCCGCATGCACGTCCATTGGGCGGGCAAATGCCTCGATAAGCCGCGTATAGGCCGCCGAGCGGCCGACATCGGGCGGCGTTGCCGCGACGGCAGGAAGCTCCGGCCAACGGTGACAGGCGGTCGCATGGGCGCCGTCAGCGATCAGCGCGGGCCG
This sequence comes from uncultured Alphaproteobacteria bacterium, assembly GCA_963800695.1. GTDB lineage: Bacteria > Pseudomonadota > Alphaproteobacteria > Rhizobiales > Xanthobacteraceae > PALSA-894. The sequence continues at coordinate 54,674 of CAWDCA010000008.1, read as the reverse complement.
CTCGACCCGGCAGCGCTCGATGGCGTGCGGACAGCGCAGATGCAGATGGCATCCGGGCGGCGGATTGATCGGGCTCGGCACGTCGCCCGGCAGGATGGTGCGGTCGCGCCGCGCACGCGGCCGCGGCACCGGGATCGCGGACAACAGCGCCTGCGTGTAAGGGTGGCGCGGGTTTGCGAACAGTTCGTCGGTCGGCGCGGTCTCGACGATGCGCCCGAGATACATCACGGCGACCTCGTCCGCGATGTGCTTCACCACGGCGAGATCGTGCGAGATGAAAATGTAGGCTAACCCTAGGCGCTGCTGCAGGTCGCGCAGCAGGTTGAGCACCTGCGAACGGATCGACACATCGAGCGCCGAGACGGGCTCGTCGCACACGATCAGCTTCGGTTCGACCGCGAGTGCGCGCGCGATCACGATACGCTGGCGCTGCCCGCCGGAGAACTCGTGCGGATAGCGCGGCGCAAAGCGCGGCTCGAGCCCGACCAGGTCCATCACCTGCGCGACGCGTTCGCGCCGCTGCGCCGGCGGCACGATGTCGTGCAGCGCGATCGGCTCGGCCAGGATGTCGCCGACCGTCATGCGCGGGTTGAGCGACGCATACGGGTCCTGAAACACGAGCTGTGCCCTGCGGCGGTAAGCGCGCGTGTCGGCTTCGCTCAGCGCAAACACGTCCTGCCCGTCGAACCGCATACGGCCGGCCGTGGGTTCGATCAGCCGCAGCACCAGCCGTCCGACGGTCGACTTGCCCGATCCGGATTCGCCGACCAACGCCAGCGTCTTGCCCGCCTCGACCGTGAAGCTGACGCCATCGACGGCGTGCACGTGGGCGGTCGGGCGGCCGAACACCGAACGCCGCGCGACGAAGCGCTTCACCAGCCCCTCGGCCTGCACCAGCGCGGTCATGCGACCAATCTCTCCAGCGGCGCGCGCAGGCAGCGCGACCAGCGTCCGCCTAGATCGATCACGGGCGGAGGCGCTGCGCGGCATTCCTCCAGCACGAATGGGCAACGGTCCGCGAAGCGGCAACCGACCGGCGGCGACGTCATGTCCGGCAACACGCCGTCGATGGTAGCGAGCCGGTCGGCGCGCTGATCGATCCGCGGGATCGAGGCAAGCAGCCCGACCGTATAGGGATGCTCCGGCCTCTCGAACAGCGCATCGGCCGGCGCGCGCTCGACGATCTCGCCCGCATACATCACGGCAACCTCGTCGCACACCTCGGCCACCACGCCCAAATCGTGCGTGATCAGGATGATGGCCGCATCGCTGGTGCGTTTCAATTCCCGCATCAGGTCGAGAATTTGCGCCTGGATCGTCACGTCGAGCGCGGTCGTCGGCTCGTCGGCGATCAGCAGCTCGGGATCGCAGGCGAGCGCGATGGCGATCATGGCTCGCTGGCGCATGCCGCCGGAGAGCTTGTGCGGATAGTCGTCGATGCGCTCGGCCGGCGACGGGATGCCGGCGCGGCGAAGCAATGCAAGCGTCTTGTCGCGCGCCTGCGCGTCGGTCAGGCCGCGATGACGCACCAGCACCTCGGCAATCTGTTCGCCGATGGTGTAGCTCGGATTGAGCGAGGTCATCGGCTCTTGGAAAATCATCGCGAGCCGATTGCCGCGCAAATCGCGCAGCGTGCGATCCGGCAGGTCGAGCAGCTTGATCCCGTCGAAGGTCACGCCGCCGGAAACCTCGGCGCTCGCCTTCGGCAGCAGCCCCATCACGGCGAGCGAGGTCACGCTCTTGCCGCAGCCGGATTTGCCGACCAGCCCGAGCGTCGAGCCGCGCGCGACCGAAAGATCGACGCCATCGACCGCGACAGTGCGGCGCCCGCGGTCGCCGTGAAACACGACGCGCAGATTCTCGATCGCCAGCAAAGGCGCGGGCATGGCACCTTGAGCCATTACTTCGCCTCGGCGAGCGCGGCGGCGATGCCGGCGTCGATCACGGTGCGATCGAGCTCGCCATGCGGATTTTTCGAGTTCGGCAGGTATTTCGCGAAATGCACCCAGCGTTCGCGGCTGACTTTCTCCAGCCGCTCCAGTTCGGCCAGCGGGTCGGTGTGGTCGTCGACGCGCAGATCGAGATCGGGCCACTCCTCCTCGCCGTAGATGACCAGCGCAGCCGACTGCTTGCCGCGCTTGTCGCCGCCGGCAGCTTCCCCCGCCTTCATCGCGGCGATCAGGCGGCGCGGCAGCGGCAGCGCGGCGTTGGCAACAAAGGCTTTCGCGGTCTCGGCGATCACCGCCGGTCCGGCCAGCATGTTTCCCGCAACCGAGAAGTTTTCGCCCGAGGTCTGCCCGCACCAGTCGACGCAGGACTTTCCGGTATGCGCCGCGATGCGGCCGTGGCGGTCGATGATGTGCACCTGACGCTGATCGCGGCCTTCGTCGCCGGCCGTCAGGGTCTTGATGATCTCTTCCGGAGGCAAATCGTCCTCAGGAACCGCAGCCCGCGCACGCCGTAAAACGGATTGGACAGCGCCTGCGTGGCGATCGCGCCGATGCCGGCCTCGATATACGGCACGCGGCAGCCGACCGCGAAGTTCTTGGTCGCGACCGCGATCGCGAAGGCGCCTGTCGTTGGATCGCGAACGATCAGCGACCAGGTCATCTATCGCCCCGCCGCGTAGCCCTGCATGCCGCGCGGATTGGCGGCGGCCTTGCGGCGCTTGCCGTCGCGCGAAGCCGCAGTCAGACGGCCTTCGGACCAGTCGGGGCCGACTTCGAGCTTGTGCCCGCGCTTCTTGAGTTCCTCCTGCGTCGCCTTCGGCACGCGGCCTTCGACCACGAGCACGCCGGGGCGCGCGGTGCGCGGCCAGAACGAGGAGAGGAAATGCTCGGTGTGCCATGCGGGCGCGTCGATCGCCTCCTGCAAATTCATGCCGGCATGGACATGGCGCAGGAAGAACTGCGTGATCCATTGGTCCTGCTGGTCGCCGCCCGGAGAGCCCCATGCGAGGTACGGCTCGCCGTCGCGCAGCGCCATCGTCGGCGTAAGCGTCGAGCGCGGCCGCTTGCCGGGCGCGAGCGAGGCCGGATGGCCCTCTTCGAGCCAGAACATCTGCGCGCGCGTGCCGAGGCAGAAGCCGAGTTCAGGGATCACTGGCGAGGAATGCAGCCAGCCGCCGGACGGCGTGGACGAGATCATGTTGCCGGCCTTGTCGACGATGTCGAAATGCACCGTGTCGCCCGGCACCGCACCCATCTTCTCGCGCTTCCTCGCCTGCGCGGCGACCGCGTCGGGCAGATCGTCCTCGTCGTGCGTCCAGGGAATATCGCCGACGGTCGGCTCGCCCGCGCCGGAATTCGCGACCGCCGCGCGCCCGCCTTGCGGCGAGGCGCAACCCCATGGTCTTGCCGAAGCCCTCGATGCTGCCGGGACGGATCTCGAGCGACGCCTCATTGGTGATGAGTTTGCGGCGCGCATCGTTGTAAGCATCGGAGAGCAGCACATCGATCGGCACGTCGACGAATTTCGGATCGCCGTAGAACGTGTCGCGATCCGCGAACGCGAGCTTGGCGCACTCCACCTGATAGTGAATGAAGTCCGGGCTGCGCGGGTCGAAGTTGTCGAAATCGAAGCCCTTGGCGAGCGCGAGTTGCTGCAGCACGACCAGCCCTTGGGTCCAGGTGTTGGCCTTGAGCACGGTGTAGCGGCCATAATCGTAAGAGATCGGCGCCTCGACGGTCGCCTGCCACTTCGCCATGTCGTCGGCGGTGAGTACGCCGCGATGGCGGCGGCCGGAGGTGTCCATCACCTCCTGCGTGCGGCAGAATTTGTCGATCGCCTCGGCGACGAAGCCTTGGCTCCACGCTTTCCGCGCGCGCTCAATCTCGGCCTCGCGGTCGCCGCCGCCCGCCTGCGCCTCCTTCAGGAGCCTGTCGTAAGTATCCGCCATCGTCGGATTGGTGAAATGGGAGCCCGGCTTTGGCACCTTGCCGCCCGGCAGGTAAACCTGCGCCGAAGTCGGCCAGTGCTCCCGGAACAGGTCCTTCACGGTGTCGATGGTGGCGCAGATACGCTCCACCAGCGGATAGCCGTTGCGCGCGTATCCGATCGCGGGCGAGAGCACATCGGTGATGCGCATCGTGCCGTAGTCGCGCAGCAGGGTCATCCAGGTGTCGAATGTGCCGGGAATGCAGGCGGCGAGCAGGCCGGTGCCGGGCACCAGATCGAGGCCGAGCTTGTCGCGGTAGTGCGCGATCGTGGCACCGGCCGGCACACTGCCCTGCCCGCAAATCACCTCCGGCTTGCCGCGCCGCACGTCGTAGAGGATCACCGGCACGTCGCCGCCCGGCCCGTTGAGATGCGGCTCGACCACCTGCAACGTGAACGCGGTCGCGCAGGCCGCATCGAACGCGTTGCCGCCGCGCTCCAGGATGCCCATGCCGACCGCCGTGGCGATCCAATGGGTCGAGGTGACGACCCCAAAGGTGCCCTCGATCTCGGGACGGGTGGTGAACGGGTTGGGAGTGACGAAGTTCATGCGGGGTCCGGGGCTGGCGCGGAAAAGAGCCCGGAATTGACCACAGTTTGTTCCGCGGGCCAACCGCCCCCGGCCGGGGTCAGCCTCCCGGCAATCGCATGCGATCACCCGCAGACAGCGTCCTTTAGGCCGCCCGTGCGTCTTCGCGACGTTCGGTCATCTGCTCGAGGATCTTGGCCCATGTCTCGACGTTCTGGATCACGTCGCGCATGCGCAGCAGAAACACTTCCTCGGTGAAATAGCGGCGCCAGCGCTCGCTGCGATAAAGCTCGACGTAGTGGCGGCGCCGGCGCTCGGCCAGCATATGCCACTTGCGCACCGTTTCGATGTGAACCGAAGTATCGCTCATCATGCGCGTCCGGCCCCCGAGTGCGCAACGTCATTCGCACCAGGCGGGAACGCCCGGCACGCCACGGATACACACGCTCGTACAGACTCAACCAGGAGCCGGCGGACGCGATACTGAATGATAAAACAGCCCCGCCGGCATCCTCACGCGGCCGCGCCGGTCATGCAACGGAAGAATTCCGAAGGCCGGCCGGGCTGTGGACAAACCGCATGGCTTTTTTTGCCACCGTTGCCGAATGGCATCGGTGCGCGGCGTTCCAGCCGCAGCGGTTACAGCTTGATCCGCAGGAGGTGCGCGATTTCGCCGACGATCCCGCGGCGGAACGCCAGCACGCAGACGACGAAGATCACGCCCTGGATGACCGTCACCCACTGCTCGAGGGCGTTGAGGAAATTCTGCATCGCAATAATCACGAACGCGCCCACCACCGGGCCGAACACCGTACCGAGCCCGCCCACCAGCGTCATCAGCACCACTTCGCCCGACATCGGCCAATCCACGTCGGTCAGCGAGGCGATCTGCAGCACGATCGCCTTGGTGGAGCCGGCGAGGCCCGCCAGCGTGGTGGACAGCACGAAGGCCACCAGCTTGTAGCGGTCCGTCTTGTAGCCGAGCGAGATCGCACGCGGCTCGTTTTCGCGGATCGCCTTGAGGACCTCGCCGAAGGGCGAATTGATGATCCGCCGGATGAACAGGAAGCCGGCCAGGAAGATAACCAGCACGACCACATACATCGTCGACTGATTGGCGAGGTCGAGGATGCCGAACATCTTTCCGCGCGGCACGGACTGAATTCCGTCCTCGCCGCCGGTGAATTTCGCCTGCACGGCGAAGAAATACATCATTTGCGCGAGCGCGAGGGTGATCATCGCGAAGTAGATGCCCTGGCGGCGGATCGCGAGCGAGCCCGCCGCGATGCCGAGGACGGCCGCGGTCAGCGTGCCGGTGAGGATCGCGAGCTCGGGCGGGAAGCCCCAGACCTTGGCGGAATGGGCCGAGAGATAGCTCGCCCAGCCGAAATAGAGCGCGTGGCCGAAGGAGAGCAGACCCACATAGCCGATCAGCAGGTTGAACGCGCAGGCGAACAGCGCGAAGCAGAGCGCCTGCATCAGGAACAGCGGATAGACGAAAAACGGCGCGACGATCAGCACCGCCACCATGATGAAAAACGCGATGATCTCGCTGCGGCTTTCGGCGGTGCCCGCGGGCGCGGTGATGGTTTCGCTCATGACCGCCATGTCAGGCCGTCCTTCCGAACAGTCCGGCCGGCCGCACCAGCAGCACAAGCGCCATGATGATGAAGATCACCGTGTTGGATGCCTCGGGGAAGAACACCTTGGTCAGTCCCTCGATGATGCCGAGGCCGAAGCCGGTGACGATCGCGCCCATGATCGAGCCCATGCCGCCGATCACCACCACAGCGAACACGACGATGATCAGCGAAGAGCCCATCTGCGGGCTGACATTGTAGATCGGCGCCGCCATCACGCCGGCAAGCGCGGCCAGCCCGACGCCGAAGCCGTAAGTGAGCGTGACCATGCGCGGCACGTTGATGCCGAAGGCGCGCACCAGCGTGGGATTTTCGGTCGCGGCACGCAGGTTGGCGCCAAGCCGCGTGCGCTCGATCACGAACCAGGTGCCGAGGCAGATGACGAGCGACGCGACCACCACCCAGCCGCGATAGATCGGCAGCCGCATGAAGCCGAGATCCCATCCGCCGACCAGAGCTTCAGGCATCGCGTAGGGCAAGCCGGCCGAGCCGTAGCGGTAGCGCGCGAGACCCTCGATGATCAGCGCGAGACCAAAGGTAAGCAGCAGCCCATAGAGGTGATCGAGCTTGTAGAGCCATTGCAGCATCGTGCGCTCGATGATCACGCCGATGATGCCGACCAGGATCGGCGCGACGATCAGCGCGGCCCAGTAGCCCAGTCCCGTGTAGGTGAGGATCAGATAAGCCGTGAAGGCGCCCAGCATGTATTGGGCGCCGTGCGTGAAATTGATGATGTTGAGCATGCCGAAAATGACGGCAAGCCCGAGACTGAGCAGTGCGTAGAACGAGCCGTTGATCAGCCCGATCAACAGCTGGCTGAACAGTGCGTTGGAAGGAATGCCGAAGATTTCGAACATGGGGGTTCTCTTATCCCTCCCCCGCAGGGGGAGGGTGGATCCTCGCGAAGCGAGGAGCCGGGTGGGGCACTAAAAGCACCCCACCCGACCACTCGCTATCGCTCGTGGTCACCCTCCCCGCTTCGCGGGGAGGGATAAGCAAGCCTAGCCACTCACCAGCGCGCAGCCGCCGTCCTTGATCGGACGGAACGCTTCGGCCGCCGGAATGGTGGCGCGGACGTTGTAGAAGTCGCCCGGATGCTTGCTGTCCGCGGGCTTCTTCACCTCGTACAGATACGCGTCATGGACCTTGCGGCCGTCCGGGCGGATCGTGCCCTTGCCGAACAGCGGATCGTCGGTCGGCATTTCCTTCATCTTCGCGACCACCGCCTTGCCGTCGGCGCCGCTCTTCAGCGCCGCAACCGCCTTGAGGTAATGGGTCACGCCGGCATAGACGCCCGCCTGCACCATGGTCGGGAACTTGCCCGAGCCGCCGCGCTCGGCCTGCCACTTCTTGGCTCCATGCGCGGTTGGCGTCGTTCTGGTCCCAGTACCAGGTCTCGGTCAGGGTGAGGCCCTGCGCGGTCGCCAGGCCAAGCGCGTTGACGTCGCTCGCGAACACCAGAAGACCCGCGAGACTCTGGCCGCCCTTCACGATGCCGAATTCGGCAGCCGCCTTGATCGAGTTGATCGTGTCGCCGCCGGCATTGGCAAGGCCGATGATCTTGGCCTTCGAGGTCTGCGCCTGCAGCAGGAACGACGAGAAGTCGTTGGTGTTGATCGGATGACGCACTTTGCCGACGCACCTTGCCGCCATTCTTTTCCACGACCGCGGCAGTGTCGCGCTCCAGCGCATGGCCGAACGCATAGTCGGCGGTGAGGAAGAACCAGGTGTCGCCGCCGGTCTTCACGATCGCCTTGCCGGTGCCGTTCGCCAGCATCCAGGTGTCGTACGTCCAGTGCACCGTGTTGGGCGAGCACTTCGCGCCGGTCAGATCGGACGACGCGGCGCCGGAATTGATGAACACCTTGTTCTTGGTGCGAATGATTTCGTTGAGCGCCAGCGCGACGCCCGAATTCGGCACGTCGAAAATCGCATCGACTTTCTCGACGTCGATCCACTGGTTGGCGATGCTCGAGCCGACGTCCGCCTTGTTCTGATGATCGCCGCTGACGATCTCGACCTTGACGTCCTTGTTGCTGGCGTTGAAGTCCGCGATCGCGAGCTTCGCTGCCGCAACCGAGCCGGGTCCGCCGATGTCGGCGTAAAGGCTCGACATGTCGCTCATGACACCGATCTTCACCGTGGTCTGCGCATAGGCCGATCCGGCAGCCATGACGACCGCAAGAGCGGTCATTCCCATTAGACTCTTCATTTATTCCTCCTTGTTGACGCCCGTGACGGACGTTTAATCAGACACCGAGATAATCGTGAAGCTTATCGACATTGGCATCGAGTTCCGCATTCGCGATCTGCTCGACGATGCGGCCATGCTCCATGACATAGTAGCGGTCCGCGACGGTCGAAGCGAACCGGAAGTTTTGTTCCACCAGCAGGATGGTAAAGCCCTGCTCCTTGAGGGTGCGGATCGTTCGGCCGATCTGCTGGATGATGACCGGGGCGAGCCCCTCGGTCGGCTCATCCAATAACAGAAGCCGCGCGCCGGTGCGCAGAATACGCCCGATCGCGAGCATCTGCTGCTCGCCGCCGGACAGCTTGGTGCCCTGGCTGTGCAGCCGCTCCTTCAGATTTGGGAAGAGCTCGAAAATCTTGTCAACGCTGAGCCCACCAGGCTTCACGACCGGCGGCAGGTAGAGGTTTTCCTCGACATCGAGGCTCGCGAAGATGCCGCGCTCCTCCGGACAGAACGCAATGCCCTGCCGAGCGATGGCATTCGATTGCAGGCCGATCAGCTCGCGGCCCTCAAAACGGACCGAGCCCTTGCGCTGGCCCACGATGCCCATGATCGATTTCAGCGTCGTGGTTTTACCGGCGCCGTTGCGGCCGAGCAGGGTCACGACTTCGCCGGCGCGGACTTCGAACGCCGCGCCGTGCAGGATGTGGGACTCGCCATACCACGCGTGCAGGTCTTCGACCGCGAGCAGCGGTCCGCCGGACACATCAGCCATGGCCGGTCCCCATGTAGGCTTCGCGCACTTCCGGATTGTTCGAGACGGTTTCGTAGTCGCCCTCGGCCAGCACGCGCCCGCGCGTCAGCACCGTGATGCGGTGGGAGAGGGTCGATACGACGCTCAGATTGTGCTCGACCATCAGCACGGTGCGGTTGGCGGCGACCGACTTGATCAATGCGGCGATGCGGTCGATGTCCTCGTGCCCCATGCCGGCGGTCGGCTCATCGAGCAGCAGCATCTCGGGTCGAGCGCGATGGTGGTCGCGAGCTCAAGCGCGCGCTTGCGGCCGTACGGCAATTCCACCGCGGTCAGATTGGCGTATTCGGCAAGCCCGACATCGGCGAGCAGGGCGACAGCGCGCTCGTTGTATTCGTTGAGCACACTCTTGGAATTCCAGAAATCGAATGAGCCGCCGCGCTTGCGCTGCAAGGCAATGCGAATGTTTTCACGGCATGTGAGATGCGGGAAGACCGCCGATATCTGGAACGAGCGCACAAGACCGAGCCGTGCGATCTCGGTCGGCGGCAGTCCCGTGATGTCCTGCCCCTTGAAGGTGATGCGGCCGCGGGTCGGCTGAAGAAACTTGGTCAACAAGTTGAAGCAGGTGGTCTTGCCGGCGCCGTTCGGGCCGATCAGCGCATGGATCGTGCCGCGCGCCACGCGCAAGCTCACGCCGTTCACTGCGACGAAGCCGGCGAACTCCTTGGTCAGATCCTCGGTTTCGAGGATGATGTCCCCACTCATCGACGCTGCAACCCCTCTATGGCCCTGTTACAGCCATAGAACGGGGCGCGCGTCCAGTGGACGTTCGATGTGGTGAAATTGGTGGCAGAAACTGACAGCCCGCCCGGACGGGAACCGTCCGAGCGGGCCAGCCGGACCGACGCGCAGGTGGAATGGGGCAGACGCGCCGACCGAACTTCACTTGTGTTCGCTGATAGTTAGTCGCACCAGCCGGGCTTCAGGTTCAGTGTAAATCGAACTCCCCTCACCTCGCCGCCGGCGGAGTGGCGTTCGACACATCGCTCGACTTCGGCTGCGCCGACACGACCGCGCCGAGCGCATCGGCAAGACCCGAACCGAACTGCTCGTCATGACCCGGGGCGCCGAGGTCGCGCGCGGTCGCCACCAGGATGCGGCGGATCGATCCGGCATCGAGCTTCGGGTTGCGTTCGAGCAGCAGCGCCGCGATCCCGCTCACCTGGGCGGCCGCGAACGATGTGCCGGATTGCATCTGGTAGCTGCCGTTCGGGGCCGCCGCGAGGATGTTGACGCCGGGTGCCGCGACCGCGATGTGCGTTCCGCGGTTCGCCTGCGCGAACAGCTTGTCGTCGATGTCGGTCGCCGTCACGGCGATCACCTCAGGGTCGGCGGCCGGATAAAGCGGGCGCGAATTCGGCCCCGCATTGCCGGCAGCCGCGATCAGCACGGTGCCCTTGGCGCGCAGCGCCGCGAACATGATGCGCATTTCGGGATCGGCGGGACCCGCGAAGCTCATGTTGATGACGCCGGCCTGCGATTTCCCCGCCCAGTCGAGACCCTTGAGGATGTTGAGGCTGGTGCCGCTGGAACCGGCCGAGCCGAACGCCCGAACCGCCAGCACCTTCACGGCCGGCGCGACGCCGGTGAGGTTGCCATGCGCCGCGATCACGCTCGCGATGCCGGTGCCGTGCGCATGCGGCTTGTCGGGAGTGCCGGTTGCGTCGAACGACGCCGCGATGACGCCCGCCAGATCCGGATGCGTCGCGTCGATCATGGTGTCGATGACGGCGACCGCAACGCTTTCGCCCTTCGCGAGGGCATGCGCTTCGGGAAGCCGCAGCTTGGCGAGCGAATATTGCGCGGGGGCGGTTGCGGCAGCGGCGCCCTGCTGCACGGTGAACAGCAAATTCGCCTGCGCGCCGAGGATATTGGCTTCCGCCTGCAGCGAGCGGATCACCGTGGCGACCGGGCGCCCGTCATTGATGCGCAGCCGCGCGATGCGCCGCCGCGTGAGCGTGAAGTCCTGCATCTCCAGCCGCGTCAGGCGATGCCGCCGTACAAGCTGGTCAAGCGCGGGGCCGGACGTTGCCGCCGATACGTTCAGCAGCACTTCGTTCGGCACGAAGCGCCGTTCGCCCGCCGGCGGCGCGTTGAACCCGCCGCGTTGCGCGAGCTGCTGCTGCTGCTTCTGAGGCTTTTGTTTTTTCGTGACTTTCCTGGTGCGTCGCCGCACCCCCTGATCGTCATCATCATCGACGATCACGACCGTGCCAGGACCGCCCGGGCCATAACCGCCCGGCGGCAGCATGATCACGCCGCCACCACCTCCGCCCGGGAAGCGCGGGCCGCCGCCGCCCGGATGGCGCGGCCCGTCATTGCCGGGCATGCGCGATCCCATGCCGGGCATGTTGCCGCCGATCCCGCCGATGCTTCCTGCCGCCGCCGCCGCCGAAGCGCTGCGCAAAGCTTTCTGCCACCGAGGAAAATGTCATCGCGCCGGCCGCAAGCAATACGAGCGCGATGCGGAACGGCTGCTTGCGGCGGGATTGCGCGGACGCCGCGCGATTGCGGATTACGCCGGACATGGGGCACGCCTCCAATAGCGCTGCGAAGCACAGCCGTGCTCCGCGCAAGAGTTCCCATTCCGCCTGTCAGAAATGCAATGCCGGCCACGGCGGCCGGCAAGCATCAAGTCTGGTCAGTTCACTCGGTCGGCTTCGGGCCGATGAAGCGGACGGCAGGTTCGTCCTGCAGCTTCTTGACCGTGCGCGCGAGGTCTTCCTTCGGCATGCCCGTCATCGCCAGGCGAACCGTGTAGACGCCGCCGGCCGGACCCTCGATCACGGCGATCTTGTAGGTCTCGAGCAACTTCGTCACATCGGCGACGCTGGCCTGCGGGGCAAAGCTGATCAGCGCGTAAGTACCCAGGGTCACCGTCTCGGTCTTCGCCACCGAGGCGAGATGCACGTTGCCGCCCTGACGCTCGGAGACGAACATCCCGGCGAGCAGACCCGCCTGCAGCACGATTGCCAGCGCCGCGGCGGTGCCCGACCAGGCGAGCGTGCGCGGCGAGAACGAGGAGAGCCGCTCGCTCAGCCATTCACCGAGGTTGAACGAGGAGCGCACCCGCCGGGCGGTCGAGACGTCGGCCTCGATGTCCGCCATCAGCCGCTGCATCGCGCGCGCCGAGGGAGCGCCAAGCGATTCGTTCGCCACGATGGTTTCGGCGAGATCTTCGCGGATTGTTTCATACTGGGCGGCGAGATCGGCGTCGGTCGCAAGCGCCCGCTCAACCATATCGGCCTCGCGGCGGCTCAGCGTCCCGGCAGCATGCCACGGCAGAAGAGCTTCGATCTCCTCGCGCTCGGCAGCTTTGTTCTTGAACATCGTATTCATGGCCAACCTCTTTCCACTCCCGCTGCCTTGAGCAGTTCCCCTAACCGCTTTCGCGCATAGAACATGCGCGTCTTCACAGTGTTTTCCGGAACTCCAACGATCTTCGCCACTTCTTCGACTGACTTCTCGTGGTAGTAGACCAGATCGATGATTTCCCGATGTTCCGCGGAGAGCTTCGTCATGCACTGCCGCAGAACCGCACTGGTATCCTTCTTCTGCATCGCGACTTCCGGATCATCGCCTTGATCCTCGATCGCTTGGGCCGTCTCGTCGTCGAGTTCCTCGTCCGGTCGCCGCCTCAGGGCAGAGAGTGCCTTGAACCGTGCGATCGCCAAGAGCCATGTTGAAACCTGAGACCTGGCTTCGAACTTGTCGGCTTGGCGCCAGACATCGAGAAACACGTCGCTGATCAAGTCCTCCGCCCGGCTTGGCTCGCCCACAAACCTGAGAACGAACCGGTAGACACGCACATGGTGCCGAGCGAATAGAACCTGCATCGCGAGCTTGTCGCCGGCTGCGATTCGTCCGATCAGCGCTTCGTCTGATGTCGTCTGCATCGCCTGCCGTTAACCGGCTCACAGGGTTAGTCGCGGTGGGGGTGGATCGGGTTCAAAGGGCGATACCCTAGGAATACCACTGATCCGGGGGTGACAGCCTGCTCCGGCACAAACCGGCGCAGATGAGCGGTATTTGCCCCTGAAAGCGCTCCCTCTGCAAGCAATTCCGCGAAATTCGATGCCCGGAGGGCATTTTGGGGGCCGAAACCGGCGGGCCCGCGCCGGCATGGCGCACAAGAATTCCAGTCAATTTCCGGCCTTTTGGTGAACTTCACAGCTGCGGATGCCCCTGTGAGTTCCCTTCCGGCTTCGTTAACGAACCGTAAAAATTCGTATGGACAACCTCCGATGATGCCCTATACGTCTAATAGCATACCGAACTGGCACTACCTTGGGTAAACCACTCATTTCATTGGTTAAAAGTTTACCAAATCCGTTCACCATCGCGACCGCGGGAGGCCAGCGTTTGGTGTTCCGCCACCGGGAGAGGGCCTCATGGCGGACGTCGTCCACGCGCGCGACCAGCTCCCAACCGGTAGCCCGGCGCCGCGGAAATCTTCGGCAAAGCCCGGTGTGCAAGAGGCCGGGCGCCCGGACAACCCTCCGCGCAGCGATGTCGGAACGATCGTTCTGCATTGGGCGACCGCAGTCGCCTTCTTCGTCAGCCTGCTCACCGGCATCCGCATCGCCGCCGACGCGTTGAACGCGCCGGTGTCGCATTGGCTCAATCCGATCCTGCCGCAGGGCGAAATCTGGACCTGGCATTTTCTCTCCGGCCTGGCGCTGTTCTTCTGCGCCGCCGCCTATCTGATCTATATGCGTCGCTCAGGGTTAGCTAACCGCAACGCGCTGAAGAAGACGCGCGTGATGGTGATGCCGGTCGCCAGCAAGATGCGCTTCGGCGGCCTCAATGTGGCTCTCCACTGGGCGGCCTACGCGATCATCGTGATCATGACGATCACGGGCATCTTCCTCTATCTCGGCTGGGGCGGATGGCTGATCTCCGTTCATTCCTATGTGGCCTTCATCGGGCTCGGCTACATCTTCATCCACATCCTTGCGCACTATCTGTTCGGCGGCTGGTGGCAGGTCTTCCGCGTCTTCCGTCCGGCTGCGCTGGTGCTCACCGAAGCCGTGAAGCCGAAGCCGCTGCTGATCGCCGCGGCCGTCGGCGTCGTGGTGATTGCCGGAATCGCCGCGACCGACTGGGCGACGCGCGACACACTCGTCATCACCAAAGTCGAAGGCGAGCCGAAGCTCGACGGCATTCTCGACGAGGCGATGTGGAACAGGGCGCGGCCGGTCCGAATCCACACCCAGCAGGGCGAGAATTTCGGCGGACCGGGCGAATCGACAGTCGAGGTTCGCGCCGTTCATAACGGCGCGAAGGTCTTCTTCGCCGTAAAGTGGACCGATCCGACGCGCTCGTTGCGCCGCATCCCGATGATCAAGAAAGAAGACGGCTGGCATGTCGTCGACAGCCGCGCCGGCAGGATGGATGTCGTCGACTTCTACGAAGACAAGCTCGCGATCATTTTCTCCGACAAGCCGGCACTTGGCGGCGCGGGCGTCTCGAACCTCGGCCCCGCCCCCCTGCCCGCCGATAAGCCGAAGCCGCTGAACGAGCGCGGTTTCCACTTCACCACGGACGGCAGCTACGTGGACATGTGGCAGTGGAAGGCATCGCGCGGCGGCATGCTCGGCCGCGTCGACGATCAGTACATCGGCCCCCCGCGCGACGCGAGCCCAGATGAGGCCGCCTACAGGGCGCGCTATCAGGGCGGCTACTGGAACGACCCGGGCCGCGCCTACTACTCCTACAACTACAAGGGATTTGCGAAGGACTACAAAGGACCCGTCGAGGTGATCCGGCTTCCGAAGGACTGGAAGAAGACGCAAGACGGGCTCGGCAAGTTCACGCTCGATCCGAACAAGAGCGACGACGAGAACGGCTCCTGGAGCATCAATATCACCGATACCGATCCCTACACGAAGGAAGCCGACGCCAAGATCCCGGTCGGCACCGTCATGCCGGGCGTGATCATCGCCGGCAACTACGAGGGCGATCGCGGCGATCTGGTCGGCGGCTCGCGCTGGAAGGACGGCTACTGGACGCTGGAAATCGCGCGCGCGCTGAAAACCGGCAGCAAGTACGACAAGGACTTCGTCCCGGGCAAAGACATCTACATGTGGGTCGCGGCGTTCGATCACGTGCAGACACGCCACACGCGTCATCCGCGTCCGGTCCGCGTGGTCACACAGGAATAGCAACGCGAGTGAGTGATCGGTAAATGAGTTCGTTCGATCTCGTCATCAACGGCAAGACCGTCAAGGCCAACTACGGCGAGACGCTGGTGGACGCTGGCCTGAGCGGGTGGGTCGCGATCCCGCACGACTGCTGCTCGGGCCAATGCGAAACCTGCCGCGTCTCTGTCGATAAGCGGCCGGGTGGACGATCGCGGCACCGCCGAAAAAGGCACGGTGCTCGCCTGCCAGGCCAAGGTGATCGCCAATGCGGCAATCACGTTCGACCATGTTCCGGAGGTTGCCAAGCGTTCCGGTTCGGTGACCGGCATCACCACGCTCACCTCCGACATTGTCGAGGTGACTGTCACGCTGTCCACGCCGATCGATTTTCGTCCCGGGCAATATCTCAGCGTGAAGTTCGCGGGCTTCCCGCCGCGCGAGTTGAGCCCGACGGTGCGCTTCGACGGCTCGGCCGGCCCCGGCGAGCTCGTCTTCCACATCCGGCGCTATCCCGGCGGCCTGGTGTCGACCCAGATCGGCGCAACGATCCGTCCCGGCCACCGGGTTCACGTGCGCGGTCCGTTCGGAAACGCGTTCCTGCGCGAAGGCGACGGGCCGCTTGTGCTGATCGGAGGCGGCACCGGGTGGGCGCCGATCTGGTCGGTCGCCTCGGCGGCGCGGCGCGAGCAGCGCCATCGCGATCTCATCATCATCGCGGGCAGCCGCGACGCCGAAGGGCTCTATATGCGCCGCTCGCTGGAGTGGCTGATCGACGACGGCGTTCGCGACGTCATCGCAACCGCCGAGACCGGCGCCACCAGTCCAGTGCGGCGCGGCCGGCCGACCCATTACCTGCCCTCGCTCGGACCGGAAGACACGGTGTTTGTCGCCGGCCCGCCGCCGCTGGTCGATGCCGTCAAGGCGAAGTCGCGCGCGGCTGCGGCCCGCTGCTATGCCGACCCGTTCCTGCCGAACGCGCAGCCGCTCTCGCTGATCGATCGCGTCATGGCGATGCTGCGCCGTCCTGCCGCCGCGCCAGTGGAGGCTCCGCGTCCGGCCATCGCGCCGTTGCCGGCTGCCCGCCCGCGTCCGCAGCCCGCTTCGACGACTCTGCCGCCTTTGCCCGCCGCCGCGCCGCGCCGCACGCAGGCGGCTCGCGCTAAGCCGTCACTTCCCTCAGGAACGACTTCACGGTCGAGTCGAGGCGGTGCGCCTCGTCGGCCATATCGGTCGCCTTGGTGACGACTTTCATCGAGGCGCCGCGTGCGTCCTCGATGGTCGCCTTGAGGCGCTCGACGCTCGACGACACATTGACCGATCCGTTCGCAGCGGCCGTCATGCTTTCGGCGATCTCGCGCGTCACCGCGTCCTGCCGCTCCATCGCAAGCGCGATGGTGCGGGTCTGCTGCAGGACGATGTCGAGCTTCTGCACGATCGAGCGCACGGTACCGACCGTATCGCCGGTCGCGTCGCGGATGGTCGTGAGCCGCCGCGCGATGTCCTCGTTGGTGCTGCCGATCCGGCTTGCCAGCGATTTGATGTCGCTGACGACCGCGCCGAAATTTCCGCCGCCCGCGGCTGCGCGCGAAACCTGGACGGTGGCATTGAGAGCGAGCGCATTGGTTTGAGCGGCGATTTCCGTCACGGCACGCAGGATCGCATCGATCTCGCTGCTCGTCTGCGCCAGCCCTTCCGCGCTGGCGGAGGCCGAATGCGCAACCGTATTGCTCAGCGCGATAACGTCGGCAGTCTGGCGGATTCCGTCGACCGTCTCCGAAATGGCCGCACTCAGGCGCTCGGTTGCCAGGCGCACCGACGACACGTTGGTCACGGTGTTCTCCGAAACGAAGGCCGCCTCGACCGCCTCGCCCTCCGCGACCGCGGAGACGCGTGCAAGCTCGCGCGCGGTCTCGTCCATCGTCTCGACGCTGTTGGAGACGCTGAGCAGCACGGAGCGCATGATCCGGTCGAACCGGCGGATCGCATCCTCGAGCGCCTCGCGGCGCTTCTTCACGCTTTCGGCGTGTGCGACGTCCGAACGCAGCCGGTCGCGCTCCTGCAGCGAGCGCTGCAGCACGATGACGGCGCGCGCGATGTCGCCGACCTCGTCGACGCGCTCGACGCCCGCGACCTCGGACTTCCAGTCGCCGCGCGCGACCGCGCGCACGGCTTCGGTGATCTGCACCAGCGGCCGGCTGATGCGTTGCGACACCAGCAGCATGATCCCGGCGAACATCAGCACCGAGGTGACCGCCGCGACGATCAGCCAAACGGCGAGCGAGCGGCCTTCCGCCTCGCCGATACGCACCAGTTCGTTGCGCAAGGTATGCAGTTCGGCGACCGGCGCGAGTGCGCAAATGCGCCAGTTTTCGAAGGGATCGCAGCGCGACCAGAAGTTGCCGTCCTTGCTGCGCAGCATCGATGTTTCGGAAGCGAACGGTAGGGCGACGGAGTTGCCGGTGATGCCCGAGACCGAGATCGAGTCCTCGGCAGCCATGACCGTCAGGCCTGCGCCTTCGAGCCGGGAGAACTCCTCGAGGGTCGCCTCGCGCGCACGCAGCGTTCGATGGGCAATCAGCGCGGCGAAGACATCGCCGAAATCGTCGAAGATCGGCTCAACCACGATAAATGCGAGCGGCGCGCGGGCGCGGGCGCCGAGCGCCTGCGCCAGATGATCGTTGAGTTCGACCGCGCGGCGCAGCACGCGTGGGCGCTTGCGGTCGTTGTCGACGAGGATTGTCTGGATGTCCTGCGCGAACGGGCTCTCCTGCAGCGCGCGATTTGCCGTCACGATATCGGTCTTGTCGCTGTCGGCGCCGAACACGCGCAGCTTGGTATCGACCACCAGGATGCCGTCGATGTCGGCGGCCTGAGCGGCACGGCCAAGGAGTTCGCTGATCGCCACGACATTGGCGGACGAGATCGCCTTCACCACGTCGGCGCGCTGCGCGATGCTCTCCAGCCGGGTTGCCCGGGTGGAGAACAGGGCCTCGACGCGCGCGCCAGCGAGCCGCGCCTCGCCGTCCAGCCGTTGCGCGAGCTTCTCCTCGGACAGCCGGCTGAGCTGTTCGGCCTGGCGTTCCAGGCCCTGATCGAGCCGAACGATCGTCAAGCCGAAGGACGCCGCGAACGCGACCGTCGCCGTCGCGACGACCGCGATGATCAGCCGGGTACTGAGCGAAGAAAGCCGAACCAAAATCCTGCACCTCGGTGGGACATCATCCTCACTCGGCGATGGGCACTCCGCCCATGCTCGTGAGCACGGTCTTGGCTTTGGCGGCTTTCACATAGCCGATGAAGCGCTTGGCCTCGGGCGTGACCGTCGTTTCCTTGTGCACGAACGCCAAAGTGACGGCACTTGGGTAGCCGCGATCGGTCGGGTAATGGCCGTCGATCTTGAGCACCGCGAGCTCCATCTCAAGCGCCTTGGTGAACGGACCGAAGCCGATCGCACCCGGCACTTCCTTCACGGTGTCGACGCCGTCTTGCGTGGTCACAGCCATTTTCGATTTTTCCGTGATCGCGAGATCCTTCCAGCCCGGCATCGACTGGCGCAGCACGAGCAGGGTCGAAATCCTGGTCCTCGCGGCGGACCACCTTGATGCGCATGTCCTGCCCCCCGACATCGCGCCAATTCGTGACCTTGCCGCTGTAGATATCGGCCAATTGCGCGTTCGTGAGGCTCGAGACGCCGGCCGAGCGGTGCACGAAGAAGGCCGAAGGCAGCCGGAACACCGGCGTGGCGATCAGGCCGGCTTCTTTCTCCGAGTCGGAGAGCGGCCGGGCAACACGGGCCAGCACTTCCTTGTTGGACCCGACCGCCGCGACCCCACCGCCCGACCCGATGCTGGGCGGAACGATCACGTTGGTATCCGGATGATCGGCCGTGTAGGCGGCGCCGAGCGCGCGCAGCAGGTCGATTCCGTCGCCGGTCCCGACCACCGACAGGTCTGCGGCTTGAAGGCTGGACAGGCTCATTACCGTAAGCGGGACAACCACCAATACGCGCGTCGCGATGGACATAGGATCCTCTCGGGCTATGCATTTGATGGCCGAAGCTTAGGGAAAATGAGGTAAGGAAGTGTAAACCCATGGCGGCAATTATTGGTTGAGGCGGATTGAAAAGACCGTCCAACGGAGGTACGGGGCGCGCCGCATTTACAGCCAGCGGCTGTTACCGCCCGACCCCGCAACAAAGCGGTGATCGGGAATGGCCTGTTTTCAGAGCATTTTAAGGCTTTTGGGCTTTACAGGGTTTGGAGCGGGCCCGGTAACACTTCCTCGCAATTGTTGACGTAACAATTGCCGCCAGGACGCAACCGGCCACCGCGAGGGGCTTGTGAAACCGCCAGCGCCCTTGGGGCGGCATTCGAAGCGTGACGAACAGCGACCCGTCGCAGGCGGGCTCGGTGCGCGGCATCGTGCCGCAACGGCGTTCTCTACGACTATCGGCACGGTTGTATTTGCGGCGCCAGTTGCGGCGGCGAGCGGCGACTCGATCTCCACGGGGATGATCGTTGGCGGCGGCGCCCTTGCGGTGATGCTTCTCGTTGCGATTGCCGCCGGCGCGATCGCCTTGCTGCGCCGCACGCGCCGTGCCGCGGACGAAGCCCGGCGCCTGCACGCGCTGCTCGACGTGCTCGACGAAGGCGTCGCGGTTTGCACCGGCATGCAGGCGGTCGCGGTCAATTCCAGCCTGTGCCGCCTCATCGGGATCGAGCATGAGGACGCACCGCATCTGATGATCTCGTCGTTCATCGGCGATGCCGACGTGATCGAGCGTCTGCTTGGCGAGAGCGAGCTGCGGCTCGATACCGAGGTGACCAGTCGCGCCGGCGCGACCGTCGCGGTCGAGATCGCCGCGCGCACCATCGCGTATGGCGAGGGCACGGCGCGCCTGCTCGAATTCCGTGACGTCGGCGAGCGCAGGGACACCCAGCAGCGCGTGTCGTTCCTCGCCCATCACGATCCCCTCACCTCGTTGCCGAACCGCGAACTGATGCGTACACGCCTCGCCGAGGCCGTCGAGCGGGCAAACGCCGCCGAACTGCGCTGCGCGGTGCTCTGGATCGACCTCGACCACTTCAAGGACATCAACGACATTCACGGTCACGTGGTCGGCGACCAGATTCTGCGCATCGTCGCGGAAAAACTGAAGTTCGAGATGCCGGCCGAGACGCTGATCTCGCGGCTTGGCGGCGATGAATTCGTCGTGCTGTGCCAGGACATCCGCGACGCCGAGGAAGCCCGGCTGATCGGCCAGCAGTTGCGCCGCCTGCTCAATCGTCCGATCGAGGTCGGTGAGAAATCGCTGACCGCCGGCGCCTCGATTGGCGTCGCGGTTTTCCCGGATGACGCCAACAATGCCGAGGACCTGCTCAAGAACGCCGATCTCGCGCTCTACCACGCAAAGGCGGAAGGGCGCGGCCGCTGCCGGCATTTCACCGACGAACTCGGCAAGGAGCGCCAGCGCCGCATGGTGCTGAGCGGACAATTGCGCGCTGCGATCGAGAACGGCGACATCCAGGCTTACTTCCAGCCGCTGGTGCGCGCGCGCGACATGCACGTGGTCGGCTTCGAGACGCTCGGCCGCTGGTTTCACCCCGAGTTCGGCCCGATCCCGCCGCCCGAATTCGTCAAGCTTGCAGAAGAAAACGGCCTGATCACGCCGCTCACCGACCTGATCATGCGCAAGGCGATCGACGCCGCGCGGCAGTGGCCGAACGACGTGCGCGTGTCGGTCAACGTCTCGCCGGTGCAGATCAACAGCGAACTCGTCGATCAGGTGCGCGACATCATCAAGAAGAGCGGGCTCGATCCGAAGCGGCTCGAACTCGAAGTCACCGAGGACGTGTTGATCAAGGACTTCGACCAGACCGCCAGCATGTTCTCGCGCCTGCGCGCGCTTGGCATCCAGGTCGCGATGGACGATTTCGGCGCGGGCTTCACCTCGATGGGCAATCTGCGCCGGCTCAATTTCGACCGGCTCAAGATCGACCGCATCTTCACCATGGACCTTCCCAATCACCGCCGCTCATCCGCGATCGTGCGCTCGATGTTTGTGCTGGCGCGCGAGCTCGATCTTGAGGTGACGGTCGAGGGCGTGGAAACCTACGAGCAGTACGCGTTCCTGCGCGAGCAGGGCAACGCGGAGCTGCAGGGATACCTGTTCAGCACGCCGAAACCCGCATCGGCCTTTGCCGACCCGGCCTCTTTGATATTCGCCGCTCCGCTGCCGAAGAAGGCCGAACAGCCGGCTTTGGCCAACAACGCCGCAATCCCGATCATCGCGCATCAGGCCAAGCGCGCCGCCTCCTGATTTTGTCTCCTTGACCGATCCCGCGGCCACGCGGGATGGTCGGGCGATGACAAAACTTGCCCTGGTGGCGGGAGCCGGCGGCGCCGCCTCCAAGCGCCTGATCGAGGTGTTGCGCGCGGACCCGGACTGGTCCGTGATCGCGCTGGCGCGAAGCGCGCGCCCTTCCGGCGACCGGCTGACCCCGGTCAGTGCCGATCTGCTCGATCGCGAGGCTTGCGCCCGCGCGCTCGCCAGCCATCGCGGCATCACGCATGTCTTCTACACGGCGCGCGCCAAGCACGGCGAGAGCGGCGTCGAGAGCGTGCCGGACAATGTCGCGATGCTGCGCAACGTGCTCGACGCCGTGGAGCCGGTCGCGCCCGGCCTTGCGCATGTGCACCTGGTGCAGGGCACCAAGTATTACGGCATGCATCTCGGCCCGTTCCGCACGCCCGCGCGCGAAGACGATCCGCGCCATCCGCCGCCCAATTTCTATTACGACCAGCAGGATCTTCTGGCCGAACGCCAGCGCGGGCAAAGCTGGACCTGGTCCGCCTCGCGCCCGACCTTCATCTACGATTTCGCGCCCGAGCGCGCGCGCAATGCCGTGAGCGTGATCGGCGCCTATGCGGCGATTGTGCGGGAGCTTGGCGGCCCGCTCGATTTCCCCGGGTCGGCCGCGGCGTTCGACGCGCTGCGCGACATGACCGATGCGACGCTGCTGGCGCGCGCGATGACATTCATCGCAACCGCGCCCGCTTGCCGCAATCGACGCCTTCAACGTGGTCAACGGCGACTTTTTCCGCTGGCGAACGCTGTGGCCGAAGATCGCGAGCGCATTTCGAAATGGCGGTTGGCGGCGTGCGCCCGATGCAGCTGAGCGATTGGATCAAGGACAAACAGCCGGTGTGGGATCGACATCGTGCAGCGCTATGGCCTTGCCGAGTCACGCCTTGACGATGTCGCCGACTGGCACTTCGCGGACTTTCACTGGGCGCACGGCTATGACATTTGCTCCAGTCCCGAGAAGCTGCGCCGGGCCGGGTTTCCTGTGGCGCTCGACAGCGAGCAGGCGTTTCATCGGCTATCTTGCCCGCTATCGTGAGGCGAAAATCCTTCCCTGACTTTTGCTACAGTCGCGGCACTGCCCCGCGGGGATAAGAACGCGGACAACGAGGCACCGAATGACCTTCGACACGATCATCCGCGGCGGGACCGTCGCAACGGCGAGCGACACTTTCGCCTGCGATGTCGGCATCAAGGATGGCGTGATCGCAGCGCTCGGCGCCGATCTCGGCACGGCGGACGAGATCGTGGACGCGACCGGCAGACTGGTGCTGCCCGGCGGCATCGACAGCCACGTGCATCTTTCGCAGCCGTCGGGCCCCGGCATCGTGATGGCGGACGATTTCGAGAGCGGCACGCGCGCGGCCGCGTTCGGCGGCAACACCATGGTGCTGCCCTTCGCCATGCAGCAGAAGGGCGAGTCGCTGCGCGAGGTGGTGAAGCAGTATCACGCCAAGGCGGACGGCAATTGCTACGTCGATGTCTCGTTTCATCTCATCATCGCGGACGCGACCGATCGCGTGCTCGGGCAGGAACTGCCGGCGCTGGTCGAGGACGGCTACACGTCGTTCAAGGTATTCATGACCTATGAGGGCATGGCGCTGTCAGACCTCGAAATGCTCAACGTGATGAGCGTCGCGCGCGAGACCGGCGCGCTGGTGATGGTGCACGCCGAGAACTACGACGCGATCCGCTTCCTCACCGACCGGCTGGAGCGCGCCGGCAAGACCGCGCCGCATTTTCACGGCACCTCGCGGCCGATTCCGGTCGAGCGCGAGGCGACGCATCGGGCGATCTCGCTCGCCGAGCTGGTCGATGTGCCGATCATGATCGTGCACGTCTCGAACGGCGAGGCGATGGAGGAAATCCGCAGAGCGCAGCAGCGCGGCCTGAAGATCTATGGCGAGACCTGCCCGCAATACCTCGTGCTGACCGCGAAGGACATGGAAGGCCTCAACATGGAGGGCGCGAAATACGTTTGTTCGCCGCCGCCGCGCGACGAGAAGAGCCAGAAAGAATGCTGGGCCGGCCTGCAGCAACATGTGTTCTCGCTGTTCTCTTCCGACCATTGCCCGTTCCGCTACGACGACAAAGGCAAGCTTGCTCCGAAGGGCAAGACGAGCTTTCGCTGGGTCCCGAACGGCATCCCGGGCATCGAGACGCGGCTGCCGATCCTGTTTTCCGAAGGCGTGAAGAAAGGCCGCATCAGCCTGAACGATTTCGTGGCGTTCACGGCGACCAACCACGCCAAGACCTACGGGCTCTATCCGAAGAAGGGCACGATCGCGGTCGGCTCCGACGCCGACATCGCGATCTGGGACCCGGACGTGAAGCAGACGATCTCGCAGACGATGCTGCATCACGGCTCGGACTACACGCCCTATGAGGGTATCGCGGTGACCGGCTGGCCGGTGTCGACGATGGTGCGCGGAAAATTCGTGGTGCGCGACGGCAAGCTCACCGGCGCGAAGGGCGGTGGAAATTACGTCAGCCGCGCAAAGTCGCCGCTCGCCGCGCCGAGCGGAAATCTGCCGACAACCTGATGCGCTGGGATCGCGAAGTCGACGTTCTGGTTTTTGGCGCCGGCATGGGCGGGATGACGGCTGCGCTGGTGGCGTCGCTCGAAGGTCTCGACGTGCTCCTGTGCGAGAAGACCGATCAAGTCGGCGGCACGACCTCCACGTCAGCTGGCACCGTGTGGATACCGGGCTCCAGCCAGGCGGTGCGCGACGGCGTGCCGGACAAGATCGAGGATGCGCGGCGTTTTCTGCAAGCAGAAATCGGCCCTCGCGCCGAAGCCGTGCGTGAGGCGTTTCTCGCAGCAGGGCCGGCCGCGCTCGACTATCTGGAAGCGCGCACGGAGGTGAAATTCCGCGCGCCGCCGCGCCATCCCGACTATCACTCGAACCAGCCGGGCCGCGCACTCGCGGGCCGCGCGCTCGCCCCCTTGCCGTTCGACGCACGCCTGCTCGGTGCGGACTTCGGCCGCGTGCGTCCGCCGATCGCCCCGTTCATGGTGCTGGGCGGGATGATGGTCGGGAAAGACGACATTCCGGTCCTGCTCAAGCCGTTTGCGCTCGGTGAAGTCGTTCGTGGCGGCGGCGAAGCTATTGCTGCGCCACGCGACAGACCGGCTTGCGTTTCAAACGCGGCACGCGGCTGGTCATGGGCAATGCGCTGGTCGCGCGGCTGTTCTACAGCCTGCGGCAACGCAATGTAGCGATTGCGTACGACGCCAGGCTTGTCGAACTGGTGAAGGGTATCGGGTGGCGTCGAAGGCGCGGTGGTCGATATCGGCGACAAGCGCCAGACCATTCGCGCGAAGCGCGGCGTGATACTGGCGACCGGCGGCTTTGGCGCCGACACAAAAATGCAGAAGCAGTACAACGCGAATGCACCGGTCGAGCACACAACCGCTTTCACGGGGGCGAGTGGCGACGGGTTCAATGCGGCGCAGAGCGGCCGGCGGCGCAATCGACGCGAACCACACCAACCCGGCGTTCTATTTCCCGAGTTCGCTGAAGGGCGACACCAACTTCCCGCACATCCTGCTCGATCGTGCCAAACCCGGACTGATCGCGGTCAACAAGGACGGCCGCCGCTTCGTCAACGAGTTGGCGAGCTATCATGACTTCGTCGAGGCGATGCTGCGCACCAACGCCGCATCGCCGTGCATTCCGGCGTGGCTGATCTGCGACCGCTCCTTCATTCGCGATTACGGCATTGGCCTCGTGCATCCGGGCGCCGGAGCACGGACCATCAACCGCTTCATCGCCGACGGATATCTCAAACGCGCCGGCACGCTGATGGAGCTGGCCCAGCAGATCGGAATCGACGGCAAGAACCTGCTGCGCACCGTGCAGGAACACAATCGCTTTGCCGAAACGGGCGTCGACGAGGCGTTCGGCAAGGGCGGGACCGAGTACAATCAGTTCAACGGCGATCCGGCGAACAAGCCGAACCCGTGCCTGCGCCCGATCGCCGAGCCGCCTTATTTTGCAGTCGCGGTCTATCCATCCACGATGGGCACCTGCGTCGGACTTTCGACCGACGGGAATGCGCGCGTGCTCGATGAGCATGGCGAGGCGATCAAGGGCCTCTATGCGGTCGGCAACGACATGGCGTCGCTGTTTCGCGGCGTCTATGTCGGGCCCGGCATCACGCTCGGGCCGGCGCTGGTGTTCGCCTATCGGGCCGTGATGGACATCGCGAGAGAGGGCGAGACGGCGGACGCGCGCAGCCGCATCAGCGCATAGATCGCGAACGCAGGCGCGATCAGCGCGGGACCCGGAACATGCAGATTACCGAGGCCGATCTGGATGATCGGCAGCCAGTAGACCAGCTGCACGAATCTGCGGCCACTGACATCGAGCGCGCCGCTGGCCAGCAGCAACAGCGCCGCGAACGTCAATGCGAGCGTGTCGTAAGAGAGCAGATACGGCACGGCGCAGACAGAACACGCGAAGAACAGCGCCATCAGCCAAAGCGGGTCCGCGTCGCGGCGCGTGCGAAACGCCCAGAACACGGCCGCGACCGCAAAGGCCGAAACGCAAAGCTGGATCGCCATCGCGATGTTGTAGGGCAGATCGATACCGCGCAAATTCATGAAAACGGTCGGGTAGAACGGCGTCGCGATGCGCTCCGGGTCGGCCAGCACCAGATTGTTGGTGGGCAGGCCCTTGGCGATGAAGTCGATCCACACCTGCGGGCCGAACACGAGCGCGGTCGCGGCCGCGAGCGCGAGTACCGTGATGGTGGCGGACGCGAACACGCGCCAGCGGCCCGACGCAATCAGCATCACGGGAAACAAGATGCCGAGTTGCGGCTTCAAGGTCAGCAGGCCGATCAGGATTCCGGCCGCGATAGGCTTGCTGTCGAGCCAGACAAAGATCGTGACCAGCATCGCGGCGGTGATCAGCGAGCTTTGCCCCGAAATCACGCACAGCACCGCGGCGGGCGAGAGCACGAGCGCGACCAGCAGGCGATTGTCAGGGATATGGCGTCGCGCCACCGCGAAGAAGAGCGCGACGCTGAGCAGCGTCCATATGGCCAGCGCTTGCAGATAGCTCAACTGCCCGAATGGCGCGGCGAGAAAGAATATGCTCGGCGGGTACGACCAGTTCTGTCCAGGGTAGTTCGGACCGAGCAGCGCTTCGAGCGCGCCGCTGATATTGGCAGCATCATAGAACCGGCCCGGATCGGACTCCGTCGCCGCGCGGCCATACATCCAGAAATTCAGGAAGTCGCGCCCGGCGACGAGACTGGTACCGTCGCGCGGGAACGGCCCGCTCCACGACATCGTGTAGAGATAGCCGCCGGCCGCGACCGCGACGAAGAACGCACCGAGAAGCGCAAGCGCGCGGATCGCCTCGCTGTTCTCGCGCTGCAAGTCGATAGACATGCCGGCAGAGTGCCGCAGCGCGGTTTCGAAATTCTTAACGGGTCGTTAATCAGACGATCCCGTTCTTCAACTCCGCCTCGCCGCGCCAGAGGCGATCGAGATTTTCCAGCAGCAAATCGATCACGTTGTCCTCGTAGGCGCGCGTCTCGCCGGCCGTGTGCGGCGTGATCAGTACGTTGGGAACGTCCCACAACGGCGAAGCATTCGGCAGCGGCTCCTCCACCGTGCAGTCGAGGCCGGCGCCCGCGATGCGGCCCTGCGCCAGCGCGTCGAGCAAGGCCGGCTCATCGACCACCTTGCCGCGCGACACATTGATCAGGAACGCCGAGGGCTTCATCCGGGCGAGCGCCTGCGCATTGATCAGGCCTTCGGTCTGCGGCGTCAGCGGACAGGTCAACGCCACGAAATCGGCGAGCGGCAGCACCTCGCCGAGCCTGCCGTGCGAGAACACATCGTCCGCGTTCTCGCCGCCACTGCCCGGATCGCGCTTGGTGGCGATCACCCGCATGCCGAAGGCGCGCGCGAGGCCCGCAAGGTGAGAACCGATGCGCCCGAGGCCGACGACCAGCAGCGTCTTGCCGCCAAGTTCGTCCTCGCGCTTGGAAAGGTCCGAGATCATGCCGCGCCAGTGGTGCTTCGCCTGGTTGTCGCGGGCGAAATGAAGCTGCCGCGACATGGCGAGAATCAGCGACATCGCGTGTTCGGCGACCGCGCGCGCGTTCACGCCCTGCGCGCTGGCAAGGCGGATGCCGGCGGCCTTCAATGCCTCGCGCTGATACTGGTCGGTGCCGGCGCTGATCGACTGGATGAATTTGAGTTTCGGGGCGCGCGCAATCAGGTTGTTGCGCCACATCATCGACACGCTGACCACGTCCGCGTCGCCGATGCGCACGGTCAGCTCTTCCAGCGAGTTCACCTGGAAATGGCGGATGCCGGTGTTGCGCGCCGCAAAGCGCTCGGCCATGCGGTACGCCACATGGGCAAAGCAGATGGTGAGGTCTTCTTTCCGCGGAAACGTCATGTGTGCCCCTGCTCCCCTCGTACGGCCGGCTCGCGACAATACCCCCGCCGGAGCCGCCCCGGCATGGTGAGTTCGCTAGCGTTTACGTGTTAGCATCGGGCGTCGCAATGGCTGGCGTCTGGACGCGTGCAGTGCCCGGACGCAACGGTCGCGCGTGAGGAGGATGATCATGGCAAAGAAAAGCGAAGCGGAAGGCGTCTACAAAATCGTCGAGGTTGTCGGCGTGAGCGAGATTTCCTGGGAGGACGCCGGCCGGCAAGCGGTCAAGACGGCGGCCAAATCGCTGCGCGATTTGCGCATTGCCGAAGTCATGAAGATGGACATGAAGGTCGAGAACGGGAAAGTGACGGCGTTCCGTACACGCGTGTCGCTCTCCTTCAAGTACGAAGCCTAGCTACAATCCATTTAGCCGCTTCGTTGCAAGAGCAATCAGGGCAGCACCGTGTGCTCGGCCCGCGGTGAAACTGTTGCCGGGAGGAGAACCCGATGAAGGATCTCGTTGCCATCGCCGAGAAAGCCGGCGCCCTTCTCAAGGAGCGCAAGCAGACGATCGTCGTCGCGGAATCATCGACCGGCGGGTTGATCTCCGCGGCGCTGCTCGCCGTGCCGGGTGCTTCGGCATATTTCCTCGGCGGCGCTGTCGTCTACACGCGGCAGTCGCGGCGGCTGTTGATCGATATTCCGGACGCGGCGCTCGACGGAATCGTGCTTCGACCGAACCCTACGCGCTGATGATGGCGCGCACGGCGCAGAAGAATTTCTCCTCGACCTGGGCTTTGGCCGAAACCGGCGCGACCGGGCCCGACCGGCAACCGCTACGGCGATGCGGCCGGGCACAGCTGCATCGCGATCGCGGGCCTTGCCGAGAGTTCAATGACGCTGGAGACCGGAAAATCCGACCGGCTGGACAACATGCACGCCTTCACGGCGGCGGCGCTGAATTTCCTGCTGCAGGCCTTGCGAAATAATTAGGCGCGCTCGAACACGATATCCTGCGCGCCCTTCCACAGCACGAGCTTGCCGAGCGGCGGAAGGTTCTCCAGCCCCGACGTCAGCGTAATGAAGTGATTGCCGGCAAGCTGACCCATCTTGCTGGCGAAGTGTACGCCGCCATAGGCGAGCAAAATCTCGGTCTCGCTGATCCCGCCCGGATAGAGGATGATCTGCCCCGGCGCCGGATGGCTGGTGTGGTTCTCATAGCCGACGCCGAAATCGAGATCGCCGAGCGGAACCCACACGCCCTCCCCGCTCCATCGCACGTGCACGACCTGGCTTTTGAACGGCAGGTGCTTGAGAAACGCCGCGCATGTCTTCGGCGCCGCTTCGGTCTCCAGCCGCGCCGCGAAGGTGAAGGGTCCGGCGGTGATCTTCAGGTTGGTCATGGACTATTCTTTCACTGGCCCGCTCGGCCGTTTCCGCTTCACAAGAATTGATGCGCAGCCTCACAAAACCGCGACCGTTGGCTGAGCAGACAGTTTGGCACGAACGGGTCTCACCGAGCCTATTTCCCTGGAAACAGCGAAATCAACAGGGAATCTCATCAAAACGAAGGGCGTTACGCGCTGAGTGCTACCTTTCTGTCCGTAAATTCAATGCCTTAGCATTGAACACCTTCGTGCGGAATCAGGGATTTTTGGCGGCGCTAGATGGGAATTATGCGCATTCGAGCAGAGAACTCCGGGGCTCGATCGTAAGCGTCCATTTCTCGCACACTTGTTCTGCCGCTGACGAACACGATCTGTTCTCGCCATCGATTTGCAGATGGAGAGGACGAGATGGCGAGCGAGCACCGACCATGGACGCGGCAGGGCGAGGCCTTCTGGCGTGCGCACCATGAGGCGTGGAAGCGTAGCGACCTGAATCAGCGCGAGTATTGCGAGGTTCACGGACTGACGCGGAAGGGGTTCGAGAACTGGCGTGCGATTTTCAAAGCTGAACCGCAGCCGCCAGAGCGGAAGCTGCTCTATCGACGCGGTGGTCTAAGTCATAGGCTTAGTCACACCCTTAGTCATAGCGCTAGTCATATGACTAACGCTGAGCTGTCGCGGCCGATTGTCCCATCGGCGCGTGAGGGTCATCGACGGGCATTTAGCAATGACGACAAGCGCCGGATCGTCGCAGAGGCCGCGCAGCCAGGTGCGAACTTGTCCGCCGTCGCGCGATCCTACGGGATAGCGGCCCGGGTTTTGTTCCGGTGGAAGCAGGAGCTGGCGGCTGAACCGACGTTCGTCACGGTGGAGATCACTGACGCGAACGCGCCTTCGCAAGAGGAGTGTGCGCCATGACGGCACTGCTTCCTCCCGGCGTGAAGGTGCATCTGGCCCTCAGCTACATCGACATGCGCAAGGGCATCGATGGTCTCGCCATGCTGGCGCAGGGCGTGCTTCGACAGGATCCATTCTCCGGACACCTGTTCGTATTCCGCGGCCGCACCAGAGCGAACCTTATCAAGATCGTATTCTGGGACGGCACCGGGCTGTGTCTGTTCACAAAACGGCTTGAGCACGGCGTCTTCCTGTGGCCTCCCAGCATCGATCCAGACGAGACGTTGATGTTGACCTCTGCGCAGTTCGCGCTCCTGATCGACGGTGTCGATTGGCGCGCACCGGAACAGAGATGGCGTCCGGCCGTAGCCGGGTGAGCAGAGACTGGCCATTTGCCGGCTTGCGACGGATTGACTCACGACAATGATCAGCGTGGGTGCCGCCGCAGGCTGGAGTTAGACTTGCGGGGTGAATCTCGATCTCGCCGCGCTTCCCACCGACGTCGATGCGTTGCATCGGCTGGTGCGCGACTTGGCCGCTCAAGCCGTTGACGAGCGAGCCGAGCTGGCGCAAGCGCGCGCCGAGGTCGAGCACCTCCGATTGATCGTTCAACGTCTGCAGCGTGCGCAGTTCGGTCGCCGATCGGAGCGGCTCGACGGTGACCAGCTTGCGCTTGGGCTCGAAGACCTCGATGTCGACATCGCTCGGGTGGAGGCGCCGATGGCGTCTCGCGTCGAGGATAGCGGTTTCGAACCTGAACCACGACGCCAGCCATTCTCAGATAGCCTGGTGCACGAAGACCTGACGTTCGACGTCGCGAGCGGCGTTTGTCCCTGCTGTGGCGGCGCTCTCCATCCGATCGGTGAGAGCGTCAGCGAGATGCTCGACTTCGTGCCGGCACGCCTGCGCATGCTGCGCATCCGCCGCCCCAAGTACGGCTGCCGCGCCTGTGGGACGATTCATCAGGCACCGGCGCCGGAGCGACCGATCGCCAAGGGACTGGCGAGCCCTGCGCTGCTGGCCCATGTGCTGGTGAGCAAATATTGCGATCACACGCCCCTCTATCGGCAGGCTCAAATCTTCGCTCGCAACGGTGTCGAGCTTGACCGATCGACCCTGGCGAACTGGGTCGCCGGTGCATGCTGGTGGCTGGAACCACTTCAGGCGCGGCTGGCGACGCATGTGTTCGGATCGGCCAAAGTCTTCGCCGATGACACGCCGATCCCGGTGCTCGATCCGGGCCGCGGTCGCACCAAGACCGGCCGGCTATGGGTCTATACGCGCGATGATCGACCATGGGCCGGGCCCGATCCGCCTGCTGCGGTCTATTTCTACAGCCCGGATCGCAAGGCGGAGCGTCCTGCTGCGCATCTCGAAGGGTTCCGCGGCGTTCTCCAGGTCGACGGCTACGCGGGTTTCGAGCGGCTGACCGCACGCGGCAACATCATGCTTGCCGCCTGCTGGGCGCACACTCGAAGGAAGTTCTACGAGGTGCACGAAGCCACCGGCTCGCCCATCGCTGCCGAGGCGCTGCGCCGGATCGCGGAACTCTACGCGATCGAAGCCTCGATCCGCGGCCGCACGGCCGGACACCGTCAGCAAGTCCGCAACGTCAACACACGGCCGCGGATCGACGCCATGAAGCCGTGGCTGGAGAACGAACTCACCCGCATCTCCGGCCGTAGCGCCCTTGCTGAAGCTATCCGCTACGCACTGGCGCGTTGGGACGAACTGTCCCGCTTCCTCGACGACGGCCGCATCGATCTCGATAACAATCCCGTCGAACGCGCGATCCGACCGGTCGCTCTGGGCCGCAAGAACCACCTGTTTGCCGGCTCGGATGGTGGTGGCATCCGCTGGGCCACCGTCTGCTCGCTCGTGGCCACCGCCAAGCTCAACGACGTCGAACCGTTCGCCTACTTGAAGGACGTGCTCGAGCGCATGACCAACGGCCATCCGATGAGCCGGCTCGACGAACTGTTGCCGTGGAATTGGACCCAGCTGAAAGCCGCCGCCTGACCACGTGTCAGGAATGGACGCTTACGCTCGATCAAATAAAGGCTGCTGTCTCTATGTGCCGCATTTGCCCCCTTTTCTCGGAGGCGCCGGCGTTGCCGCCATAATCCCCGGCATGGTCCGTCTCGCCGCGGCAAATCCGCTTCGTGAGGTCCCGCGCCGGCGGTTGGCCTACGGAAACGCAATCCTGAGGTACCGCGATCCCTGTCGGACGAACGTCCCGTTGGAAGCTGTTGCTACAGTAACAGCGGAGCCAAACCGAGTTGCCGAATTCGAAGGGGGAGATGGACAGCCGACGATAGCTTCGGTGAACACAGGCAACCTTGACACCATATTTATCGTGCTTTATCTTGTAGTTATACGCTTAGCCGGATCTGGACGCCATGGAACACTCTGCTATCGCCGTGATTTCTCATAGCCCCACTGACGAGATCGTGGAGCAGGGCAGCTTGGGTGCATGGGTCTTGGACGCCGCAAAGGCGAACAAACAGACCTATGTCGTATGCTGCCAGCAGAGGAGCAAGGGAACCCGTCTTTCGAACCAGAGATATGCTGCGTTCTTAGTTGGTCGAATTAGCAAAGTGATACCCCTCAACGCGGGGGGGTCTCGAGTGAACAGACGATTTAAGGTAGTATTATCAAACTATGCAATTTGCGATATCACTCTCCCGTGGCCGGAGTGGCGAAACCCGGTCAGGTACACGACCCTCGAAGCAATGGGTATCAATCCGGTTCTACTAGATTTTCACCAAATTTTTCAAGCAGAAGGGACCGCGCAGGATCTAGGCACGGAGATTCCTCGAAGGGTCCGGAAGTTAAGTCTCGACGACGCAAAGGAAGGCTTGGCGGCAATGTTCGGCGTAGATCCAAGCAAGATTGAGATCGTGATCCGCAGCTAACTGCGTCAAACTATCCGATACAAACATATTGCACTCTTTCAGCAAGTCCCTATATGCATCGTTGCGCGGGTGACGGGCTGCCGTTGCCCGCGCCCTTGAAAATTTACCGCCCTGACAACCTGCGACGCAAAAACCCACTGCCAGATCATCACCCTGGCCTGCACCCGGTTTGGATGACACCCGCTTAAGCTAATCCAGCCTTGGTCTCGAACTCCATAGGGCTCAGATATCCGATCGTCGAGTGACGACGCCTGCTGTTGTAGAAGCGCTCGATGTAATCGAACACGTCGGCTCTTGCCTCGTCTCGCGTGCGATACGTTTTACGCGCTGTCCGCTCGGTCTTGAGCGACGAGAAGAAGCTCTCCATCGCGGCATTGTCCCAGACGTTGCCGGATCGGCTCATCGAGCAGACGACGCCATGATCAGCCATCAGCCGCTGGAACTGTTCGCTGCTGTATTGGCTGCCGCGATCCGAGTGGTGCAGCAGCGCATCGGGTTTGCCCCGTCGCCAGATCGCCATCACCAGAGCATCCGTGACGAGCTGCGCCGTCATCGCTGCGCTCATCGACCAGCCGACAACGCGCCGGGAGAAGAGATCGACGACAGCCGCCACATAGAGCCAGCCCTCGGCGGTCCAGACGTAGGTGAAGTCGGCAATCCATTTGCGATTTGGTGCATGCGCTTCGAAGCTGCGATCGAGCACATTCGGAGCGACGGCGGAGACCTGCCGCTCACCCAGGTCGGGTGGCAGGCGACGCCGTCGCGGGCGTGCTTTGAGGGCCTGTAGCCGCATCAATCGTTCGATCCGGTGCAGGCCGCACGACAGACCCTCCGCCAGCAGGTCGCGCCACACCCGCCGAGCGCCGTAGGTCCGATCGCTCGCAAGGAAGCTGGCGCGCGCCTTCGCACCAATCTCTTCATCGCTCCGGCTGCGCTGACTGCGCGGCCGTGTCAGCCAGGCATAGAACCCACCTCGCGAGACACCGAGCGCCCCGCACAACCAATCCGCCGGCCAGATCCCCCGGTGCTTCGCGATGAAGGAGAACTTCACGTCGATTCCCTCGCGAAGTAGGCCGCGGCTTTTTTTAGAATGTCCCGCTCGGCCTTCAGCTTGATCACCTCGCGCTTGAGTCGCGCGATCTCCAGCTGCTCGGGCTTCATCTGGCCGTGGCCAGGAAAGGCGTGTTGCGGATCGTCGGCGAGCTTCTTCACCCACTCGCGCAACTGCGACACATGTACGTTCAGGTCCTGCGACGCCTGAACATACGACACGCCTCGATCCTTGATCAGGCGCACCGCCTCAAGCTTGAACTCTCGCGTAAACTTCCGCCTCTCCATGACCCACCTCCAGCTCCATCAAAACACCTAACTCGGTGTCTTCGGAACCGGGTGCAGGCCACCTCCATAAATCCGCCTAACCGCTCAAGCCTCTCGGTGCTGAAGTCGCTGCCTCGATTGCGCTCGTCTGCACCGTGACAATCGCACCATGCGCTACGAACTTCGAAAGTTGGACAACGGCTGGGCCGTCTGGGACACGGTGACGAATGCGCCCGCCGTTTTTGGGGGACCTCTTCTTTCATGCGGAGTTCACCGCGGTACAAAGTACTCTATCGGACCACCGTTGGTGACGCCGTCGAACATCAGCAGAAAGCGAATAAACTCAGGGTCTTCGTTCAGCACCAGCAAGGCTTCTGCGTTGCGGTTGGCCGGCTCGGCGATGACTTCGAGCTGTTTCAATTGGCCGTCGTTGCGCAGAAGAAATATCGCAGGACGCTCCTGCACGGCCCGGTTCGATGCCGCGAGAATCAGGATGCCGTCGTCGACCATTGCCAGATCGCGAATGCCAAAATCGACGCCGAGCTCGACCGGCGTGACGGTCGGATTGAGCGCGCCGGATGTCGTGAACACTTGGTTCACGGGTGCGCTCACGATGAAGGCCCTGCCGCCGAGCACCGGCGCGCGGAAGCCGAGATGCATCGTGTCGGTGCCGCGCACGCTCAGCTGCACGGCGATGCCCTGGATCTCGGCGTTGGCGCGATCGATCCGCTGGCCGGCGAGCCCCGGGGCCGGAATGCCCGCCGCAAGCGCCGCGCGGACCCGGTCGGAGACCTGCAGGCCCGCGAACGATGCCGGAAGCAAACGGCACCGGCGGCGCCGGCGGCGGTGCGGGCTTGTCGAAGTCGGCGGGAAAGCGCGCAACGAGGAAATCGGTGTCAACCTGGCCAAGCAGTCCGGCGCGGCCGCGCGAGGTCACCACATAGAAGAAGCGGCCATCATTCGCCGCGCCCTCCATGTTGGGATTTATTGCCGCGGTGCCGGGAGACGCAGGTTGGGTGACGCCGACGAAGGCCCCGGGGCGTATCGTGGTCCCGTTGATCGTGAAGTGCTGGACAAATCGCGTCGAGTCGTTGACGACGAGGCATGCGGTG
Source organism: uncultured Alphaproteobacteria bacterium (assembly GCA_963800695.1). Lineage (GTDB taxonomy): Bacteria > Pseudomonadota > Alphaproteobacteria > Rhizobiales > Xanthobacteraceae > PALSA-894. The sequence goes on along the minus strand of CAWDCA010000008.1, from coordinate 19,024 downwards.
CGGGCGGGCAGTGTGCCGATGCAGGTCGCGCCGCTGACATTGTCGCGTCCTTCGCCCGCCTGCCCGAACGCGGGCTGCACCGTCCAGTCGACTCCGAGGGTCGGAAAACTTTCGGCTTGGGCTGCCGCTGGGCGTGGCAAGCAGAAAAGCTGTAGCGCCGAGAAAAAACGCCGCAACGAAATTCGGCATGAGGCCGCCGGCTGGACCTAACTCCAATTTTTTCAACACGACACGCTCCCTCAAGATCAACCCCTAGATGAACTATCCGGTATTATGCCACGCGCCACAAGCGGGCGGGAAGGCGCGGTCGGCTGACGCTCTTTTCGCTGTTGCGCTCTTGTGGTTGATTGCCGGCAGGAACCGGCATGCGCGATTTTCTCGTCACACTGGTCTGCTTTGTCGTCATCGCGCTGCGCGACACCAACGCGCTGCTGAGGCCGGTGCTGGCGTCGGAAGATGCCACGCTCTTCTCTTACTACTATGACGCAGTCGGAATTGGCTCGATCTGGCGCTTCTATGCGGGTTACGTTTCCCTCGGCAACGAACTCGCCGGATATCTGATTTCGTTCTTTCCGACCGGCTGGCAGCCCTATCTGTATGTGCTGATGCCGATGGCTTGCGCGGCGTTCGGCTTCGCGCTGTTTTCGGCGGCGCCGTTTCGCAAATTCGTCGCGAACGATGCGCAGCGTGCGACGATCAGCGTCGGGCTTGCGGTTCTGCCCTTGGGAAATTTCGCCAAGGTCGGGCTCACAGGCTATCTGCAGTGGTCGCTGGGCGTGATCCTGGTTCTGTTGGTCCTGTCGGAAGTTCGGTTGTCGCTGCGCAGCGCGCGCGGCATCGCGCTGGTCGCGGCGTTCGCGCTCATCTGCTGGAGCAATCCGGTTTGCACGGCGCTGGCCCCGTTGTTTCTACGAGGCATGGCGCTTGCGCCGCAGCGATCCGCCCTCGGCGCTCGGCCAGCTCGTTCTTGTCGCGGCCTTTGTGCTGTACGGCCTGATCGGCCGAGAGTCCGGGACCGGGCCGATCAAGTCGTTCTATGCGCTGATCGAGGGATACAGGCTTGTCATGGAGCGCGTCACCTACGAGGCGAGCTTCGGCGCCATGGCGAGGATGTATCTCATCGAGACGGGACGATGGTGGGTGATGCATGTCGCCGCCGCCATCCTGATCGCGGTGCTGGTTGCGGCGCTGTGGCCGCGCCTGCGCGGTAATCCGGATTTTCGCCGCATGGCGATGAAGACGGCTTACATCGTGGTGGCGTTCGGCGTGATCTCGGCGCTGATGCGTAACGTGCAGCTCGAAATCGCCTGGGGCCGCCGCTACAGCTACATGCAGTCCATTCCGTTCGCGGTGCTGCTGCTGGTCGCGATCACCGACACGCTCGTGCGGCTTTATGCGGCCGAGCGGAAACTTCTCGCCGCGGCGGCTGGGTTGGCGGTGGGCGCCTGGCTGATCGTGCTGAATGTCGTGAACAATCATCTCTATCGAACCCAGGTTCACGAATGGCCGCGGTTGCGTGCCCTGCTCGATCAGGTCGACGAGGCTGAGCGAGCCAATAGCACGGCGGTATTCCGGGTCGAGCGAGACCGGTTTCCGATCGTCGTCCGCACCCGCGCCCGCTAGGCGCGCCTGGCTCAGCCGAGATGCTCGGCTGGCTCGTCGACCAGCACGGCATCGAGCCGCATGTGACCGTGTTCGACAAGTCAGCGCGTAAGGACGGCACCTTCTCGCGCGAGGACTTCCGCTACGATCATGAGCGTGACGTGTACTTCTGTCCTGGCGGCAAAACGCTGACCACGAGCGGCACGCTGGTGAATGACGACGCGACGATCCTGTATCGCGCGACCAAGCACGACTGCGCGGGATGTGCTCTGGAGTTTACGTGTTGCCCGAATAGTCCGGCGCGCAAGGTGCCTCGCTCTATCCATGAAGGGGCTCGCGATATGGCCCGCGCCATTGCCAACTCCTGGGAAGGTCGGACATCGCGACGGCTGCGCAAGAAGATCGAGATGCTGTTCGCCCACCCCCGGCGCCTGCGTCCCACGGGCTTTGCTGGCTGCAGAAGAGCGCACATCGGCTCGGTCCCCGCGAACTCGTCTTTCCCGCCTATAAAAGGCAATCAACGCTGCGCTTCGAACGTCTGCGTACGCGCTAGCAGGTTGGCGACGGATGAGACGTGCCAGCGGGCCCCGCGCGGTGTTGAAACCGCCGGTCGTTGAGTGCGGTGGTAATTGCGCCGATCGTGATCGCGCCCTCATTGCGGAGGATGCGCAGCAAAGGCAGGAGGCTCCGGGCGTGTTCGTCGGCGGCAGCGACCAGCGATGCGCGGCCAACGTTGCCAGCTTCCCGAATATTGACCGGGTTGCCCAACTTGCTGCCGCTTGCCTTCCGAACCGCGAGTGCCGCTTTCGTGCGCTCGGAGATCAACCGCCGTTCCTTCTCGGCCAGTGCGGCGTAGAGGTGCAGCATGAACGGGTCGGCGTCGCGGCCAAGTTCAGCCACGATGAATGGCACGCGCTGCGCCATCAGGCCCGATACGAACGCCACGTCGCGCGACAACCGGTCGAGCTTTGAAACCAGGACGCAGCATCGCCCAACCTTGGCCGCCATCAGAAGGGACGAGTGGGTCCAAAGGGAGCTGTACCCAACCTGACATTTCAAAAAGATGTCCCCAAGCCGCCGGATTGGACCGGCGGTGCGCCATGCTTTAATTCGGCCTCGCGATAGCTGTACCGCGCTAAACGGATGGCGAACGAGGTTGTGATTTAAGGGTTCGCGGTCCGTGCTTGGCGCGATGCGCCGATGCCGGAATCCGGGAAGCCGGAGCTATCGCTTAATTGAGCGCTTCCAACGACTTGGGGAGCTGGCCACGATACCATTGACGCAATATCGGACTGCATCCATCGTCGCCCAATGACGACGCAAGACGCAACCCCGGTCCTGGTCACAGGGGCGGCGGGCTTCATCGGCTTCCATGTCGCGCAAGCGGCTGCTGGAGCAGGGGCGCAGTGTTGTCGGCCTCGACAACCTCAACGCCTACTACGATCCGGCTCTGAAGAAGGCGCGGCTCGCGCAGCTTGCGCCGTTCGCGCAATTTCGCTTCGAGCAGACCGATCTCGCAGACCGCGACGCGATGGCCGCGTTGTTCGCGGCGCACCGGTTTCCCCACGTCGTGCATCTCGCCGCCCAGGCCGGCGTTCGCTATTCGCTGATCGATCCTCACGCCTACGTCGACGCCAATCTGGTCGGCTTCCTCAATGTGCTCGAAGGCTGCCGCCAGACGGCATGCCGCCATCTCGTCTACGCGTCGTCGTCCTCGGTCTACGGCGCCAACACCAAAATGCCGTTCAGCACGTCGCGACAACGTCGACCATCCGGTCAGCCTTTACGCCGCGACCAAGAAGGCGAACGAGCTGATGGCGCATTCCTATGCGCACCTGTTCAGTCTGCCGGCCACGGGCTTGCGCTTCTTTACCGTCTACGGCCCGTGGGGCCGGCCCGACATGGCGCTGTGGCTGTTCACCGAGGCGATCATCGCAGGGCAAGCCGATCCGCCTGTTCAATCACGGCCGGATGCGGCGCGACTTCACCTACATCGACGACGTGGCCGAAGCCGTCGTGCGGCTGATCGAGCCGTCCGCCGACGGCCGATCCGGCGTGGTCGCGGCGCGGCGCCCGATCCGGCCACGAGCCTTGCACCCTGGCGCGTCTACAACATCGGGAACCACACCGCCGGTCGAGGTCACGGAGGTCGTCCGCCTGATCGAGGAAGCAACCGGCCGCACCGCAATGCGCGAGCTTGCTGCCGATGCAGCCCGGCGACGTGCCGGAGACCTGCGCCGATGTCGCCGATCTCGAAGCCGCGGTCGGTTTCCGCCCCAACACGCCGATCGCCGAGGGCGTGCGCCGCTTCGTGGACTGGTATCGCGGCTATATTGCCTGAGCCCGTGGGGGTGCGTTAAACAGGGCCCTCGATTGCTCGGGCCGAGGCTAAGCAATTGATTTTTCAGGGCAGAACGAAACAACGATGGCCGGACTGCACGAGGAATTTTCGCGCGAGCACGCGGTTGAAGCCGCGAGCAACAAGCGCTTCGGCCTCGTGGTCGGCGCGATCCTGCTCGCCTTCGGCTGCATCCGGGCCTTCCTGCACGGCGAGATCGGCTTGCTCAGCGGTGTGCTTGGCGGTGTCGGGCTCGTGCTGATCCTCGCCGCGCTGATCAGGCCGGATGTGCTGGAGCCGGCCAATCGCGGCTGGAACAAGCTTGGCCTCGTCCTGCACAAGGTCTCACCGGCGCGTTCGCGACGTACGCCCTTGCCGACCTGGCGGCCGCACAGGCCGACCACGAGCAGGCTGCGCACCACTACGCCCAGGTCGGCCGGCTGGTCGAGGGCCGCATGGACAACCCGGCAATCCTGCCCTGGCGCGCCGGCGAGGCGCTGTCCCGGATCCGGATGGGTCAGCCCCGTGAGGCCGTCACCCTGGCCCGGGAGAACGTCGACCGGGCCCGCGCGTTCGGGTCGCCGTACGCCGTTGCGCAGGCACTTCGCACCCTGGCAGCGGTCGACGCAACCGGTGACCGGGTCACCATGCTGCGTGAGGCCCTGGACTCGCTCCAGCACACCCAGGCGCCGCGGCTCGAGGCGCAGGTCGCCACAGATCTCGCGGGAATGCTGCTGCTCACCCAGGGCATGGGCGACACCCGGGAGCCGGTGGTGCTGCTCCGCAGGGCCGAGTCGTACGCCGCCTTCCAGGAGCTGCGGCCGCTGGGCGACCGGGTGCACCGGATCCTCGAACGGATCGGTGAGCCGGTCAAGCGGACGACGACCGAGAACCTCACGTCGCTGACCGTCTCCGAGCGCCGGGTCGCCGATCTGGCGGCTTCCGGACTCTCGAACCGGCAGATCGCCCAGCAGCTGTTCGTCACGGTCAAGGCAGTGGAATGGCATCTGTCGAACGTCTACCGCAAGCTCGGGATCCGTTCGCGCACGCGACTGCCCGGACTGCTGAACCTGCCGCCGCAGCGGCCGGCTCCGTCGCTCTCGCAGCGGGCGGTCTAGGCACTAAGCTACAGCCAGGTCATCGATGCGCCGTGACCGTGGGTCCAGGCCACGGCCCGGCCGTCGATCGCCAGCACGAAGGGCGGGTCGTCCTCGGTGGCAGCCGGACCGGTGGCGGTGATCTCCGGCAGCACTTGCCTGCCCTCGTTGGAGATCCAGTGGCAGGCGCCCTCCGCGACCAGGCCACGCATCTGCTGGTGGAATCGCTGCCGGTCGTCCGGTTGGAGGTAGGCGATCACGGCGCTGTGGAACACCACGGGTGAACCATGCCGCCTCGCCTCCTCGAGTACGACGGGCAGCCGCTCGACCAGATCTCCCCGGACCAGGAACGGCGGGTCGGCCCGGGCGACGGCGATGGCCGAGCGCAGCCGGGCGCGGCGGTCGTCCTGCTCGGGCCAGACGAGGTTGGTCAGCCAGGCCATCTGGGCCTCGTCGGCGACGTCGAGGGGGTTGAGGTCGATGCCGCCACGCCAGGCGACCTCCGGATGTCGCGTCGGGACGGGCAGGTCCCCGACGGTGGCGCAGCGCAGAGTGGGCCCGCCGCTGCCGACCAAGGCGCCGCCGGTCCACCGGTAGTCGTAGCGGTCGGGGTAAAGGCACAGCCCGGCGCTGGCACCGACCTCGAGCAGGCTGAGCGGGCCCTCGAGCAGGCTCCCGAGCAGCCCCAGCGCCGGCATCAGCGTCGCCAGTCGTCCCACCTCGTTGGTCTGCGTGGACCTGCTCAGGATGGTGTCCCGGATCGCGCCGTCGTCGCCGAGCAGGGCCGCGCGCAGGTCGGCGTACGGTCCGGGGGCCTTGAGACCGTGCCACCGGGCCGCCGCGAACACGAGGTTGGGCTGTCGTTTGACGGGCGGAAGCTCCGTGAGCCATGTCCTGGACCTCGTCGTCGTCGGCGACACCGAGCGCCCAGGCCTCGAAGCAGGGCGACTCAGCATGGGCGTAGCCCGCGAAGTCGCGGTAGTCGTCGGCGATGTCGCCGTACAGCTGCATCGGCGGGTCGGCCTACATCTTCTTTTCGCGCCACTTGCGTTCGAACGGCAGTCGCCAGGCACGTGGAGCGATCAGCTGGTGGATCTGGTTGGGGCCCCACGAGCCGTCCGGGTAGGTGCGCACGGGCGGCGGGCTGTCGAGCAGCGACTCGGAGATCTCCCACAGCCGCTCCACGCCCTCGGCCGTGGTGAACAAGGTGTGGTTGCCCTTGACGGCGTCGAGGATGAGTCGTTCGTAGGCCTCCAGCACCGATCCCGCCCACGCGCTCTCCTCGACGGAGAACTGCATCGAGAGCTTGTCGAGCCGGAAGTCCGGACCCGGCCGCTTGCCGTAGAAGGACAACGACATCTTCGAGCTGTCGGCGAGGTCGAAGGTCAGGTGGTCGGGGCCCTCCTGGCCGATCCCGGACCCCGCAGGGAACATCGACTGGGGTGGCTCCTTGAACGCGATCGAGATGATCCGTTGCCCCTCGGCGAGCTTCTTGCCGGTGCGCAGGTAGAACGGCACGTCGGCCCAGCGCCAGTTGTCGACGTAGCACTTGAGCGCGACGAACGTCTCGGTCTCCGAGTCCGGGGCCACGCCCTCCTCGCGACGGTAGGAGTCGTACTGGCCCCGGACGACGTCGCCCGGGTTGATCGGCAGCATCGACCGGAAGACCTTGTTCTTCTCCAGGGTGATCGCGAGGGGGTCGAGACCCGTCGGCGCCTCCATGGCGGTGAAGGCCAGCACCTGGAACAGATGGGTGACGGCCATGTCGCGATAGGCACCGGTGTGCTCGTAGAAGCCGGCCCGGCTCCCGACCCCGAGCGTCTCGGGGACGTCGATCTGCACGTGGTCGATCATGTTGCGGTGCCAGATCGGCTCGAAGAGCCCGTTGGCGAACCGGAAGGCGAGGATGTTGAGGGCCGCCTCCTTGCCGAGGAAGTGGTCGATCCGGAAGATCTGCGGCTCGTCGAAGACCTCGTGCAGGGCCGCGTTCAGCGCCACGGCCGAGGCGAGGTCGGTGCCGAACGGCTTCTCCATGACGATTCGGGTGCCCTCGACCAGGCCGGCATCCCGGAGGCAGGCGACCACCGCGAGGGCGCCCTTCGGAGGCACCGACAGGTAGGCCAGCCGGGCCTGGGGTTCCACGAGCCCGGCCTCGGCCTCGGAGACCGCCGCCCTCAGGTCCTCGGCACCCGGGCCGGCCCAGTGGAGCAGCTTCGCGAAGGCGTCCCACTCCCCCGCGGCGACGTCGTCGCCGAACTCCTCGACGGCGGTCCGGGCGAACGCGATGAACGTGTCGCGGGTGTAGTCCTCGAGCGAGGTGCCGACGATCTGCATCTGGGGCAGCAGGCCTGACCTCATCAGGTGCAGGAGGCCAGGCAGCAGCTTGCGCCTGGAGAGGTCGCCGGTCGCGCCGAAGAGGATGATCGTCGTCGGCGGGCCGGGCGTGCCGAGGGCGTGCCTGCCGGCGGTGGTGTCCCGTCTGGCCCTGTCGTCCGCCATCGCTCCCACCTTCTCGCTAGCGCACAGAAGTCATCGTTGCACCGCGGCCAAGGCGTCGTTCAGCCGGCGGAGATGCCGACGTACTTGGTCTCGAGGTACTCCTCGATCCCCTCGAAGCCGCCTTCTCGGCCGAAGCCACTGGCCTTCACGCCGCCGAACGGAGCGGCCGGGTTGGACAGCAGGCCGGAGTTGATGCCGACCATGCCGTACTCGAGGCCCTCGGCGATCCGCAGGGCGCGGTCGAGGTCGCGGGTGTAGAGGTACGACGCCAGTCCGTACTCGGTGTCGTTGGCCCGCTCCAGCGCCTCCTCGTCGGTGGCGAAGGTGGTGATCGGCGCGACCGGCCCGAAGATCTCCTCCTGGTTGATCCGGGCGTTGGCAGGTACGTCGACCAGCACCGTGGGCGGGAAGAAGTGTCCCGGCCCGTCGATCGGCTTCCCACCGACGACCAGCCGGGCGCCGTCGCTGACGGCGTCGGTGACCAGTTCGGCGACCGAAGAGACGGCCTTGTCGTCGATCAGCGGGCCCACGTCGGTGCCGTCGTCCTGGCCGCGGCCCACCGTGAGCGCCCCCATCCGCTCGGCCAACCGGTCACCGAAGGCGTCGGCCACGGACTCGTGGACCAGGAACCGGTTCGCCGCGGTGCAGGCCTCGCCCATGTTGCGCATCTTGGCGATCATCGCGCCGTCGACGGCGGCATCGAGGTCGGCGTCCGCGAAGACCAGGAACGGCGCGTTTCCACCGAGCTCCATCGAGACCCGCTGAAGCTTGTCGGCCGACTGCTTCACCAGGATCTTGCCGACCAAGGTGGAGCCGGTGAAGCTGACCTTCCGCAGCCGGTCGTCGGCCATGATGGCGGCACACACCTTCGCCGAGTTCGAGGTGGTGATGACGTTGAGCACGCCCTTGGGCAGGCCGGCGTCGGCGAAGACCTGGGCGAGCTTGAGCATGGTCAGGGGAGTCAGCTCAGCGGGCTTGATGACCATGGTGCAGCCGGCGGCGATGGCCGGCCCGATCTTGCGGGTGCCCATGGCCAGCGGGAAGTTCCACGGCGTGATCAGCAGGCACGGGCCGACGGGCTGCTTCATCGTCATCAGCCGGCTGCCGCCGGCGGGTGCGGTGAGCCAGGTGCCGGAGATCCGCACCGCCTCCTCGGCGAACCAACGCAGGAACTCGGCGCCGTAGGTCACCTCACCCTTCGCCTCCGCGAGCGTCTTGCCCATCTCGAGGCTGATCAGCTTCGCGAAGTCGTCGGCCTGCTCGGTGACGGCCTCGTAGGCGCGGCGCAGGATCTCGCCGCGTTCGCGTGGTGCGGTCTTGGCCCAGTCGCTCTGCGCCGCGACGGCGGCGTCCAGTGCGTCGAGTGCGTCGACCACGGCAGCGTCGGCCGCCGAGTCGATGGTCGCGCCGTCCGCTGGGTCGCGTACGTCGAATCGTTTTCCGCTCTTGGCCTCGCGCCATTCACCGTCGATGTAGAGGTTCATGGCCACAGCCTCGCACGCCGGAAGTCGCCTCACCATGCCGGTGCGGCCCCCGACACCGGAACTACCCGATCCACGAGTCCCTCGCGGATCGGGTAGGGCCCAAAGTCGGTCAGGGCGAGGCCTGCGCGGCACTCAGGGGTCGAGGTGACACGCGGCGAACCCTCTGTTGACGCGCAGGTTGCTCAAATGCTGGGTGGCGCAATCACATCCATGGATTGGCGGTGTAATTGCCGTAAAATGTTGCATCGTCGGAGAAGCCCTCGGACACGTAAAGCTCATTGAGGATGTGGTATTGCTGTTGCCCCGGGCGATCGTTGTTCCATTGAATCCAAGTAGTGCAGGTAGTGACGAGGTCCGGACTGGAACAGTACCTCGACCTTGTAATGGCGCCGGCAGACGGTGGGTCGAGGGTCAGGCCGTTTTCAATTCGCCTGGCGCCACCATTACATCTGACGGTCCAGGTAAACCGAACATTGCCATCCGAGTCCGGGCCAGGCCGGGAGTTCTCGTAGGTGACCGAGCACCGGCCACCACCAGGACCCGCGGGTCTGTCGGCTTGCGCCGGGAATGTCGGGGCAACGAGAGCAAGTGCGCTTGCCGCCACACCGACCACACAAAAGGACTTTCGCATGCTTCTCCTCTGTTATGGAGCTTGCCTGCCTTTACGACAAAGGCCATTGATCCAAGTAAGCTCCGTGAACGGACCTGCGTTTCGGTCACGCCAGGCCACAAACCCAAGACCTCATCGCATCACCGGTGCCCTTGTCAACGGAATCTGAATACGGACCCCGGCGCCGGTGGAAATTTTACCGAGACTGAGATCCGGGCCGCCGCCGTACAGACCGACGAGTCGGGCGTGAGCCCGGTGGACACCCGGAACTCGTGGCCGAAGTGGGCCTGGTCGAAGTAGCCTGCACTACCGGCGACATCGCCCCAGCCGATCGGTTAGATCAGGTCGGTACTGACACAATGATCGGACTTTGTAGTGGCCCGGCCAGACGGTGGGTCAAGGGTCATGCTGTTATGAATTTGAGTGACGCCACCCGGACACTTACGGCCAATAGACTCGAAACGTGTCAGGTGAGCGGTCCTCGGGGTCGTAGACGACCGAGCACCGGCCACGACCAGGACCCCGGGCCTGTCGGCTTGCGCCGGGAATGTCGGGGCAACCAGAGCAAGTGCGCTTGCCGCCGCACCCACCAGATACATGGATTACCGCATGCTCTTCCTCGGCTATGGAGCTTGCCCGCCCGTGCGACCAAGGCCACTTATCCAAGAAGGCTCCGTGAATCGAACGGCGTTCAGTGTGTGATCACGCCGGGTCAGGGGCTATCACTCGAACGCATCACGGGACGCTGGGGCAGCCTCAACGCGAGACTGACTGGGCAGGGTCTGTGGGCAATATGCGCTGCGCTCATTCCACTCGCGGGCTTTACCTGCCGATCTTGAACGGCTCACCGCATAAAGGAAGTCGCTTCTAGGCCGGGAGAGGGAGAAAGGGAGCGAGGGTGGTGCAATGGGGGACACCACCCTCGAGTGACTGTTGGGATCCCCGGGGGCGGGCGGCCAACGCACTTTCTACTCAACAGGATCTTCGGCTGTCCGACCCGAGACCTTTAGCCCAAGCGAACAATTTTCATTGCCTGGCTAGTCCCTCACTTCAGGTCGGCGATGACCAGCTTCTTCATCCCCATCATCGCCTGCACGGCCTCCGGGGTGGACAGCAGTTCGAACAGGTTCTTCGGGACGATCTGCCAGCTGAGTCCGAACTTGTCCTTGACCCAGCCGCACGCGTCCTCCCTGCCGCCGTCGGCGGTCAGGGCGTCCCAGTAGTGGTCGATCTCGGCCTGGTCCGCGCACTCGATGACGAAGGAGATGGTCTCGGTGAAGCCGGCGTGCACCGGGCCACCGTTGATGCCGGTGAAGCCGAGCCCGTCGAGGTTGAACGACGCGGCCAGGACGGTGCCCTCCTGGCCGGGCTGGTCGGGTCCCCAGCGCTGGACGTCGTCGACCGAGCTGTTGGGGAACAGCTTGGTGTAGAACTCCATCGCCGCCTCCAGGTTGTCGTCGAACCAGAGCGAGGGCTTGATCGTGGGCATGGGAACTCCTTCGTACGTTTCGGGATGATGTCTGTTCAGACGACCAGCGTCGCCCAAACTCATCGAAGGGATCGACGCCAACAGAGCAAGGCGGCCGCCACCTTTCGGTGGCGACCGCCAAGCTGAGCTAGCCGTCCGCTAGCTGACGTTCAGCGCGGTGTCATCGACCACGAAGCTCGTCTGCAGCGACGAGTCCTCGTTCATCAGGAACTTCACCGAGATCGTCGAGCCCTTGAACGACGTGACGTTGAAGGACTTCTGGACGTAGGTGGGGTTCTTGTTCAGGTTGGAGTAGGTCGCCAGGGTCGTGGTGACCCCGTTCTTGACGATCTGCACCTTGGCCGTGTCGTACACGGTGCTGGTGGTCGTTTCAGACGAGTCGATCCGGATCCAGAACGACAGCGTCGCGGCCGTCGCCGACGCGGGGATCGTGACGTTCTGCGCCTCGGTCTCCGTCGAGGTGAACCCGTTGCCGCCGAGCCACATCTTCCACGTGCCCGTCCGCGCCGGACGACCCGAGTTGTTGGTGATCGGGCCGGCTGTTCCTGTCCAGTTCACCGCACCGGACTCGAATCCCGGGTTGAGCAGCAGCTGGCTGCCGCCACCGCCACCGATGGTGAAGGTGAACGACGTCGAGCCGCTGCCGCTGCCGCCGCTACCGGTCGCCGTGACGGTCACGTTGTAGGTGCCCCCCGCGGTCGGCGTACCGGAGACGGTGCCGGTGGACGACCCGATGGTCACGCCCGCGGGCAGACCGGTGGCCGACCAGGTGTACGGCGTGGTGCCGCCCGAGGCGGACAGCGTGAAGGACGCGATCGGGCTGCCGACCGTGCCGGACTTGTTGCCCGGGTTGGTGACGGTCACGGTGCCGGTCGAGCCACAGGTCGGGTCCGCCGCCTGGGCCGGAACCGAGACGGCGTTCCACGCCGCCTTGGCTTGTTGTAGTGGTTGCAGCTGCCCGGGGTCGAGGTTCTTCGCAGCGGTCAGCGTCCAGGTGCGGTACTTCAGGTACGACGACGACGCTCGTCTTCATCAGCATCGCGTTGTACATGATCTTCTGCGCCGTTCTGGATGCCGATGCCGGTCACCGTCGAGCCGTTGCAGGTGGGGCTGGCCGGCTGGCCATCGGCCGGGTTGGAGCCCTGCGGCACCAGGTAGAACCAGTGGTTGCCCGGGCCGGCGGCCGCATGCACCTCGGTGCCCGGGATCGAGCTCGAGTAGCAGTTGGGGTCGCCCACCGCAGACGGGTTGTACATGTTGCGGATCGGGCCCTGGCCGACCAGGTTGATCTCCTCGCCGACGAGGAAGTCCGGAGCGTCGGCCGGGTTGTTGGAGAACCACTCCGTCGCCGCACCGAAGGTGTCGCCCACGAACTCCTGGGTGCCAGCGCGCGAGATGCCGCCCGGCGTGAGGTCGTCGACCCCGTGGCCGAACTCGTGCGCGACGACGTCCATCGAGCCGATCCACTCGTTGGTGCCCTGGCGGTGGCCGATCTGGACCTGGGTGCCGTCATAGAAGGCGTTGACGTCGTTGAGGCCGACCCGGATCGGCAGCCAGCCGCCAGAGCCGTTCATGCCGTTGCGCCCCAGCCAGGTCGACATCATCTGGCGCATCTTCTCGGCCGAGAAGAACGCGTCCACGCAGCCGGTCTCGCGGTCGGTCCCGACGCCGTTGCCCCAGACTGTCGTCGGTACCTGTGAAGGTCGTGTTGTTGGAGGCGTTCTGGCACTCGCATGGTGCTGGCGTTGCTGTTCGTCATCGAGAACGACGAGCCGGAGCCGCTCGTCGGGATGGGGAGTCCACTGCCCTCCCAGTTGCCGTTGCCGGTGCCCTCGGCGACGTGCTCCTTGGTGTCCAGCACCGTGCCGGAGCGCGCGTCGACGTAGACCGACTTGATCGAGGGGCTGCCGTGGTCGCGGCCGGTGACCTTGCTCTCCCAGGCGAGGTGGGAGTTCTTGCCCTGCCAGACGACGAGACGCGGGGCCTCGGTTGCGGCGACCTTGTCGACCTGGCCGCGGCTTACGCTCAGCGCGCGAGCCTTCGCGAGGCTCGGTCGCACGGATGCGAGGCTGGTGGGGCGGGACTGGGCGACGGAGGTGTTCAAGACGTGCCCGGCCTTGTCGGTGACCACGACGAAGTCACCGCCGATGACGGGCAGGCCGCGGTAGGTCCGCTCGTAGGGAGCGTATTGCAGCCCGTTGCCGCCAGACATCACCGGCTTCGCGACGAACCCGTCGTGGGCGCCGATCTTGAGCTGCGGTGCCTTGCTCTCGATCAGGTTCTGGGCCGCGGCTCGGGCGAGCGCACGACCGTCCTGGGACGAGGCGGCTTGATGGGGCGTCGCGACGGCGCCGGGGGGCACCGCGGCGATCGCCGTGGCGGCCAGTATGGTGGCGAAGAGCCCACCTAGATACCTGCTTTTCACTCGAGACACACTCCTGTTATCGAAGGGCCCGGTGGAGCCCGGAGGGGGTGGATGGCACTCTCTGGGGGTGTGAGAGGGCCGTGGGGAAGAGTCGCAAGTGCGCTCGACCCGGTCAATGCATTCGCGTCCTCAGGTTCTTGCATTGCACGAACTTGCAGCCGCCCGGATGCTCAGTGCCGCGACAGCCAGCGGTCCAGGTCGATCCCGGCTCGGCGTGCGGCGGCCCGCGCTTCCGGCGTCGTCAGATCGGGTCGCTGGAACGATTCTGGCGTGATCCGCGCGTCGGCCTCGGCGTACTGGCGTTGGGTCGCAGCCAGCCCGGCTGCGGACGCCCGCGCCGCGTCGATGATGGCCGGGCTCACCCGCAGGGCGGCTCCGGTCAACACCGGGCTCACGGTCGGCGAGTAGCCCGAGGCATGCCCGCTGCGGTTCGGGTGGAAGCTCTCCGAGATCGGGTTTGAGAGGCCGTTGAGGTACTCGACGTCGTCGCACACCGCATGGCCGACGAAACGCGTCGTCGGATTTGCGAACGAGAATCCGCGAGCGCTCGCCTGAGCGGATGTCCTGCTGTTGATCAGGTCCGCGGTCTGGTTGAGCCGGGTCTCCTCGGCCGGGCTGAACCAGGTGAAGGCGTTGCAGTCCTCGCCGTTGAAGATCCGCGGGTAGCCGACCACCACGACCTTCGCACTCGGTGCCCTGCTCCTGATCGACGCGTAGAGCGTCGACAGCCGACCCGGCAACGTGTTGTTGATGAACGCCTGCGCGTCGTCGATCGCCCCATTGCAGTCCGACGCCCACCACGGCAGCGCACACTCGGTGAGCACGTCCGCGAACCCGGCGTCGTTGCCGCCCACGGAGATCGTGACGTAGTTGGTTGCGGACGTGAGCGCCGAGAGTTGACTGCTCGTGACTGTGCTGACGGTCGCCCCCGAGCAGGCGCGGAAGTTGAGGGAGTAGCCCCTGGCCACCGCGATCAGCGATGGATACGCGAGCGTAGACCGCTGGCAAGTGGTCCCGTCGTTGATGTAGGAGCGGGTGCCCGTGCCGGAGGAGTACGAGTCGCCGAGGGCGACGTACGCCGGGGCTGCCGCCTGCGCGGTAGGCACCGCGGCCAGACTGCCGATGACGGCACAGAGTGCGGCTGCCGCCGTTGCGAGGGGTCGAACGAGCTTCGCCATGAGATCTCCCGAGATGGAGGCTGGACTACAATCCAGATGTTGTGACCCGCGTCACAGTAGGCGCTCTCGGCGCGGATGAACAGGGCCGGCTGCACCCGCTACTCGACGGTGACCGACTTGGCCAGGTTGCGGGGTTTGTCGATGTCGTGACCCAGTCGCCGGGCCGCGTGATAGGCCAGCAACTGGAGCGGCACGGTCAGCAGGATCGGGTCGAGCTCGACCTCGTTGGCTGGTACGTCGACCCTGGTCGCCGTCACCTCGCCGAGGTCGACCGCCCGGTGCGTGATCACCACCAGCGGCCCCAGCCGGGCGTCGATCTCGTGCAGCGCGGCCACGTTGCGGGCGATCAGCTCGTCGTCGGGAACGATCGCCACGGTGGGGACATCCGGGCTGATCAACGCCAGCGGACCGTGCTTCAGCTCGGAGGTCGGGTAGGCCTCGGCATGCCGGTAGGAGATCTCCTTGAACTTCTGGGCACCCTCACGCGCGACCGGGAAGCCGCGCACCCGACCGACGAAGAACAGGGACTCGGCCGCGGAGAGGGTCTCGGCGATCTCGGCCAGGGCGTCCTCCTGCTCGAGGATCTCCTCGAGCTGCCCCGGCAGCCGCTGCAGCCCGGCGATGAGCCGCTTGCCGTCCGCGATCGACAGGTCGCGGACGCGGCCCAGGTGCAGCGCGAGCAGGGCGAACCCGAGGTACATGTTCGTCAGCGCCTTGGTGCTCGCGACCGCGACCTCCGGCCCGGCGTGCAGGTAGATGCCGCCGTCGCATTCGCGGGCGATGGCCGAGCCGACCACGTTGACCAGGCCGATCACCCGGCCGCCCTTGCGTTTGATCTCCTGCACCGCGAGCAGGGTGTCGATCGTCTCGCCTGACTGGCTCACCGCCACGTAGAGGGTGTCCGGCTCGATGATCGGGTTGCGGTAGCGGAACTCGCTCGCGGGCTCGGCATCGGCCGGCACCCGGGCAAGCTCCTCGATCATCGAGGCGCCCATCTGGCCGACGTAGTAGGCCGATCCGCACCCGAGGACCTTGACCCGCTGGATCGCCCGGGTCTCCCGCGGCCCGAGGTCGAGGCCGCCCAGATGTGCGGTCCCGAATCGCTCGTCGAGACGGCCGCGGAGCATCCGCTCGGCTGCGGCCGGCTGTTCGAGGATCTCCTTGTACATGAAGGACTCGTGGTCGCTCTCGTCGTACGACGCCGGGTCGATGTCGAGCTCGGTCACCGCCTTGCGGGTCGCTGAGAGGCCCGTGGTGTACGTCGTGAAGCCCGTCGCCGTCAGCGTGGCCATCTCGCCGTCGTCGAGATGGGCGACGGTGGTCGTGTACCGCACGAGCGCGGCGAGGTCCGAGGCGACGTGCATCTCCTTCTCACCCACGCCGATGATCAGCGGCGACCCGTTGCGGGCGACCACGATTCGGTCGGGGAAGTCCTCGTGCAGCACGGCGACGCCGTACGTTCCGTCGATCTGGGCGAGCGCCGCACGAACCTTGGATTCGAGCGTGTCCTCGTCGCTGCGGGCGACGAGGTGGGCGAGCACCTCGGAATCGGTGTCACTGATCATCTCGACGCCATCATCGGCGAGCGCCTCCCGCAGGGAGGCGGCATTGTCGATGATGCCGTTGTGGACGACGGCGACCTTGCCGTCGGTGGAGAGGTGTGGGTGCGCGTTGACCTGGTTGGCGGGCCCGTGGGTCGCCCAGCGGGTGTGGCCGATGCCGACCTTGCCCGTGAACCGCTTGGGTACGTCGATCTCGCGCACCCGGCCGGCCCGCTTGGCCACCTTGATCCCGGCGCCGAGCACGGCGACCCCGGC
Source organism: uncultured Alphaproteobacteria bacterium (assembly GCA_963800695.1). Lineage (GTDB taxonomy): Bacteria > Pseudomonadota > Alphaproteobacteria > Rhizobiales > Xanthobacteraceae > PALSA-894. Next base: position 2,485 of record CAWDCA010000008.1, on the reverse strand, counting down.
CGAGTCGTAGCCGCGATGCTCGAGCCTGGTCAGTCCTTCGAGTAGCAGCGGCGCGGCCTGCTGGCCGCCGATGTAGCCGACGATTCCGCACACGGGTCGTCTCCTATCCGTAGATGATGCGGCGCAGCTGCCGCTCGGTCAGATCGGGCGCGGCGACGACCCGGTCGCGCAGCTCCTCCCGGAGCCGGGCGAAGATCTCGACGTTCCTCGCCCCGAAGGTCTTCAGGTGCGCATGCCGTCGCCGGACGTAGTCCTCGACCGGTTCGGCGTGAAAGGCCACCACGTCCTCGATGACCCGGAGCGCTTCCGAGGCGGTGAGCCCAGTGCTGGCGACGAGGCGGTCGACGAGATCGGGATCGGCAGGCACGAGATGAATGGTGCTCAATCGCGGACCAACTGGCAACAATCTGCCCGAAATCGGGCAGATTCTTGGCATTCTCGCCCGACTGGGAATTGGTGCTGCCCGTCAGGCTGTCCAGGTGCCACGCTGGCTCCATGACCTATCCAGACCCGACGTACCTCGGCGAATCCGGCGAGGTGTCCGCGCGACTGCGCCGCAGCGACCACCCTTCCGACATCACCTACCCGAGTGGCACGACCGTCGACTACCTGGCCACCGGCGCCGACACCGGCGCCAAGTTCGGGCTGTACCGCTGGAACATGTCCGGCGCGCCCGGCGGCGCCGGGTTGCACTTCCACCGGACCTTCAGCGAGTCGTTCTTCGTGCTGTCCGGGACCGTCCGGCTGCACAACGGCGACGAGGAGACAGAAGGTCGTCCCGGCGACTACCTCTACGTGCCCGAGGGTGGACTGCACGGATTCGGCAACGAGAGTGGCGAACCCGCCTCGATGCTCATCCTCTTCTCACCTGGCGCGCCTCGTGAGGACTACTTCGAGGGCCTGCTGAGAATGCGCACCGGCTTGGTGATGACCGACGAGGAGAAGGACGCCTTCTTCGTGGCCCACGACAACATCTACGTCTAGGCTCCTAGGGAATTCCCGCCAGGCGCAGTCCGGCGGCAACGGCCGCCGCAACGACGATCACGACCACGAACGGCACCCGGCGCCAGGCCAGCACCCCCGCCACCAGCACGCCGGTCGGGCGGGCCCAGCCGGCGAACTCGTGGCCCTGGGTCAGGGCGGCTGTCACGGTGACCGCGACGAGCAGCACGACGGCGGCGCGCGACATCAGCTCCTCGACCCGCTTCGACATGCTGACCTGCGACCGCAGCACCGGGCCGGCGACCCGGAAAGCGTAGGTGCCGAGGCCGAGGACGACGCCGGACCCGATGATCGTGGCGTCGGAGATCATGCCTCGCCCCGTTCGCGGCGGACGACCGACCAGAGGAGCCCCGTGAGGGCAAGCAACACCGGCAGTCCCACGGGCAGGAACGGCGTGCTGGCGACGGCGACGACCGCGCCCACCAAGGCAGGGTTGCGGTTCGCCGGGTCGCGCAGGCTGGGCAGCACCAGGGCCAGCAGGATGGCGGGAAACGCCGCATCCAACCCGTAGCGGTCGGTGTCATCGATGATGGATCCGGCGATTGCTCCAACGAGGGAGCCCGCCTGCCAGCAGATGAACAGCGAAAACCGGCAACGGCGTAGGTCCAACGCTGCCGCTTCCGGTCGGACTGCGCCAGCGTGAACGCGACCACCTCGTCCACCAGCACGTAGCTGCCGGCCAGCCGCGAGTACCACTTCTCACCGAACACGTCGGCCAGCGCGAAGCCGAACGGCAGGTGCCGCGCGTTGACGAGCAACCCGGCCAGCACCGCAGCCGCCGCGCTGCCGCCGGCGCCGACGATCCCGGTGAAGAGGAACTGGGCGGCGCCGCCGAACACCAGCACCGACATGACGCTCGGCGTCCACCACGGGAAACCCTGGCTGACGGTGATGGCGCCGTACGACGCCGCGACGACACCGACCGCGAGCGCGACCAGAGCGACGTCGCGCGTCAGTCCCGGGCCGAGGTGCTCGCGCACCGTTCGCCAGGGACCCATGGCGTCATTCTGGGTGATGCCCCCTCAATCTCAGCACTGGTTGCGGCCCCGGTGCAAATGGTGAACTACTCGGCGCCCGCGACGGCCGCTCGCGCGTCTACGTCCTCCTCCGCGATGCCCGCGGCGGAACGCGGGCCCGAGCGCCTCGTCTCGCGCCCGACCGGCACGCGCGGCGCCGCCGACGGGCCATCCTCCGACGCGGCGATCTCCGGCGACGGACGCCGCGTCGCCTTCACCTCGGCGGGGGCGAACCTCTCGGCCGACAAGCCCGACAACCGCCGCGGCGTCTTCGTCCGCGACGTGCGGGCGCACACGACGACGCTGCTCAGCGCCGCCGTGCCGAAGGCCGCCGTCACACAGGCGGTCGCGCCGAAGATCGGGCCGGTCGCCGCGCCGACCCGGAGCGCGGCGCAGACCATCGGGTCGGCAGCGCGCAGCTCGACCGTCTCGATCTTCGACAACGCGTTTCACGCCGGCCGGGACCG
>CAWDCA010000007.1:0-449298 GCA_963800695.1 uncultured Alphaproteobacteria bacterium | reverse complement strand
CGATGCTGAGATTGTGCCGATAAGCTATCCCTGCTTGCTGAAGGATGGCACTCCGATCTGTGAGCGGCGCGCCCTCACCGATATGCTTTCGCGGGCACGCGTCGCGACCGTTGTGCTGCCGGTCACCCGGATGACGTTGCGCATCTCGCGTCCGCGCGATTGGCCGGACCGCTCGGCCGCGCCCGCGCGCGCTGCGATCGAGACCGCCGCACTTGCGGCTGATCGGCGAGTCCGCCGGCTACCTCATCGACGCCGTGAAGCCCGGATTTTGTCTGGTATCGCACGCCGGACGGGGTGCGTTTCATGCCGTCGTGGACGCTGCCCGGATGCCGAAGAGTTCGGCCCCGCGGCGGCGCTCGAAAAAGGGAATACCGAGGAAGCCGCCGGGCGCATCGTGGCGGCGCTCGATCGCGCCCGGCTGCTGATGCGGCTCGAACGCGTTCGCGGCGCGCTGCCGTCGAATGGCATGCCGCTCGGGGTCGCGAGCGCCACGACCTCGCTTGTGCGCTACGCGCGCGATTGCGCGGGCCGCTGCCGCTTCGGGGCCGAGCGTCCGATGCTGGACAAGAATGCGGCGGTTAGCACCTGCGATGGCGCCAGCGTGCAGATCCGCAATGGTGGCACCACGCCGGTGTTCGTGTATGTGTTTGCGCTCGACGATGGCTGGATGCTGCACCCGCTCAATAACGTTTGCCGTCAAGGCGCTCAGAACCGCCTTGATTCGGCGGCACGCGCACGGTCGACCTGCAATATCGCAACGGCTCGATCGCGCCGGGGCTCGCGCCGCGCACCCGTAACGGCGTGCTTGTGTTCGCGGTGCCGTTCGAACCCGGCGTGGCGCTGCCGCTGATCCGTGCCGGTTTGTTCGCTCGATGACCGATGGGACACGCGGGCGGATGAAGCCGACGATCCGGTCACCGCGATGCTGGCCGCCCGCACGATACCCGCTAGCGGCGCGTCATCGATCGGCCAACTTGTCATGGCCGTAGAGACTTGGCCGGTGGACCAAGGTAGTCAGAAATAGCGATCTGTCTTTCCCCGACAGCGGAGCAGCAGGACACATGCGCAGGATCAGGGAAACGGTGGTGTTTGCCTTCATCGCGGCGGCCGCCTCGGGGGCAGCTTTTGCTCAGACGCAGGGCTCGGCGGGCCCGCGAAGCCGCCGGCGGTGGCCTCAGCCGGCATTTTGCCGCCTGAATTGCAAATCCCGGAAGGCGGAGCGAACGATTCGATGCTCGATGGCAAGACGAGCCCTATGGATCAGGCCATGGCCGAGATCGAGGGCAAGTCCGCGGCCGAGGAGCGCGGCAAGATCGTCGGTGGCGTGCCGGCGGCGCGCGGCGCCTATCCGTTCCAGGTCGCGCTGTTCACCACCGCGAACGGCAAGGACGGCATGATGTGCGGCGGATCGCTCGTCAACATGAAATGGGTGCTGACCGCGGCCCACTGCATCACCAAGGCGGCCGAGAATGATGCACCTACGCGGCCGGGATGATCAACGTTTTTGCCGGTGGCCTTGCGTTTGGTGAGGGTGATCGCGTTCGTGCGGCGCGCGTGATCGTGCACCCGGGCTATACCAGCAAGGGGCTGATGGCGAACGACATCGCGCTGCTCGAGCTGGAGCGGCCGGTGAACGAGTTCAGCGGGGCAAAGCCGATCACGCTGACGTCGGGCCCGACAGCCCTCCCGGCACGCCGGTGAAACTGCTTGGCTGGGGAAAGACCACCGAGGGCGGCGCGTCGTCGAAGTCCCTGCTCGAACTCAATATCAGCATTGTCGATCGCAAGGCCTGCAATTCCTCGATCGTTGAGTATCGCGCCATCAAGTCGATCGATGCGTTTCGCATGGCGCAGAAGCAACTGCGCTTCAGCAACGAAACGTTGAAAACGCTGCTGGTCACCGCTATCGCGGCCGCGCCGCCGGTTGTTACCGATCAGACCCTTTGCGCGGGCGAAATGGCCGGCGGCAAGGACGCCTGCCAAGGCGATAGCGGCGGCCCGCTGTTTGTCTCCTCACAGGGACGTCATGCAAGTCGGGCTGGTGAGTTGGGGCGAAGGTTGCGCGCGGCCGAAACTGCCTACGATCTATACGCGGATTGCGACCCATATGGACTGGATCAAGGAGAACGTGAAGTAGCGATCGCCGAGGTATTCGTGAGCATCGCCGCGTGCGGGGAGAGGCGGGGGGGGGAGATAACGTCCCGGCGTTCCCACAGCGCCTGCGGTGCGGGGCCGCGCACCGCCTGCGCAAGATTCCTGGTGGAGCTGGCGGCTTTGCCCACCCTACGGTTCTGGGTCCGCATCCGGGGGACGAACGGAGGAAATCCTTTTCAATTCCTCCCCAACACCTCGCTCGCAATCTTCTGGGCCTCATCGAGCTTCTGGATGTCCTGCCGAAATCCGCCCGCGGTGAAATAGGGCCGGGCGGCGCCGAAAAGCTTCAACGCATCCTCGGCGAACTTGGTGCGGGTCGGCTCCTGCACGAGTGGCAGCGACGCGACGAACGTGTAGCCCATCTCGGCGCATACGATCGCCCAGTCGTTCGGCGCGGTCTCGCGCGACATGACGGCAAAGACGCTCTGATACATTTCGAATGAAGCTTTCATGAGCGCGAGCGCCCGGTCGCGATCCTGCGTCCGTTCGCCCACCATGCGCAGGAATTCAGCTTCGAACTGCCGGACAATCACCCAAAGCCGCGGGTCCTTGTCGCGTTCCAGCGACTTGTCGATCTCGGCATAGAGTGCGTTGCGCGGTCTATATCGGGCTGTCCGGCAAGTCCCCCCTTGCGGGCGGCGCGGAAGCCGAGCGCCTGCGCGAGATTGGCCCGCACGATACTTTTGTTCGTTTCGTTCGACGTTGCGTCGAACAGATCGAGTGCGCCCTGCAGCAGATCGATCGCTTCCTCGATTTGCTTGTCGCCTTCCTCGCCCACGGTGCGGCGGGAGGCCTCCTGCAGCGCATAGGCAAGATTGTTGCGCGTCCTGAAACGCTCGTCCTTGTAATCGTCATTGCTCCGTTGAATGCGCCAGATCGTACGCCGTGCGCTCACGGCAGCGTCGAAGTTGGCGCGGCCATTGTTCTCAGTCATGCGGCGGCCGAACTCAAGATCGCGCGACGCGCGTCGATCCATGATGTCCATCGCCAGGCGAGGAAAATCGTTGATTTCGAAGCTATCGAGCGCCTTCCTGTAGGTCTGGCGTGCTTCCACCATCATCTTCGCGCCTTCGAATCCCGGCAGGCGGCTGCCAAGCTTGGTTTGCGCATCGGCAACCGATGCCAAAACCACACCCTTGCGCGCTCCGAGGGCGAGTTTCTGGTCGTCGGAGGACGGCGCGATCGCTCAAGGCGGCGCAATGTCTCGTCCTGGCCGATGCGGATCGACTCGCGCAAGGCGTCGTTGGCGAAGAACGTAGCCCCGTACGAGTAGAACGCCTCGCTCGCCATCGAGAAGCGGCGCGAAGAAGTCTCAAGATCGCCTTCCGGCGTATCACGAGCGGCAATGAGATAAAGATCGGCTGCTTCCTTGGTGCGATATTCGGTTACGGCGATATTGCCGCGCTGCTCCGATAGCGCCGCGCGGTTGCCGCGCGCTCGCTCCAGAGCTTGTGTGCGTGCGCGGATCGCTTCGTCGTAACGAGCTTGGGCCTGCTGTAGCGCCTGATCCGCCGCCTGAAGGTCGGGCCTGCGTCCCGACGCGACTGCCGCGGCCGCGATTTCGACGAACGGCGCTATTCCGGGTTCATTTTCCATCAGCGTGCGGAAGTCCGCGATCGCCGAGCGCGTCTGTATCAGCTTCGCGAATGCCTGAGGCAGTTCGACGGCAATCTGATCCGGTTTCAGTCCAGAGCGTGATGCGATGTCGGAGAGCAGAACCATAACCTCGCGGCGGACCTGCTCTTGATCCTTCAGCGGGATCGTCCGCATGATCGCGTCGACTTGTGTCTCGATCGCGCCGACCTCGTGGGGTTTGGCGTTCGGCACAAGTTGCCGGACTGTCGGCGGGGGCTGCGGCGGGCCTGGCTTGAAATAAAACTCAAACGGAACGGCGAGAGACAGCTCCGGCCGCTGCTCGCCCTTCGTTTCGTCCTGCACGCTGTTCGTGATACGCCGCATCAACGAGACAACCTCCTGGCCTTCGGTCTCGACGTACTTGATGAACGCCCCGGAGAACGGACTATTGCGTCCGGTCCCGTCTGCCGCGGTGCGGCCCGCTTCCGCTGCATAGACGATAATGTCTCCGCCGCGATTGATCGGGTCGGAATTTTGCGTCGCGCTCTTCGCCATGGTGCGTGAGAGCTTGGCGAGGCCTGCGCTACGACTCGCGCCTGCTGCCGCGACCTGCGCACCGCTATCGAGTTTCTCGGTCAGCGGATTGTCGCGGCAGGCGTCGATGATCATGATGCGTAGTGCTTTGGCACGCCGCACGTCGGAAACGATATCGTTCAGCTTGGTCATGCGGCGAAGTCCTGCCGCGCTTGTCAGATTGGCATCCGTCGGCATCAGGTAATTCACGCCCTGATGCTGCATGGCGTGGCCGGCGTAGTAGAACAGTGCCACGTCGGAGCCCTCGACCTTCGCGGAAAACTCATCGATTGCGGCCTGCATCGTACTGCGGTCGGCATCGAGGCTGACGGTCGTCTCGAAGCCGACCCGCTTGAGCGCGGCGGCGACATCCTCCGCGTCATTGCGCGGGTTTTCCAGCACCGGCACGTCGAGGTAATCCGAATTGCCGATGACCAGCGCGACACGCCGTTCTGCCATTACCGGAGATATGCCGACCCAGAGAACGAATGCGGCGACGAGGATCGCGGTTCGCCGGGAACGGATCTTGAGTTGGTGAGAAAACATTGGCTGGCTCAAGTGGCGAATCCAGAATAGCAGAATTTTGCCAGCGAAATGAGGTCAGGGCCGAGCGGGTTCCCGCAAATCGAACGTGAATTGCCGCACCACGACGCCGGGTCCGCCATCGCCTCCGTCCGAGGTGGGAGCCGCGCTGCGCACGGAGCCGTCCGCCAGCCCAGCCTGAGCGAGCAATTTGGCAAGCCCCATAGCAGGGACGGTGCTGCGCGTCGCGGTGCGGGCGGCGGCTTCAAGCGATGCCTCGCGCAGATGGCACAGCGAGGGCGGGCTGGTGCCGCTGCGTGGCATTGCGAATACCAATATCCGTTGCATGCCAAGTGCCAGCGGCTTGCCGCCTTCCCAGATTGCGAACTGGCGCGATGGAAGCCGCATCGGCTCAGCCATCGCGGAAGGCAGCGTGACGACGCAGCCATTGTTGGCCATGCGATCGTCTACCAGATTAATACCCGCACGAGAGTCGAGATAGAACACGCCGACATCCACATCCTTGTCGCCGGAATTCTTCAGACTCACGGAGAATGTGTCGCAATGACCGGCCGCCATTGGAACTGCGGGAGTGAGCTTTTCGTCCGCCTTCCGTTGTGACGCCTCCGTGCACGAACGCTTTTCGTCCGCGTGGGACAAGCCTGCCTCGCGGCTGATGTGGACATCGACCGTGATAGGCGACTCGGCATCAGCGCCATCCCCGCCGGCCGACGCGATGCGCACGAGATTGGACGCGCGCGCCATGCTCCAGAGAATGCGCCGCAGTCCGCCCGCGAAGGCCGTATCGCCGAGGCCGAGATCCAGCGAGATGCTGGTGCCTGGGCGATCAAAATCCTTGATCAGCGGTTGGCCCTCAGGTGCCGCCCACAGGCGCCCGCCGTCGAGTGTCAGCCGCAGATCAGCCGGTTCATGGGGCCCGACGACTTCGATCGCCAACGCACGTCGGCTGCTCCCGTCCTTCGCCCTGTCGATCAGTTGACTGACCCGCGCGGCATTAACTCCGGCCGGAATATCTGGCCGCGCGACCCGGAACGCGAAAGAGATGGCGGGCTCCTCAACCTCCACCCACACGTCTGTTCCAAAGCGGATGTCTGCGTCGGGATTGAGAGCCGCGAGGCTTGTCGCGGCGGTGCCTTCGACGACGCGAGCCTTGCCGAGCGGCTTGCCATCGCGTAGCGGCCCGTCGAAAAGCGCAAGACCCGCGCCAGTTTCGAAACCGTGCAGAGCCCCTGCGGCGATCGACACGCCTTTCTCATCGACATTTCCCTCGTATCGTACGGCCGGAATGATCTCGCCGCCGTCGATCGACCGGTCGAGAGCGCCGTCGAATACGGGTAACGGCGCGCTCGCCGAGCCTTGGAGCTTTGCCATATCAGCTGAGATCGCACGCGCGAGGTCGCGGAATGTGCGAGCTTTGCCGGAGGTGAGCCCGCGAATGAGATGCGCCGTGAACACCCCGATGCGCTCGTGGCCCGGCCGTCCCGCAAGGCCCGGAGCGTAGCTTGGAAATGGGCGCTCGATCGCTTCCGCGCGGGAGTCGACCGCATAGAAGCCGATGAGCGGTGCCTTATCGGACGATGCACTTACGACGAAGGTGCCGGAGCGACGCGCCTGCACGGATGGCGCGCCGGAAGGGCCAGCTTCCGACGGTACACCAAGCGTTGAAGCGCGTACTGCGCGCGTCACGCTCTCGCCAATCGAGCGCGTGACCGTACCGGCATGGCAGGCGTCGATAACCGCCCAGACAGTTGCGCCTTTGAGCCGGATGGCATCGAGCGCAACCGCCAGTTCATCGTCGATGATCGCGTTGCGGATTGATTTCAGCGCCGCGTCGTAACGCCCGGCATCGCGCGGAAGCAGCACTTGGTCGCGGCCGTCCGGTTCTGGCTCGATCTGCGCAGCAGGGTCCGTGACGGGCTGTGTCGAGCCATGACCAGAAAACTGAAACACGACGAAGTCTCCGGCCTGAGCTTTTTCGGCAAGCGCCCTGAGCCCGTTCAAAATCGCGGTGCGCGTTGGCACGCCACCCGGGCGCGGTACATCGTTCCGAGTCGGCAGGCTGTCGGCCAGCACCGTCATATCGGCAGGCTGAAAGCCGCGGCGCTTCAACTCGCGCCACATCAGGATGATGTCGTTGTTCGGTCCCTCGAGCGACCTGATCGTTTTCTCGTCATACTGGGTGACGGCAACCATCAGCGCCAGATTTCGTGCCGCCGCGGGCTTTGTGGTGGCGATCACCGCGAGGGCGAGCAGGCATAGGATACGTGATGCTCCGATGGCGCATTGCGCCCCTCTGAGTTTCTTTCTGTGGTTGATCTGGGACGCCATGTCAGTGGGGGCCGGGCTTGTTCACTGCTCGAGCGCGCGCGTGTGACATCTTGTCTGCGGCATCAGCCGAGATTGCGGTCTGAAAAGCTCGGGCCATCTCTGCTGCTCCCTGGCTCGCTCTGTCTCAAGCCAGAAGAAGATCTGCGCGGTAATAATTCCGCTGCGTGTGGAGTTGAACAGGAAGCCTGCCACGTCGGTACTGGCCTTCTGAAGCAGAACTCAATCCATTGCGAGCACACCGTTGGACTTGAAGATATTTCGAATACGCGTCGAATAGTCATGAAACCTTTGCGGCAATTGGTCCAGGCGGCGCGGGCGCGGCAGGTCGATGTCTATGATCTCAACGATCCGGCCAGGCCGAGGTCCCATCACGACCACACGGTCGGCGAGCAGGACCGCTTCTGGAATACTATGTGTAATGTGCAGTGCAGTCTTTCGGCTCTCCATCCACACTCGCTGGATGTCCATCGAAATCTGTTCGCGCGTCAACGCATCGAGCGCGCCGAAGGGCTCATCCATCAACAGCATGTTCGGTCCGTGCACCAGCGCGCGGCAGATCGAGACACGCTGGCGCATACCCCCTGAGAGTTCGTACGGCTTCTTCTTCTCGAAGCCTTCAAGGCCCGTAGCCTTGAGTAACTCGCGCGCCACCGGTTCGTACTTGACCCGGTCCATCTTGCGGATGTCGATCTGCAGCATGACGTTCTCCAGAACGTCACGCCAGTCGAGCATGATGGCTTCCTGAAACACGATGCCGACGTCGATTTGCGGACGGTCGACCCGCTGCCCGCCGACCGTAATGTTTCCCGACGTATAGGGAGCGAGCCCGGCAACCATTTTCAGGATGGTGGTCTTGCCGCATCCGCTTGGACCGACGATGGCGACGAATTCCGACTGCCGGATATCCAGATTGATGTCGAGGCAGGCTTCTGTCGGACCGGTCTTGGTCTGATAGACCTTGCCGACATTGGTCAGGCGAATAAAGGGCTCGCTCATCGGTTCCTATTTTCCGGAATTGAGGACCTCGGGCGCTCTTCACGACTACCGTGAAGAGCGCCCGGGTAGCGGCTACTTCTTCGCCGTGTACGGCAGCTCAGCGAGATATTCGTTGGTGTAATACTTTGCGAGGTCTGCCTGCGGCGGCATCTTGGCGAACTTCTCGAGGAGATCCTGGCTTTCCTGCCAGTCCTCCTTCGCCGACCAGAACAGTGGCTTGTCCTGCGTATGCTTGGTCCGGATGATCGTCATCGTACCCTCAACCTCGAGCAGCGCGATCTCCATGTTGAATGCCTTGGCGTGCTTGATGAAGATCGCGGACGCTTCCTCTCGATTCTTGTCGGTATACTCCCAGCCGCGTTGCGATGCGCGCAGGAAGCGCCTGAGCTGATCCTGGTTCTTGGCGTCCTTCAGCCATTCGGTGTTGACGATGATCGCGCTTGAGAGCGTCGTGATTCCGGCCATGTCAAAAAGCCGGGTCCAGCCCATCTTCACACCGGTCTGCAGCTGCATGCGCGGACCCTGATCCATGAAGTAGCCGAGCAGCGAGTCGGCCTGCTTGCTCAGCACCGCCTGCTCCTTGGATGCCGGATTGGCGACCGTGATCAACTGAACGTCACTCAGCTGCATGTTCAGCTTGCCGAGGAAGGCCGTGAAAATCGCGAGGCTGGCGTCGCCCGCCGTGATGGCGATGCGGCTGCCCTTGATTTCATCGATCTTGGTCGGCCGCGGACTGTCCGCCCGATAAATGAAAGCCATCGGGCTTTGCTGGAGCGTGACCCCCACGGCCTTGATCGGCATTCCGTTGGCGATACCCCGCATCATGGTGGCGGCATCCACATAGGCGACCGGATTGGTCTGGTTGGCGACGAGCTGGGCGACCGTGGTGGAGCCCGAGCCTTCGACGATTTCGACCTCGAGGCCCTCTTCCTTGTAGAAGCCCTTGTCGCGCGCGACGAAGAACGGCGCGTGTTCGCCGTACAGTGTCCAGTTCAGCCGAAATGGAAACTTCTCCTGCGCGTTTGCGGCCCCCGTGAAGGCCACGTTGATGAGCAGCGCGGCGGCGAGCGAAAGTAACATCGCAAAGCGTTTCATCTCTCATTCCTCCCTGTTCCATTCGTTTCGTATGATACGTTGCGTCGATTTACATCGTCCCAGACTCTTCACGCACCCGGTGGGTCACGTGCCAAGGGATCAGCAGTCCTTCCAGCAACTCGACCAGGTAATAGAAGACTAGCCCGATGATGGTTAGGGCGACGATGGTCGCGAACATCAGCGATGTCTGCATATTGGAATTGGTGACCAGTAACAGGTAGCCAAGGCCCTTGTCGGCGCCGACGAATTCACCGACGACAGTGCCCGCGATTGCCAGCGTGGCGGCCACCTTCAAGCCGCTAAAAAGATAGGGAAGGCTTGTCGGTAACCGAAACCGGGCGAAGACCTGGAACCGCGTCGCTCCCATCGAACGAGCGAGGTCCGCCATTTCCGTCGACATCGAGCGCAATCCGACAGCAGCATCGATGACGATAGGAAAGAACGAGATCAAGAAGGCAACGAGGATTTTCGGCGTCGGGCCGACGCCGAACCACACGAGGAATAGTGGAGCTATCGCGACCTTGGGCACAATCTGAAAAAACAGCATCGTCGGCATGACGAATTCGTTAAACCGCGCCGACGATGTGATCGCGATGGCGAGCGGGATTGCGATGCTAACGGCGAGCGCATAGCCGGCGAGCATTTCATAGGTTGTCACCCAACCGTGGCGCAGCAGGTCTGGAAGCTCGCTGACGAACGTTTGGGCGACGGCAACGGGCGACGGGAGCAGGTAGGGCGGCATCTTCCAAGCGAAGACAACAAACTGCCACGCGAGCAGGAACGCCAGAATTCCAACGAGCGGCGTGAGCTTTCTGAGAATGCCGGCGCCCGCTGGCGCCATCTTCTTGTCGGCCTCGAGTTTGGCTGTATCGCTCACGAGCGCCATCGTCCTACCTGACCCCCTGTTTTCATTGCCTGATTTTCACGCAGCGTAACAGAGTGCTCAAGACGGTAAAGCATCGCGAGATTGTGCCACCGTTACCATCGCGGCGTATACGTCTTCGGACAAATCAACGCCCAACCCCGGGCCAGTGGGCACGTGCAAAACGTCGTCCACGGCGCGTAGCCGAGGATCGCTGCTGCCCCGATCGGCAAGGTATTGCGGACCATTCATAGCTGCGGGGAATTCGAGCCCCGCCGCCGCGAAGAAATGGGCGGACGCCGCCATTGAGAGTTCCGGATCGGTGAGGCCTGAAGCGAATAGCAACAGATCGCTCTCCCGCAGCAGCTTCGCAATCTGCCAAGCGTGCCACAAACCGCCGCAGCGCGCGACCTTCATGGCGATTCCGTCGAACATGTCGAGCGCAATGAATTCGGCGGTCTCAACGGCCGAGACGATGCCTTCGTCCATCAGGATCGGCAGCGCTCCTAGATGCTTGAGCTTCTGATAGTCGCGGATGCGGTTGGGCGGCAGCGGCAACTCAAGCGCTTTCAGGCCGAGATCGGCGAACTTCGGCGCGATCGTGAGCGCGGTATCGAGATCGTAACTCGTATTGGCATCACACCAATGAAATCCGTTCGGCGCAAACGACGTCACCATACGCACGAGTTCGAGATCGTAAATGATGGACTGGGGCTGACCGACTTTAATATTGAAGTTGGTGTAGCCTTGCGACTGCGCGAGTAAGAGCTGCTGCTCCGCGCCTGCGAGAGTCGATGTATTGACCGTCCAGCTAAGTTTGATCTCCTTTTTCTTCGCGCCGCCCAGAAGGTCGCTGACCGGACGGCGCGTCTGCTTGCCCCAAAGGTCGTGGCAGGCAAGATCAATCGCGGCCTTGCATACCGGCTGCCCGACCGAGAACGATGGTCGAATGGCGCGCTCCATCCTTGCATGAATGTCTGCGATGTCGCTGGGGTCAGCGCCGAGGATCGCAGGCGCCAAATAGTGACGCAAAGTCGTCTCGACCAACTCAACCGTTTCGTAGGTCCACGTCTCGACGGGGACGGACTGTCCCCACCCCTCGACGCCATTCTCGTCGGCAAGGCGCAGCAGTACGGTCGGGCGCGTGCCGCCCTTAAAGAACTTGAACTTGCCGACTAGTGGATAGTCGTGCCGCTTGACGTCGACGCGAACAATGCGGGCCATAATGTCTAGTGCCGGCCTTCGTACAGATCGCGCCCACGCACCAGTGCGTGTATTTTGCCGTCCGCGATGCCGCGCTTGAGCATCCAGAAGCCGCAATCCGGATGGATATACTTCACGCGTCCCCGCCCCAGCACCTTGTCGGCCCGTTCGATCGCTCGTGCGATCTCATCGGCGAACTCAATCTCCGTCTGCTTGATGTCGGAGACACCAAGGCCGAAGCCGATCTCGGGCCGTAGATCCTTGAAAACTTCAAGCTCTTCGGGCGGGCGATGGGCGTTCTCCATCACGATGTGGTCGACGTGGAGCGCATTAAGATATTTCATCAGATCTCCCCATCCGCCCTTTTGGATGGTCTGGCCGCCGTAATTGCCAAAGCACAGGTGCACCGCCGGCGTAGTCTTGATGGCACGCAGCACCTTGTTGATCGCCTCGGCTGCCCACTCCCACTCCTGCGGGGAGCCGGGCAAGTTCGCCTCATCGATCTGCACGACGTCCGCATCAATGTGCTTGACTTGTTCGGCGAGCACATCCGCGATCGCCATCGTGAGCTTCGCTTTGTCCCTGTAATGCGTGTCGAGCAGCATCTTTGCCAGCATATGCGGGCCGGTGAGCGTGAACTTGAACGGCTTCGATGCCAGCGCCTTGGCGCGCGAGCAGGCCGACGGAAGATCAAGCGTACCCGGGCCCACGGGGGCCTCGACCACGCCGGGCGGCCGCGTGCGGAAGGCCATGCCGGGCGCGGTCTTGAAATTCATCCACTCGGCCAGGCCCATGTCGCGGCGGATACCCGCCATCGGCCGTGTGAAATACTCGATCATGCCGTTGGTCTCGGGATGATTGATGTCGAAGCGATAAAGCTCACCATCGCACACGAGATCGATCCCGGCCTTCTCCTGCGTGTTGATCACCACGCGCGTCGCATCGGCCAGCGCCTGTTCGGACGGCAACGCCACCAGCCAGTCCGGCATCGGATAGGAGCCGACGGTGGTGGTCAGGATTCGCGAAGACGGCATGGCGGAATCGCTCCCTCAAATGTTTCTGATTGTGTGGTGCACCGTCAGGCCGCCGGGCTTTCATTCGACGCGATACGCGCGCCTTCGACCAGCGCTTTGAGCTTCGCCCAAACAATGCTTTCATGGATCTCATCGTTACCGGCGAAGCTCGCGAAGCCGCAGTCGGTCCCGGCGATCACACGTTCACGGCCGAACACATCGATCCACCGGCCGAGACGCTGCGCGATCCCCTCAGGATGCTCGACCATGACATTCGATTGCGTGACCATGCCGGGGATCATCACGACGTCGTCCGGCAGCTTGGCGTCGCGCCAAGAGGTCCATTCGTGCTCGTGACGCGGGTTTGCAGCTTCGAATGAAAACGCGGACACGTTCAGCCGCGCCAAGATATCGACGATATACTTCACCTCGATGTCGTGCACACGCGGGCCGAAATTGATGCCGTAGCAGGTGTGAAAGCGTACGCGGTCGCGCGGAACGCCCTTTAGGGCACGGTTGATCGCCTCGACACGTAACGCGATCCACTTGCGGCAGTCCTCCATTGTCTTGTCCGGATGGCAGACATAATAAGTCACAAGGTGCGGGTCATCGACTTGCAGGGTGAAACCCGCATCGATGATCGCACGGTACTCGACATTGATCGCATCGGCGAGCGCCCCTAGATAGTCCTCGTCGGACTGGTAATACTGATTTCGGTTCCAGTCCTCGATGCTTGACACCGAGGTGGACGGCACGAAGGCCCCGGTGACTTTCACGTTCTTGAGCGCTGCGGCTAGGTTATCGAGATCGATCTTGAGCTGCTTTTCACCCCGGTAGGTCACCGGACCAGTACAGAAGAAATGCTTGTGCCTGGTATGCACATTGGTGAGCTGCGGCTTGTAGTAGTCGTAGAAGTCTAGCACCTCACGTGAGCCGGCCCACGGGCTGCGATTTTCGTATTTTGTGTCGGTTTCGAACCCGGCAAGTCGATCGTTGATATAAGTGATGAAGCTCGGCTTGCTCAATTCACCATCAGCGACGATGTCTATGCCGAGCGACACCTGCCTTTTCACAACCTCGGCGATCGCGGATTTCAGGCGCGCCTGATAAGCCGTTTCATCGACCGCGTCACCGCTTTGGCGTGCGACGCCTATGGCGTGCAGGTCAGCCGGGCGCGGCAGGCTGCCCACATGGGTTGTAAGAATACGCTCCACACTGCGATGCATGGCTTTTCCTTCCCGGCATTTTCGTTAGAAGAATTCTTACGCCCACGTCCGCGGGACACACAAGCATGTAGGTTTGCTTGGCACCTAATGCCCGCCATTATTGGGCTTTTGCGTGTGCGGAGCGCTGCTGAGAGTGCTGGGTCCAGAAGTGCTGGCGGACGGAGTGCGAGGCTGACGACCAGCCCGTGTAAGCGCAGCCCAGATTCGGTCCGGCGAAGCCGGCAGGTCGAAGTGATCGATACCGCGCGATGCCAGCGCGTCGATCACGGCATTCATGGCGGACGGCAGGGACCCCGCGACGCCCGATTCACCAGCGCCTTTCACGCCGAGCGGATTGGTCGTGCACGGTACGCTGTGATGTGCGGTTCTCAGGTCCGGAAGATCGTTGGCGCGCGGCATGCGGTAATCCATGAACGTCGCGTTGAGAAATTGCCCGTTCTCCGAGTAGCGCACGTGCTCGCCGAGCACCTGTCCGAGGCCCTGCGCGATGCCGCCATGGGTCTGGCCGTCCACGATCACCTCGTGGACGATACTGCCGACGTCATCCACCGCCGCATAGCCGACTACCGATACGATTCCAGTGGCAGGATCGATCTCGACTTCGCAGACATGACAGCCGTTCGGAAACGACATCTGCGGCGAGGTGAAGTCCGCGACATTGTCGAGCCCGCCTTTCAGATCCACCGGGAGGTTCGCGGTTTCGCGCGCGCGCTTGGCAAGGTCCAGGATCGGGAGGCGGATATCAGTGCCGGCGACCGAGAACATGCCACTGGCGAACTCCACGTCGCTCGCAGCGACCTCGAACAGATGTCCCGCTACGCGGCGGCCCTTCTCGATGGCGTTGTCGCACGCAATGGCGCTCGCACTGCCCGCCATCATGAGCGAACGCGACGCGACGGAGGGCGTACCGTCGGGCACTTCGTCGCTGTCGCCCTCGATCAATTTCACCGCCGTGACCGGTACGCCAAGGCGCCTGGCCAGGATGCCGGGCAGTGTCGACAGATGGCCTTGCCCCATCGCCTGCACGCCGAGACGGATCGCGACTGACCCGTCTGCTTCAAAGCGCAGGTCCGCCTTTTCGTTCAAGATGCCGCCGGCGACTTCGAGAAAGCAGCACATTCCGATTCCACGCAACTTGCCGCTTCTGCGCGAGGCCGCGCGCCGCTTTCCGAATCCTTTCCAGTCGGCAAGCGCGAGCGCCTTGTCCATCGAGGCTTCGAACTCGCCAGAGTCATAGATCGGTCCGTTCGGTGTCTTGTAGGGCATCGCCTTTGGCGAGATGAGGTTGCGCCGCCGCAGCGACACGCGATCGATATTCATCGCGCGTGCAGCGCCGTCGATCAGCCGCTCGATCAGGTAGATCGCCTCGGGCCGGCCCGCCCCGCGATAGGGCCCGAGCGGCGCGGTGTTGGTCAATATCATCTTCACGTCGAGACTGATCGCCGGGATGCGATAGACGCTCGACAAGCAGTTCTTCGTGTTCATGGTCGAGAAGATCGCCGCGTATTGCGTCGTGTACGCGCCAAGCCCGACAAGGTTGCGCATGCGCAGGCCGAGGAATTTGCCTCTGGCGTCGAGCGCGAGCTCACCTTCCAGGATGCCGTCGCGCCCAGCGGAGTCGGAGAGGAAGCTCTCCATCCGGGTGTTGCACCACTTCACCGGCCGCCCAATCTTGCGCGCCGCGTAGAGGATCGCTGCATACTCCGGATAGCACTGCGCCTTCATGCCGAAGCCGCCGCCGACATCGTGGGTGAGCACGCGGATCGTGTTGAGCGGCACCTTGAACACGCCTTCCGCCAGCAGCTTGCGCACGACCGCGACGCCCTGCGTCGAGGCAATCAACGTGTATTTCTGTTTCGCCTCGTCCCACATGCCGATGCCGGAGCGCGGCTCCAGCGAGACCGGAGCAAGGCGCGTGTCATCGAGCCGCACACGTTCGATGTGAGCCGCACTGGAAAAAGCTGCGTCCGTGGAGGCGGCATTTCCGTCGGTCCAGTCGAGTGCGATGTTGCCGGGCCGCGCTTCGTGAATCGCGCACGGCGTCGGCGGCGAGGGCGCGTTCCACATTCGGAGCGGACGAGAGTTCCTCGAGATCGATCGCCACCTGCTCGGATGCATCGAGTGCCTGCGCCAGCGTCTGCGCCACCACGATGGCGACACCTTCGCCGACGTAGCGGATTCGGTCGACCGCGAGCGGCGGCATCGAGGCGGCGAACATCGGTTTGCCGTCGCGGCCGGGAAAGACCGCGACCGGCGGAATCGTGCCAAGCCCGTCATTGGCAAGGTCGCGGCCCGTGAACACGCCGAGTACGCCCGGCATCGCGCGCGCGTGCGACGTCTCTACATTGCGAATCGCCGCATGACTGACGGATGCCCGCACGAACACCGCATAAGCCTGGTCCGGCGCGTTGAGGTCGTCGGTGAAGCGCCCCTTGCCGGTGAGCAGGGGCTCGTCCTCGCTGCGCAATGTGCCGTGATCACTGCCAAAGCGTGCCGGTGTGCTGTCCATCACTTTAAGTCCGGTTCGGAGTTTGCCGTGCAGCGAGTTGCAACGCTGGCTGCATGCGACTGAATGGCAAGTCGGCTTGACACCGGCGAGGTGCGCCGATGAAATCGCCAACGGGGATCACATCTTCGATCATGGCGAAAGGCGGCGCGGCAAACAAGCAGCCGCGATGCCGCGCCACATCCGGCGATAGACCGGATGCCATAACAAAGACAGGGATGCTCAAGGGAGGGCACATGCTTTCGCTCGGAAAATTCGTGCGTGCCGCATCGGCCTTGGCGGCTGCGGCGTCGCTGGCGGGATTCGCTACCGCCGCACACGCACAGGACAAAGGGCCGATCCGCATCGGCTTTCTGCCACCGATCACAGGGCCGCTCGCCTCGCCTGGTGCCGAGATGGTCAATGGCTTCCGGCTGTTCTGGGAGCAGGCCGGTATGACGGCCGGCGGCCGCAAGGTCGAGATCATTACCGGCGACACCACTTGCAATCCGGATCAGGCGCTGACGCAGGCGCGGCGACTAGTGTTGCAGGAGAAGGTGCACTTCATGGTCGGCCCGCTGTGCGGGCACGAGGGACCGGCGGTCGCGCAAGTGAGCAAGGAGACCGGCGTGCCGCTCGTGATGGATGCGGCCGGTGCTGACAACGTGACGAAATGGGATCGCACGCCGACGGTGGTGCGCACGGCGATTTCGTCGAGCCAGATCGGCCATCCGTTCGGGGAGTACCTCTACAAGGAACTCGGCCTGCGCAATGTCACCTTCATCGGGCAGGACTACACGTTCGGCCATGAGGTGACGCTCGGCGCGATCAAGACGTTCACCGACCTCGGCGGCAAGGTCGCGCGGCTGATCTGGAATCCGATCGGCACCAAGGACTACGGCACCACGGTCAATTCTATTCCGGCAGGCACCGACGGCGTCGCTGTGACCATCGTTGGCGCGGACCGCATCCGCCTGTTCGAAGATTGGTTCAATTTCGGCATGGACAAGAAGCACAAGATTTACGGCACCTACTGGCTGCAGGAGGACATGCTGCCGCAGATCGACGACCGCGCCGTCGGGCTTATCGCCAATTCGCTGCAATACGCCGCCGGCATCGACACGCCGGAGAACAAGGCGTTCGTCGACGCCTATGCGGCGAAGCACAAGCGCCTGCCGTCATGGTTTGCCGAGTCCGCCTACACTGCGGGCCTGTGGACGAAGGCGGCCATCGACTCGATCAACGGCAATGTCGAGGATCGCGACGCGTTCCTGAAGGCGATGCGTACGGTCTCGATCAAGGCGCCGCGCGGACCACTCAAGCTCGACGCCTACGACAACCCGATCCAGAACGTCTATATCGGCAGGGTCGAGAAGATAAAGCATCCCGTCCTCGGCGACGTCCTGATCACCAAGCCGATCAAGACCTACGAAGCCGTGTCGCAGTTCTGGACCTGGAAGCCCGAGGAGTTCCTGGCACGCGGGCCATACAAGCGCTGACCTCTTCCGAACGGCGCCGGGCCGTGGCTGATCGCCGCCGCCCGGCGTCATCTTGCCTGAAAGCCTGAATCGGTAATGTCCAGCGCCGCCATTCTCCAGGCCATCAACGGCATCTCGCTCGCGGCGCTGCTGTTCCTGCTCTCGAGCGGGTTCACGCTCACGTTCGGGCTGATGCGTGTCGTCAACATGGCGTACGGCGCATACTACCTGCTCGGCGGATATGTGGGCTATTCGGTGGTGCGAGCGACCGGTAGCTTCGAGCTTGCCATCCTATGCGGCGGGCTGACGATCGTCGTGCTCGGCTATTTCGTTGATCGCTTTCTCCTCCGCCCGCTCGGCGCTAATCATCTGGCGCAGGTGCTGCTCACGGTCGGCGTCGCATTCGTCATCGGTGAGGTGTGCCTCGCGATCTGGGGCGGCGACAATCTGCGCGTCCAAACGCCGTCCTATCTGCGCGGGTCGATCGCGCTTCCCGGCGACATCTATTACCCGCGCTATCGCTTCGCGTTGATCCTTTTCGGCGTATTCACGGCGGTGTCGTTGTGGCTGCTGTACAAGAAGACGCAGATTGGCGCCGTTGTCCGAGCGGGTGTCGATGACCGCGAGATGGTGAACGCGACCGGCATCAACGTGGATCGGTTGTTCGTTCTGGTATCGGCGCTTGCGTCGTTTCTCGCGGGCGCGGCGGGCGTAGCGGGTGGCGCGTTCCTGACCCTCAACCCCGGCGCCGAATGGGACATCCTCGTCCTCGCGCTCGTGGTCGTGATCATCGGCGGACTCGGCAGCCTTGAAGGCGCGATCCTCGGGAGCATCATCGTCGGGCTACTCGATGCCTATGGCCGCTGGCTGTTCCCCGAACTGTCCTACTTCATCCTGTTTGGGCCGATGGCAGTCCTGCTCCTGTTCCGGGCAACCGGAATTTTCGGCAAGGAGCATTGAGCGATGGCCTCGCGTGCCGTGCTGCTCATTGCGATCATCGCTGCTGCGATCAGCGTGCCGTTTTTCGCGAGCGAGTTCTGGGTCACGCTGCTGATGCAGATCATGATCTTCGGTCTGCTGGCGTTGTCGACCGACTTGCTGCTGGGTCATGCAGGGCTGTTCTCGCTCTGCCACGGGGCTTTCTTCGCGCTCTCGGCCTACACGGTCGCACTCCTTCAGGTCCGCTACGGCTTTGGCACAGCGTCGGCGGCGCCGCTCGGAATCCTTGCGGGGACGGCGCTTGCACTCGTGTTTGCCACCGCGGTGCGCACGCGCGGGGTCTACTTCATCCTGATTACGCTCGCGTTCGGTTACATCTTGTGGGGCGTCACGTATCGCTGGGCGTCGTTCACCGGCGGTGACAATGGCGTGACCGGCGTACCGTTTCCCGCCCTCGGATCGCTGCGCGTCACGGGAACGATCAGCTACTACTACGTTGTGCTCTCCGTCGTGCTGATCGTCGCAGCCGGCTATCGCGTGCTCGTGACCTCGCCCTTCGGCCTCACTCTACGCGGTATCAAGTCGAGCGAGTCGCGCATGCGCAGCATGGGCTACAATGTCGGGCAGCACCTCTATGTGGCGTTCGTACTCTCCGGCATGATCGCCAGCATTGCGGGCGTCCTCTACGTGTACTTCAACCGCTTCGTGAACCCGACTGCGGCTTCCTTCCCGGTGTCGGTCGAAGCCGTGCTTATGACGATCGTCGGCGGCACCGGCACGATCATCGGTCCGTTCCTCGGCTCAGGCATCATCCTCGTGCTGCGCAACTGGGTGAGCGGCTACTTTCATTATTACACCGCGGTGCTCGGCATCGTGTTCATCGTGACGGTGCTGTGGGCGCCGCAGGGCATCATGGGGCTGCTCGCGCGCTGGCGTTCCGGCGATCGGGGGGAGGGCGCATGAGTGCCACTCCGGCCGTCGCGGTTGAACGGCTCGCGAAAGTGTTCGGCGGCCTGCGTGCGGTCGACAATGTTTCGCTTTCCGTCGCGGCAGGCGAGCGGCGTGCGCTGATCGGCCCCAACGGTGCGGGCAAGACCACGCTGTTTCATTGCATCGCCGGAACGCTGCAGCCTTCCGATGGTCATGTGCGGATGTTCGGCACCGACATCACGACGCTTGCGGAACATCGCCGCACCGGGCTCGGCATGGGGCGGACATTCCAAATCTCCAACGTCTGCACCGACCTCACCGTGATGGAGAACCTCACGCTCGCGATACTCGGCGCGGATCGTCGCAAGTGGATCATGTACAAGCCTGCGCACGTGCTCGGGGACCTGCGCGATCGCGGCATGCGGGAGCTGTCTCGGGTCGGTCTTGAGAGGCGTGCCGAGGAGACGGTGAAATTCCTCTCCTATGGCGAGCGGCGTCAGCTCGAACTTGCGCTGGCGCTCGCATCGAATCCGAAGGTCGTGCTGCTTGATGAGCCGTGCGCCGGCCTCTCACCGAGCGAACGGCAGCGCTTTTCTGGCTTGATCCGCGACCTGCCGCGCAACATCACCCTGGTGATGATCGAGCACGACATCGACATCGCGCTGGCGCTTGCCGATCGCGTGACCGTGCTCCATCGCGGCAATATCATCCTCGACGGCACGCCAGCCGAGGTGCAGAGCAACGCTCAGGTGCGGGAGGTCTATTTTGGCCGCGTCTGACGCGCTTCTCTCCGTGCGCGACGTCCACACCTATTATGGCGACAGCTACGTGCTGCATGGCCTCAGCCTCGAATTGCAGCGCGGGCGCATTACCTGCATCCTCGGCCGTAACGGCATGGGCAAGACCACGCTGATCCGGACCGTTGCGGGTCTGACGCCGCCGCGCCGCGGCGAGGTGATCTTCGAGGGACACGCATTCCAGAAGGAGCCGCCTTACGCGATCGCGCAGGCCGGTGTTGCGATCGTTCCGCAGGGCCGGCGTATCTTCCGGTCGCTCTCGGTGCGCGAGAATCTCATGCTGCCGACCAGCACGCTCGCGGGACGCTCGCGCGTGCCGCCGGTCGCGGGGCGCAAGCACTGGAATCTCGACGAGGTGCTGAAGGAGTTTCCGCAACTTGAGGAACGGCTCAACAGCGCGGGTAGCTCGCTGTCCGGCGGGGAGCAGCAGATGCTCGCGATCGGGCGCGCCCTCATGGCGAACCCGAAGCTGATCCTGATGGATGAGCCCTCCGAAGGGCTCTCGCCGAAACTGGTTCAGCAGGTCGAGGCGATCATGCGCCGCCTGCGCGAGAGCGGCCTGTCCATTCTGCTGGTCGAGCAGAACCTTGAACTGGCGTTATCGGTTGCGGACAGCATCTATGTCATTTCGTCAGGTAGCTTCGTATTCCACGGAACGCCCGGCGAGCTCTCGGCGCGCAAGGATATCCTGGACAGTCATCTCGGCGTCGCGGCGCACGCGTAGGAAATCTTTGAAGGGCAGAGATCAAGGCAGGCGATCCACCAATTGGCCAGCCCTGCACATGATCGAGTCGCTGCGCGGTGCCGCGTGGTTCAAAACCGTGAAGATCGCATCAAAGCGTTCCTCGTCGACGTTGCTGCGCCATGACGCCGACCCACACCCGAAAAGGTGGGAGGCTTTACCGCTACTATGTCGCGACCGATGTGTTGAAGCATGACGCTCCAGCCTGCACGGTGCGGAGGGTATCAGCCGCCAAGATTGAAGGCGCGGTCTTCAAACAGGTCCGCGTTCTCCTGCGCTCCCCCGAAATGATCGTCCGTACATGGCGCGCCGGAAAGAAGCTGATCGCCGGATTGACCGAGTCCGAGGTGAGGGAGGCCCTGCAACGGCTCGATCCCCTTTGGGACGAACTATTTCCGGCCGAACAGGCGCGCGTCATCCAGCTGCTCGTCGAGCGGGTCGACGTGGGTCTGGATGCGATCGACATCCGCCTGCGCACGGAGGGTCTGACAAATCTGACGGTAGAACTGGGGGCGGTTAGGCCGGAAGCCAAGAGGACCGCGTGATGGCTAAGCCGAAGATTTAGAGCGACGGTCAGACGATCACCGTGCGTGTGTCGATTTCGATAAGGAAGCGTGGAGGCCGCAAGGTCGTGTTGGCTCTGGACGGGACGGAGCACGGTCGGTGCATGCGACACCAGGCAGCCAGCGCGATGGTCAGGCGATCGCGCGAGCATTTCGATGGCGCGAGATGCTGGAGGGTGGCCGGTGCGCGGCCATCAAGGAAATTGCAGGGGCAGAGGACATTAACGAGTCATATGTGGCGCGGGTCCTGCGGCTGACTCTGATGGCGCCTGATATCGTCGAGAATATCTTGTGGGTCGACCGCAATTCACCCACTATTCGCCGACTATGATGATAAGTCGGTTTTCAGCGCTGAAAGCGAGCGCTTTGATTGACGTTAACGCTACCACGAGCCGGTGATCGCCAGGGGCGAGCAATCGGGCGAGTTCTCGAAGGCCTTCTAGCATTCGCGTCGTATCCGTTTATAGACGGGAATTACTGCACTGTGCCGTCCAGCCAACTGCGGGCCGTCTGGACGGCAGGCAAGGGTAGCGCGGCTCGCCTTGCCGCGTTCTCACTCCGCTGATAAGCAAACTCAACGCTTGTGATGAGCGAGTGCGCATTGGCCCAAGAAGGTCAAGATCGCGTTGGTCGCACGGTGAGATTTTCCGGGCAGTTGGAGGCGTAGGCCTTGATTCGAGTTGGCGTTTTGGGGGGCGGACTTCAAGGCAGCTGCACGGCGCTTGCCCTGGCAGAACGAGGACTGAGCGTTGTTTTGATGGACCGCAATTCATCGCTACTGAGCCGAACCGCCGTCGCGAACGAGGGCAAGATCCATCTCGGCTACATGTACGCCGCCGATCCAACCTTCTCGACAGCGCGCATGATGATGTCCGGCGCGCTCGCCTTCGCGCCGTTCATGCATCGCTATATTGGCACCTCGCGTCCGCTCGCGACCTCGACGCCCGCTGCTTATGCGGTGCATCGCAACAGCCAACACAGCGCGGCCGCTGTGAGCCACTACCTGATGACGGTGCACCGCCTCGTTGTGGAAGAAGCGCGCGGCCGCGAACGCGCCTATTTCGGCGCCGACCTGTCAGTACCGCCGAACGCATGGTCGGCCAAGGACCGCGAGGCAGCATTCGACGGAGAAGCGGTACTCGCGGTGTTCGATACGCCGGAGGTCGCAATCAACCCGGTTGACCTCGCTGGCTTACTCAAAGCGTGCCTCGCCGCGCACCCGCGCATCGAAATACGTCCCATGCGCAACGTCACGCGCGCGGAACACGATGGCAATACGGTGCGTGTCGCGAGCGACGGACCGGCGGGCCAAATCGTCGATGCGTTCGACCATGTGGTGAATGCCCTTTGGGACGGTCGCCTTGCGCTGGACGAGACAATGAAACTACGGCCTAACCGCCCGTGGCTTCATCGCCTCAAGTATGGTGTGAGTTTCACGCTGCCGCCCGCGGCGAAACCTCCGCCCAGTGTGACCTTCATCTCGGGACCATTCGGTGAAGTGGTGAGCTATCCGGATCGGCTGACCTATCTCACCTGGTATCCGCATTGCCTGCTCAGCATGTCGAGCGAGGTGACACCGCCGGATTGGCCGACCTATCCGCCGGAACCAACCCGGTCGCAGGTGATGCAAGGGACGATCGCGGCATTGTCCGAGCTCGTTCCTTCGCTGGCAAAACTCGAAATCACCAAGCTGCTCGATGTTTCGGTCAAAGGCGGCGTCATCGTCGCGTGGGGTGAGACGGATATCTACGATCCCGCGAGCGAATTGCACCGGCGTTGTGAGATTGGCGTGACCTCCAGGGGTCGTTATCACTCGATCGATCCAGGAAAGCTCACGATGGCGCCATACTTTGCGGAACAGTGCGCGAACCGCATTACGGCATTCTGAGCGAAAAATTTGGAGCGACACTGTGGCAGCGCGCATCACTGTCGGAGTCCCCGTCTACAAAGGGACTGAACACGTCGCAGCAGCGCTAAAATCTCTTCAGGAGCAGACGTTTCAAGACTTCGAGGTGATCATTTCCGTCGACGGTAACGATCAGGGGACCGCCGACGCCTGCCGGCCGTTCTTGAGCGACGCGCGCTTTCGCATGGTCGTGCAGCCCGAGCGGCTGGACTGGTTCGGAAATTTCAATTGGCTGTTGCAGCAGCCGTTGGGCGAGTTCTTCTGCTATCGCCAGCACGACGACACGACGGCACCGCACTTCTTCGAGGCTCTCCTCGCGGTTGCCGACTCGCGGCCGGATGCCGCCGCGATCTATTCTGACTGCCAGTGGACCGGTGGCCGCACTGAGATTGAATCCGCACCCTCGATCGAGGGGACGACGCTCGAACGGCTGCGTCAGCATATCGTGGAGAAACATCCTGTCGCAGTGCGCGGGCTCATCCGCCGCGAGGCGGTTGCGCAAGCGGGTCCCGTGCGTGGCGACGAGTTCCGCGGCCTGTCCGAAGTGTTTGTGTGGCTCGCGAAAGTGTTGCGTTGGGGCGCGTTCGTGCGCTTTCCTGAGCCGATCTATTTCCGGCTCGATCATCGCGATAATTTCCACAAGCAGTGGTTCGATTGGCCGGAGGGAAAGAAGCGAGCGTCTTGGACGACGCTTTACACCGGTCTGCTTGAGGCGACGATGCCGGCGTGCACCACGCCGGAGGAACGCCTCTTCTTCCAAGAGTTCATTTTGGACCGGATTGCGGTCGTTCGACCCAACCAGACCTATCACTACCACGCGACAACGCCCCATGCGTCCGGCGCACTGATGGCCGAGTGTGTGGAGCGGCTCGCGCATGAACGAAATCTGCATCTGCTGGGAGCCGGTGAACATTCCGCGATCCTGCAAGCCTCAACCCACTTCCAAGCGCTTCAAGCCGAGAATGCAACACTGAAAGAAAGAAATTCAACTCTTGAAGTCCGAGATAGGCTTGCTTCGCCGTTCCTACCCCTTGAGGCTGGCGCAAGCTTTACGGCGAATTATCGGAGTCGCACGTTCTAGTAAGCGGCAAGGCTGATAGTAAGGGTCTCTGAATTTGTAGGGGAAATCTCGCCTGGGGAGTGCGACTGGATTCCAACTCGAACATTGTTTCCCTTTGCAATTCGGTCACTTGCCGTCAGCCGTACAATCGCTTCGATGCGAGCTCAGCGCCATCGCGTAGCGCGCGCAACTTGGCCCACACGATATCTTCCGTGACGCGTCCCATGCCGGCTGAGGTGTCGAAGCCGCAATCGGTTCCGGCGATCACGCGGCGAGGGTCACCGATCGCGCCCGCAATACGTTCGATCCGGTCGGCAACGACCTCCGGGTGCTCGACGAAATTGGTCAGCGTGTCGATCACGCCGGCGATGATGAGTTGGTCGCTCGGCGAGCGGAATGTCCTTCAGCACGCGAAACTCATGTGCGTGGCGCGGATTCGCGAACGGCAGGAAAATCGCCCCAGCCTTTGCCTTCAGGATCGCGGGAAGAATGTCACGCAGCGCGACGTCCTGGTCGTGCGGACCCTCGTAGTTGCCCCAGCACACATGCAGCCGGATTTTCTCGCGCGGGATGTTCGCGACGGCCTTGTTGATCGCCGCGACGACCATCTCCACGAACGCCACGAAATCGGCGAGCGGCCGATCGCGATACGAGGTGTGGCGTTCGAGCGCGAGATCGGGGCAATCGAGTTGCAGCAGGAAGCCGTTGCGGACGATCGCCTCGTATTCGACCTGCAATGCCGCGCCGAGCGCATCGAGATAGCGCTCGAACGAGTCGTAGTGCTCGTTTTGCACGATCGACGCGATAATGCCGGGCGAAGGCGCGGTCAGGAATGCTTCCTTGAAGCCCTTCTGCCCGTCGAGCGCGGCACGAAAGTCCGCGCACTCGGCCTCGATCAACGACGGATCGGTGTAGCGGATCGCGCCAATCGCTTTGGGCAGATTGGCGCGATTGGACACGCGCTCACCCGTGGTCGCGCGCTGCTGGAAGCTTGCCTTGTATTGCGGATACGCGTCCAGATCGGAATGCATCGGCCGCGAGCCGGTGCCGCCGAGCCCGGTGAGGCGGCGCCGCATGTAGAGAACGAAGGATTCGCGCGACTGCTCGCCGTCGTCGATCACGTCGAGCCCGGCCTCGATCTGCCGGCGACGATGTCGCGCACGGCCGCGCGGCCCTGCGTTTCGATTGCACCTTCGTCCACGGTTTCGCCGACGGAGCGCCGCGCGAAAAGCGGGTCAGCTCGGCCGGACGCGGCAGGCTGCCGGCATGTGTCGTCAGAATGCGATGTTCGCTGCGCTGCATGTCCCCGCCCCGGCCTTTTCCTGCTAGCTAGAGCGTGCCAGCCGCAGCGGGCGTAGCGCAAATGGATCGCAATTACGACTTCATCATTGTGGGCGGCGGATCGGCCGGTTGTGTCATGGCGAACCGGCTCTCGGCGCGCTCCGGCACATCCGTCCTGCTTCTCGAAGCGGGGCGAGACGCGCCGCCGGGGCAGGAGCCCGCGGACATCCTCGATACCTATCCGTCGTCCTACTACAACAAGGACGTACATGTGGCCGGGGATGAAGGTGCATTGGCGCAACCGGCACAACTCGCCTGCTACCGGCTACGACCAGGGGCATATCATCGGCGGCGGCTCGTCCGTGATGGGCATGGTCGCGCTGCGCGGCATCCCCGAAGACTACGACGAGTGGGAGCGGCTCGGTGCGCGCGGCTGGGCGTGGCGGGATGTGCTGCCCTATTTCCGCAAGCTCGAGAGCGATCTCGATTTTGGTGGTGATCTGCACGGCCGCGACGGACCGACGCCGATCCGGCGCACGCCCTACGAACAATGGACACCGCTGGCGCAGGCGGCACGCGCGGTTCGCCGAGCTGCGGCAGATGCCGTTCGTCGCCGACATGAACGGGGATGCGCGCGATGGCTACTGCGCGCTGCCCATGAGCAATACGCCGAGAGCAGCGGATCGGCGGCGATCTGCTATCTCGATGCGCGCGACACGGCGGCGCGAGAACCTGACCATCCTGCCGCACGCGCCGGCGACGCAGCTTCGTGTTCGACGGCCGGCGCGCCATCGGCATCAAGGCGACAGTCGGTGGCGCGGAGAAGGATTTCCGCGCGCGCGAGATCGTGCTGTGCGGCGGTGCCATCCAGTCGCCCGCGCTGTTGATGCGCTCCGGGATCGGCCCCGCGGCGGTCGCTGCGCGCGATGGACATCGAGGTGACGGCGGACCTGCCCGGCGTCGGGCAGAACCTGCAGAACCACCCCGTGCTGTTCATCGGCGCGCATTTGCGGCCGCACGCCCGCCAGGCGGCGATGCCGCGCACGCTTCAGTTCTCCTGTTTCCGTCTCTCGTCCGGGCTGCCCAATTGCCCGAAGACAGATCTGGTCATCAATGTGCAGAGCAAGTCCTCGTGGAGCGCGCTCGGCGCGCAGATCGCCAATCTCGGACCGGTGCTGTGGAAGCCATTTTCGCGTGGGCAGGTTTCGCTCGTTTCGAACGATGCACGGCGACACCCGCTGGTCGAATTCAACTTTGTCGATGACGAGCGCGACCTCGCGCGGATGAAATAGGGATTCCGTTTCGTCGTCGACCTGCTGTCCTCCGAGAGCGTGCGCTCCCTGATCGGCCGCCCATTTCCGGTGCTGCTTCACCGACCGGCTGCGCCGCCTCAATCAGAAAACGACGCCAAATGCCTGGACGTCCGCGATCATCGCGCGCCTGCTCGATCTCAGCCCCGCGATCAGCGACTTCGGCCTGCGCAATTGACCGGCGAGGCGGTGCCGCTGGATCAATTCGTCGCCGACGATGCGCGCCTCGCCGAGCACATCCGCGACCAACATCGCAGGGACGTTTCACGTCAGCGGTACGTGCCGGATGGGCGCTGCGGACGACCCCGATGCGGTTGTAGACCCGGCGGGTCGCGTGCGCGGAGTTGAAAATCTCCGTGTCGCCGATGCCTCGATGATGCCCATCGTCCCACGCGCGAACACCAACCTGCCCACCATGATGATCGCCGAGAAGCTTGCCGCAGCGATGCAGGCCCACTAACGTTGCTCGGCCAATCAGAAACAACAGATTGGTCGGGGAGGAAATGTCATGGGGAAAATCTCCAGGCGTACAGTTCTGGCTGGCGCGGGCGCTCTCGCGGGTGCCGGCACTGCGTAACCGTCGGGCGCGAGCACAGGCTGGCGAATTCAAACTGAAATACGGCAACGACCTGCCGGCCACGCATCCGATCAACAAGCGCGCGACGGAAGCCTGCGACGCGATCCGCGCGGCCACAAACGGCCGCGTCGACATCTCAGATCTTCCCGACCAGCGCGCTCGGCGGCTCGACCGACATGCTGAGCCAAGTGCGCTCGGGCGCGCTTGGACATTTCTCACCGTCGGCTCGCCGCTGGCAAACCTGATCCCGGTTTCGGCTATCCCGAGCATCGCGTTTGCGTTTCCGAATTTCGATGGCGTATGGGCCGCGGTCGACGGCGACCTCGGCGCGCACATCCGCCAGCAGGTCGGCACAATCGGTCTCGTGGCGTTCGACAAAATGTGGGACAACGGCTTCCGCCAGATCACCACCAGCACCAAGCCGATCAACACGCCCGGACGATCTCAAGGGCATGAAGCTGCGCGTGCCGGTGAGCCCGCTGTTCACCTCGATGTTTAATGCGCTCGGCACGTCGCCGACCGCGATCAATTTCGTCGAGGTCTACACGGCGCTGCAGACCAAGGTGGTCGATGGGCAGGAAAATCCATTCGCGCTGATCGAGGCAGCGAAATTCTACGAGGTGCAGAAATTCTGCTCGCTGACCGGCCACATGTGGGAAGGCTTCTGGATGGTGGCGAACCGCCGCAACTGGGAGCAGCTACCGCAGGACCTGCGCGCGACGGCAACGCGCCTGCTCAACGAAGGCGCCGTGAAGCAGCGCGAGGACATGGCGAAGCTCAACGCCACGCTTGAGACCCAGTTGAAGGAAAAGGGACTGACCTTCAACACCGTGAACAAGAAGCCCTTCCAGGAGACGCTGAAGGCGGCGGGCTTCTATTCCGAATGGCGAGGCAAGTTCGGCGAAGAGGCGTGGAAGACGCTGGAGAGATACAGCGGCGCGCTGTCCTGACGCGAACCACTTCTTCGTGTCACACGCAGCTAGCGGCGAACCACCTGCGGCATCGCCGCGGACGGCACTTTGGATCGGCAGGATCGAACAGACGCTGGGGATCGCCGTCGCCGTCGTCGCGGCTGCTATCCTGCTGTTTGAAGTCGGACTGCTCTTCGTTGGCGTGATCGCGCGCTACTCCTTTCACCGCCCGCTGATCTGGGCCGATGAACTCGCCTCGACGCTGTTCGTCTGGCTCTCGGCGCTCGGCGCCGTGCTGGCGATGCGCCGCAACGCGCACATGCGGCTCACCGCATTCATCGGCCGCGCGACTCCGGCACGCGCCAGCAGATCGAGACGGCGATCCTGCTGGTGGTCGCCGCCTTCGTGCTGCTCATCATCTATCCGGCGATCGAATATGCGATTGACGAGGCGATCGTGCGCACGCCGGGGCTCGACATCAGCAATTCCTGGCGCTCCTCGGCGGTCGCCGTCGGTGCGATCCTGATCGCGGTGTTCTCGTTCCTGCGCCTCGCCGTCGTGTCCCCGAGCATGAAGTTCCTCGCCGCAAGCGCAGCGCTGGCCGTGCTCGTGTGTATCGCGTTCTGGTTCGCGCGGCCGCTATTCATGAGCCTCGGCAACTACAACCTCGCGATCTTCTTCGTTTTCGGCGTTGCCGCGCTGGTGGCCGGTGGCGTTCCGATCGCATTCGCGTTCGGCATCGCGACGGTCGGCTATGTGGCGCTCGCGACGCGCGCGCCGCTGACGGTGATCGTTAGCCGCATGGACGAGGGAATGTCGCACCTCCTCCTGCTGTCGATCCCGCTGTTCGTTTTTCTCGGCATCCTGATCGACATGACCGGCATGGCGCGCGCGATGGTGGCGTTCCTCGCCTCGCTGCTCGGTCACGTGCGCGGCGGGCTTTCTTATGTGCTTCTCGGCGCGATGTATCTCGTGTCCGGCATCTCGGGTGCCAAGGCAGCCGACATGGCGGCGGTCGCGCCGGTGCTGTTTCCCGAAATGAAGGCGCGCGGGATGAAGCCGGGCGAGCTCGTTTCCCTACTTGCCGCCTCCGGCGCGATGGCGGAGACGATCCCGCCGAGCGTTGTGCTGATCGTGATTGGTTCGGTCGCGAGCGTGTCGATCGCGGCGCTGTTCACCGGCGGCCTATTGCCGGCTCTGGTGCTCGCGCTGGCGCTCGCCGTCGTCGCGTGGTTCCGCTCAGCCGACGACGATCTCGTCGCGCGCAAGCGGGCCACCGGCGCTGAGATCGGACGGCCTTCGTGATCGCGATCCCGGCGCTGATCCTGCCGTTTCTCATCCGCGCCGCCGTCGTCGAAGGTGTGGCGACGGCGGTGGAAGTCTCGACCATCGGCATCGCCTACACGATCGTCGTCGGCCTCTTGATCTACCGCCAGTTCGACTGGCGGCGCGTCTGGCCGATGCTGGTCGACACCGCGTCACTCTCCGGCTCGATCCTGTTCATCGTCGGAACCGCGACCGCGATGGCCTGGGCGCTAACGCAATCCGGCTTCTCGCGCGAGCTTGCGATCCTGATGTCCAAGATGCCGGGCGGCGCGGCCGGCTTCATGGCGCTGAGCATCGTGGTGTTCGTCATCCTCGGCAGCGTGCTCGAAGGCGTGCCGGCGCTGGTCCTGCTCGCGCCGCTTCTCTTTCCCATCGCGCGCCAGCTCGGCATCCATGAGGTTCATTATTCGATGGTGGTCATCCTCGCGATGGGCATCGGCCTGTTCGCGCCACCATTCGGGGTCGGATTTTTCACGGCTTGCGCAATCGGCAATGTTGATCCTGACGATGCAGTTTCGCGCATATGGCCCTATCTGGCTGCGCTGCTTATAGGCACAATCGTTGTTGCTGCTGTCCCTTGGCTG
Organism: uncultured Alphaproteobacteria bacterium; assembly: GCA_963800695.1. Taxonomy (GTDB): domain Bacteria; phylum Pseudomonadota; class Alphaproteobacteria; order Rhizobiales; family Xanthobacteraceae; genus PALSA-894. The sequence continues at coordinate 418,842 of CAWDCA010000007.1, read as the reverse complement.
TCCATCGGCTTCTTGTAGTAGTTCGATTGCCAGATCGGCAGTGGGGATTGAAAATTTGGAAGATTTCGCGAACGCCGCAGCATCAAGTCTGCTTAACTTCGCCCATCACGCCAAGCTCCTCAACATGGAGCAGTATTCTCGCGCGCTCCGTCAGAGGTTCGATCTGCGCGCCGCAAAATGCGCGCGCGTCGCCGGGGCGTGCGCGCCGTTCAGTCCGGCCTGCGCGAAGGCTGGCTGCTCGCCGGCAAGCTCGGCGGTCAGAATGGCGAGCGAGGCCGCGTCGTCCACATCGTACCAGCCCGGCACGTTGACTACGGCAAGCCCCATCTCGTTTGCACGTTCCATGGTTCGTTCATGCACCCGTGAGGTGCTCCAAGGGATGTCGGCGAACAATCGCTGTTCCATGTCCGACAGTCCGATCAGAGTATAGCCGCCGTCAAGCGCTGGGCTCAGCACGACCGAGCCGCCGCGCCGGGTCGCCTCTATGGCGGCGCGCAGGATCGAGGCGGGCAGCGTGGGGCTATCGGAATTGACCATGATCGCGCCCGCATGGGTGCTCAAGAGCGCACGCATCGCTGTGGAAAGTCGCGCCCCAAAATCGCCCTCGCATTGCAGCAGCAGCCGGAAGTCATCCGGCAGCAGCGCCCGCAGGGCGCGCTCCGTGCCGGCCGGCGTGTAGACGGCGTATCCGATGGCCTCGTCGCCGCGGGTCAACTCGCCGATGGTCGCAGCCAGATCGCGGATGAAGCAGGCCGACAATGCGGCGCATTCCTCCGGCCGCAGCGGCGGGGACAGGCGTGTCTTTGACAGGCCGGGAATCGGCGTTTTGCAGAAAATGCCAACCGCGATTCCTTGCACCTGCTCGATCCCCGTCATGGCCAGCGTCAAGAACCAATGATCAATGCAGTTTTGCGTTCCGTCACTTCACAAAGACTCGCTGTAAGTCACGCGCGCTACACAACTTTGTGTGCCGTCCGCCGCGGCGACGATTAAACAGTCCGCCAAAACCCGTCGCTTAAAGGGGTCACAATTGGATGCCGATATGGGGTCAATGTTGGGCGCCGATTGACACGGTTGACGCTCTTCATTGTGTTGCGTCTTTACCGACGGCTGTATGCCACATCAGTTATTGAGCCAATTGGGGCGAGATGGCACGCGGCCCGGCGAGCGTGCTCGACCTCACGCAACGGTGGAATCTCGCCGCGGCAGCGCTCGACCGCATGCGGGCAGCGCAAATGGAAATGGCAACCGCTCGGCGGCGATAGCGCGGACGGCAACTCGCCGCGGATTGCCTTGAAGCTGACAATCTCATCGTCCGCCAGCACGAGCTTGGGTACGCTATCGAGCAGCGCTTGCGTATAGGGATGCAGCGGATGGGCGTAAGCGCGCCGCGCATCGCCGATCTCGACGATGCGGCCGAGATACATGATGGCGATGCGATCCGAGATGTGGCGCACAACCCCCAAGTCGTGGCTGATGAACAGCATGGTGAGGCCGAGTTCGCGACGCAGCTTGAGGAACAGGTTGATGATCTGCGCCTGGATCGACACGTCGAGCGAGGCCACCGGTTCGTCGCACACCAGTACGTCCGGCTGCATCGCAAGCGCGCGCGCGATCGCGATGCGCTGGCGCTGGCCGCCCGAGAACTGATGCGGCAAGCGGCTCGCGAAGTCAGGATCGAGGCCGACGGCGTCGAGCCACTTGGCAACGTAGGAGCCTGCATCGTTGCGGCCGACGATGCCGTGCGCCAGCGGCCCTTCGGCGATCGTCTGCCCCACACGCATGCGCGGATCGAGCGATGCGAACGGGTCCTGGAAGACCATCTGCACGCGCGTCGTGCGCTTGCGCCCGCCAGCCATGACCGGCTCGCCCGCGATGCGCGCGGTTCCGGATGTCGGCGGCAGGATACCGGCAATGACGCGGCCGAGCGTCGACTTCCCGCAGCCGGATTCGCCGACGAGGCCGACGACCTCGCCCGAATCGATAGCGAGCGAAACGCAGTCGAGCGCATGCACGGTGCGCGTTTCGATCGCGCTGCCGAGCGATGCTGCGATCTTCTCGCCGAGCGAGAGCCGTGGCGCGAATTGCTTGGAGACGTCGCGAACCTCGACCAGCGCGCTCATGGGACTTCCGCCGCGAGCGGATGGTGGCAGCGGAAGGCGCGCGCGCCGTGGCGCTCGATCTCGGGCATCCGCAGGCACGCGTCGGTTTTTTCATTGCAGCGCGGACGAAACGAGCAGCCCTCCGGCAACCTCAGCAGCGATGGCGTGGAGCCCGGGATCTGCGCCAGGTCTCGGCCCGGCTCGGCGCGTGAGGGCAGCGATTGAAGAAGCCCGCGGCTGTAGGGGTGGCGCGGACTGCGCAGCACCGCGGCGGTCGGCCCCTCCTCGATGATGCGGCCCGCATACATCACCAGGATGCGGCTCGCGAGCGAGGAAACGGTCGCGAGATCGTGGCTGATCCAGATCAGCGCCATCCCGAGATCGCGCACGAGGCCGCGCATCTCGGTCAGGATCTGCGCCTGGATCGACACGTCGAGCGCGGTGGTCGGCTCGTCGCACACGATTAATGCTGGCCTGTGCAGCAGCGCGATCGCGATCGCGACGCGCTGGCGCATGCCGCCGGAAAACTGGTGCGGATAGGCATCGAGCCGCTGCGCGGCATCCGGGATGCGCACAGCGGTGAGCGCCTCGATCGAACGCGCGCGTGCGGCTTCGTTCGAGACACGCCCGTGCGCCTGGAGCGCGAGGCGCATCTGCGTCGCGATGGTGAGCACCGGATTGAGCACGCTCATCGGGTCCTGGAACACCATCGCGAGGCGCTGTCCGCGCAGGGCACGCAGCTTTTCGGGCGCGAGCCCGACCAGTTCCTGACCGGCGAGCTTGACCGAGCCGGCGACGATCCGGCCGGGTGGATCGATCAGGCCTAGAATGGAGAGCCCCGTGACGCTCTTGCCCGAACCCGACTCGCCGACCAGCCCGATGACCTCGCCCGCCGCCACATCGAACGACACGTCGTCGACCGCCTTCACGACGCCGGCGCGGGTGAAAAAATGCGTCCGAAGGTTCTGGACTTCGAGCAGGCTCATCGCTTGAGCCTCGGGTTGAGCTGATCGCGCACCTGATCGCCGACGAGATTGATCGCGACGATCAGCACAATCAGCGCGATGCCGGGATAGATCGAGATCCAGTAGCGGCCGGAGAGCATGTATTGGAACCCGTTCGCGATCAGCATGCCGAGCGAAGGTTCGGTCGGCGGCAGGCCGAGCCCGAGGAACGAGAGCGTCGCCTCAAGGGCGATCGAGTTCGCAATCTGCACCGTCGCGACAACGATGAGCGGCGGCAGGCAGTTCGGCAGGATGTGGCGGAACACGACGGTGTGCGCGGGCAGCGGCGTCGAGAGTGCCGCCTCGACATACTCCTTGCTGCGTTCGACCGACGCGGCGCCATGCGCGGTGCGGGCGAAATAGGCGTACTGGGCGGTCACCAGCGCGGCGACGAGCTGCGTCATGCCCTTGCCGAGCAGCGCCGAGAGCATCAACGCGAGCAGGATCGCCGGAAATGACAATTGCAAATCGACGATGCGCATGATGAAGGCCTCGATCCGCCCGCCGAGATAGGCCGCGGTCGTACCCAGCGCCGCCCCGAGGACGAGCGCCACCGTGCCGGCTGCGACGCCGATCTGGAGCGAGATACGCAGGCCATAGAGGACCGCGGAGAACAGATCGCGGCCCTGCGCGTCGGTGCCGAGAATGTGCATGTATCCGCCGGAGCCGACGAAGCCCGGCGGGCGGCGCGCATCCATCAGCACAAGGCTCGCGAGGTCGTACGGGTTCTGCGGCGCGATCAGCGGCGCCAGCAGCGCGATCAGCACGATCGCGACCACCACGATCAGTGCGCCGACCGCGACGCGGTTCTCGCGGAATTCGGCCCAGATGCGCGCGAGCGGCTGGTCCATCACGCTCTCCGCACGCGCAGCCGCGGGTCGAGCGCCGCGTAGGCGATGTCGACCAGGAAATTGATCATGATGAACAGGAACGCGACCAGCATCAGGTAGGCGACCATCACGGGCCGATCGAGTGACGAGATCGAGTCGATGATCAGCTTGCCGATGCCCGGCCAGGAGAAGATCGTCTCGGTGACGACCGCGAAGGCGAGCGTGGAGGAGAACTCCAGCCCGAACACGGTGACGAGCGGAATCGCGATCAGCCGCAACACATGCCGATAGAGGATGGTGCCCTCGCGTTCCCCGGCCGCGCGCGCGAATTTCACCGTGTCGGTCAGCATCACCTCGCGCGTGCCGGCACGCGCGAGCCTGATCATCATGGCAAGCTTGAACAGCGCGAGGTTCAGCGCCGGCAGCATCAGGTGGCGCAAGCCGTCGAGCGTGAGGAAGCTCCACTCGACGCCGAACAGCGCCACCGTGTCGCCGCGCCCGCCCGCCGGAAGCCAACCGAGAATGACCGCGAAGGTGAAGATGAGCACAAGGCCGACCCAGAAGGTCGGCACAGAGAAGCCGAGGATCGAAAGCCCCATGATGAGCTTCGACGCAATGCCATCGGGCTTGTAGCCCGCGTACATGCCGAGCGGCACGCCGAGCAATGTCGCGCCGAACACCGCCGCGAGCGTGAGTTCGAGCGTCGCCGGCAGGCGCGAGAGGATCAGCTCCAGAACCGGCACGTTAAAGACGAACGAGCGGCCGAAATCGCCTGCCACGAGCCGCTGGAGGAAGCCGAGATATTGCTGCCACAGCGGGAGATCGAGGCCGTACTGGCGGATCACCATTTCGCGGATGCGCTGATCCGCATCGGGCGAGATCAGGACATCGATGGGATTGCCGATGGCGTAAACGCCGAGAAAAACCAGAAACGAAATCACCATCATCACGACGAAAGCTTGCAGCAGCCGCTGGATGATAAAGCCGAGCATCACGCCTCCACGCTCACGCCCAGCCGTCCTGCATCAGGGCGCGCGTTTCCTCCACCGCCACGCGCCACATCGCAAGCATCTCCTCGTCGCTGCGCTGGTAGAGCCCGCCATAATTTCCGTCGCCCAGCAGCTTCTTCTTTTCGACCGGATCGAGCTGAACGAAACGCGCGAGGTCGATCATGGGCTTCTGCTCGCCCGGCTGCGTGACATCGGGCAGCCGGGTCCAGGGAAAATTCTCCAGCCACGATGCGTGCGAGGCGACGGGGTCGATCTCCATGGCCTTGGCCCAGGTCTTCGGCGCATTCCACCAGTTGTGCCACTGCACCCTGCAACCGTGATTGCGCCCGAGCCATTCGAGCACCGCGCCATGGATCGGGACGTTCCCACCGTGACCGTTCACGATCAGGATGCGGCGGAAGCCCGATTTGACGATGCCGTCGAGCACGTCGGTCACGAGCGCACACATCGTGCTGATGCGCAGCGTGACCGTGCCGGGGTATTCGACGAAGTTCGGCGTCAGCCCATAGGCGATCACCGGAAACACCGGAATGCGGAGCGGCTCAGCCGCCTCGACGGCGACGCGCTCCGACAGGATCGTGTCGACCGAGAGGCTCAGATGCGCGTGCTGCTCGGTCGATCCGACCGGCAGCACCGCACGGTCGTCCTTCGCCGCATGGTCGCGCACCTGCATCCAGTTCATGTCGGAAATACGCATCAAACCCGCCCCGTTGTCGCGCCACTATAACAGGCCCTTGACGGCGAACCCCATGGTTGGAACGATCAATTCCAGGACCATGATGCCGGCCTTTCGCACGGCCGAAAACCACTCGGGAAACCACGCCATGACGCGCACAAGCCACTCGCCTGCTGATTGCCGCCGGAATGCTGGCGGCCACCACGACATTCGGTCTCGCGCAGACGCTGACGATCGGCGTCCGCGGCGGGCCCGACTCGATCGACCCGCATTTCACCGCCACCGGCACGCACGCCGAGACGCTCAAGCACGTGTTCGACACGCTGGTGTGGTCGGGCGACGGGCTGGAGATCGAGCCGCGTCTCGCTTCGAGCTGGAAGGCGGTCGATCCGACGACATGGGAGTTCAAGCTCAGAAGCGGCGTCAAATTCCACGACGGCTCCGACCTCACCGCCGAGGACGTGAAATTCTCGATCACCCGGATGCAGACGCCGATGGGTCCGAACCCGACCACGATCTACGTCCGGCGTGTAAAGGAGGTGCAGACTCCCGATCCGCTGACGGTGCGCGTGGTCACTGACGGTCCGGCCCCGAACCTGCCGAACGATTTCATCCGGCTGTTCATCGTGTCCCACAAGGCGGCGGCCGGCGTCACGAAGGAGAATGCCAACGAAGTCTTCAACTCCGGCAAGGCCGCGGTCGGCACCGGCCCCTACAAATTCGTCTCGTGGACGCCGAAGGGCGACTTCGTCGCCGAGCGTTTCGACGGTTACTGGGGCGGCAAGGAGCCGTGGGCGCGCATCGTGCGCAAGGAGATCGCGAACGATTCCGCGCGCGTCGCGCAGCTCAAAGCGGGCCAACTCGACCTGATCACGCGCGTGCCGGCGTCCGACGTCGCGACCCTGGAGCGCGACCCGAAGATCTCGGTCGCCAAGATCGACACGGTTTACGTGTTCAATCTCGAAATGGATATGCGCGAGCAGCCGCCGGCGGGACAGGTCTCCGCCAAGGACGGCTCTGCGCTGCCGAAGAACCCCTATCTCGACATCCGTGTGCGCGAGGCGATCGATCTGGCCATCGACCGCAAGGCGCTGGCCGAGATCGCCATGGAGGGCCTCGGCAAGCCAGTGAACCAGGTCGTGACGCCCTCGATCTTCGGCTACAACAAGGCGCTGCCGGAGCGGAAATATGACGTTGCGGCCGCGAAGAAGCTGATGGCCGACGCCGGGTATCCGAACGGATTCAAGCTGGCCTTCAGCTTCACCCAAGACCGCCTGCCGGGTGACACGCAGGTCGGCACCACGATCGCGCAGATGCTCGCCGCGATCGGCATCGACGCGCAGGCGAACGCGCAGCCGGCGGCCGTGTTCTTCCCGGCGCGCACGCGCGGCGATCTGTCCATGTCAATGTCCGGCTGGGGCACGCTCACCGGCGAGGCGCATTACACGCTCTCGTCGCTTGCGCACTCCAACGACAAGGACAAGAAGTTCGGCGCGTTCAACGTGCTTGGCTACAAGAACGCCGAGATGGACAAGCTGATCCAGGATGCTGCCGTGGAAATGGACGAAGCCAAGCGTCGCGGCTTCCTCGAAAAGGCGAACGAGCTCGTTCTGAAGGATCGCCAGCGCCTGCCGATCGTCGCGGTCGGGTCGGCCTGGGCGATGCAAAAGGGCAAGATCACCATCAAGGCGCGTGTCGACGAGGACACGCTCGCGATGAACATCAAGCCGGCGACGAACTGATCAATGAAGTGCCCGGTGATAGGATGAGCGAGCCGATCCTGATCTGGGGCGCCGGCGCGATCGGCGGCACGATCGGGGCCTACTGGGCCCGCGCCGGCGTGCCCGTGCTGCTGGTCGATGTTGCCGGCGAGCACGTCCGGGCGTGCCGCACCGATGGCCTGGAAATCTCCGGACCGATCGATCAATTCAAGGTCGTGGTCCCGGCGCTCGAACCGCATGAAGTCACGGGCGTCTACAAGCGCATCGTGCTCGCCGTGAAGGCGCCCGCGACCGAAGCGGCGCTAACGCAACTCACCCCGCATCTAGCGCCGGACGGATTCGTGCTTTCGGCGCAGAATGGCTTGAACGAGATCGCCATCGCCGAGAAGGTCGGGCCCGAGCGCACGATGGGGTGCTTTGTCAACTTCGGTTCCGACTGGCACGGACCGGGCCAGATCCTGTTCGGCAACCGCAGCGCCGTCGTGATCGGAGAAATCGACAGATCGATCCGTCCGCGCACACGCGAGATGCATGCGTTGCTCCAGAAATTCGAGCCCGATGCGGTGCTGACCGACAACATCTGGGGCTATCTCTGGGGCAAGCTTGCCTACGGCGCGATGCTGTTCGCAACCGCGCTGAACGACAACTCGATGTCGCAGAACTTCGCCGATCCGCGTCGCTTTCCCGTGTTCGATACGCTCGGACGCGAAGTCATCGCGGTCGCCAACGCGCGCGGCGTCGAGCCGGTGGGCTTCAAGGAGTTCGACGTTGAGGCTTTCTTGCCTGGCACCAACCAGGAGCGCTCGCGCGCAGCTATTGCGGCGCTTGCCGAGTACACGAGCCACGGTGCGAAGACCCACTCCGGCGTTTGGCGCGACCTTGCGGTGCGCAAGCGCAAGACCGAGATCGACCAGCTGATCGGGATCGTCGGTTCCCTCGGGCGCAAGGCGGGAATCGCCACACCGGCGATCGATCGCCTGGTAGCGCTGATCCACGACGTCGAAGAGGGCCGCCGCCTCTTATCGTTTGCGACCTTCAACGAGTTGATCGAGATATGCAGATCGCCTTCGCTGGCCGGGTAGCGCTGGTAACAGGTGCCGCACAAGGCATCGGGCAGGCGATCGCCAAGGGCCTGCAAGCGGCCGGGGCTCGCGTGTATGTGGCCGATCTCGATGGCGATGGCCTATCTGCATTCGCGAACCCGAACGGATTCGCCACTTACGCGCTCGACGTGTCGGATCGGGCGGCAGCGGGCCATGTCGTCCGCGACATCGTCGCGCGCGAAGGCCGCCTCGACATCCTGGTGAACGCCGCGGGTGGCGTGCGCGGACAAATCGGCCGTCCCATCGAAGATGTCAGCGAAGACGATTGGCGCGCGATCTTCCAGGCCAACGTCGATGGCGCCTTCTGGCTGTCGCAAGCGGCAGCCGCGCCGATGCGAAGCGCGAAGTTCGGACGTATCGTCAACATCGCCTCCGGCGCCGGCCTGCGGCCGAGCCTTACCGGCATCCAGGCCTACACGGCGGCCAAGCATGCACTGGTTGGGTTGACCAAGCAGCTCTCGCAGGACCTCGGCCGCTTCGGCATCACCTGCAACGCGATTGCGCCAGGCTTTGTGCGTTCAAATCCCGCGTCGGAGCGTCAATGGCAGAGCTACGGCGTCGAAGGCCAAGCGCGTTTGGTCGAGAGCATCCATGCGCGGCGCTTGGGGACAGCCGACGATATCGCGGCCGCGTCGCTTTTCCTCGCAAGCGATCATGCAAGCTGGATCTCGGGTCAGATTGTGGCTGTCGATGGAGGAAGATCCTAGAGTCTATCAGATGGTGCGGTTCAGCCGAGCGCTGCGATCACCGCGTCGGTCTTGGTGACGACAGAGACATTCTGCAGTGCGTAATTGGTCGCTGCATTGTGCCAATCGGCGTTCATGGTCGAACAGGAATCCTCTGGCAGAACGACGAAATAGCCCTTGTCGGCCGCGGTACGCGCGGTGTGCTCCACCGACATGTTGGTCCAGGCACCGGTGTTGATGATCACGTCGCGGCCACTCGCGCGCAGGATGGTTTCGAGCCGCGTTCCCTCCCAGGCGCTCATGCGCATCTTCTCGACCACGAAATCGCCCGGCCGCGGCTCGAGCCCGCTCACCGGCGCCGCGCCCCAGCTACCGCGCACCATCGCCTTGTTGTCGACCACGCCCTCGAACAGCGGCGCGTTGAGCGTCATGCCGGGCGCGCCCGGCTCGACGATGAAATGCACGTGGATCACGATCACGCCGTGCGCGCGCGCCGCATCCGCGAGCCGGCGCACGTTCTCCACCACGTTCTGCTGCTTGGCGTGAGCCGGAGAGCCTGACGCCGCGAACGCGCCGCCGTCCGTGATCACGTCGTTCTGCAGATCCTGGATGATCATGGCGCAGCGGGCCGGATCGAGGCGCAATGCCCGTCCGTCGTAACGGCTCGCGGTGCGCTGCGCGCTGCTCGCCGCGCTGCCCCCGCTGCGTCGCATGTAGGGCTCCGCGCGCGGGCCGACCTTCGTCTTCACCGTGTAGACCGAATGCGTGGCGGTCATGAACAGCGTGCGGAAATCCTCGCCGCCCCAGGCCAGATTGGAAACAAGCTCCGGCACGCGTACCTTGCCGAGCAGGCTGCCGCTCTGCGAATAGACCCACACGCCGCCGGGCGCCGTCACCCAGACATTGCCCTCCGCGTCGCATTTCATGCCGTCGGGAACGCCCGGCTCCAGTTCGGAGCGGATGCCGCTCGCGAAAATGCGTCCGGGCGAGAGCGAGCCGTCGGCGTTCACCTCGAAGACCCAGATCGTGCATTTCACGGTGTCGTTGACGTAGAGCAGCTTCTCGTCGGGCGAGAAGGTGACGCCGTTCGGCTGATCGAAGCGCGTGCGCTCGACCAGGAGCTGCGGTTGTCCGCCGCCGGGCGGCACGCGATAGACACCCTGGAAGCCGAGCTGGCGCGGGCGCTCCACCCCGTACACCGGCATGCGGCCGTACCACGGGTCCGAGAAGTAGATCGAGCCGTCGGAACGCACGCAGCAATCGTTCGGCGAGTTGAGCTCCTGTCCGTCGAAATGCGAGGCGAGCACCTCGCGCCGTCCGTCCGGGTGTTCGCGCACCAGGCTCGAGGTTGCGTGCTCGCACACGATCAGGTTCAGGTCGGCGTCGTAGGTCAGGCCGTTGTGCTTGTTCGATGGCCGCCGCACTTCACGCACGCCGCCGCGTGCGTCCCAGCGCCGCCGCACATCGGCCGGCATGTCGGAGAACAGGAGGTAATGATCGACCGGGTGCCAGATCGGCCCTTCGGTGAACGTGAAGCCGGTGCCGAGCTGCGCGACCGGCGCATAGACGTCGATCAGTTGCTCGAACTCGGAACGCATTGCGGTGTGGGTCATCGGCTGGCTCTTTCGAGGTCACGCCGGGAACCAGTTGCGCTTCGGCAGCGTCTGCACCACCGGACCCGGCACGGAATCATGCATGCGGCCGACCACCATGCTGTGCTCGATCTTCGCCGGGCGGTCGTGCACCGGCAGCAGGTATTTGGCGTTGGAAAGCAGCTTCTTGATCTGCGCCTTCTCGTCGCGCTTGGAGACGCCGTGATTGCCGGTCGTGCGCGGCTCCATGTCGCTGATCTCGTGAAACGGCGTCACGATCTGGTCGTTGAAATCGTAAATGACATCGCCGCAGATCGTCGCGAGCCCGTCGGCCGTATCGACGTGGACGTTCATCGAGCCTTCGGTGTGCGCGCCCGCCGCCTCCAGTCGCACGCCCGGCATCAGCTCGACCGGGCCTGAGATTTCCAGATCGAAGAAGCGCAGCGCGCTCTTGGTGTGCAGCCGGTCGATCAGATGCTTGATGTCGGGCAGCGGATACTGCGGATGCATCAGGCCGGACACCGAGTATTCCAGCTCGCGCCGGTTCACGCCGACCGTCGTGTTCATCGGAAACAGGTCGTCCTTGCCGGCATGGTCGATGTGCAGGTGCGTGTGCAGCACGTAGCGCACGTCCCCCATCCGCACGCCATGCTTGGCGAGCTGGTTCTCGATCATGTTCTCGTGGAACTGGAGCCCGCGCATGCCGAGCGTTTCCATGATCTGGTTCGAGCGGTAGCCGGTGTCGACCACCACCGGCCAGGTGCCGCCGAGGATCAGGAATCCGAAGGTCGGCACGCGGCGGGTGCGCCCACAGTCGCGCCCGAGCACCAGGAAGCTCGATTCCAGTTCGATGTCGCCGTAGTCGAGGATCTTGATTTCGAGTGCCATGGCGTTTCCCCTTCGGTCTTGTTCGTGTGCTCGTCAGCCGATGCGATAGATGCGCATCGCGGTGTCATGCATGAGGTTGCGCGCGTCTGCCTCGCCAAGCTTCGCCGCGGCGTCGGCATGTGCATCGACCAGCTCTTCGTACGAGGTCCAGATCTTCTCGATCGGAAAATTCGAACCGAACAGGGTGCGCTCCGACCCGAAGACCGCGACAGTTTCGCGCACGATCGCCTCGATATGCGCCGGATCGTTGCGATGGATGAACGTGCCGAGTGCCGACGTTTTGGAGACAACATTCGGCTGCGCGGCGAGCAGCTTCATGCCAGCGCGCCACTCTACCCAACCCTTCTCCGACAGGTCTTCCAGCATGCCGGCATGCTGGAGGACGAACGTCACCTTCGGGCACGCGGCGGCGAGTTGCGCGGCACCCGCCATCTGCGGTGCAAACACCTGCAGGTCGAAGGTCCAGCCATAGTCGGAAAGCCGCGCAATGTTCCTCTGAACTTTTTCGTCGGCTGCGAGATCTGGCTGCGTAGCGAAACGATAGGTCTCGTTCTGGTGCCAGTGAAGCTGCATGCGCACGCCGCGCATCAGCGGATACTTGGTCAACCGGTCAAGCTGTGGCCGCACATCGTCAACCGTCACGTCAGCATAGCCGACAATGCCATGCGGCCAGCCGCGTTCGTCCGCAACGTCACTCACCCACGCGACCTCGTCCTCGAATTTTTCCTTTGGCCAGTTCGCCTGTACATAGACCGACTTCAGGACCCCGGTGCCGGCGAGGTCTTCGAGGAACTCACCGATCAGGTAGTCGCGCTGGATCGGCTCGTAGGGCCCGAAGATGCGCGGTTGGATCGGGCCGGAGAGCCACGGCATGTCGGCCTGGCGCCAGATGTGGTGATGGGCGTCGACGATATTCACGCCACCCTCCGCCCGTCGAGGGAGAGCACATGCTGGCACACCGACGTGATGGAAGAGCCGTCGGCCAGGTCATCGACGAACGGCAGGATCGCCTTCAGCGCCTCCGTCTGCGGCTTGAAGTTCGGGTCGGCGGCGAGTGGCGTCAGCCAGCTCACGCGCCACGCGAGCCGCGAGAGCCGCGCGACCGCCTCGCGCATCGCGGCGGGATCGCCACGCTCCAGCCCGTCGGAGAGGATCACCACCATCGCGCCGCGCGAATAGCCGGCAAAGCGCGGAACGCCAAGAAAGGCCTGCAAGGCATCGCCAATGCGCGTGCCGCCGTCCCAGTCGCTGACGATCGCCGACGTCGCGGCGAGGGCCTGCTCGCGATGCTTCAGCCGCATCGCGCGCGTCACGCGCGTGAGCCGCGTGCCAAACGTAAAGACCTCGATGCGTTCGACCGCGTGCGCCAGCGCGTGCGCAATGCGCAGATGCGTTTCGGTGCGCTCTTTCATCGAGCCGGACACGTCGATCAGCAACAGGATGCGGCGCTGGCGCAGGCGTCGCTTGAGCCGCCGCAACACCATCACGTCGCCGTCGTTGCGCACTGCTTCGCGCAGCGTGCGGCGCGTGTCGAAGCTCGTTCCGCGCCGCGCGCGCATGTGCCGGTAGCCGGGACGGCGCGGCAGGCGGGCGGGCGCCGCGCGGGCAAAGCGGCGCAGTACTTCGAAGTCGCTCTCCGCGCCGAAATGGCGGACGGACAAGCGCCTCGATTGTCGTCGCATCCTGTCCGGCTTCGTTGACCTCGTCGGACAGGAGCGGCTGCATGCCGCCATCGCGGTCTTCCTGCACCCGCACCGTCTCGTCGTCAGGTTCGCCGAGCTGATCGCCCAGTTCCATCTCTCCGAGGAAATGCGCGCCGAACAGCGCGTCGAACGCGCCGCGACGTTCGGGAGGCGGCGCCAAGGTTGCATGCGCGGCCCGGCGGATGTCGCCGATCGACTTCGGCCCGAGCAGGCCTATGGCGGTGAGGAACGCGGTTGTCTGTTCGGGCGCGATCGCAAAGCCGTTTGCCCTGAGTAACGCGGGAAACGTGACGAACGGACGCGCCGCACGCGGAAGGACATTCACGCCGCAGCCTCCGCCAGTAGCTGATCGAGCCGTCCGGACACGAAAGTGAGGTCTTCCTGGTCCTTAAGCGCGACGCCTATTGCGCGCTTGAAGGCGTCAGGCCAGCGCGCGCCGCGCTGATGCAGCAAGGTCGCGGCCTCGGCCCAGTCCACCGTCTCGGCAACCCCCGGGGGCTTGGTGAGCGGCTCCCGCCGCAGCCGCCCAACCGCCGCGACCACGGCGCGCGCGGTGCTCTCGGCGACGCTCGATGCGCGCATCATCACGATGCGCGCCTCGCGCTCGGCGTCCGGATAGTCGATCCAGTGGTAGACGCAGCGGCGGCGCAGCGCCTCGTGCAGTTCACGCGTGCGGTTGGAGGTGAGGATCACCACCGGCCGCTCATGGGCCCGCAAGGTGCCGCGTTCGGGGATCGAGATCTGGAAGTCGGAAAGAAATTCGAGCAGAAAAGCTTCGAATTCGTGATCCGAACGGTCGATTTCATCGATGAGAAGAACGGCTTGGTCGGGCGAGCGCAGCGCCGCCAGCATCGGGCGTTCGATCAGGAATTCGTCACGATAGATGTCGATCGGCTGGTCGCCAGCCTGGCGGATTGCCAGCATCTGGCGCGGATAATTCCATTCGTAGAGTGCCGTCGAGGCGTCGATGCCCTCGTAGCATTGCAGCCGGATCAGCCGTCGCCCCAGCACCGCCGCGATGGCCTTCGCGGCCTCGGTCTTGCCGACACCCGGCGCGCCTTCGAGCAGCAGCGGCTTGCCGAGCGCAAGCGCCAGATACGCGGCAGTCGAGAGGCCATCGTCTGCCAGATAGAACGCGGAGCGCAGCGCGTGCTCCAGCGTCTCCGGTCCGTCGATCCCGACCACTTGTCCGCGGACCGCCATGCTCAGCGCCTCGCCTGCGGTTTGGCACCGCCTTGGGCGCGTAGCGCGCGCAGCACTTTCTCGGGTGTGATCGGCAGATCGTCGATGCGCACGCCGACCGCGTTGAAGATCGCGTTTGCGACGGCGGGCAGCACCGGGTTGGCGCACATCTCGCCCGGCCCCTTGGCGCCGAATGGCCCATCCGGCGCGGGACGCTCCAATACCGCGATATCGTGCGGGCAGATATCGCCCGGCCCCGGCATCACGTACTCATTGAAGTCGCGCGGGCCGTGGCTGGGCTCCGGATAGTACGGTTCGGGTGTCTCATAGAGTGCATGGCTCACACCCATCCACGCGCCGCCGACAAGCTGCTGCTCGACCATCCGCGGGTTGAGCGCGCGGCCAAGCTCATAGGCCGAGTCCATCCGCACCATCGCGACTTCGCCGGTCTCGTCGTCGACCTCGACCTCCGCGACCAGGCAGGCATGCGCGTAGCAGGTCGCGGGGCTCATCTCGCCGGTCTCGGGATCGACCTCGGAGAGCGGCACGAGGAAGATGCCACGCCCCGCGATCGTCTTGCCCTGCTTGAATTGTGCCGCGATGGCCACATCCTTGGTGGAGATCGCGCGATGCGGCGCGCCTTTCACGTGAATATTGCCCCTGCCGTCGGTCTCGAGGTCGCTGGCGTTGACCTCCAGCTCCTCGGCGGCGGCCTCCATCATGACGCCGCGCGCCTCGCGCGCCGCGACCGCTACGGCATTGCCGACACGATGCGTGCCGCGCGACGCAAAACTTCCCATGTCGTGCGGGCCGGTGTCGGAATCGGCCGTGTCCACGTACACGTCCTCGACCGGCACGCCGAGTGTTTCGGCGGCGATCTGCCGCGTCACCGATTTCATCCCCTGACCGAGATCGATGGCCGAGAGCGCAACGGTGAACTTGCCGCTCGGGTTGGAATGCACCAGCGCCTGGCTTGGATCGCCCCCGAGGTTCATGCCGATCGGATAGTTGATCGACGCCATGCCTTTGCCGCGATGTTTCATCAGCGCCTCCGCGTGCCGAACACGGAGGAGAAGCGCGCCGCGCCGTGCTGCGTGGCGGGCGCGGGAGGTGAAGCCGGCGGAAGCGGCGGGGCCGGACGCGGCGGCTCAGCGGCGGCGGGCCGTGGTACGAGAGGTGGCGGCGCGGTCAACGGCCGATCATAGCTCGTGCGCTGCGGCGCGGAGCGCGCGGGCGCCTGCGCCCCGCCGTCAAGCCGCGTTTGCGGGACCGCGGCGCGCGCTCCGCCGCCGCCGACGCGTGAGGAGGCACGCTTGAATTCATCGCGGATCGGCCATTTCGCCTTCTCGGCTGCGACCTGCACGCATTCGATCAGCGCGGTGTTCTTCGCCTCGCGCCGGTGCGCCTTCATGTCGCCGTCGCGATAGGCGTTAAGGATGCGGAACTCCATCGGGTCCATGCCGATAAGGTGCGCGAGCTTGTCCATCTGGCATTCGATCGCGAAATCGACCGCCGTCACGCCGAAGCCGCGCATCGCAGTCGCGGGCACACGGTTGGTGTAGACGCAATAGATGTCGGCGTGGACATTCGGGACCGTGTAGGGCCCCGGAATGTGCGCCGCGCACTTGATGACCGCATAGCTCGATAGCCGCGTATAGGCGCCGCTGTCGAAGTAGCTGCGCACCTTGCGGGCGGTGAGCCGCCCGTCCTTCATCACGGCGTCCTTGACGTAGATGCGCTCCGCGCCGCGCGGCGAGCCGAACTGCATCTCCTCCTCGCGGCCGAGCACGTAGCGCACCGGGCGCCCTGTGAGCATCGAGGCGAGCGTCGCAAGCGGCTCAGTGAGCGAATCGACCTTGCCTCCGAAGCCGCCGCCGACCGTGCCGCCAATGAAATGCAGCTTGTTCGACTGTACGTCGAGGATCTTCGCCGTGGTATCGAGCGAGAAGAAAAGCCCCTGCGCGCAGGTGTAGACGACGAAGCGGCCGTTGGTCTCCGGCGCCGCGATCGAGCCGTTCGTTTCGGTCGAGGCGTGCTCGATCGGCGACATCTGGTAGCGTTGTTCGAGCACGTGGTCGGCCTGCGCGAAGGCCTGCTCGATGTCGCCGAAGCGCAGCTTCTGGTGATCGTACTTGCCGTGATACTCGAAGGTGTTCTTCGGGTAGGTTTCGTTGACGACCGGCGCGCCGGGCTTGATGGCTTCCTCGACGTCGAACACAGGCGTGAGCGGATCGTAATCGACGCGGACCTTGCCGAGCGCCTCGAACGCCTCGCGTTCCGAATTCGCCACGATGGCTACGATCGGCTCGCCCTTGTAGCGGACCTTGTCGGTCGCCAGCGACGGCTCGTCGTCCTTGCCAAAGTTCAACAGACTCAGAAGCGTGTTGAGATTGCGCGGCACGTCGGCGCCACGGATCACGCGGCGTACGCCTGGCGCGCGCTCGGCCTCGGTGGTGTCGACGCGGCGGATACGGGCGTGGTGATGCGGGCTGCGCAGGACTTTCAGATGCAGCAGACCGGCGAGCTTGTTGTCGTCGAAAAACGTCGTGTTGCCGGTAACATGGCCGATCATGTCCTGGCGCTGGGTCGGTTTTCCGATCTCATTGAGATTGTCGTCGCGCTCGTCGGCAAAAATCTCTTTGCGCAGTTCCAGCATGATGTCCTCTAGGCGCGCTGCCGGTTGCCGGCGGCGGCGAGTACGGCGTTGATGATCGGCTCGTAGCCGGTGCAGCGGCAGATGTTGCCGGAAATCGCCTCGATCACGTCTGCGCGCGTCGGCGCCGGATTGCGGTCGAGCAGCGCCTTCGCGGCCATCAGCATGCCGGGCGTGCAGAAGCCGCATTGCGCGGCGAAGTTCTCCATGAAGGCGTTTTGCAGCGGGTGCAGGCTTGGTCCCGCCTTCAAGCCGTCGGCGGTCTCGACCGAACGGCCCGCGACCGTCTCGGCGAGCGTGATGCACGAGAGATGCAGTTCGCCGTCGATCAGCACCGTGCAGACGCCGCAGGTGCCCTGGCCGCAGCCGAATTTCGGCGAGGTATCTCCGACGCCATCGCGCAATGCCGTGAGCAGGCTCGCGCCGCCGTCGACGAACACCGCGACGTCGGAGCCGTTGTGGCGGAACTGGACGGGGGTTTTCACGGCGTGGCCCCGAGCAGGCGCTTCAAATGCACCGCGATCATCTCGCGGCGGTACCACGCGCTCGCGAGCGCATCGGTCGCGGGCGACGTGCCTTCGGCGGCAACCGCAATTGCCGCCGCGATACCGGCCTCATCGAGACTGCGCCCTTCAAGCGCGCGCTCGACCCCCTTGGCGCGGATCGGCGTCAGCGCCATCGCCCCATATGCGACGCGCGCGCCAGTGATACGGCCGCCGTTCATCGGCAGGTGCGCCGCGATGGAGAGCACTGAAATCCCCTTGGGCTTGACGCGCGCCACCTTGCGAAAGCGGAAAGCTTCCGGCGTCACGGGTCGATTGAACGTGACACTCGCCACAAGCCCACTGTTCCGCTCGCGGTTCGCCAGGAATTCCTCCAGCGGCGTCTCGCGCCCGCCATACCCACCCTGCATCGAGAGTGTGGCGTCGAGCGCGAGCAGCGCGGCAGTGAAATCGCCGTAAGGCGAAGGCGCGAACAAGTTGCCGCCGACCGTCGCCATGTTACGGATTGCCGGTCCGCCGACCGCGCGTGCAACCGGGTGGAGGAACGTCAGTTCCCGGTTGGCCATGATCTGCGCCATCGTAACGCCCGCGCCGAGCGTGACACGCGCACCCGCCGGGCGGATCTCGGCGAAGCCGCGGTCGGTCGAGCGCACCACGGTGGAGAATGACGTGTCGCCCTCATTGATGGCGCGCATTACCAGCGTGCCGCCGGCGAGAAAGCGCGCACCGCGATCCGACGCGAGCGCCGATGCCGCTTCGCCGAGGCTCGCAAATGTCTTCACGGTAATCGGCATGTCGTGCTCACGCGGCCGCCAGGTGGTGGCGGATTGCCTCGAAGCCCGCCTGATAGATCTGCTCGCCCACCATCTCGGTCATCTGCGTTTCCTCGCCCGGCCGCGTGGTGAAACGCGACTCCCAGCCCCAGAAGGTGCGATCGCCGTCGGTCACCGGCATCAGCCGCACATGCGCCACGTAATTGAACAGCGGGATCGGCGTATCGAGCAGGCAATAGCTGAAGGTCTGTTCGAGATCGGAGAGAGTAAGCAGCTGCTCGCGCAGTTCCGCGCCGTCCTTCAGGCGAAAGCGCCGCACGCAGCCTACCTTGTCCGACGGCGCGCCGCGCTCAATCGCGCTCGTCACTACCGCCGGATGCCAACGATCATGGCCATTGAAATCGCGCAGCACCGCCCACACCCGGTCCGCCGGGGCTTCTATGATGGTGCTTTTCACGACGTGCGGCACGATCAGCCTCCGAACGCCCGCTTGAGCGAATCGAAGCCGCCCTGAAACACACCGGTGCCGATGGTCGCGATCAACTCCGCCTCGCGCTCCGGCGGGCAATCGAACTCGGCGGTCCACTCGGCGAACGTGCGCTCGCCGTCGGTCACTGGGGTGAGCCGCAAGGTCGCCACGTAGTTCACGACACCCATCGGAGATTCCAGGATCGCATAGGTGCAGAACAGGTCGTGGTCGGAGAGGCCGAGCAGTTTCTCGCGGATGCGGTCGCCGTTGCGCAGGCGAAAATCGCGCACGCAGCCGATCTTGTCCGCCGGCTCGCCGTTCTCGATACGGCTCTCGGCGATCGACGGATGCCAGTTCGGCAGCCCGTTGAAGTCGCGGATGCGCGCCCACACCCGGTCGGAGCGGGCATTGATAACGCTCGATGTATAGACGCGCGCCATTCTTATGCTTTCTCGCCGCCGGTGCCGCCGCCGGATTTGCCGCGGCCTGAGCGGCTACTCGGCTTCTCACCGCCGCCTTCGCCAGTTTCCGTTTTCGCGGTGCGGGCGACACCCTCCTTGATGCCTTGCAGGTCGCGCGCCTCGCGGATCAGGCCGGGCAGCTTGGACAGGCTTCCGCCCTCCATCCCGATCTCCGACAGGATCGAGTCGATCAACGGCGCCTGCACGCGATAGCGCAGCGCGGAGTTGATCACCTCGTCGGTGGCGCTGCGGCTGCCGCCGCCTCCTCCGCCACCGCCCCCAAGGCCGTCCACATGCAGGATGCGGATGCCTTCGATCTTCTCCATCGGCTTCACGCTCTCGCGCACAATACCCTCGATCTTGTCGAGCAGGCGGCGGCGGAACAGCGAGTAGCGCGCCTGATCGGTGAGTACGTTCTCGGCCTCGTTGAGCAGCGTCTGCGCCTCGGCTTCGACCGCAGCGCGGATGCGCTCGGCTTCCGCCGCGATGCGCTTCTCGTCGGCTTCCTTCTCGGCGATGATGACCTCGACCGTACGGCGGCGCTTGGCGACCTCGCTCTCGCGCACCGTGCGCACGCGTTCCTCCGCCTCGGTGGCGCGCGCCCGCGCATTCTCGGCTTCCACCTGTGCGGCCGACTGTTCGAGCGACTTCTGATAGAGCGCAATGGCTTTGTCCATCAGCACGCTCTCGACCACTTTCTCGCGCTCGATTTCGAGCTTGCGCAAATCGCGCTCGCGTCCCACGCGCGCCTCGTCGAGCCCGCGATCCGACGCGATGCGGGCGCGGTCGACTTCCTCGCGGGCGGCGATCTCGGCCTCTTGCAAGGCCTGCGTACGCGCGATTTCGAGCTGCTCGATAGCGCGGCGGCGTTCGATGCGCGCGGCTTCCAGCGCACGCTCGCGCTCCACGTCGGTCTTCTCGACTTCCTGCCGTGCGACCAGCTCGGCCTGCTTGAGCGCCCGGTCGGCGTCGGCGCGTTCGATGCGCTTCGCCGAAACCATGATCGTGCGGTCTTCCTCCGCAACCTCCACCGCTTTCCTCTGCTCGATATTGAGCACCTCGCGCTTCTTGGCCGATGCGATGCGTTCCTGCTCCAGCGCAAGCTCGGTTGCGATGCGCGCCACTTCCACCGACTCGCGTGCCGCGATCTCGGCTGCATCGATCACCCTGGTGCGGGCGATCTCGAGCGAGCGCACTTCCTCGTCCTTCGCGATCCGGGCTGTCTCGATAATCTGGCGCGACGCGACCTCGGCGATTTCGGTCGCCTCGGTCCGGTCGATGCGGGCGGCTTCGATGGCTTTCTGCGCTGCGATCTCGGCTTCTTCGATCGAACGCGTGCGAGCGATTTCGAGCCCGCGTGTCTTTTCGTCCGAGGCAATGCGATCGACATTCACCGCGGTCATCTGGGCGATACGCAGCTTCTCGGTCCCTTCCTTTGCGGCGATCTCGGCTTCGTCCACCGCACGCGTGCGTTCGATGTCGCGGCGCCGCGTTTCCTCCTCGTTGACGATGCGCGCCTCGGTGACGGCGCGCTCCTGCGCGATGCGCGCCTTCTCGATATGCTCGCGCGAAGCGATTTCGGCCTCCTCGACAGTGCGCGTGCGCTCGATCTCGCGCTGGCGCACGTCGCGTTCGGAGGCGATGCGCGCTTCGCTGATCGCCTGCTGATTGGCGATCTGGGCCATCTCGACATGCTCGCGGGCGGCAATTTCGGCCTCCTCGACGGTCCGGGTCCGCTCGATCTCGCGCTGGCGCACATCGCGCTCGGACGCGATGCGCGCTTCGCTGATCGAACGCTCGTTGGAGATGCGTGATTTTTCGATCTCCTCGCGCGCCGCGATCTGCGCCTGTTCGGCCTCGGTATCGCGCAACGCGCGCTCCCGGGCGAGTTCGGCGCGCTGCACGGCGCGGCGGACTTCGACGTCGCGCTGCTGGTTCAGGCGCGCGGTCTCGCTTTCGCGCTCGATGTCCAGCGCCTGCTGCTCGGCTGCAAGGTTGCGCGTGCGAATGAGGATCATCGACTCTTGTTCGATATCGTTGCGCAGTTTGCGGCGCGTCTCGATCTCCTGGATCAGCTGGGTCAGACCTTCGGCGTCGAAGCGGTTGGACGGATTGAAGTATTCCAGATCGGTCTGATCCAGGTCCGTTATTGCAACAGATTCCAATTCCAATCCGTTCTGTGCCAATCCTTCGGCCGCCGCCTCCTTCACCCGCACGACATAGTCGCCGCGCCGCTCGTGCATTTCCTCCATCGTCATCTCGGAGGCCACGGAACGCAGCGCCGAGACGAATTTGCCGGATAACAGCGCGTGCAGCCGCTCCTGTTCCATGGTGCGCCGTCCGAGCGTCGCGGCAGCGATCGAGACCGCTTCGATGGTCGGCTTCACCCGGACATAGAACTCCGCCTCGATGTCGACGCGCATGCGGTCCTTGGTGATGAGCGCGCCGGCCTTTTCGCGCACGATCTCCATCTGCAGCACATTCATGTTGACGGGCGTATAGTCGTGAATGAACGGCAGTACGAAGGCGCCGCCGTTGATGACCACCCGCTCGCCGAACAGACCCGTGCGCACGAAGGACACCTCCTTCGACGACCGGTGATAAAGCCAGTTCACCAGATACACGACGATCGCGATGACGATGATCGCGATGATCAGCCACAGGATCAGTTGCCCGATGAGCACGCCTGACATGTCTTCCTCCCCGTGCGGGCCGAGGCCCGCCGTATCTTATCCGGCTCAGGGCCGGCCGATCTGCTTGAACTTCCGCGTTTGTTCGGTCAGCGCCACTTCCACCGGCAGCCGTTCCATCGAGGAGGCGCCGTAGAAGCCGTGGCAGTTCTTCGTGTTCTTCAGGACGAATTCGGCGTCGGACGGTTCAGCGACAGGGCCGCCATGCACCAGCACGATGACGTCGCGCCGCACCTTGAGTGCAGCCTCCGACCAAGAATCGACCAGCGCCGGAACTGCTGCAAGTTGAAGCGCTGCCGCTGCCCCGATTGCGCCGCCGGTCGTTAACCCCATGTGGCAGACGATAATATCAGCACCAGCGCGTGCCATGGCTGCTGCTTCATCTTCGTTGAACACGTAGGGCGTCGTCAGCATGTCCTTTTCGTGCGCCTTGGCGATCATATCGATCTCAAGGCCGTAGGACATTCCGGTCCCTTCGAGGTTGGCGCGGAACATGCCGTCGATGATGCCGACAGTCGGAAAGTTCTGCACACCGGAAAAGCCGATTGCCTTCACTTCATCGAGAAACACATCCATCTGGCGGAACGGATCGGTGCCGTTCACGCCCGCGAGCACCGGCGTGCGCCTGATGACGGGCAGCACCTCGGCCGCCATCTCCATGACGATCGCGTTCGCGTCGCCATAGGCCATCATGCCGGCCAGCGAGCCGCGCCCGGCCATGCGGTAGCGGCCGGAATTGTAAATCACGATCAGATCGATGCCGCCGGCCTCCTCGCACTTGGCCGAGAGCCCCGTGCCGGCGCCACCGCCGACGATCGGCTCGCCGCGCGCGACCATGGCGCGGAACTTCTCCATCAGGGCGGCGCGTTCGTGGCGCATGGCTACCTCGCCGCCCTGCGGCGCACGGTGCGCCCGCCATGTACGGTACGATAGGCGTCGAGCGCTGCCGCCACGAAGGCCGGATCGTTTATGTGCGCCGGAACCCGCACAAGTTGCCGGGTCGCGGTCTGCCGCACGGTCTGTTCGAGTGCCCGGAACAGCGCCGCGTCTGCCGCCTGGTCGTAGAAAGCGCCGCCCTGCTTATCGAGCGCCGAAACCCCGCCCTCGGGCAGCAAAAAACGCACCGGCGCGTCCATCTGGTTGAGCCGCTCGCCGATCCAGCGGCCGAGCCGCTCGTTCTCGTCCGGCGTGGTGCGCATCAGCGTGACCTGTGGATTGTGCTGGTGCAACTGCCGGCCCCGATAGCGTTCCGGCACGGTATCGCGCGGGCCGAAATTGACCATATCGAGCGC
The DNA here is from genome assembly GCA_963800695.1 of uncultured Alphaproteobacteria bacterium. Lineage (GTDB taxonomy): Bacteria > Pseudomonadota > Alphaproteobacteria > Rhizobiales > Xanthobacteraceae > PALSA-894. The sequence continues at coordinate 395,504 of CAWDCA010000007.1, read as the reverse complement.
GCCGACCGAGCCGACATAGGGCATGCGCGCGCGGATGATCGCGCCGAAGCGGTCCTCGGTCGCCGGGAACACGCCACCCATCAGCAGGTCGCACACTTCGGTGGTGGTGATGTCGATCACGCCCTCAAGCTGTCCGCCGTCGATCAGCTTCTCCATCGACTGGCCGCCGACGCCGGTGGCGTGGAACACCAGGCAATCGAATTCCCCCGACAATGCGGCGGTGAGCTGCTGCACGCAGGGCGTCGTGACGCCGAACATCGTCAGCCCGATCGCGGGCAGTTCGGGGCGCGCCGGGCGTGAGCCGCGCGCCGCGCGGGTCGCGGCAAGGCGTGCCTTCACCATCCCGGCCATCGCCTGCGCACCATTGGAGAGAATCTGGCGCGAGATGACGTTGAGGCCCTGAACGTCGGTGACCGAATACATCATCATGATGTCGGCCGGTCCGACGTAGCGCCCGACTTCGCCCGAGGCGACCGTCGAGATCATCACCTTCGGCACACCCACCGCGAGCCGCCGCATCGCGGGCGTGACGAGCGCGTAGCACCCGATCCGCCGGCCGAAATGATGCCCGCGATGCCGCTCTGGCGTGCGATCCAGGTTTCGAAGGCCTCCGCCATCGCCGCGACGGACGCGCCGCGATCCGAGCCGAACACTCCCGCCGCACCGCGCGGATGGTTGAGCGCGATCTCGTTCGGCGAAACGTCCGCGGCCGAATGCTTGCCGCTGGTGGAGAGGTCGACCAGCCGCGTGCGAACGTCATTCTGCTTCAAGAGATCGCGGATGAAGCGCAGTTCCTCGCCCTTGGTGTCGAGTGTGCCGACCACGAGCACGACCGGCGGCCCGCTCGCGGCGAGCGGCTTGATCTCGGCGCGGCGGCTCGCCGCCTCGTCGAGCGAAACCACGCTCGGCGTGCTCGTACGGGCCGCGGCCTCGATTCTGGCGACCGCCACCGGCTGCGACCAGCGCGTCGGCAGCGTCGGGTTCGACATATAGATATGGGTGGACTCGCGGCCGGACTGGCGCGCGGGTGCCACGCTCTCCGCCGCGGCCGGCTCCGACAATCGGCGTGTCGTCATGGCCGTGACGCCCGACACCGAGCAGGCGCTGCTGCAGGGCGCGATCCGCCGCCAACTGCTGCGCCGCGATTACGCGATTGATACGGCCATTGACCATGATGGCGACGTTTTCGGAGACGGAGGTGGCGACGCCGATGTTCTGCTCGATGACGAGCACCGCCATCTCGCCATCCTCGGCGAGGCGCACCAGCATTTCCTCGACCTGCGCCACGATCACCGGGGCGAGCCCCTCGGTCGGCTCGTCCATGACCAGCAGGCGCGGATTGGCGAGCAGCGCGCGCGAGATTGCGAGCATCTGCTGCTCGCCGCCGGAAAGCTGGGCGCCGCCATTGTTCTTGCGTTCGGCGAGGCGCGGGAACGTTTCGTAGATGCGCTCGATGGTCCAGGCGCCGCGGCGCGCGCCCGGGATCACCTGCAGGTGTTCATGCACGGTGAGCGAGCGCCAGAGCCTGCGGCCCTGCGGTACATAGCCGATGCCGAGTCTTGCGATCTGCGCGGAGTTGAGCCGCGTCAACTCCTCATTGCCGAAGCGGATCGAGCCGCTCGATGCGCGCACCAGACCCATGATGGTCTTGCATAGCGTGGTCTTTCCCATGCCGTTGCGGCCGACAATGGCGAGCGCGCCCTTGTGGATGGTGAATTCCACACCCTGCAGCGCGTGCGAGTGGCCATAGAAGACGTTCAGGCCGCGGACGGTCAGAAGCGCGGGGGTCTCAGCCATGGCCGCCCCCGAGATAAAGCTCCTGCACTTCCGGATCGGATTCGATTTCCTCCGGGCGCCCTTCCTTGAAGATGCGGCCGTTGTGCATCATCGTCACGCTTTCGACCACGCGCAGCGCAACGTCCATGTCATGCTCGATGACGATGTAGCCGATATGCGGCGGCAGCGAGGTCAGGATCTCGATCAGTTCGATGCGTTCGGTGGGCGAGAGGCCGGCGGCCGGCTCGTCGAACAGGATGAAGCGCGGCGCACCGGCGAGCGCCAGCGCGATCTCAAGCTGGCGCTGCTGCCCGTGACTCAGTTCGGCGACGAGCTGTTCCTTCACGCCGGTCAGATGCACAGCCTGCACGAGGTTTTCCGCCGCATGCATCAGGGCGTCATTGCGGCGCGGTCGCAGCAGTGAATAGCGCCCGCGCGAAACGCCGCGACACGCGAGATACACGTTGTCGATAACCGGCAGGCCAGTGAAAAGCGCCGAGATCTGGTAAGTACGCCGCAGCCCGCGCCGGATGCGCTCGTGCGGGGGAAAGTGCGTCACGTCCTCGCCGAAGAAGCGGATGGTGCCTGAGCTTGAAGGGAAATCGCCGGTGATGCAGTTGAACAGCGTGGTTTTGCCGGCGCCGTTCGAGCCGAGCACGGCGCGCCGCTCGCCCGGCCGCACCGTGAGCGTGATGTCGGTCAGCGCCGCGAGCGCGCCGAACAGCCGGGTGACGCCGCGCAGCTCCAGCGCGTTCGCGGTGCCGACGGCGCTCAGGCGTTCGGCGACGGACACCGCCATCACGCCCTCCCCCCATGTGTGTTCGGCCGTTGCATGCGCGCGCGCCAGCGCGCCCACAGGCCGAGGATGCCGTCGGGCGAGAACAGCACGATCAGCAGGAAGCCGAGACCGATGAGAAGCTGGAAGCGCTTGCCGTCGAGGCCGACCGCGACCAGCGCATCGAGCGCGAAGGTGCGCAGCATGACGTAGATGATGGCGCCGATAAATGCGCCGATCGGCCGGCTCAAGCCGCCCGCGACCGCGATGATGAGGATGTCGATGACGGGCCCGACGCCGGCCGTGCCTGGGGAAATCTGGCCGCCGTGCCACACCAGCAGAACGCCCGCAATTGCAGCGATCAGGGCTGCGAACGCGTAAGCCGCGATGCGGTGCGCCGTGACGTTGAAGCCGAGCGCCGCCATGCGCCGCGCATTGTCGCGGATGCCTTGAAGGGCGAGCCCGAACGGCGAACGCGAGACGTAGACGACTACCAGATAGGAGAGCACCGCCCAGAACAGGATCAGGTAGTAGAACGGGACCGCCGACCGCCAGTCGACGCCGAACGCAATCGGCGTGCGCACTGCGTTGAAGCCGGAAAAGCCGTTGAAGATCGTGTAGTTTTGCAGCGTGAAGTAATAGAACGCCGACGCGATCGCGAGCGTGATCATGATGGTGTAGATGCCCTCGGTACGCACCGCGAGCACGCCGCTGAGCGTTCCGAAGATCACCGCGATGATGATCGCCAGCGGCACCCCTACCCACCAGGGCCAGCCGAGGCTGATGTCCATCATCACGGTGGTGCCGAAGATCGCCACCATATAGCCGGCGCAGCCCGCGACCGTCATCTGCACCAGGCTGACCATGCCCCCATAGCCGGCGAGGAACATGAGGCTGAGCGCTATCATCCCGAGGATCATCGCCCAACCGAAAATCTCGATCAGTACGAAGTTGCTCGCGAAGGCCGGCAGCACGAGCAGGAACACGGCGAGCAGCCAGAGCACCGGATGGGCCTGGAAAATGCCGGTCAGGCTCCAGTCCTCGGTCTTGGCCGATGCCGGACTTCCGCGTGTGGCTTCGACCAGCGCCATGGCTTCAATGCCCGCGCAGCAGGCCCTGCGGCCGCAAGGCCAGCACGACCACCATGATGACGAAGGTGAGCACCACCGCGTAGGTCGGCATGTAGACCGTGCCGAACTGGTCGGCGAGACCGATCAGCACCGCGCCGACCGCCGCGCCCGTAATCGAACCCATGCCGCCGACGATCACCACGACCAGCGAGGCGAGCAGGATCTTGATGTCCTCGCCTTGCTGCAGCGACTGGAACGTGCCGCCGACGACGCCGGTGAAGCCCGCGAGCCCTGCGCCGAACGCGAACACCAGCAGAAAGAGAAGTTGCACGCGCACGCCGGTCGCCGACAGCATGTCGCGGTCATCGACGCCGGCGCGCACCAGCATGCCGACCTTGGTGCGGTTGAGCGCCAGCCACATCAGGACGCCGATCACGACGGCGCCGAGGAGGATGACGAGGCGGACCAGCGGAAATTGCAGATAGACATATTCGCCGCTCGATCGCATGGCGGTGACCAGCGGGATCTCGACCGGCCCGCCGAGCCAGGTGGGCATCGGCACCTGGTAGAAGTCGCCGCCCCAGCGCCACAGCATCAGGTCGGCGAGGATGAGCGAGAGCGCGATGGTGACCAGCGTCTGGCGCAGGTCTTGGCCCTCCATCCAGCGGAAGATCGTGAATTGCAGCACCATGCCGAGGAGCGCGACGATGACGAAGGTCGCCACCAGAGCGAACACCCAGCTTCCGGTCCAATTCGCGATCTCGTAGCCAAAATAGCCGCCGAACAGATAGAGCGAGCCGTGCGCCAGATTGACGTTGCGCATCAGTCCGAAAATGAGCGTGAACCCGCTCGCGACCACGAAATAAAGGCCACCGAGTGTGATTCCGTTGAGCAGCGCGCTCAGGAAAATGCGCTTGCGGCCGAGCAGCTGTTCGAGTTCCGGCGGCCAGACCGCGAAAATCAGGAACAGCAGTATCGCGATCAGGATCACGATGATCAGTGACCAGATCGGGTGACGGCCGATGAAGCTGTTCATGACGCCACCTCCCGCACAACGCGCGGCACCCGGCCTGTTCGCATGATCTTAATCGGCGAACCGGTATCCACTTCGCCGGACCATGCGCAGGCGCTCCTTGCCTTTGATTTTTATGGGTTTCCGGCCGTCTGTCTATGACCGCCAGTATCTTCTTTTCGGGCCTGGCCCGCCAGCCAGCCGCTGCGCCTTAGCCATGAAGGACTTGCACGGCACGGCGATAGTCGGTCGGCGCCATTCCGACATGCGAGGAAAAGAAGCGCGTGAATACGCTCTGGCACGAAAAACCCAGTTCGTAGCCGATTTCGGTGATCGACTGGCCGGTCTGTCCGATCCGCTGCACGGCTTTCTCCATGCGCAGCGTATTCAGATAGATGTTCGGGGTGACGCCGGTCTGGCGGCGGAACAGCTTGTAGAAATGCGGCCGGGACAGGCCGGCGTCGCGGGCAACCTCGTCCAGTTCGATCTCGGAGCCGAGCTTTTCCGACATCAGCACGATCGATTTGCGCACCCGGAAGTCGATGAAGGACGAGGCCGGTCCGGAATAGCGCTGCCAGCCGCCGGCCAGCCGCCAGGATTGCTCGAAACACGCATCGGTCAGCTCGAACAGCGTGCCGTCGAAGTTCTCCGCGGTTTCGTAATCCTCGAGCAGCGATACGGTCTCGCGCATGATGGCGCGGATTCTCGGTGTCATCTCGATTTCGGAGCGTCCGAACTCGAGCAGCGCATGGGCCGAGTGCCCCATGCGCTGGAACCAGCTCCGGTCGATGTAAAGGACGAGAAAGAGCCCGCCCGCACCGAGGTCGCCGGGGATGAATCCGTGCGGCTCCCAGGGGTTTACCGCGATGGCGCAGCGTTCGGTCAGCCCGTGCAGCACCCCGCTCACCCGTGCGGTCGCCGGCGCGCCATCGAGGTAGAAGATCAGATGCCCCTCGCGGTGCGCGTGGGTGGTCATCGGGCGGTTGAGCTCGTACAGCGTCGCCCGGCCGAAACGGCCGTGATAGACGGACAAAGCCTTGCTCATGTCGCCCTCCCGCAGTCTTGTTTTTGTTTAAGTTTCCGCGAGGCGGGCATCCTTGGCAAGTGAGCCGGCGCGCCGATTTCGCGGCAATTGCCCGCAGCCGGATAGGCCCCACCGAAACGAAACCGGGCGGCTTTCGCCGCCCGGTCGCGTCTGGGTCAGTGCGGAGCGGTCAGTTGTAGGACTTCTTGCACTCCGGATTGGTGCGGCTCGGCAGGCCGAGCTTGGCGAACTGCTCCGGAGTGAAGCCGAGCGTCTGCTTCACGTCCGGGACGACCTTCATGGCCTTGTTGACGAGATCGCCATTCGGCAGTTCGACCACTTCGGTGATGAAGTTCGTGCCGATCGCCTGGCGGTTCGCGTCCAGCTTGATCTTGCCGTTCGGCGCGTCGAGTTCGAGCTTGGCGAGGCCTTCGCGGAATTTCTTGTGACCGTCCGAGAGGTCGCCCTTGATGTCGTTGAGGATCTGGAACACCGCGTTGAAGTCATTGTAGTAGGCGGTGCCGGTGAGCGAGGGCGAGGTGAAGCGCTTGTCCGCCGGGAAGGACGACTGATAGAGCTTCACCCACTCGTTCCATTTCGCATTGTCCCACACGTCGGCCTGCGGGCCGGCGGAGGGGATGCCGATTGCGATGCGCTTGGCGGCGCCCTTCGAGGACAGCACGGTCTGGTCGACCAGGATCGAGCCGCCGATCAGCTTCGCCTTGCCGCCGGCCTGGGCGTACTGGTTGAAGAAGTTGACCGCGTCGCCGCCGCCGAGGCCGAGATAGATCGCGTCGACGTCGTCCGGAAGCTTGGAGATGACCGAGGCGAAGTCCTTGGTGCCGAGCGGCACCCAGAACTTCTCAGTGATCTGCCCGCCGAGTGAGCAGTATTCCGGGATGAAGCCGAACAATTGCGTGTAGGGGAACGAATAGTCTTCCGCCACCGTCGCGATCTTGCGCCACTTCTTGTCGTTGTAGACGTAGCTGCCGAGGCCGGACAGCCACTGCGAGCCGTCGAGATTGAAGCGGAAGAAGTTCGGCGACGGCGTCACATAGGTGGTCTCCAGCGCGCCGGACGAGCCGTTGAGGAAGGTCACCTGCGGCTGCGTCTTGGAGTAGTCGCGGATCGCGATGCCTTCCGAGCCGGACACCGGGCCGATCAGAATGTCGACCTTGTCCTGCTCCACCAGTTTGCGGGCGCCGCGGATCGCAGAATCCGGGCTTGCATTGGTGGGGAAAGTAATGACTTCGATGGTCTTGCCGCCGGCCTTGGCGCCGGCCTGCTTCACGGCGATCTCCATGCCGCGGATTGCGTCTTCGCCGAGCGTGGTCAGCGCGCCTTCGAGCGTGGCGAGCACGCCGATCTTGATCTTGTCTTGCGCCTGCGCGGCGCCGGCGGTGAGCGATACGCCAATCGCCGCCATCAGCAGCTTGGTCCGCATGAACTTCCTCCCTTGAGATTTCTTGATTCCAGTCAGTTCTTCACGCCAAGTCTACGCGATCATCCACAAACGGAGCGCATGATCGTGTCTGACAAGGACATCGTGCAGGCTCATTCATCCGGCTGGGCCGGTGTCACCTCGCGCGAGGCGAGTATAGCGTCCCACGCCGGCTGGCAGGCATCCTAGGGCTTTTCCGCATGACTGACAGTCTCATTTTTGACGCAGAAGAATTGCCCCGTATTGGCTACCCGGAGCGGTAGGCCGACAGATCGCCCGCCGTGCGGACTCACCCGGTTCGCCTCGCGATGACGGCGACCGGGCCCCCACCATCCGGGCCCTGATGCTCGGCGCCGCCGGAGACATAGATCTCCGCGTGACCCACGAGACCCGCGAGAACGCCAGCAACAAACGCGCGCGCGTGGCGCGTGGAAGATATGTCGGAGTCGTCCAGCATGGTGTGGCGATGCCCGCGTAGCCGGCCATCGTGACTTGCCTCGGCTTTTGCCAGGATTGCGACGAGACGGCCGCGGTCGAGAGGCGATAGCTGGCGGCCGGCGCCGAGCCCCAGCCGCGCAAGCGCGTCACGCACCGGTTCGATATCGATACCGTCCGCCATCACCGTATGATCGATCGCGAGCGGACCGCTCCATGCCGCCGACATGCCGAGAACCACGATCTCATGGTTCATCAACTCGATGCCGGCTGACGCACTGGCGCGGCCGGACCACAATGAGGTGTTGGCTCCAATGTCTGCGTCGCCAACCGATGCCGCGTCAATTTCGGCGAGAGCAACGGCTACTCCAAGCGAACTCGCGCCGCGCGAGAGTCCCATGGATTTCAGTGTGTCTCGTGTGGCGACCGTTTGGCCGCGCGTCTCGGCGTCGGCGATCCGCTGAGCGGTCAGTAGCGGACACTTGATCTGCACGAAGTGCACATGCGCCGGATCCGTGATCTCGGCATCCGCGATCGCGGCGCGCACGCCCTCCGCAACCTGCTCGACCTGCGCCATGCGCCCAAGCTGCTCGGGCTTCAGAGCCGGTGTGTGGGCGCGGCCGATCGCGAGAGCGGGACTCGTACCGCTTCCTTCGGCACGCTCGAACACGGTCCAGTGCGGCGCCATCGCGCCTTCGGTGCCGCCGGACATGACGAGGCAGACGTCGCGTGCTCGCGCGCCGATATGCCTTTCGAGCATCAGCGTAAGCGCGAGCGTCGCGTAACCGCGCGTGAAATCGTTGACGTTTCCGTTGCCTTCGGTCTTGCCGAGGATCGCGACGATCCCCGCTGGATCGATACCGCCGCCCGTAATGGCTTTCTCAATGCCACTCGTGTCGTTTGGCGCGGCGGCTGAGATGCGATGAACTTTTGCGACGGGCATGTCAGCAGCAAGGCGTTTCAAAGTGGCCGCGAACGGCGCGCTCCAGATGCGGCAGGGCAGCGGCGAGCGCGCCGTTCTGCGCGATACCATGACGGAAACGCGTGTGCAGATCTTCGTTCATTGCTGGCAGGTCGATACCCGGCAAGCGGCCGTCCCGTACGACGGCCTTGCCGCCGACGATCAGCTCTTTGATGTGCCGCGCGGTCGAGCGCGCAAAGAGGAGATCGAGCGGATCGAGATCGGGGCGGAGCCGGTCGGCATCGAGCGCATTCCAGTCGATCAGCAGAATGTCGGCCGGCGCGCCGGGCGTCAGTGTGCCGCCTTCCTCATTGTTGATAACCGAGCGGCGGCCATTGGCCAGTACGGCATTGAGTATCGCGACACGATCGACCTTGGCGCCGAAACCGATTGCGCCATGCAGAAGGTCGGCGAGCCGCATCTCGCGCAACCCATCGTCGTCCTCATCCAGCGTCGCGCCATCGAGGCCGAGGGCAACGCGGCATCCGCGTTCGATCATTTCGGGCAGCGGGGCGACCCCGGAGCGCAGATGCAGGTTCGATGAAGTGTTCACCGAGATGGTAACGCGGCGTTCGGCGAGCAACTCAAGCTCGTCCGGCCGTGCCCAGGTGCAATGAGCGAGCGTCAGACGCTCACTCAGGAAACCGATGGAGTCGAGATAGCGGACAATGCCGCCGGGAAACTCACGGTCCGCCCATTCGCGCTGATAGAGCGTTTCGAGCAGATGCATGTGGATGCGGCGGCCGCTGCGGGCGGAGGCTCCCGCGACGCCTTCAAGCAATTCGCCCGTACACCATTGCACTGCAGCCGGCCCGTACTGCACATCGAACGTCTCGCTCGCGCAGGCTGCCGCCACCGCATCGACCAGCGCAATCTGCTCCTTCACGGGCAATGGCGCGCGGATGAAGCGGCGTTCGATTTCCGCGCGCGCCTCCGGCGGCAGTGCTGCAAGAATTGGCTCGGACGGGCCGTAAACCAGCGGATTGCGGTCTCTCAGCGCGGGTGCAAACCCGACACGCACGCCGACATCGCGCGCGGCGCGCGCGACTTCCTTTGCCTCCGTCACGTAATCGGTCAGTCCCTGAGCGCGGGTGTAGTGCACCATCACGCTGCCGGCACCGCCGAGCGCGGAGCGCGCCAGCGAGACGGCAGTGGCGAGATAGGGATCGACCGCGGGCAGCAGCGCGAGCCAATGCAGCCAGATCTCCAGCGGCTTTCCGGCAGTGCCGAATGAACTCGAGCGTGTGGCGCGCGCATGATCGTGCGCGTTGGCAAGCGCGGGAAGGGCGAAGAGCGGCTCGGCACCCGCACTTGGTTCGACAGCCGCGATGCACTCGCCGTCAAAGCGGATCACATGATTGCGGACGGCGGCCGATGAGGCCGCTGTCAGGACGTGCTGGCATTCAATTGCGCGCATGCGCCTCTAGTTCGTCACGCTCGGCAACACGCGATCCGCCTTCGGCGGCAGGAACGCGCGGCTGAACACGTCGCCGACCGTGGGCGATTTCGGCAACTCATAGGCCGCCGCGATCGTCGCGATCGCGTCGGACATGCGTGCGTCCTTGATGTCACCGACCCCAAGCTCGGTCGCTTCCGGTGTCGCGATCAGCGTCTTCACCACATAGGTGAGGCGGCGCTTCTCGATGTCCTTGTTGATCAGCGGTTCCTTGGTGGCGAGCAGGTCGATCGCGGCGTCCGGATTGGCGATGCAGTCCTTCATCGCCTTGTTGATCGCGCGCACAAGGCCCTTCACGGCCTCGGGCTTCTCCTTGGCGAGCTTCTGCGACACCATCACGCCGTTGGAATAAAGGTCGAGCCCGCCGTCGGAGTAGTAGATCCAGCGAAAATCCTTGTCGGGGTCCTGCTTGATCGCCACGAGATTCATGTAGCTCGTTGCGGTGAACAGCGCCGAGATGTCGACATCGCCGCGGATCAGCATCTGCTCCTGCAGATTTGGCGCCATGTTGACGACCTCGACCTTGGCGGGATCAAGACCATTCTTCTTCGCGAGCAGCGGGAACAGCTTGAGCGCGGCGCCGCCCGCGGGCGAGCCGAGCTTCTTGCCGGCGATGTCGGCGATGGCCTTGATCGGCGAGTCGGCCTTGACCAAAAGCGCGAACGGCGCCTTCGAGTAGACCATGTAGACCATCAGCGGCACTTCGGCAGGGCGCAGCGCGGCATTCTGGATCACGGCGTTCATGTCGCCGAAGCCTGCGTCATAGGCGCCACCCATGATGCGGTTGACCGTCGCGGCCGATCCCTCGCCCTGATCGATGCTGACATCGAGGCCTTCGGCCTTGAAGTAGCCCTTCTCCGCCGCCCAGTAATACCAAGCGTGGATACCTTGAATCTTCCAGTCGAGCGTGAACTTGATCTTTTCCTGTGCCGCCGCGGGTGCCAGCGTCAGCAACAAGCCTGCGGCGAGCGCCGCGAGACGTTTCAGCATTGCCTCAACTCCAGTTGCGGGCTCAGGCGCCCATTGCGAATTCGGTCTTGCGATGCGCCCACCCGGTGACGCGTCCTTCGACCAGCGAGAAGATGGCGTAGAGCGCGACACCGAGCGCTGCGAGAATGAACACACCGGCGAACACCAGCGGCACGTCGAAGTTGGCGCTCGCGATCATCATCAGCGTGCCGATGCCGCGATTCGACGCGACGGTCTCGGAGATGACCGAACCGACGAACGCGAGCGTGATCGCGACCTTCAGCGACGCGAAGAAATACGGCATCGTGCGCGGCAGTCCGACATTCCACAGGATGTCGAACTTGGTGGCTTTCAGCGCCTTCATGACGTCTTCGAGCTCGGGTTCGGTCGTGGCAAGCCCGGTCGCCACGTTCACCACCACGGGAAACAGGCAGGTAATCAGCGCGGTGATAATCGCCGGCACGGTTCCGGAGCCGAGGTAAAGCACCAGGATCGGCACCACCGCGACTTTCGGGACGGATGAAAAGCCGATGAGCAGCGGATAGGCGACGTCATACGCGAGCTTCGACCAGCCGATGATGACACCGATGAACACCCCGATCACGACGCCGAGCGCGAAGCCGACCAATGTGGTGTAGAGCGTTTGCAGCGTGTGCGGCCAGAGCGCGGGGGCGCGCTGCCACAGCGTGACGAAGACCTGACTCGGGCGCGGCAAGATCACGTCGCTGACGTGAAAGGCGATGCAGAGGATTTCCCACAGCAGGAAAAGTCCGACGATGAACGCCGCAGATGCGAACTTGCGGCCGAGTTCGCTGCTCATGCGGCGGCCTCCGTGGTGGCGCGCGTGCGCGGGACGTTGTCGCCGCGCACTTCGACGATGAGTTCGCGCAGGCGCTGCGTCAGCGTCACGAAAGCCGGGTCGTAGATCATGTTCATGGTGCGCGGGCGCGCGAACGGCACCACGCTGTCGTCGATGATCCGGCCGGGCCGTGCCCGCATCACGGCGATGCGATTGGCCAGATAGCCGGCCTCGCGCAAATCGTGCGTGACGAGGATCACGGTCGGCTTCCGCGCGATCCACAGATCCTGCATGATCGCCCACAGCTCTTCGCGCGTGAATTGATCGAGGGCGCCAAACGGCTCGTCGAGCAGCAGGAGCTGCGGATCGTGGATCAGCGCGCGGCAGAGCGATGCGCGCTGCATCATGCCGCCGGACAGTTGCCAGGGATATTTGTCGCCGAAGCCCGCGAGGCCGACCTGGGTGAGGAGCGCGTCGGCGCGATCCTTGAACTCGCTGTTCTTCTTCGCGCGATAGTCGGCCCGGAACGGCGGGACGATTTTCAGCGGCAGCATCACGTTGTCGCGGATGCGCAGCCACGGCAGCAATGTGGGGTTCTGGAACGCGACACCGATGCGCACCGGCTCGGCGCCAAGCTCACGCCCGGCGACGTAAACATAGCCGCGCGTCGCCGGGATCAAGCCCCCGACCAGCTTCAGGATCGTCGACTTGCCGCACCCCGACGGACCGACCAATGCGATGAAGTCGCCCCGGCCTATGCGCAGGCTCGTGTCGTCCAGCGCCGCGACGCTGTGCGCCGCATCGCGGCCGTAGGTGACGGCGACGTTCTCCAGCCTGACGAAATCATCGTCGTTCATGCGGCGCTCCCGGTTGGCCGCGCCGGCACGCGGGTGACTGCACTCATGGTTTGGTCGGTATTCCGCGGCATCGCCGCGGGCATTTGCTGGATGGTGTGCACCGAGCGGCCGTGGCCGCGCGTGCCGTCAGCGAGCGTGCGGTCGCGCATCACGAAGCGGCCGCGCACCAGCGTATGGACCGGCAGGCCCTTGATTTTACGGCCATGCCACGGCGTGGTCCTGGCGCGCGATTGCAGCGTTGCGTCGTCGAGCGTCATCTCGCGGGCGAGATCGACCACCGCGATGTCTGCCTCCGCGCCGGGCGCAATGACACCCTTGCGTGGATAGAGGCCCCAGACTTTCGCAGGTGCCGCGGCGGAGAGCTTGACGTAGTCCATGATCGTCATGCGGCCGGCATTCACCTCGGTCAGCATCAGCGGCATCTGCCACTCGACCCCGGGGAAGCCGCAATCGACATCGAACATGTCGTTGCGGGTCTTCTCCTCGCGCGAGTGCGGCGCGTGATCGGTCGCGATCATGTCGATAGTGCCGTCGGCAAGCGCGGCCCAGATCGGCTCCTGATTGTGCTTCTCGCGTACCGGCGGGTTCACGCGGATGACACCGGCGAAGCGCGCATAGTCGTCGGCGGAGAGCATCAGGTAGTGCGGGCAGGTCTCGCCGGTGACGTCCACGCCGCGTGCCTTGGCCTCGCGCAGCGGGCGAAGCTCGCCGGCCGAAGAGATATGGAGAATGTGGATGCGCGCACCGGTCCATTCGGCGAGAATTGCCGCGCGGGCCACCGCCTCGATTGCGACCACCGCCGGGCGCGAGTCGAGATGCGCGATCGGATCGGTACGGCCGGCCGCGCGGATGCGGCTCTCGCGCCGCTCCATGATCGAGTTCGTCTCGGCGTGAAGCGAGATACGCTTGCCGGTCGGCGCAACGACCTCGAAAGCTTCGAGCATCGCGCCGGTCGATGGCGACGGGATCTTGCCGAACGTATTGCCCATGTAGAGCTTGAAGCCGATAACGCCGGTCTTGATCAGTGCGGGCACCTGCTCGATGGTGTCCTCGCCGAGCACCGCATAGAGACCGAAATCGATGTGTGCCTTCTCCGAAGCCATCTTGAGCTTGGCGGAGAGCGCCTCAGGTGTGCCGACCGTCGGGATCGTGTTCGGCATGTCGAACACCGTGGTGACGCCTCCGAAAGCCGCCGCGACCGTCCCGCTTTCGAAGTCTTCCTTGTGCGAGTAACCGGGATCGCGGAAATGCACATGCACGTCGATCGCGCCAGGCAGCAGATGCATGCCCGCGACATCGACGATCTCCTTTGCGGACGGCATCGCGTCGGCGTCGCCGACAGCGAGAATTTTGCCATCCTTGATGGCGACAGCGGCGTCAATTACGGCGTCAGGCGAGACGACCTTGCCGCCTGTGAGGACAATGTCCGCCGTCATAGCGCGGCCCATCCGCCGTCGACCGGAATGTCAGCGCCGGTGATCTGGCGCGAGGCATCGCTCGCGAAGAAGAGGCATGCGTTCGCAACATCGTTGTCGGTGGTCACGCGCTTCAGCGCATATTCCGCCGCGTGACGCTCGGCCGCTTCCTCAACCGTGATGCCGAGCTTTTTCGCCATGTCGGCGCAGACCTTGTCGCGAAAACGCGGCCCGTCGACCATGCCGGGCGCGACGTAATTGACGTTGATGTTGTATTGGCCCACTTCGAGCGCAAAGCTCTTGGTGATGCCGCGCAGGCCCCATTTCGACGCCGAATAGGCCATGCGCCCCGCGCGTCCGCGCATGCCGAACGTGCCGCCGACATTGACGATCTTGCCGTAGCGCTGCGCTATCATGGCGGGCAGCACGGCATGCATCGTATTGAAGCAGCCGTTCATGTTGAGAGTAATGATCTCGTCGAACTCCTCGTGCGTGGTTTGGGCGCCGGTCTTGCCGATCGGTCCCGAGCCGCCCGCAACGTTCACGAGGATGTCGATGCGGCCGCCGAACTTGTCCTGCGTGGCTTTCGCGGCGCCGTCGCACGCTTGCGTGCTGGTGACGTCGCACGCGACCACAATCGCCTCGGCTCCTTCCTGGCGAATTTCTTTCGCGACCGGCTCGATCGCCGCGGTATCGCGCCCGATCAACGCAAGCCGGCATCCTTCTTGCGCGAATGCCTTGCTCACCGCGGCGCCCATGCCCTTTGCCGGTCCGGTGATCACCGCGACGCGGCCTTTCAGCCCCAAGTCCATGTTCATTCCCGACAGTTCAATAGGGTCGCTTCGGGACGCGATCTCACCATCGCGCCCCGGTTGCTCGGTTCAATTTGTCTTCGCCTCGAACAGCTTGTGCGGCCGGTCCGCTTTCGGCGGCAGATGCTCGCGCGTGAAGATTTCGCTGAGCGCCGGCGTGCGCGGAAGCTGATTGGCGTCGACCAGGATGTCGATCGCCTTCTTCATGCGCGCATCGTCGATGTCGCCGAGGCCGATCGTCGCGAGTTCGGGGTGGTTCATCTCTTCCTTGATCGTGGCGTCCATCCGCTCAAGCTCGATGTCCATCTTCATCAGCGGCTCGCGTTTGATCACTGCCTCGACGGAGGCTTTAGGGTCTTTGAGCGTATCGACCACAGCCTTGTTGATTGCGCGCAGGAAGCCCTGTACGGCCTTCGGGTTCTCCTTCACGAATTTTTTGGAAAAGATCAGCGCATTGGAATAGAGGTCCATTCCGTAGTCGCCATAGTTGATCCAGCGCAGCTGCTTTTCCGGATCGATGCCGGAGAGCTTGGCCGAGAAGCGGATCGTATTGACGTAGCCGAATACGCCATCGGCCTGTCCGCGCATCAGCATCTGCTCGCGCAGGTTCGGCGCGAAGGTCGTGAAGGTGATCTTGCTCTGGTCGAGCTTGGCGAGCTTGGCGAAGGCCGGGAACAGCTTCAGCGCGCCGTCGTTGGCGGCGCCGCCGAGCGTCTTGCCTTCGAGGTCTTTCGCGGTTTTGATCGACGAGTTCGCTTTCACCGCGATCGTGAAGGGCGGGCGGTTGTACATGACGTAGACGGCGATCGGGGCTTCGTCGGGTTTGCGCGCCGCAAACTCAATCAGCGCGTTGATGTCGCCGAAGCCGATATCGTAAGTGCCGCTCGCGACCTTCGGGATGGGCGTCGCCGAGCCATCGCCCTGGTCGATGGTGATCTCAAGCCCTTCGGCTTTGAAATAGCCCTTGTCCTCGGCGATGAAGAACCAGCCCTGCGGGCCCTGATATTTCCAGTTCAGCACCATCTTCAATTTCGTCTGCGCATTTGCCGGCGCTGCCGCGCCGAGGGCGCTGAGCCCGATGATGGCGGCGAGCGCAAGCAGGGATGATCGCAAGGTCGGTCTCATGAGGCAGCTCCTGTCCGGTGGGTCCGTGGATGGTCCAGCAAACGGCATGCCGCCCGCCATCCCGTTTCTGTTGTTGTCCACGCTAACGGCATTCAGTGTTGCGCTCTGCCGCTGATTTCTTGTTAGACTGTTGCCGAAAAGTACACGCTCACGGAAGGATGCCTATGTCCATGAGGCATTTGAGGTTTTTGCGCTACGTCGACGAGGTCGCGCGCGCCGGATCGATCCGCCGGGCCGCCGAACAACTCCATGTCACGGCCTCCGCGGTGAATCGCCGCGTCATGGACCTGGAGGAGGAGCTTGGCGCGCCGCTGTTCGAGCGGCGCCCGCGCGGCGTGCGGCTGACCGCGGCCGGCGAACTGTTCGTGCGCTACATCCGCGAGCAGACCGGCGACGTCGAGCGCATGAAGTCGCAAATCGAAGACCTGAAGGGCATGCGGCGCGGCACCGTGCGTATCGCGTGCAGCCAGGCGCTGGCGCTCGACTTCCTGCCGCGCGAAATCGCGGCCTACCGGGCAAAATTTCCGCTCGTACAGTTCGACGTGAAGGTGTTCGATCACGAGCGCGCGATGGCGACGCTCGCCGCCTATGAAGTCGACCTCGTGCTCGTTTTTCGTCCGCCGTTTCTGGCTAACTTTCAACCTCTCATGAGCTTGACGCAGCGGCTCGTCGCCCTGATGGCAATCGATCACCCGCTGGCTTCGCGAAAAAAAATTAGATTGAGCGATTGCGTCGGCTACCCGGTGGCTCTCGCGGAGCGCAGCCTCGGCGGACGACAGTTGCTCGCCGAAGTGATAGCGCGCTCAAATCTGCGCTTCGACATCGCGGCGGAATCCAATTCGTTCGAATTTCTGCGCGGCATGGCGATCCGAGACAAAGCGATCACATTCCAGATCGAGATCGGCGCGGTAGAAAGCGATGAGCTGGCGGTGCGGCAGATCGACGACCGCGACGTGCCTCAGGCAAATCTTGTCCTCGGACAGCTTCGCGGCAGAAACCTGCCGGTACCCGCCGCGAAGTTCGCCGAACAGCTGGTCCGCGTCATGGAGGCGTTGCAGCCAATGCGCCGCGGGCAAAAGTAGGCAACAGCGCGCTTCATACCGCATCGACCTCCCCCCGGACCCGGAGAGGAGCCGTCCGGGGGCAGGATTCAACTTGCGCTGGCGATCCTGTGTTTCGCTGCACTCCATCCGGGCACGGCGCGCCTCGATCACCCCCATGGACAAGCGCTCGCGTTCGTCGGATCGTTGGCCGTCACAAAAAACGAAGATTGTCCGCGTTCAGGCGGACACAAGGGAGGACGGGAATGCTCAGGTCTCGGATTGTTGCCGTAATTGTCGGCTCCCTCATGTGCCTTGGCGCGGCCGGCGGCGCATCGGCTCAGGACACGATCAAGGTCGGCGCCAACCTGCCGATGAGCGGCCCGAACGCGGAACTCGGCGAAATCTTCTCGCGGGCCGCCGGCGTTGCGGTGAAGCACATCAATGCCGACAAGATGCTGTCGAAGCCCCTCGAGCTCGCGATCGAGGACAGCCAGGCGACGCCGCAGGGCGGCGTGGTGGCGATGAACAAGCTCGTCAGCGTCACCAAGGTACCATACGTACTCAGCGCCTACACGGCCGTTTCCAAGGCGATCGCACCGATCGGCGATCGCGCCAAAGTCGTCAGCATCAACGGCGGCGCCGTCGGCCCCGACCTTGCGGAGCTGGGCGACTATTTCTGGAACGTGATCCCGCTCGTCAATTTCGAGGCCGAGGTGCTCATTCCCTTCGTCGTGAAGGAGAAGGGCCTCAAGAACATCGTGCTGATCTTCGTCGACGATCCGCTCGGCGAGGCGGTGCAGAAGGTGCTGCGCGCCGAGGTTCCGAAGGCGGGCGGAAAGCTGGTCGGCGAGCTTCAGGTCCAGCGCGCCACGCAGCAGTTCGCGTCGATCGCCGCAAACGTGCGCCAGCTCAAGCCGGACGCGATCTACATTGCGTCGTTCGGCACACAGGTGAACCAGATCATCAAGCAGTTGCGCGACAACGGCGTCACGCAGCAATTGATGAGCTATTCGGCGATGTCGACGCCCTCGATCGCCGAGCTCCCCGAGGCAAAGGGCGCCTGGTACACGACGCAATCCGCCGACTTCACCGCGAGTGCGCTCGGCCAGCGCGTCGCCAAGGAGTACAAGGAGGTGAGCGGCAAGGACGCGAACGCATATGTCGCGAACTACTACAACGCCATCATGGTGTTCGGCATTCTGGCGCAGCAACTTGAGAAAGCCGGCAAACCGATCACCGGCACCAATCTTCTGGAGCAACGCCGCGCCAGCCCGACATTCGAGCTGGTCGGCGGCAAGATGACGTTCCAGCAGAACGGCACCGTCGCGGCGCCAGTTCAAATTCGCGAAATTGACGGTACGGGCGCGGGCAAGCTCATCAAGTAGCCGAAGGGCCGCGCCGTCAGCCGTCATGGTGTTTCTTCAGCTCTTTGTGAACGGGCTGCAGCTCGGCGCGATCTACGCGCTGACTGCCGTCGGTTTCTCGCTGATCTTCGGCTCGACGAAAATCTTCCATGTCGCGCACGGGTCTGCCTTCGCGATCAGCGGCTACATCTACTGGTGGCTGGCCTCGAAGCTGAACGTGCCGTGGCCGCTTGCGACGCTCGCCGCGGTGGTCGCGGCGGCGGTATTCGGCCTGTTGATGGAGCGCTTCATTTACCGGCCGATCCAGCGCCATGAGGCGTCGTTCTTCACGGTGTTCATCGCGGCGTTCGGCGTGTCGCTGGTCATTCAGAACCTGATCGGCACAGTCGCTGGCCGCGGCATGGAAACCGTGACGACGCCGCTGAGCCGCAGCATCGAGGTCATGGACGGCCTGTTCATCGCGCCGATTGCGGCGATCTCGATCGTCGTCGCGATCGTCGTATTCTGGGCGCTGAACTATTTCCTGAGCCGAACGCATATCGGCATCGCGATGCGCGCGCTCTCGGAAAATCCCGACCTCGTGCGCGTGTTCGGCCTCGATCCTGGGCGCGTCGCCCAATGGGCGTTCGTGATCGGCTCCGCGGTGGTGGTTCCGGGCGCGATCTTCACCGCGATGACGGCGGGGCTCAACCCGGCGATCGGCACGCACGTGATGCTGGTGAGCCTTGCGGCGACCATTGTCGGCGGCATCGGCAGCGTGCGCGGCGCGGCGTGCGGCGGGATGCTGCTCGGCCTTGCCGAAAACCTCGCCTACTGGAAGCTCGACCCGCAGTGGAGCGAGGCGGTCACGTTCATCGTGCTGTTCGCGTTCATCGTCTTCCGTCCATCGGGCTTCTTCGGCAGCCCGACGATCGCGAAGTGATCCGCGCATGACCACCTACATCATCAGCCTCGCGATCCTGATCGGCATCAACGCCATCCTCGCGGTGACGCTGAACTTCATCCTCGGCTACGCCGGGATATTCTCGCTCGCGCACGCGATCTTCTTCGGCATCGGCGCCTATACGGCGGCAGTCGCCGCCATGAAGTTCGGCGCGGATTTCACGGTCGCAACGGCCGCCGGCATGGTGATCAGCGGGGTCATTTCGCTCGCGCTCGCGCTGCCGGCGTTGCGCGTCCGCGGCGAGTACTTCGTCGCAGCCTCGCTCGGGCTGCAGATGCTCGCCGTCACGGTGTTCTCGGAGTGGAAGTCCGTCACCGGCGGCATCGGCGGGCTGATCGGCATTCCGCCGGCGCGGCTGTTCGGCTTCGACGTCAGCGACCCGGTGCTATTTCTGGGGCTGACGCTCGCGTGCCTGGCCGTGATCCTGCTCGTCATCCGCGCGCTGGTGCGCTCGAGCTTCGGCCGCAGCCTGAAAGCGATCCGCGACGACGAAACGGCAGCCTCCGCGCTTGGCAAGAACGTGGCGCTCCTGAAGACGCTCGCCGTCGTGGTGTCGTCGTCGTTCGCGGCGGTCGCCGGCTCGCTGTTTACCTTCTATCTGTCCTTCATCAACGTCGAGAGCTTCGTCCTCGAAGTCTCGGTGCAGATCATCGCGATGGTGATCATCGGCGGCACCGCCACGCTGCTTGGTCCCGTGATCGGGGCGGTGATCGTGCTGCTGCTGCCCGCGCTGCTCACCTATCTGCCGTACCTGCCGCCGACCGAGATCGGCTCGATCCAGCAGATGGTCTACGGCCTCGCCATGGTGCTGCTGATGATCTTCCGCCCCTCGGGCCTGTGGGGCTACGGGTCGGATCAGCAGAAGCGGGGCGCGCCATGAGCGGCGAAATCCTGTTCCAGGCCGACAACATCAGCAAGACCTTTGGCGGCCTGAAGGCCGTGAACGATGTGTCGTTCGCGCTGCGCGCCGGCATCGTCACCACGCTGGTCGGGCCGAACGGGGCCGGCAAGACGACGCTGTTCAACGCCATGACCGGACATCTCGTACCGGACCAGGGCTCGGTGACGTTCCTCGGCAAGAGCATTCTCGGGCTTCCGCACTGGAAGGTCGCGCGGCTCGGCATCGGGCGCACCTTTCAGGACTTGAAGCTGTTCTCGCACATGACGGTGCTGGAAAATGTCACCACGGCGACGGAGTCCGGCTCCTGGCTGTGGCAGACCGGCGGGCGCGCCTCGAAGGCCGCACGGATCGAGCGCATCGAACGCGCACTCGATGCGACACAGCTTCAACCCCGCCGCGACACGCGCGCAGTCGATCTGTCGTATGCGGAGCGGAAGTTTCTTTCGATCGCGCGCATCATGGCGTCGGGCGCGCGACTGTGGCTGCTCGACGAGCCGGCCTCCGGCCTCGATCGCAGCTCCTACGACCGCTTCCTCACGGTGCTGCGCAACGAAGTGACGTCGGGCGTCACGATCTGCATCATCGAGCACAATCTCGACATCGTGCAGAGCATCTCCGACCGCATCGCGTTCCTCGATCAAGGCAAGCTGCTCGCCGAAGGGGACCCAAAGACGATCCTGTCCGATCCGGCACTCGCCGCGATCTATTTTGGCGAGCGCGCACAATGACCGCTGCTCCCGTTCTCCAGGCGCAGTCTCTCGTCGCCGGCTACGGCGGGCGGCCGGTCTTAAGCGGTGTCTCGATCGAGGTGCGCGCCGGCGAGGTGCTCTGCATCATCGGGCACAATGGCGCCGGCAAGTCGACGCTGATGCGCTCGCTGTTCGGCTTGACCCGTCCGGTTTCGGGGAAAATCCTCGTCGACGGCAAGGAGCTTGCCCATCACGTGCCGCGCGTTCTCGCCTCGCACGGCATCGCGCTGATGCCCGAGGGCCGCGGCATCTTTCCTGGCCTCACGGTGCAGGAAATCTTCGGTCTCGCGCTGTGGTCCGGCAACATCGCCGAGGCCGAGCGCCAGAAGCGGATCGACTGGGTGATGACCCTGCTGCCGCCGATCAAGGCGTTCTACGGCAAGCGCGCCGGGTTTCTGTCGGGCGGGCAGCAGCAAATGGTTTCCATCGGCCGCACGCTGCTGTCGCAGCCGCGCTGCCTGATGCTGGACGAGCCTTCGATCGGGCTTGCGCCGAAACTGTTTCAGGATTTGCTTCAGCCGATTCGCGCGCTGCAGCGCGAAAACAACATGGCTGTGATCCTGGTCGAGCAGAATGTGCGCGAGGCCCTGAAAATTTCCGACCGGGTGGTCGTGATGAAAGCCGGGCAGGTCATCCTTGACACTGTCCCGGAGGAATTGTCCGACAACACGCGCCTGATGGAGCTTTATTAATTCAAACTGAGCCCGCCTAGCCGGGCTTAGACCAGCTATCCGCAGGCTGCGCGGCGTCCAGCAGGAGGTGCTACCGCCCCAGCTTGATGTCCTGCGGACGGATGATGCCGTCCGGCGGCTGCTTGTAGCCCTCGATCTTCGCCGAATACGCGAAGACCCAATGCTGGTGATAGAGGTAGATCAGCGGCATGTCGGCCTCGATCTGCGTGAACGCCTTCTCGTAGGCCGCCTTGCGCTTGGCCGGCTCGCTCACCGTGCGCGCCTCGTCGAGGCCCGCCTGCGCGGTCGCGTTGCAGTATTTTCCCCAGTTGAATGGCGCGGCGCCGCAGCCCAGGTGGTTGATGACGTTCTGATCGGGATCGATGCGGCCGCTCCAGCCGATCAGGTAGATCTGGAAGTTGCCCTTCACGGCTTCGTCGAGCGACGTCGTGAATTCGGTCAGGCGAATTTTCAGATCGAAGCCGACTTCGGCCGCCATCGCCTGAAGCACCTCTGCCACCTGCTTCACGTCCGGCTGGTTCGGCACCATCAGTTCGAGCGTGATCGGGGTCGTGACGCCCGCTTCCTTGATCAGTGCCTTTGCCTTCGCGACGTCGCGCTTGGGGCTCGGAAATTTCTGGACGTAATACTGGTTGGACGGCGCCGACCATTGATTACCCGGCGTGAAGTTGCCGTCGAACACGACCTTATTGATGGCCTCGCGGTCTATGGCGAGCTCGAGCGCATGGCGCACCTTGGCGTTCTGCCCGAGCGGATTTTTCGCGCGATCCGTGTTGCCAAGATTGATGGTGAGACCCGTGTAGGCGATCGGCGGAGCCGGCAGCAGCAGCTTCAGCTTCGGGTCGCTGCGCACCTGCGGAATGTCGGTCGGCAATATGCGCTCGATCAGGTCGAGCGCGCCGGCACGCAGGTTGGCAAGCCGCACGGTGCTGTCCGGAATCGGCAGATAAGTGATGCGGTCGACGTGGATGCGGTCCTTGTCCCAGTAGTCGGCGAAGCGCTCGAGCACGATGCGCTCCTGCGTGACCCGTTCGACATATTTGAACGGGCCGGCGCAGATCGGCTTCTGCACGAACTTGTCTCCGGCCTCCTTCACGGCCTTCGGCGAGACCATCATGCCGGCACGGTCGGTAAGCTGCGCGAGCAGCGGCGAGAATGGCGCCTTGAGCAGCAGCCGGATCGTCAGCGGGTCGGCCACCTCGACCTTGTCGATCTGTGACAGCTCGGCCTTGCGCTTGGAGGCGTCCATCGTCATGTGGCGGTCGAGCGTGAACTTCGCGGCTTCCGCGTTGAACGGCTCGCCGTCGTGGAATTTCACGTTCGGACGCAACTTGATCGTGACGGTCTTTCCGTCCGCGGAGGTCTCGTGCGACAGCGCGAGCTGCGGCACGATGTTGAGATCGCCGTCGATGTCGAACAGCTTGTCGCAGAGCGACGCGAGCACGATGCGCCCGACATAGGAGCCCGCCTGGGTCGGGTCGAAGACGTCGGGGTCCTCGGCAAGGCCGATGCGCAGATGGCCTTGCGCGAGCGCCGAGGTCGAGGCGATCGTTGCTGCGAACAGCGTGCCGAGCAGAACGGTGCGAGCTTTCACGAAAACCCCCGATCGATGAATGGTGGTGCGATCAGTGTAGCGCCCGCCCGATGGTGGGAACAGCGCCTCTCAGTTGTCTTGGCTCGCGACGGCAGCGGCGATGCCCGCCTCGATCACGTCGCGGTCGAGCGTTCCCTGCGGATTTGTCCGCGACGGCATGAATTTCACGTAGTGAAACAACCGCTGACGGCCAATGTCTTCGAGCCGCGCGAGTTCGCGCAGCGGATCGGGGTGGTCGTCGATGCGCAGCGAGACGGCCGGATACTCCTCGGTCGTCCAGATGACCAGCGCGGCCGATTGCTTGCCGCGCTTGTCGCCGCCCGCCGCTTCGCCGGCAGACATCGCAGCAATGAGCCGCCGCGCGAATGATTTTTCCGCTGACGTCTCGAAGGCATGCGCGGTTGCCGCAACAACGTCAGGCCCCGCCAGCATGTTGCCGGCAACCGACACGCCGGGCCGCACCACATGCCCGCACCAGTCGATGCAGTTCGCGCCGGTATGGACCGCAATGCCGCCCCGGGCGTCGTGAACGTGAAACTGGCGCTGCTCGGCGCCGCCGTCCGGCTTCGTCAGGTGCTCGATCACGGCCTGCGCCGCCATCCCCTCGCGCAACAGGCGCATCCCGCGATAGCCCCAGAGCGGGTTCGGCAGAGCCTGCGTCGAGAGCGCGCCGACGCCACCCTCGCCATGCGGACAGATCGCGCCGACCGCGAAGAACTTGCTCGCGACGGCGACACCGAAGGCGCCGCTTGGGTCGCGTGCGATGATGGACCAGGTCATGGTTGGCCATTATACACGCCAGCGCAGGGGAGCGATGCAACCGATATTCACCACACGGCCGGATATCCGCGGGACGTTCGGCGCGGTCGCGACGACGCACTGGCTGGCGACGCAGACCGGCATGGCCGTGCTGGAGCGCGGCGGCAATGCGTTCGATGCGGCGGCAGCGGCAGGTTTCGTGCTCCAGATTGTCGAGCCGCATCTCAACGGCCCGGGCGGCGAATTGCCCGCAATCGTGTTTCGTGCGGGCGCGAAAGCCCCGGAGGTCATTTGCGGACAGGGGCCGTTTCCCGCGAATGCGACGCCCGAGGGGTTGACCGCGATGGGCCTCGAACAGATGCCCGGAACGGGGCTGCTGCCTGCCGTGGTGCCGGGCGCGTTCGATGGGTGGATGCTGCTGCTACGTGACTACGGGACGCTGCTGCTGCGAGATGTGCTGTCCTACGCGATCGGCTACGCGGAGAACGGCTTTCCGCTGGTGCCGCGCATCGTCGCGACGATCATTCCGGCGGTCGACTACTTCAAGACCGAATGGCCGAGTTCGGGCGAGGTCTGGCTCACCAACGGCAAGGCGCCGCATCCCGACAAACCGTTCCGCACACCCGCCATCGCCGAAACCTACAAACGCATTCTCGGCGAAGCTGAAGCCGCGGGCGGCGACCGCGTCCGCCAGATCGAGGCGGCGCGCCGCGCCTACTATAAAGGCTTCGTCGCCGAGGCGGTCGACCGCTTCTACCGCACCGAGCTGATGGACTCGACGGGGACGCGCCATCGCGGGCTGCTCACTGGCGACGATCTTGCGCGTTACACGGCGCGCGTCGAACCGACCGTGTCGGCGGACTATCACGGGCTCACGGTCCACAAGCTCGGGCCGTGGTCGCAGGGTCCGATGTTCCTGCAAACGCTGCGACTGCTCGAAGGCTACGATATCGCCGCGATGGACCCACTCGGGCCCGACTTCGTGCACACGCTCGTCGAGGCGCTGAAACTCGGCTTCGCCGACCGCGACGCCTTCTATGGCGATCCCGACGCCGTCGATGTCCCGCTCGCAACGCTTTTGTCGGCGCAGTATGCGGACACGCGCCGCAGCCTGATTGGCGAGCGCGCATCGATGGAGCTCACGCCCGGCGATATCGGCGATGCAAAAGCGCGCATCGCCCGCGTGCTCGCCATGGCGGGCAAGGAAAAGCCCGTCGGTCCTGGCGGCGGCGAGCCGACCTTCGCGCCGCTGCCGCCCGAATGGGGCGACACCGTGCATCTCGACATCGTGGATGCGGCCGGCAACATGATCTCGGCAACGCCCTCGGGCGGCTGGCTGCAAGGCTCGCCGGTGGTGCCGGGCCTCGGCTTTCCGGTCTCGACACGCGGCCAGATCTGCTGGCTTGAAGCGGGTCACCCCTCCACTTTGCGGGCCGCTACGCGCCCGCGCATTACGCTGTCGCCGACACTGGTCACCCGCGACGGCGCGCCCTATCTGGCGTTCGGAACACCGGGCGGCGATCAGCAGGAGCAGTGGATGCTCGCCGTTTTCCTGCGCCTCGTGCATCACCGCATGAGCCTGCAGCAGGCCATCGACGCGCCGATGTTTCAGACCAAGCACATGGTGCAGTCGTTCCATCCGCGTATTTTCGAGCCGGGCCGGGTCATCCTTGAAGATCGCTTCCCGGCCGCGACGCGCGCTGAACTGGAAAAGCGCGGACATCTGCTGACCGTCGAAGGCGCCTGGGCGCTCGGACGGGTGTGCGCGGTCGGCCGCTGGGGCGGATTCCTGCGCGCGGCGGCGACCCCGCGGCTGATGCAGGCCTACGCGGCAGGGCGGTAGCCGGAGAACAGAAATTTCATTGATAGACAACCCGCCGCATTCGGGTGCAGTTTTACCCCGCTAGCCGGGCAAGACCGGCCAGCCATGAAGGAGGACGACGCATGACTGGTCACATCACCCGCCGCGAGGCGCTGGCGCTTGGCGCCGGCCTGGGCGCCTTCGCGAGCATGCCCGCATGGGCGCAGCAACGCTTCTTCCGCATCGGCACCGGCGGCACCGGCGGCACGTACTATCCGGTTGGCGGTATGATCGCGAACGCGATCTCGACGCCGACGATCAACGTCAGCGCGGTCGCCACCAACGGCTCGGTCGCCAACGTGAACGGCATTGTCGGCGGCTCGATGGAGTCCGGCTTTAGCCAGGCCGACATCAATGCGTGGGCCTATACCGGCACCGGCATCTATGAGGGCAAGCCCAAGATCGAGGAGCTGCGCGTCATCGCGAACCTTTATCCGGAAAGCGTGCATGTGGTCGTCAAGAAGGGCGCGGGCATCAAGACGCTCGCCGATCTCAAGGGCAAGCGCGTTTCGCTCGACGAGCCCGGCTCGGGCACGCTGGTCAATGCGCGCGCGCTGCTCGCGGCCTTTGGCGTGACCGAGCGGGACATCAAGCCTGAATACCTGAAGCAGGTTCAATGCGCCGAAAAGCTCAAGGACGGCACGCTCGACGGCTATTTCCAGACCACCGGATATCCGCAGGGAACGTTGTCCGAACTCGCCGCCACCAACGGCTTCGAGCTTCTGCCGATCGAGGGCGCCATTCGCGACAAGATCATGGCGCAGTATAAGTTCTTCGCGAGAGACAAGATCCCCGACGGCACCTACAAGGACGTGAAGGGTGTCGAGACCATCGCGGTCGGCGCGCAGTGGACGACAACCTCCAAGCAGCCGGACGATCTCATCTACGAGATCACCAAGGCGCTGTGGAGCGACAAGACGCGCACCGCGATGGACGCGGGCCACGCCAAGGGCAAGGACATCAAGAAGGAAACCGCGCTGCTGGGCGTCGGCATCCCGCTGCATGCGGGCGCCGAGAAGTTCTACAAGGAAGCGGGCATCCTGAAGTAACCGGCGCGCGTCCTCTCGTGGACGACGGATTGGTCGTCATGCGGCACACGGTCCGGCCGACGGAGCCCGCATGACGACGCTCGCGGCCGAACCCGACGACGCCAAGATCCAGAAGCTCGAGGCCGAGCTCGATCCGGAAATGCGCTTCCGGCCGCTGCTGCCGGTGGCGGCCTGGATCGTGGCCGCCGCGCTGTTCGGCCTGTCGTGCTTCCACTACTACACGGCCGGGTTCGGGCTCTTGCCGGAGACGCTGCATCGCGGCATTCACATCTCGTGCGTGCTCGGCCTGATCTTCCTCGTCTTCTCCTGGAACAAGCGCGGCAACGTCGTGCCGCCGAAGGCGAGCCTTTTCGCGCCCCTCGGGATTGGCATCATCGACTGGCTCTGCGCTATCGCGGCAGTCGTGACGAGCCTCTACGTGCCGTACGTGTTCCACGATCTTCAATTCCGCGTCGGCAATCCCGATCCGATCGACTGGATCATGGGCACGGTCATGATCGTGGTGCTGCTGGAAGCGACGCGCCGCAGCGTCGGCTGGCCACTGCCGATCATCGCGGTCGTGCTGATGGTCTATGCGCTGTACGGCCCCGCGCTTCCGGGCATTCTCGCGCACCCCGGCAACACGTGGAAAAGCATCGTCAATCATCTCTACCTCACGAGCCAGGGTATTTTCGGTATCGCGCTTGGCGTCGTGGCGACCTACGTCTTCCACTACGTGCTGTTCGGCGTGCTCGCGACACGCGTCGGGCTCGGCCGCTTCTTCATCGATCTCGCCACCGCACTGACCGGCCGCTTCTCCGGCGGACCCGCCAAGGTCTCGATCTTCGGATCGGCCATGTTCGGCATGATCTCGGGCTCGTCCATCGCCAACACGGTGACGGTCGGCTCGCTCACCATTCCGGCGATGATCCGCGTCGGCTATGCGCGGCATTTCGCCGGCGCCGTCGAGGCGGCGGCCGCCACGGGTGGGCAGATCACGCCGCCGATCATGGGCGCGGCCGCGTTCCTGATGGTGGAATATCTCGCGGTCCCCTATCAGACGATAGTCGTGGCGGCGATCGTGCCGGCGTCTATGCATTTCTTCGGCGTGTTCTGCCAGATTCATTTCGAGGCGAAGAAGTACGGCCTGAAGGGCCTGCCCAAGTCCGAACTTCCGGTCGCCCGCGACGTCATTCGCCGCGACTGGCCGACCGCGATGCCGCTCGCCGTGCTGCTGATGGTGCTGTTCTCCGACTTCACGCCCTATCTCGCGGCGTTCTGGGGCATCACCGGCTGCATCGTGCTCGGCCTCACCAACCGTAACCGCGTCGTCGCGGTTGCCTTCGTGGCCGTGATCGCCGTTGCCATCCGGCTGCAGATTCTGACCGAGTGGGAAGGCCTCATTCCGATCTTCGGCGCGTCGATTGCCGTGTCGGCCTGGCACGTGCTGAAAGATGTGGGCGGCAAGGCACGCTTCTTCGATATCCTCGACGCCTTCGTGGTCGGCGCCAAATACGCGATCAGCGTCGGCGCCGCCGCTGCCTGTGTTGGCATCATCATCGGCATCGTTACGCTCACCGGCGTCGGCTTCAAGCTCTCGACCATCATTACCGGCTACGCGGCGGATATTTCCGCGCTGCTCGGTACCTTCGTGCCGGAGAGCATCTTCGACGCGAAGGCCATGACGCTGTTCTTCACGCTGGTGATGACGGCGATCGTCTGCATTGCGCTCGGCTGCGGGATACCGACCACCGCGAACTATCTCATCATGGTGACGATCGCAGCGCCCGCGCTCGCCATGCTGGGCGTGCCGCAGCTCGTCTCGCACTTCTTCGTCTTCTATTACGGCGTGCTCGCCGACATCACGCCCCCAGTCGCGCTCGCGGCTTACGCGGGCGCCAGCATGGCTGGCGCCGATCCGTTCAAGACCGGCAATACGGCGTTTCGCCTGGGCCTCGCCAAGGCGCTGGTGCCATTCGTCTTCGTCTATTCACCCTCGATGCTGCTGGTGACCAAGGGATTTACCTGGGCTGAATTCTTCGAAACCACGATTGGCTGCGCGGTCGGAGTCGTCATGCTCGCCGTGACACTGACGGGCTATGGCCTCGCACGCGTGCCGAACTGGGAGCGGCTCTGGCTCGGCGCTGCGTCCATCCTTGTCATCTCGCCGAGCCGCACCGCGACACTCGTCGGCCTTGCGATGTCGGTGCCGGTGCTGTTGCGCCAACTTAGCGCCTGGCGGGCGGCGCAACGCCCCGCCAACTCGACCCCCCTCTGAGCCGCAACCAAGGGTAAGCGCCGCCTGCGACCGGGCGGTCATTGAACGCGCGGCGTATTCGTTGATAGGATTTGCCGTTGGGGCAACCTCTGGAGGGGTCTATGCGCAAGCAAGCCGGTTATCTGTTGGCCGCTACGTTGACGATTGGACTGGTCGCGGCTGCCTCGGTCGGCGCAGCACAGGCGCAGGACAAAACCATCAAGATCGGCGGCCTGTTCCCGATGTCCGGTCCGGGCGCCTATTTCGGCGCACAGGACAAGCAGGGCATCGAGCTCGCACTCGAGGAACTGAACAAGGCCGGCGTCAACGGCTACAAGTTCGCGATCCAGTACGAAGACTCGGCCTGCTCGCCCCTGCCCGCCTCGCAGGCCGCCAAGCGCCTGCTCGACCAGTACAAGCCCGATGTCATCATCGGCGAGGAATGCTCGGATGCGACGCTCGCCATCATGCCGATCATCGCCGAGGCCAAGGTCCCGATGATCAATGCCGGTTCCTCGGCGCTCAGGATCACCGATCCGGGCAACCCCTGGACCTTCCGCATCATGCCGAACGAAGTGATGCAGGGCGTCGACATCGCGACGCAGGCCTACAACAAGCTCAACGCGCGGACCGCTGTGCTGCTCAACGAAACCACCAATGCCGGCATCGGCAACGCCAAGGTGTTCAAGGACACGTTCGAGAAGCTCGGCGGCAAGGTTGTCGCCGAGATCGGCTTCGGCCGTGACGTGAACGATTTCACCGCCATCGCAACGCGCGTTGCGGGCCTCGGCAAGGTCGACGTTATCCCGACCTACACACTGGAAGGACAGGGCCTCAAGATCACGCAGGCGCTCGCGCAGGCCGGCGTCGTGAAGGGCGGCGACGGTCCCGCGATCCAGCTCGGCACCATCTGGCTTCCGTTCGGCTTCGAGCAGAAGGCCGGCAAGGCCGCGCTCGGCTACGTGCGCATCGTACAGTTCGACCCGACCGACCAGCGCGACATGGTGAAGAACTTCGTTTCCAGCTTCAAAGCCAAGTTCAATGCCGACCCGACGCACATCAACGCGCACGCCTACGACCAGATCCTGCTGATCGCCGATGTCGTGAAACGCGGCGCCAAGGATGCGCAATCGATCCGCGACACGCTGGCCCAGACGAAGGACTTCAAGGGCGTGACCGGCAGCGTCGAATTCGACAAGACGAACCAGAACATCAAGATGGATACGATCCACTACATGCAGACCAAGCCGGACCTGTCGTGGAATGCGCTGAAATGGAATTGACCGCGTGACTGCGACGATCGTCGCGCAGCAGGCGATCAACGGCATTGTTCTCGGAAGCCTGTATGTGCTGGTCGCTCTGGGCCTCACGCTGATCTACGGCGTGCTGGTCCAGATCAACTTCGCGCATGCGGACTTCGTGACGCTCGGCGCGTTCGCCGCGTACTTCTTCATGCATCTGCTCGGCGGGAGTTACTTCGCGAGCATCGGCGTCGCGCTCCTCGTGGGAGCGATCCTCGGGTGGGCGATCAATCTCGCGATCTTCGCGCCGCTGCGGCACAAGGGCAGCGAACTGCTGCCGCTGATCGCGACCATCGGCGTTTCAACAATGATGCAGAACGCGATGCTGGCCTGGTTCGGGCCCGTGCCCTATGCGTTCGAAACGCCCTACAGCCAGCAGGTTTTCCGCGTCGCCGGCACGTTCTTCACCGCGCAAAGCCTCATCATCATCGCGGTGTCGGTTGCGACGATCGCGCTGCTCTATGCGTTCATGAAGTTCACGTTCCTCGGCAAGGCGCTGCGCGCCGTGGCGCAGGATCGCGAGACCGCCGGGCTGATGGGGATCAATCCGGGCACTCTCATCATGCTCACCATCGTGATCTCCTCCGCGCTCGCCGGAATGGCGGGCGCAATGCTGGCGCCGGTGCTGGTGCTGACCCCGTTCGCCGGCACGACCGTGATCGTGAAGGCGTTCGCGATCGTCATCATCGGCGGCTTCGGCAATGTCGAGGGAACGATCCTTGCCGGGCTGCTGGTCGGCCTGATCGAGAGCTTCACCACGCAGTTTTTCGACCCGGGTCTGATCGACATCGTGGTGTTCGGCCTGCTGTTGCTGATGCTGGCAGTCCGCCCGACCGGACTGATCTCCGAAAGGCGTGAAGAGAATGTCTGACGCCGCTGCACCGTCAGCAACCGCGTACCGGACATCGTCGCGGCGCATCGGTTTCCTTGCCGCCGCGCTTGCCATCGCGGTGCTGCCGCTCATGCTCACCGGCAACTATTGGCACACGAATCTCACGGTGTGCGCCATCAACGTCCTGCTCGCGCTCGGCCTCGACTTCATCCTCGGCTACGCGGGGCAGCTCAATCTCGGCCAATCGGCGTTTTACGGGCTTGGCGCTTACGTCTCGACGCTGCTCATTACGAAGCTCGGCGTGCCGTTCTGGGGCGCGTTCGCCGCCGGTGTCGCGTTCGCCGGCCTTGCCGGCATGACCCTTGCGGTGTTCGCCGCGCGCCTGCGCGGGCACTATCTGGCGATTGCCTCGCTCGGTTTCGCGGTCATCGTCCACCAGATTCTGCTCAACTGGATCAGCCTGACGCAGGGGCCGCTCGGCATCTATGCGATCCCGCCGCCGCCGGCGATCGCGATTCCGGGCCTGCCGGTTATCGACTTCCGCAATCCCATCGCGCTGTTCTACCTGGTCGCCGGGTTCGCGCTGCTCACCTACTTCCTGCTGGATCAGCTTGTGCGCTCGCCGATCGGCGAGACGCTCACGGCGATCCGCGAGGACGAGATCTCGGCCGCTTCGCTCGGCGTCAATGCTGCCGCGTGGAAGGTGTTCGCGTTCGGCGTCGGTGCGGCGGTCGGAGGCGCGGCCGGATGCTTCTACGCGACGTTCGTGGGCACGCTGGTGCCGGATGCATTCTTGATCACCGAGTCCTTCACGATCCTCTCCATGGTGATCGTCGGCGGCATGGGCACGCTGATCGGGCCGGTGTGGGGCGCGATCCTGCTCACGCTGCTGCCGGAACTGCTGCGCGACGTCGGCGATCTGCGGCTCGTCGTGTATGGCGTGGCACTGACGCTGGTCGTGCTGTTCATGCCGGGTGGGCTGGTGCAAGCGGCGCGGCTGGTGCGGGCGAAACTTGGCCTTTTGCGCGGAACCGCGCCATGAGCGCGCTGTTTAGCGCGACGGGCCTGCACAAGAGCTTTGGCGGCGTGCGCGCCGTGCGCGACATCTCGTTCGAAATTCCGGACGGCGCCGTGTTTGCGATCATCGGCCCGAACGGCGCCGGGAAATCGACGCTTCTCAACCTGATGAGCGGCGTCTACCAGCCCGACGCAGGCGCGCTGACGTTCAACGGCACGGACCTTTCCGGCCTGCCCGCGCATCGCCGCGTGCGGCTCGGTATTGCGCGCACGTTTCAGAAGATCCGGTTGTTCAAGCAGCTTTCCGTTCTCGACAACGTCGTTGCGGGTTTCCATACCCACCACGATATCCCAGCCTGGCAGTATCTCGTTCACGGCTCGGCATTCCGGCGCGACCACGCACGCTGCCGCGCCGACGCCATGGAGCTGCTGAATTTCGTCGGGCTTGCGGCGCGGCGGGATACGGTTGCGGCTTCGCTCTCCTACGGCGAACAGAGGCTACTCGAGTTCGCGCGCGCGCTCGCGACCAAGCCGCGCCTCTTGCTGATCGACGAGCCCGCCGCGGGACTGAACGCCTCGGAGGTCGACAGCCTGCTCGACCGCATCCTGACCATGCGGCGCAGGGGCGTCACCGTCGTCGTCGTCGAACACAACATGGAACTGGTGATGAACGTCGCCGACCGTGTCCTTGTGATGGACTACGGTCAGCATCTGTTCGAGGGCGTGCCGGCGGACGTGCAGAAGAACGCCGCAGTTGTCTCGGCCTATCTCGGCGGAGAGCTGATATGAGCGCGGTGCTTGCCGCAGATGGCCTTGAGCTCGCCTATGGCGAACTAGCGGTCTGCCGGAATATCTCCATCGAAATCAATGAAGGCGAGATCGTTGCGTTGATCGGCGCAAACGGTGCCGGCAAGTCGACCACTCTGCGCGCGATCGCGGGCCTGCTGACGCCGCGCTCGGGCTCGATCAAGTTTCGTGGGAACGACATCACGCGGCTGCCGTCGCATGAGCGCACGCTGCTGGGCATCGCACTCGTGCCGGAAGGGCGGCACGTCTTTCCGTTTCTCACGGTGCGCGAAAATCTGGAGCTTGGCGGATTCAAGTACCGTCGGGATGGCGCGAGGGTCCGTGGCTTGATCGACCGGATTTTCGAGATGTTTCCACGCCTGCGCGAGCGCAGCGGCCAGAACGCCGGCACGCTCTCCGGCGGCGAGCAGCAGATGCTCGTACTCGGACGCGCCATGATGTCGGAGCCGAAGCTGCTCTGCCTCGACGAACCCTCGCTGGGCCTTGCACCGATCATTGTACGCGACATCTTCCGCACCATCCGCACCATCAACGAGAGCGGCACCAGCGTGCTACTGGTCGAGCAGAATGCGCGCTATGCGTTCGAGACCGCGAGCCGCGGCTATGTGCTGCAAACCGGCAGCATCATGATCAGCGGATCGTGCGCCGAACTCGCCAGGGATGCGCGCGTGCGTGAAGCCTATCTGGGCCGCGCAGCGCGAGCGGAGACGTGAGATGGCCGACCTTTATTCGCTGCGTGACAAGAACGCGGTCGTGACCGGCGCTGGCGCCGGCATTGGGCGCGCCGTCGCACTCGCATGTGCACGCGCGGGCGCGAACGTCGCCTGCATCGACCTCAACGGTGCCGCCGCCCTCGCAGTTGCGAGCGAGGTCGCGAGGAGTGGCCAGCGCGGCATCGGCATCCCATGCGATGTCGGCAGCGAGGCCGATGTCAAAGCAGCCGCCGGCAAGGTGCTGAAGGAATTCAAGACCGTGCACGTGCTGCTCAACGGCGCCGCCGGGCACGATCCGAACGGCACCGTGCTCGATCTTTCGCTCGCCGACTGGAACCGCGTGATGGCGGTCAATGTCGGCGGTGCGTTCCTGATGAGCCGCGCGCTGCTGCCGTCCATGATCGCGGCTGGTGGCGGCAGCATCATCCATATCGCCTCACAGCTCGGCAGCGTCGCGGCGCCTGCTCGCGCGGCCTATTGCACCAGTAAAGGCGCGCTCATCCAACTGGCGAAGGCGATGGCGACCGACCATGCGGCGCAAAACATTCGCGTCAATACCCTTTCACCGGGCGCGGTCGAAACGGAGCGGCTGGTGAAGCGCTTCGGCGACATGGAAACCGCCCGGCGCATCTCCGGCCCCAAGCATCTGCTGGGACGGCTCGGCCAGCCCGATGAGATCGCCGCCGCCGCGGTGTTCCTCGCAAGCGATGCGTCGAGCTTCATGACCGGCGCCGACATGCTGGTCGACGGCGGGTATAACGCGATTTGAGATTATTTGCCCAATATCGATCCCGCCATCGCGCGCGGGTCGCGCACCGGCCACGTGCCCGCATCCGCCGCCGCGAACAGTTCCGCGAGGTGCGCGTTGAACGCCGCCGGGTCCTCGAGATTGATGTTGTGGCCGGCATTCGGCATCACGACCAGCGCAGCGGTCGAGATGTTTTTCTTCATCAGCACGCCCGGCTCGATGCACGGCCAGTCCTCGTCGCCGGTCATGATCAGCGTCGGTGTCTTGATCGTCTTCATCTTGTCGACCAGTTCGAACAGCGATGGGCGTTTCGCCTGCACGCCACGCATGGTACGTGCTGCACCCTCGGTCGAATGCTCGGCGAACTGGTCGGCGAACTCGCGCCAGCCACGCGGATCGCGATTCTGGTGCTGCACGCGCGTGGGTCCAAGAGCGTAGGCCTCGGCGGCCTTGGCCATTGTCAGGTCCTCGAAGCGCTTGGCGGACGCTTCTGCTTCTGCCGAGAACTGCGCGCGCTTGTCGGGCTCCGCGCCGTAGCCGCAACCGGCGATCACCAGCGAACGGGCGCGCTGCGGATAGGTGAAGCCGAAATGCAGCGTCGCGAAGCCGCCCATCGACAGGCCGACGATGTGCGCCTTTGTGATCTTGAGCGCGTCGAGCACCGCGCGAATGTCGTCGCGCGCGCGGTCCTGCGAATATTTCGCGCCATCCTCCGGCACGTCGGACGGCGGATAGCCGCGCGCATTCACGGCGATGCAGCGGTAATAGCGCGCGAAATAGCGCACTTGCGCTTCCCACGAGCGATAGTCGCCGGCGAACTCGTGAATAAACACGATAGGGACGCCCTTGCCGGTCTCCTCGTAATAGAGCTTCACGCCATCGTCGGTCGTCAGGTGCGGCATGTGATGTCCTTTAGAATGCGGTTGCGCGCGCCGAGAGGCCCGCGTCGATGGTGACGACGGAGCCACTGGTGTAGCCGGATTGCGGTGACGCCAGGAACGCAGCCGCGGCGCCGATTTCTTCCGGCGTGGCGCAGCGCTGAAACGGCAGCGGCTTGCGCAAGTCCTGCCAGTTGTCCTCGCTGCCGGTGCGGTCCTTCGCCTTCTTCTTCATCAGCGTGACGATGCGGTCGGTCTCGACCGGCCCGGGGCTCAGCGCAACGACGCGAATCCCGTCCTTCGCACTGACGCAGCCGAGCGACTGGCTGAATGCCGTCAGCGCCGCGTTGCCCGCGACACCACAGATATATTCGGGATCGTGCGTGTCGGCCGCGTTGCCGACGACGTTGACTATGACACCGGACCCGCGCGCCTTCATCAGCGCGTAGAACGCGCGGCACATGTTCACATAGCCGAACACTTTCAGGTCCCACGCCTTGCGCCAGGTCGACTCGTCGACATTGAGGAGGGAGCCGCCGGGAATCGCGCCGGCGTTGTTCACCAGGATGTCGATGTCGGGAAAGTCCTTCGCCAGTTTGTCGACATTCCTGCTGTCGGAGAGATCGGCCGCGACGGTATCGACGCGCACGTTCGACTTCTGCGCGATTCCCGCCTTCACGGCTGTGAGCGTCTCGGCCGTGCGCGACACAATGATCACATTGCACCCTTCGGCGGCGAAGACCTCCGCCGTCGCGCGGCCGATGCCTTTCGAGCCGCCGGTGATCAAGGCGGTCTTGCCGGCAAGTTTGAGGTCCATGAAATTCCCCCGAGAGAACCCGAACTATAGGGTGCGGGCCCGGCGCGGCAACTGGCTTGCGGGCTACCGCGCGGCCGCCTCGATCATGCGGCGAATGCCCTCGCGATGGCCGACTTGCGCGCGAAAGCCGAAGTCGCGCGCCGCCGCCTCGATATCGACCGGGCCCCGTGCGGCGGTGGGTTTCGACGTGTCGATCTCAAGCCGCACCGGATAGCCCGCCGCGCCGCAGGCCGCCGCGATATCGTCCGGCGTCACCCGCTCGGGATGCGCAACGAAGTAGGCGAGCTGTTTGCGCTCTCGCGAGAAGCACGCCGCAATCGCAGCGTCAGCCGCATCGTCGACATAGATGTAGGGCCAGTCCGTGAGTGGATCGAGCCGCGCCGGCTTGCCAGCGAGCGCAGCGCGCACGATTGTATCGACATTGAACTCCGTCTCGCGGCCCGGGCCGTAGACCGCTGTGAGCCGTAGCGAGCAGATATCCAGCGGGACCTTCTTCCAGAGCCCGCGCAGCACATGGTCCATCGCGGCCTTGGAGTTTCCATAGGTCGACGCGGGCCGCATCGGATAGTCTTCGCCGATCGGTTCCTGCTCATAGTAATTGCCGATCGCCGCGACCGACGAGCAATAGACGAAGGTCGTCACGCCGCCCGCCATCGCCTCGTTCAGCAGATTCATGCTGCCGGTGACATTGATGGCGATCACGCCGGCTGGGTCATCCGCCATCACCATCGGGCCCGACACGCCGCCCGCATGGATAATGTGCGTGATTTTCTCGCGCGCGATCAGGTCGCGCAGGCGCGCGCGATCTGAGAGATCGTCGATCACGCGGGTTTCCGGGGAAGGCCGCGGATCGAGACCAACCGCCTTTTTTCCCGCGGCCGCGAGACGAGACATGATCACCCGCCCGACAAAGCCGCTCGATCCGGTGACCAGCGTTGCAAAAGGCTCGCTCATGATGCGGGCTAAATCGCGCCGCGCGAGCGCAAGCCCGCAATAGCCTTCGCGTCAAGGCCGAGGCCCGCCAGAATTTCGTCGGTGTGCTGACCGAGCTCCGGCGTCGGCCGATATTCGTCCGGTTGCGGCGCGTTGGTGAGGTTGATCGGCTGGCCCACCACCTTGATGTCGCCGAGCGCGGGATGCCGCACCGGCTTTGCGATGCCGAGGTGCCGCACCTGCGGCTCGGCGAATGTCTGGTCGATGGAGTTAATCGGCCCGCAGGGAACGCCCGCGTCGTTCAGCAGCTTCACCCAGTGCGCACTCGCCTTCGTCTTGGTGACGCGACCGATCCCCTCATTGAGAGCCTTGCGGTTGCGCGAGCGCAGTTCGCTGCTCGCGTAGTCCGGGTCGGACAACAAATCCGTTGCGCCCGCCGCCTCGCAAAACCGCGCCCACAGCTGATCGCCCGACGCCGCGATGTTGATGTGCCCGTCCGAGGTGGGAAACACGCCGGTCGGGATCGCGGTCGGGTGGTCGTTGCCGGCCTGCTTGGCGATCTCGGCCGACAGGAGCCAGCGCGCCGCCTGGAAATCGAGCATGAAGATCTGCGATTCGAGAAGCGACGTGTGCACCCACTGACCCGCGCCTGTTTGGTCGCGCTGCATCAGCGCCAGCAGGCATGCCTGAAACAGGAAAAGACCCGCGGTCAGGTCCGCGATCGGAATCCCGACCCGCATCGGGCCGCCGCCCGGCTCGCCGGTGATCGACATCAACCCGCCCATGCCCTGCGCGATCTGATCGACACCCGGGCGCTTCGCATCCGGCCCATCCTGTCCGAAACCCGCGATGCTGCCGTAGACGATGCGCGGATTGACCTTGGACACCACCTCGTAGTCGATGCCCAGCCGGTGCTTCACGTCGGAACGGTAATTCTCGATCACCACGTCGGCATGTTTGGCGAGGTCGAGGAAGATCGCCCTCCCCTCCTCGCTCTTGAGGTTGATCGTCATGTTCAGTTTGTTGCGATGCAGGTTCTGGTAGTCGGGACCGAGACGATTGGCGCCGGTGGCTTCGCCCTTCGGCCCGCCCGGCACCTCGATCTTGATGACCTTCGCGCCCCAGTCAGCGAACTGCCGCGCGCAGGTGGGGCCGGCGCGATGCAGGGTCAGGTCGAGGACCGTGAGGTGCTCAAGCGGCAGCTTTGCCATTGTGCGGGTTTCCTGCTCTGACGGGTGACCGGGAATTTCCCCGACGCTAGGCGAAGACGACCGGCATTGAAAAGAGCCGCTTTGTGCATGCAAGGTTGACGGTGATGACATCGCTCGCAGAGCTTCCGCTCACCTCCGGCATTCGCTCGCGCTTCGTCAACGGCGTCAACGGCCTCACCATGCACGTGCTGGAGGCTGGCCATGAGGTTGCGGGAAGGCCGTGCATCTTGCTGCTGCATGGGTTTCCCGAGCTGGCCTACAGCTGGCGCAAGGTGATGCTGCCGCTGGCGGCCGCCGGCTTTCATGTGATCGCGCCGGACCAGCGTGGCTATGGCCGCACCACGGGTTGGGACGGCGCCTATGACGGCGATCTCACCTCATTCCGCATCCTCAATGTGGTGAAGGACGCGCTGGCGCTCGTGTTCGCGCTTGGCCATCGTTCCGTCGCGGCCGTGGTCGGGCACGACTTCGGCTCGCCGGTCGCGGCGTACTGCGCGCTCGCGCGGCCGGATGTATTTCGTTCGGTGGCGATGATGAGCGCGCCCTTTGCCGGACCGCCCGTTCTGCCCTTCGGCGCCGCGGAGGGCCGCCCTAATGCCTCGACGGCGCCGCCGAAGATTCTCGACGACCTCGCGGCGCTCGAACGGCCGCGCAAGCACTATCATTGGTATTACTCGACGCGGGAAGCCGACGACAACATGCGCAACGCACCGCATGGACTGCACGCTTTCCTGCGCGCCTACTACCACCACAAGAGCGCGGACTGGAAACAGAACCGGCCATTCCCTCTCAAGTCTTGGAGCGCCGGCGAGTTGGCCAAACTGCCGACGTATTACGTCATGGATCTCGACAAGGACATGGCCGAGACGGTGGCGGCCGAAATGCCCTCCGCTTCCGAAATCGCGGCGTGCCGGTGGCTGACCGAAAGCGAGCTTGGCGTCTACAGCGCGGAATTCGCCCGCACCGGATTCCAGGGCGGACTGCAGTGGTATCGATGCCGAACCGCCGGGACGCCGAACGCCGATCTCGAACTCTTCTCCGGCCGCGCAATCGATGTGCCGTCCTGCTTCATCGCGGGCGCCAACGACTGGGGCGTCTACCAGAAGCCGGGCGATTTCGAGCAGATGCAGACCAGCGCATGCACGCAGATGCTGGGCTGTCATCTTGTCCCAGGCGCCGGGCATTGGGTGCAGCAGGAGCAACCCGAGGCGGTGACCGAGCTGCTCTTGGAATTTCTCCGCAAGCAGGAATAGTTCTCTTTAGAGTCCTCATACATTCGACTTGAAATGAATTGCGACCAGCCTATAAGGCGGGCGCAACCAGCCTTTTCTCGGAGTCCCCATGGCGAAGAAAGCAAAGCGTCGCGGCCGCCCGCCCGGTTCAAAGAACAAGAAGAAATCAGCCGGGCTGCTGACGAAAAATTTCGCGAAAATGGAAGTCGGCCAGTTACGGACTTACATCGACAATCTCGAAGCGACGCTTGCCGCCAAGATCAAGCAGCAGCGTGAAATCCTCGAGGGTCAGATTGCCGGCCTTCAGGTTTATGCGTCCAACAAGGCGGCAGCGGCCGTACGCACCGTCATGCGCATTCCGCGCACGGGCAAACGCAAGAAACCGGCACCGAAGTACCAATCGAAAAAGGATGCCCGCTTGAAGTGGACAGGCAGAGGGATGCTTCCCACCTGGATGCGCGAAGAGATGAAGGGCACCAAGCTGACCAAAGAAGACTTCAGCATCAAATAGATTGCGTTACGACCTTGGCCGGCGGCTCTGGCGCACGACTGCGCCGCCAATCTTGGCGGCCGCAACTCCCGAACCTTTCGGCTGCGTCAGACTCCGGTACATGGCGCGAAGCGCCGCCTTGGCCGCCTGCAACTCAGCCGCCGGCAGACCCGAGATCGCCGTGCGTTCCAGCCGCAGTGCAATCGGAACCAATTCGCCGATCAGCCGCTCGGCCTGCGGCGTCAGCGCGACGATCACCTCGCGATTGCTGCGGCTCGACCGCTTCCGCGTCGCGAGGCCCATTTGCACGAGCCGCGTGATCAACCGCGACAGCGTCGATACGTCGACGCTGGTGATTTCCGACAGATCGATCTGCCGCCGCGGTCCATTGTCCGAGAGCGCGACGAGGACGCGCCACATGGCGATGCTCAGGCCGTGCCGCGCCAGCGCGTCCTCGGAAAACCGCATCACCAGCGCGGAGCCGAGGCGATTGACCAAGTAGGGCAGGTATTCGGATAGCTTGAGCGTTTTGCGTCGCGGCAAGAGTGTCAGCCCTTTGTGAACGATTGATGCATTTACAACAATTGCAAGCTCAATCATACTAGCCAAGTGCGAAGGCAGCCGTACAAGGCGCCCAGCCTCGGGAAGGACACGCGATGGAATTCGGGTACTTCACGCTCAGCGACAATCACTACGACAACAACACGCGGTCGGCCAATCAGTTCGTGGCCGACATCACGGCCGAGGCCCTCTATGCCGACAAACTGAGAATGCACTCGGCCTGGATCGGCGAGCATCATTTCAATTCGCTCGGCGTGCTGTCTTGCCCCGATCTTGTTCTGGCCTACATCGCGGCACGCACCGAGCATATCCGGCTGGCGCCCGCCGTCACCGTGCTTCCGTTGCATCATCCGATCCGCGTCGCGGAGCAATGGGCGACGCTCGATCTGTTGAGCAACGGCCGCGTGGATTTCGCCGCTGGGCGCGGCTACGACCGCCGCGAATACCTGCCGTTCCACGTCTCGTTCGAGGACAACCAGTCGATCTTCGACGAGGGCCTTGAACTCGTCCGCGCGCTCTGGTCGGCAGACGATCGCATGACCTACAAGGGAAAGCATTATTCCTTCGAGGACGTGCGTATCACCCCGAAGCCGGTGCAGAAGCCGATCCCGACCTACGTGGCGTCGTTTTCCAAGCCCTCGATCGAGCTCGCGGCGCGGCTCGGCTGCGGGCTGATCGTGGCACCGTTTGCCGCCGCGATGAGCTTCGGCGGCCTCAAGCAGGTCGCCGATCTTTATCATGAGAGCTGCGCCAAGTTCGGCACCAATCCGGGCCGGCTGATGTGCAGCTACTTCACGCATTTCGCCGACAACAAGCCGCAGGAGGACGCGCAGCGTGCGCGGCAGATCCGCTACTACAAGGAATGCGTGATACCGGCCTTCCCCGGCGATCCGAAGACCGCGCCGCCAAGCTACCGCTATTTCATCGACATGGTCGAGCGGCTGCACAAGGTAAGGCCCGAGGATCTGACCGAGAACTCCGTTCTGATCGGATCGGCAGAGCGCATTGCCGAGACTTTGAAAAAGGTCGAAGCGGCGGGCTTCGAGGAGGTGATCCTCTATTTCAACGTGGGGCTCAAACCCCACGGCCAGGTCAAGGACGAAATGGCTCGCTTCATGGAGCAAGTCGCCCCCCAGTTCGAGGGCAAGCACAGGAAGGCCGCCTAGCTGCACCAGTTGCGCACCGCGGGGTGCGACAGTTTTGCAGGCGCGCTATCATTTCGGCTGTCCCGCAGCCGTCAATACGGTAAAAGAGCCACAAGAAACCCGCGCCCGACGCGGGCCTAATCGTCCGGAGGACACCATGGAACGCACGAAGATCCGCTTTGGCGCCGCGTCGCGACGCGACCTACTCAAGGGCGCGGCGGCCGCAAGCCTCGCCGGCGCCTTCCCGATGCCGGCCATCGCGCAAGCCAAGCCGGTCAAGATCGGGCTCATGCTGCCCTACTCCGGGACGTTCGCGCAGCTCGGTGAAAACATCACCCACGCGATCGAGATGTATATCGCCGAGAAGGGCGGCAAGCTCGGCGGCCGCGAGATCCAGATCGTCAGGCTCGACGATGAATCCAAGCCGGAATTGGGCCTGCAGAATGCTGAGCGCCTCATCAAACGCGACAGTGTCGACGTGCTGATCGGCACGGTCCACTCCGGCGTGCAGATGGCGATTCATAAGGCCGTCACCGAATCCGGGACGTTGTGCATCGTTCCGAACGCCGGCGCTGTCGGGGTGACGCGCAACCTTTGCGCCAAGAACGTGTTCCGTACATCGTTCTCGAACTGGCAGCCGGCCTACGGCATGGGCGTTGCGATGGGCAAGCGCGGCATCAAGAAGGCCGTGTGGGTCACCTGGGACTACGCGGCCGGCGCGGAATCCGGCGAAGGGTTCAAGCAGGGTCTCGAAGCCAACGGCGGACAGGTCGTGCAAACGCTCACACTCAAGTTCCCGGAGACCAACTTCCAGCCGCTGCTGGCGCAAATTCCCGGCCTCGGAGTTGATGTGGTCGGCGCTTTCTTCGCGGGAGGCGGCGCTATCAACTTCGTCAAGGACTATGCGGCTGCCGGCCTCAAGGTCCCGCTGGTCGGCTCGGGCTTCCTCACGGAAGGCGTGCTCGGGCCGCAGGGTGCTGCCGCGGAGGGCGTCGAGACTGCGCTGCACTACGGCGACGGTCTGGAGAATCCAAAGAACAGCGCGTTTCGTCCCGCCTTCAAGGCGAAGGCCGGACGCGAGGCCGACGTTTACGCGGTCCAGGGATATGACGCGGCACAATTGCTCGGGATCGGTCTCGATGCCGTCAAGGGCAAGATCGATGACGAAGCCAACCTCTATAAGGCGATGCGTGAGGCGAAGATCGACAGCCCGCGCGGCCCGATTAGCTTCTCCAAGTCGCAGGAAGTGGTGCACAACATCTACGTGCGCAAGGCGACGGGCGGGCTGAACAAGGTGACCGGCGTCGCGGTGGCAAACCTCGCGGACCCGGGCACCGGCTGCAAGCTCTGACGCGGCAACTGGTCGGCGGACGGCGAACACCGCCCGGCAACCGGTTCACACGATAGGGCCGGGGCAGTGTCTGTTTTCGTCGCGCAGTTGCTCAACGGGTTGCAATACGGGCTGCTGCTGTTCCTGATCGCGAGCGGCCTCACGCTCATCTTCGGCGTGCTGCGGGTCATCAACCTGGCCCACGGCAGCCTGTTCATGATGGGTGCGTATGCGGCGTTCCTGGTCGTTCGGACCACCGGGTCGCTCTGGCTGGCGCTGCCGGTCGCGATTGCGGCCGGCGTTGCGCTGGGCCTCCTGCTCGAGCGTTTCCTTTTCCGCTATTTTTACGACCGCGAGCATCTCGATCAGGTCCTTTTGACCTTTGCGCTGATCCTGCTGTTCGAGGAATCCCGATCGCTGCTGGTCGGCAACGATTTTCACTCCGTGCCGGTGCCGGCTGCGCTGAACTTCTCCGTTCCGGTCACCGACGCCTTCAGCTATGCGGCGTACCGCTTCGTTGTCATCGGCGTGTGCCTCTGTCTGGCCGCGGCCCTGTTCTTCTGGGTCGAGCGGACCAAAATGGGCGCGATCATTCGTGCCGCTGCAGAGAAGCCGGAGATGGTCCAGGTGCTCGGCATCGACGCGGGCCGCGTGCATCTGACGGTGTTCGCGGTTGGGACCGCGCTCGCCATGGCGGCCGGAGC
Source organism: uncultured Alphaproteobacteria bacterium (assembly GCA_963800695.1). Lineage (GTDB taxonomy): Bacteria > Pseudomonadota > Alphaproteobacteria > Rhizobiales > Xanthobacteraceae > PALSA-894. The sequence goes on along the minus strand of CAWDCA010000007.1, from coordinate 351,667 downwards.
GCTCGCCGCGCCACTCACCTCGGTCTATCCCAACATGGGTGACAGCCTGCTGATCATCTCGTTCGTCGTGGTCGTCATCGGCGGCCTCGGTTCGATTTCGGGCGCGTTCTGGTCGGCACTGCTGATCGGTCTCGTCGACACACTGGGCAAGGCCTACGGCCCGGCCTTCGCGTCGCGCGGTGGCGCGGGCGCCGTGATCGCGGCGGCAGCCTCGATGTCGGTCTACATCCTGATGGTCGTCGTGCTGCTTTACCGGCCGACCGGCCTGTTCGGGGCGCGCTCGTGACCGATAGCCATCGCATGCTGCCGCAATCCTGGCGCGGCTGGGCCGCGCTGGCGGCCGGGACCGCGATGCTCGCGGCCCTGCCCTTCGTCGCGACGCCGTACTACGTCGGCCTCCTCACCACCGCGATGATCGGCGCAATGCTCGCGCTGGGCGTCCATCTTCTAGTCGGCGCGACCGGTCTCGTCAGCCTCGGCCATGGCGCGTTCTATGGCCTCGCCGCCTACGTCGTGTATCTCATTTCGCCGGAGGGTAGGGCCCTGCCGATCTGGCAGACCCTGCCGGCCGCGATGGCCGTTGCAGGACTTGCCGCGCTGCTCATCGGCTCGCTCGCGCTGCGCACGCGCGGCTTCTTCTTCCTGATGGTGACTCTCGCCTTCGGCCAGATGATCTTTTTCGTCTTTCACGACACCAAGCTCGGCGGCGGGACCGACGGGGCATACCTAGCGAAACCGTTGATCGCCGCTTTCTGGCTGGAGCTCAGTCCGGCGAGCTTCCCGCGGGCAAGGCGAGCATGGCCTGTCTACTACGTCGCCCTCGTGCAGCTTGTCGCGATCTATCTGGTGCTGGCGTTTCTGCTGCGCTCGATGCTTGGCCGCGTACTCGAAGGCATCAAGGTGAACGAGCAACGCATGCAGGCGATGGGTTTCAACACGTATCGCTACAAGCTCGCGGCGTTTGCGATCGCCGGCATGATCGCGGGCGCCGCGGGGCACATGTGGAGTTTGCACACGGGTTTCGTGAATCCCGAACTGATCGGATGGCAGAAGTCGGCGGAGGCTTTGCTGATCATCCTGCTGGGCGGCATCGGCTCGCTCGCCGGCGCAATCGTCGGCGCGTTCGCGTTCTACGGGCTCGGCGAGGTTGCGCAACTGATCACGGAACGCAAGCTGCTGGTCGAAGGCTTCGCCATCCTCGTGGTGGTGATCCTGCTGCGCGACGGGCTCACCGGCATCCGCCTTCCGCGATGGCGGCGCCGCGCGGCGGCGCCGGAGGCCCAGGTCCATGGCTGACATGCCGCCCGGCATCCTGTCGACCGAGGGCCTGTCCAAGTCGTTCGGCGGCCTGCGGGCCGTGCGCGACGTGACCCTCACCCTGAACGCGCGGGAACTGCACGCCGTTATCGGGCCGAATGGGGCCGGCAAGTCGACGTTCGTCAATCTTCTGACCGGCGAACTGGCACCGACGAGCGGCAGGCTCTTCCTTGAAGGCCGTGACATCACCGGCACGCGCCCCTGGGAGATGCCGCGCCTTGGCGTCTCCCGCTCGTTCCAGCGCACCAACATTCTCAAGACGTTGTCCGTGCTCGAAAATGTGCGTCTCGCCGTACAGGCCGTGAAGCTGCCGGTGCGGGACATCCTGTCCGCTCCGCACACCAAGGCTTCCCTGGTCGAGGCGGCACGTCGTTCGCTCGGCCGGGTCGGTCTTTCGGCGCACGAGAAGACAGTTTCCGGCGTGCTCAGTCACGGCGCCCAGCGCCAGCTCGAGATCGCGATGGCGCTCGCCAGCGAGCCGAAGGCCCTGCTGCTCGACGAGCCGCTCGCCGGCATGGGTCCCGAGGAAGGGGAGCGCATGGTCGTTCTCTTGCAGTCGCTCGCCCGCGAGCATGCGGTGCTGTTGATCGAGCACGACATGGACTTCGTCTTCAAGGTCGCGGATCGCATGACGGTTCTTGTCGAAGGGGCGGTCCTGACTACCGGCAAGCCGTCGGAGGTGCGCGCAAACCGCGCCGTGCAGACGGCGTACCTCGGAAGCCCTGCATGAACGCTTCGATCGAGGCGCCGCTGATCGAAGCGAAGGACCTGCACACCTTCTACGATGAGAGTCATATTCTGCGCGGCGTCTCGCTCACTCTCGCGCGCGGTGAAGCGCTCGGCCTCATGGGGCGCAACGGGATGGGCAAGACGACGCTTATCCGCACGATCATGGGATTGGTGCGCCCGCGCACGGGCCGCGTCCTGATCGCTGGCGAGGACATGACGGATGCACCGCCATTTCGCGTCGCGCAGCGCGGCATTGCCTATGTGCCGGAAGGCCGCGGTATTTTCGCGTCGCTTTCGGTGCGCGAGAACCTGCAGATCGCGGAGCGCCCGGGCGTGGACGGGGCGCACGGATGGACGATGGCGCGTATCCTCGAGCTGTTTCCGCGGCTCGGCGAGCGTCTCCACAACGGCGGCGACCAATTGTCCGGCGGCGAGCAGCAGATGCTCGCGATCGCGCGTGCGCTGCTGACCAATCCGCGCGTCCTGATCCTCGACGAGGCCACCGAAGGCCTCGCGCCGCTCATTCGCGAGGAAATCTGGAAAACAGTCCGCCTCGTCCGGGAGAGCGGTATCGCCACGCTGCTGGTCGACAAGAGCGTGTCCGAAGTCACCGCGCTGGCGAACCGGGTGATCATTCTGGTGAAGGGGCAGATTGTGTTCGAGGGAAACGCGAAGGATCTGAAGTTCAATCAGGAGATCATGGAACAACACCTGGGTGTGTGAAATCTTATTTGCCCACCGGCGGTTCCCCGTCTTGAACCCGTCGGGCCGCCCCGGTAAAAGAATTTGAACGACAGGAAAAGAGGGCCAATTGCGCCGGTCAGGCCCCTGCGTCCCACACAGCCAACTCTCACAGGAGTGATCCATGCATCAAGCGTGGTTAGCCGAAACATGCCGGCCGGTACGTTCACTGTTCACCGTAGTCGCAATCGCGGCGGGCCTTGCGGCCGGGCCCGCGATGGCGGCCGATCCGATCAAGATCGGTCATGTGGCGGCTCTGTCGGGCGGCTCCGCTCAATCCGGCGAAGCGATCACCCGCGGCCTCACCATTGCGATCGACGAGATCAACGCCAAGGGCGGCCTGCTCGGCGGCCGCAAGCTCGAACTGATCCAGCGCGACGATGAATTGACCCCGCCCAAAGGCCTGACCGCGGCGCGCGAACTCGTCTTCAAGGAAAAGGTCGCGGTCATTTTCGGCGGGATCGACAGCCCGGTCGCGTTCGCGATGCTGCCGCTGCTGAACAAGGAGAAGGTCCCGCACATGGCGGTCTGGGCCGCCGGGACCGGCATCACCCGCAATGGCGCCAATCCGAACTACATCTTCCGCGTCTCCGCGGTCGACGTGCTGGTCGACGTGAAGCTGCTCGACTACGCCAAGACCAAGTACGGCGCCAAGAAGGCCGGCCTGATCCTGGTCAACAATCCCTGGGGCGAGTCGAACGAGAAGGGCCTGATCGAAGCGGTGAAATCCATGCCCGGCATGGAGATCGCGGGTATCGAGAAATTCGAGACCAACGATGTCGACATGGTGCCGCAACTGACCCGGCTCAAGGACAAGGGCGCCGACGTCCTCATCCTCGTCGGCAACGCGGCCCCCGGCGCACAGGTCATGAAGGCGCGCGAGCGGCTGAGCTGGAAGGTCCCGGTGGTGTCGCACTGGGGCATCTCGGGCGGGCGTTTTCCCGAGTTGACCGGGCCGACCGCCGGCGAGGCGCATTTCGTGCAGACCTACAGCTTCTTCGGCAAGCAAAGCCCGGTGGGCGAGCGCGTGCTCGCCGCGCTCAAGTCGAAGTATCCGGCGATCAAGGGACCGGGCGACATCTTCGCGCCGATCGGAACCGCGAATGCCTATGACGCGATGCATCTGGTGGCGCTCGCCATCGAACAGGCGAAGTCGACCGACGGCGATGCGATCCGCATCGCGCTGGAAGACCTGAAGACGAGCCATCAAGGCCTGATCAAGACCTACAACAAGCCGTTCGCGCCGAACAATCACGATGCGCTTGGCGCCGCCGACTACATCATGGTGCACTACGACGGCGATAACGTCGTGCCGGTGTACTAAGTCATCGGGCGGCGGCTCGCGCGTGGGCCGCCGCCTTCGCATTGTCCCGGCGGCCCCTCCTGCATGCTTGCCTATGCGGCTCTCATCACCGGCGTCGGGCTCGGCAGCATGTACGGGCTTCTCGCGCTCGGCTTTCACGTCACCTACGCGGTCTCCAATACGGTGAACTTCGCGCAGGGCAGCACCATGATGCTGGGTGCCGTCCTGTGCTTCACCTTCTGGGTCACGTTCGGCTGGCCGCTCGCGCTCGCCATTCCGGCCTCCCTGCTCCTCTGCGCGGTGTGGAGCGTCGTGGTCGAGCGCGTCGCGGTGCGGCCGTTCGTGCGCAGCGGCTCGAATTCCTGGCTGATGGCGACCGTCGCGCTCGGCATCGTGATCGAGAACGTCGTGCTGTTCACGTTCGGCAAGGACCCGCGCGGCATGCCGGCGGGCTATCTCACCACCACCTACGTGCCAGTCGGCGGCATCAAGGTGCAGGCGCTGCAACTCATCATTCCGGTGATCGGCCTCGCTGCTGGCAGCCGGCATCCACCAGTTCTTCCAGCGCACGCGCTACGGCAAGGCGCTGCTCGCCGTGGTGCAGAACCGCGACGCCGCGCGCCTGATGGGGATCGACATCGAGCGCGTCGTGATGGCGGCATTCGCGCTGTCGGGCTTCCTCGCGGGCGTTGCCGGCATTCTGGTCGCGCCGCTGTTCACGGTCTCCTCCACGATGGGGACGCTGTTCGGCATCAAGGCGTTCGCGGTCGCGATCCTTGGCGGCATCGGCAGCGCCTGGGGCGTGGTGGCTGGCCGGGCTGATCTACGGCATTGTCGAGGCGCTGATCACCGCGATGCTCGGCTCGACCTACACCCAGATCGTAACGTTCGCGCTCGTCATCGTCGCGCTGGTGGTGCGGCCGAGCGGGCTGTTCGGCCGCGCCGAGGTGAAGAAGGTATGACGCGCCGCGCCATCATCGCGGCGGTGGTGGCGCTGGCCGTGCTCGGCTTCGCGATCGCTCGGGCGGACGGCTACCAGATCTTCATCATCGCGCTGGTCGGGCTCACGGCGATCGTCGGCATCGGCCTCAACGTTTTGCTCGGGCTCACCGGGCAGATTTCGTTCGGTCACGTGGCGTTCTACGCCATCGGCGCCTACACGGTCGGCATCCTGACCACGAAAGCCGGCGTGAACTTCTGGGCTGGCGCTCCCCGCTCGCGATGGTGATCTCCGGCATCGCGGGCCTCGCGCTCGCGGTTCCGGCGTTGCGCATTCGCGGGCCTTATCTGGCGATGGTCACGATCGCGTTCGGATTCGTCGTCGAACAGGGCGCGGTGGAGTGGAGCGGGCTGACCGGCGGCTGGAACGGGCTGCTGGGCATCCCGCCGCCGAGCGTGTTCGGTTACGAATTCAGCGAGCGCGACACCACATTGCTGATCGTCGCGCTCACCCTCGCGTCGCTCTGGCTCTATGCACGGCTCGCCGCGAGCCCCTGGGGGCTCGGCATGCGGGCCTTGCGCGATTCCGAAGTCGCCAGCCAGTCGATCGGCCTCGATCCGGTGCTGATCCGCTCCGCCGCTTTCGTCATCTCGGCGATGGCGGCGGGATTGGCCGGCGGCGTGTTCGCGTCGATCTCGAGCTTCATCAGCCCGGAGTTGTTTCCGTTCTTCCAGTCGATCCTGTTCGTGCTCGTCGTGATGGTCGGGCGGCGCCGAGCGCGTGCTCGGGCCGGTGGTCGGCGCGATCATCGTGGTGCTGGTGCCGGAACTGCTGTCGTCGCTGGCGCAGTACCGATTGCTGTTTGTTGGACTGCTGCTTGCTGATCGTGCTTCGCGCGGCGCCCGGTGGTTTCGTTGGATTGGCGGCGCGCTTCTTCGAGAAGCCGCCGAGCGGCCGCGTCGCCGAAAGCCAGCGCGACGTGGCGGCCTATCTGACGCAGGGCGTCCAGCGCGCCGGCCTGCTGGTCAGCGATCTCTCGGTGAGCTTCGGCGGCGTGCATGCGGTACGCAGTGTCGGCTTCGAGGCGCGGCCAGGCGAGATCACCAGCGTCATCGGCCCGAACGGCGCCGGCAAAAGCACCGTGCTCAATCTGATCTGCGGATTCTATCGCGCCGACTCCGGCGTGGTGCGCCTCGGCACCCAGGATCTCCTCGGCCTGCTCGTCGAGCGCGATCGCGCAGGCCGGTCTCGCGCGCACCTATCAGACCACGCAGCTGTTCGGCGAGATGTCGGTGATCGACAACATCATCGTCGCGTTGCGCCGCGGCCATCTCGGCGCCACCACGCTGTTCTCGCCGGAGCGCAACGCCGAGAACCAGGCCATCGCCGAAAGCCTGCTCGCATTCGTCGGCTATCGCGGCCCGCTCGAAAGCCTCGCGAGCGCGCTGCCGCATGTCGACAAGCGCCTGGTCGAGATCGCGCGCGCGCTGGCGATCCGGCCCGGCGTGCTGCTGCTCGATGAGCCGGCGGCCGGACTGGACGACTGCCGACACCGAACGGCGTCGGGAAGCTGCTGACGCAAGTCGCCCGCATCGGCATCATCGTGCTGCTGGTCGAGCACGACATGAAGCTGGTGATGGGCGTGTCGGATCGTGTCGTGGTGCTCGATGCCGGCGCCAAGATTGCGGACGGCGCCCCGAGCAGAGGTTGCGGCCGATCCGGCGGTGCTCAAGGCGTATCTCGGCGCCGAGAAGTCCATCGAGCGCGCGCGCAAGACCGCGCGGGCGCCGGGCGAGACGGTGCTGTCGGTGACGAAACTCGGTGCCGGTTACGGCGCCGTGAAGGTGTTGCGCGATGTGGGCTTGTCGGTCGAGCATGGCGGCTTCGTCGCGGTGCTGGGCGCCAACGGCGCCGGCAAATCCACCCTGATGCGCGCGCTGAGCGGGCTTAGCCGGCCGGTCGAGCGGCGAAATCCGCCTCGCTCGGCGAGCGTATCGAATCGCTGCCCGCCAACACGATCGCGGCGCGCGGGCTGGTGCTGGTGCCGGAAGGCCGGCAGGTGTTTCCCGAGCTGAGCGTTATCGACAACCTTCTGCTCGGCGGCTTTCGCGCGCCGACGCCGCAGACGCGGACCAGCAGGTTCAGGGCTTTCTCGACCGCTTCCCGCAGCTCGCGCGCGCGCCGCGATCAGCGCGCCGGGCTTCTCTCCGGCGGCGAACAGCAGATGCTGGCGATCGCGCGCGGCCTGATGGCGCGCCCGCGCGTGCTGATGCTCGACGAGCCTTCGCTCGGCCTTGCGCCGAAGCTGGTCGAAGGGCTTTACGATCTGCTGGCGCAATTGCGCGACGAGGGCGTCACCATCCTGCTGGTCGATCAGACTGCCGCGATGGCGCTCTCGGTCGCGGATCGCGCCTATGTGCTGCAATCCGGCGCGATCGTGCATTCGCGGGCTCCGCCAGCGAGATGCGTACCGATCCCGCCTTGGCGCAGGCCTATCTCGGCGCGAGCCACTGACGCGAGAACGAGGACGACCATGGACCTGATCTTGCGCAACGCACGGCTGATCGGCGCCGAGGAGCAGACGACCGATATCGGCATCATGGGCGGCAAGATTGCCGACATCCGGCCGAACCTCGCCGCCGAAGGCGAGACGATCGACCTTGCCGGCCGCCTCGTCAGTTCCGGCCTGATCGAGACGCACATCCATCTCGACAAGTCGTGCATCCTCGACCGCTGCAAGGCCGAGAAGGGCGATCTGGAGGAAGCGATCGGCGAGGTCGCCCAGGCAAAGAAGGACTTCACGCCGGAGGATGTCTACACCCGCGCGAAGAAGACGCTGGAGAAATGCATCCTCAACGGCACCACGCATATGCGCACGCAGCTCGAGGTCGATCCCGGCATCGGGCTGCGCGGGCTCGAAGGCGTGCGCACGCTGTCGACGAATACAAATGGGCGATCGACATCGAGATCTGCATCTTTCCGCAGGAGGGCCTGCTCAACAATCCCGGCACCGACGAGCTGATGGTCGAGGCGCTGAAGACCGGCGGCAGCGTGGTCGGCGCCGCGCCCTATACCGACTCAAGCCCGCACGGACAGATCGACCGCATCTTCGAGATCGCGCGCGAGTTCGACATCGACATCGACATGCATCTCGACTTCGGCCCGAGCCCGGACGATCTCGACCTGCTTTATGTCTGCGAGCAGACCGAGAAATACAACTACGGCGGCCGCGTCGCGATCGGCCACGTCACCAAGCTCTCCGGCGCACCGCCCGCGCTGTTCGACAAGTGCGCCAAGCGCATGGCCGACGCCGGCGTGGCGCTCACCGTGCTGCCCTCGACCGATCTCTATCTGATGGGACGGCACATGGATCACAGCGTGATGCGCGGCGTCGCCCCCTCGCACAAGGCTGCTGCACCACGGCGTCAATTGCTCGCTCTCGACCAACAATGTGCTCAACCCGTTCACGCCGTTCGGCGACTGCTCGCTGGTGCGCATGGCGAACCTCTACGCCAACATCTGCCAGGTCGGCACGCGCGGCGACATCCGCGAGTGCTTCAACATGATCTCGTCGCGCTCGGCGAAGCTGATGAACCTGAAGGATTACGGCCTGACGCCCGGCTGCTTCGCCGACCTCGTGGTGCTCGACGCGGCGACGCGCCGAGGAGGCGGTCGCCGAACTCGCGCCGGTGCTGTATGCGTTCAAGCGCGGGCGCAAGACCGTGTCGCGCGCGCGTGCCGCAACTGCACCGGCCGCATTGAGCAGGTATCGTGCCGAGCAAACCGAAAACGAAACCCAAGACCAAGGCGCTCGCCCCGGCGCGTGCGGAGCGCGTCGACAAGCACCTGATGGAGGCGCTCGGCGCGCAGGTGAAGGCGCTGCGCCAGTCGCTCAGCATCACGGCGTCCGAGGTGGCGCAGGCCGCGGGGCTGTCGGTCGCGATGCTGTCGAAGATCGAGAATGGCCAGACCGCGCCCTCGCTTGCGACACTGCAATCGCTTGCGGCGGCGCTGAACGTGCCGATCACCGCGCTGTTCACCAAGTTCGACCAGAAGCGCGACGCGACCTTCGTGAAGGCGGGGCAGGGACTGGTGATCGACCGGCGCGGCACGCGCGCCGGCCATCGCTACGAGCTGCTCGGCCACTCGGTGCACGCGCCGGTCAAGATCGAGCCGTTTCTCATCACGCTCGACGACACCTCGGATGCCTATCCGGTGTTCCAGCACGCCGGCTATGAGTTCATCTACATGCTGTCGGGTGCGGTCACCTATCGGCACGCCGACCGCAGCTACCTGCTGCAGCCGGGCGACTCGCTGTTCTTCGACGCCGAAGCGCCGCACGGGCCGGAGGAATTGCGCCGGCTCCCGGCGCGCTATCTGTCGATGATCGTGTCGATGCAGTAGAGATATGCATTTTCCTGTAGGGAAATAATATTCACTGTCGGTTGACACGCTTTCACCCGTCGCACCACATTGGCAGCTGACCTACGAGACGAAACGAAATGTGCGGAATTGCCGGGCTTTTTCTGAAAAATGACGCGCTGCAGGGCGATCTCGGCCGCATGACCGGCGCTGATGCTGCGTGAACTGTGCGACCGCGGGCCGGACAGCGCCGGCTTCGCGGTCTACGGCGGCGCAGGCGCAGGGCACCAAGCTCTGCATGGTCGAGCCGCAACGGCGCGATCGACTGGGGCGCCATCGCGCGCCAGCTCGGCGATGCGATCGGCGCCGATGTGGCGGTCGAAGAGGTCGAGGACCACGCCATCTTCAAGACCGCGGGCGCGGGCGATATCGCGCGCAAATGGCTGATCGACAATGTGCCGGCCGCCTATGTGCTGAGCCAGGGCCAGCGCATCGAGATCTTCAAGGGCGTCGGCAATCCGGCCGCGATCATGGATCGGCTCGATTTCGAAGCGCGCACCGGCACGCACGCGATCGGCCACACCCGCATGGCGACGGAGTCGGCCGTCACGGTCGCGGGCTCGCATCCGTTCTCCACCGGCGACGACACCTGCCTTGTGCACAACGGCTCGCTCTCCAACCACAATCGCCTGCGCGAGCAGCTCGTGCGTCAGGGCGAGCGCTTCCAGACCGACAATGACAGCGAGGTCGCGGCCGCCTATCTGGCTTCGCGCATGCGCGCGGGCGACACGCTCAAAGGCGCGCTGGAAAACGGCCTGAAGGACCTCGACGGCTTCTACACCTTCGTGGTCGGCACGCGCGACGGCTTCGCGGTGATCCGCGATCCGATCGCCTGCAAGCCGGCGGTGATCGCCGAGACCGACGACTGGGTCGCGATGGCGTCGGAATATCGCGCGATCGCGCCGCTGCCCGGCGCCGAGAATGCCAAGATCTGGGAGCCCGCGCCCGCGACGGTCTATGCCTGGAGCCGCGCCGCCTGATGGTGACTGCCTCACGAACATCGCGCGCATCCGGCAATGCCGTGCTCGACCTTGCGCAGATGACGCTGCGCGAGGTGAACCAGCTCCTGCACGATACCGACAATGGCGATTTCCTGATCCGCAACTCGCGCGGCGCGCATTCGCTTGCCTGCGGGCTCGACGGCGACATGAGCGTCACCATCGACGGCCATGTCGGCTATTACTGCGCCGGCATGAACAAGCGCGCGCATGTCACGGTGAACGGCAATGCCGGTACGGGCTTGGCCGAGAACATGATGTCCGGCCGCGTGCACGTGAAGGGCGATGCCTCGCAGTCCGCGGGCGCGACCGGCTGCGGCGGCTTGCTGGTGATCGACGGCAATGCGTCGGCGCGCTGCGGCATCGCGCTGCGCGGGCTCGATATCGTGGTGAAAGGCTCGGTCGGCCACATGTCGGCGTTCATGGCGCAGGCGGGCAGCCTCGTCGTGCTCGGCGATACCGGCGATGCGCTCGGCGACTCGCTTTACGAGGCGCGGCTGTTCGTGCGCGGCACGGTTAAGAGCCTCGGCGCGGATTGCGTCGCGAAGGAGATGCGCGACGAGCACAAGGCCGCGTTGCGCAAGCTGCTCGATGAGGCCGGCGCGGATGCCGACGTGTCGGAGTTCAAGCGCTACGGCTCGGCGCGCAACCTCTATCATTTCCATGTCGACAATGCGGGGCAATACTGATGAGCGCGGAGGAGAAACGCGCCGCAACCCCGCCGCGCCCGTCGGCGACGTTCGACGCGTACGCCATCGCCGAAATCCATCGCGCCGCCGCGACCGGCATCTACGACATCCGCGGCTTTGGCGCGAAGCGCAAGCTGCCGCATTTCGACGATCTGCTGTTTCTCGGCGCCTCGATCAGCCGCTATCCGCTCGAAGGCTATCGCGAACGCTGCGGCACTGACGTGACGCTGGGCGCGCGCCACGCCAAGAAGCCGATCACGCTGCAAATCCCGATCACCATCGCGGGCATGAGCTTCGGCTCGCTCTCGGCCAACGCGAAGGAAGCGCTCGGGCGCGGCGCTTCGATTGCCGGCACCTCGACCACCACTGGCGACGGCGGCATGACCGAGGAAGAGCGCGCGCACTCCAAGCTGCTGGTCTATCAGGTGCTCCCGTCGCGCTACGGCATGGAGCCCGACCAGTTGCGCAAGGCAGATGCGATCGAGATCGTGGTCGGCCAGGGCGCGAAGCCCGGCGGCGGCGGCATGCTGCTCGGCCAGAAGATTTCCAAGCGTGTCGCCGACATGCGCACGCTGCCCGAAGGCATCGACCAGCGCTCGGCCGCGCGCCACCCGGACTGGACCGGCCCGGACGATCTGGAAATCAAGATCAACGAGCTGCGCGAGATCACCGACTGGGAGAAGCCGATCTACGTCAAGGTCGGCGCCGCGCGGCCGTATTACGACACGGCGCTGGCCGTGAAAGCCGGCGCCGATGTGGTCGTGCTCGACGGCATGCAGGGCGGCACCGCGGCGACGCAGGACGTGTTCATCGAGCATGTCGGCATTCCGACGCTCGCCGCCATTCGTCCGGCCGTGCAAGCGCTGATCGATCTCGACATGCACCGCAAGGTGCAGCTCATTGTTTCTGGCGGAATCCGCAACGGCGCCGATGTCGCCAAGGCGCTGGCGCTTGGCGCGGACGCGGTGTCGATCGGCACCGCGGCGCTGATCGCGCTCGGCGACAATCATCCGGGCCTCGAAGAGGAATACCGCAAGCTCGGCACCACCGCGGGCTGTACGACGACTGGCACGAGGGACGCGATCCCGCCGGGATCACCACGCAGGACCCGGAGCTCGTAAAGCGGCTCGATCCGGTCGCGGCGGGCGGCGGCTTGCGAATTATCTCTCGGTGCTGACGCTTGAGGCGCAGACGATCGCGCGCGCCTGCGGCAAGTCGCATCTGCACAATCTGGAGCCCGAGGATCTGGTTGCGCTGACGATGGAGTCCGCCGCGATGGCGCAGGTGCCGCTCGCGGGCACGAGCTGGATACCGGGGAAAACGTAAGTTCGAGCGAGGGGAAACACGATGGCGTCGTTTGGGGCTTATGCGAAGAAGAATGGCGTCAAGTATTTCCTGATCTCGTTCGTCGATCTGTTCGGCACCATGCGCGCCAAGATCGTGCCGGCGACCGCGATCGACACCATGGCGAAGGCCGGCGCCGGCTTCGCGGGCTTTGCGGTGTGGTTCGACATGACGCCGGCGCATGCCGACATCCTGGTGATGGCCGATCTTTCCACCGCGATCCAGCTTCCCTGGAAGCCGGAGGTCGCGTGGGTCACCGGCGACCTGATGATGGACGGCAAGCCCGTGGCGCAGAACCCGCGCCAGGTGCTCAAGCGCGTGATCGAAGACGCGCGCGCGCGACGGCTACGACATGAAGACCGGCGTCGAGTGCGAGTACTTCATGATCCTGCCCGACGGCAGCGCGATCTCGGACGGCGCCGACACGCAGTCGAAGCCCTGCTACGACCAGCAGGCGCTGATGCGCCGCTACGAGACCATCACCGAGATCTGCGACTGCATGATCACGCTCGGCTGGGAGCCGTATCAGAACGACCATGAGGACGCGAACGGCCAGTTCGAGATGAACTGGCAGTACGACTCGGCGCTCAAGACCGCCGACAAGCACGCGTTCTTCAAGTTCATGGTCAAGTCGATCGCCGAGAAGAACGGCCTGCGCGCGACCTTCATGCCCAAGCCGTTCGCGAACCTCACCGGCAACGGCTGCCACGCGCACGTGTCGCTGTGGCAGAAGGGCAAGAACGTGTTCGACGACCCGAAGGGCGAGCTCGGCGTGTCGGCGCTCGGCTACAACTTCATCGGCGGCATCATGCATTCGGCCGCGGGCCTGACCGCGATCACCAATCCGACGGTGAACTCCTACAAGCGCATCAACGCGCCGCCGACGCTCTCGGGCGCGACGTGGTCGCCGAACACGATCACGTATGCGGGCAACAATCGCACGCACATGATCCGCATTCCGGATGCCGGGCGCTTCGAGCTGCGGCTCGCCGACGGCGCGGCCAATCCGTATCTGCTGCAAGCCGCGCTGCTGGTGTCGGGGCTCGACGGCATCCGCAACAAGCGCGATCCCGGCAAGCGGCTCGACATCGACATGTACACGGAAGGGCACAAGGCGAAGGGCGCGAAGCGGTTGCCGCTGAATCTGCTCGATGCGCTGCGCGCATTCGAGAAGGCCGACGTGCTGCGCGCAGGGCTCGGCGAGGATCTGGCCAAGTCGTATCTCAAGCTCAGGCACGACGACTGGAACGCCTATTCGCGGCACCTCACCGATTGGGAGCGGCAGACGACACTGGATTGCTAAGCGAGCATCCGGTTCGCCAACGCGATCAACCCGCGGTCCGAATTCCGCGCGCCGATCAGCGACAGCCCGAGCGGCAGGCCGTCTATTTTAGCCATTGGCAGGCTGATCTGCGGCAGACCGCTAAGCCCCGCGATGCACAGAAGCCCCATCGCCTGATTGCGATATTCGACTTCCACCTGATCGGTTGGCGTGTTGCGCAGCGGCGCTGCGCGCGGCGAGGTCGGCAGGCAGATCACGCCGTCAGTGCCGAGAATGCGCTCAACATGCGCGGTGATGGCGCGGCGGCGCGCGTTCGCGGCGTCGACCTGATCGCGCGTGATCGTCGCAGCATATTCGAAGCGCTCCTTCACGCCCGGACCGAGCTGCGGCTTTGCTTCCGTGACCCACGCGCCCAACGTCGCCCAGATTTCGGCGGCCTGCAGCGTGCGGAACACCTCGAACCACTCGCCCAGGCCTTCGGCACTGATGCGCGCATGCACCGCCTTGCCGAGTACGGCTTCAACTTTGCTGGCCGCGGGCTTGAGCGCTTCGGCGACCCGCCGCTCGACCTGCTCCCACGCATCGTCCGCAACGATGAGACGTGACGGTGCCGCGGCCTTGTCTTCGCCAAGCAGAACGCCGCCAACTTTCTCGAATAACGCGATGCCGCGCGAAAACCAGCCGACGACATCGAAACTCGGTCCGAACGGCAGAACGCCCTCGGCAGAAACGCGCCCGTGCGTCGGACGCAATCCGACGATGCCGCAATAGCTCGCCGGCATGCGGATCGAGCCGCCGCAGTCGGTGCCGAGCGCAAAATCGACGAGCCCGCCCGCCACCGCCGCCGCCGAGCCGTTCGACGAGCCGCCCGGCACGCGGCCGGGCGCGTTCACGTTCACCGGCGTGCCGAAGTGCACATTCTCGCCGGTCAGACTGTAGCAAAGCTCGTCGCAATGCGTCTTGCCGGCCATGTCGGCGCCGGCCGCGAGCAAAAGCTTCACCGCCGCCGCGGTCTCGCGCGGCGCATCGTGCGTGCGCAGCCAGTCCGGCTGGCCGAAGCCGGTGCGCGTGCCCGCGATGTGGAATGCGTCCTTCACGGCGAACGTCAGCCCCGCGAGCGCGCCCGCGCCGCTGCCTTTCAGGCTTGCGTGATTGTCGCGGCAGAACGCTCCCAGCGGATCGTCCGGCCCAGTCCAGTTCGCCATTGCGAAGAGCCTCTGAAGTGATCGTAGAGTGCGACACCTATCAAAGCATAAGCGAAGCGCACAGGTGCGGACACGCGATCGCGTTCCCGCGGCGAGATGCGCCCGGGTTTTTGCCAATGTCCCCCTCGAAACGATGAGGGGGATGGAGCGCCAGAAGGCGCTCGCATCGAGCCGCGCCATTGTCGGGGCGCGGCGCCCACTCGAAACCGGGAGCGGGCTCGCCTTCCGGCGCTCCATCGCGGCTCTCGCCACGGCCTTGCGGCTCCATTGCTCAGCTCCGGTACGCGCTTGCGTGCTCGGCGGATCTTGCGATCCGCTGAGTCGTCAGCGAACTCCTCGCACAGGGGCCGTAGTACCCCCAGGGCGGGTCCCGAAGCCGCCCGAGACCAGGTCTCTAAATAATCATTTTGTAATTAGTCATCAATCTCAGATAGTTAAGTTGAAGGACAAGTCGCAATCGGTGGACAGAAAACAAATAGGTAGCTCAAGAATTTTGGATCGAAGCAGTTTGAATTTCGAAGGCCGAACCGCTGGAGGGAGTGCGACTGAGATCCAACGGTCTCTGAATTTGTAGCAATAATATTGCTCGGGCGAGACGATTGGAGCCAACTCTGTCGCTTCTCCTCGCTGAGGCCACGAGACCCGGAACCCATCATCCGTCAAACTCGATCAGTGTTTCATGGGTCCCGGCTCTCGCGCTCGGCCGGGATGACAACCTTCGTCCGGCTCGCACGCGACTTAATATCGCTGCTCCGAGCGCAAAAAACACCACCAGCACGGCCAGGCCGGCCTTCTGGCTCGCGAACGCAGCCGTCACCACGGCGACGAGCAGCGGTCCCATGAAGGACGCGACCTTGCCGGACAGCGCCAGCAGGCCGAAGAACTGTGTGATGTGGCCGGGCGGCGCAAGCCGCACCACCATGGTCCGCGACGCCGCCTGCGCCGGCCCGACCACGAGGCCAATGACCAGTCCGATCGCGACGTAAAGTCTTTCGCCGAGCGACGAAAACATCGGCGCTCCGGGCACCGGCCGGTCGGCCGCGATCACGAACAACACATGGTCGCGCCCGATTGACAGGAAACCGATCACCGCGACAATCAGGATTGCGAGACTGACGAGAATGACGCGCTTCGAGCCGAACCGGTCGTCGAGCTTGCCGCCCAGGAGCGCCGATCATCGCCGTGATGTTGAGCAGGATGCCGAATGAGCCGAGAGCCCGCCCACGTAGCCGGTGGCCCAGCCGGTGCCGGAGAGCCGCCCGACGCGCTCCGGCGGCACCAGCGACGGCATCATGGCGTTGGTGAACATGCCAGCGACCTCGATGCCGATCACGCCGATCGCGTAGGCCGTGAGCACCAGCGGGATGACGGAGCCATCGCCCGGCCGTCCGAACCACAACAGCGACGCGCCGATCACGACCAGAATCCCGAATCCCGCGATCCACAGTTTGCGCCGGCCCGACGCATCGGCGACTGCGCCCAGAATGGGCGAGAACGGCGCGACCACGAGCGCGGCGCCCGCCGTCGCGTAGCCCCACAGCGCCTGTCCCTCCACCGGGTTCGCGGCGATCGCCGACGCGAAATACGGCGCGTACACGAAGGTGATGATCAGCGTGAAGAACGGCTGCGCCGCCCAGTCGAACAGCACCCAGCCGGCGATGGCTCGGCGGGGAACGTGGCGCCCATTCTCCACTGTCATCGTCCGCCAACGGATCGGGCTGAAGGCCGGTTCCATGACAACTCCGGCGGACGATCCATTAATCACTGACCGCTTTGTGCGGCGTCGAACCAAGCCGTGTACTTATAAGCCAGCTTAGCTGATCCGGGCAACGAACGTCCGCTTTCCCCGAACAGCGGCGCGAAAGCAGACATCCGAAAGCCGCCGCTCAGGGCCAGCACAGTGACCTAGCTCCGCCGATAAGCGCCCCGTCGGCGAAAGCGTCGATACCGGTCCTTAGCGCTTTCCAGTCCGCGTCACATGCGACGGATAAGACGTGCCGTCGCAAAGAGCGGGAGCGACCAACCTGTCGGATGAACTCATCTCCACCACATGGGTACAGGAAACTCTGGTCACTTGGCTCCACCCGACAAACAAGGTTTCCGTCCCGGATTGCGCTGCCAAAAGCGCCGCACGGTAGCGATTTACGTACGGCGCCGTTCCTAATGGTGATGGCCGTTCTTCTTCTTGGGGATCTTGAGCGTTGCCACCACACCGGCATGATCGGACGGCCATAGTCCGGAAGGAGTGCGGTCACTGGGCTTTTCGCCAACGAGACGGATATCGACGACCTGGATCGCACCACGGAACAAGATCAGGTCGATCCTGCGGTCTGCCTGCGATGTCGGATTAAGCAGGTTCGCGGCTTGGCCATAGGTCAGGCCCGGATCGGGAGCACGCTTGAGCGGCCAGGCATCCACGAAGCCCGCATTGATGAATTTCTGATAGATCGGGAAGGTCGGATCGAGGCCATTGTTGGCGACGACGTTGAAATCGCCGACGAACACGACAGGCAGCGTTGTATTGCCGGCACCGTTGATCATGTCGTGTGCCTGTGGAACTTGTACCGGGTGAGGCTCTTCCAGGTGCGTGTTCGCAAACCGGAATTTGCGGCCGTCCTTCTCGACATCGACGGAGATCCAGCCGCGCGGATTTGGCAACGCGATGCCTGAAGCCGTGGGAAACGTCCGGTTGACGAGGAACGCCTGCGTCTGGACGTTCGACAACTTGAGGCCTGAATTGTCTGACCGTGCGATGATCACGTCACGCAGCGTGACGCGGGCGTCGAAGCCAAGGACGGTCGGAAGCTGAGCGTCGAGGCCGGGTACGATTGCCACCACATGGTAGCGCTCTCCAAGCCTCTCCAGCGCGTCGAGCAGAAGCTCCAGATTATCCGATACGATTTCGGTGGCGGGTAGAAACGTGGCGGGGTTAGGCGGCAGTTGCAGCGGCCGCTTGCGGATAAGGGTCGCTTCCTGGAGCCCGACGAGATCAACTCGGTTTCGCACGATCTCGCGCGCCACGGCCGCGGCCCGCTCGGCGGGCTTGCTGGCCTGGACCATGTTGAAGGCCGCCGCCGCCGCAAAGGGAATCTGCGCCGCCGGCGCCGCAATGATGATGGCGGGATCGAAGCCGTGATACAGATTGCGGGTCATTACCCGCACCACACCTTCATCTCTGTCGTCGTGCGCGAGCGCGGCCGGTCCGGACGCCAGCGCCGTCAAGCTGACGAGTGCTGCGACCAGAATGACGCGCCGGGATGCGGACGCCGTGGCGAAGCATCGAGCGAAATTCGACCAGTTCATTGCTGCTCTCCCTTTGCTTTCAAGATCATTTGTTCGTTGGTCTGCCAAGACGCGCCCCGACGGCTGCCGGCAGCCGTACAACTCGATGAAGATCTGCCGCGCGTTGCTTTGCCGATCCGCACGCGGAACGCCGGTCCCGGATGAGATTCTCATCTGCTCGTAGCGATAAGCCGCCACGAGCGCGTGGCTGAGCTCCTCAGACCACGTCTGCAGCGTTCGCTTGAGCGACGCCGAAAGGAGACGAAATGCCGCGATACGGTGGGTGCGCATGGGGGTTCTCCGTGCTTCGGTGAACGAACCATGCGCCGGCGATCCGCGCGGGTCGTTGGCATTTGCCAATCGCCGTCTTGTGGCCTTCTGGAGGTGAAGCTACGCTTCCCCACCATGGCGCTCCGAGGCGTTTGATGCGTTGCCCACGATGCCGTCATGAGAACCGCGCAGCGGCGAAGTTCTGTGAGGAGTGTGCTGAACCGCTGGCCACCGGTGGTTCTCGCTTCATCTCGCCGGACGCCTACACGCCCAAGCATCTCGCCGACAAAATCCTGAGCTCCAGGGCTGCGGTTGAAGGCGAGCGCAAGCAGGTCACCGTTCTTTTCGCCGATCTCGAAAGCTCCATGGAATTGCTCGCCGACCGCAATCCGGAGGAGTCGCGCGGGCTTCTGGATCCGGTGCTCACGCTCATGATGGAGGCCGTGCACCGTTACGAGGGAACCGTGAGCCAGGTGATGGGCGACGGGATCATGGCGCTCTTCGGCGCCCCGCTCGCCCACGAGGAGCATGCAGTACGGGCCTGCTACGCGGCCCTCACCATGCAAGAGCTGATGAACCGCCATGCCGCGGACGTGCAGCGTGCTTACGGGGTGCAATTGCAAATCCGGGTCGGGCTCAACTCGGGCGAGGTTGTCGTCGGTACGATCGGCCGCGACCTGCACATGGCCTACACGGCCGTCGGTCAGACGACGCATCTCGCAGCCCGGATGGAACAACTCGCGGCTCCGGGGAGCATTCTCCTGACGTCAGCAACCTTGGAGCTTGTGGAAGGATTCATCGCCGCGAAACCGCTCGGGCTCATGCCGGTCAAGGGGCTCTCTGCGCCCATCGAGATCTACGAGGTGACTGGAGCGGGCCCCGCGCGGACGCGCCTGCAGGCGGCCGCCTGGCGTGGCCTGACGCCTTTCGTGGGCCGTGACGCGGAGCTGGAGCAACTCCGCAAGGCGCAACAGCTCGCAGATAGCGGTCGCGGTCAGATAGCGGCAATCGTCGGAGAGGCGGGCGTCGGCAAGTCGCGTCTCATGTACCAGTTCACGCAGCCGCATCGTCAGCAAGGCTGGCGGATCCTTGAGAGCGTCGCGGTCTCATACGACAAGGCGACGAGCTACGCGCCGGTGATCGACCTTCTCAAGGCATACTTCAACATCCAGGATCGCGACGACCTCCACGAGATCAAGGAGAAAGTAACGGGCAACGTACTCAGGCTCGACCGCGCGCTTGAGCCGACGCTGCCCGCATTGTTGGCATTGCTCGACCTGCCCGTGGACGACGCCGCGTGGGGAATGCTCGATCCGGGCCAGCGTCGCCAGCGCATCCTTGATGCCGTCACGAGGTTGCTGCTGCGTGAAGCGCAAGAGCAGCCTGTCCTGCTGATTTTCGAGGACCTTCACTGGATCGACGCCGCGACCCAGGCGCTGCTCGATAGACTGGTCGAGGGCCTGAGCTCGGCGCGCCTGCTGCTGATCGTAAGCTATCGCCCCGAGTACCAGGACGCTTGGGGTAGCAAGACCTGCTACACGCAGATGTGGTTGCACGCGCTCCCGTCCGAGAGCGCGGGAGAACTGCTGGAGGCGCTTCTCGGAGACGATCCCGGGCTCATACCGCTCAAGCAACTGCTCGTCAGGCGCGGGAATCCTTTCTTCCTGGAGGAGACGATCCGGACCCTCGTCGAAACGAAAGCGCTCAAGGGGGAGCGCGGTCGATATCGGCTGACGCAGCCGATCCAGGCAATCCAGGTCCCTGCGACGGTCCAGGTGATCCTGGCGGCGCGCATCGACCGGCTTGCTCCGGAGGAGAAACGTCTGCTCCAGACAGCCTCCGTCGTCGGGAGGGATGTGCCTTGGGCGCTGCTCCAGGCAATCGTCGAGTTGTCGGACGAAGCGCTTCGGCGTGGGCTCGATCATCTGCAAGCGGCCGAGTTCGTTTATGAGACCGGGATTTTTCCGGACCTCGAATATTCCTTCAAACATGCGCTCACGCACGACGTCACATATGGCGGACTGTTGCAGGGGCGCCGTCGCGAGCTGCACGCCCGGATCGTCACTGCGATCGAAACGCTCCACCGAGATCGGCTCGGCGAGCACACCGAGCGACTAGCCCATCACGCTTTCCATGGGGAGTTAGGCGAGAAGGCGGTGAGTTATCTCCGTCAAGCCGGGCTCAAGGCGGACGCGCGGTCGGCGCTTTCCGACGCTCGGGTGTGGTTCGAGCAGGGGTTAGGGGTTCTCACGTCGCTGCCGGAGACGCCATCCACCCAAGCGCATGCCTTCGACATCTCTCTTGAGTTGGCGCGTGTCCTGGGCCAGCTCGGTGAAGTACGTCGGGCGCTGGAGCCTATGCGTCAGGCCGAGGCTCTCGCCGAGCAGTTGAACGATGATCGCCAGCGAGGCCGGGTCTGCGCGTTCGAGACTGCCTTCCACTCGCAGCTTGGCGAGTTGGACGAGGCGCTCGTGACCGGAACGCGCGCGCTGGAGATCGCTGGACGCCTCGCCGACCTGGGACTCCGCATACTGACCACGACCTGGCTCGCGCAGGCGCATTACCTCCGGGGCGACTACGCGCGCACGCTGGAACTCGCGACCGGCAACCTGGCTGCTCTGCCCGCCGACCAGGTCAATGACAGCTTTGGGAACGTCGGGCTGCCGTCTGTTCTGGATCGCCTCTGGTTGGTATTGAGCCTCTCCCGGCTCGGACGGTTCGCCGAGGCCGCCGAGTACAAGAATGAAGCGATCCGTCTCGCCGAGCTGACACAGCACGCGTTCACCCTCGGCTCCGCCTACCGCGCCGCGAGCACGTTTCACTTCCTGAGGGGGGACTGGGCGAAGGCGCGCGAGCTGAACGACCAGGAGCTCGCGGTGTTCCGGACGGGGAATGTTGGAATTTACCTTCCGGAGGTGGTCAGCTCTTCGGCTTGGGTGCTGGCGCAACTCGGCGACGTGAACGAGGCGCTGAGCCGGCTGCGGGAGGGCGAGAAACTCGTAGAGGGCCGGGCGACGCGGGGACTCATCGGCGGTCTCGGCTCGTCCTACCACTCATTGGGACGGGCCTGTCTGCTGCTCGGACGGCTCGACGAGGCGCAGAGCCTGGCGAAGCGTGCCGTCGAATGCTCACCGCTTCAGGTCGGCTTTGCGGCCTATGCGCACCATTTGCTCGGGGACATCGCGGCGCATCCCGACCGGCTCGATGCAGAAAGCGCTGAAGCCCACTACCGCCAAGCACTGGCGCTCGCCGAGCCACGCGGTATGCGACCCTTGGTTGCCCACTGCCACCTCGGCCTCGGCACGCTCTTTAGGCGTACTGCCAAACACCATCAGGCGCAGCAGCACCTTGGCATCGCAACGACGATTTACCGCGAGACGGGTATGCGCTTCTGGCTGGATCAGGCGAACTTGCAAAGGCACGAGTCGACCTAAGGCATTCCACCCAGCAAATTAGGCTTCTGACTTGCGCTGCCAATCCCCAAGATAGAGACTTGTCGTCAGACTGATCCACCGACTCCAGGACAGCGCGAGGCTTCCTTGCTTCAGCATGAGCGCGCACCGGATCTCAAGGAGATGCCGATCCTGGCCGGGCTGTCCGACGATGCCCTGAAGTGGGTGGCGCAAAGCTGTGCGTGGCGGCGCTATGATAGTGGCGAACAAATCATCGGTTATGGGGATCGATCCACCGATGTGTTGTTCATGTTAGCTGGCAAGGCCAGAGCGATTATTTATTCGTCGAATGGCAAGGCGGTCGTGTTCACCGACCTGAAGCCCCCGATCATGTTTGGCGAGATCGCCGCGATCGATCGCGGTGCTCGCTCTGCCACTATCGAAGCGATCGAACCTTGCTCGATTGCGTCGCTCTCCGCCGCTAATTTTGAAGAGCTCATGCTGCGTGAGCCGAGCGTCGCCGTGGCCACGCTTCGGTATGTCGTCTCCGAGGTCCGGCGCTTGTCGGAACGCGTGTATGAATTTAGCACGCTGGTGGTGCAAAACCGGATCCACGCGGAGTTGGTGCGGCTCGCCAGCGAAGTTGCCGAGCCTGGCCGCCAAGCGGCGCTATCGCCCGCACCCTCGCTATCTGATATTGCCGACCGCATCAGTACACATCGCGAGGCAGTTTCGCGGGAGCTTAGCCGCCTCGCAGCAATCGGATTGCTTCGCCGCGAAGCCGGCAATTTGCTCATCACCGACGTGAAGAAGCTGGTTGAATTCGTGAACGAGGCGAAAGGCGAGTAGCGACTACCAGTTTGGCAAATGCCCACGATTAGAATTGCGCCGGCGAACATGGTTCCCTCCGCAACAGCCCGTGACCGGAATTGCTCAAACAATGGTCAGCTATTAGGACCGGTTTGGAACCTCTGGTCAGCCCGCGTGTGCTGCTGGCAGTGGAGAACGCCGTGTCAGTCGAGCCTGTGCGCGAATGGCGCTCAAGCGTATCCGCCGCCGATGCTGGTGAACAATGTCGTCGGTGCGGCGATGGGAAGTTTCGGCAGCTGTTGAAGCAGTGGCGCCCGGCGATGTCCGCTTTGGGTCAAAGCAGACCAAGGCGCAGGTTCGAATGTGAGTCCGCTTCTCGGCGCAAAGCAGACATCAAGATCACAAGTCCGCTTTTGACCCGAAGCGGACATTTGCAATCGCTGCATATAGACATCAACGGCCCGATCATACGCGCCACCGATCGCCGCAACAGCCTGCCGTCGACCTTGCAGCCGACCGACATCCATGACGCAACCTGGGGCGTGGTGAGCCCGTTTACGGCGGCGCCGTGCATCCAACACGGAGGGCCACGTCGCGATGGCGGATGCCGCGCTCGCGGGAGCGCTAATTGCCACCGCAGGTGGCTGCCCTAATTAGCAGCCAGGAATTTGCGTGCGGCCGCAATCTCGACCCGCTCTGAATCGGCGCTCGAAGTGAGCGCGATCAGACGCTGATAGTTCTCCTTGGCCTTCGGCTTGTCGCCAAGCTTCTCGGCCGCTTGCGCTGCGCCAGCGTAGCCGTGGAAGCGATTTGGCTCCTTGGCCTTCGTGGCTTCGAAGGCGGCTAATGCCTCTTTGGCCATGCCGCGCTCAAGTAGCATGACGCCATAGAGTTCGCGCGCAGGAGCGAGCGGCCCAGGAGTCACGGGATGCTTCTCGGTCTTGTCCTCAGCGTCGGCAGCCGCACTCATCGCTCTTAGTGCTTCGTCGTGCTTGCCTTCGGCGGCAAGCACCCACGCCGCCGCGACTTGGTGCTGAATGTCGACGATCTCAGACCAATAGGCGTCCTTCGCTTCGCGCAGCTTGTCGCGAAGCTCTACGAGCTTGGCAATATCGGCCTTTGCGGCATCCGACTTGCCGGCGCGCGCTGCGCCGAGGGCCCGCGCAAAGTGCGTGATAGCCATTGTGTGATTGAACTGAGCAGGCCGGGTTGGCAGGTCGGCCGCGCCTTTCCAGTCGCCGCGCTCCACCATGTATCGCGCTTGGGAAGCCGCCAGAGCATACTGACTGGGGAATGCGCCCTGGCCAACATTCTGAGTTGCCAGCATGTCGTCCATAACGGCACGCGCGCCCTTGTCTTGGCCGAGCTGCAAATGGGCATAGACCATATAGTCTTGTCCGTGCAGCTGATTGCCGGCTTCCTTGTCGGCCCTCGCGGCCTTCGCCGAGACCGCATTGGAGGCGATGGATTCGCTCCAATATCCGACGCGCGTATAGATGTGCGAGGGCATGTGCTGTGCGTGCGGCGCCGCCGGTGCGATCTTTGCATAACGGTTGGCAGCATCGAGGCCCTTCTGCGCGGTCTCCGGGTAATCGTACAGGTGAATCAGGTAGTGCGTCACGCCAGGATGTTGGGGTAGCCGTTTCGAGATTGGCTCGAGTATGGCCGCTCCCTTCGTCTGTTGTGTGTAGGTCTTGTCAGTGGGTGACGCCGATGTATTCAAGGTAATTGCATAGGCGATCTGCGCCTCGTCATCCTTGGGGTATTTTGCTGCCAGCGCTTCCGTTGCTTTCAGGAACGCGCTGATGCGCTGGCGATGAGTGAGCTTGTCGTGATCCACGTACATGACCGCCAGCGCATCGATATAGTCGCGCTCACGCTCGGACTGGGCGTTCATCGCCTTGGCCTTTTGAATGGCGGCGAGCCCCGGTGCCAAGTTGGCAGTCGGAATAGGGATGTGCGGATTGTTGAGGAAGGTAAGCGCGACGCCCCAGTAGGCCATGGCGCAGTTTGGATCCGCTTTGAGGGCTTCCTCGAAGATCTCTTTGGCCTGATCATACCAGAACGAATGCTGATATCGCATGGCGCGGTTGAACCGACGCTGCGCCACCTCGTTACACGAGGTCTCAAAATTCACAACGCCGAACTGTTGATCGACATCGCCCTGCGCGACGAGCGTCTGTGACGATGACAGGGCAAGGCCCGCGAGGCTGACCGTGACGGCGAAAACAGACTTCCGCATGGATTTCCTCCCTTTGTGAGGTGCCTCCGCGGTGGCGGACGCACAATGTTCAGCGCACGGCGGTCGCCGTTTCGCTGGCGCCGGTCAGAGATTCAACAAATGCAATCAAGTCACGTCGCTCTTGCTCCGTCAGTTCGACCGGCATCATCAGCGGAGAACGACTCGGACGATCGATGCCACCTTTCTCGTAAAGTTTCATTACGTCGTCGAGCGTCGCCTCCGAGCCATTGTGCATGTAGGGCGGGCGCAGTGCGACGGAGCGAAGCGTCGGCGTCTTGAAGGCGAACTGCATCAATTCGTCGTCCTTGATCACACGGCCGCGCCCCCGATCGGTGGTCGTCGTTCCGATATCGTGGAACCTGTCATCGGTAAATCGCCAGCCACTGTGACAGGCGAAACAATTCGCCTTGCCATTAAAAACGATGAACCCGCGCTTGGCGAACTCCGAGATCGCTTGCTCGTTTCCCGCGATCCAGCGGTCGAAGGGCGCAATGGCCGGCTCAAGCGTCCGCTCGAAAGCTCCAATCGCCTGCGCAATTGTATCGATGTTGATTGGCATGCCCGGCAAAGCCGCATTGAATTTCGCCGCATAGGAGGCATCTGACCTGATCCGCTCCTCGATCTCCTCGATCTTGACCGGCGTTGCCATCCCCTGCAGCGACATGGAGCCGGTCGCGATCGAGGATTTGGCTTGCGCCTCGAGCGTCGCGCTGCGGCCATCCCATCCGACAGGTGCGTCGCCGGCATGTCCGATCCCGATCAGCGGCTGCGACTTTCGCGAAGTGAGCTTACCGGCATCATTGCGGCTGCGCGCCTCCTTCACACCCCAGCCGAGCTCGGCAAAATGACAGCTCGCACATGCGGTCTTCCCGGAAGCAGAAAGCTGCGGCGCGAAGAACAGGTCGCGGCCGAGGTCGACCAGCGCCGGATTTGGAATCGGCTGCGCGGCCGGCCGGCGATACTCCCTCTTCATCGCCGTCATGTGCGGGAGTGGCGCGGCCGTCTGCGCGTGCGTTGTCGTCACTCCGCCGACCACCAACAGACAGAATGCGAGCGGCGCCGCGAGCCTGGTGCCAATCCTCCGTCGTTTGGGCTGAGGATATGACATCGGCGAACTACGCTTCACTCATCCGTTCGGCGGGGACGCGCGGCGTCTCTGCGGGGGATGCATCCGGCGGCACGATGGTGTGCCACGTTCGACCTGCGATCACGGCCAGGAACTGGCCGCTCAGCATCGTTGCGAATGCCAGCAGCTCGAGGAATTCCTGCATCGTTTGTTCGCCCCGTCCGAAATGCGAGCCGTGCCTCAGAATGGCTCCTTGACGGTTTGATCCGGCAAGTTTCGGGCGTTCACCCGAAAATGCAGCTCATGGATCGACGGCATGGCTGATGCCGCGGCTTGTGCATGCGGGGCGCGCGGCTCCCATTTTGCCCACAGGGCGGTACTGCCGACGCCAGCAGAGAATGCGAAAACGACAAGAAAAGAGGTTTTGAGCATAGGGCCCTCCCGTCTCGAAGGAGCCCCCCGTGGCGAGATTGCGTCCGTCGATCGACATGAGGCAAATTTATTCTTCCTATCGCTTTGATAAGGATTTCTTTGAGATGCGCAGCCTCAACCTCGACCAGTTGCGGACCTTCACTGAAGTGGTGGCACTCGGCAGTTTCTCTGCCGCGGCCCGCCGGCTCAATCTCACGCAGCCGGCTGTAAGCCTGCAGGTCCGCGAACTCGAAGCCCGCTGGGGAGTGCGGCTGGTCGAGCGCTTCGGTAAGCGGGCGCACGCGACCGTGCCTGGCCGCGACCTGATCGAGCAGGCGAGCCGCATCTTCCGCGAGTGCGAGGCGGTCGAGCAGGCGATGCGCCGCTTCCGCGACGGCTGGCTCGGTCGCGTACACATAGGCACGACACTCACCGCGCTGACTTATGAGTTGCCGCCGGTCCTGCGCGAACTGCGCCTCGCTCATCCGGGGATCGATCTCGTGGTGACCAATATGGCGACGCGCGACACGGTGGAAAAAATTCTCGAAAATACGGTCGACTTCGGCCTGGTGACCTTGCCGGTCAAGCAGGCGGGGTTGCGGATAACGCCGTTGCGCGCCGAAACGCTGGTCGCGATCCTGCCGGCGGGCACGAAAAATATTCCCGACGAAATCACGCCGGACTATGTGGCGCGCCAGCCGCTGGTGCTCGAACACGAACGCGGTGCCGTACACGGGCTCATCATGCACTGGCTGGGCAAACACCTGCCATTGACGCACGCGCCGATGCACATCGGCATCATCGAAGCGGCGAAGCAAGGCGTGGCGTCGGGACTCGGGATGTCCATCGTGCCCGATGTATCGGTCGCTGACCGGCCTCGCGATCTCGTTGTGCGTCCGCTCAAGCCGCCAGTACCCTGCACGCTTGCACTGATCGAACACCGAAACAAGCCAAATGAACCAGCACTCGACATCGTGCGACAGGCGCTGCTGGGGTTGAGCGAGCGGAGGCCGGGAAACGTGAAGAGTGCCCGGCGGCTTAGAAGCTCAACGTCATGAACTACGAAATCGTAAAGCAGCTGAAAGGCGCCGGGTTTCTGCGATCGATGTTCGCTTTGGGTTAGGAGCAGACAAAGCTCACATGCCAATGTGAGTCCGCTTTGGGCCGAGTGTCTGCTGGCCGTTGGAACGTCGGAGTGCGGAGCTTTTCAGACGCGGGGCGTAACTATTGCGCTTTGGTGCGCGCTCGCGGCTAGTAGAGAACGTTGTCTCGTATGCCGCTGGCGGAAGGGAGTGCGACTGGGATCCAACGGTCTCTGAATTTGTCGTAACAATATTGCTCGAGGGGAGTGCGATTGGGATCCAACCCCTATGCTGAAAACACTCGCAAATCGACTATCGCCCGTCTAGCGGCTACGGCGCACGCTTGCCCTGAGTGCTTCCAATAGCGTGAACAAGCCCACCACCGCGCGCTCGCCCCAGGCGAACATGCGCGCCACCGGGCCGCGCAGGAACGGCACGTCGATTGCGATCAGCATCAGGCCGATCGGAAGCATCTCAAGGCCGAGGATCGGCAGGAACCAGAAGAAGCTGCCGATGATCAGCAGGATGCCCACGGTCGTTCGCAGCCAGCGCAGTTTCGGCTCGCGCAGAAAATGGATGGCTTTCGCCAGATAGGACGGGCAAATGCTCTCCAGGCGGTCGAGCTGATCGTCGAGATCAGGTGTTCGCATATCGTTCAATTCGCCGATGTGCGCGTCTGCGGCGCGACGCGCCAGATCACGTTGCCAACGTCGTCGGCGACAAGCAGCGCACCCTTCTTGTCCATCTCCACGCCGACCGGGCGGCCGAGCGCCTCGCCATCCTTGTTGACGAAGCCGGTGAGCATATCGACTGGCTTGCCGTCCGGCTTGCCATCCTTGAACGGAACGAAGACCACCTTATAGCCGCTCAGCGGCGTGCGATTCCACGAGCCGTGCAAACCGACAAACCCGCCATCGCGATAAGCCGCGGGCAGCGCCTCACCCGCGGCGAACGTGAAGCCGAGCGGGGCTACGTGATTGCCGAGCGCGTAATCCGGCACGATCGCCTTCGCCACGAGTTCGGGACGCTCCGGCTTCACGCGCGTGTCGACATGCTTGCCGAAGTAACTATAAGGCCAGCCATAGAAGCCGCCGTCCTTCACCGAGGTCAGATAATCCGGAACGAGATCGCTGCCGAGCTCGTCGCGCTCGTTGACCACCGTCCACAATTCTCCGCTCTGCGGATGAAACGACATGCCGACGGGATTGCGCAGGCCGGACGCGAACACGCGCGACTGCCCGCTCTTCACGTCGATCTCTAGGATCGCGGCGCGCTGCTCTTCCTTCTCGATGCCATTCTCGGCGACGTTGCTGTTCGACCCGACCGAGGCATAGAGCTTCGTGCCGTCGCGGTTCGCCGTCAGCCCCTTGGTCCAGTGATGATTGAGCGGGCCTCCCGGCAGGTCGGCCACCTTCGCGCCGGGTTCGCTGATCTGCGTCGCGCCTTCCTTATAGGGAAAGCGCATCACAGCGTCGGTGTTGGCGACGTACAGATCGTTGCCGATCATCGCCATGCCGAACGGCGAGTTCAGACCCTTGAGGAATTCGGTGCGCGTTTCGGCAACGCCGTCGCCATCCGCGTCGCGCAGCAGCGTGATGCGATTCGCGCTCGAAACCGCGGCGCCCGCGCGCTTCATCACCATATTCATCACGAAGGTCTTCGGTCCCTTGCGCTCGGGCCGCTCCGGCGCGTTGGTCTCGGCGACCAGCACGTCGCCATTCGGCAGCACGAACAGCCAGCGCGGATGATCGAGCCCCTTGGCGAGTGCCGTCACGGTCAGGCCGCTCGCAGGCGTCGGCTTCACGCCATCGGGCCAGCCCTTGGCGGGCGCGATGTCGACGGTCGGGATGAGCGACGTGACCGGAGCCGGGATTGTCGGGTTCGGACCGACGCTCGCCTCCTCGGGCAGCTTGGCGCTCTCGCTGCAGGCGGACAGCAACAGCGCCGAGGCGCAGAGCATGCATAGTGCGCGGCGGGATGCGACGGACATGGACGCGGCGGACATGGGCGAGTCTCCGGGAGACGCGTTGGGGCTCAATTCAGACGGACAATCGCCCGCCCGTCCCGATGGTTCCGGGATCAGCCCGCTGGCGGCGCGCAGAGCGGAAGAACCGCAAGCGGAAAAGCGGTCCAGATCACGCCCAATGCAGACAGGAGCGCGAGCAATAGCCCCGCGCCGCGCAAAAATGCCGCACCGGCATCTTCGGTCCGGTCGGACGCTCGGCTCTGCATGAAGGCGAAGGCCACCAGCGCGGCGAGTGCCACCGCGGTCGCAGCCGCACCGGTCCAAGCCATGATGCCCGGCCTGGTCACCGGCGGCGTGCAGATCAACGCCTCGGCGACGTACACGACGGTGAAGTGTGCGAACCAAACAACGGACGGGACGAACAGCCGGAGCAGATCGGCAAGCGGACGAACGCGCGGACGGACGGCGCTCATCCGACGAGCCTCGGGAAGCCGTGAACCAGCAACAGTCCAAACAGACCCTGCAACACGGTGTAGTGCCAGAGCAGGCTGAGATTGTCGTAGACCACGCGGCGTCTGCGATTGAGCAGGCCGGCGACGCTTCGTGCGCCGGCGAACGCCGCCATCACGACGAGTGCGAGCGTCAACTGAAGCTGCAGGAATGCCGCCATGGAGATCATGGCGGCATGAGCGTCGATATCGGGGCGAAATCCCGCCCACCATTGGGCCAACACCTCAACGACCAGACCGCCGACCAGTGCCACGGTGGCGAAGCCGAGGAGCGCGCAGAACACGAGCCGGTTCGGAAATTGGCGGACAGCATACGTCCTGCCAGCAGGATCAAAGCGCTGCTCGACGCGAGCAGCAGCGCGGACACCACAGGCCATGAGAGCGCCGGGAGCTGCGCGGGCTTCGGCCACACCTGCGGTGAGACCGTCCAGAGGTAGAGATACGAGAACGCGTAGGCGAGGTAGAGCGAGGCCGCGACCAGCAGCAGCACAACCATCGCCCACCAGGAATGCGACAGCGTCCCTGAAACGTAGGTCGGCACCTTGATGCCATGGCCGATCTCGGCGCGCGGCAGCGGCTTCGGGTCGCTCTCCCACATCCAGACGACGATCGCGGCGACTGCGAGCAGCCCGGACACCAGCGCCACCGTCGCCGCCTTCACGGTCAGCAGCATGAAGAAGCCCGCGGTGAATACTGCCGCAAGCACAGGCATCCATCCGGGACCCGGCAGGCGGAGAACGTACTGCGGCTCGGCTTCGACCGGTGACGTGACGATGGTCTCTCGCACGCCCGTGACGGTGCCGGGTAGATAGTGACGCCCGGCCTTGGAGTCTTCCGAAAGCCCCGGCTGATCCCACAAGGGATCGCGGCCCTCCACCAGCGGAACGCTGCGCGGCCCGTAGACGTGATTGTGCATCCATTCGAGCGACGATGCGTTCCAGATATTGCCGATCGGCTCCGTGACGGTCGGACGCAGGTTGCGCAGGAGATCGATGAGGAACACGAGCACACCGGCTGCGAACATGAACGCGCCGACGGTGGAGATCATGTTCAGCACGCCCCATTCCATCACCGCCGGATAGGTGTAGACGCGGCGCGGCATCCCCATCAGGCCCGCGATGTGCATCGGGAAGAACGCGACATTGAAGCCGATGAACATCAGCCAGAACGTGACCTTGCCGAGGCGCTCGGACAGTGCGCGGCGGCTGAAAGCCGGAGCCCAGTAGTAGAAGGCGGCGAACAGCGGAAACACCATGCCGCCGACCAGCACGTAATGAAGATGCGCGACGATGAAATACGTGTCGTGCGCCTGCCAGTCGAACGGCACCATCGCGACCATGACGCCGGTGAGCCCGCCGAGCGTGAAGATGAATAGGAAACCGAGGACGAACAATGACGGTGTCGACCAGCGCAGCCGGCCCGCCGCAATCGTGGCGATCCACGCGAAGACCTGGATGCCGCTCGGGATCGCGACCGCCATGCTCGCGGCGGAGAAAAAACTGAGCGACAGCGCCGGAATGCCCGTGGTGAACATGTGATGCACCCACAGGCCGAAGGAGAAGAAGCCGGTCGCGATCAGCGCGACGACGATCAGCCGGTAACCGACCAGCGGCGTACGGGCCATCGCCGGCACGATCATCGAGACCATGCCGGCGGCAGGCAGGAAGATGATGTAGACCTCCGGGTGACCGAAGAACCAGAACAGGTGCTGCCACAGCAGTGCATCGCCCCCTTTTGCCGGAATGAAGAACGGCCAGCCGAATGCGCGCTCAAGTTCGAGCAGCAAAGTAGCGAGGATCACGGCCGGGAACGCGAACACGATCATTCCGGCGAAGATCAGCATGGTCCAGGCGAACATCGGCATGCGGTCGAGCGTCATGCCGGGCGCGCGCGTGCGCAGCACGCCGACGATGAGTTCGATCGCGCCCGCAATCGCCGAGATTTCGATGAAGCCGATGCCGAGCAGCCAGAAATCCGCGCCCAGGCCGGGTGAATACTGCGTACTGGTCAGCGGCGGATACATGAACCAGCCGCCGGATGGCGCAAGATCGAAGAAAAGCGTGCCGAAGAAAATCAATCCGCCGACGAAATAGGCCCAGAACGCGAATGCGCTCAGCCGCGGGAACGGCAGGTCGCGCGCACCGAGCATCTGCGGCAACAGCAGCACGCCCATCGCCTCGACCACCGGCACAGCGAACAGAAACATCATCACGGTGCCGTGCATCGTGAATATCTGGTTGTAGGTTTCCTGTGAGAGGAACGTATTGCTCGGCACCGCGAGCTGGAGGCGCATCAGCAGCGCGAGGATCCCGGCGAGCAGAAAGAAAAGCACCGCCGTGCCGACATAGAAGTAGCCGATGACGGTGTTGTTGACGGCCGAGATGATGCGCCAGCCTTTCGGCAATTCCCATGCGGCTTCGAGCGCTTCCAGCTCGCCCTTCGGGCGCGGCAGCTTGTTCGGATGCGATGCAAGGCGGCGCTGTGAGGGGTCGGTCATCCGATCACCTCAGGCTCAACAGAAAGGCCGCGAGTGCATCGAGCTCCTCGGGCCGAGAAGATGCGAAATTCCGGCATGCGATTGCCCGGCTTGATGTGCTGGTTCTCCGCGATGAAGCGCTTCAGGTTGGCATGCGTCAGTTTCGCTGTGTCGATGCCGACCGAGCGGCGGCTGCCGAGGTGGGTGAGATCGGGGCCGATCGTGCCGTTTGCCGCCGTGCCGCGTATCGCGTGGCAGGTGCCGCAGCCGGCCGCGTCGAAGAGTGTCTGTCCCTGCCGCTCGGCATCGGTCAAGGGCGCCGTGGCGGGACCGGTCTCGCGCGCCAGCCATGCGTTGAATTCGGTGGACGGCAAGGCGACGACCTCGAAAGACATCAGGGCGTGCGGGCCGCCGCAATACTCCGCGCATTGGCCCGCGATAGATGCCCGCGCGTTCGGCGGTGAGCCGTAACCGCGTGGTGCGTCCGGGAATCATGTCGACCTTGCCGCCGAGGCTCGGGACCCAGAAGCTGTGGATCACGTCGGCGGCCTTCAGGATGAACTCGACCGGACGCCCGACCGGGATGGTGATCTCATTCGCGCTCGCGACCGGCGCCGCGCCCGCATAGGCGACCCGCCACCACCATTGCTCGCCGGTCACCTCGATACGGAGCGTCTCGCGTTCCTCGTCGGCGCTAAGGTGAGACCGCATCAGCCAGAGGCCGCAACCCAGCAGCACGGTCAGGGTCACGACCGGAAAGATGAGGCCAAACCCGATGATGGCCTTTTCCTGTGCCAGAACACTGCGCACGCGCGGCGCTCCGCGGATCGCGAGCCACAGCGCCACCATGACGATCGCCAGCACGACCGCGCCAAATCCGAACAGCCACCACGCAAGGTTTGCGATCTGCCCGGCCTGCGTGCCGCGCGGCGTCATGACCGACTGCACGTCGGTGCCGCATCCGGCGAGAAGCAGCAGCGCGCCGGTGACCGCGAGGCGTTGCGCTAATTGCTTCATCTTGCGGGCGCCGGAGATGCGGCGTTCAAGGAGGCGAAGTAGGCCGAGATATCGTCGATTTGCCCGTCGGTCAGCGCGCGTGCGATCGGTGCCATGATGGCTTCGCCATCGGTGCCGGGCGCACGGCCGCCCTTCCAGAGGCGCAGCCGGTTGGCCATGTAGGCTGTGTTTTGTCCGGCAAGGCGGGGATAGGTCCGCAGCGCCTGCGCGGCATGGCAACCGATGCAGGCCGGGACCCTGGCAGCGGGATTGCCCTGCTCGGCGAGCGCGCGTCCGCGCGAAATGGCAGCAGTTGCAGCCGGCAGCACATCGAGTGGCCGGGGTGGAGGCAGCAGTCCGGCGTAATAACCCGCGACGCGGTCCATTTCGTCGCGTGCCAGATCGCCCGCGACCGGCTGCATGATTCCGCTGGCGCGGCGCCGGTTCGCATAGGCTTCGAGCGCGGTGGTGAGAAACTCAAGCGGCTGTCCGTGCAGGATTGGCACGAGACCGCTGTCCGGCCCGTCCCGCTCGGCGCCGTGGCAGCGCGCACAGGCGCCGGTGGCCGCCGATGTGCTTTCGGTCGTGGCAAGCGCGCGCCCGCTTTGTGGCGGAATCCGCAGTCCGCCGAGCGCAAGCGCGCGGTAGCTCGTGGCGTCGAGCGTCGGCAGCCGCCGCAGGAAAGCCACCAACGCCCACACTTCGTCATCGCGTTGTTGCGCGGCCCAAGCGGGCATGCCGGTGTATTTGATGCCGTTCTTGATGATCCAGAACAGCTCACGGTCGCGCCACGGGCGCATCTGCGTCGCCAGATCAGGCGGCGGCGGCAGCATGCTCTGTGCGATTGGACCGATCCGCACGTCGGGCGCTCCGTGACAGAAGGCGCAGCCGCTATGAAAGTGCCCGGCACCGAGTGTCACAAGGTCGGCATTGTCGAGCGGCGGCACTTCGATGCCGTATGCATGCGTCTTCACCGAGTTGCGCATCGCGAAGGTCAGGAACCATTCCATGACGGCCCAGTGTCCGCGGCTCGCCGCAACCGAATAGACGCCGGACCAGACGAACAGCAGTCCGAGCAAGGCCAGACCGGCGACCGCGTAGAGCGTGAGCCGAACAATACGAGACGCAGAGAAGTCGACGCGCATCCGCTATCCCGCGGTCCGTGCTGGATGAGCCGCAAATCTTTCGTTGATGAACTGGACTGTGATGATAATTGCGGCGAGCAGATAGCTCAGCGGGCAGGCCGCAATCATCAGCAGCCCGGCAAGCTGCTGGTCGGCCAGCGCAGGAAGGCCCGATAGGTGTTTGTGGTCGCCATAAAGTGCCCGCGGGGCGAAGACGAGAAGGACCGCCAGAAAGCAGACGAGTTTTCCAGACAGCAGGAGCGCCGCAACGGCGTGCCATCTTCGGGCGTCCGGCAGCGCCAGAACCGCAACCCAGAGCAGTACCGATGCCAGCAGCAAAATGCCGTGCATCCCGATTTGAAGAACATGCGAGGCTCCAGCGGTGCTGTGAACCGACGGTACGTGGGCAGTCCAAAGAGCCGCGAGCTGGAGGAGTGCCGCGGCCCAAAGCCACGCCGGGCGCGACGCAATAGGAGAGCGCGTTACGAACAGTGCAGCAAGTATCGGTCCCGCGACGTTCATCGCAAGGATGTGCGTACTCATATGCAGCGAAAGTGGACCGAGATCGCGTCCTCCAATGAGCATTAAGCCCACCGCCAGAACAACTCCGGCGCTGACGATCACGGGAAGCGTCCGCACGAAGACTGCCGACATCGTTAAGGTCTCTTGTGCCGCACGTCTAAGGCAACACCGAAACACCGTCCCAGTTCGGCATGACAAATTGACGCTGTCTGCCTCTGCGGCCGGAAGACCGATCGTGTCGTTCGAACCGAAGCTACTATTTTATTGGCACAACCTTTCGGCCGACGACCTAACCCGCAGATAATCGACGCGAGCGATGCTCGACGGTCTTGAATGGAAATGACGACTTGGCCGGTACTGGCACCAGTTGCGTTCTTCGTGCCGGTTGGCCGCGTCGGGCTGTCGCGCCAGCTGTTCGTGGCCTGCCGCGGGGGTCGTGCCACCCCGCGGCGCCTTGCCGTACCGCTCTAAGCGGCACATTCTAGATGGTGCGCGCCGACCAGCAAAAAAAGCGGTGGTCAAGGGGGACCCAGCTGGCAGGAATAGCTAGACGGGCTTGAACGGCCAGAACAACGCAATCAACGGCACCCCTGCGATAACGACCATGACTGAGAGCGGCAGGCCAAGCCGCCAGTAGTCACCGAAGCGGTAGCCTCCTGGCCCCATCACCAGCGTGTTGCACTGGTGGCCGATGGGCGTGAGGAAATCGCACGCCGCGCCGATCGCGATCGCCATCAGGAACGGGTCGGGACTGTAGCCGAGCGATTTGGCAAAGCTCGCCGCGATGGGCGCCATCACCAGCACGGTTGCGGCATTGTTGAGAAACGGCGTCACCGCCATCGCCGCGATCATAATCAGCGCGAGCGAGCCGATCGGCGGCAGGTTATGGGCGGCGCTCGACAGCAGGCCGGCGACCAGGTCGGTACCACCGGTGGTGCGTAGCGAGTCGGACACCGGGATCAGCGCGCCGAGCATTACCAGAATCGGCCAGTCCACGGCCTCGTAGGCTTCGCGCAAGGTAAGGGCGCGGATGACCAGCATGACGACCGCGGCGGAAAAGAACGCGATCGACACTGGAATGACGTTGGCGGCGACGAATGCCATCGCCAGCACGAGGATCGACAGGGGCAGGATGCTGCGTCCGCGCCGCCCGAGCCGCAGGTCGCGCGCCGCAAGGGGCAGGCAGCGCAACTCCCCGAGTGTTTCTGGCAACGTCGGCAAGTGACCGCGCAACACGACGACGTCGCCGCTCTGAACTTTGACCGAGCGCATGCGCTGCGTGATGCGCTTGCCGCTGCGGCTGACGGCGAGCAGGTGTATGCCGTAGCGCTCGTCGAGCTTCACTTGCATCGGCGTGCGGCTGACCAGGGGTAAGTCATCGCTCACCACAGCCTCCATCACGCCGATCTCATCGGCTGGTTTGTCGGCAGGTTTCTCGTCGCTCTCTCGCGCGAGTTTGAGGCCGGCCTTGTCGACGACGCGATCGAGCGCGGCGGGCTCGCCCTGGATCAGCAGAATATCGCCCGCCTTGATGGTGGTGCGCTCGCCCGGCGCCAAGCGGCGCGTGCGCCCGCGCTCCAGCATGAAGACCTCGATGCCTTCCGCCATCGCTTCGAGTTCACCGACGGTCTTGCCGACGGCGGGTGACTTCTCCGGCACGGCCGCCTCAGTGGTGTAGCCTTCGAGCGTGAAGGCGGCGTCCATCGTGCTCGCGCCCTTCAGGCCGCGTGGGAGCAGCCGCCACGCAAGACTGAGAAAGATCACGCCGCCGACCGCGAGCCCGATACCGACCGGCGTGAAATCGAACATCGCGAACGGCTCGCCGATGAGTTCGGCGCGAAGCCGCGCCACGATGATGTTCGGCGAGGTGCCGACCAGCGTGACGATCCCGCCGAGCAGCGAGCCGAATGCCATCGGCATTAGGTAGATCGAGGGCGTGCCGTTGGTCTTGCGGGCGAGCGAAAATGCGACCGGCATCAGCATCGCGAGCGCGCCGATATTCTTCACGAAGGCTGAGAGCGCCGTGACCGTGCCCACCAGCACCGCGACCTGGATCGTCCGTGTGGTGAGATAG
Source organism: uncultured Alphaproteobacteria bacterium (assembly GCA_963800695.1). Classification (GTDB taxonomy): domain Bacteria; phylum Pseudomonadota; class Alphaproteobacteria; order Rhizobiales; family Xanthobacteraceae; genus PALSA-894. Next base: position 314,475 of record CAWDCA010000007.1, on the reverse strand, counting down.
GGTGCGATGCGCACGAGTCCGTCCTCGATCACGCCGGAGCGGCCTACCGCGGCACTGACCAGCAGTGCGCACGCAACGATGATTACGATGTCGTCGGAGAAGCCCGAGAACGCCTTGTCGGGCGCCACAATACCGGTCGCGATCGCCGCCAGTAGCGAAAGCAGTGCCACGAGGTCGTAGCGCAGCCGTCCCCAGACGAAGAGGGCCATCGTGGCGGCTATAATGGCGAAAGAGAAGCATTGCGGCAGTGTCATAGGGTCAACCTTTAACCACTTCAAATCGTGAAGTACGGTCAAATTCGGCGTGCTTTTGCCGCAAGAGATGGGATCAGCGCCGGTCGTTCGGTCGAGTCTATCAGGGAGAGAGCCACGCCAGTTGCGATGCTGATCGGCAAGGCATGGAGCCATCCAATGTCAGAAGGTCTGAAGAACTTCGCAACCAAGCGCGACGTAACCCGCAGGATCTTGCCATGGTGAGGCGCAGTTCCAGATGGCAGCACGGTTTCCACGATCAGCAGGCGTCCGTCCGACGCGATGGCGCGCCGGTAATTTCGCAAGATAATCGACGCCTCGTCATCACTCCAGTCGTGCAAGACGTGTGACAGCACATACGTGTCGTGTCCGTAGGGAACCGACTCACAGAAGTTGCCGACAGCAATCTCGGGCGAGTGCGGCTGGCATCCGACTGCTGCGCTGAAAATACTCGGAATTTGATTTCGGGTGGGTTACGAGATCACCCGCTCAGGGAGTGCGACCGATGCGAACGACTTTTCAAGGTTTCTTGATGTCGCTCTTCGTGTCACATGCTATCGAGCGCGTGCCCCCGTCAGGGTGGAGGCTATTCGGGTGAAAAGGGAACGCAGCATTCCGCCGGCACTCCCGCGTTTGCCGAGATATTCGGCTCCGTGATGCTCCCCGTCGAGCAGCTCTGCCAGATCGAAGACATGGGCCTTAAGAGTCTGGACGAGATCCGCACACACGCGTTTTGCGACAGTCACCTTCAGCTCTTCCTCGGCCAGTTCGTTGAACTGGTTCTTCCACCAGACGTGGCGGACGATGTCGCCGCATGGCGTGTTCAGCGCAGTTATCTTGCAGACCAGGAAATACTCACGGTTCTGCCTCACGAAGTCGCTGGCCGCCGCCTGCTCGCAAGGCCATTCGAAGCGATATTGCGGCCGCGCCTCGACGGCGTTCCAGACGGTGTCGAGGAACTTGCGCGTAAAGTCACTGTTCTTCAGAATCACGCAGCCTGTGTTGATATAGCTGTTCCTGGGCACCAGCGGGTCCCGCGACAGCGCGACATGTTTGTCGGGCGCTGCCTGCAATGCCTCGACGAGGGCGAGGAACGCCACTTCGTCGCGGATGAAAGCGTCCGCGTCCAGGAATACTACTGTCTCGGCCTCCGGGTGTGCCCGCAGGAAGCTTTGCAGCACGCTAATCTTTCCCCAAGTGACATGGCGGTTAGGATGGTCTTCGGCGCGTATTGGCAGCACATGATGCTGGCACCCGATTGCCTCGCACTTGAGGCGGTTGATGATGACCGACAGAGACCAGTGGTGCCAATCCTGCGACAGCGTCCCGCCGTTCATCTCCCGCATTTGCTCTTCACTGTCGCAGTCAGGTTCATAGATGAGGGAGCGCGAATGACCATGAACAGTGAAGGGCCGGGTGTCGGCTTGGATCACATGCAGGCGGGCGGCATGACTCGAAGGCTCGATAGCTGTCACTAATGCTCCAACGTCTTTCCGACTGACACGTCTAAGACGGCCCACTCACGCGTGTGAACCGAGCGCGGAAGCGCGACGCACGCTATCCGCAATGCAGAGCGTCAGTTCAGCGAATTTGATGATGTCTGGCTCCGCACGGCAGCCACTGTCCGATACCTTTCGACCCCCATAACACCTCGCGCGTGCATACTGGCACACCTCACCCAAGCTTAATTATCGACCTCGTGAAGTTAGCAGCTCTTGTCAGTGAGTGTGGAGGCGCGGAGTTACATCGGTTGCAAACGCCTTTAACGCCGCCGCGATAGCTTGATGCATGTCCAAATAGCGGTACGTTCCAAGGCGTCCCCCGAATATTGTATTAGAAGTAGTCTTGGCCATATCCCGATAGGCCAGATATCGCCTCTGGTCCTCTAGTGTCCCAACCGGATAATACGGCTCGTCTGTCGTCCCCGTAGAACGGGAGTATTCCCTTGCGATGACGGTCTTTTCGCGCTGATAGTCCCTCTCTCGATGCAAGTGTCGGAATTCATGAATGCGGGTGTAAGGAACGTCCGCATCCGCGAAATTCATGACGGCGACGCCCTGGAAGTCAGCCACGGCACGCGTCTCAAATGCCAGATCGACTGTCCGCCAACCAAGCCTCCCGGCTTTAAACTCAAAGAACCGGTCGATGGGGCCCGTGAAAACGGTCAATGTCCTCTCTGGGATCAAGTCTTTGATGTCAAAATAGTCGATGTTGAGACGAAGATCGATGAGATCATGCGACAGCATCCTGCGAAACATGTTCGAGTAGCCGTGAACCGGTAATCCCTGATAGCTGTCGCTGAAATAGTGAGCACTGTTGTCATATCGAACCGGTATGCGAGTGATAATGGAGGCGGGCAGCTCGGTGGGCGGCGTCTGCCACTGTTTCTGGCTGTAGCCCTTAATGAAAGCATCGTAGAGGGGCCTGCCAACAAGGCTTAGTGCCTTCTCTTCAAAACTTTCGGGTTCACGATCTGTAGGCACAGCTTGTCGTCGTATCAACTCGCGTGCGTCGTCCGAAGAGAGCTCGCGGTTGAAGAACTGGGAGATCGTTCTCAGATTGATCGGTATCGGAAAGACCGCGTCGCGATATCTCGTCAGCACACGATGCTTGTAGGCAGTGAAGTCGGAAAAGGTCTTGACATAGTTCCAGACGAGTTCATTGGATGTATGAAAGATATGACTGCCGTAAGGGTGAATTTCAATTCCAGTTTCCGCGTGAGTTTCAGAGTGACTGTTTCCGCCGGCATGGCGCCGACGATCAACGACAATGACGCGCTTTCCCAACACGGTTGCGCACTGATGCGCGATGGTAGCGCCGAAGAAGCCCGCGCCGACGATAACAACGTCGTAGTCGGCGAACCCTCGATCGTAGCCCACGGTAGCTGGAATCAACTGTGTCACCTCCGCCTCGCCTCACTACCTGCGAAAGATTAGCAAATCTGGGAGATCGAATCGTTAGCCTCAACCAGTGCGTTCCCTAGTTCAGCTTCGTAGAAATCGACGGACTCCATCACGGCGCGCGCAATGGCCATTTCCTGCACGTCGAAGCTGTCGCCGTAACGCGAAAAGCTAGTTCGCTGACAGCGCGCTGCACAATTTGATCGATCAGATTTTCGATGAAACGCTTCATTCTTGATGCGACCTCGACAACACCTGTGTTGACTAACGCGCCGGCGTCGGCTTGAAGAAAATCTCTCCGATCTGCCTCCGGAACCTATCTTGGTCATGCGCGACAGCCTGACGATAATCAGAAAGTTGTGTCTGCGCCGTGCCGAAATCGCTCATGACGCGATCGACTTGATGTCGGAACGCCTCGTTGAAGTTTGGCTGAGTCTCGTCGATCTTGAACGCCGAGGGTAAGCCGACGTCAACGTTGTTCGCGGCGGACCCTCGCATTCCGGTTATGACGCATGCCCCGCCCATTGCCGCTTCGCGCGGAAGCCGATCGCGGCCGGGGTGCGGGCCGAAATCGATGTAGAGCATTGCGCGCTGACAAGCTTCTCGTACTTGTAGGCGGCTCATTCCGGTTATAGGGATCCAAACGAGATCTTGGTTGCCTGCCACTAGATCGGTCAACGTGGCGGTTGTCTTCGATTGATTATACAAAATAATTTTGTCCCGCGGGCCATCCAGGTGCTGTTGCAGGAAAACAGAATTGAGGTAGTCGCCAAGAGGGCTTCCTTCCATTTCTCGTGCCCGGAGGAAGTCCATCGCGTACATTGACTGTGCGAAATGCAACTTGCGCTTCAACTTTGAGAACGAAGTTTGGTGCGGCGGGCTGCTACGGAGCCCCAGTCTAAAGGCCAATTGGCGGGAAGCGCTACTTGCCTGAAGTGTCGGGTTGACCGGTCCCCAGAAGTTGTCAACGGACAACCACCAGATCGCGACCATTGATGATCCCAAGTTCTCCGACAGCGACGTTAGAGTTTCTGGCAGAACAACTAAGCTGCGGTGCTGATCCCTCGGGGCGGAAGGTGATACGTCGTAGTCGCGATAGGCCGCCGGAACTTCGAATACGCGTTCAAACGGGAAGTAACTGATATGGGCGTCGGCACCTAGCGCGCGCAATTCGTGAACAAGCTGGTGGAGAGCTTCCGGTCCGCCTGTGCAAACCCCGCCAGGGCACACGACGAATATCGTTTCATACAGGCAACGACTGTTCAAATCCAGCGATCCGGTAACGTTGGCCTATGTCGGGTGCAGTCCGATATGCCCTGCGCACGCTTTCAAAGCTAACGCACCGATAGGGCGAACTCCAGAGGCCACGCGTCGGGACGCGCCACTTGGGGCCACCTTTCGGTGACGGGTGGGAAGCTTTGCGGGCTGCCCCACCCACCGTCATCCCAAGATACGGGCGACGAATCGCCCGCACGTCCGAAATGACATGGCGTTGCGGCGGTGGCGAACACCAAAATCGCCCTGCTACCGTTGTCCACGATTCCCACCGGGACTCCCTTTTACAAGCCGAATCAATAGATTGCTCTTGAGGGACTTGGGTCCGGAGTGTTGGAAAGATTCGCAATGTCAAAGGCTAGCCCGGTACAGGACCCAGATTTCAAGCGCACGCTGCGCAATCTGCTGACCGCGCCGCCCATGCGGAGCGTGCTGCGACTCAGTCGGTGTGAGCCCTGTCAGCGCTATCCGCGGGGAGTTGGAATCTTCCGCGCGTTCAGAGACCGCGTGACCGCGCCGACCGTGCAAGTGTCACGGTGAGGCATTTTGCGCGGGCTGTTGTATTCCGGACTGCGCGCATTCTTCCAGAAGTACCAGTAAATTGCAGCAGTCCGAGTCCGATCGAGGCGAGGCGAGGCGCTCCTGCAGTTCAAACGCCCTGCGGCTTCCAGAATCCCGCCTGCTCAATCGGGATGCTCAATTCCACGCCGTGCACGCCCTTCACGTCGACTTTTCCGTGACTAGGTTGCTCATTGGAATTGAGAGAAGTCCAGCATAAGCCAGTAGCGTCGAAATGGGTGTCAACCTGACCATTCACTGCCTGAGCAACCATGTTCTCGATCAGAAAATGCCCAAACCCCTTGCGGCTCGGCGGCGTTACCGGCGGCCCGCCACGTTCGCTCCAGTACAAGCGCAACAGCCGCGGAGTGCCGGAAGTTTCGTCGAAGGCCCAGCGAACTGAAACCGTTCCGGCCTGTTGCGACCACGCACCATATTTGGTCGCGTTGGTCGCCAACTCGTGGAGTGCCAAACCCACCGCTTGAGTGGCCTCAGTCGTCAGTATGATATCGGGGCCCTCAATCGCCAGGCGATCGGTTTCGGCTTCTGCGAACGCTGCAAGCTGCTTTCGCGCGAGTTCGATCAGCGGCGCTCCTCGAAAACTGCGCAGTAGCAACAAATCGTGCGAGGCCGCCAGCCCCTGCAGCCTTTGTGCATACCGTTTCTCAAACTCTTCAAGCGAACCCGCGCTTCGCGCTGTGCGCGAAGCGAGCGCTTGCACGACCGTCAGCAGGTTTTTGGAACGATGCGTCATCTCACGCATGAGAAACTGGACGTGTTCCTCGGCCTTCTTCTGCTCGGTGACATCAACGACGATATTCGCGACGCGCGCAGCTCGTCCGTCAGGCATCCGAGCTACCACACGGCCGCGGCCAGAAACCCAGAGCATGGTGCCGTCCGAACGCACAATCCTGTACTCGCAGGGATAGCTGTCGAGCTGATTCGCCGTGCGGTGGAATTGCGCCATCATATGCTTGTCGTCGGGATGCAGCGACCTCTGAAACTCGTCGTTCTCGCCGCCGACCGTTCCACGGCCGTGGGGCAGGCCAAGTCCGAACAAGGCCATGCCCTCCTCGGTCCAGATTCGGGTACGGGTCACCATATCGGTTTCCCATGCGGCGATACGGCCCGTGATCACCGCGCCTCGATAGCGCGTTTCGCTATCACGCAAGCGGGCGACGAGATGCATACGGTCGAGCGCAAGGGAAAACTGGGTGACCAGCATTTTGAGCAGCTCGATGTCGGCGGGCCCAAACGCCGGACGCGTTGTCACCCCGAACGCGATCGTCCCAAACAGGACGTCATGCACAACCAGCGGAAACGCCGCATACGCGCGTACTCCTCTGGCACGAAGCCGCGCACTTTGCGCGTCAGTCCGCTCGTCCACGTGCTCAAGCACTAACCCTTCTCGCCGCTGAGCAACTCCACCGCTGGTATTCTCGCCGATGCTTATCCGTTGCGCCGTCTCTATGCCGCCTTCCAAGCCGCCCGCCGCCTCCAAGATAAGCGAATCTGGCCGATCGTCATCGACGCGATAGTAAAGGTAATAGCGCGCATCAAGCTCGCGCGAGACAGCGTCGAATGCCTCCTTGAGTGCAGCACGAGGCGCCTCGCTGCGCATAAGGATTGTGGCAACCTGGTTTAACAGCACCAGCCGCCGATTGGCTTGAGCGAGGCTGCGTTCGGACCCTGGTGAAGGAGGTGGTGTCATGATCCCAATAGGCGAGAACAACAGGCTTGACAGTGTGTCGCGATTTTACCCGCGAGTCACGTCCGCCACGAGAACTCAATCAAGGCGCGTGGGCACAGCGCGAAGACGCGCGTTTGCCCACCCTACGATCCTCTGCAGCTAAAACCTTGCCGACCAGCGGTCGGTGAACAGCGGCAGGAACGCCTCCGGCTCGAACGGGTGCGCGAGGGCGACCTCCGGGCGGAATTCGCCGACGCCAAGTCCCGGCCGGTCCGGCACGACGTAATGTCCGTTCTCGGGGCGCGGCGCGTGGTCGAGCAGGTCGAAGCGGATAGCCGACATCGTATTCGCAGAAGGATTCCTGCATGAAGAAATTGGTCGTGCAGGCATCGAGCTGCACTGCCGCCGCGGTCGCGACCGGGCCGAACGGATTGTGGAACGAGACCGGGATGTAATAGGCGTCCGCCATCGCGGCGATCTTCTTGCCCTCCATGATGCCGCCGACATGGATGATGTCGGGCTGCAGCACGTCGATCTCGTGGGTTTCCAACAGTCCCGCCATCGCGGCGCGGCTGGTGCAGCGCTCGCCGGTCGCAAGGCGCGTCTTGATGTTGCGGCCGACCATCGCAAGCGAAGCGGCATTCTCCGGGTCGCACGGCTCCTCGAACCAGAACAGGTCGCAGGGCTCGAGCTCGCGCGCGATCGCGATGGCCGAGCCGGGGCTGAAGCGGCCATGCGCGTCGATCATCAGGTCGACATTGGGCCCGACCGCGGCGCGCACCGCCTCGACGATCTCGACCGCCTTGCGGATCGAGGCCTTGTCGGGATCGCGGCCCGCATCCTCGAACGGGTCGAATTTCAGGCCGCGATAACCTTGTCGCCGCGACCGCCTTTGCGGCGGCACCGATCTCGGCCGGCGTCTTCCCGACGCCGTACCAGGCGTTCGCGTAGGCCGGCAGGATCGCCGTGCACCTTGCCGCCGAGGAGTTCGTAGACCGGCCGGCCCAGCGCCTTTCCGGCGATATCCAGCATCGCCATTTCGAGCGCGGCGGCCGCGCTGTTGATGATCGGCGAGTGCATGAACTCGTTGCGCAGGATGTCGTGCCACAGTTTCTCGGTCGCGAACGCCGAGCGGCCGATGGCGTAGCGCGCGGTGAGTTGCTGGATGGCCGCCTCGACGGCCTTGGGCTGATATTCGAGCGACCCCTCGCCGATCCCGCTGATGCCTTCGTCGGTCTCGACATGCGCGAAGACGCAATTGCGCCAGCGCATGCCGACCACATAGGTCGTCACTTTGGTGATGCGGCAGGCGCGGGTGTCGGACATCGCCATTTAGTCCTTGTCCAGTCCGCCCGACATATTGAGCCGCTCGGCTGTGATGTAGTCCGGCGCGTCGAACGCGAGCCACAGCACGGTCTTGGCAACCTCCTCCGGCTCGATGCGCCGGCCGACCGGAATGCGCGCGGTACGCTCGGCAAGAAAAGCCTCGATGTCGTTGCGGCCCTCGATCCGCGCGAGCGCTTCCTCGGTGAGGCGCTGCAGCGGCGTATCCATCATGCCGGGCGCGAGCGAGTTGACCCGGATGCCGTGCGGCGCGAGCGCGACCGCGGCGGCGCGCGTGATGGCGTCGACCGCGGCCTTCGATGCGGCGTACGCCGTGTAGTTCGGCAGCGCCATGCGCGAGGCGGGCGAGGTGATGTTGACGATCCGGCCGGACTTTTGCGTCTTCATGATGCGGCCCGCCGCCGCGGTCGCGAGCGCCAGCGCCTTGACGTTGAGGCCGAGCGTGCGGTCCCAGGTCTCGGCCTTCATCTCAAGGAATGCCTCGCCCGCGCCGAAGCCAGCATTGTTCACGAGCACATCGAGCCCGCCGAGCAGCGTCGCGGCATCCGCGACCGCCTGTTCGGCATTCGCGATGAGGTCGACGGCGAGCGCATGCCCGCCGCAGGCTTTTGCGACCGCCTCCGCGCCCGCCCCGTCGATGTCGGCAACCACGACCGTCGCGCCGCGCTCAGCGGCGCCGAGCGCAACCGCGCGGCCAAGTCCGCTCGCCCCGCCTGTCACCAGAAGGCGCATGATTTTCAGGCCTTGCGCGCCTGATGCTTCTCGATCGCCGCCTGCACGGCCTTTTGCATCTCCATGCCGGCGGTCGCGTGCTTGCCCTTGGCGTCGTCGTAGCTCACCTGGCGTAGCGCATTCGCGTTGCGCTGGAAGTGCGGGTGCACGTAGCGCGCCATCAGCTCGTAGGAGCGCTTGGTCGCCGCCCAGTCGGCCCAGTTGTGCGCCAGCAGCAGAATGCCGCCGAGGCCGCCATTCGAGCCTTTCCACAGCCGCTCGAAATGCCGGATGCAATCGTCCGGCGTGCCAATGCAGGCGAGCCCCGACGAGGTGAGATACTCGGCGGTATCGCCGGTGATCTCCGGGGGAATGATCGGGAAGGTCGCGACGTCGTTGAAATAGCGGTTGAAGTCCTCGAGCCCAAACTTCACGTCCGCGAATGCCTGCTCGCGCGTCTCCGCCAAATGCGCGAAGGTCACGATGCGCCATTTGCGGCGATCCGCGACCTTGCCGTTGGCACGCGCGCTCTCCTCGTAGACGCCCCAATTGCTGGCGTGCGCCTTAAGCGCATCGTCCGAAGTGCCGCCGATCGCCAGCATGCCGATGCCGTGCTTGCCGGCCTGCACGGCGCCGGTCGGCGAGCGCGCCGCGGCGACCGCCATTTCCATCATCGGCTGCGAAAAGCTCGAAAGCTGCAGGCGCGCTTCGCGCAGGTCGAACCAGTCGGTCTTCCTGGTCACCACGCGGCCCTGCATCAGCTCCACGATCACGTCGAGTGCCTCGTCGAGCTTGCGCCGCTGGTCCGCCGCCGCGAGGCCCATCTTGTCCGCGTCGTAGACGAGCGAGCCGGGACCGACGCCGAACATGGCGCGGCCGCGCGCCTGATAGTCGAGCTGCATTATGCGCGACGCGACCGTGAACGGGTTGTGGTAGGGCAGCGAGACGACGCCCGTGCCGAGCCGGATATGGCGCGTACGCTCCACGGCCTGCGCGATGAACATTTCCGGGCACGCGATGATCTCGAAGCCGGCCGAGTGATGCTCGCCGATCCAGGCCTCGTGATAGTTCAGCCGGTCGAGATGGACCAGCAGGTCCATGTCGCGCTCGAGCGCGAGCAGCGGGTTCTCGCGAACGGGGTGAAACGGCGCCAGAAACACGCCGATCTTTACATAGCGGTCGTTGCTGTCGGTCATGGGCCCCGCCTTCGTGTGCGGCCCAATGGTAGCGGCTGCGGCCCGATTAACAACCCGCACGGGCGGGGCGGCACAATGGTCCGCCCCTTGCATTGGCTTGCGGTTTGGTGACACCGTTTCGCGTCGTCGGACTGGAGCATTCATGCTGCGTCTCATCGTGCGGCGTCTGGCGGTCGGGCTTCTGGTCGCGCTCACCGTGATGACGCTTGCGTTCATGCTGACGCGGCTCTCGGGCGATCTTGCAATCTCCATCGCGGGCCCATCGGCGACGCAGGCCGACGTCGAGATCGTGCGCAAGGCCTACGGCCTCGACCGCCCGCTCTACGTGCAGTTCTTCGCCTGGGTCGGGCGCGCCATGGTGGGCGATTTCGGGCAGAGCTATTTCTTCAAGGACAGCGTCGCGAACCTGATCGCGCGGCGCCTGCCGATCACGCTCACGCTCGGGCTGGTGGGCCTGAGCCTCGCGCTGATCATCTCGATCCCGCTCGGCATCCTGGCGGCGGTGCGCGAGAACACCTGGATCGACCGCGCCGTCACGATGTTCACCATGGTCGGGCAGGCGGTGCCGAGCTTCTGGCTCGCGCTGATCCTGATGATCGTGCTCGGCCTGCATCTCGGCATCCTGCCGATTTCGGGCACCGGCACGTGGCAGCATTTCGTGATGCCGGGCATCGTGCTCGCCTTCACGGCGATCCCGGCGCTCACGCGCCTCACCCGCTCCGGCATGATCGAGGCGATGGCGTCGGACTACATCCGCACGGCGCGCGCGAAGGGCCTGTCGCGCGCGCGCATCATCTTCAAGCACGCGCTGCGCAATGCCGCGATCCCTGTGGTGTCGATTGCGGCCGTGCAGCTCGGCTTCATGCTGGGCGGCTCGATCGTGATCGAGACCGTGTTCGCGCTGCACGGCGTCGGCTATCTCGGCTGGGAGAGCATCGCCAAGAACGATTTCCCGGTGGTGCAGGCGGTCGTGCTGGTGCTGGCCACGATCTATATCGGCCTCACGCTGCTGGCCGACATCCTCAACGCGCTGCTCGACCCGAGGCTGCGAACCGGATGAGCACACCTTGGTCGCCGTCCAGGCCGCGCAGACGACGCGCGTCGGCAAGGCGGGCTTTGCGGTCGGCATCGTCATCGTCGGCGTGATCGCCGTCGCCGCGATCATCGGCAATGCGCTGGTGCCGGCCGACCCGTTCGTGCAGGACCTCGGCAACCGCCTCAAGCCGCCGTTCTGGATGGAGGGCACGCAACCCGAACATCCGCTCGGCACCGATCAGCTCGGGCGCGATTATCTGGCGCGCCTCATCTACGGCGCGCGCATCTCCCTGCTGATCGGCATCATGACGGTGATCACGTCGGGCGTGATCGGCATCACGATCGGCGTGCTCGGCGGATTCTTCGGCGGACGTATCGACGATCTGGTGCTGTTCGCCATCACGACGCGGCTGTCGATCCCGGTGGTGCTGGTCGCGCTCGCGGTGGTCGGGCTGATGGGCTCGGGGCTGGGGCTGGTGGTCGCGACGCTCGGGCTTTTGTTGTGGGACCGCTTCGCCGTGGTGGCGCGCGCCACCACCATGCAGGTGCGCACGCTCGACTATGTCAGCGCCGCGTGGTGCGCCGGCGCCTCGACGCGGCACATTCTCATGAAGGAGATCCTGCCGAACATCGCGAGCCATCTCGCCGTGGTGGCGACGCTCGAAATGGCGCTCGCGATCCTGCTCGAAGCCGCGCTCTCGTTTCTCGGGCTTGGCGTGCCGCCGCCGCTGCCGTCATGGGGGCTGATGATCGCCGAGGGCAAGGACTACATGTTCTTCTCTCCGTGGGTGATCTTCATCCCGGGTGTCGCGCTGTTCACGCTGGTGCTCGGCATCAATCTGGTCGGCGACGGCTTGCGCAATCTGCTCGGCACGGAGCGGCTGCGATGAGCACGCTGCTCGACATCGAGGACCTTGAGGTGACCTTCGGCCGCACTGCGGCGGTGCGCGGCGCCTCGCTGCGGGTCGAGACGGGCGAGACGCATTGCCTGGTCGGCGAATCCGGCTGCGGCAAGTCGGTGACGGCGCTCGCGGTGATGAATTTGCTCGCACGCGGCGGGCACCGTGCGGCCAAGCGCATGAGCTTTGCCGGCACCGACCTGCTGTCATTGCGGGACCGCGACATGGCGCGCATCCGCGGCAACCGCATGTCGATGATCTTCCAGGAGCCGATGACCAGCCTCAATCCGGCTTTCACGGTCGGCTCGCAGATGGCCGAGGTGCTGACGCGCCACAAGGGCGCGTCGCGCGCCGAGGCGCTCGATCGCTCGGTCGAGCTGATGGGCCGTGTCGGCATCACGGCGCCGGAGATGCGGCTCGGGCAGTTTCCGCATCAGCTCTCGGGCGGACTGCGCCAGCGCGTCATGATCGCGATGGCGCTGATGTGCGACCCGCAACTGCTCGTCGCCGACGAGCCGACTACCGCGCTCGACGTGACCGTGCAGGCGCAGATCCTGCGGCTGCTCGCCTCGCTCAAGCGCGAGTTCGGCCTCTCGATCCTGCTGATCACCCACGATCTCGGCATCGTGGCGCGCGTCGCCGACCGCGTGTCGGTGATGTATGCGGGCGAAGTGGTCGAGCGCGCGCCGACCGCGCAATTGTTCAGCGCGCCGCAGCATCCCTACACGCGCGGGCTGTTGTCCTGCGTGCCGGCGCCCGGAAAGGTGCGGCGCGACCGGCCGCTCGGCTCGATCCCCGGCACGGTGCCGACGATTCCGCCGGGCTTTGCGGGCTGCGCGTTCCGCTCGCGCTGCGCGCACGCGGACGAGACCTGCGAGCACGACATCCCGCGCAGGCCGGCGGGCGCCGCGCACGATTATCTCTGCCGGCTGATGCCGCGCGAACTTGCCGAGCCGCAGCCCGCATGAGCGCCGCCATCGAAGTGGCCAATCTGCGGCGCGAATTTCGCGTGCGCTCCGGCCTGCTGGCGCCGCAACGCCATGTGATCGCCGTCGACGATGTCACGTTCAGCGTGCCGGCGGGCGGCGTGCTCGGAATCGTCGGCGAATCCGGGTGCGGGAAATCGACGCTCGCGCGCCTGATCCTCGGGCTCCTCACGCCGACCTCGGGCACCGCACTGGTCGAAGGCAAGCGCCTGTTCGAGCTCGGCCGCAAGGAGCGCGCGCGGCTGATCCAGCCGGTGTTCCAGGACCCGTTCGCCTCCTTGAATCCGCGCCGCAAGGTAAAGGACATCGTCGCGCTGCCGCTCGACGCGCAGGGCACGTTCCCGGCCGCCGAGATCGAGCGGCGCGTCGCACAGATTCTCGAACGCGTCGGCCTCTCGGCCGAGATGGGCGAGCGCATGCCGTCGCAGCTCTCCGGCGGGCAGCGCCAGCGCGCCGCGATCGCGCGCGCGCTCGTGCTCGAACCACGCATCGTGATCTGCGATGAGCCGACCAGCGCGCTCGATGTGTCGGTGCAGGCGCAAATCCTCAATCTGCTCGCCGACCTGCGGCGCGATCTCGGGCTGACTTACATTTTCATCAGCCACAACCTCGCGGTGGTCGAGCACGTGGCGAGCGAGGTCGCCGTGATGTATCTCGGCCGCATCGTCGAACGCAACGAGACCGACGCGCTGTTCCGCGAGCCGCGCCATCCCTACACGCAGGCGCTGCTTGCAAGCGTGCTCACCCCGGAGCCCGGCCGCGGCGTCCCGGATGTCGGCCTCGGCGACGCGATGCCCGATCCGGCCAATATTCCGCCCGGCTGCCGCTTCCACCCGCGCTGCCGCATTGCGGTCGAGCGCTGCCGCGTCGAGCCGCCGGAGCCCATGGCCCGAGGCGCGGAAGGAATGGTAGAGTGCCACTTGGCATGAGGCATGCCTCATAACGCGTTCGGATAACCGGAATGGCGGAGGGCAATATGCGCGTAGAATCCAAATTCCTTGCGGCAGTTTTCACGACGGCGCTTCTTGTGGCGCCCGCGATGGCGCAAAAGTCCGCCGACACGCTGCGCATCACGATGCGCGACGCACTTCCCAACGTCGATCCCTATTACAACAACCTGCGCACCGGCGTGGTGATGCACCACCAGGCGTGGGACACGCTGGTCTACCGCAATCCGGACACCTTCAAGCTTGAGCCGCTGCTCGCCAGCGAATGGAAGCTGCCCGATCCGACCACCATCGAGTTCACGCTGCGCCCGGGCGTGAAATTCCACGACGGCACGCCCCTGACCGCCGACGATGTGGTTTACACGCTCACCGTCGCGGCCGACCCGAACAGCAAAGTGTCGACCCCGTCCAACTACAACTGGATCGACAAGGCCGAAAAGACCGGCGAGCTCTCGGTGCGCGTCAAGCTCAAGCGCCCGACACCCGCGGCGCTGGAATATTTCGCGCTGGTGATCCCGATCTATCCCAAGGCCTATCGCGAGAAGGTCGGCGCCGAAGGATACGCCAAGGCGCCGATCGGCGCGGGCCCCTACAAGATCACCAAGGTGGAGCCCGGCGCTTCCATCGACTTCGAGCGTTTCGAGGATTACTGGGCCGGCAGCCCGAAGGGGAAGCCCGCGATCAAGAAGATGAGCGTGCGCTTCGTGCCCGACGCCTCGACCGAGATGACCGAATTGCTGGCGGGCCGTGCCGACTGGATCTGGAACATGAATCCGGATCAGCTCGAAGGCGTCAACCGCATGCCGAACCTGCAGGCTGTGCGCAAGGAGTCGATGCGCATCGGCTATTTCACGCTCGATGCGGCCGGCCGCACCGGCGCCGACAATCCGATGACCAAGCTCAAGGTCCGCCAGGCGGTGTGGCACGCGATCGACCGTCAGGCGATCGCCGACAAGCTCGTGACCGGCGGAAGCCGCGTGCCGCAGGCGCCGTGCTTCCCGCCGCAGTTCGGCTGCGACGCGGAGGCCGCCGTGCTCTACGATTACAACCCCGCGAAGGCGAAACAGCTTCTTGCCGAGGCCGGCTATCCCGACGGCTTCGACGTCGAGCTGACCAGCTACGTGCTGCCGCAGTGGGGCTCGGCGGTGCAGAACTACCTGCAGGCGGTCGGCATCCGCGCCAAGCTCAACCAGCTCCAGGTGGCGGCGCTGATCCAGCGCGCGAAGGCGGGCGAACTGCGCGCCTATCTCGGGAGCTGGGGCAGCTATTCGATCAACGACGTGTCGGCCATCATGCCGAACTTCTTCGATGGCGGCGCGGACGACTACGCGCGCGATCCGGACGTGATCAAGTGGCTGGTCGAAGGCGGCTCATCCAACGACCCGGAAGCGCGCAAGAAAGCCTATTCGGCCGCGATCCAGCGGATCACCGAGCAGGCCTACTGGGTGCCGCTGCACACCTATGTGACCACCTACGGCTACTCGAAGGCGCTCGAATTCACGCCGTATGCGGACGAGTTGCCGCGCTTCTATCTGGCCAAGTGGAAATAGGAGCAGCTCAGCGGACGGGCTGCCCGCTGCGTCCGCTCGTTTCGCCTTCGAGCCAGGGGTCCTTCTCGGCGAACTGGTCCCCGGCCTCGACCACGCGCCAGAACGTGTAATCGGCCTGATGCAGGATCGTGTTCTCGAGGCTGCGCACGAGCAGTTCGCCCTCCCCTGAATGCGCGGCCGCGCAGTGCGCGACCTCCTCGGGCAGGCCCATGGTCAGGCAAATGTGGATGCCGTAGCCGGGATGGCGCAGCGACGGCATGCCGGTGGCGCGCGGATCGGCCTTCCAGCGCTTGACGTTCTCCGGGTCGAACTCCCACACCTTGCCGATGTCGTGACACAGCGAGCCGGCGATCAGGATGTCGCGATCGTAGGAGAAATCCGGGAACAGGCCCGCCATCTCCTCGGCGATCTTCACCGCCATGCGGGTGACGGAACGGATGTGGTCGGCCTGCGTGCCGCGCCGCAGCGGCCGCGAAGTCGTAGTTGCCGGACGGCTTCATGTCGCCGATGCGCGAAAAGCTGCTCGATCCGACCGCCGCCACCCAGGCGTCCGTGACCTTCTGGCGCAGCGCCTCATCCTTGATCCAGGCGATCTCGGGCATTTCCTCCAGGATCCTTGCACGCTTCTCGTCGGTGATTTCGACGCGCTTGCCGCGCAGCTCGACGGTGATCGGTTGAGGCACCTGTTCTACTCCATCGTTCTCGAAGAACGTCAGTCAGCCGCGATCCGCGGGAGCCACAGCGCGATCTGCGGCCACACCGACAGGATGACGATCATCAGCATCATGGTGAGGACGAACGGAGATGCACCGATGATCACGTCATCGATCTTGCCGCGCTTGCGCAGGCCCTGCACCACGTAAAGGTTGATGCCGACCGGCGGCGTGATCATCGCCAACTCCATCAGGATGATGATGAGGATGCCGAACCAGACCGGATCGTAGCCGGCCTTGAACATGATCGGCGCGATGATCGGCACGGTGGCGACCATCATCGACAGCGTTTCCATGAACATGCCGAGGATGAAGTAGAAGATCACCACGACGATCAGCAGCTCGACCGGCGACAGGCCGAGGCTGGTGATGAAGCGGTTCACCTGCCCGGTGAGACCGATCGAGGTGATGACGAAATTGAGGAAATAGGCGGCGAGCAAGATTGCCATGATCATGGCGGTTGTGCGCATCGTGCCTTCGAAGGCATGCAGCAGCGTGCGCATGGTCAGCCGCCGGTTCCAGGCCGCGATGCCGAGCGCCGCCAGCACGCCGAGCGCGGCGGATTCGGTCGCGGTCGCCCAGCCCGCATAGATCGAGCCGATCACGGCGAGGAAGATAATAAGCGGCGGCAGGAGATCGGGCAGCGCCGCGATGCGTTCGCTCCAGGTCGCAGACGTCGGCTTGCCGCCGTATTGCGGCTTGATGAGACAAATGATCAGCACGGTCAGGCTGAACAGGCTTGCCAGAATGATGCCCGGAATGAAGCCTGCGAGATAAAGCTTTGGAATCGAGGTCTCGGTGAGCACGCCGTAGACGATCATGTTGATCGACGGCGGAATCAGGATGCCGAGCGTACCGCCGGCCGCGATGGTGCCGAGAAAAAGCCGCTCGGAGTAACCGCGCTTCTCGACCTCGCCCAGCGCCACGGTGCCGATGGTGGCGGCGGTCGCGACACTCGATCCGGATGTGGCGGCGAACATCGCGCAGGCCGCGATGTTGGAATGCATCAGGCCGCCGGGAAGCCACGGAACCCACAGCACCAGCGCGTTGTACATGCGCTCCGCCATGCCGGAGCGCAGCAGGATTTCGCCGAGCAGCACGAAGAACGGGATCGCGACGAGCAGAAAGTTGTTCGAGGTGCCCCAGGCGATCTCGCCCATCGCGAGCGAGAGCGGCAGCTTGGAGTAGATGGCGGAAAGCGACAGGCCGAGAATGCCGAGGCCGGCAGCGACCGGAATCGCCAGCGCCAGCAGGCCGATGAGAATTGCGAGGGTGACGCCGAGCATGTCAGCCCCTGCCCTCGCGCTCGGCGCGTTCCTTCAGATCGCGGATTTCGTCCTCGATTTCCTCCTCAGCCGAACGCGTGCCGATCGCCCGTCCGGCGCCGGCCAGATCGCCGCGCACGATCATGCCGACCGCGTGCAGCAGCAGAAGGATGCCGACGATGACGAATCCGAGCAGGCCGACGATCCAGAGCGTTTGCGGAATGACCGTCGGCGTTTCGAGCGCCGACTGGCTGCGCGAGCCCGAGGTCCACGATTGCGACACGACGCCCGAAACCGTGCCAGGTCATCAGCGCAAAGAACGCAACGAACAGCACGAGTGCCGCCAGATCGAGCAGCAGACGCAGCTTGCGGGGAAACAGCACGTAGAGCGAATCGATGCGGATATGCGCGCGGTCGATCAGTGCCGCGCCCAGTCCCCACGCAGTCCCGATCGCCAGCGCATAGCCCGCAAGCTCGTCAGCCCCGCCGATGGAGCGGTTGAGAAACTTGCGCATCAGCACGTCGATGCCGATCAGCACCGCGGCGAGCAGGATCAGCCCGCCGCCAACCCACAGCCCCCAATGGGTGAAGCGGCGCACGCCATTCATCACCTGATCCATGGCACCACCGCCGTTGCCGCTCGCGCGGCGGGCTTACGGAGTCGGCGCCTTAAGTCCGAGGGCCTTGCCGACGGTCTCGTTCCATTCCTTGGCGCATTCGGCGCCGCAGCGCTTGGCCCAGCCGGCCAGCACCGCGCCCTCGACCAGCTTCTTGTGCGTTTCCGCCTCTTCGGGCTTCACCGCCACGATGGTCGACTTGGCGAGCTTGCCCATCGTGCAAGGCTGCTTGCCGGTGTTGCAGTTGTCGGCCTCGCCGGTCGTCGTCTTGATCGTCGCCCACATCTTGTCTTCGTATGCCTTGAACTGCTCGGTGAGGAAACCTTGAGTTTTCGGATCGAGCCGGTTCCAGGTCGCGAGATTGACCGCCACGATGTTGATGCTCCAGCCGAGCGACATCGGGTAGATCGACTTGGTCACCTCGTTCCAGCCGGCGGTGTTGCCCGACAGGCTGCCGGTGACGCCGCAGTCGACCACGCCGTTGTTCAAAGCAGGCACCACTTCGGCGAAAGCCATGCTGACCGCGGTCGCGCCAACGCCGCCGAGGAAATCGCGCATCGTGTTGTTGAACACGCGGACCTTCTTGCCCTTGAAGCCGTCGAGGCCGCTCACGACGTCCTTGCACCAGAACACCTGCGGGGTGTTGCCGCCGAAGGCGAGCAGCTTGGCGCCCCAGTTCTTCTGCATCTGGCGGTCGATCACCGCCCGGTAGGCATTGCAGGCGGCGCGCGCCTTGTCGGGATCGAGTGTGAGGCCCGCGAGATCGCAGGCCTCGAAGCGCGGATCGTCGCCCGCCATCTTGGAAATATCCATGCCGGCGAAGTCCATCACGCCGAGCTTCAACAACCGCAGCATGGTCTTGTCATCGACGCCCATCTGATCGAGCGGCGTGATGTCGGCTGTGATCGCGCCCTTGGAGGCTTCCGTGATGGTCTTGCGCCAGAACGGCAACTCGTCGTGGATCGAAACTGGCGTCGGGCCGTTGAGACCGATCACCTTGAACTGGTTCTTCGGCAAATCCTGCGCGACCGCGCCGGATACGATTGCACTCGCAAGTCCCAGTCCCAGACAAAAACGGCGCAGCATGTGCGAACTCCCTCGCTGATCAGACCGGTGTTGAGGCTTCCCTGCGCGAGTGTGTCACCACTCGGCGACCCTTGGCAATGCGGCCGCGCGCCCAGGCGTCCGGCCATTACAACGCGATCACGATATTGCCGCCGGCATCGAGCTCGGCGCGCGCATCCGGCGGAATGACGCAGGTGGAATCGTACTCTTCGACGATCATCGGGCCGATGGACGCGGTCTTGAGGTCGGAGCGGCGCTTGACCGGCGTATCGATCCAGCCGCGCTCCTTGCCGAAATAAGCGGGCCGCGGCGGCGGCGGCGCGGGCTCGGGACGGCTCACCACCACGCGCTCCGGCACCCCGCCGCCTTGGCGCAGGCCCGCGCCGACCACCTGGATCGCGACAAGCTCCACCGGCTCGTCGCGCCCCGCGCGGTGGCCATAGGTGCGCTCGTGCTCCGCGCCGAAGGCCTCCTCCAGACGCGACGCCATCGCGGCGTCGATCGGCCCGTCGGGGACCGGCACGACCAGTTCGTAGGTCTGGCCCTTGTAGTGCATCGCGGCGGAGCGCTTGATCTGCGCACGCGCGCCGGTAAAGCCGTCCGCGGCGAGTTGCTCGCCGGCCTGCCGCGACAGTGCGTCCCAGGCCTTGCCGATCTCGGCGAGGTCGGCGCCGCGCAGGATCGGCGCAGCGTGCGCGAAAAATGATACTCGACGTCCGCGTAGAGCAGCCCGAACGACGAGAACAGCCCGGCGCACGGCGGCACGATGATGCGCGTGATGCCGAGCGCCGCCGCCATGCCGGCCGCGAACAGCGGCCCGTTGCCGCCGAAGGCGAACAGCGCGAACTCGCGCGGATCGCGCCCGCGCTCGCTCGACACCGCCCGGATCGCGCGGATCATGTTGGAGGCGGCGATCTGGTGCGCGCCGTAGGCGGCATCCTCGGGGGACATATTCAGCGGCGCCGCGATCGCGTCGGCGAACAGCGTGCGCGCCTTCCCGGCATTGAGCTTGAGTGCGCCGCCGACGAGATGCCGCGGGTTGATGTAACCGAGCAGCACATTGGCGTCGGTCACGGTCGGCACCTCGCCGCCCTGGTCGTAGCAGACCGGGCCGGGCGACGCGCCGGCACTCTGCGGCCCGACCTGCAGCGCGCCGCCGGCATCGATCCAGATATGCGAGCCGCCGCCCGCGCCGACCTCCGCGAGATCGATCGCCGGGACCTTCAGCGTATAACCCGCGCCGGTCAGCAATCGCGAGCCGATCATGATGCCGCCGCCGACCGCATATTCCTGCGCGCGCGTCACCTCGCCGTTCTCCACCATCGAGGCCTTGGCGGTTGTGCCGCCCATGTCGAAGGTGATGATTTTGTCGAGCTGCTTGGAGCGCGCCACCGCTTGCGCGCCGACGACGCCGCCCGCCGGACCGGATTCGACGATGTGCATCGGCCGCGCGGCCGCCGCGATGTCGGTCGTCAAGCCGCCATTCGATTGCATCAGCAAGAGGCGCGCCGGAATGCCGGCCGCATCGAGCCCTGAGCGCAGCGCGCGCAGATAGGTCGCGACGATCGGCATCACATAGGCGTTGATGACCGTCGTCGAGGTGCGCTCGTATTCCTTGATCTCGGGCAGCACCTCATAGGACACGCTGAGCGGAAGCTGCGGCGCCTTGCGCCGCACGATGTCGCGGATCGTCAGCTCGTGCGCCGGATTGGTGAACGAGTTGATCAGGCAGATCGCAATCGCCTCGACGTTCTCGGCCAGCAGCGAGTTGACGACGCGCTCGGCATCGGCGGCATCGAGCGGGCGCTCGATGTTTCCCTTGTAGTCGATGCGCTCGTCCACGACCTTGCGCAGGTAGCGCTCGACCAGCGGCGTCGGCTTGATCCAGGTAAGATCGTAGAGGCGCGGCATCCGCAAGGTGCGGATTTCCAGCACGTCGCGGAAGCCTTTTGTGGTGATCAGGCCGACGCGCGCGCCCTTGTGCTCCAGGATCGCATTCGACGCGACCGTGGTGCCGTGGCGAATTTCCTCGATCGCGGCGCCGGAGAGACCGGTCTCGCGGAACAGCTCGGCGAGCCCGTCGACGATCGCGAGCGCATAGTTCTCCGCGCTCGACGACACCTTCTTGGTGTGGATCGACCCATCCGAGCCGAGAATGACGATGTCGGTGAAGGTGCCGCCGATATCGACACCGACGCGAAGCGTAATGGACATTGGCTACTCGGCCGCCTCTGGCAGCATCGTGGGTTCGTGCCACTGGACCTTGGGCACCTCGCGCCAGCCGCGCGCGGCGCGCATTTGCGGCGCGCAGCTCTCGCGTCGCCGCGAGATCGACACGCCAGGCTTTGGTGTCAACGATCACGCCGTAATCCGCTTTCGCGCGCGCGGCGGAGAGGATTTCGTTGCGCACGTCGCGCAGCACGGCGGCCGGATCGCGTTCGAGCGGGTCGCCCCACCCGCCGCCGCCGGCCAGCACATGGCGGAACACGTCGCCCTTGCGGATCGTCATCGTGAGCTTCGAGGGAACGAGCTGGTGGTTCGTGTCTGGATTGAGATAGTTCTCGGAAGGGCCTCCGGGGCTGCCGCCATACAGGCCGAACGGCCGGTGATCACGGCGGTCCGAGCGCACCTGCAGCATCGCCTCGTGCTCGAGGAAACGATAGTCGCGGCGGAACGGAACCCCGCCGCGGAATTTGCCGGCGCCGGCCTTGTCGGCGACGAATTCATAAGCCGTGATCGACATCGGCATTTCGGTCTCGGTGACCTCGATCGATTGCGACGCCATGTTCGCCATCATGTGCGAATTGCCGTCGAGGCCGTCGGCCCACGGGCTTCCGCCCCACGCACCGCAGGTGAAGTCCACATAGATGAACGGCTTGCGCGCCTCGTCGTAGCCGCCGATCGAGATGCCGGTGTTGCCGCCGTCGCCGGCCGCCGTCACCTTGTCGGGCAGCATCATGGCGAGCGCGCCGAACATGCAGTCCACCATGCGGAACCCGGTCAATCCGCGCGCCGCGCAGGCGGCCGGCAGCACGCCGTTGCCGATCGTGCCCGGCGGACAGATCACATCGATCGCGCGGAACACGCCTTCGTTGCTCGGAATGATCTGCGGCAGCACCGAGCGCACCGCGCAGTAGGACGCCGCCTTGGTGAACGACAGCGTGTTGTTGATTGCGCCTTTCACCTGCGGGCTGGTGCCGGTCCAGTCGACCACCATGCCGCCGCCGGACTTGCGGATGGTGACGAACAGGCGGATCGGCTTGCCGTAGTCGACGCCGTCGTCGTCGATCCAGTCCTCGAAGCTCCATTCGCCGTCGGGAAGCTTGGCGAGTTCCGCGCGCGTGAGGCGCTCCGCGTGGTCGAGCACGTCGGCCATCAGGTCCTTGGTACGCACCGGTCCATACTTGGCGAGGAGTTCGGCGAACTGCCGCTCGGCGATATGGCAGGCGGCGAGTTGCGCGCGCAGATCGCCCGCCACCTGGATCGGCAGCCGGACGTTCCGCTCGATGAACGTCATGATGGTCTTGTTGAGCTTGCCGGCCTCGTAGAGTTTCAACGGCGCGATGCGCAGGCCCTCGGCGTAGATCTCGGTCGAGTCCGACGCGTTCGAGCCGGCAACGCGCCCGCCGACATCGGAGTGATGGCAGCAGGTGCAGGCGAACGCGAGCCGCTCGCCCTCGTGATAAAGCGGCTTGAAGATGAAGATGTCCGGCAGGTGCATGCCGCCGTCGAACGGATCGTTCATGATGAAGACATCGCCCGGCGCCATGTCGTCGCCGTAGTGGCGCATGATCGACGCCATCGCGGTCGGGACCGAGCCAAGGTGCCCCGGAAGGGTCAGGCCCTGCGCGACAAGCTTGCCGTCGGCATCCGCGAAGCCGGTGGAGTAATCCATGTTGTCCTTGAGCACGCCCGAATACGTCGTGCGGAAAATGGTCAGCGCCATTTCGTCCGCGATCGAGAACAGTGCGTTCTTGAACAGCTCAAGCAGGATCGGATCGTCGGTCTTGGCCACCAGTCACATCCCCTCAAGCGCTGCGCGTTCCGCCCGCGCGTTCATGTACTCGCGCCGCGCGCGCTGACCGGCCAGAGCACCTCGACGCGGCCGTTGCGCACGCCGACGTACCAGTCGTGCAGATTGACGGTCGGATCGCAGTGACCCGGAATGAGCCAGACCTTGTCGCCCAGGCTCAAACGCTTCGCCTTCGCTCCCAGTATGAGCTTGCCGTGCTCGTCCGAAACCGCGGTGAGCTCGACATCGTCGCGGCCGTGCACCCAGGGCGGGCCTTTCTCGGCGCTGTAGGATTTGAGCCCCGCGTCCACGATCGCGCGCTCGGGCGCGGGCGTGCTGATCACCGAGGCGAGCACGAACAGGCTGTGCTCGAACGCCGTGTAGAGCCCGCCGTCCTTGTTGCCGATTTTCGCGTAGTCGGTGTCCATGAACACATACGAGCCGACCTGCAGCTCATTGTAGACGCCGCTCTCGGCCTCGAACGCGAACGTCCCGGTCCCGGCGCCGGCGACGATCTCGCAGTCGAGATTGTCCGCCCGCAATGCATCCAGCGTCTCGCGCACCGCATCCACCGCCGAGGCGATGGCCTGCGCGCGTTGCTGGTGGGTCGCCATGTGCTGGGCGCGGCCGTGATAGGCCTGCAACCCGCGGAATTTCAGGTTCGGCGCATCCGCGATGCGGCGGGCGAGCGCGGCTGCGGCCTTGCCCGGCATCACGCCGCAGCGCTCCATGCCGACCTCGATCTCAACCAGCGCGCCGAGTTCGACGCCGAAGTCCTGCGCCACGCGCGAGGCGGCATCGACCTGTTCGACCGAGTCAAAGCACAGCCCAATTGTCGCATCCTTGGCGAGGGCTGCGAGGCGGCGCAACTTGCGGGTCCCCACAACCTGGTTACTCACCAGGATGTCCTTTACGCCGCCGCGCACCAGCGCTTCGGCCTCGCCGACCTTCTGCACGCACTGGCCGACCGCGCCGCTGGCAATCTGCCGCAGCGCGATCGCGGCCGACTTGTGGGTCTTGGCGTGCGGACGCACGCGCACGCCGGCCGCTCGCGCAAACTCCGCCATTTTCGCGATGTTGCGGTCGAGCGCATCGAGATCGACCACGAGGGCCGGCGTGTCGATGTCCGCGACGGGAGCGCCGATTTCGGCAGGCGGCGGGTTCATGGGGTTCCGGAGGAGTTTCGCGCGCAACCTTATTCATTGCCGAATGGACTTGTCCATTGCGCCTGCCGCGTGCCGGGGCCGCGCGGCCGCATGGCATGCGCCTTGCTCCGCTCCCGCCCGAGGGCGCAGACCGGCCGGACTTCCGCTTCTTGAGGCATAGGCAGATCGCCAAAAGAAGTGGCAGACTGGTGTAGCTTTGGGCGGCCGCCAGAGTGCGGCGAAAAGGAGAGTTTAGTCATGGATCGCAGGACGTTCTTGAAGACGACGGCAGGCGCCGGCGCCCTGGTGGCGACGGGCGGGCTGTCCACTCCGGCCATTTCGCAAGGTGCGGCTGCAAAGACGCTGCGCTTCGTGCCGCAGGCGAACCTCGCGAACTTCGATCCGATCTGGGGAACGCAATACGTGGTGCGCAACGCCTCGGTGCTGGTGTGGGACACGCTGTACGGCTTCGACGAAAAGCTGGAACCGCAGCGGCAGATGGTCGAGAGCGAAGAAACCTCCAGCGATGGCCTCACCTGGACCTTCAAGCTCCGCTCCGGCCTGAAATTCCACGACGGCACGCCGGTTCTCGCCAAGGACTGCGTCGCAAGCCTCACGCGCTGGAGCGCGCGCGACCCGCTCGGCCTCATGCTCAAGGCGATCCAGCAGGAGCTGACTGCGGTCGATGACCGCACCTTCAAGTGGGTGCTCAAGAAGCCCTACCCGAAGATGCTGCTTGCGCTCGGCAAGAACTCGACGCCGATGGCGTTCATCATGCCGGAGCGCATCGCCAAGACCGACCCGTTCAAGCAGATCGAGGAATACATCGGCTCGGGCCCGATGAAGTTTGCGAAGGGCGAATGGGTTCCGGGCGCCAAGGCGGTGTTCGAGAAGTTCGCGGACTATCAGCCGCGGCAGGAAAAGGCCTCTTGGCTTGCCGGCGGCAAGAGGATGCTGGTCGACCGCATCGAATGGGTCATCATGCCCGACCCGGCGACCGCCTCGGCGGCGCTGCAGAACGGCGAGATCGACTGGTGGGAGAACCCGATCTCCGATCTCGTGCCGGTGCTCAAGCGCAATCGTAACGTGGCCGTCGATATCGCTGATCCGCTCGGCAACATCGGCACGTTCCGCATGAACCACCTGCACCCGCCCTTCAACGACGTGCGGGCGCGGCGCGCGGTGCTGATGGCGCTCGACCAGGAGGAGTACATGCGCGCGCTGGTCGGTGACGACAACAGCCTGTGGAAGCCGCTGCCTGGATACTTCACGCCCGACACGCCGCTCTACAGCGAAGAGGGCGGCGAGATTCTGAAAGGAAAGCGCGACATCGCCGGCGCCAAGAAATTGCTCGCGGAAAGCGGCTACACCAACCAGCCCGTGACCTGCGTCGTGGCGCAGGACCAGCCGATCACCAAGGGGCAAGGCGACGTCACGGCCGAGCTTTGAAGCGCATCGGCATGAACGTCGATTTCATCGCGACCGACTGGGGCACGACCGGCCAGCGCCGCGCGCAGAAATCCCCGCCCGGACAGGGCGGCTGGGCGATGTTCCACTCCTGGCACGCGGGTGCGGACTGCATCAATCCGGCGGTCTATATCGCGATCCGCGCGAGCGGCGACGGCGCATGGTTCGGCTGGCCGAACGTGCCCGAAGTCGAGAAGGAAGTGACCAACTGGTTCGACGCCAAGAACGCTCGAAGAGGAAAAGGCCGCCGCGCGCCGTCTCAACAAGGCGGCGCTCGACAATGTCGTCTACGCGCCGACCGGCTTCTTCCTCACCTATCAGGCGTGGCGCAAGAACGTCAGCGGCATCGTGAAAGGTCCGATGCCCGTTCTTCTGGGACGTGGCCAAGAGCGCATAGACCTCGCGGTAGCGAGACGCATGTTCACGTACGTCGTCAGGCGTATTCTGGCGACCATCCCCGTCATGGTGGTGGTCGCGCTGTTTGTGTTCAGCCTGCTGTTCATCGCGCCGGGCGATCCCGCCGCGGTGATCGCAGGCGACCAGGCGACGCCGCAGGATGTGGAACGCATCCGCCAAAGCCTCGGGCTCGACCGGCCGTTTCTGGTGCAGTTCTCCGACTGGGCATGGCGGCTCGTACACTTCGACCTCGGCCGGTCGATCTTCACCAACCTGCCCGTGACCGCCATGATCGCGCAGCGCATCGAGCCGACGCTGTCGCTCATGGTGGTCACGCTCATCCTGTCGATCATCGTCGCGGTGCCGATCGGCGTGGTGGCGGCCTGGAAGGCTGGCACCTGGTTCGACCGGGCGATCATGAGCTTTGCGGTGTTCGGCTTTTCGGTGCCGGTGTTCGTGGTCGGCTATCTGCTGGCCTACTTGTTCGCGCTGCAGCTCGAATGGCTCCCGGTTCAAGGCTACACGCCGATCTCGCGGGGCCTATGGCCGTGGCTGGAGAATCTGATCCTGCCGTCGATCGCGCTTGGCTGCGTCTATATCGCGCTGATCGCCCGCATCACGCGCGCCACCATGCTTGAGGTGCTGCAGCAGGACTACATCCGCACCGCGCGC
This sequence comes from uncultured Alphaproteobacteria bacterium, assembly GCA_963800695.1. Classification (GTDB taxonomy): domain Bacteria; phylum Pseudomonadota; class Alphaproteobacteria; order Rhizobiales; family Xanthobacteraceae; genus PALSA-894. The sequence continues at coordinate 287,781 of CAWDCA010000007.1, read as the reverse complement.
GCCAAGGGCCTGGCGCAGAGCCCGATCCTGTTCATCCATGCGCTCAAGAATGCTTCCGTGCCGATCGTCACCGTAATCGGCCTCGGCATCGCGCTCTTGATCGGCGGCGCAGTGGTGACGGAGAGCGTATTCGCCATTCCGGGGCTCGGGCGCCTCACTCTCGACGCCATCCTGCGGCGCGACTATCCGGTGATCCAGGGCGTCGTGCTGCTGTTCAGCTTCGTCTACGTGCTGGTCAATCTGGTGATCGACCTTCTCTATACGCTGCTCGATCCGAGGATCCGCTATTGAGCCCGCCGCCCGCCATCGCCGTGCCGGCTGAAGGTATCGCCGCCGCGCCGGCGCTCCCGGACCTGTGGCCGCCGGTCAAGCCGCTGCGCGGGTTCACCGGCTTCCTGCGCCGCCATCCGACCGTGGCGATCGGCGGCGCGCTGCTGATCGTTATGGTGCTGATCGCGGTGTTCGCACCCTATCGTGTGGACCGTCGACCCGACCACGCTCAACACCTCCCGGCGCACGCGCGAACCTTCCGCCGTGTATTGGTTCGGCACCGACATGCTGGGGCGCGACATCTACTCGCGTGTCGTCTATGGCGCGCGTGTTTCGCTCACGGTCGGTTTCTCGGTGGCGCTCCTCGCCTCGATCGCCGGGCTCGCCATCGGCCTCGTCTCCGGCATGGTGCGCTGGGCCGACGGGTTCATCATGCGGATCATGGATGGGCTGATGTCGATCCCGCCGATCCTGCTCGCCGTCGCCCTGATGGCACTCACCCGCGGCAGCATCGGCAACGTCGTGATGGCGATCACGATTGCCGAAATCCCGCGCGTCTCGCGCCTGGTGCGCGGCGTCGTGCTGTCGCTGCGCGAGCAGCCGTATGTCGATGCCGCGGTCGCCGCCGGCACGCGCACGCCGATGATCATCCTGCGCCACATCCTGCCAAACACGCTGGCGCCGATGACCGTGCAGGCGACCTACATTTGCGCGAGCGCCATGCTCGTCGAGGCAATCCTGTCGTTCATCGGCGCGGGCGTCCCGCCGACGGTCCCGTCCTGGGGTAACATCATGGCCGAGGGCCGCGCGCTCTGGCAGGTGAAACCGTTCATCGTGTTCTTTCCGGCCGTATTCCTCTCCGTGACGGTGCTGGCCGTGAACCTGCTTGGCGACGGCATGCGCGACGCGCTCGATCCGCGCCTCGCCAAGGGTCTCTAGAGCATGGCCCTGCTCGAGGTTGAGAACCTGCAGACGCATTTCCGCACGCCGGACGGCGTCAACCGCGCGGTGGACGGCGTGTCGTTTCAGGTCGGCCAGGGCGAGACGCTGGCGATCGTGGGAGAGAGCGGCTGCGGCAAGTCCGTCACCGCCAACTCCATCCTGCGCCTGATCCCGGAGCCGCCCGGCAGGATCGCGGGCTCGATCCGCTTCCAGGGCACCGACCTGCTGACGCTCGACGAGCCCGCGATGCGCAAGATCCGCGGCAACGACATCAGCATGATCTTCCAGGAGCCGATGACCAGCCTCAACCCGGTGCTCACCGTCGGGCGGCAGCTCGGCGAAACGCTGCGGCTGCATCAGGGGCTGGACAAGCGTGCCGCCGAGGATCGTGCCGTCGAGATGCTCAACCTGGTCGGCATCCCGGAAGCGCGGCGGCGCGTGCGCGAATATCCGCACCAGTTCTCCGGCGGCATGCGCCAGCGGGTGATGATCGCGATGGCGCTCGCCTGCAATCCGAAACTGCTGATCGCCGACGAGCCGACCACCGCGCTCGACGTCACCATCCAGGCGCAGATTCTCGACCTGATGCGCGACCTCAAGCACCGCGTCGGCGCCGCCATCATCCTGATCACGCACGATCTCGGCGTGGTCGCGGAAGTCGCCGAGCGCGTGATGGTGATGTATGCGGGCCGCAAGGTGGAGGAGGCGCCGGTCGCCAAGCTGTTCCGCACGCCGCGCCATCCCTACACGCAGGGCCTGCTCGGCGCGGTGCCGAAGCTCGGCTCCTCGGTGACCGGCGAGGAGACGCGGCTCGCCGAAATCCCCGGTCTCGTGCCGAGCCTGAAGACACGCATCGATCGGCTGCGTGTTCGCGAGCCGCTGTCCGCTCGCGACCGACCTTTGCCGCGAGGTCGCGCCGCCGCTCGAAGCGAAGGCGCCCGGCCACACCGCCGCCTGCCACTATGCGCCGCGGGAGGCGGTGCGCCGCATGAGCGCGCCTCTGCTCGAGGTCAACGATCTCAAGAAGCACTTCCGCGTGGGCGGCGGATTCCTCGGACGCGCACCGGCTTACGTCTATGCGGTCGACGGCATCTCGTTCGAGATCGCGCGCGGCGAAACGCTCTCGCTGGTCGGCGAATGCGGCTGCGGCAAGTCCACGGTCGGCCGCGCGATCCTGCGGCTGTTCGACATCACGGCGGGCCAGGTGGTGCTCGACGGCCAGCGCATCGACGATCTCTCGGCCGGCGCGCTGCGGCCGATGCGCCGGCGCATGCAGGTGGTGTTCCAGGACCCGTTCTCCAGCCTCAATCCGCGCATGCGCGTGAAGGACATCGTCGCCGAGCCGATCCGCAATTTCGGCCTTGCCACATCTGCGCGCCGATCTCGATGCACGCGTCGCCGCGCTGATGGACAAGGTGCGGCTGCCGCGCGAGGCGGCGCACCGCTGGCCGCACGAGTTCTCCGGCGGCCAGCGCCAGCGCATCGGCATCGCGCGCGCGCTCGCGGCCGACCCCGATCTGATCATTTGCGACGAGGCGGTCTCGGCGCTCGACGTCTCGGTCAAGGCGCAGATCGTCAACCTGCTGCAGGACCTGCAGCGCGATCTCGGCCTCGCGATGCTGTTCATCAGCCACGATCTCGCGATCGTCGAGCACATGACCCACCGCGTCGCCGTGATGTATCTCGGCAAGATCGTCGAGGTGGCGCCGAAGCGGCGCATCTTCGCCGCGCCCCAGCATCCCTATACGCAGGCGCTGCTCTCCGCCGTGCCGGTGCCGGAGCCGGGCGCCAACCGGCAGCGCATCATCCTCAAGGGCGACGTGCCGAGCCCGATCAATCCGCCGAAGGGCTGCCGCTTCCACACCCGCTGCCCCTATGTGTTCGACCGCTGCCGCGTCGAAGAGCCGAAGTTGCAGCCGACCGAAGTGGGGCATCTCGCGGCCTGCCACCTGCTCGACGCACCGGCAACGGCTGCCGCCTGAGGCGCTAAGATCATGCAACTTCGCCCGGGCGCGGGCCAACTTTGGGTCGATTGATCTCAACGCGGCGCCTAGGCAAGATCGTTTTTTGGTGGGGCGCGGGTAACATATGGCCTGGATGATCGGTGTCGATGTCGGCGGCACCTTCACGGATTTCTTCGCGTTCGACGACGCCGACGACCGCATCGTCCTGCACAAGGTAGCCTCCACGCCCGGCAATCCGGCGCAGGCCGTCATCGCGGGGCTGCGCGAGGTTAGCGAGCGCCACGGCATCGATCTTTCGGCGATCACGCGGCTCTCGCACGGCACCACCGTTGCCACCAACGCGCTGATCCAGCGGCGCGGCGGCAAGGTCGCGCTCGTGGTCACCGAAGGATTTCGCGACCTGATCGAGATCGGGCGGCAGATCCGCCCGCACGTGTTCTCGTTGCAGGACGACTACCCGGCGCCGCTGGTGCCGCGCGAGCTGCGCTTCGAGGCGGCCGAGCGCATCACGGCGGAGGGGAGCGCGATGAAGTCGCTTTCGCCGGACACATTGCCGGCTCTCGTCAGGGCGATCGGCGACGCAAGGCCCGATGCGTGCGCAGTGTGCCTCCTGTTTTCGTTTCTCAATCCCGCCCATGAGGCGATGATCCGCGATGCGCTCGCCGCCGCCTATCCCGACATGTATCTGTCGATCTCGTCGGAAGTGCAGCCGGAATTCCGTGAGTACGAACGGCTCTCCACCACGGTGCTCAACGCGTATCTCCAGCCCGTCATCGACCGCTATCTCGGCGACTTCGCCAAAGGGGTCGCCGAGGCCGCGCCGAACGCCGCGCTCGGCATCAACCAGTCGTCGGGCGGGCTGATGTCGGTTGCACGCGCGCGCCATGTGCCAATCCGCACCGCGCTGTCGGGGCCGGCGGCGGGCGCGGTCGGCGCGATCCACATGGCGCGGCTCTCGGGCGTGCCGGATGTCATTTCGCTCGACATGGGCGGCACCAGCGCGGACGTCGCGCTGATGCGCAACTACACGGCCGGCACGACCTTCAACAAATGGATCGAGGGTTATCCGGCGCGGCTCGCCTCGCTCGACATCAATGCGGTCGGCGCCGGCGGCGGCTCGATCGCATGGTTCGATCGCGACGGGCTGATGAAGGTCGGCCCGCAGAGCGCGGGCGCGCAACCGGGTCCGGCCTGCTATGGGCGCGGTGGCCAGGAGGCCACTGTGACCGATGCCAACCTTGTGCTCGGGCGGCTGTCGCCGCGCGGCCTGCTCGGCGGCGGCATGGCGCTCGACGAAGGTTTGGCGCGCAACGCGATCGCACCGCTCAGCGACCGGCTCGGCTTCACGGTCGAGCGCACCGCGCACGGCATGCTCGGCATCGTGGTTGCCAACATGGTGCGGGCGATCCGCGCGGTGTCGGTCGAGCGCGGGCACGATCCGCGCGCCTTCGCGCTGCTGCCGTTCGGCGGCGCGGGACCGCTGCACGCGACCGATGTGGCCAAGAGCCTCGGCATTCGGCGCTGCCTCGTGCCGTTCGCGCCCGGCATCCTGTGCGCGCAGGGGCTGATCGTGTCGGACCTGCGCGAGACCTTTGTGCGAACGGCCGTCACGCCGCTGAGCGACGCCCGCATGGGCGACGTGCGTGCGCGGATCGGCGAACTGAAAAACCAAGCGGATGCGTGGTTCGACGCCGAGCGTGTCGAGCGAGCGAACCGCGGCGTCGATATCGTGCTCGATGCGCGTTATGTCGGACAGAATTTCGAGCTGGCGATCGGGCTTGGCAATGCCGAGCCGCTTGCCGATGCCGGGGAGATCGCGCAGCGCTTCTTTGCCGAGCACGAGCGCGCCTACGGCTTCCACAATCCGGCCGACCGGATCGAGATCGTGAACTTCCGCCTGATCGCGGCCGGCAAGTTGCGCCAGCCGGCCACGCGGGCGAGCGAGCCGCGCCAGGGTGGCGCGCCGGAAGCCGGCTCGCGCCGACCCGTCTGGTTCGAAGCCGAAAAGGCCGAGGATACGCCCGTATACGATCGCGCTACCCTGATGCCCGGCGACACGATCGCGGGCCCCGCCGTTATAGAACAGCTCGATTCCACCACGCTGCTGTTTCCCGGCGACCGCGCCACGGTTGATCCCTACCTCAATCTTCTTGTCGAGATTTCCGCATGAGCATCGATCCGATCACGCTCGAAATCATGTCGAATGGGCTGAAGTCCATCGCGGACGAGACCTACATCGCACTGATGAAGAGCGCATACTCGACCAACATCAAGGAGCGCCACGATCATTCGACCGCGATCATCGATCCGGCTGGGCGGCTCGTCGTGCAGGCAGAAAACTCGCTCGCGATTCACCTCGGCTCGATGATGGGCCTGATGAACACCCTGCTCGCGAAAATGCCGCTCTCCGCCGTCCGCGAGGGCGACATCTTCATCTCGAACGATCCTTACGTGGCAGGCGGCTCGCATTTGCCCGACGTCAACATGGCGATGCCGGTGTTCGCCGGCGGCAAGCTCGTCTGCTTCATGTGCAACATCGCGCATCACGCCGACATCGGCGGCATCACGCCCGGCAGCATGGCGGGCGGCACCGAGATCTATCAGGAAGGCACGCGCATTCCGGTGGTGCGTCTGTTCCGTGCGGGCGTACTCGCCGAGGACGTGCTCGACATCCTGCTGCTCAACGCACGCGTCCCGGAGGAGCGGCGCGGCGATTACTTCGCACAGGTCGCAGCCGCGCGGCTCGGCGTGCGGCGCGTTGCCGAAATGATCGAAGCGCGCGGCGTGCCGCTGCTCACCGCCGCGTTCGACGACATCATCCGCCGCACCGAGGACCGGCTGCGCGCGGCGCTGACGCGCATCGCGCCCGGCGAATACACGTTCGAAGACGTGATGGACGACGACGGCGTCGGCACCACCAACATCCCGATCAAGCTGCGCATCACGGTGCCGCCGCACGGCAGCAACGCACGCGTGCTGTTCGACTTTACCGGCTCCGGGCCGCAGGTGAAGGGCAACATCAATTCCACCATCACGGCGACGCAGGCGGGCGTGCTCTATTCGCTGAAAGCGCTCCTCGATCCCGACGTGCCGAACAATCAGGGCCTGATCGACATCGTCGACATCCATGCGCCGCTCGGCAGCATCATCAATGCGAAATTTCCGGCGGCCGTGGCGGCGCGCGCCAATACGGCGCAGCGCATCGTCGATGTGGTGATCGGAGCGCTTGCGCCCGCCATCCCGGAAGCTGCGGTCGGCGCCGCGAACGGCGCGAACACAACGGCTGTTTTCTTCGGCCACGATCCGCGCCACGACCGCGACTACGTCTACCTCGAAACGCTCGGCGGCGGTTTCGGGGGCCGTTTCACCAAGGACGGCAAGGACGGCGTTCAGGTGCACATCACCAACACGTCAAACCTGCCGGTGGAATCGATCGAGATGGAGTATCCGCTGCTGGTCGAGAGCTACGGCTTCGTTCCGGATTCGGGCGGGGCGGGAAAGTATCGCGGCGGGCTCGGATTGCGCCGCGTCGTGCGGCCGGTGGGGCACACCATGACATTCTCGGGACAGGGCGAGCGCTTCGTGAACAGGCCGTGGGGTCTGTTCGGCGGCGGCAGCGGCGGCACCGGCAAGTTCGCGAGGCTCAGCGGGAGCGGCGAAGTGCCGTTGCCGACCAAGCCGGCGAATCTTGAGGTGAAGCCAACCGAGGCGATCGTGGTCGAGACGCCGGGCGCGGGCGGTTATGGCAAGCCGAACGAGCGCGATCGCACGGCGATCGAGAACGATTTCGTCTCGGGCAAATTCAGCCGCGCGTTCATCAAGCAGAATTACGGCGTGGAGCCGAAGACATGAGCTACGACGCTATCGTTGTCGGCGCCGGCATCAGCGGCGCCGCGACGGCCTATCATCTGCGCAAGGCGGGCGCGAAGACACTGTTGCTCGATCGCGGCGAGCCGGCGAGCGGCGGCACGGGAAAAAGCGCCGCGATCGTCCGTCAAAGCTATTCGACGCCGCTGCTTGTTCGCCTCGCGCGTGCCAGCATCACGATGTTCGAGAATGCGAGGGCTGAACTCGGCAGGGACGCTGGCTTCGTGCAAGCCGGATACTGCTTCGTGGTCTCGCAGGACATGCTGGAGGGCGCAAAGAAAAACGTTGCGATGCAGAAGGGGCTCGGCATCGTCAACGAATGGTCGGACGGACCGGGCTTTTCTGAGCACCTGCCGGAACTCAATCCCGAAGGCATTGCGGGCATCGTTTACGAGCCGCATGGCGGCTACGCCGATCCCGTGCAGGCGACCGAAGCCTATGTGGATGCGTTCAGAAACGCGGGCGGCGAATTTCGCGCGCGCACGCCGGTACGCAGGCTCCTGCGGCAAGGCGACCGCATCACAGGTGTCGAGCTCGATCATGGCGAGGTGAGCGGCAACATGGTGGTCAATGCGGCCGGCCCCTGGGCAAAGCCGCTGGCGGAGAGCGCGGGCCTTGCGCTGCCGATGCGCTCGGTGCGTGAGCAGGACACGGTGTGGCAGGTGCCCGCAGGTCGCAAGATTCCGAAAACCTCGATCTCGATGGGCGTCGATGCGGTCTATTACCGCCCGCTCGGCCAGGACCGCTTCATCATCGGGCGCGGATTTCCCGAAGGAGTATGTCGACGTCGATCCCTACAATTACAAAAACGCCGCCGACGCCGACTTCATCAGCGATGTGCAGACACGCGTCGAGCGCCGCTTCCCGTCGTTTGCCGGCATGCAGCTGATCGAGGCCTATGCGGCGCTCTATGACGTGACGCCGGACTGGTATCCATTCGTCGGCCCGCGCGCCGGCATCGCGGGATACGCGGATTTCTCCGGCGGCAGCGGGCATGGCTTCAAGATCGCGCCCGCGATCGGCCGCGAACTCGCAGACTGGCTGCTGACCGGAAAGGTGACGGACGATTTCCGCCAGTTCAGCCACGATCGCGTCGCGCAAGGCAACCTGTTCGTGCAATCCTTCGGGGGCAATCGGGGTTAGCCTTTATGGCGCTGCTCGACATCAAGGGTTTGCGGCAGCGGTTCGGCGGCGTCACCGCCCTAGACGGCGCGGACCTGACTGTCGAGCAAGGGCGTATCACCGGGCTGATCGGACCGAACGGCGCCGGCAAGACCACGCTGTTCAACGCGGTCACCGGCGTGCTGCGGCCGAACGACGGCCATGTGTATTTCGCCGGCACCGAGGTAACCGGCTGGCGGCCGGACCGCCTGGCGGAGGTCGGCCTGTCGCGCACGTTCCAGATCGCGCGCGGGCTCAGCGCTCTCACGGTGATCGAGAACCTGATGCTGTACGGCAAGCATCAGCCGGGCGAGACGTTTTCGGCGGCGGTGCTCCGTACACCGGCGGTACGTGCACGCGAAGAGGAATTGCGTGTCCGCGCCATCGCGGTCGCGCGCGAGCTCAACCTTCTCCACGTCGGCGACAACCGCGCGATCGAACTTTCCGGCGGGCAGAAGAAGCTGCTCGAACTCGGCCGCGCACTGATGGCCGAACCGAAGCTGATCATGCTCGACGAGCCGGCCGCCGGCATCAACCCCACACTGGCGCGAAACCTCGGCGAGCACATCCTCGCGCTGAAAAGCCGCGGCATGACGTTTCTCATCATCGAGCACAACATGGGGCTGGTCGCGGCGCTGTGCGATCACGTCGTGGTGCTGGTGCAGGGCAAGCGCTTCACGGAAGGGAGATTTGCCGATTTGCGCGCAGATGCCCGCGTGCAGGAGGCCTACATGGGGCATCGCGCGTGACAAGATGCTCTCCGTCACCAACGTCGTCGCCGGCTATGGGGCGCATGACGAGGTGCTCAAGGGCGTCGGCATGACGGTCGCCGAGAAGGAACTGGTCGTGCTGATCGGGCCGAACGGCGCGGGCAAATCGACACTGCTCAAGTCGATCGCGGGGTTTCTGAAACCGCGCGAGGGCGCGATCACGTTCGAGGGCAAGCCGATCGGCGGCCTCAAGCCGCGCGAGATCACCCGCCAGGGCATCGCATTCGTGCCGCAGGAGGCGAACGTGTTTCCCTCCCTCAGCGTCGAGGCCAATCTGGAGATTGGCGGCTACGTTGACCGGCGCGCCACCAAAGAGCGCATCAGAGGAGCATTTGCGCGCTTTCCGGCGCTCGCCGAGCGGCGCACGCAGGAGGCGCGCACCCTCTCGGGCGGCCAGCGCCAGATGCTCGCGGTCGCGATGGCGCTGATGGCGGCGCCCCGGCTGATGTTGCTCGACGAGCCCTCGGCCGGGCTCGCGCCAGCCGCCTCGGCCGAATTGTTCGCTCTGATCAAGGGCCTGCACGCCGAAGGCATGACCGTCGTTATGGTCGAACAGAACGCACTCGACGCACTTGCGATTGCGGACCGGGGCTACCTGCTGGTGGACGGCTCGAATGCGCGCGACGGCCGCGCCAGCGTTTTGGCGGCGGATGCGGAAGTGCGTCACGCGTTCCTTGGGGGCTAATCGCTGCTATCATCCGGCCAACATCAACAGGGGGAAGTCATGCACACACGGTCTGTCGTCACGCGCCGCACGGCGCTGCTCACTGGCGCGGCAACAATCGCGGCACCATTCGTCATCACGTCGCCGGGGTTCGGGCAGACCGGGCCGATCAAGCTCGCGGGCCTCGTGTCGCTCACCGGCTCCGGCTCGCCGTTCGGCCCGAACAGCCGCATCTCGCATCAGGCGGTGGTCGATCAGGTCAACGCCGCGGGCGGCCTGCTCGGCCGCAAGCTCGAGTATCTCGCCGAGGACGATGCGACCAACGCGGAGGCCGGCGTGCGCGCCGCGCGCAAGTTGATCGACGTCGACAAGGTGCAGGCGATCATGAGCGTGTGGGCGTCCGCGGTCGGCAGCGCGGTGCTGCCGCTCTGCTGGGAAAACAAGGTGATGCTGCTCGGCATCTCGGCGGCGGACTCGATCGCGGCGCTGCCGCATCAGGGCTATTTCGTGCGCACGCAGCCGCATACGGAATTGCAGGGCAAGGAGTTTGCCCGCTTCATCCTCGGGCAGGGCGCCAAGAGCGTTTACCTGATCATGCCGCAGACGCCGTTCACCGAGACGGTGTTCAAGGCGATCCGCGAGACGGTCGAGCCGAAGGGCGTCAAGGTCACGAGTGCGATCATCGACAACAAGAAGACCTCGTTCCGCTCCGAGATCGACGAGATGGTGCGCGCCAATCCGGACATCTTCATGATGGGCGGTTATCTCCAGGAGAACATCGTGATGGCGAAAGACCTGTTCCGCGCCAACTTCAAGGGCAAGGTGATGGGCTTCGCCTATGGCATCACGCCGGCTTTCGTCGAAGGCGCCGGCAAGGAAACTGCCGAAGGAATTTTCTCCATCGCGGACCCCTCGCCGGCGTTCGACTCGAGTGCCTACGCGAAGGTGAAAGCGCTGGTAAAGCGCGACGAACTCGACACCTTCATGTGCCAGGCCTACGACCACGCCAACATGGCGATCCTGTCGATGGCCAAGGGCAGGGACGCAACGGGCACGGCGATCCGCGACAACATCCGCAAGATCGCCAACAACGACGCGGGCGTGAAGGTCGATAACGCGCTCGATGGCCTCAAGGCGATCGCCGAGGGCAAGGAGATCAAGTATTCCGGCGCCTCCGGCCCGTGCAAGTTCGCCGACAACGGCAACATCATCGAGGTGGCGTTCCGCACCGCGCAGGTGAAGGACGGGAAGATCGTCCAGATCAAGGCGTGATGCGCGGCGCGCTTGCCTCGCCGCCGGCGCGGTCTATATCGATGCGCCCTCTCCCCTTGTGGGAGAGGGCGGCGCAGTGCTTGGCCAAGCGAAAAACGGGATGTCACGCTTTCGCGGAAATTGAGCGGCGCGGGGAGAGGATGCGCAATAACCGCCACCTCGTTCGCGGGCTGATGCTCGAAAAAATCCTCCAGCTCGCTCTCAACGGCCTGATGGCGGGCGCCGTTCTGGCGGTGCCCGCTATCGGTTTGACGATGATCTACGCGGTGCTGCGGTTCGTGAACTTCTCCGTCGCCGCGCACATGGCGGTGGGCGCGTTCGCCGGATACATGCTCAACGTCTGGCTCGGCCTGCCCGCGTGGATCGCTATCCTTGGCGCGTTCGTTGCGGCAGGCGCAATCGGGATCGCGAGCGACCACGTTGCGCTGCGCCCGCTACGCGGTAACAGCGCACTCACGCTGGCGATTGCGTCGATCGCCGTGAACATCATGATCGAAAGCACGATCCGCTTCGGCTTCGGCGGGAGCCCGCGCGACTACGCGATCCCGCTGCGGCGCGACTGGCACTTCGGCTTCCTGCATGTCGGGCCGCAACAGGTCGAGAACGTCATCATCGCGGTGGTCGCGATGGCGCTTCTCTTCCTGTTCCTGATGCTCACCATCACCGGCAAGGCGATGCGCGCCGTCGCGGACAATCCGATGCTGGCGGATTCCAAGGGCATCGACCCCGATCGCATGGCGCGCCTCGCGATCGGCATCGGCATGGGGCTCGCCGGCATCGGCGGCATGCTGGTCGGGCTCGATACCTCGATAGATCCGCTGGTCGGCTTTCGCGCGATCCTCTCGGTGTTCGCCGCCGCCGTGGTCGGGGGCCTCGGCAGTGTGCCGGGCGCGGTGGTCGGCGGGCTCGCGATTGGGCTCGCGGAAGAACTGTCGCTACTCGTGCTGCCTGCAACCTACAAGACCGTGGTCGGATTTCTGGCGATCCTGTTCATCCTGACCTTGCGGCCGAGTGGCCTGCTTGGTGTGAAAACCACATGACCAATTATCTCATCGCGATGGCCACGTTCGGCGCGATCTACGCGATCCTCGCGCTCGGGCTGAACGTGATGTGGGGCATGGCCGGGATGGTCAACCTCGGCATCGTCGGCTTCTACGGCTTCGGCGCCTATGTGTCGGCGCTGCTGACCGTTAAGGGCCATGCGCCGATCGCGCTCGGCTTCCTGGCCGCGATGGCCGGTACCGCTGCGATGGCAGCGCTGGTGACACTCGGCATCACGCGGCTGCGCGACGACTATCTTGCGATTGTCACGCTCGGATTCGCCGAAGTGGTGCGCATCATCGCCGAGAATGAAATCTGGCTCACGCGCGGCACCGACGGCATCTCCGGCATTCCGCAGCCGCTGAAGTCCGTGCTCGGATCCGATTTCAATGCCGTCTATCTGGTGTTCTGCCTCGTCATTTTGGCAATCGTGCTGTTCGTGCTGGAGCGCGTGCGCACCTCGCCGTTCGGGCGCGTGCTGCGCGCGATCCGCGAGGACGCGCAGGTCGCGGCTTTCGCCGGCAAGGACGTACTCAAGTTCAAGGTGAAGGCGTTCGCGCTCGGCGGCGCGCTCGCAGGCCTCGCGGGCGCGCTGTATGCGCATTACTCGAGCTACATCGTGCCGGAAATCTACGTGCCGCTGCTGACGATCTACATTTTCCTCGCGCTTACGGCCGGCGGCATCGGCAATAATTTTGGCGCCGTCATCGGCGCGTTTGTGGTGGTGTTTATTCTGGAATCGACGCGTTTCCTCAAGGACGTGATCCCCTGGGTCTCCGCTGAGCAATTTGCGGCGCTGCGTGAATTCCTCGTCGGGCTCGGTCTGCTGCTGGTGCTGTTCTTCCGCCCGCGCGGGCTGATGCCGGAGCCGCTGCCGCGGCTCGTGGAGCGTTGAGCCACCCGCGCTGGAACCCGCAACTTGATAATTCGTTGAATCGCGTTGGAACCTTGCCAGAGCAATTTCATGGCACGCAAGTACCCGAAAGGGGCGAGCAAGAAGGTTGCGCGCGCGATGCGCAAGCGCAAACGCGGGACGCTCAAGAGCGGACGAAGCGGAAAGACAGTCAGGAGCCGCAAGCAGGCAATCGCGATCGGACTCTCGGAGGCGCGCAAAGAGGGCAAGAAGGTGCCGAAGAAGAAAATCGTGAGCCGATCCGAAATTGCCTACGCGGGCTCGTGCGCGGAGACGGACGCGAGGGCTTCCGTCATCGCGTTGAGTGCATCGGCGACCGCGCGCTTACGGATCGCATCGCGGCCGGCATTTCTGTAATTCCGCTCGAAGCATTGCGCCGGCTGGCCGCGCACCGCAACCGCCATGCAGATGCGGCCGACCGGGTTGGCGTCCTCATCCGGCTCCGGTCCGGCGACGCCGGTGATCGCGGCGCTGATGCCAGCGGACGAGCGAGCGAGCGCGCCTTCTGCCATCGCGCGCGCGACATCGGCATTGACCGCGCCCTGCTCGCGCAGGATCGCCGCGGATACGCCGAGCGCACGGGTCTTCTGCTCCTTGGTGTAGGTCACGAAGCCGCCGTGGAAGTATCGCGAGGCGCCTTCCGCGTCGGCGAGGATCTGAACTCATCAGGCCGGCGGTGCAGGACTCGGCGACGACAACCGTGACGTTCGCCTGCCTGGCGCGTGCGAGAAGAGTATTGGCGAGTTCCTTCAGGTCCTCCATGACGCCACTCCGGCAAGGCGCGCCTCACGCGCGGCGGCGCGCCTTCTTCGCTCCGTTCCGCTTCGCCTTCGCGGCGGGGCGTGGTGCCGGCTTCGGCTTGCTGCGCCGCGCCGTGCTTTTCGGCTTGGACTTTGCCGGCTTCTCTTCGGCCTTTTCTTGGACCTTCCCTTGGGCCTTGGGATTGACGCGGCGCTCCGCCATCGCGGTGAGCGTCTGGTCGGTCGTCTTCTCCTCGGCGAGGTTCGCCTTGAAGAGCGGCACGCAATCGGTGCGGCCAAGTTCGGTTGCCCAGGCGATCAGCGCGCCATAGCGGGTGATCTCGTAGTGTTCGACAGCCTGTGCGGCGGCGATCAGGCCGACGTCCATCACGTCGTCGCCCTCGATCTCGCCCATCAACTCCTTTCCCTCCTTCAGGATGCCATCGATCGCGGGACACTTTTCGCCTTTCGGCTTGGCCTCCATCAGTTCGAACACCTGCCGCAGCCGCTCGATCTGGCCTTCGGTCTCGGCGAGATGCTTCTCGAAGCCGGCCTTTAATTGGGCGTTGGTGGCCTTCTCGATCATGTCCGGCAGCGCCTTCATGATCTGCTTTTCGGCGTAATACAGGTCCTGCATACCGTGCATGAACAGGTCATCCAGATTCTTGATGTCCTTGGTAAAAAAACCCACGACAGACTCCTCGGTGAACGGAACCAACGTGGGACTCCAACGGGCAAGGGCCCTTCGGGTTCCGCTTCGACTTTCGGAGATGTGCGGACCGGCGCGCCGGCTTACGTGGCCGGACAATTCCCGCTATCCTGACGATCATGCCTGCCACCCGCCCGCGCATCCGCGTCATCAATCCGAACTCCAACGAAGCCGTCACGCGCGGCATCGATGAGGCGGTGGCGCCGCTCCGCTTCGCCGACGGGCCGGAGATCGTGTGCTCGACGCTGGCCGAAGGCCCGTTCGGCGTCGAAACGCAGGAGCATGTCGAGAGCGTCGCGCTGCCGCTGCGGCGGCTGGTCGAAGCCGACAATGCGTCCGATGCGTTCGTGATTGCGTGCTACAGCGACCCCGGCCTGCATGTCTGCCGCGAGGGTACGGCGCGGCCGGTGTTCGGCATCGCGGAATGCGGCGTTCTCACCGCGCTCGCGCGTGCGGAGCGCTTCGGCGTAATCGCCATTTTGTCGCGCTCGATTCCGCGCCATATGCGCTATCTGCGCCAGATGGGCCTGATGGATCGCCTCGCCGGCGAACGGCCGCTGGAATTGTCCGTCGCCGAGTCGAGCGAGCGACAAGACCCTGCCGCGCATGATCGAGGTCGGCCGCGCTCTGAAGGATCAGGACGGCGCGAACGCGATTGTGATGGGCTGCGCCGGCATGGCGCGGCATCGCGCACGCCTGGAAGATGCGCTCGGCATTCCGGTGATCGATCCGACGCAGGCGGCGGTGACGATGGCGATCGGGGCGGTGCAGGTCGGACGCGCTTAAGCCTTTTTTCCTTCCGCTCCTTCTCCCACTCCTCATACGACTGCCGCACGTGAGCGAACGGTTCGCCCAGCGAGGCGTAGAAATTGCCGTAGAGGCGCGCGAGCGGGCGATACCGCTTCATGTCGATGCGCATCTTATCGGGGTCCCAGAGGCCGTCGCGCACATGAACGTGCACGATCTCGCCGATCGCAAGGCGGCGCCTGCGCGCTTACCTCCAGCGTCGTGAAGTGGCGGCATTCAAGCGCGGCCGGCGCCTCGGCAATGCGCGGCACCTTCGACCTTCTCGCTCGGGAGCAGATTGAGCTTCGCGGCGTCGATTTCGCTGACGTCAGGCGGGAAATCGACCGCGCACTGGTTCATCTGCGCGCCAAGCGCTTCGTCCACGAGGTTGATCACGAAGACGCCCCTGATCTCGGATATGTGCCGAAGTGTCCTTCAGCGTCGCCGCCGGGCTTGCTTTGCAGGCCGAGCACCGCCAGCGGCGGGCGACTCGCTGAAGATGTTGAAGAACGAGAACGGCGCGGCGTTGACGATGCCGGTCGGGCCGAGCGTGGTGACGAGCGCGATCGGGCGCGGGATCACGAGGCTGATGAGCAGCTTGTAGCGGTCATGCTGCGTCATCGCGGCGAGATTGTAGGACAGGTCGGTCATTCTTCTTTCCAGTTGTCATTCCCGCCGAGCGCAGCGAGGGCGGGAATCCATAATCACGACCCTCACAATATCGCTCCGCCTGTGGTTATGGATTCCGGGTTCGCGGCTTCGCCGCGCCCCGGAATGACGGCTACTCGGGCAACTCCACACCCGTCTGGCTGGTGATGCGCCCGTAGTGCTCGATGCGGCGGTGGCGCGCGAAGTCGAAGATCGTGTCCTTGTTGAACCGTGTATCGTCGAGATCGATGGTCGCGACGACCAGTTCGTCATCGTCGGTACTCGCGGCAGCGACGATCTCGCCGTCCGGATTGACGATGCAGCTTCCGCCAAACAGCGGGAAGCCGTCCTCGACGCCGCATTTCGCGGTCGCGACCACGAAGGTGGCGTTCTGATAGGCGCCGGCCTGCACCGAGAGATTATGGTGGAACAGGCGCTTCCCGACGCCCTCCTCGGCCTTCTGCGAATTGACCGACGGCGTGTTGTAGCCGAGCACGACCATCTCGACGCCTTGCAGGCCCATCACCCGATAGGTCTCCGGCCAGCGGCGGTCGTTGCAGACGCACATGCCGAAGATGCCGCCCATCGTGCGCCACACCGGAAAACCGAGATTGCCCGGCTCGAAATAGCGCTTCTCGAGATGCTGGAACGCGCGTTCGTTGTCGAACTCGGCATGACCGGGCAGATGCACCTTCCGGTATTTGCCGACGATCTTGCCGTCGCGGTCGACCAGGATCGCGGTGTTGTAGTGATGCCCGTCGGGGGTCAGTTCCGCGTAGCCGAGATAAAACCCGATCTTGCATGCAGCCGCCTTCTCGAACAGCGGACGGGTCGCGGCGTTCGGCATCTCGCGCTCGAACCAGCTATCCACCTCGGCCTGATCGGTCATGTACCAGCGCGGAAAGAACGTGGTGAGCGCAAGCTCGGTGAACACCACGAAGTTCACGCCGTCGCTGTGCGCCTGATCGAGCAGGTCGCAGAGGCGTTTCACCACGGCCTGGCGCGACTCGGCCTTCTGGATCGGGCCGGACTGGGCGGCGGCGACTTTGAGAACACGGGACATCAGGATGCCATTCTTCGTTCGAGCCGGCTGATCAGCCGGACCACGGGCCATAACATGACGAGATAGATCGCGGCGGCAAGCACGATCGGCGAGGCGTTGAAGGTGACCGAGCGCGCCATGTCGGCGGAATAGAGCAACTCGGGAAGCGCCACAACACTGGCGATCGACGTGAGCTTGACCACTTCGACGGTGTTCGACACGAGATCGGGCAGCACGTTGCGGATCGCCTGCGGCAGCACCACGGAGGTGAGCGTGTGAAACGCCGAGAGGCCGGTGGAGCGCGCGGCGTCCCATTGGCCGCGGCCGACGCTCTCGATGCCGGCGCGGTAGATTTCGCCGTAGTAGCTCGACGTATTGAGGAAGAACGCGAGCGCGACCGCGGCGAGCGGCGACAACCGGATGCCGGCGAACGGCAGGCCCGAATAGACGAAGATCAAGAGCACCAGCGGCGGCACGGCACGGAAGAAATCGATCGCAACGATCATGCCCCAGCGAACGGTTCGCGAGCCAGAGAGCGAGGCGAGCGCGAACAGAAGTCCGCCGATGAGGCCGAGCGGGATGACGACAACGCACAGCAGCAGCGTCATCTGGAGGCCCTGCCAGATCAACGGCAGGGCGCGCGACATGATGTCGAGATTGAAGAACTGATGGATCAGCGCGTCCATATAGGCGCGCCTCCGCGGGTTTTCTGGGTTGCGCAGGCGCGCATCAGCTCCTCCGCCACGCAAAGCGTGTTTCAAGGTAGCGGCCAAATGCGACAACGGGGATGAACAGGATGATGTAGGCGATCGCACCCATCATCAGCGGCGTGGCGTTAGCCGAGAATGAGACGGCGGTGGTCGCCTGGTTGAGGATTTCGGGCACGCCGATCACGGTGCCAAGCGCGGTGTTCTTGGTGATGGCGACGGTGCGGTTCGTAATTGGCGGCACCGTGAGACGCACCGCCTGCGGCAGCACGATGTAGCCGAGCGTGCCGAGGAACGTGAGCCCGGTCGAGCGCGCGGCTTCCCACTGGCCTTTCGGGACTGACAGAATGCCGGCCCAGAAAATCTCCTCCGCGAACGCGGCCAATACCAGTGAGAGCACCAGCCACAGCACCGCAAACGACGGAATGCTCAATCCCACATTTGGCAGGCCGAAATAGACGAGCAGCACGATCACCAGCGGCGGCAGCGCGCGGAACATGTCGACGAAGACGACGATCAGCGCGTTGATGGCTTTGATCTGAAATGAACGCAGAACCGCGAGCGCGAGACCCAGGACCAGTCCTGTGACGACCACCGCGAGCGCGATCTCGATGGTGGTGACGACGCCACGCAGGATCGACGGGAGATACTGCTCGATCAGGTTTGGTTTGAAGAAGGTTTCGAGGAAGGCGTTCACGGCCTCCCCCCTTCGTCATGGCCGGGCTTGTCCCGGCCATCCCGCTTGGGAGGGCACAGTGCGTCCCTTGTCGGGATCACCGGGACTCGCCGCAGCGCGGCGGCCCGGTGATGACGCCGGAGAGATAAGGCGTTCACCGCGTCAGCTCCGCGATGAACGCGCGCGTGCGCGGCTCCTTCGGGGCGCCGAACATCTGCGCCGGCGGACCTTCCTCGACGATCACGCCATGATCCATGAAGATCACGCGGTCGGCGGCATCGCGCGCAAAGCGCATCTCGTGGCTGACGACGAGCATGGTCATGCCGGCGGTCTTTCAGCTCGCGCATCACGGCGAGCACGCTGCCGACCAACTCGGGGTCGAGCGCGGAGGTCGGCTCGTCGAACAGCATCAAAGTCGGCTCGAGCGCAAGCGCGCGGGCGATTGCGACGCGCTGCTGCTGGCCGCCCGAGAGTTCGCCCGGATAGGACTTCGCTTTCGCGGCGAGGCCGACGCGGTCGAGCGCCGCCATGCCGAGCCGGTCGGCTTCGGCGCGGGATTTTCCCGCGACCTTGCGCAGCGCAAGCGTCACGTTCCCAAGCGCGGTCATGTGCGGGTAGAGATTGAACGATTGAAACACCATGCCGATCTTGCGCCGCATGGCATTGATGTCGGTGCCACGCGCCATCAGGTCGACGCCATCGACGACGATCGCGCCGCCGGTCGGCTCTTCGAGCCGGTTGCAGCAGCGCAGCAGCGTGCTCTTGCCCGAGCCGGACGGGCCGATGATGAAGACAAGCTCCTGCAGCGCCACCGACAGGTCGATGCCGCGCAGGACTTCCGTGTGGCCGAAGCTCTTGTGCAGGCCGCGAACCTGAAGGATCGGCGGCCGGTCAGGGGCCATCGTGCGTCAGTTGCACTGTGGCTTGTGCTCGGTCGGATCGTACCCCGCCATGCCGGGTACGCCGTAACCGGGGAACACCGTCACGGCGGCGGAGCCGGCGGCTGGCTTCACGCCGAACCACTTCTCGTGCATGTTGGCGATGGTGCCATCGAGCTTCATGCATTCGATCGCGTTCTCGATTGTCTTGCGCAACTCGGCCGAATCCTTGCGCAGCGGCGCGCCCCAGACGAGCCCGGTGGAATAGAGATAGGACAGTTCGAGCTGCGGATTGTTCTTCACCGCCCAGGCGATCACCGTATTGCCGGCAACGTTCGCATCGGCGCGGCCGGCGAGAACGGCCTGCACGGCGTCGGTCTGCGTACCGAAGCTCTCGACCTTCCAGCCGATCCTGGCTTCCAGGTCACGCGCCCATGAGTCATAGGCCGAGCCCTTGTTCACCGATACAATCTTGCCCTTGAGGTCTTCGAGCTTCTCGACCTTGGGGCCGCCCTTCTTCACCAGAAACTGGAAGTCGGTGTTGAGGTAGCCTTCGGTGAACAGCATGTTGTCGGCGCGCTCTTTCGTCACCGTGGTCGGCGCGGCGACGAAATCGTAGGTGCCGGCCTGCAGCGCCGGCACGATGCCGGAAAACTGCACGGCGTCGATCGTCACCGGGCGCTTGAGGCGCTTGCCGATCTCCGTGGCGAGATCGATGTTGAAGCCCTCGTAGCCGCCCCCGAGCTTCGGCATCGCGTGCGGCGCGAACGTGCCGTCGACGACGGTTTTCAGCGGCGCTCCCTCCTGTGCCGCCAAAGGTGAAGCCGCGAGCAGCATCGCACCCGCCAGCAGAAACGCGCATTTTTTCATGGAGAACTCCCGTGAGGACGCTGCCCGGCAGGTTCAGCTACGGGCGGGAGCCTAGCGCAATGGCCGCCGGCGCGACAAGCCAAGCGGCCGCGCGGGCGGAGCCCCGCCCGCTGTCAGGCCGCCTCGCCGCGCGCGAGGATCGTTCCGAGTTCGCGCCGCGCTAGTGATGCGCGAACGGTGGCGGCGCTGGCGGCGCGTCCCTCACCGGGCTCACTTGCACCGTCGTCATCATGCCGCGGTCCTCGTGCGCCAGGATGTGGCAGTGGAGCACGTAATAGCCGGGGTAATCGACGAAGCGGCTGCGCATCTTGAAGTATCCGGGAATGAGCGGGCCGTTGTTCGGTGCCTGTATCCCGGAAGGTATCGGAAACACATCCCACCAGATGCGGGGAGCCGGCGGAGGCAGCGGCGTCGGGGACGGCGGAGGCGGACAGGGCTTCCACGTCGTGTTGTCGTTCGGATTCAAAAAGCACTGGCCGGGTACGAGACCCTGGTTGGTAAAGACATACTTGGGAAGGGTTGGCGGTTGGCCCTGCGCCGTACTGGGATTGGGGATTGTCTGGTTCGGATCGAACAGCTCAACGATCTGGAACGGATTGATGTGAATATGGAACGGATGCGAGATATTGGGATTCGCCGTCGCGTTCGTGATCGTCCATTCCTCGACGGTATTGAGCAGCACCTTCTGAGGATTCTGGAGGCCATCGAACTTCTTGCCGTCGATGGTGTGCTGCGCACCAAACGGCGGGGTCGAAGCGAAGGCGATCGTGCGCCTGCCCTGCACCTCCGCGTCGGTGATGTCGGCGAGGAAAGCGGGCTGCGCCGGCGCCGTCGGAATGAACTGCGACTGGTTGCCGGTGACGGGCTGCTGTCCGGCCTTGATGCGCACTGACACCAGGGTGACCGGATAGGCACTCGCGAGATCGGACGGATCGACCGCGTGCTGCACCACGACGGGGAACAGCGCGGCGGGCGTCATCGGCGCCTGCACCAGCAGGTCCACGCGATTGCCAGCCGCCATCGTGAACGGCTTGTTCTCGCTCGACTGATAGTTCGCGTCGGCGAACTGCACGCCGTCTTGCGCGATCCGCCGCCATTTGAAGCCCGGAGGCGGGCCCAGGAAGAACGCGCCGCTGCGCCCGGATGAGTTGGCGATGCGCCACAACTGCACTTCGCCCGGCTTCATGTCCACGACCGGCTGAATCCGCCCGTTCACCGAGAAGTCCGGTCCCTTGTCGGTGTTGCCGCCCCTGTTTCCGAAAGCGCGCAACAGGTTCGGGCTGACGCCGATCTGGTTCATCACCATCACGGGCTGGCGCTGCGTCCAGCCGGCACCGTACCACTCGTTCAGCTTGTCGTCGTAGGTCGAGCCCTCGATGATGAACACACCGGTCATGCCGTTCGCGACGTTGATCGCGGTCGAGCCATGCTTGTGGGCGTGGTACCAGTGCGTGCCGGGCGACTGACCCATTTTGATGGGGCCCGACGTGATCGGCTGCGTCGGATCCTTTTGGGGAATCTGATAGCAGTACGGAAATGCGCCGATGTAGTACTGCGGCCAGATCCCTTGCTTGATCTGCGCCAGATTCTGCGGCCACAATTGCTGTGACGGCGCCCTGCCCTGGTCGTAGGCTTGCAGCAGCAGCGCCTGCTGCCCGGTCCAGGTTTTTGGATTCGGCTGGTCCGGGTTGCCGGGAAGATTCCACGGCCCGAGCGGCGCGTCGTTCCAGCTTGTCGGCCATTGGGCCGGCACGGTGCGCAGCCTGTCGTAGCAGGCCTTGAAGAATTCATTGAACTGCTTCGCCACAGTCTTGTCGGTCACGGTCGGCTTGCCGTTGACGATCGGCGATGGCCGCACCTCGAGAAACACATTGTCTCCGGTCGCATTCGGGTTGGTATGCGTGCCGTGGAAATGAATGTTGCCGGTGCTCGAGCCATGGAAGCAGTCGGGAAACGCATCGCCGGCCGAGGTCGGATAGCCTGCCGTGCTGGAATCGCAGCCGGCCGGCGTCTGTTGCGCCGGCGGCCGGTCCGTCTGCTTCTCCGCCTGATCGATCGAATAGGGGAATTGATTTGGATTGATGTTGTTCACGAAGGTGAGCTGAACGATGTCACCGAGGCGCGCCCGCAAAAGCGGACCCGGCGCCGGGTCGCCGATCCTGTTCTGCGGCACCAGAGGCATCGCGGGCTGCGCGTTGAGCCCGCGGAAGACGCGGACGGTCTGCTCCCGGCACACGAAATAAAGCCCGGGCTTGCCCGGCGAATTGTTGAAGCCGGTCGGCTCGCGAAAAACCAGACGCTGCTTTTCGTTCGCCAGCAGCACGGTGCCGCGCAGCACACCGGCGGCGCCCGCTATGCCGCTGGTCGGTCTCTGCGCCACGATCTCGGGAATTTTCGGCAGCAGCTGGCCGAGCGGCAGACAGTCCAGCAGGCCCGTCTGAGGCGGCGGGGTCTGCGCCAGCGCGGCTTGCGGCAGCATCAATCCGAGCGCTGCTCCGGCCGCCGCGAGCCATTGTACGCCACTGCGTGTCGCCTTGAACCGGACCATATTGTCCTCCTCGGATTGTCAGGCTCTCGTCGCGCCATATGCGACTCATCACGCGAGAGAAACGCGACGCTTAGCTACCCAATGCCTGGAACGTTCAGCGCCTGCGGGATTGCCGACACGATGATCTGCCCGCAAACCTTCGTGGGATTCCCGTTCGCGTCGAGCAGACAGTAGTAAACGACGTTGCCCTTCTTCGGCATGACCACGTTGTAGGCCGGTGACGACGAAAGCTTTCCGGGAATCATGTCCGACAGGTAGCCTGCGGGAGAAGGCAGCGAAAACGGGGGCGGAGAAGGAGGCGGAGTGACGCCTTTGACAGGCAGCAGTTTGTAGCTGTCGTCCGTCGGCCACGGCTGATACGGCACGCCACTCTGATTGTTCCAACTGACGAGATCGTCCTCCTGCGCCCCCAGTGGATCGCCCGGGTGTGCGCCCACGAGATCGGGCTTCAACACCACGGGCTGGTCCGCCGTCGCGGCTGGATTCGGGATGATCTTGATCGACCAATCGGGCATGACCGTGTCTCCCTGAACTTGAAGCGATATTCGCAAAACAGCCTAAGATAGTCGAGTGAAATTTTCCACCGCAGCGCGCATTTTGTGCGGACTGATCGCTTGCGATCGAGCCGGACGCCCGCCCTCCCGCCGGCGCTGCCAGAACTGGCTGTCGGGCCAGCGCCGTTCCTGCGCGTAGTAGTCGCGCAGGGTGTCGCGGTAGGCGGCAAACTCGGATCTTACAAACGTGCCGTAGCGGCGCAGCCCATCCGGATCGCCGCGCTCGAGATAGTCGGCGAGCGCGTATGAGGCGAACACGCCGGAGCGCAGCGCCTTGAAGATCCCCTGCCCCGAAACCGGATCGAAGCTGGACGCCGCATCGCCGACGCACATCAGCGTGTGCGTGCTGTCCGTCAGCACCATTTGCGAACCGGCACCGTGGAACTGCGAGGCGCAAAGCGGCTCCGCACCTGCCGTTAGGGCATGGACGTGTTCGGTCTCGCCGAGCGCGCGCAGCCACCGATCGCGCTGCCCCAGTTGAAGACGGCGCACGATATCGGCGTCGCTCATGAACGCGATCACACGGCGTCCGTCGGGCAGCGCGGCTGTGTACCACCAGCCGTCGCGCACGGCTTCGATCGTCAACTCTTCGGCGCCGCCGCGGCTCTCGCAGAATGCAAAGCAGCTCACCAGCCGGTCGTGGCGCTGCGGCCGGCGCCCACGCAGCCGCGCCAGCGCGGCCGCGCGCCCGGTCGCGTCGACGACGGCACGCGCGGTGTGGATCGCGCCATCGTCGAGCGAGACATTCCACAACTCATCCGCGAACGAGAGCTTCGCGACCTTGCCGGCCATGGGCGCGGCCACGCGCGGCACGGCGCCGCGCAACATCATGGCGTCAAAGCGGGCGCGGTCGAGCCGCCAGCCGGTCTGCTGGGTGTGAAACAGGAACTCGTTGCTCAACAGCTCAGGCCCGCCCCACGCGCTCAGCGTGCGATAGGATGCGCTGTGCGCGTCGGCTGCGAAATTTTGCCACAGGCCGAGATGATCGAGGATCGGCTTGATCGGCGGCGGCACGGTCTCGCCGATGCGCGCCGTGTCCGGCGCCGATGCATCGACCAGCCCGACGCGCAGCTCCGGCGCAAAATCGCCGAGCGAGATCGCGGCCGCGCATCCGGCCGGCCCCGCGCCGGCGATCAGGACATCGAAGCAGGCCAACTCAGCCCGCCTTCACGGCGTACCACGAGGCCACGACGCCGGCCGGATTGACCGTACCCGGCCCGCTCGCCCGAATGCGGAATGGTGCGCACGATCGAGCCGACCATCGCCGGCACCTGCTGCACGCCGTTCGGCCACGCCGGCACCAGATAGCCGTCGTAGTCGTAGATCCATTCCTCGCCGCCGATCACGCCCTTGCCCTGGAAGCGCACGCTGCATCGGGTTGCCGTATTCGCGCGCGCCCTTGAGGTCGAGCGACCAGCCGGGCCCGCCGATCGTGCCCTTGAGGAGCTGCATCGGCGCTTCCGCGATGACGATGGTTCCGAGGCCGAACTGGAGATCGTTGAAGCTGGTGTTCGGATCGGTGTCGTTGAGCAGGCTGCGATAGGTCCAGCTGCCGACGAAGGGATTATCGCTCATGGCTCGCTCCTGTTGACGATCAGCGCTGTTTGGTTTCGATGGAGACGTAGATGTAGCTCCCGCCGTCGCGCCGCCTTGGCGTAGATCGTTGGCGGCAGGAACGGATTGCGGATGATGAAGCCGAGCTTCTCCCATTCGGTCACCATCTTGAGGTCGCCGGCGTGGGTCTGCGGCACGCCCTTGGATCCAGTTGGTCCATACGTAGTTCGGCTTGCCGTTCGCCACCGAGGTCACCTCGGCGTATTGCAGCGGCCGGTGCGCAGGCCACCACAGGGTGGTCCAGACCTTGGTTTTCCGGCGCAGCTCTTCGTCGTTCTCGCTGTCGGGATAATTGTTGTTCCAGTCCGCATAGGTGACGTCGTTCGGATTGGTGGTGCACTCGTTGAAGTCCGCCTGCCAGGGCACCGCCGAATATTTCGTGATGTCGCCGGGCTGCAGCCCGGTCATCGAAGTCGCTGTCCTGGCTCAGCGGATTCTCGACGTTGAAGGTGTAATCCACGTCGACGCCGGTGCCGGTGTTCGCCTGCGCGGCGGTCTGCAGGAAGTCCGAGACCGAGCGGTCGGCCTTGAAACGATACGGCTCCCAATAGATCGACGGGTTGCGCATGATCCAGCCGACTTCGCCGCCGGGACAGAACGCGCCGCCGAGCACGTTGGTCAGCACGCCGGCATCGAGCCCGCGCCCGGTCTTGGGCGGCGTGGTCGGATACGGCAGATACGGCGTGTAGGGCGGGCTCTGCAGCCAGCCTTGGTCGATCTCGTTGATGAAGTGGCCGCTGCGCCCACTGCTTGAGGATGAAGAGCATGTAGTCGGTGAGGCGCAGGAACTTGGACGGCGCGGTGTTGGTCAGGCAGATTGTCGCCGTTGAGCATCGGCATCAGCGGCAGGTTGTGCAGCCGGCTGCTGATCTTGTCCTCGACCTTGAACTCGTTCTCCTCGCCGGCAAGCCGCAGCAGCCCGAACAGATAGCGCCGCATCGGTCCGTACGGATCGTCGAGCACGCGGCCCGTGCGCGTCGTGAACGATGCGTTGCGGCCGCGGCCCGTCCTGCCGACTCCATCTCGCTCGCGGTCGAGCTTCGGCAGGCCCGTGCCGTTCCTGCCGCCGCCGCGGCCTGCGCCGTGGACGTATCTCGGGACGACGGACAGTTTGTACGGGATCGAACAGTGCCGCGCTGCTGCTGGTCGTGCGGGAAGTTCGACTGGCCGAGGATGTTGCAGAGATAGCGGAACTGGTCCGGGCGATACAGGATCGGCCAGATGTCGCGGTAGAACCACGGCTTGAACGCCCGATTCCAGGTGAGCCGCCCGTCCTGCCACTGCTGCAACGCGGCCTTCGTTGCGGATAGTCGACGCGCTGCGGATCGTCGAACGTGCCGCGCCACGCCGTAGAGCGCGGTGTCGGTCGGCGAACTCGCGCACGAACAGGTCGTGCAGCACCTCGTCCATGGTCACCATGTCGAGCACCTCCGGCACGTAGCGCGGATAGGCGACGATCACCCAGGCCGGATACTCGACGTCGACGTAGCGGACGCTGGTGACGTTCTCGGCATACATCACCAGCCGCGCCATCACCGGCCCGTCCGACGTGTCGTCGTACCAGCCGTCATTGTTGGCGTAGTTCGGTCGATGTGCGGCTCGCCCGGCCCGCGACATCTCGCTGCCCGAGCGGCCGTGGCCGCCGAGCACGAGCAGGCGGCCGTCGTCGTCCGTCATCATCTCGCCGAGCGTGTCGATCGAGAGCGGCGTCAGCCCGGCGGCGGAAACGTGGTGGCGTAGTTGCCCTCGCCGCTGCGGTCGAACGAGGCGCGGCGCTTGCTGCCGTGTGGTTCACGATGCGCGGGCCGGGATCGATGATCAGCCGGCTGCGCTCGCGGTCGGTCACGTCGGCGTTGCGGCGCGGATAGCCCGGCGGATAGCCGTGCTCGCCCTGCGTGGTGCTGAACTGGTACCAGCTCGCCTTCTTGTTCGCGACATAGACCTGCCACTGGATGTCGATCAGCGTGCCGGCATTGCCGCCGCCCTCGATCGCGGTCGCCGATCTTGAGCGGCGTCCCGTCCGGGCGACTCGTCGTCGTAGACGAACACCTGGAAGCGCGCGGCCTGCCGCTTGATGCGCCCCTCGGCGTCGCGGAAGTTGGTGACCAGCACCGGCGTGATGCCGTCCGCGCCGATGCAGCGGATTGCCGTTGCGCGTCGCACGCCTGCGGCAGCCCGGCCGGCGTTTCGGGCGCGATGTAGAATTCGGTCTCGCTGTTGCCGAGCCGCGCGATGCCGATGCCGGGATGGATCTCGATAGGTCGCCACGATCCCGTCGAGTCCGCTTGCGCGTCAATCGAGGAAGTTCAGCGACACGCCCTCGAGCTTGAGCAGGTCGCGTTCCTCGCGGTAGTCGACGCCGATGACGACCAGCGTGATCTGCAGCTCGTCGGACTTTCGCCAGCAGCGCGCCTGCGCCGCCTTGGTGACGTCGACGCGGTGATTGCGCGGCGTGTTGTGGCTGCGCGGGCGCTGGTCGTAGGCGCGCGCGCGCGGCGGCGGCAGGTCGCAATGGCCGGGCCCGCCATAGCACTCGCCGTGGCCGAAGATCGCCAGGTAGCCGGCATAGTGCGGATTGTCGCGCATGTCGGCGTGGTGGCATCCGCGCCCGGCTGGTTGATGAAGACGCGCACGAAGCACGAGCGCAGCAGCTGCGGCACCCAGTGCAGGCGGACCTCGGCCTTGCGGAATTTCTTGGCACCTTGCGTCGACCGTGATCGGCTTCGAGACGAACGCCGCGACCGGCGCCTCCATGCCGACCGGCATGAAATACGAGCAGCGCACATATTCGTAGCCGAAGCGCGAGATGTCGAGCATGTCGCGCACCGTGTAGCTCCACGGCGAGAGCACGGCGTCGAGATCGGTCGGCAGGCCGGTCGGATTGCTGCGTCTGCCATTCCCACCAAGTGCGGTCGACGTTGACGTGGATCGGCCAGAAGATCGGGTCGTAGGAGGCGGTGAGGTTGGAGAACATGTCGCCGAGCTGCGGCTGCGAGATACATGATCCTCTGCGATGATGGAATTTGCGGTCCGCCACCGATGACGGCGTGGCGTTGCGTTTGGCGGCGAGCACCTCGCCCGGCACCGCATCGGCGGCTCGGCCGCGACCGTCGCGGGCGTCGCGTCGCACGCGTAGGCCGGCAGCGCCTCGCCGGTTCGCGGATCGACATCGGGGTTCATCCCGCCGGTCCAGATGTGCATGGTGTTGTGCGGGTTCTGGTCGAGGAAGCCGAACGACGCGTCGTAGACGCTGCCGCCGCCGAAATCGCGGAAATTGTTCAGGCTGAGGATCTGCGCCATGTCGGCGGCGGTCGGGTAGTGATACTGGATCACCTCGTTGATCGTTCCGCCGCCGGCATACTCGGCCGGATAGCGCAGCGGATACCACAGCGCAGTTCGACGCGAGCAGCGCGTCGATCATCGCCTGCCGGTTCAGGTTGTCCGGAGCCGGGCGTGACGTCCGTGTAGCCGACCGTCGTGATCACGTAGCAGAAGAAGTCGTGCTGCGAGACGAACAGCATGGCCGTCGGCTCGTTCGCCATCGCGCGGAACGCCTTGGCCTGCGGCGGCGTCGGCTTCGGCTTGAGCTCGGCGATCATCGTCTCGACCGCTTCCGGCGCGAGGAAGGCCTTGAACGCCCGCGGGATGATGCAGCCGTTGGTCCGGATCGTCCGGACGGTACTGCGGCATCGTCCAGTCCCAGTACGGGAGCATGATGTCGCGTTCGGAAGTCCTGCAGGTTCTGCTCGAACTCGTAGAGATAGGCGCGGTGCCACGGCAGGAACCGCTCCCAGCCGTGCTGGCAGTGGTTCTGGTGGATCAGCGCCTGGTTGTTGTAGTTGCGCCGGTCCTCTCGGCGCTTGTCGAGATCGTAGATTGGCGGAACGCGTCGCGCAGCCGGTCGACCTCGGGCTCGCTCAGGCAGTCGAGGTTCTGGCGCTGGCGCGGCTCGCCCTCGCGATAGGCGTAACGCTTGGCGCCCGTGTCGCTGACGTCGAACTCGGCCACGTCGGCGACCTTCAGCCGCGTGGCCTTGCACGCCCTTGGCTTCGAGCGTGCCGAGATCGATCGTCAGCGATGCGGTCGTCCGGCAGCAGCCGTCGTCGATCCAGTCGGCGATGAACGCGATGTCGGCGTCGGCGACGCGCGTGCCGCCCCACGGCAGCGGCGGAAAGCGCGTGCCGTCGAACGGCGCCAGCCCGCGCAGCCCCCGGATCAGGCCGGACCGCGCGCTGCGGCTTTCGTCGGCTCGCAGCATGAGGCCTTCTGCTCCGGCGCGATCATGCGACGCCGTAGACTCGCGCCTCCTTCAGCTTCGTCGAGGTCGGCCCAGAACACGGCCGGCGCCGCCATAGTCCGACGTGCTCTTTCCGGCGGCCGTGTCGAGGATCGTCTTCACCTGCTCGTAGCGGCTCGGCCCACCTTCGACGCCGTCGACGGTGCTGCCTTGCGCGCCATGTCGCCGATCCCTGATTGTTTCCGGCCGGGCTCGCCGCTGCCGCTGCCGAAAGTTTCGTCGCCCTATGGTTGTTCTGTCAAGCGCTCCGGCGTGACGTTGCCTGACGTTGCGCAAGGGACCTGACGGACCGATCAACTTAGAGCGTGGATCAGCGTCCCGACCGGCTCGCCGGCGAGCGCGCGGGTGAGATTGCCCGGCACGAGCCCGTTCACGATGCGGATGCTTTTCGCGAGCTTCGCGCGCGTCAGCAGGTCGAGCACGACCGGCTCGATCGGCAGCGTCGCGAGCCGCATGCGCATGCAGTTCGCGCGGCGCCGATCTCCGGAATGAACTTCGCGTCGCGGATTCGTCTTCGGATCGGCGGTGTAAACCCCGTCCACGTCCTTCACCAGGATGACCGAGCGCGCGCCGAACACCTCGCCGACGAGATACGAGCCGGCATCGCTGCCGTGCGGCGGGATTTTGCCGACCGCCGGCGGATGCTCCCACAGATCGTAGGGCGGGATGCCGTTGAACACCGCGCCGCGCGCCGCCGCCAGCATCGCGGGCAGCAACTGCACGATGAACGGCGCTTCGAGATAGACGAAGCCGTGGTTCGCCAGCAGGCAGGACACCATGTAGGCGTTCTGCGCCGACGATTTCGCCGCCAGCGTCGCGAGCGCGCCGGTCGGCAGCCCGAGATCGAGCCCGACGGAGAGGATGTGCCGCGCGCGCACGCCGGGGCCGACGCCGATCACCTGGGTGTGCTCTTCCTGATTGGCGATGATCTCGTCGAGCAGCGGCAGCACCGCCGTATGGCCGCGATCCATGATCGAGAGGCCGCCGATCTGGATCGACGTTCAGCTTCGGCAGGATCGCGCGAACCGCCGACTCGGTGCCGGCGATCAGCTTGCTTGTCCATCAGCGACTCGCGCATCAGGCGCGAGACGACGTGCTGGGCGCCGGGATGGTGTCGTTCATGCGGCGCGCCTCCCGGCGCGGCGGCGTTGAAGATGATGGTTCCGACCGGCTCGCCGTTCAGCGCGGCGGTGAGCTGGCCGGGCTTGAGGCCGTTGACGAACTGGATCTCCCGCATGTGGCGCGCGTTGAGCATCATCTCGAGCACGGCGCGCTCGACCACGAGATCGTCGAGGTCGCGCTCCAGCAATTCCTGCACGCTGATGCGCGGGATGTGCGTCGCGCTGCGGTCCTTCTTCGGATCGGCGGTGTAAAGCCCGTCCTCGTCCTTGACGTAGATCATCTTGCGCGCGCCGAACACCTCGGCGATGAGGAAGCAGCCGGTGTCGGTACGCTGCGGCGGGATGCGCCCGACCTCGGGGTTCCGTTCCCACAGCTTGTAGGGCGGCATGCCCTGGCAGATCACCGCGCCGCGCTCCATCAGGTAATGCGGCAGCGACGCAAAGCCTTCCGGCTCGAGGAACGCGATGCCGTGCCTGGCCAGCAGGTATTGCAGCATCTGCGCGTTCTGCCACGCGACCGCGGTGCCGAGCACCGTGAGCACGCCGACCGGCAGCCCGAGATCGATCGCGAGGCTGTAGACGTGGCGCGCGCGCGTCCCGGCGCCGGTGCCGAGGATCATCTTGTGTGCGGGCAGATTCGCGACGATCTCGTCGACCACCGGGCCGACCGCGCTGCGCCCGCGATCCATGATGCTCTGCCCGCCGATCTTCACGACGTTGACCCATGGCAGGATCGCGACGATTCGGCGTCGCTTCGGTCGCCCGCTGCAGCGCCGCGTCGCTGAGCGATCCGCTGACCAGGCGTTTGCCGAGGTCGGTCAGCATCGCATTGTCCGGGATGCCTGCATTCAGTGATTCCCATTGTGAAATTTGAAGATCTGCAGCTCGAAGGCGTGCGGCTCGGACGACGCCGCATCGAGCGAGCCGAAGGTCGCGGCGGCCCAGGCGCCGAGCTCGCGCCAAGGCTTGCGTCCTTGAGCCGCGCAGGCAGCGTGGCGAAGCGCGCGCCGCTGCCATGCCGTTCGATGAAACCGCGCGGCGTGCGGCTGCGCGGTCCATGTCGCCGCCGTTACGGCCTCGCTGCTGTCGGCATTCGACGCCAGCCATTGCGCGATATCCTCGCGCGCGTTCGCGCGATCCTTGTCGGCGCCCAGTTCGCGAAGGATCGCGGCGAGCCGCTGCTTCATGCGCGCATCGATGCCGTCCGGCGGCATTTCGGTTCGGCCGACGACGATCGCTCCCGGCGGCCGCAACACGCGCCGCGCCTCGGCGATGAATCGCCGCCAGCCGCGCAGCCCGCCGAACACCTGGATCAGCATCACGGCGTCGAACGCCGCGTCGCGAAACGGCAGCTGTTGTCCGTCCGCCTGCACCAGCCGCGGCGACACATCGTGGTGCGCGGCGGCGCGGCCCGCGAACTCCCGCAACATGCCGGATGACAGGTCGACGCCGACGTAGTCGTCGCCCGCCGCCACGAACGGCCCGCCGATCCTGCCGCTGCCGGCGACCAAGATCGAGAATGCGCGGCGCAGCGCGCGCCGATTCGAGGACCGCCGCGCGGATCGCCTCGGGCACGCCCGGCGGCAGCGCGCGATAACTATCGAAGTTCGGAGCGACAACGTCATAAGCGGACATCAGCAAACGGGCACCACGCGGTCCGCAAGATCCAACGCTCGCGGCGATCTGCGTGAGTGTTACAAAACAGCTTGCGATTGTCGAGGCGGTATCGCCGATCTTCGTGCGCATTGCACGCTGACGTGCGTTGCTTCTCGCTACGGAACGGTAGAACGTGGCCGCCAACGGGTTTGGGGGAAACGATGCGGGGTAATCCGGTTCGCGCGAAGCTGCGCAAGGGCGGCGTCGCGCTCGGCCACATGGCGTTCGAGTTCTTCACGCCGGGTGTCAGCCAGATCATGGCGAACGCCGGCTGCGAATTCTGTATTTTCGACACCGAGCACTCGGGCGCCGGCATCGAAACCATCAAGGCGCAGGCGGCGTTCGCGCGCGGCACCGGCCTCGTGCCCATGGCACGCGTGCCGGGCTCCTACTATCACCTGATCGCCCCGATGCTCGACGCGGGTGTGATGGGCATCATGGTGCCGATGGTCGAGACCGCCGAGCAGGCGGCGGATATCGCGAAGTGGTGCCGCTATCGCCCCGACGGTGTGCGCGGACTCGCCTTCGGCATGGCGCATGACGATTACGCCGGCGGCGATCACATCAAGGCCATGAAAGAGGCGAACGAGCGCACGCTGGTGATTGCGCTGATCGAGACCGCGGCGGGAATCGAGAATGTCGAAGCCATCATGGCGACCCCCGGCATCGATGTCGGCTGGCTCGGGCACTTCGACCTCACCAACGCGCTCGGGATCGACGGGCAGTTCGATCATCCGCGCTACAAGGCGGCCGCCAAAGCAATCGTGCGCGCCTGCGAACGCAACAAGAAGGCCGCGGGCTTCCTCGCCGGCGACGTGAAGACCGGCCGGCAATATCTCGACTGGGGCTTCCGCGCGCTCGCCTACGGCACCGACACCGGCGTGTTTCAGGGCGCTCTCAAGGCCGGGATCGACGGGCTGCGCGGACGCAAAAGCTGACAATGCCTGACCGGACAACCGGTGGGCGTTACGGTTCGGACCAAACCCGGCGTACTATCCGGGCAACAACCACAATGGGAGGAGGCATCATGATCAGGTTTTTCGCGGCGGCCTGCGCGGCGCTATTCGCGTTGGCACTCGGCTCGCAGACGGCGGACGCACAGGCACTCGACCGGATCATCAAGGACAAGAAAATCCGCATCACCGCCGAGTTGACGTCCCCGCCGTTCGGAATTC
This sequence comes from uncultured Alphaproteobacteria bacterium, assembly GCA_963800695.1. Taxonomy (GTDB): domain Bacteria; phylum Pseudomonadota; class Alphaproteobacteria; order Rhizobiales; family Xanthobacteraceae; genus PALSA-894. Next base: position 254,896 of record CAWDCA010000007.1, on the reverse strand, counting down.
TCGACAAGGACAACAAGCCGACCGGCTCGGAAGTCGAGACCGCGCGCCAGCTCGCGAAGGATCTGGGCGTCGAGCTTGAGCTGGTCAACGTCACCGGCCCGCAGCGCATTCCGGCGCTGCTGTCGGATCGCGCCGACCTCGCGATCTCGTCGCTGTCGATCACCACAGATCGGGCGAAGTCGGTGTGGTTCTCCAGCCCCCATGGCGCACTCTCGATCGTCATCGGCGGGGGTAAGAACGTGAACATCAAGAGCGCTGCTGACTTGGCCGGCAAGAAGATCGGCATGACGCGCGCGACGCTCGAAGAGCAGGTGGTGCCGAAGGTTGCGCCTCCCGGCACCAACATCGTGTTCTTCGACGAACATTCGGCGACACAGCAAGCGCTGCTGTCCGGCCAGGTCGATGCCATCGGCGGCGCCGCGTTCCTGATCAACGCGCTCGCCCAGCGCAACCCCGACAAGGGCATCGAAACCAAGTTCACCGTGACGACCGCCTATTACGGCATCGCCGTGAAGCCCGGGAACTACGACCTGCTGCAATGGGTCAACACCTGGGTGTTCGTGAACAAGCAGAACGGCGTGCTGGCGAAGATCTACAAGGAGCACACCGGCGTCGATCTGGTCGAGCTGCCGCCGCTGTAGCTATTGCTTTCCCCTCTCCCGCTTGCGGGAGAGGGTGGCGAGGGCGCAGCGCGAGCCGGGAGAGGGCTCCTGTCGATAGCCCCTCTCCCGCCCTCACTTCGTTCGGGCACCCTCTCCCCGCTTCGCGGGGCGAGGGGAAAGAAAGAACCGAGCCCTCCGTGACCTACGTCTTCCAGTTTGGCATTGTCTTCGACAAGTTTCCGCTGCTGCTGGAAGGCGCACTGCTGACCATTCGCCTCGCCGCCATGGCGATGGTGTTCGGCCTCATCGTGGCGATCGTATGCGCCTATCTGCGCACCTCCGGCCCCAAGCCGGTGCGCGTGCTGGTCGGCGCTTACGTCGAGGGCATCCGCAACACGCCGTTCCTGGTGCAACTTTACATCATCTACTTCTCGCTGCCCGCGCTCGGCATCCGCTTCGAGGCGAACGAAGCCGCATTGGTGGCGATGGTGATCAGCCTCGGCGCCTACGCGACCGAAATCGTGCGCGCGGGCGTGCAGTCGGTGCCGAAGGGACAGATCGAGGTCGGTTTGGCGCTCGGGCTGAAGCGCTTGCAGATCTACCGCTTCATCGTGCTGTTCCCCGCCATCAAGGCGGTATTTCCCGCGCTCGCGAGCCAGTTCATCCTGCTGCTGCTCGGTTCCTCGGTGGTCTCGGCGATCTCGGCGAACGAGCTCACCGCCATCGCCAACACGCTGCAATCGACCACCTTCCGCGCCTTCGAGGTCTACATCGTGGCAACGCTGATGTACCTCGCGATCGCGGTCGCATTCCGCGGATTTTTCGCCGCCCTCTACTGGTTCGTGTTCGTGCGCGGGCGGGAGCGTTGAATGCGCTATTTTTCGTTCAACGACTTCCTGTTCATCCTGGCGGCGACGCAATGGACGATCGTGCTGTCGCTACTTTCATTCGCGCTTGGCGGGGCGCTCGGGCTGATCATCGCGATCCTGCGCATTTCGCGATTCAAGCCGCTCAGCCTTGCGGCCGCCGGCTACGTGCAGCTGTTTCAGGGCACGCCGCTCCTGATGCAGCTTTTTCTCATTTACTACGGGCTGAGCCTGTTCGGCCTGCGGCTCGATGCATGGACCGCCGTCACCATCGCGTACACGATCTATGCGGCGGCGTTCCTCGGCGACATCTGGCGCGGCTGCATCCAGGCCATCCCGAAGGAACAGTGGGAGGCCTCGCGTGCGCTCGCGCTTCCCTACCTGCCGCAGCTTTTTCTCGTGATCATGCCGCAGGCGGTGCGCATCGCGATCCCGCCGACGGTCGGCTTTCTGGTGCAACTCGTCAAAGCCACCGCGGTTGCGTCGATCATCGGCTTCGTCGAACTGACGCGCGCCGGGCAGTTGATGACCAACGCGACGTTCCAGCCGATGATCGTCTATCCGATCGTCGCAGGACTTTATTTCGCGCTCTGCTGGCCGCTGTCGGTCTGGTCGCAGTACCTGGAAAAGAAATTGCGCGTCGAAAACATCATTGGGCGGAAATTGGAGAAAGCAAATGAGCAAGTCTAGGATCGGCTACATCGGTGTCGGGCTGATGGGCCATGGCGCCGCGAAGAATGTGCTGGAGAAGGGCCATCCGCTCACCATCATGGGCCATCGCAACCGCGCACCGGTCGACGATCTGCTCGGGCGCGGCGCCAGCGAAGGCAAGAGCGCGGCCGAGATCGCGCGGTGGAGCGATATTCTGTTTCTCTGCCTCCCCTCCTCGGTCGAAGTCGAGGCGACGGTGTATGGCGCCGGCGGCGTGCTGGAAGGCGCGCATGCGGGGCTGATCGTGGTGGACTCAACCACGGCCGATCCCAACTCCACGCGCCGCATCGCGGCCGACCTGAAAGCCAAAGGCGCGCGCATGCTCGACGCGCCACTCGGGCGCACGCCGAAGGAGGCGGAGGAAGGCAAGCTCTCAACTTACGTCGGCGGCGATCCCGAGACGATCAAAGCCGTCCGCCCCGTGATGGAATGCTATGCCGACACCATCGTGGAGGTGGGAGAACTCGGCATGGGCCATACGCTCAAGCTCATCAACAATTTCATCTCGATCGGCTCCTGCGCGATCATTTCGGAAGCCGCCGCGACCGCCGCCAAGCTCGGCGTCGACATGCGCAAGTTCTACGAGGTGATTTCGGCCGGCGGCGCCAACAGCAAGATGTTCCAGATGGTGATGCCGTGGGTGCTGGAGGGTGACGACAGCCATCTCAAAGGGCCGCTGCGCATCGCCGGCAAGGATTTGCGCTTCTACACCAAGCTCGCCGAACAGGCGCCGGCCGCGGCCTTCATCGCGCAGGCCGTGAACCAGACGCTGCATCTGTTCAACGTGCGCGGCCACGGCGACCGGTTTCTCCCCGTGCTGCCGGGGCTGATCGCGGAACTCAACGGCACAAAGATCCGCGATCTTTGACGCGCTGAAAGCGGTTCGCTAGCGTCAGCCTCATGGGAGAAAACGCCGCAACAGACGGATTGCCGCTCGCCGGCATCACCGTCGTCGAGTTCGCTCACAGCGTCGCCGGACCCTACGCGGGCTCGATCCTCGCGGACCTCGGCGCGGATGTGATCAAGGTCGAGAGTCCCGACAAGGGCGACTACGCGCGCGACTGGGGACCGCCGTTCTCGCACGGCACCTCGACGCTGTTCCATGTGCTCAATCACAACAAGCGCGCGCTCGCGCTCGATCTGCGCGACCGCGTCACCGTCGAACGGCTGACCGCGTTCATCCTCGACCACGCCGACGTGGTGCTGCAGAACATGCGGCCGGGCGCGATCGACAAGCTCGGCCTGGGCGCCGCAGCGCTGCGCGCGGCGAAGCCCGCGCTGATCACTTGCGACCTCGGCGCCTATGGCTCCACGGGCCCGCTGCGCGAGCGGCCCGGCTACGATCCGCTGATGCAGGCCCATGGCGGCATCATGAGCGTCACCGGGATCGAGGGCGGCGAACCGGTGCGCGTCGGCGTGTCGATCGTCGATCAGGGCGCCGGCATGTGGGCCGCGATGGGCATCCTGGCGGCGCTGAACAAGCGCCACGTCACCGGGCAGGGCAGTCACGTCTCGACTTCGCTGTTCGAAACCGCGATCGGCTGGATGGCGCCGCATATCGGCGGCTATCTGTCCGGCGGTGCGATGCGCCGCCCGCTCGGCTCCGGCGTGACCGAGATCGTGCCGCATCAGGCGTTCCCCACGCGCGACGGCTACATCATGGTGGCGGCGGGGAACGACAACCTGTTTCGTGCGCTCTGCGATGCGATCGAGCATCCGAGTTCGTCTCCGATCCGCGCTTCGCGACGAACTCGAAGCGTGTCGAAAACCGCCACGCGCTCATCCCGATGCTGGAAGATGTCTTCCGCGCGCGTCCGAGCGCCGAGTGGCAGTCGCGGCTCGATGCGGCCGGCGTGCCCGCCGCCCCGATCGAGAATGTCGCGCAGGTCGTCGCCTCGAAACAGACCGAAGCGCTGGGCATGCTGCAGAAAGCGCCCGATCTCGACATGACGCTCACCGGCCTGCCGCTCACGTTCGACGGCAAGCGACCGCCCTATCGCTCCTCCGCGCCGACGCTCGGCCAGCACAACGATCTCCTGTCCGAACCTAAAACGCCCAAGAAAACGCCTAAGAAAGCCGCCTCATGAAGGACCTGAAATACCAAACCCTCGCGCTGGAGAAGCCGGGCGAGCATGTGCTCACCGTGCGCATCAACCGGCCCGAGGTGCGCAACGCGATCTCGACGCAGGTCGGCACAGACCTGCACGACGTGTTCACGCGGCTGATCAACGACACGGGCGATTATCGCTGCGTGATCCTCACCGGCACCGGCGATAAGGCGTTCTGCGCCGGTGGCGACCTGAAAGAGCGCAACGGCATGACCGACGCGCAATGGATGAAACAGCACGCGCTGTTCGAGCGCATGACGCTCTCATTGCTCGATTGCCCGATCCCGGTGATCGGCGCCGTCAACGGCGCGGCATTCGGCGGCGGCTGCGAACTGATCCTCACCTGCGATTTCGCCTATGCCAGCACCACCGCGCGCTTCGGCCTGCCCGAGATCACGCTCGGCATCATGCCGGGCGCGGGCGGCACGCAGTTCCTGCCGCGCGTCGCGGGCTCGCGCCGCGCCAAGGAGATGGTCCTCACCGGCAGGCCGTTCAGCGCCGAAGACGCGCTCGAATGGGGCGTGGTCAACAGACTGTGCGCGCCCGAGAAACTGATGGAAGAAACGCTCGCCACCGCGCAGGCGATCGCCAACAACGCGCCGATCGCGACGCGGCAGGCCAAACGCTCGATCCACTACGGCATGCAGATGGACCTGCGCTCGGCGCTGTTCTTCGAGATCGACGTCTACAACAAGATGGTCTCGACCGAGGACCGCCTCGAAGGCGTCAAGGCCTTCAACGAGAAGCGCAAGCCGAACTTCAAGGGGCGCTGACCCGTTCGAGCTTCTGCAGGCAACGCACGACCGGCGGCATCGGCGTCTCGGGGAAACTGGTCTTCCAGTTGGTGACGCCGACTTCGCCGACGTAAATGTCGCCCTTGGAGTCGAACGCGATCCCGTGCGGCGCGAGGAATTTGCCCGTGTCGAGGCCGGGACCGTCCTCGCCGCCGAGCCGCCCGATCTTCTTGCCCTCCGAATTCAGAATCGTGAGGCGCGGGCCGAGGTTCTTGTATTTCAGGTTCACCGGCATGCCGGGGCCAAGCTCGCCGACGATGAAGTTCGGCTTCTTGCCGCCGCAACAGCACAGCGCGCAGGGCCGGTGCAGGTTGTTCCACTGCGTTTCGTATTTGCCGTTGGCGTCGAACACCTGCACGCGATGGTTCTCGCGGTCCGCCACATAGACCCAGCCGTCCGCGTCGGTGACGACATTGTGCACCAGGTTGAACTGTCCTGGATCGGTGCCGCTCTCGCCCCAGCTCTTGATCAGCTTTCCGTCCGGCGTGAACTTGTGGACACGGGCGTTGCCGTAGCCGTCCGACACGTAGATCTCGCCCTTCGGCGAGAGCGCCGTGTGGGTACAGCGATGGAACGGCTCGCCGCTGAAGAATTCCGCGGGCCGGCCCGGTATGCCGATGGTGAGCAGCACCTTGCCGTCGGGCGTGCATTTCTTGACCGTGTGATCGCCGTCGTCCGTGCAGTAGAGATTGTCGTCGGAATCGATGTGCAGGCCATGCGCGCGGGGAAACAGCCCTTCGCCCCAGCTGCGCAGGAAATTGCCCTCGCGATCGAACACCACCATCGGGTGCGCGCCGCGATTGAACACATAAACCTGGTCCTTGCTGTCGACCGCAACGGCGCCGACATCGGTCAGATTCCAGCCGTCGGGCAATTTCCCCCAGTTCTCCACCACGCGATAACGATGTTCGCCCGAGCCCAGTACGACCGGCATGATGATCCTCCCTGAATGCCCCATGAATGTTCTATTCGCGCGGCGTTGTCGATACTTTACGGCGCTCGCGTTCCCGCCCACACTGACGGCCCGCCGACGTAACGAAATTTCAAAAGCCGAACGAGGAAGCGATGCCACAGGACGACGTGCTGGTTGGATTCATCGGGCTCGGCACCATGGGCGGCCGCATGGCGGCCAATCTGCAGAAGGCTGGCTACAAACTCGTCGTGCACGACCTCACCCGGCAGGCGGCGAGCCATCATCTCAATGCCGGCGCCATCTGGGCTGAGTACGCCGCGCGCGCTCGCCGAGCAATGCGACGTGATTGTTCACCTCGCTGCCCGAGCCGCCCGACGTGGAGGCGGTCGCGGCCGGCGCTGACGGCCTGCTCGCCGGAATCCGGAAAGACGCCGCCTGGTTCGATCTGTCGACCAATTCGCCCAGCATCGTGAAGAAGCTCAACGCGGCGTTCGCCGAAAAAGGCGCGCACATGCTCGACGCGCCGGTGAGCGGCGGGCCGGCCGGTGCGGCGTCCGGCAAGCTTGCGATCTGGGTCGGCGGCGAGAAGGCGGCGTTCGACCGGTTCAAGCCGGTGCTCGACGCGATGGGCGACAAGGCCGCCTATATCGGGGCGATCGGCGCCGCCACCATCGCGAAGCTCGTGCACAACATGTCGAGCTACGCGGTCACTTGCGCCATCGCCGAAACCTTCGCGCTGGGCATCAAGGCCGGAGTCGAGCCGCTCGCGCTGTGGAACGCGGTGCGGCAGGGCGCGGCGGGGCGGCGCTACACGTTCGATGTGGTGATCGATCAGTACCTGCCGAACAACTACGATCCGCCGGCGTTCGCGCTCAAGCTCGCCCACAAGGACGTGTCGCTTGCCAACGCGCTCGGCCGCGAACTCGGCCTGCCGATGCGCATCTGCAATCTCGCGCTCGCCGAAATGACCGAGGCGATGAACCGCGGCTGGGGCGGGCGGGACTCGCGCTCCGTGATGCTGCTGAGCCAGGAGCGCGCCGGCATCGAAGTCGCGGTCGACCCGGAGAAGATCAAGGCGGCGCTCGCGGAGAAATAAATCAGGCCACGCGATAGCGGTTCGAGCCGGCGAGCAGCGCGGAGGCTTCCTTCACCATGCGGTCGACGACCTCCCCGGCGGGCGGGATATCCGAGATCATGTCGACGCCCTCGCCGGCGATCACCGCCGCGGTATCGAAGTCTCCTTCGTTGCGCGCCTTGTCGTAGCGCGCGGCCTCGTCGGGAAGGTGTTGCAACAGCTCGGCCTCTCGGCCGCGCCAGCGATCGAAGAATTCGTTGCGCAGCACGCGGATGCTGTAGGGCGCAGGCCACACGTTCTGCCGCACGATGTCCAACAGAATCCCGCGCGCGGTGTTGTCGCCGCTTCCGGCAACCACCCGCTCCTTGCCGGCCGTCATGGCGGCCGACTCTTGCGTGGCGTAGAAGCGCGTGCCGGCGAGGACGCCTTCGGCGCCGAGCATCAGCGCGGCCGCCAGTCCGCGCCCGTCCGCAACCCCGCCTGCGGCCGCGACCGGAATGCCGCGCGCCACGTCAACCACCGCCGGCACCAGCGCGAACGTGCCGCGCGCGACGCCATGCCCGCCGGCTTCCGCGCCCTGAGCCACCAAAACATCGGCGCCGTTCGCAGCTGCATCCTTCGCCTGCTCGACGGTCTGTACCTGGCAGATCATGAGCGCCCCTGCCCGCTTGATCTTGTCCACATGCGGTTTCACGTCGCCGAACGACAGCATGATGGCAGGCGGCTTGCGCTCCAGCGCGAGATCGAGCAGGCGCGGGTTCTTCGCCATGCTCCATGTGATGAAACCTATTCCGACGCGCGCGTCGCCGGCGGCGTCGAGTTCGGCCCTCAGCCACGGCTCTTCGCCGTAGCCGCCGCCGATGATGCCAAAACCACCGGCCCTGCTGACAGCGGCGGCGAGTTTGCCGCTCGCGACATACGCCATCGGGGCGAGCAGGATCGGGTGCTCGATGCGGAGCAATCCGGTGAGGCGCGTGGAAATCGGCATGTCATTGACCTTGCGACGCGACGCAGACTAGACGTGAATCACAGACTGCCTCAAGCTTTCGGAGGACGATCTTTGCGCTGTTTCTTGCGGCTCGCGCTGATTGCCGTTGTGTCGCTCTACACGATGCACGCGGATGCGCAAGAGAAGCCGTCAAGCTTCGAGCCATTGCTGCAATCCATTTGGCCGGAGGCCGCGAAACGCGGAGTATCCCGCAAGACCTTCGATGCGGCGTTCGCCGGGCTAACACCGGACCAGCGCGTTATCGCGACGACGATGCGCCAGCCTGAGTACAACAGCCCGGTCGGCATCTATATCAACCGTATGGCGGCGGCGGCGCGCATCGAGGGCGCCGCCCGCAGGGCCGCGGAATGGAAGACCACGCTGGACTCAATCGAGCGACGCTACGGCGTCGATCGCTGGATCCTCGTGGCGCTGTGGGGCATCGAGACCTCGTTTGGCGCCAATACCGGCGGCTTCGACGTGATCCGCTCGCTCGCGACTCTCTCCGTGCTCGGTTATCGGGAAGCCTATTTTCGCGATGAGCTTTTGGCCGCACTGAAAATCCTGCAGGACGGTCATATCGCGCGCGACCAGATGATCGGCTCGTGGGCCGGCGCAATGGGTCAGCCGCAATTCATGCCGTCGAACTTCATCGCGCTCGCGGTCGATTTCACCGGCGACGGCCGCAAGGACATCTGGGGCAGCGTGCCCGACGTGCTGGCCTCGATTGCCAATTACCTCAAGCACTGGGGCTGGAAAGCCGGCGCGGAATGGGGCTGCGAAGTCCTGGTTCCGAACAATTTCGACTACGCGCGCAGCCGCGCAAGCTATTCCGAATGGGCGGCGTTGGGAGTGAAACGCGCGGACGGCGAACCCCTTGCCGCTGCGGGCAACGCGATCCTGTTTTTCCCGAGCGGCGCATCCGGGCCGGCGTTTCTGGCCGGCGAGAACTTCGACGTGATCAAGCGCTATAACATTTCGGATGTATTCGCTCTCACAGTCGGTCATCTGGCTGACCGTGCACGCGGTGGCGGGCCGTTCCGCGGAGCCTGGCCGGCGGAAGACCGCCAACTATCGCGAGATCAGCGCATTGCCCTGCAAAGGACATTGCAGGTGCTCGGCCATCCGGTGAACAACACCGAGGGCCGCATCGATTTCGATCTGCGCGACATGATCCGGCTGGAGCAGGCGAAGAACGGCATGGTGGCCGGACGGGCACCCGACGATGGAGTTGCTCAGAAGATCGGGGCGAAGTAGATCCGCAAATTCTGCTCGTCCCCGCGAAAGCGGGGACCCAGGGCCAAAGAAAAGAAAGAACTGGATGCCCGCTTTCGCGGGCATGAGCGGGATGCAGCGTTATCCCGAAAAGCCTTCCTCGGCACCAGCACCTCGCCCTTCATGATCGGCCGCGCGGTGCGCAAGGTGCCGGCCACGACCTCCATGTCGGCGCCCTTGCCCTTGGTCTGCAACAGCACATCGACCTGGCCGGAAGGATGCTCGATCCAGATCGTGCGCGGGTTGGCGTCGTCGCCCTTGGCGAGTTCGTGCGCGATCGTGCCTTCCAGCGCGCAGGCGGACGCGACGCATACCGCGCCGGTGACCGCGTGCGCGGCGTGCAGCGCATGCGGGGTCAGATAGCGCGACGCGATCGTGCCGCCGTCGCGCGGCGGCGAGAGCAATCCGACCTTGGGGATCACCTTGTCGGAGCAATCGCCAAAGCCCATGCGGCGCGCCGGCTTCCAGCCGGATCGGCTCGATGCGGGCGAACAACGCCTTGTTGGCGTTGATCTCGGGCCTGCCTTCATAGCCGGTCAGGCCGAAGTCCTTCGCACGCATCATGATCATCGGCATCGCGACGTCGATGCAGGAAACCTCGATGCCGTCGATCACGTCGCGCGGGCTTCCGGTGGGCATCAGCTTGCCGGACACCGAGCCGACCACGTCCATGAAATTGAGCACGATCGGCGCCGCCGTGCCGGGCACGCCGTCGATGCGCGCGTCTCCGGTGTAGATCACCGCGCGGCCGGGCGTCTGCACGATCGCCTCGATGCGCGCCTCGGTGTTCACGTTGAAGATCATCACATGGGTTTCGCCGTCCGCGGCCGCGATCATGCCGGTCTCGATCGCGAACGGCGCGACGCCGGCCAGCATGTTGCCGCACGAGGGCGCGGTGTCGACGATCGGCTTGCCGATATCGACCTGCGCAAACAGATAGTCGACATCGACGCCCGGGCGCGTCGACTTCGACACGATCGCCACTTTACTCGTCAGCGTGTCGGCGCCGCCGAGGCCGTCGATCTGGCGCGGATCGGGCGAGCCCATCGCGGCCAGCAGCACGCGGTCGCGCGCGGCGACGTCCGCAGGCAGGTCCGAGGCCTTGAAGTAAGGCCCACGCGACGTGCCGCCGCGCATGAAGATGACCGGAATGCCGACCAGATCGCTCATTTCGCTGTCGTTCTCGTGGCTTGCCGGGACTTTAGGAGTGGCCGCGCCGTTGCACAATCGCATCCACCATGGCGGGCGCGGAGCCGAGATAATTTGCCGGATCGCACAATGAGCGAAGCCGCTCAGCCGGAAGCGCCGCGCTCACCTCCGGATAGCCCGCCAGCACATCGAACAGCGAACGCCCCTGCGCCAGCGCATCGCGGCACGCCTCGTAGACCATGTCGTGTGCCGGTTGACGGCCAAGATGCGGTGCCAAGTCCCATCATGACGGCTTCGGCGACGATCAGGCCTTGCGACAGATCGAGGTTCCGGCGCATGCGGCCTTCGTCGACCACCAGGCCTTCGAGCATGAACTTCGCCTGCGCGAGCGAGCCGGCCGTGAGGATGAAGCTTTCCGGCACCGCCATCCACTCGACATGCCACGGGCCTGTGGCGCGCTCGAAATCCTGGATCATGGCGTCGAGCATCAACCCGGCGTGCTGGCGCACCGCCTTGGCGTTGGCGACGAGGATTTCCGACGAAATCGGATTGCGCTTTTGCGGCATGGTACTCGATGCGCCGCGATGGCTGGCGAACGGCTCGAACGCCTCGGAGAGCTCCGTCATCATCATCAGCATGATGTCGAAGCCGATCTTGCCGAGTGATCCGGTGACGAGGCCGAGGAAATTCACCGTCTCGACGACGGCATCGCGCGCGACGTGCCAGGTGATCGGCGGATCGCCGAGCTTGAGTTCGCGGGCGAACTCGCCGCGGACTTCGAGGCCCTTGCCGCCGAGCGAAGCGAGCGTGCCGGCCGCGCCGCCCAGCTGCGCCACGAGCACGCGCGGCTTGAGTTCGCGCAGCCGCTCGGCGTGGCGGTCCATCATCGAGAGCCAGATCGCGCATTTGTAGCCGAAGGTGATCGGCAGGGCCTGCTGCAGATGCGTGCGGCCGGCCATCGGCGTGTCGCGGTATTTCTCCGCAAGTTTCAGCAGCGCGGCCGACACCGCCGTCATGTCACGCTCGATGATCGCCAGCGCGGCGCGGACTTGCAGAATGGTCGCGGTATCCATGATGTCCTGGGTGGTCGCGCCCCAGTGCACGTAACGCCCCGCCTCGCCGAGCTTGGCCGAAAGCTGCCGCACCAGCCCGAGGATCGGATAGCCGACGTTCTCGGCCTCGGCTTTCAGCGCATCGCGATCGAGCGCGACGGAGGGCGCAAGCTTTGCGATTGCAGCGGCCGCCTCCTGCGGGATCACGCCGAGGCGCCCTTGCGCGACCGCGAGCGCGACTTCGGCCTCGACGTAGCATTGCAGGAGATTGTCGTCGGAGAACACGGCGCGCATTTCCGCGCTGCCGAACATGTCCTTGAAGATATCGCTGTCGAGGACTGTGGAAGGCATTGTCAGTCCTTCGCCGTAAAGGCCCCGTGTTCCTTCGCGTAGCGCACGAGCGCTGCGAAGCGATAGAGGCCGTGCACGAATTTTCCATACGGCATGGTGATGAACAGCGCGAACACCACGCCAAGATGCAGCGCAAGCAACAGCGCCATCGCCGGCGTCGCGCGCAGAACGAGAAGCAGCAGCCCGGTGAGACTGGTCAAAAACAGCATGGCGAGAAACGCCGTATCCATGCCCCAGCGCGTCTCGTCTTGCATGACCGGATCGCGGCGCAGCTTCGCGATCATCAGGCCCACTGGCCCGAACAGCAGCCCGATGCCGCCGACGGTGCCGAGCACCACCGGCAGGTCCCACCAGGGATACGGCGCCTCGCGCGCCAGAAGATAATGATAGAGCGTCGCCACGCAGGTCGACGCGAAGCAGAGAGCGAAGCCGTAGAACGTCAGGTGATGATAGAACTTGCGGCGGTCGTTCGGGCGTTCGTCGTGATTATAACAGCCGATGCCGCCGCCATCGAGATAGCGCAGGCTTGCGGCATCGCGCATCGCCTGCCACCACGCGCCCGGCGGCAGCCGCACCGGATCGCCAATGTCGCGCCAGAAGGCGCGCAGGCTCATCGCCAGTGCGACGATTGCGTAGAGGAACGCGAGGCCGAACAGCCAGACCATCGCATTGTGCGGCATCAGTTTGTAGAAAGCGCCGGGCCCCGTATGCGTGCCGAACAACACGCGCGAATCGTGCCATGCGGCAAATCCCAGAATGAACGCCGCGACGCAGAGCGCCGCCACGATGCTGATTGCCAGCCCGTTGCGGGCGAACATCGGCGCTAGGAAACTCGGCCACGCGTAGGCGGCGTACGAATCCGCCCGCACCTGCGCGAGCACACGCGGCACGTTGACGTCGAACTCGTGCGGCGGCGAGAACTGGCAATCGACGTAACAGGCGCCGCACGAATGGCAGAGGTTGGCGAGGTAGTTCAGATCGCCGTCGGGAAATGCACGGCGCATTTCCATGGCGGGAAACACCGCGCACAGGCCCTCGCAATAGCGGCACGAGTTGCACACCGTCATCAGACGGTCGGCCTCGGCGAGCAGCGCCGTTGCGTGGTTGCCCGGCCGCGCCCCCGCTTTCTCAGTTGCGAGCATTTTTCGCAGCCTCCCTGCCGGCGATGCGGCCGAACACGCTGCCGATGGTCATGCCCATGCCGGCCGCATAGCCGCGCCCGAGCACGTTGCCGGCCATGATCTCGCCGGCCGCGAACATGTTGGCCGAAGGCTTGCCGTCGCGCATCAGCATGCGGGCTTCGCGGTTCACGCGCGTCGCCAGGTACGTGAAGGTGATGCCGGGCCGCACCGGGTACGCATAATAAGGTGCGGTCTCGATGCGGCGCGCCCAATGCGACTTCGGCGGCAACAACCCTTCGGTGCGGCAATCGTCCAAAATCGTGTCGTCGAAGGTGCCGGGCCGCACCGCGGCGTTGAAGCCGCTCACGGTCGCTTCCAGCGCCGCCGGATCGAGCGTCAGCTTCGTGGCGAGTTCGCGGATGCTCGGCGCGCCGATCGGCGGGTAGAGCGTCGGCATGAACATCGTCACCACGGAGGAATCGAACAAGATGTAGGCGATCTGGTCCGGCTGCTGCGCGACGAGGCGTCCCCAGATGGCGTAGCGCTGGGGCCAGATGTCCTCGCCCTCGTCATAGAAGCGCTGCGCGTCTCTGTTGACCACGATGCCGAAGATCACGCTGTCGTGGCGCGTGATGATGCCGCCATCGAACTTCGGCGCGCGCGCGTCGATCGCGACCGCATGGCATTGCGTCGGATCGCCGGTCTCCTGTACGCCGCGGTCAAGCAGCATCTTCAGCACGGTGCCGCAATTGTTCGGTGTACCGCGGATCAGGAAATTGTCCGCCGCCGCGCCCCAGTACTGCTTCAGCCACTCGATGTTCGACTCAAAGCCGCCGCAGGCTGCCACGAAGGTCGCGGCACGCACCGCATGGCGCTCGCCGCCGCGCTGTACGGTCGCCGAGAGGAACATGCCGCTGTCGATGTCGAGGTCGACGACCTCGGCCTCGTATTCGATCTCGACGCCGAGACTTTCGGCGGTGAGGTACAGGATGTTGAGCATCGCGCGCCCGCCGCCGAGGAAGAACGAGTTGGTGCGGCCGAGGCTCAAGCGTCCCGCCGAGCGAGGGCTGGAAGCGCACGCCCTGCTGCGGCAGCCAGTCCAGCACGTCCTTCGACTCGTGCGATCATGTGGCGCGCGAGCGCCTCGTCGGTGTGGCCCTGCGTGACCGCGAGCAGATCGGCTGAAGAACTCCTCCTCCGGGTAGGGGCCGCTGAGCGTGTCGGTCGCCGCGTCATGGGCACAGCGGATGTTGCGGGTGTGGCGCGTGTTGCCGCCGCGATAGAATTTCGTCGCCATTTCGACGACAAGTACGCTCGAGCCCGCCCGGCGTGCCGCGATGGCGGCGCACAGCGCCGCATTGCCGCCGCCGGCCACCAGCACGTCGTACTTTTTGGTCAGATCCGCCACAGCCGCTCCGCAATGCCACGCCAGTTCAAGCAGACCCGGGCGCGCCGAGCAAACCCGCCCCGGTTATTTGAAGCTTCAAACTTTATGCTATCGTCGCCCGAACGACAGACAAAGGCGGGAGGGAATCATGCGGTTTGGGATTGTTGCAGTTGCGGTCGCGCTCGGCGCGTGGCCGGCATCGGCGCAGGAAGTCACGCTGCGCGCCGTGACGTCATTCGCGGAGGGCACGCAGTTCTCCAAGAACTTCGAGCGCTTCATCGAGAAAGTGAACGCCGACGGCAAGGGCGTGGTGAAAATCAACTACATCGGCGGGCCGCGCGCGATGCCGCCATTTGAAGTGGGCAACGCCGTGCGCACCAAGGTGGTCGACATCGCCAACGTGACCGGCGCGTTCTACACCAACCTGATGCCCGAGGCTGACGGCTTCAAGCTCGTCTCCAAGCCGATGGCCGAGCAGCGCCGCAACGGCACGTGGGAGTTCATCAACCAGCTGCACAACCAGAAGCTCAATGCGCAATATCTGGCGCGCCAATTCCACAACGTGCCGTTCCACATCTATCTCAACAAGAAGCCCGAGAAGATGGATTTCACCGGGCTGAAGATCCGCGTGACGCCGGTCTACAAGGACATCGTCGAGGCGCTCGGCGGCACCGCCATCACCACGGCGCCGGGCGAAGTTTACACCGCGCTCGAACGCGGCGTGGTCGACGGCTATGGCTGGCCGGTTTCCGGCATCTTCGATCTGGGCTGGGAGAAGGTAACGAAGTTCCGGCTTGAACCGGCGTTCTACAGCGTCGAGGTGAACGTGCTGGTCAATCTCGACACCTGGAAAGGCCTGACCGACCCGCAGCGCAAGGTGCTGACCGACGCCGCGGCCTGGCTCGAAGGGCTCGATGCCGAGAACACCGCCGTCGTCGCTTCCGAGCGTGACCGCCAGACCAAGGCCGGTATCCAGCCGATCGATTTCGGCGCGGACGAGAGCAAGAAATTCCTGGAGAAGGCCAACGAAGTGGCGTGGCAATCCGTGATCAAACGCGCACCCGAAACCGGCGCAAAGCTGCGGCAACTGGCGGGAAATTAGCGTGTGGCACGGCTGAACTCGTGTCCGCTCGTCCCCGCGAAAGCGGGGACCCAGATTGGCCAAGAACTGGATTCCCGCTTGCGCGGGAATGAGCGGGGGATGGTTCGGCGCTTGCCTCTCACTTCTCGTAAATATCCTCGGCGACCGAGATGATGTCCTTGTCGGGTGCCTTCTGGCAGGCCTCGGCGAGCGCCTGGCCTTTCGCGGTCAGCTTGTTGAAGTCGATGACCGGGTCGGCGTCCTGATCCGCGTAATAGCCATAGAGCCAGGCCCACAGCATGGTGATCGCCTCAGGTTTGAGACCTACGAATTCCTTGCAGCTCATTTTCGAGAGGTTGACCACCTGCGCGCCGGCCGGAGCGGCGAACGCGGACGCGGCGATGCACACCGCCAGCACACGAAGGGTTTTCATCGGCACACCTCTCTTGTTTCGCAATGAGCCGACTCTAGGCGGGCAATCATCCTCGGTCAAAGAGGTGGCGTTCCGATGACGCGGTTATCCGCCCTCCTCGGCCGCCTGTTCGACATGCTCGCGGTCGTGGCCGCGCTCATCCTGCTCGCGATGGTCGTGCTGGTGACCGCCGACATCGTGCTGCGCAACACGGCGCGCACCGGCTTCGCCTGGGCGAACGAGATCACCGAATATGCGCTCTATCTGATTACGCTGCTCACAGCGCCGTGGCTGCTGCGGCGCGGGCAGCACGTGCGCATCGACATGTTGCTGGTGCTGGTGCCGCCGCGGCTCGCCTGGATGATGGAAGCCGCGGCCGACATCGTCGGGCTTGCGGCGAGCCTCGTGCTGATCTGGTACGGTAGCGTGATGACCGCGCAGAGCGTGCGGCTCGGCTCGCTCACCATCAAGAACCTGGTGTTTCCCGAATGGTGGCTGCTCGCGCCGCTGCCCATCTGCTTTGCGCTGCTCGCGCTCGAATTCGTGATGCGCTTCCACCGCCTGATGGGCGCACCGCGCACGCGTCGCCTCGAAGCGACGTCCGTGGGCTGACATGGGCTGGGTCGAAGCAAGCCTGATCCTGTTCGGCGGCCTCGTCGCCATCATGGGGCTCGGCCTGCCGGTTGGGTTCGCGTTCCTCGCGGTGAACATCGTCGGCGCCTGGCTGTTCCTCGGCGGCGAGCCGGGACTCGCGCAGCTCGCGCGCAATGCCGTGCAGTCCGTGACGAGCTTTTCGCTCACGCCGATCCCGTTCTTCGTGCTGATGGGCGAGGTGCTGTTCCACACCGGCGTCGCCCTCAAGGCCATCGACGCGTTCGCGCTGCTGATCCGCCGCGTGCCCGGCCGCCTGTCGGTGATCGCGATCGTGGCCGGCACGGTGTTCTCGGCCATCTCGGGCTCGACCATCGCCACCACCGCGCTGCTCGGCAGCTTGATGCTGCCGACCATGCTGGCGCGCGGCTATGAGCCGAAGATGGCGATGGGGCCGATCATGGGCATCGGCGGCGTCGACATGCTGATCCCGCCGTCGGCGCTCACCGTGCTGCTCGGCAGCATCGCGGGTATTTCGATTTCGGGGTTGCTGATCGGCGGCATCGTGCCCGGACTGATCCTGAGCACGCTGTTCGTCGGTTACATCATCACGCGCGCGGTGATCGATCCGTCGCTCGCACCGAACGAGGAATTGCCGCCGGCGCAGGGGCTGTGGGAACGCTGGCGGCCGTTCCTCACCCATGTGCTGCCGCTGGTGATGATCTTCGCCATCGTGGTCGGCGCGATGACCGGCGGTTTTGCGACGCCGACCGAAGCCGCAGCGCTCGGCGCAGCCGCCACGATTCTCGCAGCCCTGTGCTATCGCGCGCTCACCGCCGCGAACCTGATGAAGGCGCTCCTCGGCACCGTCGCGGTGTCGGGCACGATCCTGTTCATCATTCTGGGCGCGACGACCTTCGCGCAAGTCCTCAGTTTCTCCGGCGCCACCAACGGCATCGTGTCGCTGGTTTCGGCGCAGGGCCTGTCTCCGACGATCCTGATCGTCGGCATGATGCTGATCCTGTTGTTCCTCGGCTGCTTCGTCGATCAGGTCAGCATGATGCTGATCACGCTGCCGTTCTTCATGCCGCTGGTGACGCGGCTCGGCATCGAGCCGATCTGGTTCGGCGTGCTGTTCCTGATCTGCATGCAGCTCGGCCTGCTGACGCCGCCGTTCGGGCTTGCTGCTCTTCACCATGAAAGGCGTCGCGCCCCCCGGCATCACGATGCAGCAGATTTATGCGGCGAGCGTGCCCTACATCGTGTTCGGGCTGATTGTGCTGGTCGCGATCTTTCTGTTTCCGCCGCTCGCCACATGGCTGCCGGGCGTGCTGGGGAATTAGCTCTGTCTCCGCTCGTCCCCGCGAAAGCGGGGACCCAGAGCCAAGAACTGGATTCCCGCTTACGCGGGAATGAGCGGGAGAGAGTTCACCTTCGCAATCGCGGCTTCGAGCGCCGCGCCGGTATCGTCGGCGTTCGCGGCTTTGCGCAAGGCGGCGAGTTGGGCGGCGCCATCGGGGCGTTGAGAGAGAACGGGCAGCATCGCCATGAGCGCATCGAAGCACTTGCGGCCGCGCTCGTGCGTGTCGCCATAGCCCTTGACCAGATTGCGCGCGGCGGCGACCTCGACGGCGAGATCGTAATGCGTCGCGGCGATGCGCTGCACCGTAGCAAGCCACTCCACCAGATGCGCGTTCTCCACCTGGTAGCGCAACGAGCGCGGGCGCAGCGGCTTGAGCGACGCCACGATGTAGAGCAGCAGAAAGCCGCGCAGCGATGAGGTTTTCACCACGCGACCCTTGCGCGTCAGCCGATCGATCAGGCCGCGCATCCATCCGGTGCGCAGGATGAACCGCCCGAGCGAAACGGGGAGCGTATCGGCGATTTCCTGCGTGCGCGGGTGCATGAATTCGGCGATTTCGAGAATCTGGCCGTCATTCACGCGCACTTCTTCGCGCACGCGTTCGAAACGAGAAGGCCGGATTTTCAGTTCGGCGACGCGGATCGTGTCCTCGTAGGACATGCCGAGCGCGAGCTGGCGCGCGGTCTCAGTGATCAGGCGGCTGTCCTTGTCGGCCCTCGCAACGGGCGCGAGGCGATCGAGATAGAGCCGCGCATAGGCGAGGCCCTGATAGTCCGCCGTCCGCTCGATGCCGGCGCGGACGATCGCGCGAGCTGCCGGCGGGAATTTTTCTGCCTCCGCCAGCAGTTCCGCAGGAACCGGCGTGTGGGGCGACGCTCTGGTGGGCGTCTCGTCCGAATCCTGCCCATCGAGTGTCGGTGGCGGCAGGTTCGCGCTCGGCGTCTTCACGGTCGCGGTACCGCTCGTCGTCGCCTCGAACCCGGCCGTGAAGGCGGCCAAGCTGGCCGCGATGCCCTTGCCGCCGCGCCGGATCGCGCCTTCGAACGCCTGGCGCGGGAACGGCAGCACGCCGGCGCCCGCGAGGGCGCCGAACAGCACCGCCGAGATCACGCTCCCCGTGGCCTCGGCAATCGCCGCCATGTCGAACGCGTGCATCGTCTTCGCGGCCGAGCGGCAGGCCTCGATCAGCTTTTCGGCATCGACCCGCCCGTCGGCCATCGCGATCCGCTCGGTCATCGAAAACACGCGGTTGATCGAGGCGATCAGCGTGGTGCGGTCGGGCGTGATCAGTCCGCGCTGGATCGCGCGGCCTGCTTCCATCAGTTCGGACGCGATCACGATGTCGACGTCGCCCGGCGTCGGCATCAGCGCCAGCACCGGCTCGTGCGCGGCATCCGTGATTCCCGCGCGCGGATAGAGCTCCAGATAATAGATCGTCGCGCCGGTGCGCTGCGCGACGCCGGGAACCGAGGTGAGTTGCGCGATGGTAGCGGTTGCTCTCGGCGAGATCGACGATCCAGTCGGCGAGCACGCCGCCGCCCTCGCCGCCCATCGCCAGGATCGCGATGGTGATCGGCCGCGGCCGCTGCGGAAACGGCGCGTTCATGCCTCGGCCGCGAATTGCCGGGCGGCAATGCGCCGCTGCAGGAAACCGATCACGGCGTTGCGCAGGCGCGCCTTGAGATGATCCCAGCGAGAAGGATTGTTGATGATCGAGGCGCGATAGAACGACGGACACAGCACCGCCGCGTGCGCGACCTCGCCGCACAGCCCGCAGCCGACGCAGGAGTTGATCACCTTGGTGACCGGCTCGGTGCGCAACGGATCGGGATTCGGCGCGACCGTCAGCGACGGGCAGCCCGACAGCCGGATGCACGAATGATCGCCCGTGCAGGTATCGGCATCGACGCCGAAACGCTCGCGCACCACGCGTTCGCCGCCCTTTATCGCCTTGACCATCAGCGGGCGCTCGCGGCGCTGCTTGTTCAGCATGCATTCCGATTGCGCCACGATGACCTTGGGGCCTTTTTCCCTGGTGGTCAGCGCCTCGCGCAACGTGTCGCGCATTTGCCCGACGTCGTAGGTATGCGTGATGGTGCGCACCCACTCGACGCCGACGCCGCGCACCGCCTTCTCGATCGAATTGTGGGTCGAGCGGATCGTGTTGTCGGCGTTCGACGACAGCACGTCCTGCCCGCCGGTCGCCGAGGTGTAGCCGTTGTCGACGATGACATGGACGTTGTCGGACTTGTTGAACACCGCGTTCCCGATCGATGACGTCAGTCCGTTGTGCCAGAAGCCGCCATCGCCGAGGAACGCGATCGCGCGCCTGTCCGCTTTGGCGTTGAACGCGGAGGCGCCGGCGCCGCCGAGGCCGTAGCCCATGGTGGTGGCGCCGATGTTGAACGGCGGCAGGATCGAGAACAGATGGCAGCCAATGTCGCAGGATACGTGATGGGCCCCCAGCTCGCGCTCGACCAGCTTGAGCGCGGTGAAGATCGGCCGCTCGGGACAGCCGGTGCAGAACGACGGCGGACGCGGATGCACGTTGTGCTCGATTGCCTTCGCGGCGGCAGCGATTCGCACCGCGCCCTCGTTCGAGGGCGGCGCATCGGAGATGGCATCCGGCCGCCAGGCGCGCACGAACGCCTTCACGCCGTCGCGCACGACGCCGCCGGTGTACTCGCCGGCCATCGGCAGCATGCCCTTGCCTTCGATCTGCGTCTGGATGTCGGCACGGCGAAGAATGGTGTTCACCGCCTGCTCGATGAACTCGGGCTGGCCTTCCTCGACGATCAGGATCGCGCGTTTGCCTGTGGCGAAACGAACGAACTCGCGGTCGATCAGCGGATAGGTGACGTTGAGCACATAGAGCGGCACGCGCGAGTGGCCGAGCGGGTCGGCAAGGCCGGCGAGTTCCAGCGCGCGCAGCGTGGTGTTGTACATGCCGCCCTGCAGCACGATGCCGATGTCGGTCAGGTCGCCGTCGAAGAACTCGTTGAGCCTGTTGTCCTCGATGAATTTCACGGCGGCCGGCCAGCGCGTCTCGATCTTCTCCTTCTCGTGCAGATAGCTCGCCGGCGGCAGCACGATGCGGTCGGTTTGGCGGCGCGGGTTCTCCATCGCGTCCTTGAGCGTGTAGCTCGGGCGCACGTTGTCCTTGGTGTCGAAGCGGCCGTGCACATGGCAGGCGCGGATGCGCACTTCCAGCATCACCGGGGTGTTGGTGGCTTCGGAAAGCGCGAACCCCTGCTTCACCGCGTTGACGATGCTCGGCAGGTTCGGGCGCGGGTCCAGGAGCCAGATCTGCGATTTCATCGCGAATGGGTGAACGCGCTCCTGCATGATCGAGGAGCCCTCGCCGTAGTCCTCGCCGATGATGATCAGCGCGCCGCCGGTGACGCCGCCCGAGGCAAGGTTGGACAGCGCATCGGAGGCGACATTGACGCCGACGATCGACTTGAACGTGACGGCGCCGCGCAGCGGATAGTTCACCGAGGCCGCGAGCGTCGCCGCTGCGGTCGCCTCGTTGGCGCTGTTCTCGAAATGGACGCCGAGTTCGGCCAGGATGTCGTTTGCGTCGGCCAGCACGTCCATCAGGTGCGAGATCGGCGCGCCCTGATAGCCCGCCACGTATGACACGCCGGATTCGAGCAGCGCCTTGGTGATGGCCAGAATGCCTTCGCCGCGGAATTCCGCGCCGGCGCCGAGCTTGAGCTTCTCGACTTCCTGCTTGAACGAACGTTCGGCCATAGGCGCTCCGTCACCCGGCGCAGCTGGTGCGCCGAAAATGGAGCTTACCCTATTTCTCCGGGTCAGAGCGCGCGACTATTTTCTGAAAGTCCCGCATCAGGCTGCGGGCTAGGCCGCGCGCCGCTGGGCAAGTTTGCCGGTGCCGAGGGCATTCGGCTCGCACATCGTCGCGTAGCAGTAGAGACGCCCGTCATCGCCGACGATTGCCTCGGACACGCCTGCGCGGATGACGAACGGCTGGCCGCAGCCTGCGCAGGTCTTCGGCGTTCCTTTGAAGTACGGAGAGATGATTGCCATGGTTTCCTCACGAGTTCTGCAGGATCAAAAAGACGACGGCGACGACCGAGACAATTCCAAGCGCCGGTGTCATGTCGATCTCGGGGGTTCGGTATCCGCCGAGACGAAACGCTGCGTGCACCTGCCACATGGTCTGCTCCTCGCGCATGAGACGACGGCTGGAAGCTCGACAGCACCTTCTCAGATCCGAGGGGAGACGTTCGTGATCCGCGTCACACTTTCAACGATTTGTCGCAAGAATTGCCGCCAGCGCCGGGTTTTCCTCTGCGGCAAGCTCATCGATCTGGCGGCGGCACCACTGATACGACGCTTCGAAAACAGCGGAGTGGTGGTCGAAATCCATGAGATTGGCGCCCGGAAAGACCGGCACCGTCAGAACCAGATCGAGCGGACCGGGCGATAGCGAGTCCGCCGTCTGATGGCGGCCGAGGCAACGCTGAAGCACATTCATCGGACTGGGAACGTCGGGCAGCCGCCGGCGGCCGGACGGCGTGAGCATGTGGCGGAACAGGCCCCAGCGTCCCGGAATGCTCGCGTAGTCCACCGCAAACCGTTGCGGCATTGCGCGCGTCCCGAAATGCACGACCAGATTCGGCCCCGCCTTGAGCGCCTTCATCGGCCGCAACGGAATATTGTCGATCACCGCCCCGTCGACGAGCATCCGTCCATCCTCGGTGAACACGGGCGGCAATATTGCAGGGAGCGAGCCGGACGCCCGCACGGCCCTCCAGAGCGGGCCGTGGCGAAGCAGGTAGAGCGCCTCGCCGGAGTCATCGAGAACCGTCGCGACGGCGAAATAGGGGCGCCACGCGTCTTCAATGTCGGCGCCGCCGAACTGGCGCCGCAGCGCCTCATCGAAGGCGACATGATCGAGCAGCGCGTAACGCGGGAAAGTCAGGCGCTTGAAACCGCGGCTGGTCACGAACACGTCGTGAGTGCGCCGGTCGACCTCCTCGGGGCTTAGCAGCAACGCGAAGCCGCCCAGCATCGCGGCGCCGACGCTCGTTCCGCCCAGAATATCGAATGTCACGCCGCGTTCCGCGAACGCCTTGAACACGCCGATATGGGCCGGGCCAAAACCGCCGCCCCCGGCCGCCACATAGCCGGTCGCGCGGCCCGTCAGGAAGCGATGCAGGCTCGCGAAATCCCGATCGTCCTCGAGCGACACCTGGTGATGCAACGCCACCTCGCGTTCGCCGAGCCAGGCGGCCGTTCCCTCGACCGAACCGCGCCGGCGCTCGTGCAGGCGCACAAGCCGGCGGCGCGACGGGGGATGAGTCGCGTAGGCGAAGGCCTCCATCGGGTTGGGCGGTTCGGCCGCCGCTCCCGAAACGACGACGAGAACCTGATCGGCCTGACGGATGGCCTTGCGTGTCCAGTCGCCGAGCGTTTCACCCGCCACATAGACGATCAGCTCGTAATCGAGTTCGATGGCGTTGAGCCAGTCGCTCACCGCCGAGTCGTTGAGTTCGCTATTGGGGAATTGGTCTTTCAGGTCGCTCTCGCCGAGCACGCGACCCTTGCGGCCGCGCTCGACAACGCGCCGGAGGCGATCGTGGAAGCTCTGCGGTACCGGCTGGCTTCCGCCTGCGACGACCGCCACGGTGCGCGCCGCAACGGCGCGCTGCTCGTTTGCGATCCGCGTGTTGCTTGCCGCCAGCCGGCGGGCAAGCGTGCGCAGCAGCGTCTGATAGATCGCCGGCACTTGCCGTGCGATATCGTCAAACGATGTGCGATCGAGCTCGATGACAGCCGAGTCGCGCGCCGCGACGATCGTGGCGGTCCGCGGAACGCGAGCGAAAAACCCGATCTCGCCGATCGGCTCGCCTACTCCGATTTCGTTGATCGCGCTCTGCTGCCCCTCGATCCACACCTCGAAGCGGCCCGAGACGACGACATAAACCGAGTCCGACTCCGCGCCCTGGCGAACCAGGCTCTCGCCGCGCAGCAGATTGTGGACCTTCGTTCGCGGTGAGATTTCGGCGAGCTGATCGTCGGAGAGCTCGTGGAAGAGCGCTGCCGAGCGAAGCAATCGCGTTGCATTCGGCACGCTCGGTTCGCTTGCCATCGTGGTTCGCCGGCGCTTCCACCCGATGGCATCTTTGCAGACTGATGTACTGTGGGCAAATTCGGCGCGCCCGCTGCCCGCAACGCGATCACTCGGCGTGAGTTGAATAGAACTCCTCGAATACACGACGCGGAATGTCGGAGCGGGCCGTGCCTTCGCGCGCAAGGGCGGTGTCGCTCTCCCGTTTCAGGCTTGCATAATGTTCTTCCGCCGCAATCGCCCGGCGATACTCGGTGACGATGCCGGCACAGATCATCGCCAAGGCATGCAGATAGCCCGGTCGAGCCTCGTGGACTTCGGCGATGTCGGCCATGGCTAGCGCTCCTCTGGGATGATCTGTCACTTGCGAGTGAACCGGAGCCGCCTATTTGCCGCTGAATTTCGGAAGAACGGCTCGGGCGTCGTAGTTCGGCGGCAAGGTGCCGAATCCCGGGATCGAGTCGGGTTTTGTGAAATCCCACGAATTCTCGGCGAGGCCGAGCGATGTGCCGGCTTTGGCGACATCAAGAGATGCTTTCGCTTCCTGCGCGCCGCCGGGGCCGACCGATCCGATCAGGATCGCGATGGCGAGAGCGCCGATACCGTGCTTGGCTGACATGACATCCTCCTTTGTGTTCGGGTGTCGATGTCAGTAGCGCGCGATCCCCGCGCTCGGCGTGAACCACGTCACACACGAGAAAAACTTTATCTGAGGTCGCTGCGCGCGGAGTTCTCGTGAGGACCGCGAGCGAGGGGCGCGCGCAGGGCGTGCGTTCGTCAGGCTGTCTTGCGCGGTGAATGAAAAGTTTTTGCGCGCGTGAGCCAGTTCACGCTCGTTCCCGGCGGCGTGCGCGATAGTCGCTCCTGCAAGCGGCCATCACGGCCCGCCCAAGCACCCCAACGGAGACGCATCATGTTCACCAAGACCCTGTTCGCCGCCCTCATCCTCGCCACGGCGTCCGTCGCGCTGACCTCGAAGGTCAATGCCGGTCCGCTCGGCCAGAACGAGTATTCCTGGATGGAGCGCGCGTCGAAGACCACCGACGGCGGCGGCATCTAACAAGGCGGATCGAATGATCTCGCCTGAAGGCGGCCGGCGTTCATCCGGCCGCCTTCACCGGGGGGTGCGACCATCCAGGTTCCTCACGAGCACGAGAAGGATGAGCACAATGCGAACCCGAACCGACAACTACGCGACCGCCGCAGCCCTGATCGCGTGTATTGCGGTGCTGTCGTGCGAGGTTTCCTACCAGCCCGCCTCGCCGACCGAATCCGGGCGCCCGCGCGACCTCATTAACCAGCCCGTCTGCGGGAACCCCGACAATTTCGGCGACTGGCGCCACTGCGAGCTGTCGGGGGACATCGAACCCTGTTCCCCGGTCTTCTGCGCAGCCTGATCACGCCGCCCAGCCTCGTGCGCTGTCGATTCTCTCTTAGGGCCGCCCCATGAATCTTGCTAGATTGAAGTCCTCCGACCAGGATCGAGAGGCCACGATGTCCGCGCGCCCGACCAGCCCGAAGGCGGCTTTCGACAAGCAGGCCATCTTTCGCGCGCACCCCCTGTTCGGCCAGCTCGGGGCCGACGCCATCGGCCGGCTTGCGTCCTACTCGCATAATAAATCCGCAGCAGCCGGCACGACGATTTTCGAGCGCGGCGATCCGGGGAACAGCCTGTTTGCGGTCTGCTCCGGTACCGTGAAGATCAGCAACCGGTCCACCGAGGGGAAGGATGCGGTCTTCAACCTGATCAAGGCCGGGGAGATCTTCGGCGAGATCGCAATGCTCGACGGACACCCGCGCACAGCCGATGCTCTCGCGGTTACCGATTGCGAGCTCATGGTGATCGACCGGAGAGATTTCGTTCCGATGGTCACGCAATCGCCGGAGATCGCGCTCAAGCTGATCGAAATACTTTGCGCCCGGCTGCGCCACACCAGCGAGCAGGTGGAAGACTTGATGTTCCTCGATCTGCCGAGCCGGCTCGCGAAAACGCTTTTGTCTTTGGCGGCCAGTCCGAAAGCGGCTCAGGATCGGAAGATTTCGATCACGCAGCGCGAGATCGGCCAGATCATCGGCATGTCGCGTGAGAGCACGAACAAGCAATTGCGAATCTGGGAAGAGAAGAAGTGGGTACGGCTCAACCGCGGCGGGGTCGCGGTGCTCGACCCGCACTCGCTCGCGGAAATTGCCGCCGCCGAACGCGATCAGCCCTAGCAAAGCCAGCAATCCTTTTTTCTTCAGCACAACAGTCCGCGACCCGCAACGGTCGCGGACTGTCGCATTTTGATGCGGCTCACTTCGGCGATAACCTTCCCGGCTGCGAGCGCCAAGATTCATTTTGCAAATTAATTTGCGCGGGTGAAGCAGCTCACGCTCGATCCGTGAGTCGTGAGCGATAGTCATCCTTGCAAGCAGCCATCACGGCCCGCCCAAGCACCCCAACGGAGACGCACCATGTTCACCAAGACCCTGTTCGCCGCCCTCATCCTCGCCACGGCATCCGTCGCGCTGACCTCGAAGGTCAACGCCGGCCCGCAGAGCCACCAAGCCGAGAATTCCTATTTCGACCGCGCGTCGAAGACCACGGACGGCGGCGGTCTCTGATCGAAGCGGATCGCGTGATCCCCGGAGGCGGCCGGTATCGACCGGCCGCCTTCGCCGAAACGGCATCCATCGGAAAAAACAGGATGAGCACAATGCGGAACCGAACGCGCGCGACCTACGCAATCGTCTCAACTCTCCACCTTTGCGCGGCGATCATGACCTGCGACGCAGCGGGACGCTTCGGCCAGTCGGTCAATACCGGACAACCGCGCGAGCTGATCAACCAGCCGGCCTGTTGGGTTACTGAAAGCTTCGACGATCGCAACCGCTGCGAAATCGTCGGCCAGATACGCCCTCAGTTTTGATGCCATTCTTGATTTAGCACCTGTATTTCATCACCTTTAATTGAATCGCACCGGCCTTCGCCTGCAATGTGAAGCGGTTCACACTTCCCGATCGAAATATCCTCCACGCTTCCGGCGGGGACGTGCCGGGAGTGGGTGATGGCGGACGACAGCGACACGATCATTTGCGATTTCTGCAAACAGGGGAAGGTCGCGCTGAAGCTGGAAGAAATGACGTTCCGGCAATGGAGTGACAGAGGCTACGTCCATTGCCGCGTCGAGATTTTGATGGGCACCTGCGACGCGTGCGGCTCCAAATCGCTTGGTCCGGGATCCGAGCAGGTTTTCGACGCCGCATTCCAAAAGGAATACGACAGACTGCGCTGATGCACCGCCCCGCCGGCCCTCAAGCCGCGCTTCCTCGTTTCCTCGCAACAGCGCGGCCGGCTATCCGGGCACGCGGTCTTTCAGGGGAATTGTCTTTTCAATTCCTTGAAGGCGGCTTTCGCATCGAGAACGCCGTTGCCCAGCCTGAGCTTCAGCACAGGGTCCGTTCCGAGCCCCGGCGGCCTTGTCGCTGTCTGGTTCAGGATATCCTTCAAGGCCCCTGGAGGAACCGCCGTGGTATCCCATCGGCTGCGCAGCGCCGCGACGATACCGCCGGCAAGACCGCAGGCCGCAGACGTTCCCGTGTTGATGCTGAATGCATCGTCGTCCTCGCGGAACTGGCTCGCCGCACAGAGGTCCGGCTTGTTGGCCCCGAGCAGCGGCTGGCCAGGCCCTTGCGAGGAATAGCCGAGCCAGATGGAGTCGGCCCGAACGGCGCCGACGGTCAGCACGGAATCAAGCGAGTTGGCGCCCCAGATGCTGTGGCCGGGACCTTGGTCATTCTCGCCGCATCGTTTGTCCGGACAGAATTGACCGCAATTGCCGGCCGCGAATACCACGTCCATGTCGGCTCTCACCGCGTCGCCGACCAACACGTTGAACGGGTTATTCGGATTGGTGGTGTAGATTCCGGGCGGCATTTCGGACTTGCGGTCGTAGATCCCCCAGGGATTGACCAGAATCCACGGCCCCGGATATTTGCTGGTTTTCCATACCGCTATATCCGCCAGCATGATCCGGTAGGCGGCATCCGCCAGGCTCAGGAATACGGGGAAGTCGGAAATCTTCCTTGGGGGCGCCAGCGGCAAATCGAACAGCGTGGCGTCGGGTGCTACCTTCAGAATATTGTGGGCGATCATCATTCCGTGGGAACGCCCAATCGATCCCGGCCCTCGCGACGGCGATCCCGGCTGAGAGTTCCCGACCGTCCATCCGCCTCCATATCGTTTGCCCAGGTCCTGCTGGTCGATCCCCTGATCGACGATGACGACGTTCACTCCCCTTCCGGTCGTCTTGCTCTGCTTTCGCAGGTAATCCACGCCGAGAAGCTTCTCGGCCCCCGATCGGTCCGAAAAAACCGGGTCGGACGCCCCCATGCACCAGTGATCCGCTGAGGCGAATGGAAGGTCGGCACTGCTGCCGGCAAAAATGTCGCCCTTCTCAAGGGCTGCCGCTCTGACAATGACGTTGATCACGTCCTCCCGGCGAAGCTTCTCGTTGCCGAACACGTCGAGCGCGACCACGACTTCGCCGGGCCTCGTCTCTGGCCGCTTCATCACCAAGCTAACCTCGGCCGAAGGCAAAGCCGCGGTGCGGAAAGGCAGATCGGTCACCTCCAATTCGGGGACGTGCTCGGCAATGTATCGGGCGGCCCACGAAGCGGCGGCACGAAAATTCTTGTCGAAATATCGATCGATGATCTCCTCCTGACCCGTCGCAACCTTAAGTACAACATAATGCCTGATAGGGTCTTGCGTCATTGTCTGTCGCTCCCTGTGGCGGGCGAAGTCGTCCTTTGTGGCTGTAGCGGGCGCTCAAACGAGACCTTGCAGGGCACAAGCATAATGGACAAACATGTCGGGACAAATAGCACGAATTGATGATCCCTCATGCCACCTAGCCCCTCCAATGGTGACAGCGGTCCGCGCATGGATCGCCGGCTGGCAGCGATCGCTTTCGTCGATATCGTCGGCTACTCCATTCTGATGGCGCGCGACGAAACGCGCACGCACCAGCGCTGGATGGACATTCTCGACAACATCATCCGCCCGCAAACCGAGCGGCATCGCGGCAAGGTCGTGAAATCGACGGGCGACGGCATTCTGGCGGAGTTTCCGAGCGCATTCGACGCCGTGGAGTGGGCCCTCGACGTGCAGCGGGCCGTGCAGGCACGGGCGACGGATGACGCTCTGCCTTCGATCGCGCTGCGGATCGCAGTGCATGTCGGGGACATCATCACGACCGAGTTCGACGTGTTCGGCGATGGCGTGAATCTCGCTGCGCGGTTGCAGGAGCACGCACCGGTGGGCGGCATTGTTTTTTCAGAGGCTGTTTATGATCTCGTCCGCGGCAGCCTCGGAACCGAGGCCCGCGATCTCGGGGCTCTGGAACTGAAGAATTTCCCGAAACCGGTGCGCGCCTACGCGCTCGATCCCGCAAACCAGGAAATCGCGGTTCCGGCCCACCCCCGTCCGGTCGGAAAATTGCCGTCGATCGCCGTCCTTCCCTTGCAGAATGTCGGCGGGGACCCGGCCGACGACTATTTTTGTGATGGTTGTGTGGAGGACATCACACTCTCTTTGGCCGGATTGCGCGAACTTATGGTGATCTCGCGCGGCTCGACTCTCGCTTATCGCGGGCGCCAGCCGGATCCGCGCGAGGTCGGCCGGGTGTTCGGGGTCCGCTATGTGCTCAGCGGAAGCCTCCGCAGATCCGACCGGGTGGTGAGGGTATCGGTCGAACTCTGCGACGCCGGTACCGGAGCCACCCTGTGGGGGGAAAAGTCGGAAGTCGCGCCGGGTGAGCTGTTCGATGTGCAGGATCGGATCGTGGGGCGGATCGTCGCCGGCATCGCGCCGAACGTTCGCGCTGCGGAATTGCAGGCCGCAATGAGAAAGAAGCCGGAAAATTTCAACGCCTACGACTGCACGCTGCGCGGGCTGCACATCATCCATAGTCTTGAGAAGACCACGTTCATGCAGGCGCGGGATTATTTGCAGAAGGCGATGGATGAGGACCCGGAGTTTGCCATGCCGGTCGCCTGGATGGCGCGCTGGCATGGATTATGGGTGGGGCAAGGGTGGTCCCCCAACCCGGCCGCGGACAGCAACAAGGCCCTCGATCTCGCGGGCAAGGCCATCGAGCTGGATGGCCAGAATGCACTTGCACTCGCGACTTACGGTCACCTCAAGTCATATCTGTCCCATGACTACGACAGCGCGCTGGTTTATTTCGAGCGCGCCCTCGCGGCCTGTCCGAACCACTCGCTCGCTTGGTTGCTCTCGAGCGCGACGCTGAGCTACCTCGGACGCGGCGAACAAGCGATCAAGAACGCCGAACAGGCGTTGAGACTGTCGCCATTAGACCGAGGCCTCTTCTATTATTATGGCCTTCTCGGTCTCGCCTATTATTCGATGGGCAATTACGCGGAGGCGGTAAAATGGACCTCCATGGGGGTCAATGAAAGTCCGCGCCACTCGGCGAATCTCAGATATCTCGCTGCCGGTCTGGCGGCGCTCGGTCGTATCGAGGAGGCGCGCGAGACGGCCAGGAAGTTTCTGGAGCTGGACCCGGCCTTCCGCGTGAGCACATACGAACGCACGCTTCAGCCGTTCCAGGTTCCGGAAATCAAGGCAAAACATATCGAGCACCTGAGCAAGGCTGGTCTACCAAGCTAAGCTGACGATGGGCTTCACCGCGGTGAACAGGGGGAGGATGTCATGACAGGTGGAATTGGATCGGCAGACTTTGATTTTGATTTTGATTTTGACTTCGATTTCGACTTCAGCACCAACGCTTCCTCCGCGGGAGGCGGGGTAACGCGCCCGATCGGCATCTCCCCGGCGCTGAGCAAACAATCTGGAGAAAGCTGGTTTCGCGGCAACAAATGGCCTCCCGAGCCGGTGGCAGCCCTTTGGCAGAACGTCCCGCCGAACCTGCCGCCGCCGCCAATGGGATTTCCACCCGGCTATTGGACGGCCAAGAACCGGGCTATCGCGCTGCTTGGCGAATTCGTCCAGGCGACCGGCCCCGGAGGCGCGAAATGGGACGGATTGCGCGCTGTGCTCGATCCGATCCTCCCCGCCACGCGCGCCGCAATCCTCGACGAGATCAAGGAGCTGATCGAGCTCATCGAGTACCGCCCCGGCATCATGGCCGAGGCGCTTGCGCAGAAGGACGGCATCCTCGCCTACTGGCAGGGTCTGTTGATGTTCAATGGAAAATCGCACCCCAAGACAACGGGGCTCATCGAGATCGCGCGGTGCATCGGACAATTCCAGGTGATGCACTACAAGTGGATCTACCAGCGTATGCGGCCGTCGCAGATTTCGCCGGCGCTGATGCCGCCCGTCAACTCGCCGGGCCACGCGGCATTCCCGAGTGGGCATGCGACTGAGTCAATGCTGATGGCACTTTTCCTGGAGAAGGTCATGCCCAGCGCAGCAAGCGTCCCGCCCCCGCCGATACCGTCACCGATGACGGTGCCGGCACCGTGGTCCCCGCTGCAAATGATGGCACAGCGCGTTGCGCGCAATCGCGAAGTTATCGGGCTGCACTACCCGTCCGACAGCGCAGCAGGGCGGGCGCTGGCGCAGAAAACATTCGATATCATCACGCATCAGGGACAGTGTCCGACCATTCAAAAAATGATCCAGGATGCCAGCCAAGAGTGGCGATAACGGACAGCCAAGCGGGGCCTGCCGCGGTAGAGCGGGCGGGACGCCGGGGTGAGCGCGATGCGACGCTCACGCCGCTCCGCGGAGCGGCGGCTTTTTCTCCTCGGGCATCGGTAGTTCTTCCAGGCGCGCACCGGACATGCCGGTGATCAGCCGCGTGGCCCGCTGGAACGTGATGTAATTCCACAGCCAGCTGATCGCGACGACAAACCGGTTGCGGAAGCCGATCAGATAATAGATGTGCGCCACGCTCCACAGCAGCCAGGCGATGAAGCCTTTGAGCTTGAAGCGGCCCATCTGGACGATGGCGCGCTTGCGGCCGATGGTGGCGAGCGAACCGAAGTCGCGATAGCGGAACGGCGCGATCGTCTCGCCCTTCTGCCGCGCGATCAGGAGGGCCGCCACATATTGCCCCTGCTGTTTCGCGACCGGCGCAACGCCGGGAAGCGGATTGCCGCTGGCATCGTCGAGCGCGGCGGTGTCGCCGATCACGAAGATGTCGGGCCGGCCCGGGACGGAGAGATCGGCGCGACCTTCACGCGCCCGGCGCGATCCGTCTCAGTGCCGAGCCACTGGCCCGCGGGCGATGCGACCACGCCCGCAGCCCACACGACGGTGCGCGCCTCGATACGCTCGGTGCCGATGGAGACGCCCTCGGCATCGAGCGCCGTCACCGGGGTGCCGAGCCGCACCGTCACGCCAAGCTGTTCGAGCGAGGTCCGCGCGGCTTCCGAGAGCGGCGGATCGAATGGCGTGAGGAGACGCGGCGCCGCCTCGACCAGAACGATGCGCGCGGCGCGCGGATCGATGGAGCGGAAATCCTTCGCGAGCGCGCGGTTTGCCAGCTCCGCGATGGCGCCCGCCATTTCCACGCCGGTCGGCCCGCCGCCGACAATGATGAAATTGAGCAGCCGCGCGCGCTCGGCCGGATCGGTCTCGGTCTCGGCCTTCTCGAAGGCGAGCAGGATGCGGCGGCGAATGTAAGTGGCGTCGTCGATGGTCTTCAGGCCAGGCGCGAACGCCGCCCAGTCGCCATGACCGAAATAGGCGTGCTGCGCGCCGGTCGCGAGGATCAGGTAGTCGAACGGAATACGGCGCCCCTCGGCGATCACCTCGCGCGCTTGCGTATCCACGCCCGACACCCTGCCGAGCATCACGTTGACGTTCTTGTCGGGAGCGAGAATGCCGCGGATCGGCGAGGCGATATCGGCGGGTGACAGGCCGGCGGTCGCCACCTGGTAAAGCAGCGGCTGGAACAGGTGGTAGTTGTGCTGGTCGATGACGGTGACGTCGAACGCGCTTCCGGCAAGCGCCTTCGCGGCGGTTAACCCGCCGAAGCCGGCTCCAACAATGACCACGCGAGGATTGCTCATGGTTTGCCCGTACGAGGCTCTCCATTAGATATGGGGTCGCGTTGTGCTTTACTCTACCCCGCCCCGCGCGTCTCAACGATTGAGGGTATCAACCTGGCTTCAATCTGCCTGGATTTTTCATTTGCCTACCAGGCTATGACCTTGCTTGCCGAGCATGCTTGCCTATTGCTTGCCCAATCGAACACGCGAGATAGGTCAAGCGCCAGAAACTCCCATGAAATCTGGCGCGCCCGAAGGGATTCGAACCCCTGACCTCTGCCTTCGGAGGGCAGCGCTCTATCCAGCTGAGCTACGGGCGCGTCGGGATGTGCATAACGCACGCGGACGGGTGCGGCAACGGCGCGATTTGGGCGGAAGCCGTCTCATTCTTCGAGATCGCGCTCGGTCACGATAACGAGCACGCGACTGTCAGCTCCCAAACCGAAACGCGCGCGCTGGCTGCTCAGCGCATGGCAGAGCCCGGCAAAGCCCGCAGCTCCGGACGGCGTCGTGGCGGGGCCCCGCCCGTCCCGCAGGCGGCGCGGCGCCTCCAGGAGATCGGCCTCCGAAACCGTCAGTACCTCGGCGCCCCGGCGGCGCAGGATTTCCATCGCGGGCGCACTCGCTTCACCACAGGACAGCATTTCGGCGGCGGTTTGCAGATCGCCCTGAATGCGGACCACCCGATCATGCGCGAAGGCCGCCGTGACGCAGGCACAGGTCTCGGGCTCGACGGCGACGATCGCGGCGGGCGCCGCCAACCAGTCCTTCAACCCTTCCGCCATCGCGGCCGCGAGGCCGCCAACACCCGCTTGCACGAACACATGCGTCGGGCGATGGCCTTCTGCTTGCCGGCGAACTTCCATGGCGATGACGCCGTAACCGGCCATCACGTCGCCCACCACAGGATCGGCGGGGTCATCGGTCGTGTCGGCCACCAAGATGCCGGCGCCGGTTCGCGCCGCCGCCGCCGCAGCGTCCACGGCGTCATCATAGGTACCCTGCACCCACACGATCTCGCCGCCTTGGCTTTCTATGCGGCGCGCGCGGAGCGCCGGCACACCGCCGTGCAGAAAGATGCGCGCAGGTGCGCCCGCAAATCTTGCTGCCGCCGCGACGGCCAACCCGTGATTGCCATCGCTGGCGCAGATCAAGGCTGGGAGATTGTCGGGGTGCGCCGCCAGAAGGCCGCCGATGTCCGTGCCGGCAACGCGGGCAAGCACGCGCAGGCCCGCGTAGGTCCCCCCAAGGGACTTGAAGCTGCCGAGCATGCGCCGGCCTTCATCCTTGGCCAGCAATTGATCGACGCCGAGCCGCGTTGCGACTTCGCCCAGATCGAGCAGAGGGGTCGGCGCATAGGCGGGAGAAAGACGGAGCAAGTCGGCCGCTGCCGCCTCGGCGCGGCGTAGAAAATCAGAACCAGTCGGGTTGGCCATGCTGCGCTCAATACTCGCGGGATGCGTGCTAGAAGACAGCATGATGCACACTCGGCCCATTCCATCCAGCGGCGAACAGCTACCGGTGATCGGTTGCGGGACCTATCGCGGGTTCGACGTCAGCTCGCAAAGCGCCGCCCACGCTCGGCTTCCCGAAGTGCTTGCCGCTTTGTTCGCAGCTGGCGGTTCGGTGATCGACAGTTCCCCGATGTATGGCAGGGCCGAAGCCGTCGCGGGCGATCTGCTGGCACAATCCAAGGCGCACACGAAGGCCTTCGTTGCCACCAAGGTATGGACGCGCGGGCGCGAAGGCGGCATCGCGCAGATGGAAGAGTCGTTCAAGCTGCTCAAGACCGGCAAGATCGATCTGATGCAGATCCATAATCTGCTCGACTGGAAAATCCATCTGCCGACGTTGCGCAAATGGAAGGAAGCCGGGCGCATCCGTTACCTCGGCGTCACGCACTACACGGTGAGCGCCTTTGCAGACCTCGAAGCGGTCATGCGCGCGGAACCTCTGGATTTCGTTCAGTTCAATTATTCGGCCGTGGATCGCGCGGCGGAACGCCGCCTGCTGCCGCTGGCGGCCGAGCGCGGCATCGCGGTGCTTGCCAATTATCCGCTGGCGAGCGGCTCTGCGGTACGCGCGGTCAGTCGCCGCCCGCTTCCCGATTGGGCCGCGGAGATCGATTGCACAAGCTGGTCGCAGCTCTTGCTCAAGTTCGTGGTCAGTCACCCGGCCATGACCTGCGCGATACCCGGAACCGGGAACCCCGATCATATGGCCGATAATGCGCGGGCCGGTTTGGGACGCATGCCCGATGAAGCGATGCGCGCGCGGATCGCTGCCGCCTGCGACGCGTGACGAACCAGGCGAGCCGCCTTGCCAACGCGAGCGCGTTGAGGTGAAGTCACTCGGAACGAAACTGGCGGAGGAGCGCGAATGGAAATCCTCCCTCTTGGGCCGGGGTTTGCTGCCGAGCTGCGCGGCATTGCACTGAGCGACGTCGCGGTGGACGATGCCGCATACGCCACAGTGCGTGCGGCGTTCGAAGAGCATTCCGTTCTGGTTTTTCGCGGTCAGGACGTGGCTGACGAGGGCCAGCTCGCGTTCTCGCGACGTTTCGGAACTCCCGAAACAACCAAAGTCGGCTCGGCCAGCGCCGGCAGCTATTTTGCGGTGCTCACGACCATCGGTGAGGACGGCAAGGTCGTTCCGGCGGATCATCGTCTGTCTCTGCGCAACAAAGCGAACCAGCTCTGGCATACCGATTCGTCGTTCAAGCGCGTGCCTGCGCTTACGTCAGTGCTCTCGGCGCGCGTCATTCCGGCGAGTGGCGGAGAAACCGAATACGTGTCGACGCGTCTCGCCTTCGAACGCCTCGGCCCGGCCTTGCAGGAGAAGCTGGAGAATTCCTTCGCCTGGCACGACTACGCTCATTCTCGCGGGCAGATCGCGCCAGGCCTCGCGACCCCCGAGGAACGGTCTGCGCTGCCGCCGCAATGCTGGCGCATGGTTTGGAGGAATCCGGTAAATGGCCGCGGCGCCGTTTATCTGGCTTCGCATGCCTATGCGATCGAGGGCATGGAGCCGGCCGAGGGGAAAAAACTCATCGATGAACTGATGGCGGCTGCGACTGCGCCCGGATCAAGCTACGTGCATCGTTGGCAGAGCGGGGATGTTGTGATGTGGGATAACCGCGCCACGATGCATCGCGGTCGGCCATGGCCCGCGCACGAGGCGCGCACGATCGTGCGCACAACGATATCGGCCAGCGAGGCAGACGGCCTCGAACGAATGCGTCCGCCATCGCGTCAGGCTGCCGAATAAGCGTGGCACGCCAGCCGGGCCGGCAGGCGGTTCACAATCCCCCGGGCGGATCGGCCGCAACCGGATGCGTCGGCACCCGCGCGTCGACCGCATAGAGCGGCGGGACGCCGATCACCGACACCGTTGCGTTCACGTGCATCGGCGCGGCGGCCGCGGCAAGGCCGAAGAAGAACGTCGTGCGCTTGATGTCGGGCGGGCCGTCCGCGCACAGCGGCGCCTTGAATTCGAACACGATCACGTCGCCGAACCGCTCGGCCGACTTGATGCCGATCGTCCCGAGGCCGCCGGTCGTGATGACGAAGACGTCGGCGAGCGCATTATCCTTGTAGGGCAATTGCTTCGATGGACCGAAGTTGAGCGTCAGCCCGGTGACGCAATCCGCCGTAGCGTCGGTCTGCGTCATGCTCAGGCGATATTCGTAACCAGTCGTTCCGGCGCCCGGTGCGCCCGCTTCGCCCGCGAAGGTGCGCGACTGGAGCCACGCGGTGCCCGGCGTCAGCGTCGGAAGCAGCAGGTTGCCGGTCGAGTCCGTCACGGGAATGCGGCAATCGGTCTGAAACACGCAGTTGATGGCCGGCGCGTTGACCTCGACGACCTTGAGCGACTGCGCATGCGCGGCGAGCGGAAACATCGCAAGCGCGCATGCAATCGTGCTGTAGCCCCGCATCGTACCCTCCCCCAAGCGTAGCGTTAGAGGGGGATTGTGAGCCTCCGCCAATCTCGACGCAAGGTTGTCGCGTGCTGCTTTACGCTGCCGGCGGCTTCATCTGATGGCTCGGCGTCGATTGCGAGATCTTCTGCTCTTCCTCGGTCATGTCGGCCGGGATGTCGGCGAACAGCGGCGTCGAGAGATAGCGCTCGCCGGTGTCGGGCAGCATGGCGAGGATGTTCGCGCCCTTCGGCGCATCCTTCGCGACTTGCAGCGCGCCCGCGAACGTACCGCCCGCCGTGATGCCGACGAAAATGCCTTCCTTCTGCGCCAGGTCCTTGCTGCATTTGATCGCGTCGGGACCCGCGATGGTGAGGATGCGGTCGATCACCTTCATGTCCACGGCGTCGCCGGTCAGCTTCGGGATGAAGTCCGGGCTCCAGCCCTGCATCGGATGCGGCTTGAACGCGGCGTTCGGCTCGGCGGGCGTGCCGTCCGGATTGCGCTTCTGCGGCGTGCCGGAGGAGAGCATCGGCGCGTCGGCCGGCTCGCACACCACGATCTTGGTGTCGGGCATTTCCTTCTCGAACACGCGCGCGACACCCTTGAGCGTGCCGCCGGTGCCGAAGCCGGTGACCCAATAGTCGAGCTTCTCGCCCTTGAAGTCGTTGATGATCTCGCGCGCGGTGGTGCGCGAATGCATGTCGGGATTGGCTTCGTTCTCGAACTGGCGCGTCAGGAACCAGCCGTTCTGCTTGGCAAGCTCCTGCGCTTTCGCGACCATGCCGAAGCCGCGTCCGGCCGCGGGCGTGATGATCACCTTGGCGCCGAGGAAGCGCATCAGGCGGCGCCGCTCGACGGAAAACGGCTCCGCCATCGTGACCACCAGCGGATAGCCCTTGGCGGCGCACACCATCGCGAGCCCGATGCCGGTGTTTCCGCTCGTCGCTTCGATCACGGTCTGGCCGGGTTTCAGTTCGCCGGACTTTTCCGCGGCCTCGATCACGCCGAGCGCGAGGCGATCCTTCACCGAGCCGAGCGGATTGAACGCCTCGATCTTGACGAACAGGTTCACATGCGCGGGCGCGAGCTTGTTGATGCGCACCACCGGCGTGTTGCCGACTGTTCCAAGAATGCTGTCGAATTTCGCCATCGGGTTTCTCCGCTTTTCTGATTGCAATCGTCGCCTTGCCGCCACCGGGGGGCAACCGTAAGGTTCCAGCACAAAGATCGGGAAACGTCCATGCTCGCCCGCCGCCGCATGATTACGTTTGGCGGAGCTGCGCTTGCCGCGGCGCCTGTGCTCTTGCGCGCCGCGTTTGCAGAAAACTATCCCTCGCGCTTTGTGCGCCTGATCGTGCCGTTTCCGCCCGGCGGCGCGGTCGACAATGCGGCCCGCATCATCGCCCAGCGCCTCGGCGAGATGTGGGGCCAGCAGATGGTGATCGAGAACAAGGGCGGCGCGGGCGGCAATATCGCGGCGCAGGCGGTGCTGCAGGCCGAGCCCGACGGCTACACGGTCTACATTTGCTCGATCGGTCACGCGATCAACCAGTTCATCTATCCGAACCTCGGCTATGACCCGGTCGCGGATTTTTCGCCCGTGACGCTGATGTGCCTCTACCCAAACATCATGGCGGTGCCGAATTCCTCCGCCTATCGCTCGGTGCCGGAATTTATCGCCGCCGCGAAGGCCGATCCCAGCAAGCTCACTTACGCATCTTCGGGTATCGGCACCTCGCTGCATCTTGCCGGCGAACTGTTCAAGCGCATGGCCGGCATCAATCTCACGCACATTCCCTATCGCGGGGCTGGGCCGGCGCTGAACGATCTCATTCCCGGCCGCGTCGATGCGATCTTCGCGAACTTCCCCTCGACCTTGCCTTATGTGCAGAACGGCCAGTTGCGCGGGCTCGCGGTGACCACCGCGCGTCGCCAGCCCGAAGTACCGGACCTTCCGGCGATCGCCGAATTCGTGCCGGGCTACGATGTCTCGTCCTGGTTCGCGCTGTTCGTCGCGGCGAAAACGCCAAGCGACATCATCGCGAAACTGCATCGTGACGCCGTGGCAGCGCTGGCGCATCCGCCGATCAAGGCGCGCTATGCGCAACTCGGCGCGACGGTGGTCGGCTCGGCGCCGGCCGAGCTTGCGGCGCACCTGAAGAGTGAAATGGACCGCTGGGGTCCGGTGATCCGAGCGGCGGGAATAAAGGTGGACGGGTAGATGGCAAACAGTCGCGTTGTTCTGGTTACGGGTGCGGCGGGCGGAATCGGGTCGGCGATCACGAAAGCGCTGATCGGCGCCGGCCATTCGGTCGCGGCCGTCGACCGCGATGCCGAGGGGCTGAAGCGGCTCGCCACGACCGAGCGCATTCGCCCCATCATGGCTGACCTTGCCAGCGTAGCGGGATGCCACGAAGCGGTCGCTTCCACGGTCGCGCGGTTCGGGCGGCTCGATGCGGTGATCAACAATGCCGGCATCGGGGTCTCGTCGCTGCGTCCCGACGCAGAACTCAAATGGCCCAGCATCGAGGAGCTGACCTGCGAGGTCTGGGACAATTTCTTCGCCATCAATACGCGTGCGCCGTGGCTGATCACGCAGGCGGCGCTACCCCACATGCGCAAGGGCGGCTTTGGCCGCGTGATCAATGTCACCACGAGCTTCCGCACCATGCTGCGCATCCTGCCCTACGGCGCCACCAAGTCGGCGCTGGAGGCGATGTCGTCGGTGTGGGCGCAGGAGCTTGAGGGCGACCGTATCGCCGTCAACGTGCTGATCCCGGGCGGACCGACAGACACCGCGATCATCTCGGACGGCGCCGGGTGGGATCGCGCCAAGATGCTGCGGCCGCAGATCATGGGGCCGCCGGCCTGCTGGCTGGTGTCGGACGAGGCCGCGGACTACACCGGCCAGCGCATCATCGCGGCGAACTGGGATGCCGGGCTGCCGGGTCCGGAGGCGGCCGCCAAGGCCGGCCGCGCCATCGGCTGGCCGGAACTCGGCGCGGATGCGGTGTGGCTGCAGGGGTAGTCGAACTCTCTCTCCGCTCATGCCCGCGAAAGCGGGCATCCAGTTCTTGGGCCAAGCGCTGGGTCCCCGCTTTCGCGGGGACGAGCGGAAAACTAGTACTCTTGCCCGCCTGACTGCTGGCCTATAATGACCCCTGAAATCTTGTCAGGAGCCCGCCATGTCGGTCGCAGAGCAACACGTCGGCAAGCCCGCCGTCTCGCTGAAGGACGCCGACTTCAACTGGGAAGACCCGCTCGACCTTGAGGGCCAGCTCACCGAGGAAGAGCGCATGGTGCGCGACACCGCGCGCGGCTATGCGCAGGAGAAGCTGTTTCCGCGCGTGCTCAAGGCCTACCGCGAGGAAACCTTCGACCGCGAGATCATGCGCGAGATGGGATCGCTCGGGCTGATCGGCGCGACCGTGCCGGAGGAATACGGCGGCGCGGGCCTCGGCTATGTGGCCTACGGGCTGATCGCGCGCGAGGTCGAGAATGTCGATTCCGGCTACCGCTCGGCGATGTCGGTGCAGTCCTCGCTGGTGATGCACCCGATCTATTCCTATGGCTCCGAAGCGCAGCGGCGGCGCTAGCTGCCCAAGCTCGCGACCGGCGAGTTCGTCGGCTGCTTCGGCCTGACCGAGCCGGACTACGGCTCCGACCCCGGCTCGATGGTGACGCGCGCCGAGAAGGTCTCCGGCGGCTATTCGCTCAACGGCGCGAAAATGTGGATCACCAATTCGCCGATCGCCGACATCGCGGTGGTGTGGGCGAAGCTCGACGGCGTGATCCGCGGCTTCATCGTCGAGCGCGGCACGAAAGGTTTCTCCACGCCGAAGATCGAAGGCAAGCTGTCGTTGCGCGCGTCGGTCACCGGCGAGATCGTGCTGGAGAACGCCGTGGTGCCGGAGGAGAACCTGCTGCCGAACGTGAAGGGCCTCGCCGGCCCGTTCGGCTGCCTCAACATGGCGCGCTACGGCATCGCATGGGGCGCGATGGGAGCGGCGGAATTCTGCTGGCACCGCGCGCGGCAATACGTGCTCGACCGCAAGCAGTTCGGCAAGCCGCTCGCCGCCAATCAGCTGGTGCAGAAGAAGCTCGCCGACATGCAGACCGAGATCACGCTCGGGCTGCACTCGGCGCTGCGGCTCGGCCGCATGCTGGAGGCGCACACCGCGGCGCCGGCCGCGATCTCGCTGATGAAGCGCAACAATTGCGGCAAGGCGCTCGACATCGCGCGCGTCGCACGCGACATGCACGGCGGCAACGGCATCTCGGACGAATTCCACGTGATGCGCGTGATGTGCAATCTCGAAACGGTGAACACGTATGAAGGCGCGCACGACATTCATGCGCTGATCCTGGGCCGGGCGCAGACGGGGATTCAGGCGTTTATGTGAGCCGCTTATCCCTCCCCGCGCAGCGGGGAGGGTCGGCGAGCGAAGCGAGCCGGGGTGGGGTCTTTCCTAAATCCATTCCCCACCCGTCTTCGCGCTTCGCGCGAAGCCACCCTCCCCCTTCGGGGGAGGGATGAAGAAAACCTAACTCTTCAAAAACTCATCCGCCGTATAAAGCGCGGCGAACTTCAGCCCCTCTGCGGCAATGCTTTCCGCCGCGCCTTCGAGCCGGTCCACGATGGTGAGCACCAGCACGATATTGGCGCCCTCCTCGCGCAGCGCCTGAACTGCCTGCATCGAAGAGCCGCCGGTCGTGGTCACGTCCTCGACCACCACGACGCTCTTGCCGCGCAGCGTTTCGCCTTTCGGCAATCCTTCGACCAGTTTCTTCGCGCCGTGATCCTTCGGCTTCTTGCGCACGAAGAACGCCTGAAGGTTGCCGCCGCGCCGGTGACTTGCAATCGCGGCCGAGGTGGCGATCGGAATCGCGCCCGCCTCCAGTCCGCCGACGAACTCGGCGTTGGTGCCTTCGAGCGCATCGCAGATCAGTTCGCCGACGCAGGTGGCGCCGGCCGGATGGATCGTCGTCGGGCGCAGGTCGAAGTAGAAATCGCTCTCGCGGCCCGAGGCGAGCATGATCTTGCCGCGCCCGAACGATCGCGTGCGGATCAGCTCGAACAGTTCGGCGCGGTAATCGTGTCTGGACATGTCGCGGCGGAGCGGCTGCATGAGATGTCTCCGGTTTGACCGCGTATAGCGTGCGGCGGCGCGGCCGACAAACCAGCGGCTCTACTTATCCACCTTCGCGCAGCGCGCCGCGAGCGCGGCGACACGCGCCGTCATCGCGCTGTTCGGATCGCTCAAGGGATCGAGCACGGTGAAATGGTTGGCGCCGGGCACCGCCTCGTAGCGCGTCTCGACGCCGCGCTGGCGCCAGTCGTCCGTGACGATGCGGCTCTGGCGCAGGAACTCCGCCGATTCCGCCCCGCCGACCACCGCATCGAACACGCGGCCGCGTGGCACCGGCCACCACAGCGGCGAAACCTGCGCGGCAGCCGGCTCGTTGAGCTGCAGGTCCGCATTCATCGACGTGGCGACGAGGGGCTTGAGGTCGAACACGCCGGAGATCGAATAGCCGGCCGGCACCAGATCGGCCGGCGCCTTCGGGTCGAGCTGCTTCCAGTCGGTCGCCACCATGCAGGCCGCGAGATGCCCGCCGGCCGAATGGCCGTAGACCATCAGGCGCTGGCCGAAGCGGCGCCACAGGAACAGGCAGGCGGTGCGGATCTGGCTGACGATCTGCACGATCGTCACCTGCGGGCACAGGTCGTAGCCCGCGACCGCGACCGCGACGCCGCGCGAGTTGAGGCCGGCCGACATATGGCTGAAGGTCGCGGCGTCAAGCGAACGCCAGTAGCCGCCATGAACGAACAGCGCGAGCGGCGTGTGCCCGGTCGCCTCGGGAAAGAACAGGTCGACCTTCTGGCGCGGGCTGGTGCCGTAGGCGAGGCCGAGTTCGGCGTTTTCTTCCGCAGCCATCCGCTCGCGATAGGCCGCGGCGTCGCGCTGCCAGCGTGCGAAGATCTCGGCGTGTTCCGGCACGCGTGCGCGGTTGTTGTACTCGACCTCGTAGTCAACCGACATTCCGGCTCCTCAGCCCCTTTTCAAATCGGACCTTGGAGGATCGGGACCGGCGCCGCAAGCAATAAGGGCGCGCTGATAACCGCTTTTGTTCGCGGCTCAAACCGCCTAAGAGAACGCCGCGAGACGTGTCATGAAAGTCGACGGCAAGCACACGCGCACCATCTGGGTCGAGGCCGACGGGAAAACTGTCGGCACGATCGACCAGACTTTGCTGCCGCACCGTTATGCGACGATTCGCCTCGACACCGCCGAGGATGCGGCGCGCGCGATCAAGACCATGCAGGTGCGCGGCGCGCCGCTGATCGGCGCGGCCGCGGCTTACGGCATGGCGCTCGCAGCGCGGCAGGATGCCTCGGATGCGGCGCTCGAGCGCGCCTATGCGTTGCTGATTGCCACGCGCCCGACCGCGATCAATCTGAAATGGGCGCTCGACGAGATGATGGCGAGCTTGCGCAACCGCTCACGCGACGAACGCGAGGCGGCGGCGTATCGGCGCGCCGCCGAGATCGCGGATGAGGATGTCGAGATCAACGCCGCCATCGGGCGTCACGGATTGAAGCTGATCGAGGATATCGCGGCGAAAAAACCCGGCGAGCCCGTGAATGTGCTGACCCACTGCAACGCCGGCTGGCTCGCGACGGTGGACTGGGGCACCGCAACCTCGCCGATCTATCAGGCGCACGACAAAGGCTTGCCGGTTCATGTGTGGGTCGACGAGACGCGCCCGCGCAATCAGGGCGCTTCGCTCACCGCCTGGGAGCTCGGCCAGCATGGCGTGCCGCACACGGTCATTCCGGACAACACCGGCGGCCACCTGATGCAGCATGGAGAGGTCGACCTCGCGATTGTCGGCACCGACCGCGTCACCGCGCAGGGCGACGTGGCGAACAAGATCGGCACGTATCTCAAGGCGCTCGCCGCGAAGGACAACAACGTGCCGTTCTATGTCGCGCTGCCCTCGCCGACGATCGACTTCACCGTGATGGACGGCATCACGGAAATCCCGATCGAGCAGCGCGGCGCCGACGAGGTGACGACGATGACCGGCCGCACCGCGGACGGGCGCATCGAAAGCGTGCGCATCGTGCCGGACGGCTCCAACGTCGCAAACTACGGTTTCGACGTGACGCCGGCGCGGCTGATCACCGGCCTGATCACCGAGCGCGGCGTGATCGCGGCGACGCGCGAGGCGCTGGCGCAGGCATTTCCGGAGCGCGCCGCGTGATAGAGTAGCCTCAAGTCCCGCGAGGCAGCCCATGCGTATTTCGGCTTTGCTTTTCTCCATCGTGGTGAGTCTCGGTGCAAGCGCCGCGCAGGCCGAGACCTATCCGTCGCGCCCGATCACGCTGCTGGTGCCGGCCGCCGCCGGCGGCGGCAACGACACGGTCGCGCGCGTGGTCGCCGAGAAAATGGGAAAACTGCTCGGCCAGCAGATCGTGATCGAGAACCGGCCCGGCGCGGGCGGCAGCCTTGCGGCGCGAGCGGTCGCGCGCAGCGAACCGGACGGCTACACCATCGGCATCGGCAATCCGGCGGTGCTGGCGATCGCGCCCGCGATGCTGCCGAATGTCGGCTACGACCCGGTGAAGGATTTCGAGCCGGTCGGCATGATCGCGGCGAGCCCGCATATCATCCTGATCAACAACTTCATTCCGGCGAAGACGCTGGCCGAGTTCATCGCGCTCGCGAAAGCCGAGCCCGGCAAATACACCTTCGCGTCCGGCGGCGCCGGCAGCCCGGCGCATCTCGGGCCCGAGTTGCTGGCGAGCATCGCCGGCATCAAGCTCACGCACGTGCCCTACAAGGGAACCGGGCCGGCGATTGCCGACCTGCTCGGCGGGCACGTGAGCATGACCTACTCCAGCCTGCCGCCAACGCTCGGGTTGATACGCGACGGCAAGGTGCGTCCCATCGCAATCGCCAGCCCGAAGCGTTCAGCGCTCTTGCCCGACGTCCCGACCGCCGCCGAGACCCTGCCCGGCTACGAGTTGACCCAGCGCTACGGCATCATCGCGCCGGCTCGCACGCCGCCCGCGATCGTCGCGCGGCTTAACGCGGCGC
Organism: uncultured Alphaproteobacteria bacterium; assembly: GCA_963800695.1. Taxonomy (GTDB): domain Bacteria; phylum Pseudomonadota; class Alphaproteobacteria; order Rhizobiales; family Xanthobacteraceae; genus PALSA-894. Next base: position 209,912 of record CAWDCA010000007.1, on the reverse strand, counting down.
TGCGCGAGGCGCTCGGCACCGACGACGTGAAGTCGCGCGTCGCAGCCGAAGGCGCCGAGACGACGCCGAGTTCCCCGCAAGAGTATGCCGCCGACATCGCCAACGAGGTGGCAAAGTGGGGAAAGGTCATCCGGCAGCTTGGCCTGAAGGCGGAGTAGGCCATGGTGAGAACGCTCGCAAAGAGAACGAATGACAAGGACCACGGTCGGTCGGACGATATTGTCGTGAACAATCTCGAAAACGCTGTGATCGCGCGCTTGAAGGCGCGCGCCAAAAACCATGGCCACAGTCTGAATGACGAAGTGCTCGAAATCATTCGTAACACCGTCGATAGGCGCAGAACCAGCCGGAAAGAGCGGCAAGGTCGAATTCGTACTTGATTTGTTCGCTGAGCGTGGCATCGTCCACTCATGCCCGCGAATGCGCTCGCCTCGCTGCTTCCGCCGGACGGCCGCCAGTCCGCAACCGCACTTGCGGTGGCGCGCGGAACGACGCGCCTGCTGCACCAGTTCGGCTTCTCGGGGTTAAGCGAACTCGCGCTGCCGTCGGGACGGCGCGCCGACCTCACCGCGCTGAACACTGCGGGCGAAATCTGGATCGTGGAGATCAAATCCTCGATCGAGGACTTCCGCGCCGACGGCAAATGGATGGACTACCGCGCGCATTGCGACCGGCTGTTCTTCGCGACCACGATGGAAGTCCCCTGCGAGATCTTTCCGAAGGACACCGGCCTGATCGTCGCCGACGCATTCGGCGCGCAGATCGTGTGCGAGGCGCCGGAACATCGCCTGCACGCCTCGACGCGCAAGAGCATGATGCTCGCCTTTGCGCGCTGCGCGGCGCTGCGGCTGCAGTCGCTCGCCGATCCGCAAGGGCCCTTCGCGGCGGAGTTTTAGCCAACGAAATACACTGCGACCGGACGCCGAAGCGATGAGCTTTTGCCGGTCGCGCTGTCCTATCCGGCTACCACTGCGCTCCATGCACATGCGACAGCGACCCGCGCCATCGCCACCGACGATGAATCCTCCCCGCGCTATTTCGGCTGGCGCGTGGTGTTCGCGTGCTTCCTGATGGCGCTCGCCTGCTGGGGCTTCGGGCTCTACGGCCACAGCGTCTATCTCGCCGAGTTGCAACGCCTGCACGGCTGGCCGCCCTCGCTGATCGCGGGCGCCAGCACCGCGACCTACCTGCTCAACGCCGTGCTGGTGATCTTCACCCACAACGCGCTCGCGCGTTTCGGCGCTCGGCGCTTCGTGCTGTTCGGCGTCGCGGCGCTCGCCACCGCCATCGTGCTGCTCGCGCTCGCGCGCGAACCCTGGCAGGTCTATGCGGCGTATCTCGCGATGTCGTTCGGCTGGCTGGGGCTGGGCCTCGTCACCATCCCGACGATCATCAGCCAGTGGTTCACGCGGCGGCGCGGCCTTGCGATTTCGCTCGCGCTCAATGGCGCGAGCTTCGGCGGCATCGTGGTCGCGCCCGCGCTGGTCGGACTGATCGCCCTCACCGGCTTCACCGACGCGATGCTGATCGCCGCCGCCGTGATGGTGGCGATCCTGGTGCCGGCTGTTGTGCTGTGGGTGCCGTCGCAGGCCGGCACGCCCGCGCCGGCCGTATCGGCGGTGCCCGCCTGGACGCGGCGCGACGCGCTGCGACTCGCTCCCGTTCTGGACCGTGTCGGGTCCGTTCGCGCTCGCGCTGATCGCGCAAGTCGCGTTCATCGTGCACCAGATCGCCTTCATGGAGCCGATCGTCGGGCGCGCGCAGGCGGCGCTCTCGGTGTCGGTGATGACGACGTTCGCGGTGATCGGGCGGCTCACGCTCGGCGCCGTGGTCGACCGGCTCGATGCGCGCTGGATCTCATCGGTCTCGATGTTCAGCCAGGCGATTGCCCTGTTCTGCATGACGCGGACGACCGACACGACGCTGCTGCTGATCTGCTGCGCCGCCTATGGCTTTTCGGTCGGCAACATCATCACGCTGCCCTCGCTGATCGTGCAGCGCGAATTTCCGACCGCGGCGTTCGGCATGGTGCTCGGACTGTCCACCGCGATCGGCACGTTCGCGGGCGCGCTCGGCCCCGGACTGATCGGCCTCATTCGGGCGGCGGCGGGCGATTACACGGCGGCGCTGCTGGTCTGCATGGCGCTGAAGCTCGTCGGCGGCGCCTTCGTGCTGGTGCGAAAACGTTAGTCCAATCACACTCGTTCCGCAGAATTCCTCACGAATGCGCGGCTTTGATCAAGGTCTCGCCGCAAAGCGGCCGTCAGATCACGACAATCGAAATCCCGCGCACGGGGAGTTTTCAATGTTTGCTGCCGCGTCGCGGCTGATGCCGCTCACCGTCAAATTCTGCCGCCAGGTCGTGCCGCCGGTCATCGCCACGCTGATCGCCGCCGGACTGATCCAGGCCTATAACCGCACCTTCTCGAGCCACGTGACGCAGCCGCGCCTGAGTGCGCTGCATGCCGAGGAGGGCCCCCCGGCTGCGCCGATCACCACGGTCGGCATGACCAAGCCACCGTCGCCGCCAACGCCGCCGGTGACCGAGACGATCACGATCCATGAGGAAGTGATCGTGCCGGAGCGCCTGACGGACAAGGACGCCAGGGAAGAGGCCAGCAAGGACCAGACGATCAGGCTCGCCTCCGAGCCCACATCGGCGCCGGCGCCCACGCCGGTCAAGACCGCGAGCCCCGCGCCGCGGGCCGAACCCAAATTCGAGCCGCGTCGCCGAGCCGCATCGCGTTGCGGCGGTCGAGTTGCCACAGCCTGTCGTGCGGGCACCCGTGCCGGTGATCGTGGCGGTGCCGCCGCCGGTCGTGGCAGCGCCGGCGAGCGCGCCTGCCGTTGCCGCGATGCCGCCCGCACAGGAGCGCGTCCAGCCGCAGTATCCGCCGCCCGTGATCATGGGCACGCCGCAACATCCGCCGCCCGCCATCATGGGTGCGCCGCCGATCGTGACGGTGCCGGATCGCCCGAACGCGCGGCCGGTCGAGGAAGCGCAGGTTCCGCCGGCGCCGCCGCGCGGCGCGATGGGAACGTTCGTTCACGTGCTCAAGCCGTCGACCTGGTTCGCGCATGCGCGCGAATTCGGCGAGAAGATCGAGCAGGTGGGCAACGATATCCTGCCGAATATCAGGCAGCGTCAGGCGCGCTCGACGGCGCGATCCATCTTCGGCGCGCGCTTGCGCCAGATATCCGCTGCAACGTGCGCCGGTGCATGTTGAGCCGCCGCGCCGTCTCCGAGACGTTGCGGTTGCACAGCTCGTAGACGCGCTGGATGTGCTCCCAGCGCACGCGGTCGGCCGACATCGGATTTTCCGGCGGCTCGGCGGTGCGGCCCTCGATCGCGAGCAGCGCGTTGACCACGTCGTCGGCATCGGCGGGCTTGGCCAGATAATCGATCGCGCCGAGCTTCACGGCGTTCACCGCGGTCGCGATATTGCCGTAGCCGGTGAGCACCACGCCGTGCGCCTCGGGGCGGCGCTTCTTCAAGGCCGAGATCACGTCGAGCCCGTTGCCGTCGCCGAGCCGCATGTCGACCACCGCGTAGAACGGCGGCGACTTCTCGACCTGCAACAGCCCGTCCGCGACCGTCTCGGCGGTCGCGACCGTAAAGCCGCGCTGCTCCATGGCGCGCGCGAGCCGTGTGAGGAACGACTTGTCGTCCTCCACGATCAGGAGCGTGCGTTCGCCTGGAATCGGCGCCGGCGCGGCGGTTGCGGTGTCGGTCATGGTCGTCATCCGGCTCCTATACCATACGCATAGCTATGCGGCGACGGTTCAACCCTCAAGGGCCGGGGCTTCGGGCAACAACTCGAAATCGCCGCGCGCCCAGCGCACATGCACCACGGCGCCCTGCTCCGGCGGCTGCCGGTTGAGGAAGGCAAGGGTCGCGCCGGAACGCTCCAGCAGCGTTTTCGCAATGAAGAAGCCGAGGCCGAGCCCACCCTCCTCGCTCTCGCCCGCCGGGCGGCGGCGGCTCGTCACATAGGGTTCCCCGATGCGGCGCATGATTTCGGGCGGAAAGCCCGGCCCGTCATCCGAGATCGTCACCGCGACATCGAGCTCGCTCCAGCGCACCGCAATCTCGACGCGTTCGGCGGCAAAATCGACCGCGTTCTCGGCGAGATTGCCGAGCCCGTAAAGCACCGCCGGCGAGCGCGCCACCACCGGTTCGCCGGCGCGGTCCTCCGGCAGCACCACGTCGATCGCGATCCCGAAATTGCGGTGCGGCGCCACCACCTCCTCGATCAGCGACGAGAGCTTGGTGCGCTCGAACGGCGCCCAGCCGGACGGGAGGGCGGAGAGCTTGCCCAAAATCTCGCGGCAGCGCTGCGTTTGCTCTCGCAAAAGTTTCACGTCGTCGGCGTGCGGCGACTGCGGCCCGAGCGCATTCTGCAATTCCTTCGCCACCACCGCGATGGTCGAGAGCGGCGTGCCAAGCTCGTGCGCGGCCGCGGCCGCGAGACCGTCGAGCTGCGAGAGATGCTGCTCGCGCGCCAGCACCAGCTCGGTCGCGGTGAGTGCATCGGCCATCAGCCGGCCTTCCTCGGCGACCTGCCACGCATAGGCGCCGATGAACACGATCGCCACCAGGTTCGCGACCCAGATTGCCAAAATGTACAGCGGCGGCAGCACCAGCGCGTTCTCGCTGGTCCACGGCAGCGGCCAGAAGAAGAATGCGTTGAGCGTCGAGCAGGCGACCGCGAACGCGGCGAGCGGCAGCGTGTAGCGCAGCGGCAGCGAGATCGCGGCGATCAGCACCGGCGCGAGGATGAGGAATGCGAACGGATTCTCGATGCCGCCGGTCAGCATCGTCAGGACGGTGAGCTGTGCGATGTCGTAGGCGAGCAGCCACGCGACCGGCGCCGGCGCGAGTCGCTGCACGTTGCGGAAGTGCATGCTCATCGCGACGTTGAGCCAGGCCGACAGTGCGATCACCGACAGGCAGGTGGCGAGCGGCAGCTCGAATTCGAGCACGTAGTTCACGACCAGCACGCTCATCGCCTGGCCGATGACGGCAAACCAGCGCAGCGTGACCAGCGTCTTGAGCCGCACCGTGCGCGGCGTGTCCATCTGATCGGGGGCAGGCGAAAGCATCGTGGCAGGATAGCCGAGAAGGATCGCGCGCGCAGGCACTAAGGTGCCGCGCGAGGATGTGTCGCGTTGCCGTCGTGGCTTTCGTCGGATGCCCGCGCCCCGGAGGGTCCGGCGCCGTTACAGCAACGTCAGTGCGTGCGCTGATAACGCGGCGCCGTCGCGTCGAACGCCACGGGCGCTCTGTCCACGCGCGTCAGCGCGGCGTGCGCCTGACACACGCGGCACGATTTCGCGCGATACTCGACACGGCCCGAGCGCGGATGGCGCTCGTTCGAGATTTCCACATAGATGCACTGGCACTCAAAGGATTCGAACATCGCGCTCTCCGCGAAGCCCGGCTGAACAGTCGCTCAAAGCCGGCAGTTCAAGAAAACAAGATCGCTGGCGCTCGCCAATCGGGCACCGCTGCGCACCGTTCATCGGACTGTGGGCGGGCATAAGCAATCTCGGAAAACTACGGACCATGGAACTTTAGGTGCCTGCGCCGGCACGCCGATCCGGGCTAGGCTGCCGGGTTGGGGAACAACGGGGCGGACAATGGCCAGGAAGGTTGCGCTCATTGCGGGCGTCGGCGGGATGTGCGGCGGCAACATGGCCCGCATGCTGCACGAGACAGGAGAGTGGGACGTCATCGGCATCTCGCGCGGCAAGCCGGACGATGCGCCCTATGTGCGCCACATCGCGGCCGACCTGCTCAGCGCCGCGAGCACAAAGGCTAACCTCACCGCCATCGGCGATGTCACGCACATCTTCTATACGGCGCTGCTGATGGGAAAGAACTTCGACGAGGAGAACGCGCTCAACACCACGATGATGCGCAACTTCCTCGACGCCGCGATCCCGCAGACGCCGCGGCTGGAACATGTGCATGTGCTCGAAGGCGTGAAGCAATACGGCTATCACCTCGGCGAATACCGCACGCCCGCGCGCGAAGACGATCCGCCCTGCGTGCCGGCCTATTTCTACGAGGCGCAGCACGCGCTCGTCCTGCAATGGCAGCAGGGCCGTTCCTGGACATGGTCGACCACCATTCCGGGCGCCGTGTGCGGCTACGGCTACGGCGCGCGCATCAACCTGATGACGGTGCTGGCCGCCTACGGCACCATGATGAAGGCGCTCGGCCTGCCGCTCTATTTCCCCGGTGATGACAAAACCTGGAACGCGATCACGTTCGCGACCGACGTGCGTATCCTCAATCGCGCGATGCTATGGGCTTCGACCGACCCGCGCGCCGCCAATCAGGCGTTCAATATCGGCAACGGAGACTCGTTCCGCTGGAAGCATGTCTGGCCGCATGTTGCGTCGCTATTCGGCATCGAGCCCGGCCCGATCAAGACCATGTCGCTCGTCGACTTCATGAAGGACAAGGCGCCGGTCTGGGACGAGATCGTGCAGCGCCATGGCCTGAAGCAGACCGACCTCTTCAAGCTCGCGCCGTGGACCTACGCCGACACCGTGTTCGCGCGCGGCTGGGACAACATGATCAGTATGGTGAAGGCCAATCGGTTCGGCTTCACCGAGATGATCGACACGCAGGTCATGATGACCGAGGTGATCGCGGATTTCCGCGCGAGACGGATCATTCCGTAGCGCAGCGGCCTTGCGCCACCAGCGCGGCGCGCTACCGCTCGGCGGCCGCCTTGGCCGATCACCGCTTGCGGGCGCAGCGCCGGGTCGAGGAGTTGCCTTAGCTGGCGCAAAGTCGACTCGTCGCTCGCCTCAGAAAGCGTCGTCTTCTCGCCACTGCGTTATCTAGGAGCGCCGGCGACGAGCAACGCCGGGCTCACCGGCTCACGCAGATCTACAATATTCTGGAATGGAAGCTCGAAGGCGATCGCATCATGTCGGCGCAGATAAGCGATCAACACAACAGATGCGGGCCTCCCTGACCCTTCCGCCTCACAGGGCCAGTGGAACGACCGTCGCCCGGCCGCGCGGCCGTTCCGTAGAGTGCTCACGCGAAGAAGATATGAGCGCACTCCAGGATCAGAGTGGGATTGGCATCGCTGCATTACCCCTTAAACAGCTTTCTCACGATGAAGCTCAAATAGTGGGGATGCCGTTGATGTTCCGGCAGCCTATGGCTGGCCCGACAACTATTGAGCGATGCGCATAATCCTGACGGGCACCTTCGTCTTTGCCACTCAGTATCACGTAACGCGCGGCGGAAGAAAAATCCGGCCTCGTGCGCTGGCTGCGGCCCGACTATCAAATTCCACGCTTCGGAAGCCGGTCGACAAGCAAGCCGCGAGGGAAGAAGGCGCGCAAATTATTGTGCCGCTCGATGTCGAGAAAATTCAAAAGCCGTCATTCCCGTCGGACGCTGTCGAACGCACCGCCGCCGTGTTCGCGGCGCTTGCCGCTTCAACGGCGCCGCTCGATGCCGCGACGGTCGCGAGCGGATTCCGCCAAGGCAGGCGCGTCGAGAAGCAGATCGCCGCGGTGCTGACCTCGCTGGCGCGGCTCGGCCATGTGGCGGTCGCGAACGGCGGGGAAAAATTCGAGATTAGGCGCGCGGCCTGAGCAGCAAGGCAGCGCCCCTCCCCGCAAGCCGGGAGGAACAGGCCGGCGTTTGTGCCCTGCTTTCGTCGGATGTCCGCACCCCGAGGTTCGGCGCGCTACAGCAACACTCACGCCCGCTTGCGCTTTGCCTCGACGTAGCTCTTGAGCACGGCGCCCATGCGCGACTGATAGCCCTTGCCGGAACGGCGAAACCAGCGGATCACCTCCGGATCGAGCCGCAGCGTGATCTGCTGTTTCGTCTCCGGCAGGATCAGTTTCGCATTGTCCCAGAAGCCCGGCGGGATGACGCCGGCATCGGGATCGGCGGCGGCGCGGCGCTCGACCTCCTCGTCGCTCATCTCGCGAAATGCTTTGCTCAGCGGCCGTGGCGGCGGCATGTCGTCGAGGCTCTTATAGCGAACGAGCGTCTCGCGCTTCTTGGTACGTCTGACGGTCATGTCTGCTTGCCTTCCAGGCGGAGATAATCCTGATCTCGCCATCGCGTTCGGTGAAGACGACCCGGATTACCTCGCCGTCATATTCACCAAGCGCCACATGGCGCTGTTCGCCGTAGTCGCGTCGCGTATCCGTCGTGACGAAAATATATCCGCGAAAGATTTCCGCAGCCTCACGAAAGCCGATGCGATGTTTTTCGCGATTGACCGCATCCTTCGCCACGTCCCATTGAAAGTTCATCGGATGTAACTACAAAATGGAGTTCGCGCAAGTTTCCGCGCAAAATTTTGCCACAACTTGGGTGGTGTTGGCTGGAGTTATCCCCGCGCCGAACGGGCGCGTGTGCTTCTGAAATGAAGAAATGAATCACAGTTCGGCGCCGAATTGCGCTGCACCGCAAAAATTCTTCCCCGCGTGATGCACCGCCGCGCTTTTCGCCGAGCAACCGCCCGATCAGCATGCTCGTCGCACCACTCTTCTCCGAGGATCGGCCCTTCTACGAGCGTTTGGGGAACGGCCCTTGCGCCGCCTCTCCAAGCGGCCAAGTGTGCGCTTCCGCCGCACAAAGCAATCCCATGGACGCCCGCTCCAGAACCCGCCGTGACAGTCGACCGGCTCGCCAAGGTCTACAAGACCTCGGTGGCGGTCGAGGGCATTTCGTTTTCGCTGCCACGCGGCTCGATCACGGGACTGCTGGGCGGCAACGGCGCCGGCAAGACCACGACCATCGCGATGCTGATGGGGCTTGTCAGCCCGACCTCCGGCACCGCGCGCGTGCTCGGCGCCGAGATGCCGCGCGAGCGCTACCGCGTGCTTCACCGCATGAACTTCGAGAGCCCCTACGTCGAGATGCCGATGCGGCTCACCATCCGGCAGAACCTGAAGGTGTTCGGCATGCTGTACGGCGTGCCTGATCTCAACCGCCGCATCGGCGAGATCGCCGCCGAGCTTGAGCTGACCGATCTGCTCGACCGCCCGACCGGCAAGCTCTCGGCCGGACAGAAAACGCGCGTCTCGCTCGCCAAGGCGCTGATCAACGCGCCGGACCTGTTGCTGCTCGACGAGCCGACCGCCTCGCTCGATCCCGACACCGCCGACTGGGTGCGCTCGCGGCTGGAGCGTTATCGCGACACGCGCGGCGCCACGATGCTGATCGCCTCGCACAACATGGCGGAGGTGGAACGCCTGTGCGAGAGGGTGATCTTCATGAAGCGCGGGCGCATCGAGGACGACGACACGCCGGCGCGGCTGCTCGCGCGCTACGGCCGCGACACATTGGAAGAAGTGTTTCTCGACGTGGCGCGCGGGCGCGATCGCGAGGCCGCGCGATGAGCCTGGTGGCGCGTGAGAGCGTGACGTTTTCGCCGCGCCGCGTCGCCGCGATGGTGCTGCGCTATTGGTATCTGTTGCGCTCCTCGTTCGCGCGGCTGATCGAGCTGATCTACTGGCCGGCCGTGCAGATGCTGATGTGGGGATTCCTGCAGACGTATCTCGCCGCCCAGGCGAGCCTCTATGCGCAGGCGGGCGGGATGCTGGTCGGCGCCGTGATGCTGTGGGACATTCTGTTTCGCGGGCAGCTCGGATTTTCCATCTCGTTTCTCGAAGAGATGTATGCGCGCAACCTCGGCAACCTGATGATCTCGCCGCTGCGCGCCTCCGAGTTCGTGGCGGCGCTGATGATCATGAGCATCGTGCGGCTCGCCATCGGCATCGTGCCGGTGACCGGGCTCGCGGTGTGGTTCTTCGGGTTCAATCTGTGGGCGCTCGGGGTGGCGCTGGCGGCGTTCTTTGCCAACCTGATGCTGACCGGCTGGGCGGTCGGGATTTTCGTCTCGGGATTGGTGTTGCGGAACGGGCTCGGCGCCGAGACGTTTGCCTGGAGCATCATGTTCCTGTTCCTGCCGCTCTCCTGCGTCTACTACCCGGTTGCCGTACTCCCGACCTGGCTCCAATACGTTGCCTGGTCGCTGCCTCCCACCTATGTGTTCGAAGGCATGCGGGCGTTGCTGATCGAGCACACGTTCCGCGCGGACCTGATGATCCAGGCCTTCGCGCTGAATATCGTGTTGTTTTCGCTGGCGGTTTTCGCGTTTCTGGCGCTACTTGCCTCTGCGCGCCGGAACGGCTCTCTGATGCAGACTGGCGAATAGTTCATCAGTTCGGCGCAGGCTATCCCTGTGGAACCGGTCCCAGCGACCAATCTGTGTTGACCTTATGACGAAAACGCGACAAATTGCTGCAGTGCAAAAAGTCGGGCCGGGGCCAGACCACATGCCAATCGGTGAATTCGGCGGGGCAGCGGCGCTGCCCGGCGACGGCAGTCCGTTTTTCGCGGCGCCGATGTACTGGTTTTACGAGATGGGGCACGCGGCGCTCACGCCGGCGCGCGCCTTCGCCGACGCCGGGCGCATGTTCTACAAGAATCCCGCCAACCCGTTCGCGCATACCTCCGCCGGCAAGGCAGCCGCGGCGGCGTTCGAACTGTTCGAGCGCACCACGCGCCGCTACAGCCAGCCCGAATGGGGCATCGACTCGACGCTGGTCGGCGGCGAGCGCGTGCCGGTGAACATCAAGGCGGTCTGGGAACGGCCGTTCTGCCGCCTGCTGCATTTCGAGCGCGCGCTGGAGCACGCGCCGAGGCGGCCCCAACCCAAGTTACTGATCGTCGCGCCGATGTCGGGCCACTACGCGACGCTGTTGCGCGGCACCGTGGAGGCCTTTCTGCCGAACCACGACGTCTACATCACCGAGTGGGTCGACGCCCGCATGGTACCGCTCGCGGAAGGGGGCTTCGATCTCGACGACTACATCGACTACGTGATCTCGATGCTGCATGCGCTCGGCGGCGAGACGCATATCGTCGGCGTGTGCCAGCCCTCGGTGCCGGTGCTCGCCGCGGTCGCCTTCATGGAGGGCAAGGACGATCCCTACGTGCCGCTCTCCATGACGCTGATGGGCGGCCCGATCGACACGCGCGAGCATCCGACCGTGGTCAACAAGCTCGCCGAACAGCGCGGTATCGACTGGTTCCGCCGCCACGTCATCGCCAAGGTGCCGTTCCCGCATCCCGGTTTCATGCGCGATGTCTATCCGGGATTCGTGCAGCTTAACGGCTTCATGACGATGAACCTCGACCGCCACCTCGAGGCGCACCGCAATCTGTTCCGCCACCTGGTCGAGGGCGACGGCGACTCCGCCACCAAGCACCGCGAGTTCTACGACGAGTATCTCGCCGTCATGGACCTCTCGGCCGAGTTCTATCTGCAGACGGTCGAGACCGTGTTCATCCGCCACGACCTGCCGCTCGGCCGCATGACCCATCGCGGCAAGCCGGTCGATCTGACCAAGATCCGCCGCGTCGCGCTGCTCACTGTCGAGGGCGAGCACGACGACATCTCCGGCGTCGGGCAGACGCAGGCCGCGCACAAGCTTTGCACCAACATCCCGGACGACAAGAAGGCGCATTACCTGCAACTGGGCGTCGGCCACTATGGCGTGTTCAACGGCTCGCGCTTCCGCTCCGAGATCGCGCCGCGCATTTCGGACTTCGTGCTGTCGCACAACGGCCGCGGCAAGGGCAGCAAGCGCAAGGCGGCGGAGGCGTAACTCCCGGAAGCCGCCGCAGGCGGCTATCCCTCGGTATATACTCGGCATCAATACTCGATGATTCGTTCGAGACGCCCCGATGTCGCTGCGCGCGCTTTTCTTCCGCCGGCCGCCCGATCCGCAACTGATCGAGATCGCGTTCGACGGCGCGATCTATCCGGTGCAATTGCGCCGGCATCGGCAGGCGCGCCGCTATACGCTGCGCGTGCAAGCCACCGACCGCACGGTGGTGCTCACCATGCCGCTGCGCGGCAGCGTCAAGGAGGCGCGCGCCTTCGCGGATCGCAATGGCGGCTGGATCGCCGCACGGCTCAAGCGCCTGCCGCAGCCGATCCCGTTCGCCGACGGGCTCGAACTGCCGCTGCGCGGCGTGCCGCATCGCATCGTGCACCGCGCGGGCGTGCGCGGCACGGTCTGGGTCGAGGCCGGCGATGCCATGCCGCTGCTCTGCGTCGCCGGCGAGCCTGCGCATCTGGCGCGCCGGGTACGCGATTTTTTGAAGCGCGAGGCCAAGCGCGACCTTGAAGCCGCGAGCCGCCGCTATGCGGGACTGCTCGGCGTTGCGGTCAAGCGCGTTTCGGTGCGCGACCAGTCGAGCCGCTGGGGTTCGTGCACGACGGCCGGCGTGCTCTCGTATTCGTGGCGGCTGATCCTCGCGCCGCCCCATGTGCTGGACTATCTCGCCGCGCACGAGGTCGCGCACCTCGTCGAGATGAATCACTCGCGCAAATTCTGGCGCGTGGTCGCCGGCATCTGCCCCGACTGGCAGCGCGCCAAGGGCTGGCTCAACGCGCACGGCACCGCGCTGCACCGCTATGGCGAGCAATAGTCCCTACTGCGGCAGCGCGCTGATCGCGACCTTCACGGTGCCGTCGGCCTCGGCGATGATGCGCAAGGTCTTGGCGTCGTACTCGATCCCCACGAGACGCAGATCGGTCACCGCCGCATCGACCTGCACGCCCTCGCCGCTCTTGCGGAAATCCGCGATCGCCGCCTCGATGCTCTTTCGCGCATTGGCGGCGAACGGCTTGAGATCGATGCGCGCGTTCTCGGCCAGCGCGTCCTTGACGTAAGGCACCGCAGCGCGCGCGGCTGCGCCCAAAAGCCCGAACGCGGCTTCGGATTCCACATCGAGTTCGATCGCAGTGAGGCGCAGCACCTGCTGCGCGGTATCGAGCACCGGCTTGCCCCAGACATGCACGGTGGCGTCGGCGCCAAAGCCGAACCAGCTCTTCTTCTCGTTGGCCTTGACGCGCAGCGTGATGAGCAGCCGATCGCCGGACGCCGCCACGGTCGCGCGGTTGATCGTCACCTCGACGGGACCGCTCTTGTCCTCGGGGAACGTCTTTCCCTTGAGCTGCGCCTCGATCAGCTTGTTGACTTCGCTGAACGGCACGTCGATCGGAACGCCGATCGCGACGCGCCCCTGCTCCATCGGCGGCACGATCTCCAGTGTCGCCGGGAACGGGCAATCGGGCTTGGTTTCGGCCGGGATGATGCGCGTCTCGGCCTGCACGCCGACCGTGAGTGTCACGGCGGCGGCATCGACGCGCGGCTGCGCCGCGACCGCCCGCACCGGGCGCACTTCGAGCCACAAGTCCGGCACGCCGGGCGCCGCCTTGCCGAGCGGAATCGCGCGGCACATCTTGGCCCACTCGCGGCGCGCCGCGATCTCGATCGCCGGATTGTTGCGGATGCGCGCCTGCAGCGTGCCGAGCTGCTCGTTGACGGCACGGTCGAGCAGCGGCTTCATCTCCCGCCCGACATTGATGCGCACGCCGACGACCGAGAGCGCGGTATCGGCAAGCGCCGCCTGACCCGCCAGGTTCGGCTCCATCCGCCAGTTCGGCTGCAGCACCGGGCGCGCCGTGACCGTGACGTTGCCTCGAATGTCGGCGCGCTGGTCGAGCATGCGTCCGGTGAGGCCGCCCAGTTGCTCGCCGAGCTGGCCGCCGAGGAGATTGCCGAGCTGGCTCGCCACGTTCCCCGACCTGCGCGCCGATCTGGCCGGTGAGGCGGAACGTGCCGTTGAGCGGCGTCAGCACGGTGAGGCCTTCGGGCCGGCCGGTGAGCGCGAGCGGCCCGCGCGTCACGGTCCAGCCGAGCTCGGCGTTCTGCAGCAGTTGCCCCATCGGGTTGTCGCGCTTGCCAGAAAGGTCGCGCGGCGCCTGCGCTTCCATCACGTCGCGGATGGCCGAGAGCGCGATCGCGGCCGGCGCGATCACGACGGAGGTGCGCGTCACGGGCTGCAATGGCGGACTGTCGGCGAGCGCCGGCTTGCGGTCGGGTCCTGCGGGCCAGAGAAACAACGCGGCAAGGCCCGCAACGACCACGGCTACGATTGCGGCCAATACGCCGAAGAGGATTTTGTGCATCGGCGGATGCTAGTGCAGAAGCGCCTTTCTCGACAATGCGGCGTAAAGCCGATAGACGGCGCCCTTCCTGGAAATCCCGCCTCGCATGCTTCGTCCCGATACGTTCGCGCTCACCGCGCTGCTCGCGTTGCTGACCGCGCTCGGGCCGCTCGCGGTCGACATGTATCTGCCGTCGTTTCCCGACATCGGGCGGCTCTTGTCCGCCTCGCCCGCGACCGTGCAGCTCACGCTGTCGCTCTACATGGTGTCGTACGCGATCGGTCAGGTGGTCTACGGGCCGCTGTCGGACCGCTATGGCCGCCTGCCGGTGATGCGCTTCGCGCTCGCGATCTATTGCGTGGCGTCTTTGGCCTGCGCGCTGGCAACGAATATCGAGCTGCTGCTCACCGCGCGCGCCTTCCAGGCACTCGGCTCATCCGGCGCGATCGTGCTCGCCCGCGCGATCGTGCGCGATCTTTATTCCGGGGCGCGCGCGGGGCGCGAATTGTCGCTGATGGGCGCCATCATGGCACTCGCGCCGGTGTTCGCGCCGATGATCGGCGGCGTGTTGCAAAGCGCGTTCGGCTGGCGTTCGCATTTCATCCTGCAGATCGCGTTCGGGCTGATCGCGGCGTTCTTCGTGTGGCGCAAGCTGCCCGAAACCCTGAAGACGCCGACGCCGGGGCCGTTCTCGCTGCGCGCAGTTTTCGCCGGCTACGCCGAGATCATCCGCAACCGCGCGGTGCTCGCCTATGTGGGCATGCTGTCGGTGAGTTTCGCGGGCGTATTCGCCTGGATTTCCGGCTCGTCCTTCGTACTGCAGGAGATCTATGGCCTTTCGGCGCTCGCGTTCGGGCTTGCCTTCGCGGCGGCGAGCGGCGGTTATCTGCTCGGCACCGCGGTCGCAACCCGCATCGTGCTGCGCCTCGGGCTCGATCGCACCATCGGGATTGGTGCGGGAGCACTCGCCGCAGGCGGGCTTGCCGCAGTCGCGGCGGTGCCGCTCGGCGGCGCATCGCCCATTGCGCTCACCGCCGCGATGGCGCTGTACGCGACCGGCATGGGGCTGGTGCAGCCGCAGACGATTGCAGGCGCCATGATGCCGTTTCCGCAACGCGCCGGAACCGCCTCATCCCTGCTCGGCGTATCGCAAATGGTGTGCGCGGCGATCAGCGGCGTGATCGTCGGGCATCTGCTCGGGGCGAGCGCGTGGCCGGTCGCGATCCCGCTCGCGCTCGCCGGATGCGTCACGCTGCTGCTGTGGGCTGTCTCACGCGGTGTGCGCGCCGCCGAAGCGCGGCGCGATTAGCGCCGTCCGAACAGATTGTCGAAGAAGTTGCCGACGCCGGAATTGCCCGAGGTCTGCTGCGCCTCCGGCATACCGCCGCCACCGACGGCGCCGGGCGGACGCGGAATGCCCGACGTCGAGGTTGGCGCCGCGGCCATGCGCTGCGGCGGATATTGAGTCTGCAACGGCGCATGAGACGGTGGCGCGGAGCCAAGCGGCAATGGCGCAGCGGTGACGCGCGACGGCGGCTGCACGTTGCGCGGTGGCGGCGCGGGCAGCTTGGGCGGCGCTGCGGCCATCTGCGGCGGGCGTGGCGCGGGCGGTCGCGGCGGCTGAGCCGGAGCAACCGCGACCGGGGGACGCGGCACGGCGAGCGGCCGCACATCGTCCTCGCGGCTCAATGGCGTCGCGCTTTGCGACGGCGACAGCATCGAGGTGATCGGATTGGACGGCGCGTAGCGTTGGCGGCGGCGCGGACGGCGCGCTGCTGCGCGGGATCGTATGAGCGCCCCGCCATGCCGGGCAGGTCCGCCATCGGCAGGCCCTGGTGCGCGGCTTTCATGAACCGGCTCCAGATGTCGACCGGCATGCCGCTGCCGGTCAGCTTCTTGGTCGGCGAATTGTCGTCGTTGCCGAGCCACACGCCGGTTACCAGATGCCCGGTGTAGCCGACGAACCATGCGTCGCGGAAATCCTGTGAGGTGCCGGTCTTGCCGGCCGCCGGGAAGCCGCCGGTGTCCGCCTTGCGAGCGGTGCCGCTGGCGAGCGTTTCCTGCATCATCTGGTTCATCATCGCGACGGTGCGATCGTCGATGACGCGGCCGAGACCCGGATTGCGCGCGCGATAGATCAGCTTGCCGCCGGCGGTGCGCACCTTGTCGATCACGTGCGGCGCGACCGCGATGCCGCCGTTGGCGAACGGCACATAGGACGAAACCAGCTCCATCACGGACACTTCCGAGGTGCCGAGCGCGATCGAGGCATTCGGCTCCAGCTTCGAGGAAATGCCAAGCCGGTGCGCGGTGCGCACCACCGCCTGCGGCCCGACTTCCATGGTCAGGCGCACCGACACGGTGTTGAGCGACATCGCGAGCGCCTTGGTGAGCGACACCGGCCCGAAATATTCGTGAGTGTAGTTCTCCGGCTTCCAGCCTTTCACGTCGATCGGCTTGTCCTCGCGGATCGTCTCCGGAGTGAGCCCGCGCTCCAGCGCCGTGAGATAGACGAACGGCTTGAACGCCGAGCCCGGCTGGCGCTTCGCCGCGACCGCGCGGTTGAACTGGCTCTCGGCGTAATTCTTGCCGCCGACCAGCGCGCGCACCGCGCCCTGCGGGGTCATCACCACGATGGCGCCCTGCTCGACGTCGAACTTCGCGCCCTTCGGCGTCAGTTCATCCAGCAGAGCCTTCTCGGCGCTCGCCTGCAGCGTCGGATCGATCGTGGTTTCGACCACGATGTCCTGCTCGACGTGGCCGACCACGTCGTTGAGCACGTCCATCACCCAGTCGGCCATGTAGTTGATCGAGCCGCCCGCGGTCTGCTTGACGATCTTCGGCGCGCTCGCGATCGCGTTCTTCGCCGCATCGGCGCCGACGTAACCCGCGTCCGCCATGGCGGCGAGCACGATCTGCGCGCGGCGCTCGGCGCCGTCGAAGTTGCGCGTCGGCGCGAGCTTTGACGGCGATTTCACGAGGCCCGCCAGCAGGGCTGCTTCCGACAGCGTGACGGTGCGCGCGGACTTGCCGAAATAGCGCTGCGAAGCAGCCTCGACGCCGTACGCGCCGTTCCCGAAGTAGACGCGGTTGAGATAGAGATCGAGGATCTCGTCCTTGGAATACTTCCGCTCCAGCCAGATCGCGAGGATCACCTCCTGCAGCTTGCGCTGCATGGTGCGCTCCTGCGTCAGGAACAGGTTCTTGGCAAGCTGCTGCGTGATGGTCGAGCCGCCCTGCGACACGCCGCGATGCAGCACGTTCGCGCCGACCGCACGCATCACGCCGAACGGATCGATGCCGTAATGCGAATAGAAACGCCGGTCCTCGATCGCGAGAAAAGCCTTGGGCAGAAGCGCCGGCAATTCGCGCAGCGGTACGGCCGACCCGCCCATCTCGCCGCGGGTCGCGAGCACGCGCCCGTTGAGCCCGACGATCTGGATCGAAGGCGGGCGCTTCGGCACTTCAAGCGACTGGATCGGCGGCAGGTGCGCGGCGACCCAGGCGATCACGCCGAACGCGCCGATGAACGCCCACAGTCCGAGCACCAGCGACCAATAGGAGACG
Organism: uncultured Alphaproteobacteria bacterium; assembly: GCA_963800695.1. Classification (GTDB taxonomy): domain Bacteria; phylum Pseudomonadota; class Alphaproteobacteria; order Rhizobiales; family Xanthobacteraceae; genus PALSA-894. Next base: position 192,324 of record CAWDCA010000007.1, on the reverse strand, counting down.
CGCCCGACCAGCGAACGGCGCGGGCCCTTGCCTTTCTTCTTGCGTGGTTTGCCGGAACCTTCGCGCGCGGAGTCCGTCGTGGGCTCGCGGCGTTCCTCACTCTTACTCTTTGCCGCCATACGCGCCCCTGGCTCATCTCCGGTACGCGGAGACCTTCCTTCGGTGCACGCTAAGGGGCGCGATTTAATGTGCGGTTAAGCATTCCGGCGCGGCGGCGGCGGAGCCGCGTACGTTGCCGGTAGGCAACGGAGATCGCGGATATGGTTAATCAATCTGATCCTCTCCGCTTTCGCGGGACGAGCGGAATTTCACCCCGCCTTGGCAACCTTGCGCTCTTCCTCGGTGAACAGCGGCAACAACGCGCGCTTGATCGCCGCCTGACGCGTCGGCGAGGTGATCTGCGCGCCGGTGAGATCGGTGACATAGAACACGTCGACCACGCGCTCGCCGAAGGTCGCGACATGAGCTGACGCGATATTGAGCGAGAGCTTGGAGAGCGTCGCAGTCAATTCATAGAGCAGGCCCGGGCGGTCGAGCCCGGTCACTTCGGTCACCGTGTAACGGTTGGACCACTGATTGTTGATCATCACCTCGGGCTCGATCGCGAAAGCCTTGAGCCGTGCCTTGCGCGCGCCGCGCTTGGCCATCACGTCGGGCAGCCGCAATTCGCCGCGCAAGGCGCGCTCGATTGAGTCCGCGATGCGCACCGCACGGCGCGCCTCGTCCTCGTTGTGCTCGAATTCGCGCGACACCGCGATGGTGTCGAGCGCGAGCCCGTCGGTGGTGGTGAAGATCTGCGCGTCCACGATATTCGCACCGGCCGCCGCGCACGCGCCCGCGATCACGGAAAGCAGGCGCGGGTGGTCGGATGCCATCACGGTCAGTTCGGTCACGCCGCGCGCGGTATCGAACCCGACGCCGGTCGCCACCGCCTTGTCGGCGGCCTGTGCGGATTTGAGAAAATGCGCGTGTGAAACCTTGTGCGGCAGATCGACCTTGAGCCAGTAGGCCGGGTAGTGCCGCACGATATAGGCGTCGAGATCGTCCTTGCTCCAGTCCTTCATCTCGGCGCGGAATTCCGCCTGCGCCATGGCGACGCGCTTGGCGCGGTTGACCTCCGAGAAGCCGCCGGTGAGCACCGGCTCGGTCTCGTAATAGAGCGTGCGCAATAACTGCGCCTTCCAGGAATTCCACACGCCGGGGCCGACCGCACGGATGTCCGCGGTGGTGAGGATGAGCAAGAGCTTCATGCGCTCGAGCGATTGCACCACGGCGGCGAAATTCTCGATCGTCTTGCGGTCCGACAAATCGCGCGACTGCGCGATGCTCGACATCACCAGATGCTGCTCGACTAGCCAGGCGACTGTGTCGATCTCGGCCGCCGAGAGCCCGAGCCGCGGGCCGAAGCGGCGCGCGACGCGCGCGCCCGCGATCGAGTGATCCTCCACGCGCCCCTTGGCGATGTCGTGCAGGAACAGCGCGACGTAAAGCAGTGCTCGATGCGACGGCTGAATCGTCTTCATCAGTTCGCTCGCCTGCGCGAACTCTTCGTTACCTCCGGCCTCGATGTCGGCGAGGATGCCGATGCAGCGCAACAGATGCTCGTCCACCGTGTAGTGGTGGTACATGTTGAACTGCATCATCGCGACGATGCGGCCGAACGCGCGCACGAAACGGCCGAGCACGCCGGCCTCGTTCATGCGGCGCAGCACCACCTCCGCGCCTTCCGAGGTGAGGATCTCGAAGAACAGCGCGTTCGCGGTCTTGTCCTCGCGCAGCTTCTGATCGATCAGCTTGAGCGAGCGAGCCGCCGCATGCATCGCGGCGGGGTGGAAGGCGAGGTTGTGCTTCTGCGCAAGGCGGAAAATGCGAATCAAGTTGACCGGATCGCGCCGGAACGCATTTTCATCGGCGATGTTGATGCGGTTGTTGTCGACCGTGAAATCGTCCGAGTCGAGCACGACGCGCTTGGGGCGCGGCCGAAACCGCGCCATCACCCGGTCGAGCACCGGCACGGGCTTCGCCTCGCGCTCCTCCAGCGCCGCGCACAGGATCGCGGTCAGGTCGCCGACATCCTTGGCGACCAGGAAGTAGTGCTTCATGAAGCGCTCGACATCCTTCATGCCGGGATGTGCCGTGTAGCCGAGCCGCACCGCGATCTCGCGCTGGATGTCGAACGACAGCCGCTCCTCGGCTCGGCCGGTGACGAAATGCATGTGGCAGCGCACCGCCCAGAGGAAATCCTCGGCGCCGCGGAACATCTTGTACTCCGAGCGATCGAACACGCCGCGCTCGATCAGTTCCTCGGCACCGTGCACGCGGTAGACGTACTTGGCGATCCAGAACAGCGTGTGCAGGTCGCGCAACCCGCCCTTGCCATCCTTCACGTTCGGCTCGACCAGATAGCGCGACTGGCCGGCGCGGCGCAGCCGCTCCTCGCGCTCGGCAAGCTTGGCAGCGACGAACAGCGCGCCCGTGTTGCGCACGATGTCCTTGTCGAAGCGCGCGACGAATTCGTCATAGAGTGCGCGGTCGCCGAGCAGGTAGCGCGCCTCAAGCAGCGCGGTGCGGATCGTCATGTCCGCCTTGGCCTGGCGGATGCACTCGTCGACCGAGCGCGTCGCGTGGCCGACTTTCAGTCCCATGTCCCACAGGCAATACAGAATGCCCTCGGCGACGGACTCGCCCCATGCGGTCTGCTTGTAGGGAAGCAGGAAGAGGAGATCGATGTCGGACCCGGGCGCGAGCAGCCCGCGGCCGTAGCCGCCGGTCGCCACCACCGCCATGCGCTCTGAGTCGGACGGCGTGAGCGAGCGATAGAGCTTGGCGACAAGATCGTGGATGCAGGCGGATGATCTCGTCCTGCATGACGCAGATCCGCTCGGCGCAGGCGCGGCCGCGCCGGTCCTTCAGCAGCATCGCTTCGGCTGCGGCGCGACCCTGCGCGAGCGCGGCCTTCAGGCGCTGCGCGACCGCGGTGCGCAGTTCGCGCTCGCGCCCGGCGTATTCGTCCGCGAGCTTGGCGAGGTCGGCCGCCACCGCATCGGTGTCGATGAGCGCGGTGCCGCGGGCCGCAGGATCGGCGGGAGACAACATGGGAAACCCCGATAGCGGAGCGTTGACACGGTGTCACGCCGCGAAGCAGCGAACCGGCGCCGCTGCCTGCTTTGAAAATGGGGTATAAATTTCTCCTCACAGGCCATATTGCAACAAATTCATTCTTGTTGACGCCAAACCAGAGGCTCTCATAGAATAAACATAGCGCCGATTTGAGCGATCAGCTTGCGGGCGCTTAACAAATGCAGCTAAAGCGCGGGCCCCGCCCAAGCTGGCTGACGGCGGGCCACTCCCCGCCTCCATCAACGCGGCACGCGCCGCAAACCGATTGGAGGACTCTCATGTCCATCTTCTCACGACGCTCCCTTCTCTGCTCTGCGTTGCTTGTCGGCCTTCTGCCGACGAGCCTGCTCGCCGCCGACAAGCCGAAGGAAATCCGGCTCGACTGGGCGACCTACAATCCGGTCTCGATGGTGCTCAAGGAGCAGGGCCTGCTCGAGAAGGAATTCGCCAAGGACGGCATCGGCATCCGCTGGGTGCAGACGCTCGGCTCGAACAAGGCGCTGGAATTCCTGAGCGCCGGCTCGATCGATTTCGGCTCGACGGCGGGCTCGGCCGCGCTGGTGTCGAAGATCAACGGCAATCCGATCAAGTCGATCTATGTCTATTCGCGTCCCGAATGGACCGCGCTGGTGACGCGAAAGGATTCCACCATCACGAAAGTTTCCGAACTCAAAGGCAAGCGCGTCGCGGTGACGCGCGGCACCGATCCGCACATCTTCCTGGTTCGCGCGCTGCTCGACAACGGACTGACCGAGAAGGACATCACCACGGTGCTGCTGCAGCATCCGGACGGCAAGACTGCGCTCATCCGCGGCGACGTCGATGCCTGGGCCGGACTCGATCCGATGATGGCGCAGGCGGAGGTGGAGGACGGCGCGAAGCTGTTCTTCCGCAAGCCCGAGGCGAACACCTGGGGCATCCTGAATGTGCGCGAGGAGTTCCTGAAGGATCATCCGGATCTCGTGCGGCGCGTGCTGACCGTTTACGAGGCGGCGCGCAAGCATTCGCTCGCGAACTACGCCGACGTGAAGCGCGTGTTCATCGCGGCGACCAAGCTGCCCGAGGCGGTGGTCGACAAGCAATTGAAGGAGCGCACCGAACTGACGCACAGCCGCATCGGTGCGCCGCAGAAGGAGTCGATCCTTGCCGCCGGGTTGGCGCTACAGCAGGCGGGCGTGATCAAGGCTGACGTGGACGTGAAACAGACGGTCGATAACCTGATCGACGACCGCTGGATCGCGGTGACGAACTGAAGCTTTTGTCCCGGACGCAGCGCAGCATGAAATGATGCGCTGCTGATCCGGGACCGCCCCTCAGCACTCCGCGCCCGTTACGATCCCGGGTCTCCCCCACTCTCACCACAGCGTGCTGCGACGCGCTCCGGGACACCAAGATCAACATTGCATTCCGCGCCCGCCCCATGTCTCTTTTCTCCATGAGCATCGCCGAACCTGCCGTCGCCTCGCAGCGCGAACAGCACCCGCTCGCGCGCTATGCGCGGCCGGTGCTCGGTTTCGTGCTGCCGGTCGGTCTCGCGCTCGCATGGGAAATCGCGGTGCGCATGGGCCTGTCCGACGGCAGGCTCGTGCCGCCGCCCTCGCGCATCTGGGCGACCCTGGTGGAGCTTGCGGCGGCGGGCGAGTTGCAGCGCCATGTCCTGGTGACGGTTTCGCGCGTCGCTGCCGGTTTCGGCTTCGGAGTTGCGGCCGGCACGCTCGCCGGCGCCATCACGGGCTATTCGGCGCTCACCCGCCGCCTGATCGATCCGACACTTCAAGCACTGCGCTCCATTCCATCGATCGCCTGGGTGCCGCTGTTCATCCTGTGGCTCGGCATTTTCGAATCCTCCAAAATCACGCTGATCGCGGTCGGCGTGTTCTTCCCGGTCTATCTCGGCGTGATGGGCGCGGTGCTCTCGGTCGACCGCAAGATCGTCGAGGTCGGGCGCGTGTTCCGCCTCTCCGGCGCCGGCATGGTGTGGCGCATCCTGCTGCCCGCCGTGCTTCCCGCTTACGTGATCGCGCTGCGCTCCGGCCTCGGGCTCGGCTGGATGTTTGTGGTCGCGGCCGAGCTGCTCGGCGCCTCGGAAGGGCTCGGCTATCTGCTGGTCGACGGCCAGCAGCTCGGCAAGCCGGCGCAGATCGTCGCCGCCATCGTGGTGTTCGCCGTGATCGGCAAGACCACCGACTGGCTGCTCAGCGCGGCGGCCGCGCCGTTCCTGAAATGGGAAGACAGATACGGCCGAAACAATGCTTAGCATCGCGCACCTTGGAAAGAACTATGCGGCGCTGCGCGCCCTCGACAACATCACGCTCGATGTCGAGGCGGGCGAGATCGTCGCGGTGGTCGGCGGCTCGGGCTGCGGCAAGTCCACGCTGCTGCGCCTCGTCTCCGGGCTCGACAATGCGACGCAGGGCAACGTCACGCTCGACGGGGACGCCATCACGTCGCCGCACGAGAAGATCGGCATCGTGTTCCAGGAGCCGCGCCTGCTCCCATGGCTGACCGTCGCGGGCAATGTCGGCTTCGGGCTTGCGGACCGGCCGCGCGCGGAACGTGCCGAGCGCGTCGCGCGCCAGCTCGACCGCGTCGGCCTCACCGACAAGGCGAACGTGTGGCCGCGCGAACTCTCCGGCGGGCAGGCGCAGCGTGTCGCGCTTGCGCGCGCGCTGGTGATGCGGCCCGAAGTGCTCCTGCTCGACGAACCGTTCTCGGCGCTCGATGCGTTCACGCGCGTCGATCTGCAGGATCACCTGCTGGATCTGTGGGCCGACACCAAGCCGACGCTGGTGGTCGTCACCCACGACGTCGACGAGGCGATCGTGCTCGCCGACCGCGTGATGGTGATGCGCCCGCAGCCGGGCCGCGTCTTCGCGGAGATCGAAATTGACTTGTCGCGCCCGCGCGACCGCCAGTCGGCGGCCTACGACTTCGCCAAGCGGCGCGTGATGGCGGCGCTCGACCGCTCGCTCGACCGCAAGATCACCACCGACGACGGGCAAACGAAGTCCGAGCACGGCGCCGCCATGTGGTGGTAATCGCGGCTGTCATCCCGGGCGGCCGCAGGCCGACCCGGGATCCGTAACCACCGCTCTTGCGATATCCCCCCGACAGTGCCTATTCCATAGATCCTTGGTTATGGGTCCCGGCTCTTCGCTCGGCCGGGACGAAAAAGAGTGCGGGAGGAAACGACAATGAAAATGCGCAGCTTTCAGGTCTGCCAGTGCGGCGCGCCGCTGCAGATGAACGAGGCCGAGACGCCGAAGCCGCAGGGCACGCAGGTGCTGCTGAAAATGCTCGCGGCCGGCGTCTGCCATTCCGATCTGCACATCTGGGACGGCTATTACGAGATCGGCGGCGGCAAGAAGCTGATGCTGGCCGACCGCGGCATCAAACTGCCGCTCACCATGGGGCACGAGAACGTCGGCGAAGTCGTCGCGTTCGGGCCGGACGCCAAGGGCGTCAAAGTGGGAGACGTGCGGCTGGTCAATCCGTGGATGGGCTGCGGCGAATGCAAGGTGTGCCTGCGCGGCGACGAGAATTTATGTCTCAAGCCGCAGAATGTCGGCGTGTTCAGCCAAGGCGGATACGCCACCCACATGCTGGTGCCGAGCCATCGCCATCTGTTCGACATCGGCAATCTTTCGCCGACCGACGCGGCGCCGCTCGCCTGCTCCGGCGTCACGGCGTTCAGCGCGCTGAAGAAAATTCCGACGCTGCAGGACGAAGCGGTCGTCATCATCGGCGCGGGCGGCGTCGGCCTGATGGGCGTGACGCTCGCCAAGAAAATGGGCGCGAAGGACATCGTTATCGTCGACATCGACGCCGCCAAGCGCGACGCGGCACTCAAGGCGGGCGCCACGAAGGCGGTCGACGGCGGCGCGACCGATGCGGCGGCGCAGATCCAGAAGGCGACCGGCGGCGGCGCCTGGGGCGTGGTCGATTTCGTCGGCTCTGGCGCGACCGTCAATCTCGCGATGGCGAGCATCATCAAGGGCGGCGCCATCGTGGTGGTCGGGCTCTACGGCGGCGACATCACGGTGCCGACGCCGTATCTGCCGCTGCGTGCGATGACGCTGCGTGGCTCCTACGTCGGCAGCCAGAGCGACATGGCCGAACTCATCGATCTGGTGAAGCGCACCGGCATGCCCCAGGTCCCGATCAAGACGCGGCCGCTCGAAGATGTAAACGCGACGCTCAACGACCTGCGCGCCGGCAAGATCGTCGGCCGCGTGGTGCTGACGCCCGCCGCTTGATCCCTCCCCGCGAAGCGGGGTGGGATAAGAAAGTAAGGAGAACAGCATGGACGCAACCGCACTGCGCGCGATGCAGGCGCCGATCAAGGAGCGCTACAAGGGCGACCCGGGCGCCGCGATGATCACGCTGAAGGCCAAGGGCTCGATCGACGACACCAACATCGCCTGCAAGGTCGAGACCGGGCGCGCACTTGCGGTCGCGGGCCTGCATCCAGCGACCGGCGGCTCGGGGCTGGAGCTTTGCTCCGGCGACATGCTGCTCGAAGCGCTCGTCGCTTGCGCGGGCGTGACGCTGAAGGCCGTGTCCACCGCGCTCGATATTCCGCTGAAAGCCGCCAACGTGTCGGCCGAGGGCGATCTCGATTTCCGTGGCACGCTCGGCGTCGCCAAGGATGCGCCGGTCGGCTTCGCGCAGATCCGCCTCACCTTTGCGGTCGACACCGACGCTCCGCAGGAGAAGCTCGACCAGTTGCTCAAGCTCACCGAGCGCTATTGCGTGGTGTATCAGACCATCAAGAGCGGCCCGCCGGTCGAAGTGAAGTCTGAAGCGGGTTTGATTTCCGCTCCGTCATGCCCGGCCTTGTGCCGGGCATCCACGTCTTGCTCTATCGCCGGGATAACAAAGTCGTGGATGGCCGGGACGAGCCCGGCCATGACGAAGAAAAACGAAATGTCCCCCGACCTCGCCTTCATCCTTTCGCTCGTGCTGCGCATGGCCATCACGGCGGCGGTCGTGGTGATCGCCTCGGTCGTCACCGAGCGCTCCGGCCCGACGCTGGGCGCGCTGGTTGCGAGCCTGCCGCTCTCGGCCGGGCCTTCGTACACGTTCCTTGCGATCGATCACGGCGCCGCTTTCGTCAGCGAGAGCGCGCTCGCGAGCATCACGATGAGCGCGGCCACGATCTATTTTGCGCTGACCTATGTGTGGATGGCGCAGCGCCACGGCGTCGCGCTGAGCCTCGCGGTCGGATTCGCGGTTTGGATCGCGCTTGCCGTTCTGGTGCGCCAGTTCGAGTGGTCGCTCACCGCCGGCATCGTCGCCAACATCGTCACCTTCGCGATCTGCCTGCCGCTGGTGCAGCGCTTCCGCACCGCCAGGATGCCGCCGGTGCGGCGGCGCTGGTACGACATGCCGCTGCGCGCCGGACTCGTCGCCAGCCTGGTGGCGATCGTCGTGACGGCGTCGAACCATGTCGGTCCGGCGATCAGCGGCATCATCGCGCTGTTCCCGAACGTGTTCCTGAGCCTCATCCTCGTGCTGCATCCGCGCCTCGGCGGAGCGGTGACGGCGGCGGTGATTGCCAACAGCCTGTGGGGGCTGATCGGCTTCAGTTTCGCGATCGTCACGCTGCATGTCGCCGCGCTGCCGCTCGGATCGGCCGCGGCACTCTCGTTGGCGCTTGCCGTGGCGGTCGGGTGGAACTTCGGCATGTGGTGGGTCGGGCGCCACCGGCGCTCAACGGTCAGGTCTTCCTGACCAGTCTGCCCTTGAGCGCATAGAGCGCTTCGAGCGCTTCCTTCGGCGACATCTCGTCGGGATTGAGCGCCGCCAGCGCCGCGGCGAGTTCATCGGTTTCGCCCTTGCGCGCGGGCGCCGCGCGCGTCGCTGCGAACAGCGGCAGATCGTCGATCAGCGTGCGCGCCGGGGACATGCGGTCGTGCGACTCGAGCTGCGCCAGCACCAGCTTGGCGCGCTCGATCACGGCTCCCGGCAAACCTGCGAGCTTCGCGACCTGGATGCCATAGGAACGATCAGCCGCGCCGGCCACCACCTCGTGCAGGAACACCACGTCGCCATGCCATTCCTTCACCCGCACGGTGGCGTTGTGCAGCCGCGCAAGCTTTTGTGAAAGCGCGGTCAGTTCATGAAAGTGCGTGGCGAACAGCGCGCGGCACTTGTTGGTCTCATGCAGATGCTCGATCGCCGCCCACGCGATCGACAGGCCGTCGAAGGTCGCCGTGCCGCGCCCGATCTCGTCGAGGATCACCAGCGCACGCTCGGTCGCCTGATTGAGAATGGCCGCGGTCTCGACCATCTCGACCATGAAGGTGGAGCGCCCGCGCGCCAGATCGTCCGCCGCGCCGACGCGCGAGAACAGCCGGTCGACCACGCCGATGCGCGCGCGCTTCGCCGGCACGAAGCTTCCCATCTGCGCAAGCACCGCGATCAGAGCGTTCTGGCGCAGGAAGGTCGATTTGCCCGCCATGTTCGGGCCGGTGACGACGTAGATGCGCCCTGCCCCCGCGTCCGCAGGCGGCGACAGATCGCAATCGTTCGCGACGAACGGGCCGCCGTCTTTTTGCAGCGCCTGCTCGACCACGGGGTGACGCCCGCCCTCGATCACGAAGTCGAGCGAGCGGTCGACTTCGGGGCGCACATAGTCGCGTTCGACCGCGAGCGCGGCCAGCGCCGCCGCGACATCGAGAATGCTCAGCGCTTGCGCCGCACGCTTGATCGGCTCGGCGGCTCCCGTGGCCTGCGCGGCGAGCCTGTCGAAGATCTCCAGCTCCATCGCGAGCGCGCGGTCGGCTGCGCTAGCGATCTTGGCCTCCAGCGCGGCGAGTTCCGTGGTGGTGAAGCGCACCTGCCCCGCAAGCGTCTGGCGATGGATGAAGGTCGCGTTGTGCGGCGGCGCCAGCAATTTCTCGCCGTGCTGCGCGGTGACTTCGATGAAATAGCCGAGCACGTTGTTGTGGCGCACTTTCAGCGCGCGCACGCCGGTCTCGTCCGCGTAGCGCGCCTGCAAGGCAGCAACCACGCGGCGCGATTCATCGCGCAGGCCGCGCGTTTCATCGAGCGTCGCATCATAGCCGGCGCGCACGAAGCCGCCGTCGCGCCGCATGTACGGCAGGTCGTCGGCGAGCGCGGCATCAAGCGTCGCGATGATCGCGCCATCCGGCGCGGCGAGCGCCGCCGCCGCCTGCGGCGATCTCCTCCGGCAGCGCTTCGAGCGTTGTGAGTTGCCGCGCCAATTGCGTCGCCACCGTCAATCCATCGCGAATCGCAGCAAGATCGCGCGGTCCGCCACGCTCGAGAACAAGGCGAGCGAGCGAGCGCGCCAAATCGGGCGCGGCGGCGAGCTGCGCGCGCACATCCGCGCGCGCTGCGCCGTCCGCGACAAACAGCGCCACCGCATCGAGGCGTTTCGCGATCTCCTCCGGATCGGTGAGCGGCGCGGCGAGCCGCTGAGCGAGCAGCCGCGCACCCGCGACCGTCACGGTGCGGTCGATCGCATCGCCGAGCGACCCGCGCCGTTCGCCAGAAAGCGTGCGCATCAGTTCCAGATTGGCGCGCGTCGCCGCGTCGATCATCAACGATGAGCCAACGGCCTCGCGCGCCGGCGGCGACAGCGGCGGACGGTGCCCCAGCTGCGTGCGCTCCACATAGGTGATGCACGCCGCCGCCGCGGTCAGCTCCAGCCGCGAGAACGTGCCGAACGACTCCGTCGTGGCGACCGCGAAGTAGGAGGCAAGCCGCCGCTCGGCGGTCGCGCCGTCGAACACGTCGCGCGTCAGCGGCGTCACCACGGGCAGCGTGCGCAGCCACGGCGCCAACTCCGGATCGCCATAGAGCGCGTCCGACACGATGATCTCGCCCGGCTCGATGCGGGCAATTTCCGCCGCGAGCGCGAGGCGGTCGCACTCCATCACGCGGAATTCGCCGGTCGAGATATCGAGATAACGCCAGCGCGAACAGCGTCGCCATCCGCCGACGACGCGCGCGCCCGCACGATCGCCGCCAGATAATTGTTGCGGCGCGCATCGAGCAGCGTGTCCTCGGTGAGCGTCCCGGCGGTGATAAGCCGCGTCACGCCGCGCGCAACGACGCTTTTCCCGCCGCGCTTCTTCGCCTCGGCCGGATCCTCGGTCTGCTCGCACACCGCGACGCGGAAACCGGCCGCGATCAGCCTGTGCAGATACTCGTCCGAACGCACGACCGGCACGCCGCACATCGGGATGTCGGCGCCGTTGTGCTTGCCGCGTTTGGTGAGCACGATGCCGAGCGCGCGGCTCGCGATCTCGGCGTCCTGGAAGAACAGCTCGTAGAAATCGCCCATCCGGTAGAACAGCAGGCTGTCCGGATTGGCCGCCTTGATCTCCTGATATTGCCGCATCATTGGGGTGACGCTGCCGGCTTCGCCGTACGCTATGGGGGTGACGACCGCGTCGCCATTGGGCGCCGGAACGTCGGGCGTGGCTTTGGGGCCGGACATGTTCATCGGCCGCGACGCTAGCAGAACGCGCACGCCGATTCATGCGCGCGGGCCGCGCAACGCACAGCTTACAGCGTCGATTTGAGCTTCAGATTATCCAGCCGGTTGATCGACTTGACGCCGATGCGGCGTTTCTCGCCGCCCTGCTGCGACATCGAGCGGCACCGTCGCGCCGGCCGTGCCGGTCGCCCAGATCTTGCGGTAGAAGTCCGCAAGGCTGCGCGGCGGCTCGCCCGCGACGCCGACGATTTCGTCGCCCTTGCGGATGCCGGCCTTCTCGGCCGGGCCACCGGGCGTCACGCGCGAGACGACGAGCCGCCCGCGCATATCGTCGGCCGCAACACCGAGCCAAGGGCGCCCCGGACCGGCAACATGCCCGTCGGCGATCAGATCGCCGAGGATCGGCGGCAGCCGGTCGATCGGCACGAACATGTTGCCGGGCGTCCCGCCGCCGGTGCCGGCGGTGTCGCCGACGATCAGCGAACCGATGCCGAGGAGCTTGCCCTCGCGCGAGATCAGCGCCGCGCCGCTCCAGGCCGGATGCGGCGGCGTGGTGAAGATCGCCTCGTCGAGCAGGTATTCCCAGTTGCCGGCGAACTCGCGCTTGGCCGCCACATGAGCCGCCGAGACCATATTGGGCCCGCCATGACTCGCGATCAGCACGGGATCACGCTCCTTCGCGTCCGCGGCGCGGCCGAACGCGAGCGGCTTGAGCTTGAGCGGCTCGGTCGCCTTGAGCACGCCGAAGCCGGTCTCGTGATCGTAGCCGACGACGATCGCCGCAACGGTGCGGCCCGCATTGGTGGTGACCTCGGCGGCGTGCGCCTCGACCATCAGGTAGCCGATGGTCAGCACGAGCCCGTCCTCGTCGATCACGACGCCTGAGCCTTCGCGCTCGCGCCCGAGGCTCTGCACCGTCTGCCCGTCCGGATTGATGTAGGTCTTGATGCGCACGACCGCGGAGACAAGCTCTTCCAGCGAGGCCGCGTGCGCGGGTGCCGCAGCAAGCGCAGCGACCGCAAGACCGAACAAAACGCGGCAGGCGTTCCGCATGACAGCTCCTTTAAGGGCAATGCCGAATCCCGGACGCAATTGGCATGCTATCCTGAGTTCGCCATGCACACTATGCGGCGCATGGGCCGATCCTTGAGACACACACCTGCAATCCGCTAGAGTTAGGGTTTCCGGCGCGCGCCCGCGTGCCGTTCAAGGGGTTGAAATGTCCGACAAAAAGCCCGGTCGCCACGCGCGGCCGACATTCACCGACCAGGAAGCGCTGCTGTTCCACAGCCAGGGCCGGCCGGGCAAGCTGGAAGTCATCGCCACCAAGCCGATGGCGACGCAGCGCGATCTCTCGCTCGCCTATTCGCCCGGCGTCGCGGTGCCGGTGCTGGCGATCGCCGAGGATGAGAGCAAGGCTTACGACTACACCGTGAAGGGCAATTTCGTCGCGGTCATCACCAACGGCACCGCGATCCTCGGGCTCGGCAATCGCGGCGCGCTCGCCGCCAAGCCCGTGATGGAAGGCAAGGCGGTGCTGTTCAAGCGCTTCGCCGATATCGATTCGATCGATCTGGAAGTGAACACCGAGGATCCGGACGAGTTCATCAACTGCGTCAAGTTCCTCGGCAAGGGCTGGGGCGGCATCAACCTGGAAGACATCAAGGCGCCGGAGTGCTTCATCATCGAGCAGCGCCTGCGCGAACTGCTCGACATTCCGGTGTTCCATGACGACCAGCACGGCACCGCGATCATCGCGGCGGCGGGCCTGATCAACGCGCTGCACCTCACCGGCCGCGACATCAGGGAGACCAGGCTCGTCGTCAACGGCGCGGGCGCAAGCGGCATCGCCTGCACGGAGTTGCTGAAGGGACTCGGCCTGCATCCGAACAACGTGATCCTCTGCGATACCAAGGGCGTGATCTACCAGGGCCGCACCGAGGGCATGAATCAGTGGAAGTCGGCGCATGCGGTCGAAACCAAGGCGCGCACGCTGGCGCAGGCGTTCGAAGGCGCGGATGTGGCTTTCGGGCTCTCGCAGAAGGGCGCGTTCACCATCGACATGGTGAAGTCGATGGCCGACAAGCCGATCATCTTCGCGATGGCGAACCCCGATCCCGAAATCCCCGTGGAAGAAGTCGCGCAGGTGCGCCCGGATGCCATCATGGCTACGGGGCGCTCGGACTATCCCAACCAGGTAAACAACGTCCTCGGCTTTCCCTATATCTTCCGCGGCGCGCTCGATGTGCGCGCCTCGACCATCAACATGGAGATGAAGGTCGCGGCCGCGCAGGCGCTGGCTGCGCTCGCGCGCGAGGACGTGCCGGACGAGGTCGCGGCGGCCTACGGCACGCGGCCGAAATTCGGGCCCGACTACATCATTCCGGTGCCGTTCGACCCGCGGCTGATTTCGGCGATCCCGCCCGCGGTCGCGAAGGCCGCGATGGACACCGGGGTCGCGCGCAAGCCGATCGTCGACATGGAGGCCTACAAGCAACAACTGCGCACGCGGCGCGATCCTGTCGCGGGCGTGCTGTCGCGCATATTCGAGCGGCTCAAGCGCTCGCCGAAGCGCGTCGTGTTCGCCGAGGGCGAGGAAGAACAGGTGATCCGCGCCGCCGCCGCCTTCGTCGAGCAAGGGCTCGGTACCGCGCTCCTCGTCGGACGCGAGGACCGCGTGCGCGCGACCGCCGAGAACGCCGGCCTCGAACTCGAGGACGGCATCTCGATCGTGAACGCGCGGCTGTCGCGCCGCAACGCCGAGTACGCCGCCTACCTCTACGAGCGGCTGCAGCGCAAAGGCTACCTGATCCGCGACTGTCAACGCATGGTGAACCAGGACCGCAACACCTTCGCGGCCTGCATGGTGGCGATGAACGACGCGGACGCGATGGTCACCGGCGTCACGCGCAATTTCTCCGTCGCACTGGAGGAAGTGCGGCGCGTGATCGATCCCAAGCCCGGGCACCGGGTGATCGGCGTCTCGCTGGTGCTGGCGCGCGGGCGCACGGTGCTGGTCGCCGACACCGCCGTGACCGAAATGCCGGACGGGCAGGACATCGCCGAAATCGCCGTCGAGGCGGCGGCGGTCGCGCGCAAGCTTGGCTATGAACCGCGGGTCGCGCTGCTGTCGTTCTCGACCTTCGGGCATCCGCCGGGCGAACGCGCCGCCAAGGTGCAGGAGGCGGTGCGCATCCTCGATCAGCAGCGCGTCGATTTCGAGTACGACGGCGAGATGGCGGCGGACGTCGCGCTCTCGCCCGACCTGATGGCGGCCTATCCGTTCTGCCGCCTCACCGGCCCCGCCAACGTGCTGGTGATGCCGGCGTTCCACTCGGCGGCGATCTCGACCAAGATGCTGCAGGAGTTGGGCGGCGCGACCGTGATCGGCCCGCTGCTGGTCGGGCTCGACAATTCGGTGCAGATCGTCAATTTGTCCTCGAAGGACACAGACCTGGTGAACATGGCCGCGCTCGCGGCCTATAACGTCAGTGGATAATCCTCATGGCCCAGAAGAAACTCACCGGCGTCATCGCCGCCGTCGCAACCGCGGTCGACGAGACCGGCGCGCCCGACGCGGAGCGCTCGACCAAACTCGCGCGCTTCCTGCTCGACACCGGCTGCGACGGCCTCAACGTGCTCGGCACAACCGGCGAGGCGACCTCGTTTTCGCTGGAACAGCGCAAGGCCGTGATGACGGCCTACAAGCAGGCGGGCCTGCCGCTGGACCGGCTGATGGTCGGCACCGGCGCTGCCGCGACCGCCGACGCGGTCGCACTGACGCGACACGCGGCCGAGCTTGGCTTTGCGGGCGCGCTGATCTTGCCGCCGTTCTATTATAAAGGCGTGCCGGACGACGGGCTCGCGGCCTACATCGGCACCATCGTCAAGGCCACGGCCGAAAAGCCGATCCCGATCTACCTCTATCACTTCCCGTCGCAGTCGGGCCTGCCCTGGCACGTCAAGCTGATCGCGCGGCTGCTCGAAGCTCACAAAGGCCGCATCGTGGGTTTGAAGGATTCCTCCGGCGACATGGCCTACGCACGGGAGGCGGCCGGCATCGCCAAGGACTTCGATGTGTTTCCCTCGACCGAAGCCTGCCTGATCGAGGCACGCAGCGGAATTTTCGCCGGCTGCATCTCGGCGACCGCGAACCTCAACGCCGACCTCTGCCAGCGCGCCTGGTCGACCGGCGATCAGACCGCGTACGAGAGCGCGGTCACGATCCGCAAACTGTTCGACGGCAAGGCGTTGGTGCCCGGCATCAAGGCGACACTCGCGCATATCCATAATGACACCGCGTGGGCGCGCGTCGCCCCGCCCCTCGCGCCTTCCCGGCCGCGGACCGGGCCGGCGCGGTTGCGGGCTATGACGCGGCGCGGGCCAAAAGGGTAGCCTAGAGGCGGGTTTGACGCCCCTTTCCCGCGCCTCTATAAGCCTGCCCAACCGGCGGCGAAGCCTTCGCCGCCCTCACTTTTTCACCATGTAGAACAGCGGTTGCGCCCGGCGCGTCCCGCACCACGGACACACAATGGCCAATACCTCCTCCGCCCGCAAAGCCACCCGCGTGATCGCGCGGCGCACCGACATCAACACCGCGCGCCGCTCGCGCATGCGCACCTCGGTGCGCAAGGTCGAGGAAGCGATCGCCTCCGGCGACAAGACCGCGGCGCTCGCGGCGCTGAAGGCCGCCGAGCCCGAGATCATGCGCGCGGCGCAAAAGGGCGTGGTCCATCGCAATGCGGCGAACCGCAAGGTCTCGCGCCTCGCGCACGGCGTCGCCAAGCTCGGCAAGTAACCCATCTCCGGATTTCTGCGGATGTGACGCCGGCCTTGCGCCGGCGTTTCTGCTTTTGTATTGCGCGACCGCGAAATTCGCCGACAATCGCGTGGCTGCGAGCGGTCGGCCTCGCGCGATGACTTTGTTTGCTCGGCGCGTGGTTTTTCGAATCTTTTGCGTGTGACAGCGGTGGCAACATGCTCAGAAGCCCTTGAGCCATCGCGGCGATCTTGAAGGTTAGCGCATCCGGGCGCGCAAAAAAACCACACTTGTGACAAGCAGTTAACGAGATAGTGAGGGCAAGGGGCTTCGATTCCGGCCCTTGGCGACGCTGCATGAGAAATTTTCGGTGCTGCGCGGCGGCTTCATGACACGCGGCCGGATATGAACGCGTCGCAACGCCAAATGCAGCGTTGATTCAAACGCTTGTTCGTTTCAGCGTGCGTTCGATATGTCATCTGCGCGAATTCGCCGTCATGTCCGCGCGATCACGAAACGTCGAATGAAAGTCTTGCGCCTTCGTAAACGCTGTGCGTAAATCTCTCTCGCGCTCGCGGCTTTCTCGCGCGGCAAAACAAACTCCTCGCTTCGCACACGTCTCATCGGCGAGATGGGTACCGGTTCATTTTGAACCGGGCGGCGGATGCTTGTTGCGCGAGAAGATGGTGAGGGCGACGAGATTGATCGTCAAGCACGATCGAGGGGCAAGTCGGCGGTGTCATGGTCTCGTAGGTCGTAACAGGGCACGCACAAAAGGGACGAAACAACTATAGATAAACAAGGCATCGCAAGCGGCAACGCGGTGACTTTGCAGGGGGCTTTTGATGAACAGGCAAGCTGGATCGGCGCTTGGCGCGATCAACACGGCATTGCGCAGTTGGGCGATGCGCACACGCATTTCGATTACCTCTACGTCTTCCAGATCGTGGACGCCGGTGAGTACCGCCGGCCTGTGGCGGAACGCACCGCCGGGCTCATAAAGCCCGCGAGCATCGCGTCCACCCCGCCCGTCGGCGACGGGCATCCCAACGTCGGCCACTCCATGTCTGGAACCAGCGATGTCGCAAATTCCCGCCTTCGCGCACGATCCTTCGCGCTTTATGTCATCCGGCGCCGGGACTGCCCGGTCCGCCGAGCCGCATGAGCGCCAGCCGATGAGCCTGACCGACCAGGAACGCTGGCTCCGTGTGCAGCAGCGGCTGCGCGCCGCGGTCGGCGAAGAGATCTTCAAGAGCTGGTTTGCCGCCATGGGTCACGATGCCATCGAAGGCGACACGGTGCGCCTCTCGGTGCCGACCCGCTTTCTCAAGAGCTGGGTGCAGTCGCACTACGCCGACAAGCTGCTGGCGTGCTGGAAGGCGGAACTGCCGTCGGTGCGGCGCATCGATCTGGTCCACCGCTCGGCGGTGCTGCGCAACGCTGTCGCCAAGGCGAAGGTGAGCGAGCCGGTCGAGGTCGCGCGGGAGATCAAGAGCCATACCGAACGCGGCGATGCGCGCACCGCGCAATTCCCCGCGCAGGCGGCGCACGAGGCACTAGGCGGCTCGCCGCTCGATCCGCGCCTTGCCTTCGATACCTTCGTGGTCGGCCGTTCCAACACGCTCGCCCATGCGGCGGCCAAGCAGGTGGCGCTGGCGCGGCGCGGCGAACCGGTGATGTTCAATCCGCTCTATGTCCATGCGGGCGTCGGCCTGGGCAAGACGCACCTGTTGCAATCGATCGCCTGGGCCGGCAACGGCATCGCGGACCGCAAGGTGCTCTACCTCACGGCCGAGAAGTTCATGTACGGCTTCGTGGCGGCGCTCAAGGCGCAGACCGCGCTCGCCTTCAAGGAAGCCCTGCGCGGCATCGACGTGCTGGTGATCGACGATCTGCAGTTCCTGCAAGGCAAGTCGACGCAGGTCGAGTTCTGCCACACCCTTAATGCGCTGATCGACGCCGGCCGTCAGGTGGTGATCGCCGCCGACCGTCCGCCGGGCGATCTGGAAAGCCTCGACGATCGCGTGCGTTCGCGCCTCGCCGGCGGGCTCGTGGTCGAGATGGGCTCGCTGGAGGAAGAACTGCGGCTGGAAATCCTCAAGAGCCGCGTCGCCGCGGCGCGCACCCATCACGCGGGCTTCGACGTGCCGGGAGGCGTGCTCACCTTTATCGCCAAGTCGATCACGCATAACGGCCGCGATCTCGACGGCGCGCTCAACCGCCTGCTCGCGCACAACAAGCTCACCGGCCAGCCGGTCACCATGGACATGGCCGAGCGCGCGGTGCGCGACCTGATCCGCCCGCAGGAGCCCAAGCGCGTCAAGATCGAGGACATCCAGCGCGTGGTGGCGCGGCAATACAATGTGAGCCGCTCCGACCTGTTGTCGTCGCGCCGCACCGCCAACGTGGTGCGTCCGCGCCAGATCGCGATGTATCTGGCAAAGACGCTCACCTTGCGCTCGCTGCCCGAGATCGGGCGGCGCTTCGGCGGGCGCGACCACACCACCGTGCTGCATGCGGTGCGCAAGATCGAGGGTCTGGTCGGCAACGACAACGTGCTCGCCGAGGAGATCGAATTGCTGAAGCGCCTGTTGCAGGAGTAGGCTTCCGCCGCCGTCATCCTGGGACCCAGCGCGTGGCCGGCGCTGTGCCTCATGGGTCCCGGATCGCGCTTGCTCGCTCGCTTGGCCCGCATGACAGTCTGGATGCCCTTGGGAAAGTCCGTCCGTCGGGCCCCTCCGCCCTTGCCGAAAGCCTTGCGGCACGCCAATTTCGGTGCCCGGCGCGAACTGGCTGCCGGCTGCTTCTGGGGTCGGATATGAAGGTCACCGTCGAGCGCGCCGCGCTCCTCAAATCGATCGGGCACGTGCACCGCGTGGTGGAGCGGCGCAACACGATTCCGATCCTCGCCAACCTCCTGATCCGCGCCGAGAAGGGCAAGCTTGGCCTGAAGGCGACCGATCTCGACCTCGAAGTGACCGAGACCATTCCGGCCGAGGTCTCGCCGGGCGGCGCCACCACGGTGCCGGCGCACATGATCTACGACATCGTGCGCAAGCTGCCCGAGGGCTCGCAGATCGTGCTCGATTCCTCCGGCGACCGCGCCTCGCTCACCATTCGCGCCGGACGCTCGCGCTTTTCGCTCCAGACGCTTCCCGAAAGCGACTTCCCTGATCTCGCCGCCGGCGAGATGACGCACAAGTTCACGCTGCCGGCGAAAGACCTCAAGCGCCTGATCGACAAGACCCAGTTTGCGATCTCGACCGAAGAGACGCGCTATTACCTTAACGGCATCTATCTGCACGTCGCGGGCGGCGCCAAGAGCGGCAAGCTGCGCGCGGTCGCGACCGACGGCCATCGCCTCGCGCAGGTCGAGCTCGACGCGCCGAAAGGCGCAGAAGGCATGCCGGGCATCATCGTGCCGCGCAAGACCGTCGGTGAGGTGCAGCGGCTGATCGAGGATCTCGACGCCGAAGTCGCGATCGAATTGTCGCAGACCAAAATCCGCTTCACGATCGGCGACGTGGTGCTAACCTCGAAACTGATCGACGGGACCTTTCCCGGATTACGGCCGCGTCATCCCGGCCGGCAATGACAAGACGCTCATTGTCGACAAGCCGGAATTCGAGGCAGCGGTGGACCGCGTCTCGACGGTGTCGAGCGAACGCGGGCGAGCCGTGAAGCTCGCACTCTCCGGCGGCAAGCTGGTGCTGACCGTCACCAATCCGGATTCGGGCAGCGCCACGGAAGAACTCGAGGTCGAGTACGATTCCGATCCGATCGATATCGGATTCAATTCGCGCTACCTGCTCGATATCGCGTCGCAGCTCGAGGGCGACGTCGCGGTGCTCAAACTGGCCGATCCCGGTTCGCCGACGCTGATCCAGGACAAGGATTCCGGCAACGCACTCTACGTGCTCATGCCGATGCGGGTTTAGTGTCTGTCTTGTTGGTCTGCTTGGCGGCGCGGCGGCGGCGTTTTCGTACCGGACGGCCGGGTTTCAGGTAGCGCCCGACGGCGCTCGCTTCCGGCTCGTATTCGGGAACCGGAGCCGCCAAGCCTGTGACGGCGGACGCCCAGAATTCGACCTTGTCGACGTGTTTTTGCAGCAGATCGACCGAATCGCGCAGCTGGCGTGTTAGATTTTCTTGCAGGGTCTTGTTCATAGCCGGCCTCCGGCCCTCGGCGGCTTGTGCCGCTCAATTTGAGCCTCCCGCTGAGAATTAGCGTCCTCACATGAAAGAAGTCGCCGGTCGCCTTATTCGTTCCAACCCCTCCGGCAGGGCGGCTGCCAGTTTTCTCACATCCGCTCAATGATTTACGGAACTCTTGCGAGCCCGCGACACCGTTCGCCCGGAACCCGATGACCGCCGCACGCATCCGCCGACTGACGTTGTCGAACTTCCGCAGCTATCGGGCGGCGAGCCTCACCGTGGACGCACAGCTTGCCGTGCTGGTGGGGCCGAACGGCGCCGGCAAGACCAACCTGATCGAGGCGATCTCGTTTCTGGCGCCGGGCCGCGGCCTGCGCCGCGCGACGCTCGACGAGGTCGCGTTCATCGAAGGCGACGGATCGTGGGCGGTCGCCGCCGAACTTGAAGGCATGCTTGGCCTTGCGACATTGGGGACCGGGATCGAGCCGCCTCCCTCCGAGTACACGACGCTGACGCGCAAGGTCCGCATCGACGGCGAAGCGGCTCCGTCCGCGGCGGCGTTCACCGGTCATCTGAGCATCGTCTGGATGACGCCCGCGATGGATGGATTGTTCGGCGGACCGGCCTCGGAGCGGCGGCGCTTTCTCGACCGCCTGGTGCTTGCCGTCGACGGCACGCATTCAAGCCGCGTCAACGCGCTGGAGCGCGCGTTGCGCTCGCGCAACCGGCTGCTGGAACAAGCCGATCCCGACACGCACTGGCTGGATGCGATCGAGCACGAGACCGCCGAGGTCGCGATTGCGGTCGCGGCGGCGCGCGCCGAGACCGTGCGGCGGCTCGCCGGCGCGCTCACGCGCGATCGCGATCCCGCCTCGCCATTTCCGTGGGCCGGCGTGGCCATCGAGGGCTGGGTCGAGAATGCCCTGATGGAACAGCCCGCGACCGAAGTCGAGGACCGCTACCGCGCGGTGCTGCGGAACAATCGCCCGCGCGATGCCGCCGCCGGCCGCACCACCGACGGGCCGCATCTGACCGACCTCGACGTGCTGTACGGACCGAAGGGGATTGCGGCCGCACAAGCCTCCACCGGCGAACAGAAGGCGCTGCTGATCGGGCTCGTACTGGCGCACGCGGGCCTTGTCGCCGAAATGACCGGCTTTGCGCCGGTGCTCCTCCTCGATGAAGTGATCGCGCACCTCGATCCGGCGCGCCGTGCCGCGCTCTACGATGCACTCGCGGCATTGTCTGCCCAGGTCTGGATGACCGGCGCCGACCCCGCACCGTTCGCGGATGTTGCCTCGCGCGCGCAAGTGTTCGCCGTCAGCCCCGGGCGTGTGTCGCTTGCGCCGCGTAGCGATGCAGGCGCTTGATCGTGGGCAGCGGAACGCACGTCAGCGTGCGGCCATCGGCGCAATGATGAGGGCAAAACTTCACGCCGCCTCACTTGGCTACCATAAGCGCCGCCTCGGTGGTCGTCTGATACCTATTGCGTGAGCCGAATATGAAATCGCGCGCTCTGCGCAGCACAAACTTGCTTTGTCGGTGCACGAGCCTACTCTCCTTCGCAGTAGCAGATATTTTGTGAGTTGCGCGTCGTTCTTTCTTTGCGGCGGAAAGACACAGGTCAGGCGCGAAGTGATGCCGTTCACCGACCAGCAAAATCTTTCGACCACTGAGGCACATCTGTTGCGCGCGGTTGTCGACACCGCGGTCGACGGCGTGATCCTGATTGACGCGATCGGCGGTGTGCTGATGTTCAATCCGGCCTGCGAAAAGCTGTTCGGATATTCCGCGGCGGAAGTGCTCGGACAAAACGTCAAAATGCTGATGCCGCCGCCCTATCGCGACGGGCATGACGGCTATCTGGAAAATTACGTCCACACGGGCGTGAAGAAGATCATCGGAATCGGCCGCGAGGTCACGGGGCGGCGCAAGAACGGCACGACCTTCCCGATGGACCTGTCGGTCGGCGAAGCCCAGAGCGACGGCAAAGCTATTTTCGTCGGCATCATTCACGACCTGACCGAACGCAAGCGCGCCGACCGGGAAATCCGCGAAACCGCCGCGCGCATGAAGGCTCTGGTGGAAACCGCGGTCGATGGCGTGATCCTGATCGACGGCGCCGGACGCGTGCAGATGTTCAATCCGGCTTGCGAGAAGCTGTTCGGCTACACGGCGAATGAAGTCATCGGACAGAACGTCAAGATGCTGATGCCAACGTCCTACCGGGACGAACATGACCGCTATCTCGACAACTTCCACACGCACGGGTGTGAAACGCATCATCGGCATCGGCCGCGAGGTCACCGGCCAGCGCAAGGATGGCAGCGCGTTTCCGATGAACCTGTCAGTCGGCGAGGCCAAGCAGGAAGGCGAGTCCGTTTTCGTTGGCATCATCCACGATCTCACCGAGCGCAAGCACACCGAGGAACAGCTCATCCAGGCGCAAAAAATGGAAGCGGCCGGGCAACTTTCCGGCGGCATCGCGCATGATTTCAACAACCTGCTCACCGTGATCGTCGGCAATGCCGAGTTCCTGTCCGAGGAACTCAAATCGCGCCACGATCTTCAACGGCTCGCCGATTTGATCGTGCAGGCCGGTGAGCGCGGTGCCGAACTCACCCAGCGCCTGCTCGCCTTTGGGCGGCGCCAGACGCTTAATCCGGTCGAGATCGACTGCAACGAGCTCGTCACCGGAATGCGCAAGCTGATGCAGCGCACGCTGAGCGAGGAGATCGACATCCGGGTCTTGCTCGATCCCGACCTCCCGAGCGCATTCGCGGATGCCGGCCAGCTCGAAAATGCGATTCTCAACCTGGCGATCAACGCCAAGGACGCGATGCCGAGTGGCGGCACCATCAGCATTACCACCGCAAACATGCTCCTCGACGAGCGCTACAACGAACAGCACCCGGAAGTGCCTCCCGGCAACTACGTCATGATCGCCATCACGGACGATGGCCACGGGATGAACAAGGATGTGCTCGACCGGGTGTTCGAGCCGTTCTTCACCACCAAGGAGGTGGGCAAGGGCTCGGGACTCGGGCTGAGCATGGTGTACGGCTTCGTCAAGCAGTCGAACGGCCATGTGGCGATCTACAGCGAGCCGGACCTCGGGACGACCGTGCGCATCTATCTTCCGGCGACCGGCACCGCAGGCGAGCAGGCAGCGCGCCTCGTGCCTGAGGCGGAAATCGTTGGCGATCGGCAGGGAGACAGTGCTGATCGCCGAAGACGATCCGTTCGTGCGCGCCTACGCGGTCACCTGCCTGGAGAACTTCGGCTATCACGTGATCGAGGCGGTGGACGGCCGCGATGCGCTCAACAAGATTGCGGGTGGCGCCGCCGCGGACCTGCTTTTCACCGACGTGGTGATGCCGGGCGGCATCAATGGCTGGGAACTCGCCGAATCCGCGCGCCGCATGCGGCCCAACCTGAAGGTGCTGCTGACCTCCGGATATGCGCTGGAAGCGCTGGCCGAGCGCGGCCGCCTCCCCGTCGGCGCCGTGGTGCTGAACAAGCCCTACCGCAAGGCGGAGCTCGGCAGGCGCGTGCGCGAGGCGCTCACGCCCGCCGAATGACGTGCGGGATTTTTTGCAGCCGCCTACGCGTTCGTCCGGATACCGAAATCAACGGAAGCGCGGTACACGTTCATCGTCGTCTCCGATTGAGCTTCGATTTGAGTTTCCTGGGGGGTTGCGGTCCCGGCTGGACGAAAGTCCGGCCGGGACTTCACTTTGTCAGCGATCGCGGCGCTGCTTGCGCGGCGAGGCAGCCGGGGGCGGCATGACGTTGCGCTGGCAGTAGCCGCCAACACCGCTCACAGTCGCCATGCATTGCTGGTACGTCGCAAAGCCGCAGACGATGGTCCAGGAATTGTAGCGCGCGCACCACGGCCAGTATTTACCTTGCGCATTGGCATCGCCGGCGCCGAAGCTCAGTGCCGCGATGCCGATTGCGAGAACTGCCAGCGTCCGCATTTTTCCTCTCCGCGTTGGCGCACTCACCACCCCGCAACGCTAGTGCCTGCTCGCTGTTCCGCCAAGGCGCGCAAGCGCAAATGCGGCCTTCAGGAGGCCGTCGCGGCGGGCCGAAAATCAGGCTCCGAGCGGGGCGGAATCGAGGCGTTGGCGTGGCACCTTGCGGTCGTCTGCGCAGGGGTAAAAAATCTTTAAAGATCAACAGCCTAAGGGGCTTCACTTTGCCCTATACGATGCCCATATTTCGTGTCACACAAGTCTCGCGATTCTCGCACATTTTCCAGCATCGATTCGAAGGTCTACGCATGGCCGAAGCGGCCCGCCAGACAACAGCGCAAGCCAATGCCGCGTCCGCCGATTACGGCGCGGAATCCATTAAGGTCCTCAAGGGCCTCGATGCGGTGCGCAAGCGCCCCGGCATGTATATCGGCGATACCGACGACGGCTCGGGCCTGCATCACATGGTCTACGAGGTCGTCGACAACGCAATCGATGAGGCGCTCGCGGGCCACGCCACGGCGGTAACCGTCACGCTCAATCCGGACGGCTCCGTTACCGTGCATGATGACGGCCGCGGCATCCCGACCGACATCCACAAGGAAGAGGGCGTGTCGGCGGCCGAAGTGATCATGACCCAGCTCCATGCGGGCGGGAAATTCGACCAGAACTCCTACAAGGTATCGGGCGGCCTGCACGGCGTCGGCGTCTCAGTGGTCAACGCGCTGTCGAAGTGGCTGCGCTTGCGAATTTGGCGCGGCGGCAAAGAGTATTCCATGGAGTTCGCCCACGGTGATGCGGTCGCGCCGCTCGCCGTGGTCGGCGATGCCGGGGTCAAGCGCGGCACCGAGGTTTCGTTCCTGCCCTCGACCGAAACCTTCACGATGGTGGAGTTCGACTTCGCCACACTGGAGCACCGCCTGCGCGAGCTCGCGTTCCTCAATTCCGGCGTCACCATCATGCTCTCCGACAGGCGCCACGCCGTCGAGAAGCGCGAGGAGATGCGCTACGAGGGCGGGATCGAGGAATTTGTTCGCTACCTCGACCGTAACAAGTCGCCGCTGGTGCCGAAGCCGATCGTCATCAAGGCCGACAAGGGCGACATGACGGTCGAGTGTGCGCTGTGGTGGAACGACGGCTATCATGAGAACGTGCTGTGCTTCACCAACAACATTCCGCAGCGCGACGGCGGCACGCATCTCGCCGGTTTCCGCGGCGCGCTGACGCGTCAGGTGACCGGCTATGCGGAAAAGAGCCCGAGCGCGCGCAAGGAAAAGGTCGCGCTCACCGGCGACGATTGCCGCGAGGGCCTCACCGCCGTGCTTTCCGTCAAGGTGCCGGACCCGAAATTCTCCTCGCAGACCAAGGACAAGCTCGTCTCCTCGGAAGTACGGCCGGTCGTCGAGGGCGTCGTCAACGATGCGCTCAATGCCTGGTTCGAGGAGCATCCGACCGAGGCGCGCGTGATCGTCGGCAAGGTTATCGAAGCCGCTGCCGCACGCGAAGCCGCACGCAAGGCGCGCGAACTCACGCGCAAGAAGGGCAACGACATCACCTCATTGCCTGGCAAGCTCGCCGACTGTCAGGAGCGCGATCCCGCCAAGGCCGAATTGCTGATCGTCGAGGGCGACTCGGCCGGCGGCTCCGCCAAGATGGGCCGCGACCGGGCGTTCCAGGCCGTGCTGCCGCTGCGCGGCAAGATCCTCAACGTCGAGCGCGTGCGCTTCGACAAGATGCTCGGTTCGGAGCAAATCGGCACGCTGATCATGGCGCTCGGGACCGGCATCGGCTCGGAGGAATTCGACGTCGAAAAGGCGCGCTACCACAAGATCATCATCATGACCGACGCCGACGTCGACGGCTCGCACATCCGCACGCTGCTCCTGACGTTCTTCTATCGCCAGATGCGCGAACTGATCGACCGCGGCTACATCTACATCGCGCAGGCGCCGCTCTACAAAGTCACGCGCGGAAAATCCGAGCAGTATCTCAAGAACGAGCACGCGCTGGAGGACTATCTCACCGACACCGGTCTGGAAGACGCCGTGTTCCGGCCCTATTCGGGCGACGCGCGCGCTGGCGCGGACTTGAAGGCGCTGGTCGAGGAAGCGCGCACCATCCGCGGCGTCCTCTCCAATCTGCACTCGCGCTATAACCGCAAGGTGGTCGAGCAGGCCGCGATCGCCGGCGTGATGCGGCAGGCGATCTTCGGCGACGCGCCGAAGGCCATGGCCGCCGCCGAATACATCGCCAAGCGCCTCGATGCGCTGAGCGAGGAGACCGAGCGTGGCTGGCAAGGCAGCTTCATGGAAGGCGACGGCTTCACGTTCGAGCGCACGGTGCGCGGCGTGAGGGAAGTCACCATGATCGATCACGCGCTGCTCGGCTCGGCCGACGCGCGCAAGCTCGACGAGCACGCGCCTGTGTTGCAGGCGACCTATATGCGGCCCGGCGTCCTGCGCCGCAAAGGCGAGGATACGCCGATCCACGGGCCAGTCAGCCTGTTCGACGCGGTCACGGCCGCGGGGCGAAAGGGCATCACGCTGCAGCGCTACAAGGGCCTCGGCGAGATGAACCCGCAGCAACTGTGGGAGACGACGCTCGACACCAACGTGCGCTCGCTGTTGCAGGTGAAGGTCAAGGAGGTCGACGAGGCCGACGACATCTTCACCAAGCTGATGGGCGATGTGGTCGAGCCGCGCCGCGATTTCATCCAGGAGAATGCGCTGGCGGCGTCGGTCGACGTATAAGGCGCCGCTGCCGCTGAGACCGCTGAGGCGAGCCCATGATCCGCAAGATCGTCACTGCGCTGATCCTGATCCCCATTGCGCTGCTGATCGTGCTGTTTGCGGTCGGGAACCGGGGCCCCGGTCACGGTGGCGCTCGATCCGATTGCCGCGCAGCCGCCGATGTTTTCATTCTCTCTGCCGCTGTTTCTGCTGCTGCTCGTCGTGCTGGTCCTCGGCGTGATCCTCGGCGGCGCCGCCGCCTGGATGCGGCAGAGCCGCTGGCGCCGGCGCGCGCGCCGTCTTGCGGCTGAGCTGAAAACCTCGCGCGCCGAGACCGAAACGCTGCGGCGTCAGCTTGAGGCGAGCGCCGCCGCGCAGGCGCAAGCGCAGGGTTCGATCGCCGCGATCGCGTATCGCCATCCGAACGCTGCCTGAATGCGTGTTGTTACGGCTGACGAGATCGATCGTGCGCTCACCTGGCCGGCGCTGATCGAGGCGTTGCGCGAAGCCTTCCGCGCCGACATCGAGACGCCGGTGCGGCATCATCATGCGATCCCGCAGCCCGGCGCCGAAGCCACCCTGCTGCTGATGCCGGCCTGGACCGCCAGCGGCGAACGGTTCCTTGGCTGCAAGGTCGTCACGGTATTTCCCGACAACGGCAAGCTGTCGAAGCCCGCGGTGCTCGGCAGCTATCTCTTGATGTCCGGCGAGACCGGCGAGCCGCTCGCCGCGATGGACGGCACCGTGCTGACCCGCTGGCGCACCGCCGCGGCGTCCGCGCTCGCGTCCTCGTATCTCTCCCGCGAGGATTCAGGCCATCTGGTGATGGTCGGCGCGGGCGCGCTCGCGCCCTATCTGGTGCGCGCGCATGCGAGCGTTCGGCCGATCCGGCGCGTCACCTTGTGGAACCGCACGCGCGGCCACGCCGTGCAGGCCGCATTCGGGCTGGCGGTCGGCGGGATCGAAGTCGAGGTCACCGACGATCTCGAAACCGCGGTGCGCGACGCCGACATCGTGTCCTGCGCGACGCTCTCCGCGAAGCCACTGGTGCGCGGCAAGTGGCTGAAGAAGGGCACGCATGTCGATCTGGTCGGCGGCTTCACGCCCAAGATGCGCGAGGCCGACGACGACGCGGTGAAGAAATCGCGCGTCTATGTCGACACGCGCGCGGGTGCGCTGAAGGAGGCGGGCGACATTGTGCAGCCCTTGAAGTCCGGCGCACTCAAGAAAGTTGGCGTGCGCGGCGACCTGTTCGAGTTGTGCCGCGGCAAGGCCAAGGGCCGCACCTCGGCGAGCCAGATCACGCTGTTCAAATCGGTCGGCACGGCGATCGAGGACCTGGCGGCCGCGATGCTGGTCTGGCGGGGGATTGGGTAGCGCCTGATAAAGGTGCTATTATCTGGAGTCGAAGGTCCCTTGCCATGAACGCTCCGATCATCAACCGCTCTGCCTTGTTGCTCCACATCCGGGCGATCGAGGAGAAGTATCCTTTGATGATAGCCGGCTTCCTGCCGCGCGGCATGGCCGCGCACATCATGGACGATAACGCCGTCGACTTTCTCGCTGACAAGAAGCCTGGTTTGAGCCTGCTCGATCTCGCATCTGCTGAAATCGATCTAAGCGATCGGCTTGGACGACCCGTGGGTATCGTCCTTCGCAGCGGGCTCAAGGGCGAGGAGGCGACGGAAATTCCGGCACTGGTAAAGCCGCTTTGAAGCGCCCGCCTGGTCCCAATTTGCGCGACGCGCGCGCGATGGCACAACATGCCCTGACCTATCGCTATCTTTCTGCCGAGGAACTCGAAGCAGCTGACACGCGCTACAGCGTCCTCTATTGCCTCATCATCATCGGTGAAGCTCTTAACGACATTCCACTGTTCGTGCAGAGCCTTGCGCCGGACATCAAGTGGCGGCAAATCATCGACATGCGCCACATTCTGGTGCACGCCTACTGGCGAACGGACTTTGCGATCGTGCAGGACGTGCTTGAGCGCGATCTTGAGCCTTTCATCGTGTCGGTCGATCGGTTGCTGGATATTCTGGACAAGAGTTGAAGCGTGACCCTCCTCGTCAAAATCTGCGGGCTTTCCACTCCCGACACGCTCGATGCCGCGCTCGATGCGGGCGCCGACATGGTCGGGTTCGTATTCTTTCCTCCGAGCCCGCGCAATATCTCATTTGATACCGCCCGCACGCTCGGGAGCCGCGTGAACGCCAAAGCGCGCAAGGTCGCACTCACGGTCGATGCGGACGATCCGCTGTTGGAAAAGATCATCGACGCCCTCAAGCCCGACATGCTCCAGCTCCACGGCCACGAAACGCCGCAGCGCGTTGCGGCGATCCGCGAAAGCTTCGGCCTGCAGGTGATGAAGGTACTGCCGATCGAAACAAAACCCGACCTCGCCGCGATCCAGATCTACACCAGCGTCGCCGACCGCCTGCTGTTCGACGCGCGGCCGCCGCGCGAGGCGACGCGGCCGGGCGGCCTCGGCAAGCCATTCGACTGGCACCTTCTGGCAAATCTGAACTCATCAATTCCATTCATGCTTTCGGGCGGGCTGTATGCCGGCAATGTCGCGGAGGCGTTGCGCGTCACACGCGCCCCTGGCGTCGATGTTTCCTCGGGCGTCGAAAGCGCGCCCGGCGTGAAGGACCCCGAGAAAATCCGCGCTTTCATCCGCGCTGCGCGGTCCGCTAAGGTGCCGGCATGAACGTACCCCAGCAGCCCAACTCCTTCCGCACCGGTCCCGACGAACGCGGGCATTTCGGCATCTATGGCGGGCGCTTCGTCGCCGAGACGCTGATGCCGCTCATTCACGAACTGGAACAGGCCTACAACGACGCGAAGGCCGATCCGGCCTTCAAGAAGGAGATGGACGGACACCTCAAGAACTATGTCGGCCGTCCCTCGGCGCTCTATTTCGCAGAGCGCCTCACCGAACATTTCGGCGGGGCGAAAATTTATCTCAAGCGCGAAGACTGCAATCACACCGGCGCGCACAAAGTGAACAATGTGCTCGGCCAGATCATGCTGGCCAAGCGCATGGGCAAGCCGCGCGTCATCGCCGAGACCGGCGCCGGCATGCACGGCGTCGCCACCGCGACGCTGTGCGCGAAGTTCGGGCTCGAATGCGTGGTCCACATGGGCGCGGTCGACATCGACCGCCAACGGCCGAACGTGATGCGCATGAAGGCGCTCGGCGCCGAGGTTAAGCCCGTGATGTCCGGCTCGCGTACCCTGAAGGACGCGATGAACGAGGCGCTGCGCGATTGGGTGACCAACGTGCACAACACGTTCTACTGCATCGGCACGATCGCGGGCCCGCATCCGTATCCCGCGATGGTGCGCGATTTCCAATGCGTGATCGGCAACGAGACGCGCGTGCAGATGCAGGAGGCCGAGGGGCGCCTGCCGGACTCGCTCCTCGCCTGCATCGGCGGCGGCTCGAACGCGATGGGCCTGTTCCATCCGTTCCTCGATGACCGCAGCGTGGAGATCTACGGCGTGGAGGCGGCGGGCCACGGCCTCGACAAGTTGCATGCGGCCTCGATCGCGGGCGGGCGTCCCGGCGTGCTGCACGGCAACCGCACGTATTTGCTGATGGACGCCGACGGACAGATTCAGGAAGCACACTCGATCTCGGCCGGTCTCGACTATCCGGGCATCGGGCCGGAGCACGCCTGGCTCAACGACATGGGCCGCGTGAAATTCCTCTCCGCCACCGACGCGGAAGCGCTCGAAGCCTTCAAGCTTTGCTCTCGCCTTGAAGGCATCATCCCGGCGCTCGAATCCGCGCATGCGCTTGCGCGCATCGGCGACATCGCGCCGAACAAGCCGAAGGATCACCTGATGGTGGTCAATCTTTCGGGGCGCGGCGACAAGGACCTCGACAGCGTCGCCGAGCACCTCGGGGACAAGTGGTGAAGTTTCTTGACGACCGGCAGAAGCGGACCGGCTGGCTCCTGGTCGCGGTCTCGACGGTGTATCTCGTGTGGTTCGCGAAAACGCGACTGCTCACCGCCGGCCTGCCGATCGACCGCAAGGAATGGATTTATGTCGCCGGCATGATCCTGATCCTGATGCTCGGCACCGCGAACATCCGCCTCGCCGCGATGCGGGAGCGGCGGAATTCCGACCAGCCCGATAGTTCCATTTGAGTCCATTCCAACATGACCACCCGCATCGACACACGCTTCGCCGCGCTCAAATCGGAAGGGCGCGCAGCGCTGGTAACGTTCCTCACCGCGGGCGATCCCGACGCCGAGACCTCGCTCGCGATCGTGAAGGCGCTACCGGGCGCAGGCGCGGACGTGATCGAGCTCGGCATGCCGTTCACCGACCCGATGGCGGATGGGCCGGCCGTGCAGGCGGCGGGCCTGCGAGCGATCAATGCCGGGCAGACGATGCGCAAGACGCTGCAGCTCGTGCGCGACTTTCGCACGGGCGACGACGACACGCCGATCGTGCTGATGGGCTACTATAATCCGATCTATATCTACGGCGTCGACAATTTCCTCGCCGACGCGAAAACGGCAGGCGTCGATGGTTTCATCATCGTCGATCTGCCGGCCGAAGAAGACGACGAAATGTGTGTGCCAGCGCTGAAGGCGGGCTTCAACTTCATCCGCCTCGCCACACCGACCTCAGACGACAAGCGCCTGACGACGATCCTGAGGAACACCTCGGGTTTCGTCTATTACGTCTCCATCGCCGGCATTACCGGCGCGGCGACGGCCGATCCCGCGGTGGTGAAGGAGGCGGTCGCGCGCATCAAACGCCACACGGGCTTGCCGGTCGCGGTTGGCTTCGGCGTGAAGACTGCGGAGCACGCTCGCGCGATCGCCGAAGGTGCTGACGGGGTGGTGGTCGGCTCGGTGCTGGTCGAAGCGGTGCGCAAGAGTTTGGACGAGCCCGGCAAGTCCACCGCGGCGACCGTGAAGGCGGTCACCGATCTGGTGACGGAGCTTGCGGCGGGCGTGAGGGCGGCGAAGAAAGTCTAGTCCGCTCGTCCCCGCGAAAGCGGGGACCCAGAGCCAGGAAAAGAAAGAACTGGATTCCCCGCTTGCGCGGGAATGAGCGCGAGTGGTGCTATCGCGGCGGAATCTGGATCAGGTCCGCCAACTGCTCCCTGGACAGTTCCGCGGCGGTGAACTTCAGCGCGACGGCGTCCTTCACGATCATGTCCAGTCCGACGATCTGGTCCGGCTCGATTGCGGGCGGCGGAAAGAAGTCGTCGCGCGTGCGCTTCGCCTTCGCTTCGGTGATCTGCAGCCAGTCCGCGTAGACCTTCAGCATCGCCGGGTCCTTGTACATGGCATCGACCGTCTCGCGGTACGCCTTCATGTAGCGGTTCACGACGTCCTTCTTCGCGGCGAGGTAACCCGCGTTGGCGATATTGAGCCGCACGGTCTGGCCCCTGAACACATCGGCGTCGCTGCCGGTCGCGACGATTCGGATGTCGCCTCTATCTAGCTGATCGAGCCCGAACGGCGGCGCCGCCCAGCCGACGTCCACTTGTCCGGACATCACGGCGGTGAGATTCGCGGCCGGGCCGCCCATCGCGGTCGGCTTTGCCTTCAGGTCGTACTGTTTCATGAAGGCGGTCACGATGCCGTGCGTCGAGGAGCCGTTGGTCGAATAGGCGAGCGTCTTGCCGTCGGTATCCTTGAGCGACTTGATCGGCGAGTCGGCCTTCACGTACCAGTAGAGATCCTTCGCGCCGGTCGTTTCCGCCGAGATGATGCGCACCGGCGCGCCCTTCGAGTACGCACTGAGCACGCCCATCACGCCCGCCGCGATGCCGAGGTCGACGCTGCCTGAGATCACCGCCTGCTGCGTTTCGCCGGCGCCCTGCGTGTAGACGATCTCGAGCACGAGCCCGTGCTTCTTGAAGATGCCGGCGCGCTGGCCGATCTCGGACACCGAGGTGTCCCAGTTGCCGCGCTGGCCGATCGCAAGCTTGAGCGTATCCTGCGCGGATGCGGCGTTGCCGAGCAGCGTCAGCGCAATCGTACAGGCGATAGTTTTGGCCTTCATCGTTCTCCTCCCGGTCTTGCTTTTGCTTATGCGCTTCAGGCAACGCGCTCGCGCGGCGCTTCGCTCCCGCCGCCGAGGGTACGCCAGTTCACAGCTTTGGGTACTACACCTTCGTAGGAGCTAATCGTCGCATGCGGAATGCGCGGGCTGGTGGTGCCGATCGCGGGCCCGCCGTTCTGCACCGCGCGCGCGGCCTCGACCATCAGGCGGCGGAACGCCGCGACCGCGACATCGCTCGCGCCCAGGCGCTCCTGCGAGCGGTCGCTGATCGGCCCCATGCCTTCCCACATCGCGATGTCCTGGTTGGGGATGCCCGCAATGCCGGTGAAGTTGCCGGCCCGCATGGCGGCGCGATCCTGGCTGTAGTTGTTCTCGCGCGTGCGGATGCCGTTGAAATCCGCGTCCACGTCGACGCCCCATTGCAGCACGTTGAACTTGCGCCACGTCTCGGCATCGACGCCCGGCTTGTCGGCACCGTTCCAGGCGATGAAATAGAACATCGTGGTCTCGTCATCCTCCGGCGTCAGCAAGGTCGCGACATTGTGCACGTTGTTCGGCGGGATCAGCGCGGTGTACGGCGCGATGTAGACGGTGGTGCGGATGTAGTCGTGCGTCGCCTCGTTCTGGATCGGGCGGCGGATCGCCGCGTAGCGGAAGCCGTAAGAGGTCCGCTCGATCTGGAAACGCGGCGCCTTGTCGGTCGAGGGGCGCAGCCAGTTTGCTTCGG
Source organism: uncultured Alphaproteobacteria bacterium (assembly GCA_963800695.1). Classification (GTDB taxonomy): domain Bacteria; phylum Pseudomonadota; class Alphaproteobacteria; order Rhizobiales; family Xanthobacteraceae; genus PALSA-894. The sequence goes on along the minus strand of CAWDCA010000007.1, from coordinate 158,351 downwards.
TGGCCTTCGCGCCGTCGACTTGCGCGGGAACCATGTCGGACGAGTGCAGGCTCGAGGAATGCGCCGAATCGATCTGTCCTTCGAGGATCTGCGCCCAGTTGCAGCGCACGCGCACCTTCGTCGCGCTCACGCGCGCGTCGCCCGTCGGCGCGAACGCGGGCGGCTCGAACTCCGGCATCTCGTCCGTCGGCCCCATGTAGCACCACACGAAGCCGCCTGCCTCGCGCGCCGGATAAGCCTTGTGCTTCACGCGCTGCGGGATGCTGCTCTCGGCCGGCTCGGAGGCCATCTCTACCACGTTGCCCTCCACGTCGAACTTCCAGCCGTGATAGAGGCAGCGCAACCCGCATTCCTCATTGCGGGCGTAGACCAGTGACGCACGCCGGTGCGAGCAGAATTCATCGAGCACGCCGAGCCGGCCTTTTGAATCGCGGAACACCACGAGGCTCTCGCCGAGCAGTTTCACGCGCAGCGGCGTGCCGTCAGGTTCGGCGACTTCCTCCGAGAGGCACGCCGCGATCCAGTGGCGGCGCATGATTTGCCCCATCGGGGCGTTGCCCTCGACGCGGCACAGCAGGTCGTTTTCCTCAGGGGTCATGGTGTTCCTCGGCCAAGCGTCGCGTCTTTGCCAGCGCGCGGCATCTTCGGTATCTAGGATTAGTCAAACTCCGGAATGCTGTCGAGTTGGGAGCAATGAACGGGACGGAACGCAAGTTGCGCCTCGGCGTTGCGGGGCTTGGCCGCGCCTTTACGGTGATGCTGCCGACTTTCATGCGCGACCCCCATGTGGAACTGGTCGCTGCCGCCGACCCGCGGCCGGAGGCGCGGGCGCGCTTCGCCGCCGAATTCTCGGCGAAAACCTATGGGAGCGTCGAGGAACTCTGCGCCGATCCGGCGATCGAGATCGTCTATGTGGCGACGCCGCACCAGCATCACGCGCGCCACGCAACCCTCGCCGCGCAGCACGGCAAGCATGTGCTGGTCGAAAAGCCGATGGCGCTGACGCTGGACGATTGCGCCGCGATGATTGCGGCTGCAAAGCAAGCGAAGGTGCATCTGATCGTCGGCCACAGCCATTCGTTCGATGCGCCGATTTTGCGCACGCGCGAACTCATCAATTCGGGAGAATACGGCGCGGTGCGCATGATCACGGCGCTCAACTACACGGATTTTCTTACGCGTCCCGCGCCGCCCGGAAGAACTCGATACCGCGCAGGGCGGCGGCGCGGTGTTCAATCAGGCGGCGCATCAGGTCGACATCGTGCGGCTGCTCGGCGGCGGGCGAGTGAAAACCGTGCGCGCCGCGACCGGCGCGTGGGATGCGGCGCGCCCAACCGAAGGCGCGTATTCGGCGCTGCTGACATTCGAGAACGGCGCCTTCGCGTCGCTCACCTATGGCGGCTACGGCCATTTCGATTCGGATGAATTTTCCGGCTGGATCGGCGAGATGGGGCAGGCGAAGCAGCCCTATGCGCGCAAGCCGCAAGGCTTCGCGAGCGCCGCAGACGAAGCTGCGTTCAAGAATGCCCGCAACTACGGCGGCGCCAGCTATCAGCCGCCCGCCGCGCAGGACCTGGCACACCAGCATTTCGGCACAATCATTGTGAGTTGCGAACGCGCCGACCTGCGGCCGATGCCGAACGGCGTAATGATCTACCAGAACGGCACCGCACGCCTCGATCCCCTCCCCGCGCCCGCCGTTCCGCGCGCCGAAGTCGATCGACGAACTCTACGCCGCCGTCGTGAACGGCAAGCCGCCGCTCCATGACGGCGCATGGGCGATGGCAACAACGGAAGTCTGTCTCGCGATGCTGCAATCCGCGCGCGAAGGCCGCGACATCGCACTGTCCGCTCAGGTCGCCCGATAGGCCCTTCCAGGGCGCAAACGCGCCTAGATTTGTCCCGCTTTCGGGATTACATCTCCGGTCATGAACTGGCTCACCAACGTCGTCCGGCCGAAGATCCGCTCGCTGCTCAAGCGCGAGACGCCGGAGAACATGTGGATCAAGTGCCCCGAGACCGGGCAGCTTGTGTTCTACAAGGACGTCGAGGCGAACCAGTTCGTCATTCCGTCGTCGAACTACCACATGCGCATGAGCGCGGCCGCGCGCCTGAAATCGATGTTCGACGGCGAAACCTGGTTCGATATCGGCGTGCCGGAGGTGCCGGTCGACCCCCTCAAGTTCCGCGACGAGCGCCGCTATTCGGACCGCCTCAAGGACGCCCGCACCAAGACCGGCCTGAACGACGCGATCAAGCTCGGCTTCGGCAAGCTCGAAGGCCTGCCGGTCACGATCGGCGTGCAGGATTTCGATTTCATGGGCGGCTCGCTCGGCATGGCGGCAGGCGAAGCCGTCATCAAGGGGCTGGAAACCGCCGTGCAGAAGAGCACGCCCTTCATCATGTTCGCGGCCTCCGGCGGCGCGCGCATGCAGGAGGGCATTCTCGCGCTGATGCAGCTTCCGCGCACCACGGTCGCGGTCGAGATGCTGCGCGAGGCGCACAAGCCCTACATCGTGGTGCTGACGAATCCGACCACCGGCGGCGTCACGGCGTCCTACGCGATGCTCGGCGACGTGCACATCGCGGAGCCGAGCGCACTGATCGGGTTCGCGGGCCCGCGGGTCATCGAGCAGACCATCCGTGAGAAACTGCCCGAGGGCTTCCAGCGCAGCGAGTACCTCAAAGAGCACGGCATGGTCGATCTCGTCGTGCATCGCCATGAGCTGCGCCCCACGCTCGCGCGCCTGTGCCGCGTGCTGTGCAAGGCGCCGGCCATGGAGATTGCGGCGGCGGTGCCGGCGCTCGCGACAACCGAGGCCTTGCCGCCGACGTCAGCCGCGGCGGAATGACGCTCGCGGCCATGACTCCGGTCGACTCGATTCTGGCGCGGCTGCTTGCGCTGCACCCCAAGCGCATCGATCTGACGCTCGAGCGCGTGCAGCACATCTTGCAGCGGCTCGGCCATCCGGAGCGGCGCGTGCCGCCGGTCATTCATGTGGCCGGCACCAACGGCAAGGGGTCAACCATCGCGTTCCTGCGCGCCATGCTGGAGGCGGCGGGGAAAAGCGTGCACGTCTATACGTCGCCGAATCTGGTGCGCATCAACGAACGGTTCCGGTTGGGAGCACCAGGGGGCGGCGTGCTGGTATCGGACGAGGAGCTTGCCGACGCACTCGCCGAGTGCGAGCGCGCGAATGGCGATGCGCCGATCACGATTTTCGAGATCGAGACCGCGGCCGCTTTCGTGCTGTTCGCGCGCCATTCCGCCGACATGCTGCTGCTCGAAGTCGGGCTCGGAGGCCGGCTCGATGCCACGAACGTGATCGAGCGCCCGCTCGCCAGCGTGGTGACGCCGGTTTCGATGGATCACATCGAATTTCTCGGCGACACGATCGAGAAGATCGCCGCCGAGAAAGCCGGCATCTTCCGCGCCGGCGTGCCGGCCGTGATCGCGCCGCAGACGGACGCCGTGTCGGCCGTGCTGGAACGCCACGCCGGGAAGGCGCGCGCGCCGCTGCATGTGGCCGGCCAGCAGTGGAGCGCGAGCATCGAGAACGGGCGCCTCGTCTATCAGGACGAAAAGGGCCTGTTCGACCTGCCGCCGCCGAAACTGTTCGGCCGCCACCAATTCGATAATGCCGGGACCGCCATCGCGGCGCTGCGCGCGGCCGGCATCCGGCTGCCCGTGAAGGCGGTCGAGCAGGGGCTGATGCGCGCCGAGTGGCCGGCGCGGTTGCAACGCCTTACCACCGGCAAGCTGGTCGCGCTGGCGCCCGCGGGCGCGGAGCTGTGGCTCGACGGCGGCCATAATGCCGATGGCGGGCGCGCGATTGCGGCGGCGCTCGGCGACCTGGAAGAGCGCGTCTCGCGGCCGCTCGTGCTGGTGGTCGGCATGCTGTCCACCAAGGACCACAGCGGCTTCCTGCGCAATTTCACCGGGCTGGTGCGGTGCGTGTTCGGCGTGCCGATCCATCAGGACAAGGGCGTGCCGGTCGACGAGATCGCGGCGGCTGCGCGCGACGCCGGCATGCCGGCCGATGCCAGCCAGAGCATCGAGGAGGCGCTGACGGCCATCGGCAGCGCTCGGCTTCGATCCGCCGCCGCGCATCCTGATCACCGGCTCGCTCTATCTGGCGGGCGAGGTGCTGGCGGCGAACGGGACGGAGCTTAGCTGAAAGCAAAACGGCCGGCGCGAGCCGGGCCGTTCGCAATTCAAATCGCCTGTCGCGTCACGCCGCAGTCGACGACGTGATCCACTGCTCCAGCTTCTGCTTCGGCGCGGCGCCGACCTGGCGCGAGGCAAGCTCGCCGTTCTTGAACAGCATCAGCGTCGGGATCGACATGATGCCGTACTTCGCGGCCGTCGCGGGGTTCTCGTCGACATTGAGCTTCACGATCTTGACCTTGCCGTTCATCGTACCGGCGATCTCTTCCAGCGCGGGCGCGATCATCTTGCACGGTCCGCACCACTCGGCCCAGAAATCGACGACCACGGGCTCGGTGCTCTTGAGCACCTCGGCTTCGAAATCCGAATCGGACACCTTTGAGACGCCCATTGGGCACCTCTGTTCTTGGCTTTTTGGGTTCCGGGCGGCGAGCGCCCCTTCAAGATCGCGGGAACGTATGGATGGTGAGCGGAAGCGTCAAGGAGCCATCACGGCGAGGTGTTTTTGCGTGTGCCAAGCCTTGACAACTCGGCGTCGAGCATCGCGGCGGGCACCTCGATCAGCACCGGCCCGAGCGTCCAGACGAGCGCGGCGCGCACCTCGTGATTCGGGTAGAGCAGGCGCAGCACCGCGCGATAGAGCGCCAGTTGGCCGACATAGCTTTGCGGAATGGCGTCCGCGTCGCGCGGGACCGCGCGGTCGGATTTGTAGTCGGCGATCAGCACCGCCGATCCGGTGACGGCGAGCCGATCGACCTGGCCGGATACCTTCTGCCGATGGCCGCCCGACGACACATATCCGACGATCGGAACTTCCGCGCGGGAACCGGGCGCAAACAATGGCGCAAAGCGCGCGTCGCCGAGCACGGCCAGCACTTCGCCGATGATGGCATCGCGTTCGGCGTCGCTGAAATCCTTGATGCGGGCGAACGGCTTTCTCGCCGCTTCGGCGCGCCGCTCCGGTGCGAGTGCCGGCAGGGCCTGCAACAGGCGGTGCACGATGCGTCCGCGTGCAAGCCCGCGTGAATCGCCGACGCTGTGTGCGGTTTCCGACACACCGGCTGAAGGCGAGATCGCTGCGGCGAGCGCGGCTTCGGCCGGTGCATTGTGCCGCAGCCAGGCCGGCACATCGTGACGCTGCGGCGCAGGCGCACGTTGCGGCTTGCTCCGCCGCGCCTGCATCCGCCGACTTGCGCCAGCGCAGCACCGTGCCGTCGCCATCGTCCGCTGGCTCCTCGATCGCCTCCGGCTTGAGCCCGTCCGCGATCAGCTCGTACCAGCAGCCGGGCGGAATCCTGTTCACGCCGCGCGAGCCCGCCACCACCAGCCGGTCGGCGGCGCGCGTCATCGCCACATACAAGAGCCGCCGGTACTCGTCCTCGGCGGCACCCACCGCGACCGCGCGCGCGGCCGCGACCGGCTCCACGTCGTCGACCTTGCGCCCCGCCCACACGATCCGGTCCGGCGTGCCGGGCGCCGCATTCGCGACCGGCATGGCCAGCATGCGCGGCTCGCGCGGGCCTTTCGGCGGCGTGGTGGTGTCGGCGAGGATAACGATCGGCGCTTCGAGGCCCTTGGCGCCGTGCACGGTCATCACGCGCACCTCGTCGCGCGCGATATCCATGTCGCGCTTGACCTGCGTGTCGCCGGCGCGCAGCCACGCCACGAAGCCCTGCAGGGTCGGCGCCTCCTGGCGCTCATAGAGCAGCGCATGCTCGAGAAATTCATCGAGCGCGTCGGCGGCTTCGGGTCCGAGCCGCGCGTAGAGCCGCGCGCGGCCTTTGTCGGCGCCGAGAATGCGCGCATAGAACGCGAACGGCGAATGATGCCGCGCCCATTCGGCGTAGCGCTCCAGCCGCGCGTACGCGTCCATGAATTCGAGGTCGTTGGCTTTCTCAAGCAGCGCCGCGCGCAGTGTTCCCTTGCGCCCGTAGGCAAGCGCGAACAGCTGCTCCTCGGTGATCCCGAACAGCGGGCTCTTCAGCACGCAGCCAAGCGCGAGATCGTCGCCCGGCAGCAGCAACGCATCGGCGAGCGCGATCAAATCCATCACGGCGATATGCTCGGTGAGCATCAGCCGGTCGGCGCCCGCGACCGGAATGTTGGCCTTCTTCAACTCGCTGATGACCGCCTCGAACAGCGCGCCACGCTGGCGCACCAGAACCAGAATCTCTCCCGCCCGAACGGTATGACGCGCAGCGCCGTCGCCCACCGCAACATGGCCGATCCACAGCTCGATGTTCCTTGCGATCCGCCGCGCAAGCCTGATGCGCGGACTCGTCTCCTGCGTTTCGTCGAACGGTGCGTCCCAGCCTTCGATGGCGAGCTTCTCGTCCGGCTCGATCATCGGCCACAGACTCGACCGTGCCCGGCGCATTGGCGCGCACCGCCTCGTGCACGGTCGCGCCCGGCACCTCGGTCAGGCCCGCGTGCGCTTCGGGGCGCTTGAACACCGTATCGACCGCATCGAGCACGGTCGGCGCGGAGCGGAACGAATACTGAAACCTGACTTCCTCGAAACTCATCTCGGCATTTTTGAAGGCGGCCGCAAAATGCCGCTTCGATGTCTCGAACTGCTTCGGCTCCGCGCCCTGGAACGAGAAGATCGACTGCTTCTCGTCGCCGACGGCGAAGATCGAACGATTCACATCGCGCGCGCCACGGCCCGCGAAGAACTCGGCCGTCAGCGCCTTGACGATGTCCCATTGCGGCTCGCTCGTGTCCTGTGCCTCGTCGATCAGCACATGATCGATGCCGAGATCGAGCTTGTAGTGCACCCAAGCGGACTGCTCCTCGCTGAGCAGATGCAGCGCCTTCTCGATCAGGTCGTCGTAGTCGAGCAGGCCGCGGCGGTTCTTCTCGGCGCGGTAGCGCGCGATGACGTCGTGCGCGATCGTCACCAGCGCGGCGGTGCGTTCGCGCGTCTCGACTGCGCGGCGGCGCGCGATCAGGCCGCACACGCGCTCCTGCTCGGCCAGCAGGCGCTGGAACAGCGACGGGTTCCTGTCGCGGATGCCCTTGCTGATAATGTTCTTGCGCGGCTCCAGCTCCGCCGTGCAGAAGATCGACTGATAGGCTCTCACGCGCTCGACGCCGTCGAGCAGCCGCAGCGAATCGAAGCGCGCCGCGTGCTCCTTGTCGCCCTTCAGTCCCTGCTCCAGCGCCGCGATGACCGCCGGATACTCGCTCGGGGCGATCAACGACGCGGAGAAAAACTCCTCCGCAATGGCGTCCGTTGTCTCGTCCGGCCGCACACCCAGCGCCCGCGACAACTCGGCGATCGCAGCCGCGACCCCGCCGGCGTGGGCGATCCACGCCTCCAGCTCGTCGTGTTTTGCAATCGCCTCGTCGATCGCCTCCGCAAACGTCTGGTCCGCCGCGACCGTAATCGCGGTGGCCAGCGCGCGGCCGAGATCGCTATCGGGCTTGGCGGCAGCTTCGAGCAGCACGCCCATGCGCAGCCGGTCGATCAGCTCGGAGCGCGTGCGCTCCTCCAGCACCTCGAAGCGAGCCGCGACATCCGCCTCGAACGGAAACTGGTGCAACAGCCGCGTGCAGAACGCGTGGATGGTCTGCACCTTCAGGCCGCCCGGCGTGTCGAGCGCTTGCGCGAACAGCCGCCGCGCGCGCGTGCGCCGCGCCGCATCGGGCTTGCGGCCCTCGATCTTGTGGATTTCCTCGTCGAGCGCCTCGTCGCTCAGCGGCGTCCACTTCGCGAGCGTGCTCGAACACGCGGTTCGCCATGTTGGCGGCGGCGGCTTTCGTATAGGTGAGGCAGAGGATCTTCTCGGGCGCCGTGCCGCGCAGCAGCAGGCGGATCACGCGCTGCGCCAGCACATGCGTCTTGCCCGAGCCGGCATTTGCCGCCACCCAGGCCGACAGTGCCGGGTCGGACGCGGTGCGCTGGACGTCGAGGACGCCGGCGGGGATCATTCCACGCCCTCCTCGTCCTCGGCGCCGGCCGACCATTCCTTCACGCGCGCCAGATGGTCGTAGTCGCCATAGCGCGTCTTCCACATCGGGCTGACCAGCGAGCGATACGGTGTCGCCTCATCCTCGAAGCGCGCGACGATGGCTTTGAGTTTCGCCAGCGCCTTGTCGGCGTGATGATCCGCGCTGCCCTCCTTGAATTCGATCGCGCTCTCCTCGCCGGCCGGATCGCGGCCGCGCAGCGACACGTAGGCGAACTGGCTGAGCGATCCCGCCGGCACGTCCTTGAACGCGCCCGCGCGCAGGATCGCGCCTTCGAGCGTGAGCTGCGGCGAGAGCCCGGTGCGCACCTGTTTCTCGGTCGGCGTCGATCCGGTCTTGTAGTCGAGGATCGCGTAGCTGCCGTCCGCCAGATAGCTCGATGCGGTCGGCGCGCGTGCGCAGCTTGAAGTGCGCTTCGCCGAACGGAATCTTCAAGTTCGCCGGCGACTTCAGCGAACAGCGTGGCGGCGTTGGCCCGGCGGCTCGTCTCCCACGCGACGAACCAGCGCGCGATGCGCTGGAAGCGCGGCCACCAGAACGCGCGCGCCTCGGGAAAATCCTGCAGCGGCGCGAAACGTTTCTCGCCGAGCGCCAGCAGTCGGCCAAGCGGATCGTCCGGCAGGCCTTTCGCGTACTGCTCGGTGAAATCGCCGATCGCACCGTGGATCACGGTGCCGCGGTCGCGCGCGCCCGGCGGCGTGTCGACCGCATCGAGAGGCGCGAGCTTCAGGATATGCTTGGCATAGATCGTGTAGGGATCGCGCAGCCAATGCTCGATCTCGGTGACGCTGAGCCGGGTCGGACGCACCTCCAGCGGCGGGGTCGGACGCGGGCGCTTCGCCGGGGTGATTTTTTCCGCGTGATCGAGGTCGCGCGCCCATGCGACATACCGCGCCCCGCGTTCCAATGCGGATTTCCACTGCGTCTCGCCCGCGACCGCCGCGAGCCGCTGCGTGAAGCGCGACGCGACCGTCGGCGCACCGCCGAGCTTGGCGGCCCGCGTCAGAATCACCTCGGGCATGCCGAGAAGCTGCGTGAAGTCGTGCGCCGACAGGCCGATGCGCCGTTCGGGCAGATCGAGCCCCAGCTCAAGCCGCATCGGACGCGACAGCCACGGATCGGAGCGCGTCTCGGGCGGCCACACGCCCTCGACCAGCGCGCCGAGCACGATGCGATCGACGTGGATGAGCCGCGCCTCGATGGTGCCGAGAATGCGCACCCGCGCGCCCGGCCGGCCGGCGCGGCGGCAGACCTCGCCGGCGATCGCGGTCTCGAACAGGTCGGCGTAATCGCCAGGCGCGGCGCGCAGGTCGGCACGCTGCCCGGCAATCTCCGCGAAGGCGTCGGCGAGTTTCGCGCCGTCCTCCCCGGCGAACGCGGCTTGCCTGCCGGCGTCGTCAGCCGAGAGTGCGCGTCACCGCGCCCGCGTGCAGCGCCGCGAGCGCCGAAAAGGAGTGCGTGCCCTTGCTGTCCTCAAGCGGCGCCAGCGCGACGCCGAGACGTTCGACCAGTGCTTGCGCGGCATCGAGATCGGCGCTTGTTATCCGCTTGCGCGGATCGGAGCCGTGCAGCGTGTCCTTCGTGGCGCGCAACGTCGCGAGCGCGTGCCGCTAACCCCTTCGTTCCGGGACGCGGGCGCGGCCCGCGCAGCACGCCAAGCTCCAGCGCCGCGATGGCGCGGGTGTGTGCACCGGCCGCCGCGCCAAGCCGGAAGCGCGCGTGCTTGCAGAGCGCGAGCAGCGTCACCGGCTCCAGTCCGCCGAGCGCGGCCTGCGCGACCAGCCGCGCGAACACGCCGGCCTCGGTGTCGGGCAGCGCATCGCCGCCGGAATCGTCCGCCTCGATGTTCCAGCGTCCGAGCGCGGCGACGACGCGGCGCGCGAGCGCGCGGTCGGGCGTCACCAGCGCGGCGGTCTTGTCCTGCGCGACCGCCTCGCGCAGCGCGACCGCGATGGCGAGTGCTTCCTCCTCGGCATTCGCGGCTTCGATCACCGCGACGTTCTCAAGCGCCGCGTCGCGCGCCGCCGTATCGATGCGCTCGGCCCAGCGTTCGGTCGCGTCCGACGGCCGCATCGCCTCCGAGGCGAGCCGCTCGCGCGCGCCGCTCGCGGCCAATTGCGCGACGTCGTCGCGCGCGATGCCGATGCGGCGCAGCAGCGCGTGCATGGCAAGCTGCGGATGGCCCGACGCCGGCGGTTGCACGACGCGCGCTCCGTCCTTCACGCCGCCGATCAGCTCCCACGAGTCGTCGTCGAGGCCGGTATCGAGCCCGGGCAACACGACCGCGCCATGGGGCAGCTTCGCGATGGTGGCAAGCAGCTTCGCGGTCGCCGGCATCGAGCCGGTCGAGCCTGCGGCGATCACCGGGGCGTCGTTCACGGCGAGCCGGATGCGCTCGGCTTCGATCAACAGGTCACGCCGCGCCGCGGGTTCGATCGCCGCCGCGCTCGTCGAGCAGCTTTGGCCAATGCTCGCCGGCGATTTTCAGGAAATCCAGCGTGAGCTGCCAGTAGCGGTCGAGATGGTCCGGCACCAATCCATTCAGCCGCTCCCACGCGACCTGCCGCGTCGTCATGTCGTCGATCAGCCGCGCCAGCGCGTCGGCAAGCGCGAGCGCAGCGGCGGGCGAGTGCACGATCAGCGGCGGCTCGCCCTTCTCGGGCTTGAGCCGCTGCGCCCAGGCGAGCACGAGCTGTGCAAGCAGCATGCGCCGCTCAAGCCCGCCCAGTTCCGGCGGCACGTCGAGCCCGGCCTCGCCGCTCGCGGCCTCCGCGAAGGCAAGCTCGTCCTCGTCGATATCGCCGAGCGGCACGATGCGCGGCAGCACCGCGGCCTCGACCCCGAGCACGTCGAGAAACGCCTCGCGCGCGAGCGCGCAGGCACGCCGCGTCGGCAGGAACAGGGTCGCGTTCGCGAGCGCCAGCGGATCGGCCGGGTCGGGAAATCCCGCGATCAGCTCGCCTTTGGTCAGCGCACGGATCAGCGTCGGCAGGAACGGCGCCGAGGCGGGAATCGTGAACACGCGCGCGGAAGGCATCTCGCCTTATAGGCACTGCCTTACGGCAGTGTCACGCCACGCTCTCCAGGATCGCCGCCTCGGCGGCCTTGATCGCCGCGGGCGTGCCGACATGCATCCAGGTGCCCTCGAGCCGCAGCCCGAACAGCCGGCCCGCCTCGATCGCGCGGTCGAAAAGCCTGTTGAGCGAGAACGCACCTTTGGGTGCATCGGCGAACAAGCGCCGGCGACAGCACCGCGGCGCCCGCATAGACGAACGGCACCACCTCGCGCTCGGCGCGCCGCTGCAGCCGCCCGTCCGGCGCCATGGCGAAATCGCCGCGCCCTTCATAGCCGATGCTGCCCGTGGTCGCGGCGAGCAGCACCACGGCGTCCATCTCGGCTGGATCGAACATCGCGGCGAGCCGGCCGAGGTTCGGCGTCACGCCCTCGATCCAGATCGTGTCGGAATTGACGTGAAAGAACGGCGCGTCGCCAAGAGCCTTCAGCGCCTTCACCACGCCGCCGCCGGTGTCGAGCAGTTCGCCGCGCTCGTCGGAAATGACGATCTTCGGCCGCGTGCGGCCCTTTAGATGCTTCTCGATCGCATCCGCCATGTGATGCACGTTGACCACTGCCTTGGTCACGCCCGCGTCGGCAAGGCGATCGAGCACGTGATCGATCAGCGCCTTGCCGGCGACCGGCACCAGCGGCTTCGGCAGCGTGTCGGTCAGCGGCCGCATGCGCGTGCCGAGGCCCGCGGCGAGCACCATGGCGCGGTCGATGGTCATTGCGACTCCTGCTGCGGCGGCAGCGGCACGTGCGCGTCGTACCAGGCTTTCAAATCGGTCATCGCCGGGTGAATCAGCGAGCGGCGCAGATAGCGCCATATGCGCGGGATGTGACGCAAATATTGCGGCTTGCCGTCGCGTCGGTCGAGCCGCGCGAAGATGCCGAGAATTTTCGTCGCGCGTTGCGCGCCGAGCGTCACGTAAAGCTGCACGAAAGCCGTCGTCGGAAACGCTCGTGTCGGCATCGAGCCGCGCCTTCACGTAGCGGCCGAGCAGCGAGATTTCCAATGGGTCCGGCACATCGACGCGCGCGTCCTGCAGCAGCGAGACGAGATCGTAGGGCGCGGGCCCCATCAGGGCATCCTGGAAATCCAGCAGGCCGACCCGCGCGAGGCCCTCGCGTTCGGGCAGCCACAGCAGGTTCGGCGAATGATAATCGCGCAGCACCCAGGTCGCAGGCGCGTCATAGGCGTGGCTCAGCACCTCGCGCCACAGCGCGGTGAAGTCCGCGCGCGCAGCGCCGGTGAGCGAGCCGCCGCGATGCGGCACGTACCAGTCGAGCAGCAACTCGGCTTCGATCAGAAACGCGTCGATGTCGTAGGGCGGGAGCCGATGATCGACACCCGGCGCGACGGGAAGCGTGCCGAGCACCGGCTGGCGATGCAGTTCCACCAGCACGTCGACGGCCGCCGCATAGCGCTCCTCGACCGGCACCGGCGGATCGCCTGCCACCACCCCCTCGATGCCGAGGTCTTCGAGCAGCACCAGACCTTCGGTGAGATCGGCCGCATGCACCTGCGGCGCCGAGAGGCCGCGCTCGCGCAACGCCCGCGCCATCGCGACGAACGGCTTTACGTCCTCTGCCAGATGCGCGATCGCGCTGTAAGGCAGCCCGCCGCGCACCGGCGGCCCGTCGGGGCGGCGCGGCGCGTTCATCAGAATGAGCTCGCGGCCCTCATGCGTGAGGCGCTCATAGGCGCGCGTCGAGGCATCGCCCTGCACATGCGTGCGCGGCGCGTCGGCCAATCCCTCGGCGGTGAGGAACTGCCGGATCGCCGCAAGCCGCTCGATCCGCGGCGCGAACGCGCCATGCCCGGTGATCTCGGCATTGCGCGCGTTGATCCCGAGATGCGGCGCCAGCGTGAACGCGATGTCGAGCCGGTCGGCCGGCAGCACATCTTCGGCGCGGTCCGGCCATTCCAGCAGCACCACGGCATTCTCGGCCGCCTCATCGACACCAAGCTCCGCCAGCTCCCCGGCATGGGTTACCCGATAGAGATCGGCATGCACCACGGTGAAGCGCGGCAGCGCGTAGGTCTGCACCAGCGTGAAGGTCGGGCTCGGCACATCGAGCGTCTCATCGGCTGCCAGATGCCGGATCAGCGCGCGCGCGAACGCGGTCTTGCCGGCGCCGAGATCGCCAGAGAGCGTGACGAGGTCGCCCGCCTTGAGGATCGACGCGACATCGGCCGCGAGCCGGCGCGTCGCCCGCTCATTCGGGAGCAAGATCGAGAAGCTGGAAGCGGGTGAGACTGCGAGCATCGCGTGTGAAGCTCTACTTCCTACTCGGCGGCCGCCTCCTGCCGCACGTGGTTGAGCGGGAAAACGCAGGTGACGGTGGTGCCATGGCCGACGGCCGAATCGAGTTTCACCGTACCACCATGCAGCTCGACGAAGGAACGCACGATCGAAAGACCAAGTCCCGCGCCGCGATGTTCCGAGCCCAGCGGGTGAGTCTCGAAGCGGTCGAAGACGCGATCGGCCATCTCGGGTGGAATGCCCGGGCCCCGATCGGTGACGCTGAACACGATCGCTCCGTCGCGCCGCTCGACGCCAAGCCGCACCACGTCGCCGGCAGGCGAGAAGCTGATTGCGTTGGAGAGCAGATTGAACAGGATTTGCCGCACGCGCCGCTCGTCCGCCATGAAACTGCCGACGTCGGGGGTGGCGCGCACATCGAGCAGCACGGCCTTCTCGGCGATGCGATCCTGCAGTCCGAGCACGGCGGAATCGACCGCCCCGCGAATGTCGACCTCCTTGAGATCGAGCGACATCGCGCCGGCGTCGATGGTGGTCAAATCGAGGATGTCGTTGATGATCGCGAGCAGCGCGCTGGACGACTTGTCGATCGAGTCCAGATAGTCGCGCTGCTTCTCGGTGATCGGCCCGATGGTCGGCCCGATGGCCGGATCGAGCAGCAAGTTCGCAAAGCCGATGATGTTGGTGAGCGGCGTGCGCAATTCGTAGGACACGTGCCCGATGAACGCGTTCTTGATCCGGTCGGCATCCTGCAGCGCGTCGGCGCGCTCGATCAGCACGCGCTCGACGTTCACCGTGTCGGTGACATCCTGGAAGGTCACCAGCGTTGCGCCGTCAGGCAGCGGCGCGGTGGTGCAGTCGAGCACGCAGCCATCGGTGCGCTCGAGCCGCGCCTGGATCGGCTCGCGGCTCTCCAGCGCCGTCACGGCACCGCGTAAGCGCGCCCAGAACGCCTCTTCGGCATAGAGCGGAGCGCACCAGCCGAGCAAGGTCTCGATATGCGGCTGGCCCGCGCCGTTGAGCTGTTCGGGCTTGAGCTTCCACAGCCGCGCGAACGCGGGATTATGCAGGTCGAGCCGCCCGTCGCTGCCGAACACCGCGACCCCCTCGGCGAGCGCTTCGAGCGTTTCGCCCTGCACGCGGATCAGCGCTTCGTAGCCGCGCTCCAGCTTCAAGCGCTCGGTTACGTCGTCGAACAGGTAGGTGACGCCGCCCTCGGGGTTGGGCGTGGTGACGACGCGCAGCGTGCGGCCGTCGGGCAGATACCATTCGTGCTGGCGTGGCTCCATCGCCCGGTAGGCGTCGTGCAACTCGCCCTTCCAGTTGCGGAAATCTGCCTGCTCGGGAAGCTTGCGCCCGGCGCGCAGACGATCGAGTACCGCCGAGTCCGTCGGCCCGGAATCCAGGAATGCCGGCTCAAGCCCCCACAACACGCGGAACGCCGCGTTGTAGAACGTGAGCCGCTGCTCCGCCGAATACATCGCGACAGCGGTCGAGAGCTGGTCGAGCGTGCGGCGATGCGCCTCGGTCATGCGCGCGAGTTCGGCGCGCATCGCCTCGACCTCGGTCACATCGATGCCGATGCCGGCGCTTCCGCCGGGTGACGGCCGGTCGATCACCTGCAGGATGCGGCGCGTGCCCGCGACGATCACCGGCAGGCGCGCCTCGTAGAACGTGCCGGCCTCGCGCGCATTCGAGGCGCCTTCGCGCGCGGCAGAATCGAGGATCTCGAGGTTGCGCGCGACCGCGTCGGAGCCGTCACGCGCCTCGACGGCGCGCGCGTAGGCGGCATTGACCCAGGTGAGCCGCCCGGTCGCATCGCGCGCCCATACCGGCGCGGGCAGCGCTTCGAGCAGCCGGCCGACCGTGTCGATGTCACGGCGCAATTGCTGGTGATCGGCGGCAAGTTCGGCGAGCTCGCTTTTCGTTCCGGTCAGGTCCTTGATGCGCAAAACCGCGCGCCCGCCGATGGCGCGGCCTTCGACCGCGACATGGCGCTGCTGCAGCGTCGTGAGCGTCAGCGAAAAGCCCCTGCCCTCCGCGCGCAACGCGTCGACCGCGTCCTCCATGGCATGCGCTTTCTCGGGCTGCAGCCAGGTGCCGAAGGCGAGCACGCGGCGCGCCAGCGGCGTACGCATGATCAGCGAAACGTCGCCCGAAATATCCGGGTCATCGCCGCCCGCCGGCCACACGACGATCACCTGCGGCTCGGCCAGAAGCAGCGCATTGGCCCGGTCGCGCTCCTCGCGCAACTCGTTGATCTCCGCCTGCCGTGCGGCAAGCCGTTGCGCGGCGCGCGTCCGCGTGCGCACGAGCGCGATGGCGGTCGCGACCGCGAACAGGATGACGCCCAGCGTCAGGGCAAGCGCCGCAAGCTCGTGGCCCTCGAGCGCCGTGAAGGCGTCGATATAGTCGGTCACCGGACGCAGCGTGGGGCGCGGCTCGGCGCAGGCAGCTTTCGACGTGAGAGGGAGCGCCGCAACGATGCAGGCTTGTCCGAATCGGCCTCGCCACGGATGCGATTCTTGCCCGCACCGCTTCCGGATCGTGTCCGGCATTTCCGTGCCCCTGATCCCCGAGACAGGGCCCGGGCATAACCACCGATGCAAGCAACCTCCGCCAGGCCGCTCGCGAATCGAATGACTTTAACCCCAACGTGAGTCGCGCCGTAAGAGTCCAGATCGTGAACGGCGTGCGATCGACCGCACCCGGTCAGGAGATGTCGCGCCCGCAGAGTCCGTTCAGGGAAATCGGCGTCGCCGGCTATCCCCGTTGTCCACAGGAAGGAACCAGTTTGGGTTACGAAGTGCCGCGATCGCGCAGCGGCTCGGCGCGGCGCACGATGTCTTCGAGACTGAGCCGTCCAAGCGCCGCCGTGAACACGCGCTCGGCCTCCGCGATCGCGGGCTGGACGATTTCGTCGAGGATGCGCGAGCCGTATCTGGGACCGTCACCGTCTTCGACCGTGCCGGCGGCGCGCAGGATATCGGCAACGCTGATGCGTTTGCGCTCGCGCGCGAGCTGGTAGCCGCCGCGTGGGCCGCGCACGCCGTTGAAGATGCCCTCGTGCACCAGCGCCTGCAGCACCGGTTCGAGGTGACGCGCCGGAAGGTTATGGCGCGCCGCGATCTTGCGCGCCGAGACGGGACGCTCGCGCGCGTTGAGCGCAACGTCGACGACGGCGGCGATGGCGAGCAGACCCTTGCGGGGAAGAAGCGACATGAGGCGGGAAAACCAACCGGTAGCCTGATACTTAACGGCATTACTATACCGCCGCAAGCGATTCAGACGCTACTCGTTCCGGTTGAACCAAACCCGCCGGTTCCACGCGGCGTTCCCCCAAGCTCCGTCGTTTCGCGAAGTGCGACGCGCGCCACACGCGCGACGACAAGCTGCGCGATGCGCATGCCGCGTGTGACCGCAAATGCTTCCGCGCCGTGATTGATCAGCAGAACCTGCACTTCTCCGCGGTAGTCCGCATCGACCGTGCCGGGTGCGTTGAGCACCGTGATCCCGTGATTGCGCGCTAGCCCGGAGCGCGGGCGCACCTGCGCCTCAGTGCCGGGCGGCAGCGCGATCGCGATGCCGGTCGGAACCGCGGCGTAGTGTCCCGGCGCGATTGTGAGTGGCGCATCGGCCGGCACCGCGGCGAGCAGGTCGAGGCCGGCAGCGGCAGCGCTCTGATAAGACGGCAGCGGCAGGTCGGCGCCATGCGGCAAGCGGCTGATGTTGAGGATGAGTTCGCTCATCGCGACGCACCGTTCAGCGCAACCGCAATGCGCGCGACCAATTGCCTCGCCACGCCGTCCTTCGACTGCGACGGCCAGGATTCGACGCCACCGACGGTGATCAGATGGACCGCATTGTCGTCACCGCCCATCGCACCACCCTCCGCCGACACATCGTTGGCCACGATCCAGTCGCAGCCCTTGCGCTTCAACTTTGCCTTGGCGTGCTCGACCACTTTCTCTGTCTCGGCCGCAAAGCCGATGACCAGCTGCGGGCGCTTGGTTTTGAGCTTCGCGATCGAAGCAAGGATGTCCGGGTTCTCGACCAGTTCGAGCCTGGGCGGGCCGCTGGCGTCCTTCTTAAGCTTCTGCACGACGTCGCCAGCGGTGCGCCAGTCCGCAACCGCGGCAGCGAAGATGCCGACGCTGGCCGGCAGCGCCGCCTTCGACGGCGACCAGCATGGCGCGCGCCGTTTGCACGCGGACAGTCTTCACGCCGGGCGGGTCAGGCAACGCCACGGGCCCCGATACGAGCGTCACTTTGGCGCCGGCAGCGGCGGCAGCGCGCGCAATCGCATAGCCCTGCTTGCCGGAGGATCGGTTCGCAATGTAGCGCACCGGGTCGATCGGCTCGTGGGTCGGGCCGGCCGTGATGACGATGTGTTTTCCGGCGAGCGGCTTGTGCGCAGACTCCGCCGTGTCGTCTGCCGATGGATGGTCCGCGAGATATTTCTCGATCGCCGCGACGATCTCCAGCGGCTCGGCCATGCGTCCGGAACCCGCCTCGCCGCTCTCCGCCATCTCGCCGGAGTTCGGACCGACGGTGAGCACGCTATCGGCGATCAGTGTTTTGAGATTGCGCTGCGTCGCCTTGTTCGACCACATCGCCGGGTTCATGGCGGGCGCGAGCAAAATCTTCCTGTTCGTCGCGAGCAGGATGGCGGTCGCGAGATCGTCCGCATGACCGTTCGCCATCTTGGCCATCAGGTCGGCGGTGGCGGGCGCGACCACGATCAGATCGTTGTCGCGTGCCAGGCGAATGTGCCCGACATCGAACTCGCTTGCCTGGTCGAACAGGTCGGTGAACGGCTTCTCGCCCGCGATCGCGCCGACCGAGAGCGGCGTGACGAACTCCTGCGCGGCCTTGGTCATGACCACGCGCACCGCATAGCCGCGCTCGCGCAGGCGGCGGATCAGGTCGAGCGATTTGTAGGCCGCGATCCCGCCGGAGATGATGAGGAGAATTTGCCGGGCCGTCGCGGCGGCGGCGGGCTTTGCGGATCGCTGTGCGGGCATGGCGCTGCTTTGCGCACGATCGGGGGTGTCGGCCGCGCCTTCTGCGAGCAGGACGCGGACCTCCTCCTCCATCGAGCGGCCGTTTGCGGCGGCGCGTAGCGCAACCGCTTCTTGATCTCTTCGCTCAGGTTGCGGACCGTCAGGGAGCCCATGGGCCAAGACTAGCAGATGATTGCATTGCAATCAACGCAATCAACCATCTTCCAGATCACCACCGCGAGCAGCGCGGCGATCACCCACAGCGCCACGGACGTCCAGCGGCTGCGCCGCGCCTCGGCCTCGCCGATGGCTGCGACGGTTTGCGGCGAAAGCGTGAGTCCGTCGCGCGTTGCGGCGTCGAACTGGTCGGCGAGAGTCGCGGCGCGGCCAAGCAGCGAGGGCACGCCACCGAGGAATTTTCCGACCTCGCCCGCGCCCTGCGCGACGTCTTCGATGCGGCCCGCGGGACCCAGATGCCGCTCGACCCATTCGCGCACCACGGGCTCGGCGGTCGCCCACATGTCGAGGTTCGGATCGAACGAGCGCGCCACGCCCTCGACCACCACCATGGTCTTCTGCAGCAGCAGCAGTTCCGGCCGCGTCTTCATGTCGAACAGCCCGGTGACCTCGAACAGCAGCGTGAGCAGCTTCGCCATCGAGATTTCCGACGCGG
Organism: uncultured Alphaproteobacteria bacterium; assembly: GCA_963800695.1. Classification (GTDB taxonomy): domain Bacteria; phylum Pseudomonadota; class Alphaproteobacteria; order Rhizobiales; family Xanthobacteraceae; genus PALSA-894. The sequence continues at coordinate 139,210 of CAWDCA010000007.1, read as the reverse complement.
GGCGGTTGTGGATCGGCTCGCCGATCGCGCGGATCGCCTGCGCGAAACTCTCCACCGAATGATGCGGCGGCACGTAGCCGGCCTCGAAATGCACTTCGGCGGTGCGATAGTAGTTGCGCGTGATGAAGCCGTAGAGGATTTCGGCGAGGAAGCGCCGCTCCTTCGGGCTAAGCCTTCCCATGATGCCGAAGTCGACCGCCGCGATGCGGCCTTGCGCGTCGACAAACAGATTTCCCGGATGCATGTCGGCATGGAAAAACCCGTCGCGCAGCGCGTGGCGCAGGAATGTCTGCATCAGCGTGCGCCCGAGCGCCGGAAGGTCGAGCCCGCGCGCCGCCAGGGCCGCGCGGTCGGTCAGCGGCGTGCCGTCGATCCATTCGAGCGTGAGCACGCCGCGCGCGGTGCGCTCCCAGTCGATCGCCGGCACGCGGAAATCCGGATCGTCTTTGGTGTTCTCGGTAATCTCCGCGATGGCCGAGGCTTCGAGCCGCAGATCCATCTCGATGGTGACCGAGCGCGCGAGCGTATCGACCACCTCGATCATGCGCAGGCGGCGCGCCTCGGCCGAATGGCGCTCGGCGGTGCGCGCCGCGAAGTAGAGCGTGTCGAGATCGCTCCGCAAACGCCGCTCGACGCCGGGCCGCAGGACTTTCACCGCAACGGTCTGCCCGTCGGCCTCCGCCTTGTGCACCTGCGCGATCGACGCCGCCGCGACCGCGGGGCCGAACGACGCATAGATGTCGCGCAGCGGCTTGCCGAGCGCGGCGGCGACCTGCGCCTCGGCTTCGGCTTGCGGGAACGGCGCCATGCGGTCCTGCAGGCTCTCCAGATCGCGCGCGAGCGCCGGGCCGACCACATCCGGGCGCGTCGCCAGGAATTGCCCGAGCTTGACGTAAGTCGGCCCGAGCAGCGTCAGCGCGGCGGCGAGCTTGCCGGCGGAATCCCCGCCGCTTGGCCGCTCGATCAGCCGCGCGAGCGCAATCCGAACCGCGCCGGCGCGGGCAACGCGGCCGGATCGGCCAGACCGAGCACACCTTCGCGCGCAAAGACAAAACCGGCGCGCGCCAGACGAAACAGATGGCCGGCCGCAGAGATCACAAGCGCCAGCCGGAATGCAGCGCCACGATGCCACCGCTCATCAGCCGGTGCGACACGCGGCGGAAACCCGCCGCGCGCATCATGTCGGCAAATGCATTGGGACGCGGAAAGCGACGGATCGATTCGACGAGATAACGGTACGGCTCGGCATCGCCCACGACCGCGCGGCCGATCGCCGGCACGACATTGAACGAATAGAGCTCGTACAGCGCATCGAGCCCGGGCACATCGACATTGGAGAATTCAAGGCACAGGAACCGCCCGCCGATGCGCAGCACGCGATGCATTTCGGCGAGCGCCACGTCGATGCGCGGCACGTTGCGGATGCCGAACGCGATCGACACAGCATCGAAGCTGCGGTCGGGGAACGGCAACGCTTCGGCGTTCGCGTCGACGAACGTCACCGCGTCATCGAGTCCCGCGCTCGCGCGCGCGCTCGCGGCCGACGCCGAGCATGTCGGCATTGATGTCCGCGACCGTCGCGCGCGTGCCGGCGCCGCCCGCCTCGACGGTGCGGAACGAGACATCGCCGGTGCCGCCCGCCACGTCGAGCAGCGCAAAATCCCTGTCGGATTTGGGCGGATTGATCGCCGTGACCAGCGCGTCCTTCCAGGCGCGATGCAGCCCGGCCGACATCAGGTCGTTCATCAGGTCGTAGCGCCGCGCCACCTTGTGGAACACGTCGTCGACCAGCGCCTGCTTGTCGCCGAGCGGCACTTGCCGGTAGCCGAAATGGGTCTCGCGGCGACCATAGCCATGGACACATAATCATAGTCCGGCAGGCCCAAGGCGGCCCTGCGGCGACGGCTATGTCATAGACGCGCGCGGTCGAGGAATTAACCATGCCCGAACTTCCCGAAGTCGAAACCGTCCGCCGCGGGCTCGCGCCCGTGATGGAAGGCGCGCGCCTCGTGCGGGTCGAGCAGCGCCGGCCGGACTTGCGCTTTCCGTTCCCGAACAATTTCAGCAAGCGCCTCGAAGGCCAGACCGTCGAGGGCATCGGCCGGCGTGCGAAGTATCTGCTGGCGGATCTGTCGTCGGGCGAGGTGCTGCTGATGCATCTCGGCATGTCGGGCTCGTTCCACGTCCTGCACGAGAGCGACACAACGCCCGGCGATTTCCATCACGCCCGCTCGAAACTGTCCGCGCACGACCATGTGGTGTTTCACATGTCGAACGGCGCGATCGTGACGTTCAACGATCCGCGCCGCTTCGGTTTCATGAAGCTGATCCCGCGCACGGAGCTGAACCAGCACCCGATGATGGAAGCGCTCGGCCCCGAGCCGCTCGGCAATGCGTTCGACGGCGCGATGCTGGCGGCGGCGTGCGCCGGCAAGAAAGCCTCGCTCAAGGCTGCGCTCTCGGATCAGAAGGTCGTGGCGGGCCTCGGCAACATCTATGTGTGCGAAGCGCTGCACCGCGCGCATGTGTCGCCGAAACGCATTGCATCCACGATTGCGCTGAGATCGGGCGCGCCGCATGCGCGCGCGGAGGCGCTGGTCGACGCCATCAAGGCCACGCTGAACGATGCGATCAAGGCCGGCGGCTCATCCTTGCGCGATCATCGCCAGACCGACGGCGACCTCGGCTATTTCCAGCATTCGTTTCGCGTCTATGACCGCGCCGGCACGAAATGCGTTACGCCGAAATGCCGGGGTACGATCCGGCGAATCGTGCAGGGGACGCGATCGACGTTTTATTGCCCGGTGTGTCAGCGCTGACTCTCTCCCCTCTCCCGCGTTGCGGGGAGGGTGGCGAACGCCGATAGCGTGAGCCGGGAGAGGGCGCTTCTGTTTGCGGGACGCAAATTCCCTCTCCCGCCTTCGCTTCGCTCAGGCACCCTCTCCCGCAAGCGGGAGAGGGAAAGCGCATGCCTCACCCCTTCACGTACACCGCCTGCTGCGTCACGACGAAATCCACCCGTCCGTCACGCCAGCGCCTGCAGACACTCCTCCGGCCGGTTGACGATCGGCTCCTCGTGCACGTTGAAGCTGGTGTTGATCAGCACCGGCAGCTCGGTGACGTCGCGGAAGCGGCGCAGGATCGCGGCGAACAGCGGGTTGTCTGCGTCGCGCACGATCTGCGGCCGCGCGGTGCCGTCGACATGCACCACGGCCGGAATGCGCGCGCGCCATTCGGGCTTGACGCCGCACGTGATGGTCATGAAATGCGCCGCGTAGCGGTTCACATCGGTGATCTCGAACACGCGCGCCGCGTCCTCTTCCAGCACGTAAGGCGCGAACGGCATGAACTCGGAGCGGTCGAGCCGCTTGTTGAGATTGTCGTTGATCGCGTGATCGTGCGGGCTCGCGATGATCGAGCGGGCGCCGAGCGCGCGCGGGCCGAACTCCATGCGGCCGGTATAGATCGCGCCGGCCTTGCCGGCGCGAATGAGATCGACCGATGTCTCGACCGGCCGCCCGGCGAGGCGCCGCATGCCGGCGCCTTGCAGCATGTCGTCGATGCGGCCGTCGTAGTTCTGCCCGAGATAGACATTGTCCAGGCGATGGCGATGGCGCAGCCAGGTCTCGGTGCCGTCGCGCGCATGCAGGAACGTGAGCGCCGCGCCGACCGACAATCCGTCGTCCCCCATCGCGGGAAATACGAACACTTCGTCGAGCGGCAGCGTCTCGGCGAGCAGCCGGTTGAGCCGCACATTGGCGAACAGGCCGCCGGCCAGCGCGAGCTTGCGCGCGCCGGTGCGCCCCAGCCACCAGCGCACCGACTGCACGGTGTAATCTTCCGCGACTTTCTGGATCGACGCCGCGATCGTCTCGCGGTCATGCCCCTGGCAGATCGCCAAGAATTTCTCGCGCATCGCGGACCAGTTACGGAAATCGGACTCCATCAATCCCGTCTCGGCATTGAACCGAAACTGCGCCGCCATCTCGGCGCCGACTTCGGCTCGCCGTAAGCCGCAAGCCCCGTGAGCTTGCCCTCATGGCGCAGCATGCGGAAACCGCACGCGACCGTCGCGTAGCCATAGGCGCTCGCAAGCCCGGTCTCCTTCAGCGTTCTGGTCAGCCAGCGGTCGTCGCCGTAATGGCACTCGAGCTTGCCGTTCTTCAGCCCGCGCATCGAATAGCTGACATTGTCGCCGATGCCGTCGGACGTATAAACGAGCGCGTCGTTCCAGTCGGTGTAGAACAGCGCCGCGAGCGCGTGCGCCTCGTGGTGATTGGCGAAATGGATCGGCGTGTCCGGCCGGAACGAATTGTCCTTCAGGAAACGCTCGCGAGCGGAAAAGCTTGTGCGTGTCGGCGATGCCGAAGCGATGGCACAGCACCGCAAGCTCGCGGTTGGTGCGCTCGCGCCCGCGCCAGCGCTCAAACGTGTAGTGCAGCTCGCGCCAGAGCGGGAATTTGTAGTCATGCGTCGCGAACCAGCCGCGCGTGGTGGCGATCGCATCGACGTCGCGCGCGCGACCAGCCCGCGACACGCAGCACCTCGTCGATCGAAAGCCACGGCACGCTCTCGCCCGAGCCCTTCACGCGGGTAAGGCGCTCCTCCGACACCGCCGCGACCATCTCGTAGTCGTCGAACGCGGCGGCAGACGAATTGTGCATGCCGGCATGGATCGCCAAGATACGCAAAGAGACACCTGCGCTTGAGGGAAGGATCTGGCTGGCGGCAAGCCGGTAACACCAAACAAATCAGCGGGCTAGCCCCAGTGCGCTGCCAGAAGAGGGCACGGTCTTCCTTCTGTCTCGTCACCATGCGGTTTATTGCCGTGCGACAACTTGTCCAGTTGCCTTTTCTGTGGCAATTTCGCGATGCGGCCGCCGTTTGTCGGCCCGCTCACGAGGGCCACACATGATCCTGCTGGGACTGTACGTATTCTTTCTCGCGATCTTCACCGCCATGGGCGCGGCCGCCGGCTATATGGCCGAGGACAGCTGGCCGGGCAGCGGCAGCCTGATCGCCGTCGCGATCTTCCTCGCCGCGGCGTGGTTTGCCTGGGTCATCTCGGTCCGCATCTCGGAGCGATACTGGCCGGACCAGCCGGCAGCCTGACGCGTCGGCAGACGCTACTTCTTCTCTACGCGCAGCGAACGCGGATCGCGCTTGCCCCATCTGCCGGCATCCACCAACGCCAGGAAATCGCCGAGCGTCTGATTGAACAGCGCGGGCTCCTCGATGTTCACCGTGTGGCCGCTTTTCGGAAAGATCGCGAGGCCGGACGCCGGGATGTGCTTCTTGAGATAGATGCTCGGCTCGATGCAGGCGTCATCCTCGTCGCCGCAGATGATCAGCGTCGGCAGCGTGATGCTTTTGATTTCGGCCTCGAACTCGTAGATCGGCGGCCGACCACCCTGATAGCCGCGCAGCGTGTTGGCGGCGCCCTTCGCCGAGTGGCTCGCAAACTGATCGTAGAACTCCCTGTAGCCGCGCGGGTCCTTCACGTCGAACGGCACGCGCGAGGGTCCCATGCCATAGGTCCTGGCGACGCCCTCCGAACCCATCGAGTCATACTCCTTTGCGGTCACCTCGGCGGCGTTGCGGAATTCGCCGAGCACGCCGCGCTCCGAGCCCGAGCCGGTGCCGGCCATCGTCAGCGAAAGCGCACGGCCCGGATACTTGATGCCGACGCACAGCGTCGCGTAGCCGCCCATCGAGAGGCCGCAGATATGCGCTTTCTCGATCCTGAGATGGTCCAGCATCGCGATCACGTCGTCGCGGAAATGCTCATAGGAATAGGACGACGGATCGGGCGGCACGTCGGAGGGATGATAGCCGCGGAACGAAAACGTGATGCAGCGATAGCGCCGCGCGAAATAGCGCATCTGCGGCTCCCAGGCGCGCCAGTCGCCCGCGAATTCGTGCACGAACAGCAGCGGCGTGCCGCTGCCCACCTCCTCGTAATGCAGGCGCACGTTGTCGCGGGTAGTGGCGAAAGGCATGGGCGGTTCTCCGGGATGGACATTATGTGTCCCGGACGCTGCCATCCGCTCATTCGCCGCGCAAGCGGGAATCCAGTTCTTATCTTTTCTTGCGACCCTGGATCGCGCCGCTTGTGCTGCATGCGCCGGACGAGCGTTAACCGACATGCTCGCGCGCAAAGCCGATCAGCGCGGCGTTCACCTCGGCGGCGCGCTCCTGCTGGATCCAGTGGCCGGCGCCGTCGAGCAGGACCTTGCGCACGTTCGGCACGACGCTGTCCATTTCGTCGAGCGCGCGTTTTCCCATCGAGCCGGTGATGACCGCGTCGTTGGTGCCGGCGATGAACAGCGCGGGCTGCGTGATGACGGCGCCCGACCACGGCGCGGTCAGCTCCCAGTTGCGGTCGATGTTGCGATACCAGTTGAGCCCGCCGCGAAAACCCGTGCGGCGATACGCGTCGGCGAACACCTTGATGTCGGCTTCGGCGAGCCAGGGCGGCAGCGGCACCTCGTGCGCGGCGCCGAGAAAACCCTTCTGGCGATCCACATAGAGGCTCATCTTTTCGTCACGCGGCGTTTCGCCAAAGCCGATATGGAAGAGTCGCCGCAGCGTGAACGCCGGATCGCGCGCGAACTCATCCTCGGCGGCGCGGTCCTGAAAATAGATCCAGTAGTAGTCGCCCTTGCCCGCCTTGCGCAGCATGTCGAGCGGCGCCGCCGGGCCGCGCCGGCGATGCGGCACGCTCATCGCAACGACCGCGGGAAAAACATCCGGCCGCAGCAGCGCCGCATGCCAGGCGACCGGCGCGCCCCAGTCGTGACCGGCGATCAGGCCGCGCTTTTCGCCGAGCGCGTTCACCAGCGCGACCATGTCGCCGACATTGTGGAAGATCGTGTAGGCGGCGATGTCCTGCGGCGCGGTGGTCTGGCCGAAGCCGCGCATGTCGGGCGCGACCGCGCGGAAGCCGGCCTCGGCGAGCGCCTTCAATTGATGCCGCCACGAATACCAGAGCTCCGGCCAGCCGTGGCACATCAGCACCAACGGACCCTCGCCGCACTCGGCCACATGCATGTCGATCCCGTTCAGCGGGATCTGGCGATGACGTATGTCGGCAGTCATCAGAAAGCGCGGCCGGGCAGCACCAGGAGCTTCGGCTTGGTCGGCAAGGTGTGTTTCGACACGACGACCGAGGGGACCTCAGCCATCTGGATGTCCCAGTCCTTGCTCAGCCGTTCGGTGAAGCGGTTGAGCGTGTAGGTGGAGAAGAAATGCATCGGGATAACCAGCGGCGCTTTCAGCGCGGTCAGCACTTCGACCATGCCGTCGAGATCGAGTGTCGCGCCGCCGTCGACCGGGGCCAGCACGACATCGACGCGGCCGATCTCGTTGAGCTGCTGCTGGTTGAGCGTATGATGCAGATGGCCGAGATGCGCGATGCACAGGTTCGCGACCTCGAAGATGAAGATCGAATTGCCGTGGCGCTGCGTGCCGCCGCCGCCGTAATAGTCGCGGATGTTTGTGGCGACGGAGCGCACGCGCACGTCCTGCACCTGCACGTCGTGACCCGCGGGCTTGCCGTCTTCCTTCCAGCCGCGCAGCACGAACTTGATGCCGGGATCGGGCCGGTCGGTAAAGTGGGTCGAGTGCGCGCGATTCATCGTCACGATGTCGGGCAGGATCGGCGGCTTCACGTAGTCGTTGAAGTCGGTCGCGATGCGCACAAGCTTCGGGCTCTCGATCAGGAAGGTCGAGTGGCCGATGTAGTTGATGCGCACCTCGCCTTCCTTCAGCGCGGCGAGGCGAAACGCGGCCGGAATGACGGGCAGGCGGTTGCGCGCCACGAGGCCCGGGCACGACTCATACATCTCGGGCTTGACGGGCGCGCTGCCTTGCGCAAGCGCCGGCGCCGCGGCGAATGCGAGGCCCAGCGAGATCAACAGCGGCATGGAACGCATCGGCTGCTCCCCGAAAAATCGGCCGGCAGCCTCATGCATAGCAAAAACCCTCTCCCGGCAGGAGAGGGTTTCGGCCGCTCGGATTGTCGCGGGAGTTAGCCCGGCAGTCTGGACAGGCGCAGCCCGCCCTGCTGGCTCACCGGCTTGACGTTGAACAGATGGCCGCGCTCCGGGCGTGCGGCGCTTTGCTCCACGGGAGCGGGCTCGGCGGCACGGAAACCGCGTGCCGCCTTCCTCACCGCCCTGCGGCGCGGCCTGGCGGGCCGCCGGATCGGCCACCGAGGACACCATGTCGGTCGAGATGCCGACCATGACCTCGATGCGGTCGAGCCGCCGGGTCATCGCCGCGACCGCGCCGGTATGGGTGGCGGCGAGATCGTTGAGCGAGGTGCGCAGGCCTATCACGTCGCCGCTCAGGTCGGCCGCCGGAGCGGGGGTGCGCGCCGCGTGCGTGCCGAAGCGCTCCTTCATCGCCGCGAGCCGCGCCTCGATCTGCGCGAAGCGATCGCGATTGAGGTCCTCGCTGCGCCGGGCCGTTTCGGCGACGCGTGCCGCGACGAAGTCGATGTCCTTGCCGATCGCCCCGACGTTCTGCTCGAGCGACGCGATGGCGGCCGTGTTGCGCTCCTGCGCTTGCGCGAACACGCGCGTCAGCCAGCGGCCGCTGGTGATCTCGTCGAAGATCGCCGCATCGAGCGTGCTGACGATGGCGCCGGCCGCGATGGCGAATCGAGATCAACAGCGCGGTGCCGAGCGGCGATTTCGCGCGCGCCGCCGGGGCATTGTTCTGGGGAAGGGACATCGCCGCCATCCTGTTGAAATCGATACAGGCGATTTCAACAGCGGCGCATTTCCAAACTGCTAACGTTAACGGTGTCGATTAGTACGTATCGACGTACCGCGCCTGCAAGCGACTGCCGCAGCGTCAGACGCCGGTCTAGCGCCCGACGACAAGCCCGCGCGCCGTGACGACGACCCAGCGGCCATCCTGACGCTTGATTGCCTCGATGCGGCCGAGCCCCGGCGCCGTTATGCCGGCTTCGACTTCCATGATGCCATTGCGGCCCTCGATCAGGGCGGCGCCGTCATAGACGCGGCGCAGCACGTAGTCCTGCAGGATCGGCGGCTTGAGCGTGGTCGGCGGATCGCCCAGCACCATCGGGGTTGCGGATTTCTGCCCAATCGAGCCGGTGATGTCCGGTGCGGCATGCGCGGCGGCCATCTTCTTCTGTTCGGCTTGCGTCTTCTCGACGCGATCGAGCGTATCGGCGATCTTGCCGATCTGCGTGTTCTGCGCGGTGTTCGACGTGGTCACGCTGGTCTTGAGCGCGCCAAGATTGTCGCTCAACGATTTCGTCGTGCCGCGAAGTTGCGCCACGGTTTCCTTCAGCGCCTTCACCTCGTCGGCGACGTTGTCCCTGGTCACGGCCGCGACCGGAGCCGGCGGAGCTGCGACCATCGGGCCGAACTTGGCAACGCCGAGCGAGCCGCCGATCGCACCGAAGCTTGCCGCGATCGCCACGCAAGCGGCGAGCAGGGCAAAGCGGGAGCGCGCCTGCGGTGCGTCCGCCTTCGGCTCGGGACGCTTGAACGGGATGATGGCGGTGGGCGATTCGGTAAGCTGCGGTGCCGGCGGAAGCGTCGGCGCTTCGAGCTTCGGTTCGGTCTTTGGCTCGATCTTGGCCTCGATCCTTTCAGCCTTCGGCTCGATCTTGGCGTCCGCCTTCGGAGGCTCGATCTCGGCCTTCGCATCGATCGCCGGCGGCTGATCGACTGCCGCAATTGACGGCGCGTCGTTGATGATCAGGGTCGGTTCGATCCTCGGTTCGATCTTGGGTGTCTCATCGCTGGACATGGCGGCCGATTCCAATGGAGGAAATTCATCCATTGGTAACTTTCAGTTCTTACCGCGCGGTTAACGGATTGTTGCGGCACCAAGGCGGTTTCGCGTCAATCTTGCAGGTAGCCGTTACCCTGCCGCTCCCTGCCGATGGTCGTCGCGGGGCCGTGGCCGGGCAGGACCGTCACGTCGTCGCCGAGCGGCAGCAGCTTCGTCTTGATGCCGGTGATGAGCTGCTCGGTGTTTCCATAGGCGAAGTCGGTGCGTCCGACCGAGTTCTGGAACAGCGTGTCGCCGACCAGCGCAAATCGTGCCGGAACGCACACGAAGACCAGATGACCCGGCGTGTGGCCGGGAACGTGCAGCACGTTGAACGTCAGATCGCCGATGGTGACCGTCTCGCCTTCGACAAGCCATCGCGTTGGCGTGACATTGCGTGCATCGGTGATGCCGAAGCGCGCGCCCGACTTCTCGAGCTCGGAGAGCAGGAACGCGTCGCGCTCGTCCGGCCCCTCGATGGGGATCGACAGCGCTTCCGCCAGTTCGGCCGCGCCGCCCGCATGATCGAAATGCCCATGCGTGAGCAGGATTTTCTCCGGCGTCACGTTTAGCTGATCGATCGCCCTGCGAATGTTCGCAACGTCGCCGCCGGGATCGACAATCGCGGCACGATTGGTGGCCGTGCACGCGACGATCGAGCAATTCTGCTGGATCGGCGTGACCGGCACGATAGTGACTTTGAGAGGCTGCATGGCGGCTTTGTGCTCTAGAGGGACGAAGCCCTCATATCGTGAAGCCGTTGTCCTGCGCGAGTGTCTTCAGCGATGTCTCGGGCCGGGCGCCGAGATGCTGGATCACCTCGGCAGCCGCGAGCGCGCCAAGCTGCGCGGCGGACCGATGGTCCTGATCGCGGGCAAGGCCAACGAGAAATCCCGCCGCGAACAGGTCGCCCGCGCCCGTGGCATCAACGAGCTTGTCGATCGGCGCGGCTTTCACCACCTCGTTGCTTTCGCGCGATACGACCACGCAGCCCTTCTCGCTGCGCGTCACGACGGCGAGCTTGACGTCACTGCGCAGCGCCTTGACGGCGCTATCGAAGTCGGAGGTTTCATAGAGGCTCTTCAATTCGCTTTCATTGGCGAAGATCAGATCGACCGCGCCGGTGCGCATCAGGTTGAGGAATTCGTCGCGATAGCGCCCGACACAAAACGCATCCGAGAGTGTGAGCGCGACCTTGCGGCCGGCGCCATGCGCAATGCCCGCGGCCTTGCGGAAGGCTTCCTTCGCCAGCGGCGGGTCCCACAGGTAGCCTTCCAGATAGGTGATCGCGGCCCCGGTGACCACGCCGGCATCGACGTCATTGGGATGCAGGTCCTGCGCGGCGCCGAGATAGGTGTTCATGGTGCGCTCGCCGTCCGGCGTCACAAGCACATAACAGCGCGCGGTGGAGGGACCTTCGGAAGCAGGCGGCGTATCGAATGCCACCCCGGCCGCGCGAATATCATGCGCGAAGGCGCGGCCCAATTCGTCGTCCTTCACCTTGCCGAAAAAAGCGGCGCGCGCCCCGAAGCTTGCCACACCCGCGATGGTGTTCGCGCCCGATCCGCCGGAAATCTGCGTGGACGGGCCCATCGACGCGTAGATCGCTTCCGCGCGTGCCTCGTCGATCAGCGCCATAGAGCCTTTGTTCATGCCGTGGCGGACGAGGAAATCGTCCTCGGTGCGCGCGATCACGTCCACGATGGCGTTGCCGATGCCGAGAACGTCATATTGCGTAGACATCGGCTAACTCCGATTTGTGGGGGGTCACGGGCGGCGCGCACTATAGCGAGCGATCTTCTCCGGGCAACACTTGCGCTTCTCCGCCCCGTCATGGCATCTGACGCGCCGCAATCGGAGAGCCTCATGGCCTTCAAGGAGCGTGTGTTTTCAGGCGTCCAGCCGACCGGGAATTTGCATCTCGGCAATTATCTCGGCGCCATCATGAAGTTCGTCGCGCTGCAGGAGCGCTTCGACTGCATCTATTGCGTGGTCGACCAGCATGCGATCACGGTGCCGATCGATGTCTGGGGCGGGCCGGAGGTGCTGCGTCTGAGCACGCGCGAGGTGACGGCCGCCTTCATCGCGTCCGGCATCGATCCGAAGAAGCACATCGTGTTCAACCAGAGCCAGGTCGCCGCGCACTCGGAGCTTGCCTGGGTGTTCAATTGCGTGGCGCGCCTCGGCTGGCTCAACCGCATGACGCAGTTCAAGGAGAAGGCCGGCAAGGACCGCGAGAACGCCTCGATCGGGCTGTACGATTATCCAGTGCTGATGGCTGCCGACATTCTGGTCTACCGCGCGACGCACGTGCCGGTCGGCGAAGACCAGAAGCAGCATCTCGAGCTTTGCCGCGACATCGCGCAGAAGTTCAACAACGATTTCGGCGAGTCGATCCGCGCGCGTGGCTTCGGCGACGCGTTCTTTCCGTTGACCGAGCCGGTGATTTAAGGCTCGGCGACACGCGTGATGAGCCTGCGCGACGGCACGAAGAAAATGTCGAAGTCGGACCCATCCGACAATTCGCGCATCAACCTGACCGACGACGCCGACACGATCGCGCAGAAGATCCGCCGGGCGAAGACCGATCCGGAGCCGTTGCCGAGCGAGGAGGTGGGGCTCGAAGCGCGCCCTGAGGCGGACAATCTGGTCGGCATCTACGCGGCGCTCGCCGATACGCCCAAGGCGGCGGTGTTGCAGCAGTTCGGTGGGGGGCAGTTCTCGACCTTCAAGACGGCACTTGCCGATTTGTCGGTCGCCAAACTCTCGCCAATCGCCGCCGAAATGAAGCGCCTGATGCAGGACCCGGCCAACATCGATTCCGTGCTTTGCGACGGGGCAGCCCGCGCCGAAGCCATCGCGGCCGAAACCATGAACGCCGTCAAGGACATCGTGGGTTTCATCCGGCGTTGAAGCGGCAGCAGCATGCCGTGAATTCAGGCAGCGGCAGCGCTTGTCCCCGCCCGGGACGCTGTGTCAGCATTTGAATCCGCGACGGCCGGGTTCGGAAACGGGGACATCCGATGAGCCTGAAGCGCCGCAGCTACGAGGCTGGGCACAAGCCGAAGTTTCTGGTCGTCATCGACGAATTGCCGGAATGCGACCGCGCCGTCTATTACGCGAGCCGGCGCGCCGCGCGCATCGGCGCGAGCGTGATGATGCTGCTGGTGATCGAGCCGCATGACCGGCATCAGCAATGGCTCGGCGTCGCCGACATCATGAAGGCGGAAGCGCACGAGGCGGCCAACCACAAGCTCGACGAATTCGCCGCGCGGGCGAACGGCGTCGCCGGGATCACGCCCGAGCGCGTGATCCGCGACGGCGACACATCCGAGCAGATTCTCAAGCTGATCGATGAGGACGAAGATATCGCGATCCTGGTGCTGGCGGCGGGAACCGGAAAAGAAGGCCCCGGACCGCTGGTCGCCAGCCTCGGCAAGGTGGCCGGCACCTATCCGATCCCGGTCGCGATCGTGCCGGGACATCTCGGCGACGAGGACCTCGACGCGCTGTCGTAACGGCCCGCATTGACCTTACGGGCGCAAAGGACCATCTATTGCGGTGAAATCTCACCGGCAGCGCCGAGACTTGGTCCTCAAGACTTTGGCGCCTGGAGCAAAGCCATGTTCATCCAAACCGAAGCGACGCCCAATCCGGCGACCTTGAAGTTCCTGCCCGGCCGCACCGTGCTGGGAACCGGCACGCTTGAGATGCGCGACAAGGCGGAAGCCGCCCAGTCGCCGCTCGCCGAGCGGTTGTTCGACATCGAGGGCGTGGGCGGCGTGTTCTTCGGCTCCGACTTCATCACGGTGACCAAGGCGGGCGCCGATTGGCCGCAGCTCAAGCCCGCGATCCTCGGCGTCATCATGGAGCACTTCATGTCCGGCGCGCCGATCGTGGCGGAAGGGACAACCGGCGAGACGAGCGAAGCCGGCGAGTTCTTCGAGCCGGCGGATGCCGACACGGTCGCGACCATCAAGGAATTGATCGAGACGCGCGTTCGCCCGGCGGTCGCCAATGACGGCGGCGACATCACCTTCCGCGGCTACAAGGAAGGCGTCGTGTATCTCGCCATGAAGGGCTCGTGCTCGGGCTGCCCGTCTTCCACGGCGACGCTCAAGCACGGTATCCAGAATTTGCTGCGCCATTTCGTGCCGGACGTCACCGAGGTGCGGCCGATCTGAGCCCGCGCTATCCCGAAATAACCCGATTCGCTGCTGCGCTCAGAATGCGCGGCGGCGTCATCCATGCGAGTTCTCGCTATCGACACCGCGCTCGGCGCCTGCGCGGCCGCCGTGCTCGACTCGCAACGCGGCGCCATCCTCGCAAGCGAATCGCTCGGCATGCTCAGGGGCCACGCCGAAGCCGTGATGCCGCTGATCGCGCGCGTGATGGACGCGGCGCGCTGTGAGTTCGCCGATCTCGACCGCATCGCCGTAACGGTCGGGCCGGGCAGCTTCACGGGGCTGCGGGTCGGGATTTCGGCCGCACGCGGCATTGCGCTTGCGGCCGGCAAACCGGCGATCGGTCTGTCCACGCTGTCCGCGCTTGCGGCTCCGCACGTCGCGGCGCGCTCCGATCACACCATCATTGCGGCGATCGATGCCCGCAACGAACAGGTCTATTTCCATGTGTTCGCGCCGAACGGCACCACCTTGGTGTCGCCACGGCTCGACCGCGTGCGCGCCGCCGTGCGTGCGGTGCCGGTCGGGCCGACGGTGATCACCGGCTCGGGCGCAGCGCTCGTCGCCGCGCATTGGCCGAGCGGGTCGCCGATGCCGCGCGTCGAGGTGAACCCCGCGCCCGACATCGGCTGGATTGCGCGCCTCGGCGCCGCCGCGCAGGACGAGGGCTCAGCCCCGAAGCCGCTCTACCTGCGCCGGCCCGACGCGCGGCCGCAGGATGCCGGCCGGCTGCCGCGGCGATGATGGCTTGGCTGGAACGGCTGTTCGGCCGAGCCGAGGCGGCGCTGTCGCCGGCCGCTCCGCGCGATGCCGGCTCGCTCGCGGCGCTGCATGCCGCATCCTTCAATCGCGGCTGGAGCGAGCACGAATTCGAGCAGCTTCTCACAGACCGCGGTGTCGTCGCCGAGCGCGCCACCAGCGGGCGCCACAACGTCGGCTTCATATTGTCGCGCCGCGCCGCCGACGAGGCGGAAATTCTCTCGGTCGCGGTTACACGCTCGTGGCGCGGACGCGGGCTTGCGCGCCGCCTGCTCGATCTTGCATCTGCGCCGCCTTGCCGGACTTGGCTTGCGCGCCGTGTTCCTGGAGGTGGATGAGGACAACACGCCGGCGCGCCGGCTTTACGCGCGGGCCGGGTTTCGAGAAGTCGGGCGCCGGCCCGGTTACTATGCGCAATCCGGCGGCAAGGGCGCGCTGGTGCTGCGCCGGGACCTTGTATAATACGCCGGGCGCCGGACCAGCGACGGGATTGCCGTGAACGAGTCCAAGCCGAATTTCATCGAAGCGCAGTGCGTCGCCAAGGGCATGCGCATGACCGAGCAACGCCGCGTGATCGCGCGCGTGCTGGCGGATTCGGCCGATCATCCCGACGTCGAGGAGCTCTACCGCCGCTGCGCCAAAATCGATGAGCACATCTCGATCTCGACCGTCTACCGCACCGTCAAGCTGTTCGAGGACTCAGGCATCATCACCCGCCACGACTTCCGCGAGGGCCGCGCGCGCTATGAGCAGATCCCCGAGGCGCACCACGATCACCTGATCAACTTGCGCAACGGCCAGGTGATCGAGTTTCAGTCGGAGGAGATCGAGCGGCTGCAGGCCGAGGTCGCCCGCAAGCTCGGCTACAAGCTGGTCGACCACCGGCTCGAGCTTTACGCGGTTCCGCTGGACGACGACAAGAAACGCTGATGTTGCGTGTTGCTGCTATCGTTGTTGTTGTTTCGCTGCTGACGCTGCCGCTGATGCCGCTGCAATGGCTGGCGGTCGCGCTCAAGCTCCGCTGCGGCGGCGCATTCCGGTGTTCTATCATCGCTTCGTCTGCCGGCTGCTTGGCATTCGCGTGCGCTGCGCGGGCGCGCCGGTCGACAAGCGGCCATTGCTGATCGTCGCCAATCATTCGTCCTGGCTCGACATCTCGATCATCACGGCGTGCGCGCCGGTCGTGTTCGTCGCCAAGAGCGAGATCGCGCGCTGGCCGTTCTTCGGCCTGCTGGCTAAGCTGCAGCGCTCGGTGTTCGTCGAACGGGATCGCCGGCACAAAACCAGCGCGGTCAATGCCGAGATCGCGCAGCGTCTCGCCGAAGGCGATCCGGTTCTGCTGTTCGGCGAAGGAACCGCGGGCGACGGCAACCGGGTGCTGCCGTTCCGCTCGGCCTTGATCGGAGCCGCGCGGGACGCGGTCGCCTCCGCCGGGCATACCGGACAGGTCTGGATCCAGCCGCTGTCGATCGCCTATGTGAGCCAGCAGGGCATCCCGCTCGGGCGGCACCTGCGCCCGCGGGCCGCCTGCTACGGCAAGATGAAGCTCACCGAGCACATCGGGGCCATCGCCCGCTCCGGTGCCGTCGATGTGTCGGTCACCTGGGGTGAGCCGATCCCCTATGACGGCGCCACCGACCGCAAGGCCTTGGCAAGACTGCTGGAATCCTCGGTCCGGCAGAATGTGATCGCGGCCTTGCGCGGCAATCCGCCCGCCCCCTTGAAGGGTTGTGCCGTTTCAATCGGCGGCAAAAGGCGCTAAGACTGGGGCCTCCGGCCATGCCGGTCACAAAAATTTCGTTATGTACTGCAATAGCTTAGAGGGGCGAATGCCCCGGATCGCATGAACGAACGCAAGCTCTACGTCAAATCCTACGGCTGCCAGATGAACGTCTACGATTCCCATCGTATGGCGGACCTGCTGGCGCCCGAAGGATATGTCGAGACCGGTGCGCCCGATGACGCCGACCTGATCATCCTCAATACCTGCAATATCCGCGAAAAAGCGGCCGAAAAGGTCTATTCGGAACTCGGCCGAATTCGCCAGATTAAACAAAGCGCGGCGCAGGACGGCCGCCGCGTCACCGTCGCGGTCGCGGGCTGCGTCGCGCAGGCTGAAGGCGAGGAAATCATCCGCCGCGCGCCGGTGGTCGATCTCGTGGTCGGGCCACAGAGCTATCACCGCCTGCCGGACTTGCTCGCGCGCGAGCAACGTGTCGTCGAGACCGAGTTTCCGGTCGACGACAAGTTCTCGTTCCTTCCACTGCCGAGCATCGCGAAGACGAAATCGCGCGGTATCAGCGCCTTCGTCACCGTGCAGGAGGGCTGCGACAAGTTCTGCACCTTCTGCGTCGTGCCTTACACGCGGGGCTCGGAAGTCTCACGTCCCGTCGATAAAATCCTCGTAGAAGTGGCAAACCTCGCCGCCGGAGGGGTGCGCGAGGTGACGTTGATCGGCCAGAACGTCAACGCGTATCACGGCGAGGATCGCGACGGCCGCGTTTGCACGCTCGGCCGCCTGCTCGAGCGCGTCGCAGATATCCCCGGCATCGCGCGGCTGCGCTACACCACCAGCCACCCCTGCGATGTGGACGACGACCTGATCGCGGTGCACCGCGATCTGCCGCAACTCGCGCCGCAACTGCATTTGCCGGTCCAGTCAGGCTCGGACCGGATTCTTGGCCTCATGAACCGCCGCCACACGCGCGCGGATTATCTCCGCATCATCGACCGGCTGCGCGACGCGCGTCCCGATCTCGCCTTCACGTCCGATTTCATTGTCGGGTTCCCGGGCGAGACCGAAGAGGATTTCGGCGACACGCTGCGCCTCGTGGATGAGGTCGGATACTCGGGCGCCTACTCGTTCAGTTATTCGCAGCGCCCGGGAACGCCCGGCGCCACGATGGACGGGCAGGTTCCCGAGGATGTGAAATCCGAGCGCCTGCAACGGCTGCAGGCCGCGATCACGCGCCATCAGGCGGCGTTCCAGGCGCGCTGTATCGGGCTCACCTTCGAGGTACTGATGGAAAAGCCGGGCCGCCGCTCTGGGCAATTGACCGGCCGCTCGCCATATCTCCAGCCGGTACAGGTGATGGCCCCGGCACACATGATCGGCGCGATGGTGCCGGTCACGATCACCGGAACCATCGCCAACAGCCTGTTTGGAACTCTCGCCGCTTCGCCTCGAATCGATGCACAATCGCTCGCAACCGCTGGAGCCTGAATCGTTGCGCAACCTGCCGCCCGACAACGGGATTGTTCCCTCCGCCCAGGAGGCTGACACCGCGACGACACAGGCCGTGCTCACCTTCGACGACAATCGCCGCGCCTCGACGCTGTTCGGCCAGTACGGGCAGAACCTTGCGCTGATCGAGCGCCGGCTCGGCGTGGTGGCGGACTCGCGCGGCAATCAGGTCACGATCGAGGGCTCGCGCGATGGCTGCGAACGCGCACGCCGCGTGCTCGAAGGCCTGTATGAGCAGATCAAGCGCGGCCACGACGTGAGCCAGGGCGATGTCGAAGGCGCGATCCGCCTGGTGATCGCGCAGGGCTCGCTGTTCGATTTCGATCCAGGGACCTCGCGCCCGGCCTTCGAAGAGATCAACCTGCGCAAGCGCCCGGTGCGCGCCCGCACGTCGGGACAGGACGCCTATCTGCGCGCGCTCAAGCGTTATGAGCTTGTGTTTGGCGTTGGCCCCGCCGGGACCGGCAAGACCTGGCTCGCGGTCGCACACGCGGTCGCGCTGTTCGAACGCAAGGAAGTCGACCGTATCGTGGTGACGCGTCCCGCCGTGGAGGCGGGGGAACGGCTCGGCTTCCTGCCCGGCGACATGCGCGAGAAGATCGATCCCTATCTTCGGCCGGTGCTCGATGCGCTCGGCGACCTGATGGATGCGCGCATCGTGGAACGCGCCATGCAGAGCGGCGAAATCGAGATCGCACCGCTCGCCTTTATGCGCGGCCGCACGCTGGCGAACGCGGTGGTCATTCTCGACGAGGCGCAGAACACCACGTCGATGCAGATGAAGATGTTTCTGACCCGGCTCGGCGAGAACAGCCGGATGATCGTGAACGGCGATCCAAGCCAGACCGATCTGCCGTCCGGCCAGACCTCTGGTCTCTCCGAGGCGATTCGACTGCTCGCGAACGTCGAGGGTGTGGGTCACGCGACCTTCAACAAGGACGACGTCGTGCGGCACGAACTGGTCGCGCGCATCGTCGAGGCTTACGACAACGCATCGGCCAAGCGCGAGGCCGGCAAATGAGCACGATCGAGCCCGTGCCGCTGATCGACGTGATCGTCGAAGCGCCGCAATGGGACACCGCATCCGGCGCCGAAGCGACCGTGCGCCGCGCGCTGTCCGAAGCGGCCATTGCGATCGGGACGGACTTCAAGGACCGCGCGCTCGCCGTGCTGCTGACCGACGATGCGGCGATCCGCCGGCTCAATGCGCAATGGCGCGGCATCGACAAGCCGACCAATGTGCTGTCGTTTCCGCCCGCGCCAAATGCGGGCGCGCAGATGGCGGCCGTGACGTCGCTCGGCGATATCGCCATCGCCTACGAAACCACGGCGCGCGAAGCCGAGACCGAAGAGAAGCCGTTCGACCATCATCTCGCCCACCTCGCCGTGCATGGATTTCTTCACCTCCTCGGCTACGACCACGACACTGAAGCCGCCGCCACGACGATGGAACAGCTCGAGCGAGTGATCCTGGCGCGCATCGGCGTGCCGGACCCGTATCTGGTGCACGAGACAATCGCTCCGCACGCCCTGCAAGCGAGCCGGGGCTGACGCCATGCCTGACACCGACGCGCCAAGTCGCAGCGATTCGAGTGCCCCCGCGCGCGTGAACCTTCCTGCCGTGCTGCCGCAGCCCCCTGCGCCCTCGCAGGACCCCGCCGAAGGCTGGATCGCCCGGACACTCAGAACGCTGTTCAACTGGAAACCAAGCTCGGCCCGCGCAGACCTGCAAACCGTTCTGGAGAGCGGCGCCTTCGAGACCGGCTTCTCGCCGCAAGAACGCGTGATGCTCACCAACATCCTCGCGCTGCGCGGGCGCAGGGTGGACGACGTGATGGTGCCGCGCGCCGACATCATCTCGGTGCAGCAGGACATTTCGCTCGGCGAGTTGATCAAGGTGTTCGAGGGTGCCGGGCATTCGCGCCTCGTCGTCTACAACGACACGCTCGACGATCCGGTCGGCATGGCGCACATCCGCGACGTCATCGGCTACATGGTGCGCCACGCGCAGCAGGGCGCCGCAAAGGCCAAGCGCAAGAAGCCGTTTCCGGCCGGCCTCGATCTCAAGGCCATCGATCTCTCGGTGTCGCTCGCCGCCGCCAGGATCATCCGCGAGATTCTGTTCGTCCCTCCCTCGATGCCGGCGATCGATCTGCTCGCCAAGATGCAGGCGACGCGCATCCATCTCGCGCTCGTCATCGACGAATATGGCGGCACCGACGGCATCGTCTCGATGGAAGATGTGGTCGAGCAGATCGTCGGCGACATCGAGGACGAGCACGACGAAGATGCAACGCCGGCCATCGTGCGTCAGTCCGATGGCTCGTTCCTCGCCGACGCGCGCGCCCAGCTGGAAGACGTGGTCAAGACGGTCGGGCCGGAATTCGAGATCGGCAATGTGGCCGACGAAGTCGATACGCTGGCCGGATATGTGATGACGCAGGTTGGCCGCCTGCCCTCGCGCGGCGAGGTCGTGCCGGGACCCGGGCGACTTCGAGATCGAGGTGCTCGATAGCGATCCGCGGCGCCTGAAAAAGGTGCGCATCACGCGCACCAAAAGCCGTCTCGAGCGGCGCGAGCGGGCCGCGCGGCGCGCTGCCGGCATGACGCCGATCGCCCCGGCGCCGCCCGCGGCACCGAGCGAGCCGACACCCGACAAGGGATCGCCGTGAGTGCGCTGACGGCGTGGCTCACACGCCTGTCGCATGCGGTGGTCCTCTCTTACGGGTGGCGGCGCGCCGCGATCGCGTTTTGCGCCGGGGCCGTGTCGGTTCTGGCGCTTGCGCCGTTCAACGCATGGCCGGTGTTGTTCGTGACCCTGCCGGTTGCGGTGTGGCTGATCGATGGAGCTTCCGCCGGCCGTCTCGGCGGAGTGATCACGGCGGCGGTCAGCGGCTGGTGGTTCGGGTTCGGGTATTTTGTTGCCGGTCTCTATTGGCTCGGATTTGCGTTTCTGGTCGATGCCAAGACCTTCGCGTGGCTCTTGCCATTCGCCGTGATCGGACTACCGGCGGGCCTCGCGTTCTTCACCGCCGCGGCGTTTGGCGCCGCACGCCTGTTATGGACGCGCGGTCCGCTGCGCATTCTGGCGCTTGCCGTTGCGCTCACCGCAACCGAATGGCTGCGCGGCCATGTGCTCACCGGTTTTCCCTGGAACACGTTCGGCTACGCGCTGACCGGTCCACTGATACTGGCGCAGGCCTCCGCGCTGGTGGGGCTCTGGGGACTGACGTTTTTCGCGGTCTATCTGTTCGCGAGTCCCGCCGTGCTCGCCGACGAGCGTGCGGATACGCCCCGCCCATGGCTCACGGTGCTGATCCCGATCGCGGTCCTCGGCGGGCTCGCCGTGTACGGTTTCCTGCGCCTCGCCCAGGCGCCGACGCAGTTCGTCGAGGGCGTGAAGCTGCGCATCATGCAGCCGAACCTGACCCAGGACGACAAGTTCAATTACGGCGCCAGGCAACAGGTGATGGCGCGCTATCTCGCGCTCTCCGATCGCGCGACCGGCCCAGGCTCGACCGGTGTGCGCGATGTGACGCATTTGATCTGGCCGGAGTCGGCGTTTCCGTTCTTTCTCGTCCGCGAAGGCGAGGCGATGGGGCAGATCGCCGACCTGCTGCCGCCCGGCACCGTGCTGATCGTCGGCGCCGCGCGTCCCGCCAGCGCGGCACCAACGCCCGGCATCATCCGCGCCTACAATTCGATCTACGTGATCGATCACGACGGCACGATCCTGTCGGTCTAC
This sequence comes from uncultured Alphaproteobacteria bacterium, assembly GCA_963800695.1. GTDB lineage: Bacteria > Pseudomonadota > Alphaproteobacteria > Rhizobiales > Xanthobacteraceae > PALSA-894. The sequence goes on along the minus strand of CAWDCA010000007.1, from coordinate 117,465 downwards.
GACAAGCTGCATCTCGTGCCGTTCGGCGAGTACCTGCCGTTTCAGGATTTCCTCGAAAGCCTCGGCCTGATGCAGCTCACCAAGGTGCGCGGCGGGTACATCCCCGGCATCGAGCGCAAGCCGATCGCCGTGCCGCGCGCGCCCGCGTTCCTGCCGCTGATCTGCTACGAGATCGTGTTTCCGGGCGAAGCGGTGCCGCCCGGCGAGCGTCCGGGCTGGCTCGTCAACCTCACCAATGACGGCTGGTTCGGGCAGAGCACCGGCCCCTACCAGCACCTTCAGCAGGCGCGCGTGCGCGCGATCGAGGAAGGCCTCCCGCTGGTGCGCGCCGCCAATACGGGCGTCTCGGCGGTCATCGACCCGGTCGGCCGGATCGTGCGCTCATTGCCGCTTGGCACTGAAGGTGTTCTGGATTCGCCCCTGCCGCGGCCGGTCGAGCCCACGGTTTTCGTCCGGTTTCGCGATGGCCCTGTCGGCCTTTTGATGCTCGCCGCCCTCGCGGTCCTGCTCTGGCGCCGCCTTCGCGCTGGTTAAGTTATCCACACCGTGAAATCCGGTTTCCCGCCGGAACCGATGACCGGTGATATGTTACCGGCGTTCCGCGAGGCGGTATTTCGATGGGGTGGGACGTTGCGGCTGGGACCGGCCGGTCGTTCTGCCGTTGCTTTCTCGCGGCGCGTGCATGAAGTTGCGCGGCCGGAGCGAGTTCCACAGGAGAGCGGCATGATCAAGAAGGTGCCCAACCCGATCGACAAGCATGTCGGGAGCCGCGTGCGCATGCGGCGCATGATGCTGGGCATGAGCCAGGAGAAACTTGGCGACGCGCTGGGCCTCACGTTCCAGCAAGTGCAGAAATACGAGAAGGGCACCAACCGGATTGGCGCGAGCCGGCTGCAGCAGATCTCGCTGATCCTTCAGGTGCCGGTGGCGTTCTTCTTCGAAGGTTCGCCGCCGCCTCCGGGAAAAGCCTACGGCATGAGCGAAGCTGCCTCTCCCGAATACGTGACGAGTTTCCTCGCGAGCAGCGATGGCCTGAAACTCGTGAAGGCGTTCACGCGCGTTCCGAGCGCGGCACTGCGGCGCCGCATCGTCGACCTCGTGGAAGAGATGGCGGGGGGCGAGGAGACCACCTGAGCTACCGCGCCCACCGCAGCCCACATCTTGACCGGACCCCTTGACGCTGCAAGAAACGCGCGCGTCGAGCCGAGGCGTGCTAATGAGCCGCGCCTGAACCTGGCCGTAACCGGCCTTCGAGGAGTCAATTCAGTGTCCCGCAAGAACTATCTGTTCACCAGCGAATCCGTGTCCGAAGGCCATCCCGACAAAGTCAGCGATCAGATTTCCGATGCGATCCTCGACGCATTCATCGAGGAGGACATCAAGCTCGGCATCGCCGACGAGAGCCTGATCAACACGCGGCTCGGCTGCGAGACGCTCTGCACGACGAACAAGATCGTCATCGCGGGCGAAGGCCGCGGCCAGCTCTTCAAGACCATCCACGGCGTGTCGGTGGTCGACCGCGAGCGGCTGACCAAGATTGCGCGCGATGTCGTCAAGGACATCGGTTACGACCAGAACGGCTTCTCGTACCACGGCGCCGACGTCGAGGTGCTCCTGCACGGCCAGTCGCCCGACATCGCGATGGGCGTGAACGCCAAGAAGAAAAAGGGCGGCGAGGAAGAAGGCGCGGGCGACCAGGGCATGATGTTCGGTTACGCCTGCACCGACAGCGAGCTCTACGAGAAGGGCTCGTACATGCCGGCCCCGATCTTCTTCGCGCACAGGATCCTGAAGACGCTCTCCGAGCAGCGCCGCTCCGGCAAGCTCGCCGACCTCCAGCCGGACGCGAAGAGCCAGGTGACGGTGCAGTACGTCGACGGCAAGGCAGTCGGCTGCACCAAGGTCGTGGTTTCGACGCAGCACAATGCCGAGAACCGCAACAAGAAGAAGTACTCGCCGGGCATGATCAAGGACCTGATCTCGACGGCGGTCGAGTCCTCGCTCCCGAAGGGCTGGATGCCGAAGAAGAATGCCGACTTCCTCGTCAATCCGACCGGAAATTTCGTGGTCGGCGGGCCGGACGGCGACTGCGGGCTCACCGGCCGCAAGATCATCGTCGACACCTACGGCGGCTATGCGCCGCACGGCGGCGGCGCATTCTCCGGCAAGGACCCGACCAAGGTCGATCGCTCGGCCGCCTATGCGGCGCGCTATCTGGCGAAGAACGTCGTCGCGGCCGGCCTCGCCGACAAATGCACCATCCAGGTCGCCTATGCGATCGGCGTTGCCGACCCGATGTCGCTGCTGGTCGACCTGCACGGCACCGGCAAGGTGGACGAGCGCAAGCTCGAGAAGGTGCTGCCCGAGATGTTCCGGCTTACCCCGACCAACATCCGCCGCACACTCAAGCTTTGCCGCCCGATCTACTACCGCACCGCCGCCTACGGCCACTTCGGCCGCGCGCCGGACAAGGACGGCGGTTTCTCGTGGGAAAAGACGGATCTCGCGCGGGCAGCTCAAGAAGGCGTTCTGAGGCTCCGGCAGCGAGCGATGAAAGTGGCCGGGGCTTCCCGGCCATTTTTGTTTGTGCTTCACGACGGCGGGATGACCGACGAGCCGCACCATCGTCACGGCGCATTCTTCGGCCGGCGCAAGGGGCACCCGCTGCGCGCGCGGCAGGTGGAGCTGTTCGGCTCGCTGCTCCCGCGTCTCGCGCTCGATCTGAGCGCACCGCCGCCGGACAATCTCGCCGGCCTGTTTCCGGTTCCGGCCGACGACGTCCGCCTCGAAATCGGATTCGGCGGCGCCGAGCACCTGATCGCGCAGGCGCAGGCGAACCCGCGCACCGGCTTCATCGGCTGCGAGCCCTTCGTCAACGGCATGGCGAAGGCGCTGGTGGCGATTGACGAGCACAAGCTCGGCAACATCCGGCTGCATCACGGCGACGCGGTCGAATTGATCGCCTGGCTGCCGCGCAAGCTCGATCGCGCGCGTCGATCTGCTCTATCCCGACCCATGGCCGAAGCGCCGCCACTGGAAACGGCGCTTCGTCTCGGACGAAAACGTCGCGGCGCTCGCCCGCATTCTCAGCGCCGGGCGGCGAATTCCGCTTCGCGACCGACTGGGCGAACTACGCCGAATGGACGCTGCTGCGTCTGTTGCGGTCGCGCGATTTCACCTGGACCGCGGAGCGCGCGGACGACTGGCGGGCGCCATGGCCGGGGTTCGGCGGCACGCGCTATGAGGGCAAGGCCGTGCGCGAAGGCCGCGCGCCGGCCTATCTCACATTTCGCCGCAACTGATTATTTGCGCCAGCTCGGCGCGGCCGGCTCGCTCTTGCCGAACACGTCGCGGCGCTCTTCCAGCGGCCGCTTCAACAGCTTGAACCGGTCCGGATCGAGCCGCGGCGCAGCCGACGGCGCGATGGGCGGCGCAGCGGGGGCGCTGGGAATTTGCGGCGCAACCGGAATGGCGGAGAACTCGTCGCGCGCGAGCCCGTCGAAATCCGGCCCGCCATCGAGCCCGCTCTGCTTGTGGCTCATGGTCGCGCCGCGCCAGCGATCGATGATCGTGTCGATGAAATCCTCGTTCGCGCCGTTTGCCGCATCGGTGCTCGAATTGATGATCGCCTGGCTCTGCGGAATGAGATTTTCGGGAAGCTGCTTGAACTTCAGCCGCGTCGGCAGCGCCACGCCTTCGCCGAAGGCGAGCACCTCGCGCGTGCCGAGCGAGGGCACGAAGGCAAGCAGGTTCGCGGCCGCGTCCGACACCGCGGAGCGCACGATCGCCTGATCGCGCTCGTTTGCCATGCGCATCGCGAACAAGGTCGAGCATTGCGAGATGATTGTGGAATCGAGCTCGGCCGGGCGCTGCGTCACCAGCCCGAGGAACACGCCGTACTTGCGGCCCTCCTTGGCGATGCGCGAGAGCGCCTTGCGGGTCGGGCCAAAACCGATCGTCTTGTCGGCCGACGCGTAGCGATGCGCTTCCTCGCACACGAACAGCAGCGGGAATGCGCCGTCGCTCCACATGCCGAAATCGAACGCCATGCGGCACAGCACCGACACGACCGAATCGACCACCTCGGCCGGGAAACCGGCAAGCTGCATGATGGTCATCGGCTTGCCGTCCGCCGGCAGGCGGAACAGTTGCCGCAAAGTCTCGCTCATCGTGTCGCCGCCGACGTTGGCGTTGTCGAACATGAAGGCGTAGCGCGGGTCGATGCGCACGGTTTCGATGCGCTGCATCAGCTTGTGATAGATCATGCGCGAGGAGCGGTTCTCGAGCTTGCCCATGCGCTCGTCGATCAGCGCGATCAGGTCGGCCAGCCGGTAAGGCACCGGCGTGTCGACCGTGAAGCCGGTGGTCTTGGGATCGTTGCGCTTGAGCGTCACGCGGTCGCCTGACCGGTACTGCTGGGTGTAATTGCTCTTGGCTTGCGGGATCAGTTCGCCCAGAACCGCGACCTCTTCGTCCACGCCGGGGCGGCCCGAGAAAAAGACGTCGACGGTCTCTTCGAAATTGAACAGCCAGAACGGCAGTTTCAGATTGCGCGGATTGAGCACCAGCGCGCGGTCGCCGAAGCAGCGCGCATATTCGTTATGGCCGTCGAGCAGGAACAGCCGGAGATTGGGCCGCGCATCGAGAATCTGGCGCAGGATCAGCGCAACGCCGCTCGACTTGCCGACACCCGTGGTGCCGAGCACGGCGAAATGCTTGCTCAGCATCTCGTCGACATTGATGTAGGCGCCGATCGTGGGGTCCTGTTGCAGGTGTCCGATGTCGATCGTGTCGGAGCCGGAGATATCGTAGATCAGACGCAACTCGTCGCGCGTGATCAATGCGGCCGGATCGCTGATCGACGGATAGTCGGTGACACCGCGCTGGAAGTAGTGCTTGCCGTCGTCGCGCTGCTTGATCTCGCCCATCATGTCGAGGCGCGCGGTCGCGATGTAGCCCTGGTCGCGCGCCGCGGACGAGGTTTCCAGCGAGACTTCGGTGATCATGCCAACCAGCAGCGACTTCGCGCGCTGGATGCGCAGGAATTTGCCGACCGTGATGGAGGCTTCATTGGCGGGATCGAGGCTTTTCGCCGGCAAGCCGACGCTCGCCTGCGAGCCGCTGACCGAGAGAACCCGGCCGCAGGTCCGGTCGGCATCGAGAACTGATTTGGAGCCAGAAATGCCAGCGTCCACCTGTCGCCTCCACACGCCTGAATGAGCGGCCGCCCCCGGAGCGGTCCCTTGTCGTGCACCGGTGTAGCAACCCATGGTCACAATTGAATTAACTCGGAAAAGGCAGCGGCCTGCGCGGCGGGAGAAACTTTTCGTAATCTTTAACGGGGGGTTAATGGCGGGTTGGCCGAGGCGCCCGATCTAGCCAGGGGCGTGTTCTCATAAACGCGCGGGAACGTCCGCTTTCGCGGGTAAAGCAGTAGTGGCCCGAGAATCCCTTCATATCGCCTTTTGACCCAGAGCGGTCATCGTGAGTGTCTGCGCGATCGGTCATGGGATGCGCGCATATTACTGACAGCTTTCAGATCCCCAACGCTCGGCCCTACAGCTGAACTTTCACCCAGCAGCGGCTGAAGCCTTGTGAGGAGCAGGCGATAGTCGGTCGCTGCGACGTTGAAACAGCCAGAGGGCAAGGGGACAGATCAGGAAGACTGCCGCGCCCAGATCGAACGTCGCAGCGGCGCTGCCGGCCCACGTCGCGTATTTGCCGCCGAGCGAGGGGCCGATAACCAATCCAATGTAAGAGATAGTGAAGAACACGCCCATACCAAGCGCCCGTGTGTCAGGCTGCAGCACACGAGCAGGTAGACTCATGATCGGTCCGGCGGCGAGGCCACTCAACGCCCCAAGCGCAAAAACGATAAGAATGACCGCGTCAGTTCGCGTCGCTGCAAGCATCAACAGTGCCGTCACAAGGAAGCACGACACCATAACGCCACCGGGCCGGCCGGTCCGATCCGCAAGCAATCCGCCAAGGGGCACTGAAACTGCCGAAAGCCAGAGCACAATGCTGATGGCCGATGCCGCTGCGGGGATCGACCAGCCGCGCTCAACCAGCATCGACGGGCCGAAGCTGAAAATCATCACAAACCCGATGTTGTACAAACCCCAGACTAACCCGGCGCAGATCACGGCCACCGCAGTGTGAAATCCGAGCGGCCCGCTCGATGGCGCCGTACCGGTTGACGCTGACGGGGATCGATACGCGACGGCGAGGAGCCCCGCGGCAATTGCGATCAGCCCAACGACGGCGAGATTCACCACGCCCGAGCCATAGGTGACACCGATGGGAGGCAGCACGAGCAGCGAGGCCGCGATCCCAATCGGCCAGGAGTTGACGAACATTGCCATGGCCGTCGCGAGTTCCTTGCCGGCGAACCAGTCCGCGACCATCTTCGTCATCAGCACGGCCATGAGCACGCCGCCGACTCCGGCGACAAGCCGTCCGGAAATCTGACCAATCCATTGGGACGAAAACGCCATCATGCAGCCGCCGGCGATCATGAGCAGGAGCCCAGCGATCACCGTCGTCTTGTCGCCGAACCGCTGCCCGATGGCGCCACCCGGTAACGCAAGGACGACCGCGGGCACCCAGTAAAGGCCAACCAAAATCCCAATATCAGCCAGGCTGACACCGAAATCGGCACTGAGAATGGGAGCCACGGCGGCGACGCTTTGAAACTGCACGGCCATCGTGGCGCGCACGAAGAAAAGAACAGCAAGTACGCCCCAACGATTGGCCATTTGCGCTCCGGTTCTGAGTCTTGGCTGATGGCCGTTTCAGATCATCCTCTCGACGTTCAATGCTTCGGCGATACTCGGGCGCGGCCTGATGCGCTCCGCTGCGGAAGCGCTCTTACCACAATCGCTGCTTCGGCTCTCCGCCCGGCGTGTAAGCGAAGCCTCAGGCATCTGAGCGCGACGATTGGGCTTTCGCTATCATCGCCTCACGAAACGCGTCATCGGGCGCGCCCGGGCGCACCTGCTCGCAGCCGAGCCGCGCCCAGGGCAGCGCATCGCCGGCATACATCTCGCCAAAAACCGCAAGCTGTTTCGGTTGATCCAGCGCGCCCCCGGCAAACACCTGCCGCGCGATCAGGTCGACATGCCAGCGGACCGTCGTTCCACACTTCGGACAGAACTCGTATCGGACTTCCTTGCCGCTATCTCCGCTGCGAGCAAAGATGTTCGTAGGGCCGGAAAACAGCGCCACGCTGCTGCTTTCAACCACCATGGATATTCCGAACGCACTGCCCGTGCGCTTCTTGCAGGGATCGCAATGGCACGCCACGACCCAGAGCGGGTGATCGCTGAACTCGAAGCGAACCGACCCGCACACGCATCCGCCCTTGTATCTGTTCATGTCCCCTCCCTGCCGCCCGTCACTGTGCGCCCTGGCCAATCGAGAAAGCGAACGCGCCGGTCTGCGCGGTGATCTCCTCGAAGCCTTTGAGCTCGGTGAACCCTTCGGCCTGCTCCGCCGCGCATAGGCTTTCGATGCCGCGGACAGACTTGCTTTCGGCGCCCAGCGCCTCATCGAGCACCACGCCGAGGCACATCGGCATCAGCGCAGCGTGCCCCAGCAACTCCAGCAATTTTCGCATGTTCCGTCTCCCTAGCTGGCCGCTCGGGCTTCGTCCCCTCCCGGCCGTCATGCGGGCATCTACGCATGCATCGCACCGATTGCGCAGCACCAAGGCTGGAAAATCGCCAAGCAAAATTGCATAACCCGAGGGTGTTCGACTGGAACGATATTCGCTACTTCCTCGCGGTCGCGCGTCACGGCAGTACGCTTGCGGCGTCGAAGGCGATGCGCGTCAGCCAATCCACCGTCCACCGGCGGCTGGAGGAGTTGGAAAATCGAATTGGCCGCCGGCTGATGAATCGGCATCCAAGCGGGTATCGCCTCACCGAGCTGGGGCACGCCATGCGGGCCGAAGCCGAGCGCGTCGAGGAGGCTGTCGCGGGTTTCGAGCGGCGCGTGGCGGCCTCCGACAAGGAATTGTCCGGCACCGTTCGGCTCACATGTCCCGAGGCCCTCGGTTCACGGCTCATGCGTTCGTCATTTTTCGACGCATTCAACGCCCGACACCCAGGACTGCGCGTCGAGCTTGTGATGAGCAGCAAATTCGTTGACCTCGCGAAGGGCAACGCCGATGTCGCCATCCGTGCGGCGCCGCCCAGCGACGAAACTTTGTTCGGTCGCAAGATCGGCGACTCGCCTTGGGCGATCTACGCCAGCCATTCATATGTAGCGCGCCACGGCTCGCCTCGGCGGCTTGAAGACCTCAACAATCACGCGGTGGTGCGATTCGACGGCGACATGTCCGAGCACCAATCCGTGCGATGGCTTCAATCCGTAGCGCCAGGCGCGTATGTGGCAGCGCACGGGAACAGCCTGTCGGCGCTGATGCTGGCCGTGAAGTCTGGAGCTGGCGTGGCAGCACTCCCAACGGTGGTCGGGGATGGCGACGACGAGATTGTTCAGGTCCTCGGCCCGATCACCGATCTCGCAACGCCCTACTATCTGCTCATGCATCAAGACATGAAAAATACGCCGCGCGTGCGCGCGCTATTCGACTTCATCATCAAGGAACTCGATGCAATCCTGCCGATCCTCAGCGGAGGGACGCGTGAAAGGACTAGCGTCGAGGCGGTGCGCAGATAGGCGGCATCACGGCCGCGAACGGGTGCATACCCTAGGGGACCGGATCAGGCACTGGGGCCATTGCGCTTCCCGCCCAAGCCCGCTATATCAGCGCTGTCCTGATCAAGGACATCTCATAACGGTCGGTTGATCCGATCGGTTCTTGAGAGTGGGCCCCGCCCCGGGACCCGCTCTTTTTTGTTACCAAAATGCCGGCAAGATCCGGACGGGCATGATCGACACGATCGCGGCGCAGGACAGTGACATCGCCGAGCCCCGGCTCATCATCGAGCAGGGAATGGCGGCGCGCGTCGCCGCGATTGCGGCGCCGGTGCTTGGCGGCCTCGGCTACCGGCTGGTGCGCGTGCGCGTTTCCGCCACATCGGGTTGCACGGTGCAGATCATGGCGGAACGCCCCGACGGCACCATGACGGTCGAGGACTGCGAGACCGCCTCGCGCGCGCTCTCGCCGGTGTTCGACGCCGAGGACCCGATCGAGACCGAGTATCGGCTGGAGCTTTCCTCGCCCGGCATCGACCGGCCGCTGGTGCGCCGCTCCGATTTCGAGCGCTACGCGAGCCACGAGGCGAAGATCGAGATGGCCGTCGCGTTCGACGGCCGCAAGCGGTTCCGCGGCATCCTCACGGGCGTCGAGGACGAGATGGCAAAGCTGCGCCGCAAGGACGCCGCCGAGGGCGAGCCCGCCGACGTGCTGCTGCCGATCGGCGACATGGTGGAGGCGCGGCTGGTGCTTACCGACGCGCTCGTCGCCGAATCGCTGCGCCGCGGCAAGGAACGCGCCGAACGCAACATGAGTGGGACGCGCGCCGAGGCGCGCTATGCCGATAACGACAATCGCGGTCCAGCCGAGAAGCTGCACGCGCATGAGAACGAGGGAGAATAACCGATGGCCGTCAGCGCCAACCGGCTTGAACTGTTGCAGATTGCCGACGCGGTCGCGCGCGAGAAATCGATCGACCGGCGCATCGTCATCACCGCCATGGAGGACGCGATCGCCAAGGCGGCACGCTCGCGCTACGGCAGCGAGACCGAGGTGCATGCCGAAATCGATCCCAAGACCGGCGAACTTCGCCTCGCGCGCCACATGCTGGTGGTCGAAGCGGTGGAGAACCCGTCGAACCAGATCAGCCTGGAGGATGCGCGCAAGCGCCACCCGGCGGCGCAGATCGGCGACACCATCGCGGACACGCTGCCGCCTCTGGAGTACGGCCGCATCGCGGCGCAATCCGCCAAGCAGGTGATCGTGCAGAAGGTGCGCGAGGCCGAGCGCGACCGGCAATACGAGGAATACAAGGACCGCATCGGCGATATCGTCAACGGCATCGTCAAGCGCGTCGAGTACGGCAACGTGGTGGTCGATCTCGGCCGCGGCGAAGCGATCGTGCGGCGCGACGAGATGCTGCCGCGCGAGACCATGCGCAACGGCGACCGCATCCGTGCGTTCATTTTCGACGTGCGCCGCGAGGCGCGCGGGCCGCAGATATTTCTTTCGCGAACCCACCCCCAGTTCATGGCCAAGCTGTTCGCCCAGGAGGTGCCGGAAATCTATGACGGCATCGTCGAGGTGAAGGCGGTCGCGCGCGACCCCGGTTCGCGCGCCAAGATCGCCGTGATCTCGCGTGATAGCTCGGTCGATCCGGTCGGCGCCTGCGTCGGCATGCGCGGCTCGCGCGTGCAGGCGGTGGTGAACGAGCTGCAGGGCGAGAAGATCGACATCATCCCGTGGTCGCAGGACATCGCGACCTTCGTGGTCAACGCGCTGGCGCCCGCCGAAGTCGCCAAGGTGGTGCTCGACGAAGACCGCGAGCGCATCGAGGTGGTGGTGCCGGATCAGCAGTTGTCATTGGCGATCGGACGCCGCGGACAGAACGTGCGGCTCGCCTCGCAGCTCACCGGCTGGGACATCGATATCCTGACCGAGCAGGAAGAATCCGAGCGCCGCCAGGCCGAGTTCGAAAAGCGCACCAAGGTGTTCATGGATGCGCTCAACGTCGACGAGGTGGTCGGGCAATTGCTTGCCTCCGAGGGTTTCACGTCGGTCGAGGAGCTGGCGTTTGTCGACGCAAAGGAAGTCGCCGGCATCGAGGGCTTCGACGAAGATACCGCGAACGAATTGCAGACCCGCGCGCGCGACTATCTCGGGCAGATCGAGGCCGATCTCGATGCCAAGCGCACGGAGCTCGGCGTGGAGGATGCGCTGAAGGACATTCCCGGCATCACGACCGCGATGCTGGTCAAGCTGGGCGAGAACGACGTCAAGACCGTGGAAGATCTCGCCGGCTGCGCAACCGACGATCTTGCGGGCTTCACCGAACGCAAGGACGGCGAGACCAAGCACGAGCCGGGTTTCCTCGACGGCATGGAGCTCTCGCGCGAGGACTGCGAGGCGATGATCATGCAGGCCCGTCTCAAGGTCGGCTGGATCACCGAGGCCGATCTCGCGCCCCCCGCAACCGAAGAAGCGCCGGCCGAAGCGCCCGCGCCCGCACAGTGAACAGGCGGAGACCATATCGCCGATGCTGGCGCGCGCCGACATGGAGGAGACCGATCGTGGACCGCGCGAAGGCAGGCGCGGCACGGAGCGGCTCTGCGCGCTGACGCGTGAGGTTCGGCCGATCGACGAGCTGATCCGGTTCGTGGTTGCGCCCGATGGGACGATCGTCCCGGACTTGAAGCGCCGCCTCCCCGGCCGCGGCGTGTGGATCACGGCAACGCGGGCCGCCATCGATGAGGCGGTCAAACGCAATGCGTTTGCGCGCAGCCTCAAGTGCACCGTGAAGGCCGCCCCCGATCTCGGCGTTGCGCTCGAACGGCAACTGGAAAATGCCGCGCTCGATGCGCTCGGCATCGCCCACAAGGCCGGGCGGGTGGCGATCGGGTTCGGACGCACCGAAACGGCGCTCGCCGCAGTTCCCCCGGTGACCGCGATCCTGAGCGCGTCGGACGGCTCCCCCGATGGGGTCCGCAAGATCGCGGCAGCCGCGGCCAAGCGCCAAATGGGTGAAAATCCTGCCGAAATCCCGGTCATTGCGGCGTTTACTTCGGCGCAATTGGATTTGGCATTGGGGCGGTCAAATGTGGTACATGCTGCCCTGCTCGCCGGCCCAGCGAGCAACGGGTTCCTAGCGCGCTGCCAGAGCCTCGAACGCTTCCGGACCATCGATCCGGGCGGACGCGGCACGGGATAGCGCGTGGCCAAGCTTTGGAAAGTATCGATTCCGCAGGTTCAGGATTGGATGTGAATGGCTACTGATACGAAAAGTCCCGGCGAGAAATTGAGCGTCAGCCCGAAGACGACGCTGACGCTAAAGCCGCGCGCCGAGACGGGCGTTGTGCGTCAAAGCTTCAGCCATGGCCGCTCGAAAGCCGTGGTGGTGGAGAAGGTGAAGCGCCGCATTGGCCCGGGTGAGGGCAAGGCGCCAGAACCGGCCCCCGCAGCTCCCGCCGACCGCGGCACCACCATCCGCCGCGGTGGCGTCGCGCCGCGCGGGCCGGCGCCTGCGGCGCCAGCGCCGGTGCCAACGGCTGCCCCGGCGGCGGTCGCCCCGAAGGCGTCCGGTGTCGTGCTGCGCACGCTGACCGAGGAAGAGCAGAGCCGGCGCGCGCACGCGCTCGGCGACGCCAAGGTGCGCGAGGCCGAGGAACGCAAGATCGCCGAGGAAGAGGCGAAGATCCGCCAGCAGCGCGATTCGATCGAGCGCACCGAACGCGAGGCCGCCGAAGCGCGCAAGCGCACCGAAGACGAGCGCCGGCGCCACGACGAGGAAACCAAGCGCAAGGCCGACGAAGTCGCCAAGAAGCGCTTCGGCGGCGAGGACGAGGCCGCGCGGCTGAAATCCGGTGGCACACCCGTCGTGCGCACCATCACGCCCGAGGCCGAGGATGACGACCGCCGCCCGGCGCGCCGTGGCATCGGCGGAGCACCCGTGCGTCCCGCAGCCGCCCCCAAGGCGCCGCGCGCCGGCGCGCCGAAGCAGCGCGGCCGTCTGACGCTTGTTACGGCGCTGACCGCCGATGAAGTGCGCGAGCGCTCGGTCGCCTCGTTCCGGCGCCGTACCCAGCGCATGACCGGCCATCGCGACACCGAGAACAAGGAAAAGCTGCAGCGCGAAGTCACCGTTCCGGAGACGATCACCATCCAGGAACTGGCCAACCGCATGTCGGAGCGCGGCGTCGACGTCATCAAGATCCTGATGAAGCAGGGTCACATGGCCAAGATCACCGACACCATCGATGCCGACACCGCGCAGCTCCTCGCCGAGGAGCTTGGCCATACGGTGCGCCGCGTCGCCGAGTCCGACGTCGAGGAAGGCCTGTTCGATGCGGCCGACGAGACCGCGACGCTCGAGCCGCGGCCGCCGGTCGTGACCATCATGGGCCACGTCGACCACGGCAAGACCTCGCTGCTCGACGCGATCCGGCAAACCAATGTGGTGAGCGGCGAGCACGGCGGCATCACCCAGCACATCGGCGCCTATCAGGTGACCTCGCCCAAGGGCGGCAAGATTACCTTTATCGACACGCCCGGCCACGCGGCCTTCACGGCGATGCGCGCGCGCGGCGCCAAGGTGACCGATCTGGTCATTCTGGTGGTCGCCGCCGACGACGGCGTGATGCCGCAGACCGTCGAGGCGATCAATCACGCCAAGGCCGCCAAGGTCCCGATGATCGTGGCGATCAACAAGGTCGACAAGGCCGACAGCAAGCCCGAGCGCGTGCGGACCGAGTTGCTGCAATACGAAGTGCAGGTCGAGTTGCTCGGCGGCGACGTCCTCGACGTCGAGGTCTCGGCGACCAAGAAGCTCAATCTCGACAAGCTGCTCGAGGTCATCGCGCTGCAGGCCGAAATCCTCGACCTCAGGGCCAATCCGCACAGGCCTGCCGAAGGCACCGTGATCGAGGCCAAGCTCGACCGCGGCCGCGGTCCGGTCGCGACCGTGCTGGTGCAGCGCGGCTCGCTGCATGGCGGCGACATCGTCGTGGCGGGCGCCGAATGGGGCCGCGTGCGCGCGCTCGTCTCCGATACCGGCCAGACGATCAAGGATGCCGGCCCGTCGATGCCGGTCGAAGTGCTCGGCTTTACCGGCACGCCAGACGCGGGCGACCGGCTTGCGGTCGTCGACACCGAGGCGCGCGCCCGCGAGGTCACGGATTATCGCGCGCGCCAGAAGCGCGACAAGGCGGCGGCGCGCCAGACCGGCATGCGCGGCTCGCTCGAGCAGATGATGGCGCAGGTGAAGACCGCGGGCCGCAAGGAATTCCCGCTGGTCATCAAGGGCGACGTACAGGGCTCGGTCGAGGCGATCGCGGGCGCGCTCGACAAGCTTGGCACCGACGAAGTCGGTGCCCGCATCATTCACTCGGGCGTCGGCGGCATCTCGGAATCCGATATCACGCTGGCGGAATCCTCCGGCGCCGCGATCATCGGCTTCAACGTGCGCGCGCACAAGGAAGCGCGCGAGGTCGCCGAGCGTACCGGCACGGAAATCCGCTACTACAACATCATCTACAACCTCGTGGATGACGTGAAAGCCGCGATGTCCGGCCTGCTCACGCCGGAGCGGCGCGAGACCATGCTGGGCAATGCGCTGATCCAGGAGATTTTCCTCGTCTCCAAGGTCGGCAAGATTGCCGGCTGCCGCGTCACCGACGGCAAGGTCGAGCGCGGCGCGAATGTGCGCCTGATCCGCGACAACGTCGTGATCCACGAAGGCAAGCTCTCACAACTCAAGCGCTTCAAGGACGATGCGCGCGAGGTGGTATCGGGCCAGGAATGCGGCATGGCGTTCGAGGGCTACCAGGACATGCGCGCGGGCGACGTGATCGAGTGTTATCGCGTGGAGACGGTGCAGCGGTCGCTCTGAGTCCAAATCTCAGGCGGCACGCTTTTCTTCGTCATGCCCGGGCTTGTCCCGGGCATCCCGCTTAGGAACGCACAGTGCAATACTCTATCGGGATGGCCGGGACAAGCCCGGCCATGACGAGTGTGGATTGAAAATAATGCCTCGACACCACCAACGCGACAATTCCCCGGCAGGCCCGTCGCAACGCCAGCTCCGCGTCGGCGAACTGATCCGTCACGCGCTCGCCGAAATGCTGTCGCGCAGCGAGATTCATGATCCGGTGATCGAAGCGCACATGATCACAATTCCGGAAGTCTCGATGACGCCGGACCTGCGCCTTGCCACCGTCTACGTGATGCCGCTCGGCGGCAAGGACGCGAAGCCGGTGATCGCGGCGCTTGAGCGCAACAAGAAGTTTCTTCGCGGCGAGATCGCGCGCCGCATTAACCTGAAATTCGCACCTGACCTCCGTTTTCGATTCGACGAACGATTCGACGAAGCGGAACGGATCGAGAAGATATTGCGAACACCGGAAGTCCGCCGCGATCTTGAATCGAAAGACGGCGGCGAAGAGCAATGACCGACGAGCGTCTGCGCAATCTCGCCCGACCTCATGCTGAGGAGCCTCCGAAGGAGGCGTCTCGAAGCACGAACGCGCTGCCATCCTTCGAGACGGGCGCTTCGCGCCCTCCTCAGGATGAGGGCAGAAGCAGTTTCCATGGTCGCTGAGGATGGCGTTGAGGATGGTGAGGAGCTTTCTGGCAACCGCGATGAGAGCGACCATTTGGGCTTACCTGCGGCGCGCAGGCGCTGATGGAACGCGCGCAGCACGGGATTGTGGCGCATGGCGGTCATCGCCGCCAGAACAGGGCGGGCGCACGCTGGCGCGACGCCGCCGATGAAGCTCTTGCCGCGCCACCTGCCGGCTGGCGGGTGAACGGCGCAGACGGCCAGCGCCGCGATCTGGCGGCGGTTGGCTGCCGAGTCGGAGCTCTGCCAGCAGGGCGCACCGTGACGGCCGCACCTCACGGAGCGAGCAGTTCTCCTCTCGCACCCACCGGCGAGCCACGCACGGTCTCGTCGATGTCGGCATCGATCTCGGGAGCTCGCGGCGCGTGCCTCGAGCAGCCGGCCGGCTGCGCTTGGCGCGCGGCGCAGCGCGTTTGGCGCGCTGGCCTCGGCCACGATCATCTGGTGATCTGCCGCCGCCGCGCCACCAGGTCGGCAGCGCCTGTGTGGCGGCGTCCGGCAGCGCGCGCACCGGCGGCCTGGTCGCGGCCGCCGCGCGTCACCGCGCATATGGGCGCTTGGCGCGCCGCCCGACGCGCGCAAGGCGCCCCGAGCGGATACCACCACCGGAGGCCGCCGCCGGCGCGGCCACCCACGGTCTCGAGCGCCAACCCAAGCGCAGCGCGCGCGGCGAGAGCCGATTCAAGGTCACTCAACACCGTCCCGCGAGAACGGCACAGGCGCTCGACACACCGCCTACACGAGGTCCATGCTCCCGAACGTCGCGAGCGCCCACCGCGGCAAGCCGCCGCGAAGCGCGACGTGCACGGCTGGGTCATTCTCGACAAACCGGTCGGCATGACGTCGACGCACGCGGTTGCGGTGATCAAGCGCCTGTTCACCGCGAAGCGCGCGGGCCATGCCGGCACGCTCGATCCGCTGGCGTCCGGAATCCTGCCGCTCGCGCTCGGCGAAGCCACCAAGACCGTTCCGTTCGTGATGGACGGGCGCAAGCGCTACCGCTTCACGGTGCGCTGGGGCGAGGAGCGCGACACCGACGACGCCGAGGGCAAGGTGGTCGGCACGAGCGACGCGCGGCCCAGCGCCGAGGCGATCAACGCCGCCCTGCCGGCCTTCACCGGCACGATCGCGCAGGTGCCGCCGAAATTCTCGGCCATCAAGATCGAGGGCGAGCGCGCCTACGATCTGGCCCGCGACGGCCAGGACGTCGTGCTGGAAGCCCGTCCGGTCGATATCCACGGCTTGGCCCTGGTAGAGACGCCCGACGCCGATCACTCGATTTTCGAGGCCGAATGCGGCAAGGGAACCTATGTGCGGGCGCTGGCGCGCGATATCGGGCGCGTTCTCGGCTGCCTCGGCCATGTCAGTCGCGCTTCGGCGCACGCGGTCGGCCCATTCGGCGAAAACGACATGATTTCGCTGGAACAACTGGAGGCATTGTGTCATAGGGTCGCCGCCGGCGAGGGAAGCCTCGCCGACGCGCTACTGCCCGTTGAGACCGCGCTGGACGACATCCCGGCGCTGGCCGTTAACAGGGCAGACGCGGCAAGGCTCCAGCGGGGCCAAGCCGTTTTGTTGCGCGGCCGGGATGCCCCCATTTTCCGCGGCACGGTCCATGTGACGACTTCGGGCGAGCTTGTTGCTCTGGCCGAAGTGGACCGCGGAGAAATCATCCCCAAGCGCGTGTTCAACCTCGCCGGCCTGAAGGGCAGCGCCGGCAAACGACAAGGTCATTGACGATGTCGCTATCCACCGGCCGCAAGGCCGAACTCATCAAGACATACGGGACCAAGGCGGGCGACACGGGTTCGCCCGAGGTGCAGGTCGCGATCCTGTCCGAACGGATCAACACCCTGACCGACCACTTCAAGGCCCATGTGAAGGACAACCACTCGCGGCGCGGCCTGCTCAAGATGGTCTCGCAGCGGCGTCAGCTGCTCGATTACCTCAAGCGCACCGACGAGGCGCGCTACAAGAGCATCATCGAAAAGCTCGGCATCCGCCGTTAATCGTTTTCGCGCGCGGGTTTTTCCGCGCGCGTTTGTGGGCGGGCCGAAGGCCCGCTGTTGCGTGGCGGTCCGGGCATGGAAAGACCATGCTCAAGACAACAGCCGCCGAGTGCGCGAACGGAGTGTCCGTCCGCGCTAACCGATGGAAGACCATGAAGGCCATGGCAGGATCGCCGGACGCTGTCCCGATTTGCGCGTGATGCGCGCGCGACAGCGTCTCGCCGTCTTGCTCATGGCTTTCTCGCTTCCCTGAACCGAAGAGAGAAGACTTAAAATGTTCGACATACACCGCATTGAGCTGGACTGGGGTGGGCGCACGCTCACACTCGAGACCGGCAAGATCGCCCGCCAGGCCGACGGCGCCGTCGTCGCCACCTACGGAGAGACCAAAGTTCTGGCGACCGTCGTCGCCGCCAAGACGCCGCGCGAAGGCGTCGACTTCCTGCCGCTGACCGTCGACTACCAGGAAAAATATTACGCAGCCGGCCGCATTCCGGGCGGGTACTTCAAGCGCGAAGGCCGTCCGACCGAAAAGGAAACGCTGGTCTCGCGCCTGATCGACCGCCCGATCCGTCCGCTGTTCGCCGATGGCTGGCGCAACGAGACGCAGGTGATCGTGACGACACTGTCGCACGATCTGGAAAACGATCCCGACATTCTGGCGCTGGTCGCCTCGTCGGCGGCGCTCTGCCTTTCGGGCGCGCCCTTCATGGGACCGATCGGCGCCGCGCGCGTCGGTTTCGTGGGCAACGAGTATGTCCTCAACCCGACGCTCGACGAGATGGCGGAGAGCCAGCTCGACCTCGTCGTCGCCGGCACCAAGGACGCGGTGCTGATGGTGGAGTCCGAGGCGAAGGAGCTGCCCGAAGAGGTGATGCTCGGCGCCGTGATGTTCGGCCACCGCCACTTCCAGCCGGTGATCCAGGCGATCATCGAGCTTGCCGAAAAGGCCGCCAAGGAGCCGCGCGACCTGAACGTGGTCGACAACGCGGCGCTCGAGAAGGAAATGCTCGGCATCGCCGAGCAGGACCTGCGCGCCGCCTACGCGGTCGCCGACAAGATGGCGCGCCACAAGGCGGTCGACGCCGCCAAGGCCAAGGTGACGGCGCATTACTTCCCGGAAGGCAAGGAGCCCGCCTACGACAAGCTGCGCATCGGCGGCGTGTTCAAGGAGCTCGAAGCCAAGATCGTGCGCTGGAATATCCTCGACACCGGCAAGCGCATCGACGGCCGCGACCTCAAGACGGTCCGTCCGATCGTCGCCGAAGCCGGCATCCTGCCGCGCGCGCACGGCTCGGCGCTGTTCACCCGCGGCGAGACCCAGGCGCTGGTGGTCACCACGCTCGGCACCGGCGAGGACGAGCAGTGGATCGACGCGCTGCAGGGGACCTACAAGGAGTCCTTCCTGCTGCACTACAACTTCCCGCCCTATTCGGTGGGCGAGACCGGCCGCATGGGCGGCACCAAGCGCCGCGAGATCGGCCACGGCAAGCTCGCCTGGCGCGCGATCCATCCGGTGCTGCCGGAGAAGCACGAGTTCCCGTACACGATCCGCATCGTCTCGGAGATCACCGAGTTCGAACGGCTCGTCCTCGATGGCGTCCGTGTGCGGCGCCTCGCTGGCGCTGATGGATGCGGGCGTGCCGCTGAAGCGGCCGACCGCCGGCATCGCGATGGGCCTCATTCTCGAGGACAAGCGCTTCGCGGTGCTCTCCGACATCCTCGGCGACGAGGATCATCTCGGCGACATGGACTTCAAGGTGGCGGGCACCGAGAAGGGCATCACCTCGCTGCAGATGGACATCAAGATCGCCGGCATCACCGAGGAGATCATGAAGGTCGCTCTTGGCCAGGCCAAGGACGGGCGCATCCACATCCTCGGCGAGATGGCGAAGGCGCTCACGCAGGCGCGCGCCGAGCTCGGCGAGCATGCGCCGCGCATCGAGATGTTCAAGATCCCGACCGACAAGATCCGTGAAGTGATCGGCACCGGCGGCAAGGTGATCCGCGAGATCGTCGAGAAGACCGGCGCCAAGATCAACATCGAGGACGACGGCACGGTGAAGGTCGCGTCCGCCAACGGCCGAGTCGATCAAGGCGGCGATCAACTGGATCAAGTCGATCGCGAGCGAGCCGGAAGTCGGCACCATCTACGAGGGCACGGTCGTCAAGGTGATGGACTTCGGCGCCTTCGTGAACTTCTTCGGCGCCAAGGACGGCCTCGTTCACATCTCGCAGCTCGCGTCGCGCCGGGTGAACAAGGTCAACGAGGTGGTCAAGGAAGGCGACAAGGTGAAGGTCAAGCTGCTCGGCTTCGACGATCGCGGCAAGACGCGCCTGTCCATGAAGGTCGTCGATCAGGCGACCGGCGAGGACCTCGAGGCCAAGCAGAAGGCGGAAGGCGGCGACCAGCCGCAGGCAGCCGCGGGCGAGTAATCTCAGCTCCATTCCAGGTCAAAGGGCGGCCTTGCGGCCGCCCTTTTCATTTGGAGATCCCGGCCCGCTCTTTCGCCGCGCGCAGAAAATACGTGCGCGTGAGACCGATACCCCGGACTTCCATTACGCCGCGTTCCTCGTAGACGAACGCCTCCGCGGTGAGCTGACGGAATGCCTCGCTCACCTGGATGCGGCCCGGCGCCCCATGCGATTCCATACGGGCCGCAACGTTCACGCAATCGCCCCACACATCGTAGGAAAAACGCGTATCGCCGATGACGCCGGCGGTCGCGGGGCCGCAGTGAATCCCGGCACGCAGTTCCAGCTTGCGGCCTCCAAGCGGCGCGTGCGCGGCGTTTGCCTCCAGCATCGCGAGCGCGAACCGCCCGATCGCAATGGCCCCTTCGCGCGCGCGTCCGTCGAAACCGGCCGCCGCCATGTAGCAGTCGCCGACGGTCTTGATCTTTTCCACGCCGTGCTGTTCGGCGAGCGCGTCGAACGTTCGCACGAGGTTGTCGAGAAATCCCACGATCTCTTCCGGCGGCAGATCGTGCGCCGCCGCCGTGAAGCCGACCAGGTCGGCGAACACGACGCTCAAATTGTCGATGCGGTCCGCGATCCGCGCGTCGCTCGACTTGAGCCGTGTCGCGATTGCCTCCGGCATCACCGTCGCAATCAGCGCCTCGGAGCGCTCATGCTGCTGCTCCAGTTCGGCTTCGGCGCGCTGCACCAAAGTGAGCGCATAGAAGATGATCGCCGCATTGATAACGACCACGCTAAGCATGGTGTGCGCGGAGACGATATCGCGCAGCCGCCCGTCCGTCGGCAGCAGCAATCCGTCGATCGGCGCGAAGTTGAGTGCGAACAGCAGCAGCGCCGTACCGAAGACAAACACGGCGAGAAACAGTTTCCAGTTCTGCACGCCGAAGAAGAACAGCGCTGCGCCGGCAAGAACGAAGAAGACATGCAGATCGCTGGTGATGCCGAGCATCCAGATGACGTAGAGCTGCCCGAGCGCGACCAGCATCGCGAGCGCCAGCCCGGCGACGTTCTCGCCGAAGCGATGCAGCCGCGGCAGCAGTATCCCGGCGACGAGCAGAAATGCGTTGTAGACGTTCAGCAGCAGCAGGCCGCGCGCATCGTAAAGCGACGTGAGCAGGATATAGGACGCGCCGCTGATTGCGCCCGCATAGGCCGCCACGTTGACGCAACGCTGGCGGCGCGCGACTTGCGGATTGTTCGTCACGATGCCGACGGACAGCAGCCGATCGAGCCATGCGGGCAGCGCAAGCCCGTATCTGGGCTCGCGCCGCATCAGGTCGCGCAGTGGCGTCATCCCGGCTCCTTTTGCCTGCCACAGTATGTCCGTGCCCGGCCGATCCGGGTAGCGGGCGAAATCCGCATTCTCGTGATGGCCATCACATCGCGAATTCGGCGTCGCCTCTAGGGTGCTGGACATCGGCGCCGGCAATCACGCCTTCGCCAACACCCCGAGGAGATGACTATGACGACGATCAAGAAGCTCATGACCGCCGCTCTCGCAGTCGCGGCGCTCGCCACCGCATCGATCGCCACCAGCGGCGATGCTTCCGCCCGCGGCGGGCACGGCGGCGGATTCCGTGGCGGGTTCCACGGCGGGAAGGTCTTCCACGGCGGCCGGCACTTCGGTCACCGCTGGCACGGTCACCGCTGGGGCGGCCGGTTCTATCGCGGCGGGTACGGCTTCGCCTACAAGACCTGCTGGAAGTCCACGCCGTACGGCCTCGTGAACGTCTGCCGCGTGCTGCCCTACTAAGCGGTCCGCAGTGTTGCCCATGACCCGTCCGGGACAATCACCCGGGCGGGTCGCTCTTTTCCGGGTCATCCAGTCCGCCGCCGGGGCGGGGTTCTCCCCGCTCCGTCATGCGCTATCCTCGCCGCTTCGGCCTGACTGGCCGCGACCCTGGATCCGCATGGCAAAGCCTGCCCCTGCCCCCGAGAACGTTCTGTCCGTGCTGCCGCCCGAACTGGCGGCGGCGCTGTTCGCGACCGCGCGGCCGCATCGGCTCAAGGCCGATCAGACCCTGTTCACCGCCGGCGATCCGGGCGATGGCTGCTATCGCGTCGAGCGGGGACTCCTGAAGGTCACCGTCGTTTCGCCCACCGGGCGCGAGCGCATTCTGGCGATCCTCGGGCCGGGCACGCTGGTCGGTGAACTCGCCATCATCGACGCACAGCCGCGCTCGGCCTCGGTGGTGGCCGCGCGCGACTCCGAACTGACCTTCATCAGCCGGGCGGCTTTTGCCGCGGTCGCGGAGGCAGACCCGGACGTCTATCGCCACATCGTCATGCTTCTGGTGCGGCGGCTGCGCGATACCAATGCGGTCGTCGCCGCGATGAGCTTCCTGTCGCTCAAGGGACGCGTGGCGCAGGCGCTGCTCAGTCTGGCCGAGGCGTTCGGCCATGACGTCGGTGCGGGCCGCGTCCTCGTGCGCCAGAAGGTGTCGCAGAGCGATCTTGCCGCGATGGCCGGGATGGCCCGCGAAAACGTCAGCCGCATTCTCAATGACTGGATGCGGCAGAAACTGGTGAGCCGGCTGTCCGGCTATTATTGCCTGGAAGATCGCGCCGCGCTCGAACGCGAAGCCGCGATGTGACCTATTTGAGCATCTCGCTCACGATCTGCCCCGAGCGCTACGAAATCCGCCTTGCGCGATGAGGTGCGCCGCCAGGCGAGCCCGATCTGGCGCGCCGGCTCCGGATCGCGAAAGCGCAGCATTTTGACGCGCGCGTCACGGCCTTCGACCTCGAGCGCGATCTTCGGCAGCAGCGTGACGCCGTAGCCATTCGCCACCATCTGCATCACGGTCGAAAGCGATGTCGCGCCCAGCCCCGATGGCGTGTCGCGCCGCGGCGCGCAGAAGGCAAGCGCCTGATCACGCAGGCAGTGGCCCTCCTCCAGCAAGATCAATCGGTCCTTCTCGATGTCGCGCGCCGAGAGCTTCGCGGCGACGCTGCGCGGGTCGGCGGCCGGCACCGCGAGCAGGAACGGATCGTCGAACAGCGCCAGCGTCTCGAAATCGCCCTCCTCGACCGGCAGCGCGAGCAGCGCCGCGTCGAGCGCGCCGCGCGCAAGCTCGTCCGTGAGGTTGCGCGTCTGCGTCTCGCGCAGCTCGACACGCAGCTCCGGATGGACACGCTGCAACTCAGGCAGCACGCGCGGAAGCACGTAAGGCGCAAGCGTCGGGATGACGCCAAGCCGCAATCGCCCGGTCAGCAGCCGCCCGGAGTGACTCGCGTAGTCGGTCAGATCGCGCGCGGCCGCCAGCACGCGCTCGGCACGCCGCACGACCTCGGCACCCACCTCGGTCAGGATGACTTCACCGGGCCGCCGCTCGACCAGGCTGACGCCCAGGTCTTTCTCCAGATCGCGCATCTGCATTGACAGCGCAGGCTGCGTGACGGCGCAAGCTTCGGCGGCCTTGCCGAAGTGCCTGTGCTCGGCGAGAGCGGTCAAATACCTCAACTGTTTCAACGTGATCATGACGATAAGATAATCTGATCGAAGCGGTCAGGCAATACGATTAGACCTTATGCAAACTAGGCGTATGGTCCGCGCAAACCAACTCCGGGAGACGAACATGGACGCAAAGACTGACGACAAAGGTCCGGGCCAGTGCCCGTTCCCCGGCGGCAAGCGCGGACACACGAACCGCAACTGGTGGCCGGATGCACTCGACATCGAGATGCTCCATCGGAACTCCAACCTGTCCGATCCGATGGGCGCGGCGTTCGACTATGCCGCAGCGTTCAAGAGCCTCGACCTCAACGCCGTGATCAAGGACCTGCATGCCTTGATGACGGACTCGCAGGAGTGGTGGCCGGCCGACTTCGGCCACTACGGCGGATTATTCATCCGCATGGCGTGGCACAGCGCAGGCACGTACCGCATCACCGACGGCCGCGGCGGCGCCGGCGCCGGCCAGCAGCGCTTCGCGCCGCTCAACTCGTGGCCGGATAACGCGAACCTCGACAAGGCGCGCCGGCTGTTATGGCCGATCAAGCAGAAGTACGGCCGGAAGATTTCCTGGGCCGACCTGATGATCCTTGCCGGCAATGTCGCCCTCGAATCGATGGGCTTCAAGACGTTCGGCTTCGCGGGCGGCCGTGCCGACGTGTGGGAGCCGGAAGAGCTGTACTGGGGTCCCGAGGGCACGTGGCTCGGCGACGAACGCTACAGCGGCGAGCGCCAGCTTTCCGAACCGCTCGGCGCCGTGCAGATGGGCCTGATCTACGTCAATCCGGAAGGACCGAACGGCAATCCGGATCCGCTCGCTGCCGCGAAGGACATCCGCGAAACGTTCTTCCGCATGGCGATGAACGACGAGGAAACCGTCGCGCTGATCGCGGGAGGCCATTCATTCGGCAAGACCCACGGCGCGGGCGACCCGTCGCTGGTCGGACCGGACCCGGAAAGCGGCGCGCTGGAGGATCAGGGGCTGGGCTGGAAGAGCAAGCACGGCACCGGCATCGGCGCCGACGCGATCACCGGCGGTCCGGAAGTCACCTGGACGCAGACGCCGACCAAGTGGAGCAACCTCTTCTTCAAGAACCTGTTCGAAAACGAATGGGAGCTGACGAAGAGCCCCGCGGGCGCGAAACAGTGGAAAGCGAAAGGGGCGCAAGCCTCGATCCCGGACGCCTTCGATCCGTCGAAGAAGCATGTGCCGACGATGCTGACGACGGACCTGTCGCTGCGGCTCGATCCGGCCTACGAGAAGATCTCGCGGCGCTTCCTTGAGAATCCGGATCAGTTCGCGGACGCGTTTGCCCGCGCATGGTTCAAGCTCACGCATCGCGACATGGGTCCGCGCGTGCGCTACCTCGGCCCGCTGGTGCCGAAGGAGACGCTGATCTGGCAGGACCCGATCCCGGCTGCGAGCAATCCGCCGCTGAGCGAACAGGACGTGGCGGCCATCAAGGAGAAGATCCTCGCCTCCGGGCTGTCCGTGTCCCAGCTCGTATCGGTCGCGTGGGCGTCGGCGTCGACATTCCGCCGCTCCGACAAGCGTGGCGGCGCAAACGGCGCGCGCATTCGCCTCGCGCCCCAGAAAGACTGGGAGGTCAACGACCCGAGGCGGCTTGGGGCAGTCCTCTCGAGCCTTGAAATAATCCAGAAGGAGCACGGCAAGGTTTCGCTCGCCGACCTGATCGTTCTCGGCGGCAGCGCGGCAGTCGAAAAGGCCGCGAAGGATGCCGGCGTCAACGTGAAGGTCCCGTTCACGCCCGGCCGCATGGATGCCACGCAGGAACAGACCGACGTCGAGAGCTTCGCGCCGCTCGAGCCGCGTGCCGACGGCTTCCGCAACTACATCAGCGGCAAGCATCAGTTCATGCAGCCCGAGGAAGCGCTGGTGGACCGCGCGCAGTTGCTGACACTGACGGGGCCGGAGATGACGGTGCTTCTCGGCGGCCTGCGCGTGCTCGGCGCCAATGCGGGCGGATCCCGGCACGGCGTGTTCACCAAGAACCCCGAAACGCTGACCAACGACTTCTTCGTCAATCTGCTCGACATGAGCACGGAATGGAGCGCGGCCGGCGACAACGTGTACGAAGGCCGCGACCGCAAGACGAAGGCCGTCAAGTGGACCGGCACGCGCGTCGACCTGATCTTCGGCTCGCACTCGCAGCTCCGCGCCTTCGCGGAGGTCTATGCGAGCGCGGACGCGAAGGAGAAGTTCGTGAAGGACTTCGTGGCGGCCTGGACCAAGGTGATGAACGCCGACCGGTTCGATCTCGGCCCAGTCGCTGCGCAAGGCCGCGTAACGGCAGCGCAGGTGGAGAAACGCGACGGCCGGGTGATGAGCCCGGCCGTTTTTCTATTCGTTGCCGTTCTCGCCCTTCAACGCATCGGGATGCGGCATCGAGATGATGTTGTAGCCCGAATCCACAAAATGAATTTCGCCGGTCACGCCGGTGGATAAATCCGACAGCAGATACAGCGCCGCCCCGCCAAGTTCTTCAAGCGTGACGCCGCGGCCGAGCGGCGAGTGCTTCTGCTGGAACGCGAACATCGCGCGCGCATCGCCGATGCCCGCCCCCGCCAGTGTGCGGATCGGCCCGGCCGAAATGGCATTGACGCGGATGCGATCGCGCCCGAAATCAACCGCCAGATAGCGGACCGAAGCTTCCAGCGCCGCCTTGGCGAGCCCCATGACGTTGTAGTTCGGCATGGTGCGTTCGCCGCCGTTGAAGGTCAGCGTCAGCATCGCGCCGCCGTTGCGCATCAGCCGCGCGGCGCGCTTGGCGGCTTCGGTAAACGAGAAGCACGAGATCACCATCGTGCGGCTGAAGTTTTCGCGCGAAGTGTTGGCGTAGAGGCCCTTGAGTTCGTTCTTGTCCGAAAAGCCGATGGCGTGGACGAAGAAGTCCATTCCGCCCCATTGCTTCTCGATCTCGGAAAACACCGCGTCGACCGTCGCGATGTCCTCCACGTCGCACGGCAACACGAATGTCGACCCGAGCTGTTCCGCGAGCGGCCTGACGCGCTTGCCGAGCGCCTCGCCCTGATAGGTGAACGCGAGGCTCGGCGCCATGCGCCGCGAGGGCCTTCGCGATCCCCCAGGCGATCGAGTGATCGTTGGCGACCCCCATGATCAGCCCGCGCTTGCCTTGCATCAGGGCGGTCATGGCGCTCTCTACAAATGAGGTTGAACGGCAGCGCGTGTCTGGTCGGAGGACACAACGGGCACGATCTCGAATTCCACGAGGTCGCCCCAGTTCAGGATCCACTCCTGCAACAGGCGCGCGTCGTCGCATTCCATGAGCTGGAAGCAGCGGTCGAAATTCGCCTCGATCCAGCTGCCGACGTATGTGAGGCCGTCCGGCATCATGCGGCCGGAATCGCGAAAGCGGCGGTAGACCGCCTTGGCGTCGCGATCGCGAAACCGTTCGATCACCATGAACAGCATTTCGTGTCACGCATCCAGCCGCTTGAACACGATGGAGGCGTTGGTGCCGCCGAAGCCGAAGGAATTCGACAGCACGCAGTTGAGTTGCGCGTTGTCGCGGCGCTCGCGCACGATCGGGATGTCGGCAAAAGCCGGATCGAGGTTCTCGATGTTGGCGCTCTCGCAGATGAAGCCGTTCTGCATCATCAGCAGCGAGTAGATCGCTTCCTGCACGCCCGCCGCGCCGAGCGAATGCCCGGTCAGCGACTTGGTCGCCGAGATCGGCGGGATTTTGTCGCCGAACACCGCGCGGATCGCCTCGATTTCCTTGATGTCGCCGACCGGCGTGGAAGTCGCATGCGGATTGATGTAGTCGACCGGCAGCTTCACGTCGGCCAGCGCCTGACGCATGCAGCGCGCCGCGCCTTCGCCCGAGGGCGCGACCATGTCGTGGCCGTCCGAGGTCGCGCCGTAGCCGGCAAGCTCGGCATAAATTTTCGCGCCGCGGGCCTTGGCGTGTTCCAGCTCTTCAAGCACCAGCACGCCGGCGCCGCCCGCGATGACGAAGCCGTCGCGATCCTTGTCGTAGGCGCGCGAGGCCTTGTCGGGTGTCTGGTTGAAGCCCGACGACATCGCCCCCATGGCGTCGAACAGCACCGACATGGTCCAGTCGAGTTCCTCGCAGCCGCCCGCGAACATCAAGTCCTGCTTGCCCCACTGGATCATTTCGGCCGCATTGCCGATGCAATGGTTCGAGGTCGCGCAAGCCGAGGCGATCGAATAGTTCACGCCTTTGATCTTGAACCAGGTGGCGAGCGTCGCCGAGGCGGTCGAGGACATCGCCTTGGGCACCGCGAACGGGCCGACGCGCTTCGGTCCCTTGGACCGCGTGATGTCGGCGGATTCCACCACCGTGCGGGTCGAAGGGCCGCCCGAACCCATGATGATGCCGGTGCGCTCGTTCGAGACGTCGCTCTCCTCGATGCCGGCGTCGCGGATCGCCTGCTCCATGGCGACGTGATTCCAGGCAGCGCCCCCGCCGAGGAAGCGCATGGCGCGGCGGTCGACCACCTCGGACGGATCGAGCGAGGGCGCGCCGTGCACCTGGCAGCGGAAGCCGAGCTCGGCGTATTTGTCGGCGCGCGAAATGCCGGACTTGGCCTCGCGCAGATTCGCCAGGACTTCCTGGGTGGTGTTGCCGATCGACGAGACGATGCCCATCCCGGTGACGACGACCCGTCTCATGCTGTCCTCATCCGCATTTCCTGCGCGCAACGGTTTGGCGCGTCGCAATCATGTGGGGTTGCGCTGCCCGCTTGTCAGGCCCCGGCCGACGCGGGTGCGGGATCCTTGAACAACGCGACCTTGAGGTCGCTCGCCTGGTAGACCAGCTCGCCATCCGCCTTGAGCCAGCCGTCCGCGATGCCGAGCACGAGCTTGGACCGCATCACCCGCTTGATGTCGATGCCGTAGACGACTTCCTTCATGTCGGGGCGGATTTGGCCGGCCAGCTTCACCTCGCCAACGCCGATCGCCCGGCCGCGGCCGGACGAGCCGGCCCAGCCGAGGAAGAAGCCGACCATCTGCCACAGCGCATCGAGTCCGAGGCAGCCGGGCATCACCGGATCGCCCTTGAAATGACAGGGGAAGAACCAGAGGTCGGGTTTCACGTTCAGCACGGCCCGCATCAGCCCCTTGCCGTATTCGCCGCCGGCTTCCGCGATCTCCGAGATGCGGTCGAACATCAGCATGGGAGGCAACGGCAGTTGCGGCCCTTCGCGAAACAGTTCCCCCGGCCGCAGGCCAGCAGATCCTCGTATTCGAAGCTTGAACGGCGATTTTCCATTGAATTCCCTTCAGGCGCGGCGAATTAACTATCATAAGGGTCTATTCGGGCAAAGCCACCGGACAGGGGCGTGGCAGCGGCAGCGCAACCTCGCCGTTTTTGCCGCAGCCCTGCGTCTGGCGCACGCGAGATCATGTTGCGAGAGAGTTGCATCTGGTGCCAGCGTTGCCTATCATCTGGCGCGACAAACCGTTGCGTCATCTTGGCCCCGAGCCGCCAGCCAGGGGCAAGGAACAGTATTCATGACTCCCGTGCGAACGACCGTATTTTCCGACCCGCATGCGCTTGCCGCCGACAGCGCGAGCGCGCGGGCGCGCGCCGAACTCACGGGATGCCCATGGCACGACGTGAAGGCGATGTTGCGTCAGGTCGGCTTGCGCCCCACGCGCCAGCGCATGGCGCTCGGCTGGATCCTGTTCGCCAAGGGCGACCGCCATCTCACCGCCGAGATGCTCTACGAGGAAGCCACCAAGGCGAAGGTGCCGGTGTCGCTCGCGACGGTCTACAACGCGCTGCACCAGTTCACCGACGTCGGTCTGCTGCGCCAGGTCGCGGTCGATGGCTCCAAGACCTACTTCGACACGAATGTGTCGGACCACCATCACTTCTTCGTCGAAGGCGAGAACGCGCTGGTCGACATTCCGAACGCCGAAGTGATGCTCGACAGGTTGCCGCACGCACCGCAAGGCTACGAGGTCGCGCGCGTCGACGTCGTGGTGCGGCTGCGCAAGACGGGCTGAGGCGCCCTCACACTAGCCGCCGACCGTGACGAGGGGACGCGAACGCAACCGCGTCTCTTCGATGACTGTGTAGTTCCCCATCAGATTATTCCCGACCGCAGCAATTGCTGTTTCAAGACGCGGCCATTTGAGTTGTCGCCTTCCGCTTTCGATCCGCACAAGTACAAGGCCTGGAACGCGTCGGCTCCGGCGGAAAACAAGTTCGCCGAAATCCTTGTCCTCGGTCAGAATGAGCCTGTTCTCCTGCACAGCAAGTTCAATGATTTCGATGTCGCGAATGCTTGGGGCGCTCTCGGCCGCATAGACGACATCATGATTGTTCTGACGCAGGCCGGCCACGACGGCGGCGTCGACGCATTCGTCGCACAGCCAACGCATGAAACCTTGCCTAATCGTAAATGAGTGCCTCGTCGGCCAGATAGTCTGCCGCGAAGGCCTGCGCGGCTCGAATATCGTCAGACGTTAGTCGCGGGTGATCGGCCAGGATCTCCTCGCTCGACAACCCCGCGCCAAGCTTGCGCAAAACAAGCTCGACCGGGATTCGCGTGCCGCGGACGACGGGCTTTCCGCCCATGATTTCCGGGTTGATCTCGATGCGTTCGTGAGCCATCGGTGCGGTCCGCAGTGCCCTTCGGCACGCAAGCTACCATGGGCAGAGGCTCGGCCCAATAACCGGAGCCTATTCGACTTTTTCGCCCGGGTAGACGCCCCACAGGCGCGCCTGCTCGATCCAGCCGTCGAACCCCTCGCCCGCAAGACGGCACCAGCCGTCCTTGCAGCGTTTTACGGTCGCCAGCACGCCGTGCTGGAGCTTCGCGTTGATGCTGCTCGCGGTATCAGGTTTGTCGCGCAGTTCGAGCAGTTCCTTGCCCTTGGATTGCGGCGAGACGAGCGCGGTGCGGCGGCCCGAAAGCAGCGAGTGGTAGACCCAGCCTTCCGCGCCTTCCCAATCGCGGATGCGGCGCCAGTTCTCGAATTCGGCTGTCACCTCGACGGGGAGCGCCGCGCGGTTATAGACCCACGCGACGTCGTGATCCTTGGTGGGGCCGGCGCGCACGTTCACCTTGTCGGATTTCAGGCTGACGAATCGCGGGACCGGTAATCCGCTTCCCGTTCCGTTTCCAGGCTGCTCGGCCGCAACGGCAGCACCGGCGGAAATCGCCAGCATCATCCCGACAGCAGTCCGTAACCACATGCTTGCGATCATCGCTCGTGCCTGCCCCGACGTCCCGAGAACACCCGTCACTCCGGCAATTTCAACGCTCGCAAGGAGCGCCGACCGCGCAGCCGTTGCGGCTTTGTCTTGACCCGGACCATCTGTTAGAGAGGGATCGGGTTTCGCGCCTCACCGGAAGCACCGGAGTTTCGGCTGGCGCGGTTAAGGAGCCCTGAACAAATCCCGCCCACCCCACTGGGCGGGCCAGGCGGAGCGCCGAAAGGCGGGGAAATGGCAAAAGGCAAAAAGCCGCTGGTCGTCGTCACGCGCAAGCTGCCGGACACCGTGGAAACGCGGATGCGCGAATTGTTCGACACCCAGCTCAATCTCGACGACAGGCCGATGAGCCAGGCGGAACTCGCCGAGGCCGTGAAGGTTGCCGACGTGCTGGTGCCGACGGTCACCGACCGGATCGATTCAGCGCTGCTCGGCCAGTCGGGCGAAAAGCTGCGGCTGATCGCGAATTTCGGCAACGGCGTCGACAACATCGATGTGGCGACCGCCCTGCAACGGGGCATCACGGTGACCAATACGCCGGGCGTGCTGACCGAGGACACCGCCGACATGACCATGGCGCTGATCCTCGCGGTGCCGCGCAGGCTCGCCGAGGGCTCGGCCGTGCTCACCGGCGATGCGGAGTGGGGCGGATGGACGCCGACCTGGATGCTCGGCCACCGCATCTGGGGCAAGCGGCTCGGCATCATCGGCATGGGGCGGATCGGCCAGGCGGTTGCGCGCCGCGCGCGCGCGTTCGGCCTGCAGATCCACTACCACAACCGCAAGAAGGTCGCGCCGCAGATCGAGGAAGAACTCGAGGCGACCTACTGGGAGAGCCTCGACCAGATGCTCGCCCGCATGGACATCGTCTCGGTCAACTGCCCGCATACGCCGGCGACCTATCACCTGCTCTCGGCGCGCCGGCTCAAGCTGATCCGGCCCGAGGCCTACGTCGTCAACACGGCGCGCGGCGAGGTTATCGACGAGAACGCCCTCACCCGCATGATCGAGGCGGGCGAGATCGCGGGCGCGGGCCTCGACGTGTTCGAGCACGAGCCGGCGGTCAACCCGAAGCTCGTGAAGCTCGCGCGGAACGGCAAGGTGGTGATCCTGCCGCACATGGGTTCGGCCACCATCGAGGGCCGCATCGACATGGGCGACAAGGTGATCATCAACATCCGGACCTTTATGGATGGCCACAGACCGCCGGACCGTGTGCTACCATCGATGTTGTGAGTGACACGGTCCTTCCCTCAATGCTGTGATCGGAGCTGGACGTTTCCATGCATGCGGCTCGTTTCTCCCTGGTCGGTCTTGTGCTCGCGGCGTCGGCCGCGTCGATTGCGCCGGCCGCCGCGCAAGCCATGACGGTCGATGAATTCCGCCGCGAGCTGGTCGGCGTGCCGCTGTGCGGGACGCCGGAAACAGGCCCGCTTGCCGGCAAGGCGCTGTGCACCGTGCACCTGCCGGACGGGACCGCGATCCTCGCCGGCGCGGGCCTCGTGGTTTACGGCCTGTGGGAGGCGAGCGGCGGGCAGATCTG
Source organism: uncultured Alphaproteobacteria bacterium (assembly GCA_963800695.1). GTDB lineage: Bacteria > Pseudomonadota > Alphaproteobacteria > Rhizobiales > Xanthobacteraceae > PALSA-894. The sequence goes on along the minus strand of CAWDCA010000007.1, from coordinate 85,474 downwards.
CCGCCGCAACCAGCACGACCCCGCCGACAAGCGCCGCTGCGTGACCTACGAGCGGGTCGACCGCAGCCATTTCCGCAACAGCGACGGGGTCGGCTTCTGTCTCGGGCCGTGCGAGAGCGACAAGTAGCCGCGTCTTTTTGGCTCGGGCCTCGCGCAAACCTCAACTTGTCGTATCATCGGCTTGGGAATCACTCCTCGGGAGGATTGCATGCGTGCAGCGCTTGCGGGTGTCGCGGTCGCCGCTCTCATCGTCGGCGTCGCGTTGGCGGCGAGCAAGCTCACTCCGAAGGAGATTCAAACCGAATTCTTCGACGGCAAGACGTTCACGGCTGCGACCACGTCCGGCACCAAGTTCAAAATGATGTTTTCGGGGGACGGGAAGGTCACGCGCGAACCGCAGGACAAGGCGGGCGCGAAGGGCGAAGGCACCTGGAAGCTCTCGAAGGACGGTTTCTGCACCACCTGGAAAGGCAGCGCGGCGAACTGCTACACGATCGTCAATGTCGACAAGAACAAATGGTCGGTCGTGAAGGGCGCCGCGACGGTCGCGGTGTGGAGCAAGTACGTCTCCTCATCCTGAGGCGCGAGCGAAGCGAGCCTCGAAGGATGGCCACGAACTCCGGCGCATGCCGCAATCCTTCGAGACGCGTCCTTCGGACGCTCCTCAGGATGAGGACGAGATATGCCCCGACAAATCCCGGATCGTCGGCATCTCGCCTGACAGCGGATTTCCCGCGTCCCACGCGTACTTGAGCGTTTCGAAGCGCATGTCGCGCGCATCGACCATCAGCAGGCGCCCGACCAGGCCTTGGCCGAAACCCACGATCTCGCGCATGACTTCCAGCGCCATCATCGAGCCGAGCACGCCGGTGAGCGCGCCGAGAATTCCAGCCTCCGCGCAGGCCGGCACCGTTCCGGCAGGCGGCGCCTCGGGAAACAGGCAGCGGTAGGTCGGATTGGGCTTGCCGTCAGCGCCGCGCTCGTGCGCCCGGATGGTGGTGAGCGTGCCGTCGAAGGTGCCGACTGTTGCGGTCACCAGTGGCTTCCTGCCGAAGTAACACGCATCCGAAACCAGATAGCGCGTTGCAAAATTATCCGAGCCGTCGGCCACCAGATCGTAGCGCGAGATAATCTCCAGGGCGTTCGCGGCGGTCAGCCGCGTGTTGTGCGTCTCGACCTTGACGTTCGGATTGAGGCGCGCGATTTCGGCCGCCGCGCTCTCGACCTTCGGCACGCCGATATCCGGCGTGGCGTGGATGATCTGGCGCTGGAGGTTCGACAGCGACACCGTATCGTCGTCGATCACGCCGAGCGTGCCGACGCCCGCCGCCGCCAGATACATCAGCACCGGGGCGCCGAGCCCGCCCGCGCCGACCGCCAGCACGCGCGCGCGCCTGAGCGCCGCCTGTCCGGGTCCGCCGACCTCGCGCAGCACGATATGGCGCGCATAACGTTCCAGTTCGTCCGGGCTCAGCACAGTTGCACCGCGTTTCCGATCCGCTAGGCTCTCGTTTGTAGTTTGCGAGCGATCGGACGCAAAACCGGTATCCACTTTTGCTGATCGCTCGCGCCCGTCATAGCACGAGGTCCGTGATGAGGCTTGCCGGCGCGGTTCTGTGGTCCCTAGCCGCCGTGAGCTTCGCCGTGGCGGAGCCCGCCAAGCAGGCAGCGCCCAAGGCGGAAGCGGCCAAGACCAAGCAGGCCGCGCCCGCGAAAGCCGCCAAAAACGAGAAAAAGAACGAGAAGAAGAGCGAAAGAAAGCCGCGACCGACGCGGTTGTGGCATCCTACGCGGCGATCCCGCTCGCCGGCCGGCTTTCGATCCAGAACGACCTCGCCTGGACCGGCGATTACAACGGCCTGATCAACGGCGAGTTCAGCGAGCGCTCGATCGCCGCCGTGAAAGCGTTCCAGAAGCGCAATGGGGGTAAGGAAACCGGCGTCCTCAACCAGCCGGAGCGCGCCGCGCTCACCGCCGCCGCCAAGCCGAAGCAGGACGCGGTCGGCTGGCGCATGGTCGACGACCTGATGAGCGGCGCGCGCATCGGCATTCCGACCAAGCTGATGCCGAACACGCATTTCAGCGGCGGCATCGGCAAATGGAGCTCGGCGCGCGGAGAATACTCGGCCGAGACGTTCCGCATCGTGGCGCCCGGCACGACGTTGCCGGCCGTGTTCGAGCGGATGAAGAAAGAGCCCGCGGGACGCAAGGCCGACTACAGCCTGCTTCGGGGCGACTTCTTCGTCATCTCGGGGCTGCAGAACCTGAAGAAGTTTTACGTGCGGGCGCAATTGCGCGGCGAGGAGGTGCGCGGCTTCACGGTGCTCTACGATCAGGCGATGGCCGGGATCATGGACCCGGTGGTGGTGGCAATGTCGAGCGCCTATACGGCGTTCCCCGGCGCCGGCACGATGCCGCCGCCGCGCCGCAAGGTCGAGTATGCGAGCGGTGTCGCGGTCGGCCCCGGCCATATCCTGACAAGCCGCGAGGCGCTGGACGGCTGTTACGTGATCACGGTTGCGGGCGTCGGCGGGGCGGATCGCGCCGCCGAGGACAAGGCGAGCGGCCTTGCGCTGCTGCGCGTGCATGGCGCGGACCTCAAAGCGGTCGCGCTCGCGGGCGAAAACCTCAAGGGCGATGTGACGCTGCTCGGCGTCGCCGATCCGCAGGCGCAGGGCGGCGGCGCTGCGGTCAGTGCCGCGAAGGCGCGCGTCACCGACACGCTCGCGCTCGATCCCGCGCCGGGGCTCGGTTTCGATGGCGCGGCGGCGCTCGATGCGCAAGGGCGGCTCGCCGGGATCGCCACGCTGAAGCTGCCGCTCGTCGCCGGCCCCGCGCCTTCGCCTGCCGTGAGCGCCGTCCTCACGCCGGCCGCGGCGATCCGCGGTTTCCTCGAGGCGCAGAACGTAGCGCCGGCAGCGGGCGCAACGGGCGTCGAAGCCGCGAAGGCTTCGGTGGTGCGGGTGATTTGCGTCAGGAAATAACGGCGCGCACCACACACAACTCCTTATCCTGAGGAGCGTCCGAAGGACGCGTCTCGAAGGATGGCCGCAGGCTCCGGCGTTTGTTGCCATCCTTCGAGACGCTCGCTGCGCTCGCTCCTCAGGATGAGGGCGTCATCGATTTTCAAACTTCGGCGGCCGTTTCTCGACGAACGCCGCCATGCCTTCCTTCTGATCGTGCGTGGCGAACAGCGCGTGGAAGGTGCGGCGCTCGAAGCGGATGCCTTCGGCGAGCGTGGTCTCGAATGCGCGGTTGACGGCTTCCTTCGCGGTCATCAGCGCGACGAGCGACATGCCGGCGATGGTCTCGGCGGCCTTCATGGCCTCGTCCATCAGGCTTGCGAGCGGGACGACGCGCGACACCAGCCCGGAGCGCTCGGCCTCGGCCGCGTCCATCATGCGGCCGGTCAGGTTCATGTCCATCGCCTTCGCCTTGCCGACCGCGCGGGTCAAACGCTGCGTGCCGCCGATGCCCGGAATGACGCCGAGCTTGATCTCGGGCTGGCCGAACTTCGCGTTGTCGGCCGCGATGATGAAGTCGCACTGCATCGCAAGCTCGCAGCCGCCGCCGAGCGCGAAGCCCGCGACCGCCGCGATCACCGGCTTGCGCATGCGCGCGACGCGGTCCCAGTCGGCGGCGAAGTCGCCCATGAAGGCGTCCATGTGCGACTTGCCGACCATCTCCTTGATGTCGGCGCCGGCCGCGAAGGCCTTCTCGCTGCCGGTGAGAATCACGCAGGCGATGTTCGCATCGGCCTCGAACGCGTCGAGCGCGGCGGTCATCTCCTCGTTGACCCTGGCGTTGAGCGCGTTGAGCGCGGCCGGCCGGTTGAGGCGGACGATGCCGACCTTGCCCTTGGTTTCGACGATGATGGTTTCGTAGGTCATGAGTGATACCCGGCGCTGATACGCCTGATCTTACCGCCTCACGCCCTTCCGAGGAAATCCCGCTTGCCGATCTCGACGCCGCACTGGCGCAGGATGTCGTAGGCGGTGGTGGCGTGGAAATAGAAGTTCGGCAGCGCGAAGCCGACCAGGTACGGCGCGCCCTTGAGCGTCATGGTCTGCTGCGGGCCGATCGGGAACGTGACGTCCTTGTCTTCCGTCGCGTCGATTTGCTCCGGCCTTGAAGCTGTTCACGTAGTCGACTGTCTTGGCGATGCGCGCCTTGAGTTCGTCGATGGTCTTTTCATCGTCGGGAAATTTCGGCGGCTCGCCGGTGAGGCGCCCGAGCGTGTTCTTGGCGAAATCGCAGGTGAGCTGCACCTGCTTCACGAACGGAAGCATGTCGGGCGTGAGCCGCGTCTGCAACAGCACCGCCTGATCGATCTTCTTTGCGGCGCAATGCGCGGCCGCCTTGTCGAGAATTTTCGAAAGCGCGCCGAGCGTGGTCAGGAACGACGCAACGCCGACGCCGGACATCGTGAGAGCCATGGAGATTTCCTTGAATTCGTGGAGACACCGGCCAGAGCGGTCGGCACGCGCGTGCGATCACCACATGGGCGCGCCTGTGGCGGGCGTCAAGCGACGAGCGAGCGTTTGCTACTTGTTGAGCCGCTCGCGCATTTCCTTGCCGGTCTTGAAGAACGGCACGGACTTCTGATCGACCGACACATGCGCGCCGGTGCGCGGATTGCGCCCGGTGCGCGCGGGGCGATGTTTCACCGAGAACGCGCCGAAGCCGCGCAGCTCGACGCGATCGCCGCGCGCGAGCGCGGCGGTGATCTCGCCCAGCACCGCATTCACGATGTTCTCGATGTCGCGCTGGTAGAGGTGCGGATTCTGCCCGGCAATGCGCTGAACGAGCTCGGACTTGATCATCGACCCCGCCGCCCTCTGATCAAGCTCGTTCGCGTTCGCCCTCGCGACGGTCATGGCGCTTTCCCTAAAAATGCCCCGGCGGGCGAGAGCCCGCTCAGTTGGAAAGCGGAGGGTGCCAAAGCGCCAACAGACCGTCAAGATTGAGCCGCTCGACCGCCTGGATGGAGCCCCACGTCTCGATGCGCCGCGCAAACGAGCCGAGGCCCGCCGCATCGAGCACCACCGTGGTGGCGAGATGCAGCATCGTGAGGTCGCTGAAGCGCGATTTGAGCTGCCAGTCGCGCACCGGCGTGTCGGCCTTGAGGCCCTTTTCCTTGGCGAGCCAGTCGACCGCGGTCTTCTCGTTGCCGAGTTGGTCCACCAGCTTGAGCTCGATGCCCTGGCGGCCGGTGAACACGCGGCCATCGGCGACCCGCTCCAGCGTGGCATCGTCGAGCTTGCGGCGGTCGCGCACCATGCCGCGGAACCAGCCGTATGAGTCCTTCACCAGCGCCTCGATTGCGGCGCGTGCCTCCGGACTGGTCGGCTCGTAGCCGCTTGGCGCGGCCTTGAGCGGCGACGACTTGATCGTCTTCGACGCTGACGCCGATGGTCTTCAGAAGCTCGCTGACGTTGGGGTACTGGAACAGCACGCCGATCGAGCCGACGAGCGATGTGCCCTGCGCCACGATGTGGTCCGCGCTCATGGCGGCGATATAGCCGCCCGAGGCCGCGAGCCCATCGATCACGACGACGAGCGGCTTTGCGGCCGCAACCTGGCGCAGCGAGTTGTGCAGCTGCTCCGAGCCGGCCGTGGTGCCGCCCGGCGAGTCGATATGCACGATGACGGCCTTGGCGCTCGACTTGGCGAGCCTCTCAAGGGAATCGACGCGATCCTGATCGTTGCGGATCAGGCCGGTGATCTTTATCCGGGCGATGTAGTCGCCGCCGGCGGTGAGAACCTCGCCGCGCCGGAGCGTGGCGGCAAGCGTCACGACAGCCGCGATGGCGACCAGCACCGCAATCACACGCCAGAACGTGAGCTTGCGCCGCATGCGGCGGCGATCGACGATCAGATCAGCATCGAGCGACATGGATGGTCTCCGCAACGATTGGGCGAACAGATGCGCCTAAGCCTTGTCACGGTCAATGGCGCGCCGAAACGCGCCGCAATTGTGGCGAATGCGTTCTTTCTTGCTTCCCCTCGCCCCGCGCAAGCGGGGAGAGGGTGGCGAGCAGTGAAGCTGCGAGCCGGGTGAGGGGCTTCCGAATGACAAGGCGCGGGCCCCTCACCCGCCCTCGTTACACCATAGCCCGGCAATTCTCGCCGGGCGTCCTTTTCGTTGACGCGAAGGCCAAAGGCCTTCGCTATGCACCCTCTCCCCGTTTCACGGGGAGAGGGAAAGAGCGCGCCCGGGGAACACGCTACTTCTTACTCTTTCTCCGCTTCCTCACCGCGCTTCCTGAGCGCGGTGCCGAGGATATCGCCGAGCGTGGCTCCAGAGTCGGACGAGCCAAATTGGGCGATCGCCTCCTTCTCTTCGGCGACTTCCAGCGCCTTGATCGAAACGCCGACCTTGCGCGCCTTCTTGTCGAACTGCGTCACGCGGGCATCGACCTTCTGGCCGACCGCGAAACGCTCGGCCCGCTGCTCGGAGCGGTCGCGTGCGAGGTCGTTGCGCTTGATGAAGGCGGTGAACTCGGTGCCGACGATCTTCACGTCGATGCCGTTCTCCTTCACCTCGGTCACTTCGCAGGTGACGACCGCGTTGCGCTTGAGGTCGCCCTCTTCGGCGAACGGATCGGCCTCGAGCTGCTTGACGCCGAGCGAGATGCGCTCCTTCTCGACATCGACGTCGAGAACCTGCGCCTTCACCTTGTCGCCCTTCTTGTATTCCTCGATCACCTGCTCGCCGGGGCGCTTCCAGTCGAGATCGGAGAGGTGGACCATGCCGTCCACGTCGCCGTCGAGGCCGAGGAACAGGCCGAACTCGGTCTTGTTCTTGACCTCGCCTTCGACCTCGGTGCCGGGCGGATATTTCTCGACGAACAGCTCCCACGGATTGCGCATGGTCTGCTTCAGGCCGAGCGAGATGCGGCGCTTGACCGGATCGACTTCGAGCACCTGCACTTCGACTTCCTGCGAGGTGGAGACGATCTTGCCGGGGTGAACGTTCTTCTTGGTCCACGACATTTCGGAGACGTGGATCAGTCCCTCGATGCCGGGCTCCAGCTCCACGAAGGCGCCGTAGTCGGTGATGTTGGTGACGCGGCCCTTGAGCTTGGCAGCCATCGGGAACTTGGCCTCGATGCCCTGCCACGGATCGTCGAGCAGCTGCTTCATGCCGAGCGAGATGCGGTGGGTCTCGTGGTTGATCTTGATGATCTTGACCTTCACCTGCTGGCCGATGTTGAGCACCTCGGTCGGGTGATTGACCCGGCGCCACGCGATGTCGGTGACGTGCAGCAGGCCGTCGATGCCGCCGAGGTCCACGAACGCGCCGTAGTCGGTGATGTTCTTCACCACGCCGTCGATGACCTGGCCCTCTTCGAGGTTCTGCACCAGCTCCTGACGCTGCTCGGCGCGGGTCTCTTCGAGAACCGTGCGGCGCGACACCACGATGTTGCCGCGGCGGCGATCCATTTTCAGGATCTGGAACGGCTGCGGCACGTTCATCAGCGGCGTCACGTCGCGGATCGGCCGGATGTCGACCTGACTGCGCGGCAGGAACGCGACCGCACCGTCGAGATCGACCGTGAATCCGCCCTTGACCTGATTGAAGATGACGCCGGTGACCTTCTCGTTGCCCTGGAACGCCTTTTCGAGCTTGCCCCAGCTTTCCTCGCGGCGCGCCTTGTCGCGCGAGAGCACGGCGTCGCCGAGCGCGTTTTCGATGCGCTCAAGGTAAACCTCGACCTCGTCGCCGACTTTCAGTTCGGTGCCGCGTCCGGGCCCGGTGAACTCGCGCACCGCGACGCGGCCTTCGGTCTTGGCGCCGACGTCGATGACGGCCATATCCTTTTCGATGCCGACGACAATGCCTTTAACGACAGTGCCTTCCTGCAGGCTGCCCTGCGTGAAGGACTCCTCGAGCATCGCGGCAAAATCTTCGCGTGAAGACGCGGGGGGAGATGAAGTTGCGGTAGCGGTGGCCATTGAGTTCTCCTTAGCGTGCCGGCGGTTTGAACAAGGGCGCTTCAATTATTCGAGGCCGCAAGCCTGAAGTGGCCTGCGGCTACCGCCAAACGGCGGGCCGGCACGATCCCGAACGATCGAAGCGATGATGAACGTCTGGCGCACCGCGAAAGAGACGGACCGGACGGGCGCTTCCTCCAATAACGAAGGTGCGGTCATCCGCGCCTCCGGCCCGCCCGGGCGGCCTCGACAAATGTCGACGGCGGCCTGGAACGCTGCGGATATAGCCAAACGGCTCCGATCGCACAAGGGTTTGCCGCAACGCCGGTTGGCCGAAAGCCGGCGATCTGGCCTAGACTGCCGGCAAAACACGGGAGGACGGCGATGGGACGATCCGCAATTGCGGCTCTGGCGGCATTTCTGGCGCTCGCAGCGGGCGGCGCGCAGGCGCAAACCTGGCCGGCAAGCCCGATCAAGCTTGTGGTGCCGTTCGCGCCCGGCGGCGCCGCCGACCTGATGGCGCGCGTCCTTGCCGACCCGCTGTCGAAACGCCTCGGCCAGCCGATCGTGATCGAGAACAAGCCGGGCGCGGGCGCCACCATCGGTGCCGACGTGGTCGCGAAAGCTGCGCCCGACGGCTACACGCTTTTGTGGACCACGCCGGGGCCGCAGATCACCAACCCGTTCCTGATGCCGAAGCTGCCCTACGACGCATTCAAGGATTTCACCGCCGTCGCGACCGTGCTGACAGCGGTCAACGTGCTGGTGGTGACGCCGAGCCTGCCGGTGAAATCGGTTGCCGAGCTGATCGCCTACGCCAAGCAGAACCCCGGCAAGATCAACTTCTCGAGCGCCGGCGTTGGATCGAGCCAGCATCTGTCGGGCGAACTGTTCAAGAGCATGGCGGGCATCGAGATCGTGCATGTGCCGTATCGCGGGTCCGCGCCCGCCCTGCAGGACCTGCTCGCCGGTAACGTCCAGATGTCGCTCGACACCATCGTTGTGCAATTGCCGCACATCCAGTCCGGCGGCGTGCGCGGGCTCGCGGTCGCCACCATCGAGCGCAACCCGACGCTACCCGATCTGCCGCCGATCGCCGACACGCTGCCCGGTTTCGACCTAACTCTGATCAACTACATCAATGGGCCGGCGGGACTGCCGCAGCCAATCGTCGAGAAACTCAACCGCGAGATCAACGCTGTGCTCTCCGATTCCGACATCCGCAAGCGCATGGAAGTCGCGGGCTTCACGCCGATCATCGAGAGCCCGCAAGCGCTGGAGAAGCGCATCGCCGAGGAACAGGAGAAATGGAAGAAGGTCATTGCGCTGATCAAGTGAGGTTCAGCGCACGCGGTTTTTCTCCACCATCGCGATGGCGGCGGCGACAGCGGCGTCCACATTGAGACGTGTCGTGTCGAGTTCGCGCGCGTCGGGCGCGGGCTTGAGCGGCGCAACCGCACGAGAGCGGTCGCGCTCGTCGCGGCGCAGAATATCGGCGAGGATCGCGGCCTCGTCGGCGGGCTGACCGGCGGCCCTGAGTTCGGCGGCGCGGCGGCGCGCGCGCTCCTCGGGCGCCGCGATGACGAAGATTTTCACATCGGCGTCAGGGCAAATCACGGTCCCGATGTCGCGCCCGTCGAGCACCGCACCTGGCGCCTGGGCGGCGAAATCGCGCTGGAACGCGAGCAGCGCCTCGCGCACCTCCGGGATTGCCGAGACGATCGAGGCGGCTTCGCCGATCGCGTGACCTTTCAGCGCCTGTCTCGTCGAATTTCGTCGGGATCGAGCGCTTTCGCGGCCGCGACGGCGTGCTCGCGGTCATCCAGCGGGTGCCCGGCATCCAGCAACGCCTTGGCGACCGCGCGATAAAGCAAGCCCGTGTCGAGATGGCGCAGCCCGAAATGCGCTGGCGAGCCGCTTGCCGAGCGTGCCCTTGCCGGAAGCGGCCGGTCCATCGATCGCGATGATCATGCGAGGTTTGAACAGACAGCGGCGAGCGCGGTCAAGCGACCCTCTGGCGGGCGCGGCGCAGCGGCCGCTCCTCTGTGAAGATGTTGCGCGAACGGAATTCGGCGGGGCTGGCGAAGGTCAGGTATTCGCGCATTGCGGGATCATCGAGCTGCGACACGTGCCATGCGTGGTCGAGAAATCGCTCGGGCTCAAACACCCAATCGGGAATCGATGCCAACTGGTACTGTCTGGCCAGATACTCCGCCGCCGCACCAACAAAAGCGTCGAGGCGTATATCACCGGACGCCGGCGGACGCTCCACCAATGTTGCAAGTTGTGCCTCGGCAGTGCGGGCCAGGTAGAATGTGTCAAGAAACTCGGGCAAGGCGAATTCCTGCGGTTCGCCCGCAATAACTCTTTCAATCGCGTTTGCCAGGGTAGCGGGGCGCATTACCGGACATTCCCTTCGACAGAATGCGTTTTAACACAAAGCGCTGCTTGTCGGCATCCTGAGCGGTTTTCGGGAAGAACTCTCCCAAAACGTCGATAGCGGGCTCGATTTCTTCGATGCCAAGCGTGGCGAGCAGGTTGGCCACGTCAGAAATGTCGTCCGCCCCTCTGGTTTCCGAAACGCGCAGCGCCTTTAGTTTGAGTGCCAACATGTAGCGCGCGGTGGGAATGCAAATCGAAAGCCCGACATCGCTGCTCAGACGCGGAAACGTCCCGAACGGAACGAGGTCTCGTTCTGGTCTGGCCAGCGGACTGAGATGAAATGTAACCGCATCGTTGAGCCAACTTTCGGACCAGCCGTTCCGCGCGGCGATGTCGGCCACCGCTCGCAAGAGCCACTCAGGCCACGGCTTTTCGATTTCAGCGACGTCCAGGTCCTCAGTCGCGAAACGGAAATTACTGGCCAGCATCAAGGCCGAACCGCCGTACACCGCGATATCCAGCCGGGTCTTCGCGGCGACCGCAGCACGCCCGACCTCATCGAGCGCGTCGAGCAATTGGTCCCGGTCGAAGCTCGCCGCCATGGGATGCCCTCAGCTCAAATCCCCACCCATACGCCGCATCATCTCGACAAAACCCGGGAAGCTCGTGGCGATGAACGCCGTATCGTCGACCTGCACGGGCTTGTCGCTCGCGAGGCCCATCACCAGCGCCGACATCGCGATGCGATGATCCATGTGGGTCGCAACCAGCCCGCCGCCCGCCACGCGGCCCTTGCCGTGCACGATCAGGTCGTCGCCTTCGATCTCGACGTCGACGCCGTTGATCCGCAGCATCGCGGCGGTCGCGGCAAGGCGATCGGATTCCTTCACGCGTAATTCCTTCAACCCGCGCATCCGGGTGGTGCCCTCGGCGTAAGCCGCCGCGACGCCGAGCACCAGATATTCGTCGATCATGAACGGCGCGCGCTCGGGCGGGACCTCGACACCCTTCAGCGCCGATGCGCGAACCAGCAGGTCGGCGACATCTTCGCCGCCTTCGACGCGCGGGTTCTGGTCCTCGATGCGCGCGCCCATCTCGCGCAGCGTCTTGAACAGGCCGGTGCGCGTCACATTCGTCATCACGCCTTCAAGGACGATCTCGGAACCGGGAACGATCAGCGCGGCGACGAGCGGGAACGCGGCGGACGACGGATCGGCCGGCACCGTCACGGGGCTTGGCACCAACTCCGGCTGGCCCTTCAGGGTGATGCGGCGGCCGTGCGCGCCATGCGGCTCGACGGCGATATCGGCCCCGAAGTGCCGCAGCATGCGCTCGGTATGATCGCGCGTCGCCTCGGCTTCGATCACCACGGTCTCGCCCGGCGCCGCGAGGCCGGCCAGCAGGATGGCGGACTTGAGCTGCGCCGAGGCAGCGGGCGGCTCGTAGACGATCGGGATCGGATCGCGCGCGCCGTGAAGCGTGAGCGGCAACCGCCCGCCCTCGGCGACGTTCTCGGCGCGTGCGCCCATCCGGGCGAGCGGGTCGAGGAAGCGCTTCATCGGCCGCGAGCGCAGCGAGGCATCGCCATCGAAGGTCGCCGTGATCGGGCAGCCGGCGACCGCCCCGATGACCAGGCGGCAGCCGGTGCCGGAATTGCCAAAATCGAGCGGCGCGGCAGGCTCTGCGAATCCCGCAACCCCGACCCCGTTGACCCGCCACGCGCCCGGCCCGGTGCGCTCGACCGTGGCGCCCAGCGCCCGCATGGCGCGGCCGGTATTGATCACGTCCTCGCCTTCGAGCAGGCCCGCAATCGCCGTTTCGCCGACCGTCAGCGCGCCCAAAATCAGGGCCCGGTGCGAGATCGACTTGTCGCCCGGAACCCGCACCGTGCCCCTGAGGGGCCCGGAACGGCGGGCGGCGAGCGGCGCGACGGTCTGATCCACGGATGCCCCTTGGGTTGGCTGGCCCAGTCCCTACCACGGGCAATGCCTCACAGGCGTGCAATGGCGGGACAAAATGAGGGTTTGACGCTATTGACACAGCCGCAGCGAGAGGCCAAGTCAAAACCCGTTTCCAAAACAGTTTCAAGGATACCCGACGGTGGCAAAAGCCGAGCTTGGTACCAAGCGCGTCTGTCCGGTGACAGGGCGCAAGTTCTACGATCTCAACAAGGATCCGGTCATCTCGCCCTACACGGGCGAGGTCGTGCCGATCACCGTGCTCCCGCAGTCGCGGCGCGGCGCCGCGGCGGCCGCCAGCGCTCCGATCGCGCCGCTGGTGCCTGAGGCGGAAGTTGCCGAGGCGCCCGAGGTCGAGCTCGTCTCGCTCGAAGAGGCCGACGCCGAGGCCGAGGGCGGCAAGTCGAAGGTCGCCGGAGCGGAAGGCGAGGAAGAGGAAGTCGAGGTCGCCGACGATCCGGCCGACGACGCAACCTTCCTGGAGACCGACGAGGACGAGGGCGACGTCACCGACATCATCGGCGGCGAGCGCGAGGACGAGGAGGATACGTAAGGCGTTGGTGGCCTGACGCGCCATCAACTGCTAAATTGACGGTATCGAACCGGCGCGGTTCCCAACACGCGCCGCGAATGGGGCCATAGCTCAGCTGGGAGAGCGCCTGCATGGCATGCAGGAGGTCAGCGGTTCGATCCCGCTTGGCTCCACCAACCTTCGCCGCTTCGCGGCTACGGTTGGCAAGCCGCCCCACCCGGGCGGCTTTGTTGTATCTTGCATGCGGGAATGTTCATCATCGCCGCCGTACCGGGGGACATCACGCATGCAAGGCAAGATCGCGCTCGAGGAGCACTTCGCCATACCGGCGACGCTTGCCGACAGCCAGGTGTTCGGCGCGCATGTGTGGGAAGAGCTCGGGCCCCGGCTGACCGACTTCCAGGACAAGCGGCTCCGGCTGATGGACGCCTCGGGCGTCGAGATCATGATCCTCTCGCTCAACGCGCCGGCCGTGCAGGCGATATGGGACGTGCGGCGCGCCGTAGAGGTTGCGCGCGAGGCGAACGATGTGCTCGCCGCCGAAATCCAGAAGCGGCCGGACCGGTTCGCGGGCTTCGCCGCGCTGGCGATGCAGGACCCGGACGAGGCTGCGCGCGAACTCACGCGCTGCGTCAAAGACCTCGGCTTTGTCGGCGCGCTGGTGAACGGCTTCTCGCAAGCCCACAAGGCGGACAGCGCGCTCTACTACGACCTGCCGCAATACCGGCCGTTCTGGCGCACCGTCGCCGAGCTTGATGTGCCGTTCTACCTGCACCCGCGCAACCCGCTGCCGGGCGATATCCGCGCCTACGACGGGCACAACTGGCTGCTCGGGCCGAACTGGGCGTTCCACGCCGAGACCGCCGTGCATGCGCTGCGCTTGATCGGCTGCGGCCTGTTCGACGAGCATCCGGGCCTGCAAATCATCCTCGGCCATCTCGGCGAGGGCATCCCGGCGTATCTGTGGCGCATCGACAACCGCAACGCCTGGATGAAGGCGCCGCACAAATACGCGGCGAAGAAAACCGTCGCGGATTATGTCCGCAACAATGTCGTCGTCACCACGTCGGGCAACTTCTCCACCTCCGCGCTCAACCAGTCGATTGCCGAGATCGGGATCGAGCGTGTGCTATGGTCGGCCGACTATCCGTTCGAAGACATCTCGGATGCGGCCGAGTGGATCGACGCGGCGCCGCTCAGCGAGGCGGATCGGCATAAGATCGTGCGCAGCAATGCGCTGAAGCTGTTCAAGCTGGCAAAATAGAAAGGGAGCGGAGAATGAGATTCCCGACATCCACGACCTGCCGGGGGATTGATGCTTCGCCCTGACGATATCGACGCGCTGGCGGCAGGCGCGGCCCAATCGCCGGCGGCGTTGTTCGCCGCGATTGCCGCGGTGGCGGCGCGCCGCGTCGGCGCCGGACTGGTGACCGCGATGCGTCATGACGAAGCGGCGTCGACTGTCGAGCGGGTCTATTCCTCGAACGAGCAGGCCTATCCGGTCGGCGGGCGCAAGCTCAAGCGCGATACCGGCTGGAGCCGCAAGGTGCTGGTCGAGCATCGTGTGCTGGTGAACGCGGGCGATGACGATATTCGCGAGTCGTTCGACGATCACGCGATCATCTTCGGCCTCGGGCTGCATTCCTGCGTGAACGTGCCGCTGGTCAGCAACGGCAAATGCGTCGGCACGCTCAACGTGCTGCGCGCAGAGGCGGAGTGGAGCGGCGAGCAGGTGGCGCTTGCACGCGCGCTCGGGCTCGCGGCACTGGCGGGCGTGTTGATGTTGCCTGATCTACCGCTCGTCCCCGCGAAAGCGGGGACCCAGTTCTTTGGCCTGGATGCCCGCTTTCGCGGGCATGAGCGGAAGGGATTTTAGCCGGCTTCCCATCCACATAGAGCGCGAGAATATCGCGCACCGCGCGGCAGCAGGGCGTCGGCACACCCTTTTGCGCGCCGAGATCGACCACCGCGCCGGCGAGCCAGGGCAGCTCCAGCGGCCGGCCAAGCTCCAGGTCGAGCGCCATCGAGGCGCGCATCTCGGGTGCCATCCCGTCGACCGCGGCGATGCGCTTGTCGGCAAAATCCGGATCGAGCGCGACGCCCTGCGCGCGGCCGACCGCCACGACCTCCCGCATGAGGTCGAGCGCGAACTGCTTGGCTTGCGGGTTGGAGCGGATCGGCCCGATGGTCGAGCGCATCGCCGATGTGATGCTCGACATCGTGACGATGACGACGAACTTCTGCCACAGCTCGAGCGAGATGTCGGGCGGGATGTCGGCCACGATATTGCCGGCCTTGCAGGCATCGAGGAATGCCTGCGCGCGCGGCGTGACCTTGTTGTTGAATTCGCCGAAGGCGAGCCGCTCCATCGTGCCGGCCTTGCGGATCACGCCGGGACGCACGACCGAAACGCCGATGTAGGCGGCGCCGCCGAGCAGATGCTCGCGCCCGACGATGGGCGCCAGCATGTCGTCCTTCTGCACGCCGTTCTGCAGCGAGATGATGCCGGTGTCGGGCCCGATCAGGGGAAGGATCTGCCGCCCCGCGCTCTCGGTGTCGCGCAGCTTCACCGAGAAGATCACCATGTCGACCTTGCCGATGGTCGCCGGATCGTCGGTCGCCTTCACCTTGGGCAGTTGCACCGGCTTCACGCCCTCGACCGCGATGCCGTTCTGCCGCAAGGCTTCAAGCTGCGTGCCGCGCGCGATGAAGGTGACGTCCGCGCCGCCGTTCTGCAGCATCGCGCCGTAATAGCCGCCGATGCCGCCCGATCCCATGATGGCGATTTTCAAGTTCGATCTCCTTTGTTTAATCCGAACGCATGCGGCGCCAGAGCGAACGTACATTGGCGCGCGGGTCCGTGTCGTCCCGCACGATCGCCTTGCGGCGGGCCGTTTGCTCGACCTGATGCCAGGTCATCCTGCCGGTCTCGACCAGTTGCGTGATCCAGAAGTGATCGTACACGAACGGCTTGCCCGCCATGCGGCAGACCACGAGGTTCTGGCATGCGACCGGCCCGGGGATCGCGGCGACGCGCGCGGCTTCGGCGCGCGTGATGGCGGCATTTTCGGCAGCCAGCGCGCGGTATTGCGGGCTCACCAGCACATAGGCGAATTCCAGCCGGCTCGAAATCAACAAGCGGACGATCAGGATGCCGAGCACGACCATGCTGATGAATTGCGGCGACCAGCCGCGAGCGCAGCGGATCGCGCAGCAGGCCGTCATAGGCAAGCCCGATCCCGACAGCGGTCGCGAAGATCAGCTCGAACTGCGCGTTCTCGTCGACGCCCGCGCCGGACTTCTGAATGAGGCAGAGCGGCAGCGCGATGCCGATCAGCAGCGCGGTCAGGCGCGCCGGCTTGCCGCGGCGTTCGTGCCACGCCCAGATCGCCCACAGCACCATCGCGGGGAGGATGAATTGCAGCCGGCCGAGCGTGGAGAGCCCACGCGCCAGATGATAGGTGCGCGGCATCAGCATGTCGGCGATGAAATAAGGCGCGAAGACCCATGCGCAGATCGCAAGGCCCAGCGCGGCGGCGGCGCCTCCCACC
The DNA here is from genome assembly GCA_963800695.1 of uncultured Alphaproteobacteria bacterium. GTDB lineage: Bacteria > Pseudomonadota > Alphaproteobacteria > Rhizobiales > Xanthobacteraceae > PALSA-894. Next base: position 69,113 of record CAWDCA010000007.1, on the reverse strand, counting down.
AGCGCGGCGCGCAGCGCAAGCCGCCGGTTGTCGAGCGCGAGCCAGATCAGCGCGACCAGCGGCAGCGTGATGAAATTGTGCTTGATGAAGCCGGCCAGCACCATCACCAGCACGGCGGGCTCGACCGGGCGCCCCTCCGCGTGGCGCTTGAAGAACCACGCAAACCCCGCCGCCATGACGGCAAGGCCGAGCAACTGCGGCTCGTTCATGCCGACATAGAATTCGAAGAACCGCGCCAGCGTGGCGACGAACCAGAAGCCGGCGAGCAGGCAGGCAGCGCGGGATCCGCCAAATTGCCGCACCACAGCAGCAGCAGCAGCACCGATGCCGAGCGTTGCCAGCAGCGACAGCGCCCGCCCGACATAGAGCGGATCGCCGAACGCCCGGCCGAGCCAGCCGGTCAGGTAATAGGAGAGCGGCGGGTAGTTGTTGGCGACGAGGCCGTCGGGCGGCGGATAAAGCCCGGTGCCGCGCATCGCCTGGTCGGCATGGTAGGCATTCCAGCCCTCATTGCCCCAGATTTCGAGCGGGAAAAACGCCCGCCACACCGGCCACACGAGGAACAGGCAGCCAAGCGCCGCGATCGACCAGATGAGGATCGTTGTCAGCCGCGTGGCGGGCGCGGCCGGAAGGGACGCGCTCTGCATCAACGGCTATCCGGCGCGCGGCGAGGCAACATCGAGGTTCCGTCCCGAATTCCGGCCTGGAAACCGGCCGGCATTCTTTAGAGGATGAAAACCGCAGCGAACAGGGGTTTGCGGGAGGCTGCCTTTCCTCTCTCCCCACCTCGCGGGGCGAGGAGAAAGAAAGTAGCCCTTCCGTCCGCCTCCGTCCCCGACCTACAATGTGCCAAGCGCGTCACGGACCCGTCACCGCCGATTGCTAGGCGAGGGGTCCGTGGGTGCCCGCGGGGGAGACTAACCAACAAGGAGAAACTCATGCCGGTTCGTGGCTTCATGCTGGGAGCAGCGACAGCGCTCGCGCTCGCGGTCGGCAACGCCCGCCTATGCCCAAGTCGAGATCCAGTGGTGGCACGCGATGACCGGCGCCAACAACGACGTCATCGTCAAGCTCGCCAACGAGTTCAACGCCAGCCAGAAGGACTACAAGGTCGTCCCGAGCTACAAGGGCAGCTATCCCGACACGATGAACGCCGGCATCGCCGCGTTCCGCGCCGGCAACGCGCCGCACATCATGCAGGTGTTCGAGGTCGGCACCGCCACCATGATGTCGGCCACCGGCGCCGTGAAGCCGGTGCACGTGCTGATGAAGGAGGCCGGCGAGACGTTCGATCCGAAGGCCTACCTGCCGGCCATCACCGGCTACTACTCGACGACCAAGGGCGAGATGCTCTCGTTCCCGTTCAACTCGTCCTGCACGGTGATGTGGTACAACAAGGACGGCTTCAAGAAGGCCGGGCTCGATCCCGACGAAGCCGCCGAAGACCTGGCCGGAGGTGTTCGAGGCCGCCAAGAAGCTCAAGGCCGCCGGCCATCCCAACTGCGGCTTCGGCAACGCCTGGGTGACCTGGGTCAACCTCGAGCAGCTCTCGGCCTGGCACAACGTGCCGCTCGCCACCAAGGCCAACGGCATGGACGGCTTCGACACGGTGCTCAAGTTCAACGGCCCGCTGCACGTGAAGCACCTGCAGAACCTGGTCGAGCTGCAGAAGGACAAGACCTACGACTACTCCGGCCGCACCAACACCGGCGAAGGCCGCTTCACCTCGGGCGAATGCCCGATCTTCCTCACCTCGTCGGCGCTTCTTCGGCAACGTGAAGGCCAACGCCAAGTTCGACTTCGGCAATGCGCCGATGCCCTACTATCCCGACGTGGCAGGGCGCGCCGCAGAACTCGATCATCGGCGGCGCCTCGCTGTGGGTGATGGGCGGCAAGAAGCCCGAGGAATACAAGGGCGTCGCCAAGTTCTTCACCTTCCTCTCCGACACCGACCGCCAGGTCGGCGTGCACAAGGCGTCGGGCTATCTGCCGATCACCAAGGCGGCCTACGAGAAGACCAAGGCGTCGGGCTACTACAAGGAGTTCCCCTATCTCGAGACGCCGCTGCTGGAGCTCACCAACAAGGAGCCGACCGAGAACTCGCGCGGGCTTGCGCCTCGGCAACATGGTGCAGCTGCGCGACGTGTGGGCCGAGGAGTTCGAGGCGGCGCTGGCGGGCAAGAAGACGGCCAAGCAGGCGCTCGACGACGCGGTCACGCGCGGCAACGCCATGCTGCGCCAGTTCGAGCGCACGGTGTCGCGGTAGATCGCATCACCCGTCTGCCCGTCCTTGCAGCCGGGAGAGGGTTAGGCTGGGGGCCCATAAATCCGACGCGGTATTGCTGCAGCCTCTCACCCCGACCCTCGCCCCGCTGAGGCCGGGAGAGGCTGGCGATGCGCGGCGAGACGGACGACCCATGGAAAAGCGCGCGATCTTCGGCGGCAAGCCTCCTGCCCTACGCTGCTGCTCGCGCCGCAGCTCGTCATCACGTTCGTCTTCTTCTACTGGCCGGCGAGCCAGGCGGTGTGGCAGTCGTTCCTGCTGCAGGATGCGTTCGGGCTCTCGACCGACTTCGTCTGGTTCGAGAACTATCGCGAGCTGTTTCACGACAGCGCCGACTACTACCGCGCCATGGGCACCACGCCGATCTTCTCCATCGCCGTCGACGGTGCTGTCGCTGTCGATCGCGCTGCTGCTCGCCGTGCAGGCCGACAAGCAGCATCAAGGGCGCCGGCGTCTACAAGACGCTGCTGATCTGGCCCTATGCGGTCGCGCCCGCCATCGCCGGCGTGCTGTGGCTCTTCATGTTCCAGCCCTCGCTCGGCCTGGTGGCGCGCGGGCTGCGCGAGCGCTCGGCATCGACTGGAACCCGCTGCTCAACGGCAATCACGCCATGACCCTGGTCATCATGGCCGTCGACCTGGAAGCAGATCAGCTACAATTTCCTGTTCTTCCTCGCCGGCCTGCAGTCGATCCCGCGTAGCGTGATCGAGGCGGCGGCGATCGACGGCGCGCGGCCGATGCGGCGCTTCTGGACCATCATCTTCCCGCTGCTGTCGCCGACGGCGTTCTTCCTGCTGGTCGTCAACATCGTCTACGTGTTCTTCGACACCTTCGGCATCATCGACGCCATGACCGGCGGCGGCCCCGCCAAGGCGACCGAGACGCTGGTCTACAAGGTGTTTTCGGACGGCCGGCTCGGCGGCGACCTCGGCGGCTCGGCGGCGCAATCGGTGATCCTGATGATCATCGTGATCGGCCTGACCGCGATCCAGTTCCGCTACATCGAGCGCAAGGTGACGTACTGATGTCGGTGATGTGGAAAGAGCTCACCGCCGAGGACTTGCGCGCCAAGGCCGCGGCGAATGCGATCGTCGATCCTGCCGGTCGCCTCGATGGAGCAGCACGGGCCGCATCTGCCGGTCGGCGTCGACACGTTCCTCTGCGAAGCCGTGTGCCAGGCCGGCGCCGAGCTCGCCGTGCAAGGACGTGCCGGTCGTGGTCGCGCCGACGCTGTGGTGCGGCATGGCCGAGCATCACATGGCCTTCGGCGGCACGTTCACGTTCGACATCCCGACCTATCAGGCGGTGCTGCTGGCGTTCCTGAAGAGCATCGAGCGGCACGGCTTCACAGCGCGTGTTCATCGTCAACGGCCACGGCGGCAACATCGCGGCGCTCAATGCCTTCCTGCCCGACTTCACGCGCGACACCGGACTGATGCTCTACGCCACCACCTATTTCGAGCTCTCCAAGGACGACCTCGCAACAGTTTCTCGAAGACCAGGAATGCGTGCATCACGCCTGCGAGGTCGAGACCTCGATGATGATGGTGGTGGCGCCCGACACCGTGAAGCACGACCGCCTGCCCGGAGGCGTTACGGCATGCTCAACGGCGACCCGCGCAAGGCCTATCCGGCGGCGCGCTATCTGCTCGTTCAAGGACAACTCACCGCAACCGGCGTGATCGGCGACGCGCGGCGCGCCAACGCGCAGCAAGGGCGAGAAGCTGCTCGGCGTCTGCGCCGAGGGCCTCGCCGCGATGCTGAAGCAACAAGGAGCATGTGGGCGTAAAATGGTCGAGAACCGGCGCTTCGGAAACATCCTGCCGCACCTGATCCTGTGGATCGGGATCGCGATCGTGGCGTTTCCGGTCTATCTCGCGTTCGTCGGCTCGACCCACGAGCCGACCATCATCGCCAACGGGCAGATGCCGCTCTGCGCCGGGCGCCGCATTTCTTCGAAAACTACTACCGCACGCTCTTCGTCGGCACGAGCGGCACCACGCGCGAGCCGGTCGGCACCATGCTGTTCAACTGCTTCGTGATGGCGATGGTCGATCGCGCTGCGGCAAGATCTTCGATCTCGATCCTCTCGGCCTACGCGATCGTCTACTTCAAGTTTCCGTTCCGCATGGCGGCGTTCTGGATGATCTTCATCACGCTGATGCTGCCCGGTCGAGGTGCGCATCTATCCGACCTACAAGATCGCCGCCGACCTCAACCTGCTCGACACCTACGCGGGCCTGACGCTGCCGCTGATCGCCTCGGCCACCGCGACGCTGCTGTTCCGCCAGTTCTTCATGACGGTGCCGGACGAGCTGGTCGAGGCCTCGCGCATCGACGGCGCCGGGCCCGTTCCGCTTCTTCAAGGATACGCTGCTGCCGCTGTCGCGCACCAACATGGCGGCGCTGTTCGTGATCCTGTTCATCTACGGCTGGAACCAGTATCTCTGGCCGCTGCTGATCACCACGCGCGACGACATGCAGACCATCGTCATCGGCATCAAGAAGATGATCGTGACGTCCGACGCGCTGACCGAATGGCAGCTCGTGATGGCGACCGCGATGCTCGCCATGCTGCCGCCGGTGGTCGTCGTGATCGCGATGCAGAAGCTGTTCGTGCGGGGCCTGGTGGAGACGGAGAAGTAGCTTGCGCATCACCGGCGAGCGCAGTGAGTCGGGATCCGGAGGACAAGGTTGCCCATCCGCTATCCGGCAAGTCCGGCATGACGAGTGAGGGATCGATGGCTGAAGTCACGCTGAAGGACGTCAAGAAGGTCTACGCCGGCGGCGTCGAGGCCGTGAAGGGCGTGACGTTCGACGTGCCGGACGGGCATTTCTGCGTGCTGGTCGGCCCGTCGGGCTGCGGCAAGTCGACGCTGCTGCGCATGATCGCGGGCGTCGAGACCATCTCGTCGGGCGAGATCCGCATCGGCGAGCGCGTCGTCAACGACATCGAGCCGTCCGAGCGCGACATCGCGATGGTGTTCCAGAACTACGCGCTCTATCCGCACATGAGCGTCTACGACAACATGGCCTACGGCCTGCGCAACCGCAACACGCCCAAGCCCGAGATCGAGAAGCGCGTGCGCGAGGCCGCGCGCATCCTGGAGATCGACGCGCTGCTCGACCGCAAGCCGCGCGAGCTCTCCGGCGGCCAGCGCCAGCGCGTCGCCATGGGCCGCGCGATCGTGCGCAAGCCGCAGGCGTTCCTGTTCGACGAGCCGCTGTCCAACCTCGACGCCAAGCTGCGCGTGTCGATGCGGGTCGAGATCCGCAAGCTGCAGAAGTCGCTCGGCACCACCTCGATCTACGTCACCCACGACCAGCTCGAGGCGATGACGCTGGCCGACATGCTGGTGGTGATGAACGGCGGCCGCGTCGAGCAGATCGGCGCGCCGCTCGAGGTCTACGAGAAGCCCGCGACCACGTTCGTCGCGACCTTCATCGGCGCGCCGGCGATGAACCTGCTGAAGATGTCCGGCGCCGAGCCCGGCGCTGCTGCTCGGCAACAGCGAGCATTCCGGCCGAGGGCGCGATCGTCGGCGTCCGGCCGGAGGACCTCGACACTGGCCGACGCGCGGCGAGCCGGCCGCGCGATGCGTCGCGCTGCCGCTCACCGTCGGCGGCGGTCGAGCGGGTCGGCCCGGAAAGCTTCGTCTACGGCACGCTCGACCGCGGCGACAGCATCATCGTGCGGGTGCCCGGGAACGCAGGCACCGGCGCCGGGCGAGCGGGCGGTCGCGGTCGCGCGCCGCGACAAGCTGCATGTGTTCAGCGCCGGACGGCAGCCGGCGGCTGTAGCTCAACTACCTGATTTCGCCGGACAAAATCGCGCTTCTTGAACCCTTAACCGCCACGCCCCATATTCGGGCGTACCGGACCGGGCGCGGCACTGTGCCGACCCGCGCCGGCAGAGGCGCCTCACGGGCCTCTCAAAGTCGCTTCGCAAGAGGACTTTGAAACTATGTCCCGAGTTCCGTCGCTTTCCAGTCCGTTCCTGCTCGGGTTTGACGAGATCGAGCGCGTCCTCGACCGCGTGACCAAAGCGGCCGACGGCTATCCGCCCTACAACATCGAGCGGTTGCCGCGAGACGAGCGCGATCCGGAGCGGCTGCGCATCACGCTGGCGGTTGCCGGCTTCACGCGCGAGCAGCTCGACGTGTCGATCGAGGAGAACCAGTTGGTGATCCGCGGCCGGCAGCAGGATGACAAGACCCGGGAATACCTCCACCGCGGCATCGCGGCGCGCCAGTTCCAGCGGACCTTTGTGCTGGCTGACGGCATTGAGGTGAAGGGAGCGGACCTGAAGAACGGCCTGTTGTCGATCGATCTGGCGCGCCCGGAACCGGCGCGTGTGGTGAAGTCGGTCGCCATCAGGAACCATGAGTGACGGCATTGAGGCATCGACCGGAAAGGAGTCGAGGGCCATGACTACGACGAATGACATCCACACGATTTCGCCGGAGGCGCTGCAGGGCCTCGGCGGCGGCAAGCTCGCCTACGTGAAGACGATCCGCTCCGAGGACGTGCAGAAGCATTTCCCGCAGGCGCCCGAACTCGCGCCCGGCGCGCTGCTCTACGCGCTGCACGCGGCCGACGGCACGCCGATCATGCTCACCGACAGCCGCGAGGCGGCGATCGCGAATGCCTGGAGCAACGAGCTCGAGACGGTGAGCGTGCACTGACTCGATTGTCATCCCGGAAGCCGCTGCAAGCGGCTATCCGGGACCCATCGTTACACCATCGCTGTTGATCGATGGGTCCCGGCTCTCGCTGTGCTCGGCCGGAATGACAGCGAAGCTTTACTGCGACCCTTCCAGCCCGAGCTTCTTCACCAGCGCGCCCCACTTCTCCTGCTCGGCGCGGCGGTAGGCCCGCGTGTCCTCGATCGGACGGCGTGTCGAACGGGATCAGGCCGATCGTCTCGATCTTCTGCTTCAGGTCCGGCTCGGCGAGCACGCGCTTCATCTCGGCGTGAAGTTTGTCGACGATGTCGCGCGGGGTCTTCGCGGGCGCGAGCAGCATGTGCCACGACACCGCCTCGAAGCCCGGCGCGGGCGCGGCTTCGGCGAGCGGCGGCACATCGGGCAGCAGCGGCAGCCGCGTCGCCGACGACACCGCGAGCGCGCGCAGCTTGCCGTCCTTGATCAGCGGCAGCGAGGCGCCCGCCTCCGCCCAGCCCATCGCGATGTGGCCGGCCGCGATGTCCTGGATCGACTGCGGCGTCGCGCGGTAGGGCACATGGGTGATGTCGAGCCCGAACTGGTTCTTCATGTACTCCATCGACAGGTGCTGGCGCGACGCCGGCGCCGGGCGACGAATAGCTGAGCTTGCCCTGGTTCGCCTTGATTGGGCGATCAGCTCGGGAACGGTTTTCGCCGGCACATCCGGATTGACCACGAGGATGAACGGCGACTTCACGTAGAGCGAGATCGGAATGAAGTCGCGGTCGGGATCGTAGGTCACCTGCTTGAACAGCGTGAGATTGATCGCCATCGCGGAGGATGTCGACACCAGCAGCGTGTGGCCGTCCGGCGCCGATTGCGCGACCGCGTTCGCGGCAAGCATCAAAGAGGCGCCCGGACGGTTCTCGACGATCACCGGCTTGCCGAGGCTCTGCGACAGGCGGTCGGCATAGAGCCGCACCAGAATGTCCATGCCGCTGCCGGCCGCGAGCGGCACGATGATGGTGACGGGACGGTTGGGGTATTGCGCGTGAACCGGTGACAAGCCGATCGACAACAGCACCAAAGCAGCCGCAGCCAAATACCTGAAGCGACGCATCGCCATCCTCCCGCTGATTATTGTTGAGCGACTTTTGCCCAACAGCTTGCCGGGAGTCTAGCGGCGTTACGCCGCTTCCGACGGCGGCATCGCCAGCACGGCGTAGAGCGCGTCGGCGTCGCGCGACTCGCGCAACCGCGCGACGGTCTCGGGCTCGCGCAGCAGGCGCGCCACGCGCGCCAGCGCCCTGAGGTGATCGGCGCCGGCGGCTTCCGGGGCGAGCAGCAGGAAGATCAGGTCGACCGGCTGGCCGTCGAGCGACTCGAAATCGATCGGACGATCGAGCCGCGCAAATAGCCCGACCAGTTTCTCCAGCTTCGCCAGCTTGCCGTGCGGGATCGCGATGCCGTTGCCGACGCCGGTGCTCCCAAGCTTCTCGCGCTGCATCAGCGTCTCGAAGATCACCCGCTCGTTCTGTCCGGTCAGCCTGGCGGCGCGCGCCGAAAGCTCCTGGATCGCCTGCTTCTTGCCGTTCACTTTGAGCGCCGGAACGATCGCGTTCGGCGCGACAAGATCGGTGAGCGGCATTGCAACCGGTCCGGAGTGAAAGCGGGGTTGAGGGAAGGCGGCGGTTTATCGGGCACCCTGACGGCGTCAATGGGGGGCGCGGATCAGCAAAAGTGGGTACCGGTTTTGCGTCCGATCGCGCGCCTAACCTAAATTTGCGCATGATCTTTTCCGCGAACCGGTGCCCACTTCGCGGGATCATGCGGCGGCGGATCGACCCAGCCGACATTGCCGTCAGGCCGGCGGTAGACGACATTGACCCGGCCGTGACTGGCATGCCGAAACACCACGACCGGAGCGCCGGTCATGTCCAGTTCCATCACGGCTTCGCTGACCGAGAACTGCTTGAGCAACGTGGTGGATTCCGCGATGATGACCGGATTGAATTCGGTCACCTCCTCGTCGGTCTCGTGCGAGGGCGCTTCGATCACATAGCTCGGCGCATCGACCGCAAGCGCCGTTGGCGCGCGCGACGTGATGGTCCTTGAGCCGGCGCTTGTAGCGCCGCAGGCGCTTCTCGATCCTGACGGCCGCCTGATCGGCGCTCGCGTACGCATCCGCCGCATTCGCCTCGGTATGCAGCGTGATGCCGGAATCGAGATGGATCGCGCAGTCGGTGCGAAACCCGAAGCCCTCCTTCTCGACCGTCACATGGCCGGAATAACCGCCATCGAAGTACTTGGCCAATGCTTCGACAATGCGGGCGCTGACGCGCTCGCGCAACGCTTCACCGATGTCCAGGTTTTTTCCCGAGACGCGAAACGGCATGATCAGCCTCCGCTGTTCGTTCACCGGGCCCTGATTGGATAGCTAGGAGCGGCCCCACGCCGAGTCAACGCGGCAAATCGCATTTGGTCTCACGAGGCGGCCCCGGCCGGTACGTACTTTTCGCGGCGGCGCTGCACCGAGGACGGTATCCGCATGGCTTCGCGATATTTGGCGACCGTGCGGCGCGCGATGTCGATGCCGGCCTCGCGCAGCCGGTCCACGATGGTGTCGTCGGACAGAACCTCCTGCGCGCTCTCGGCATCGATGAGCTGCCGGATGCGGTGGCGCACGGCTTCGGCCGAATGCGCCTCGCCGCCATCGGAGGCATTGATCGAGGACGTAAAGAAATATTTCAGTTCGAAGATGCCGCGGCTGGTCGCCATGTACTTGTTGGCGGTGACGCGCGAGACCGTCGACTCGTGCATGCTGATCGCGTCGGCGACGGTCTTCAGATTGAGCGGGCGCAGAAACTGGACGCCGTGCGCGAAGAACGCATCCTGCTGGCGCACGATTTCGGTCGATACCTTGAGGATGGTCTTGGCGCGCTGGTCGAGCGCGCGCATCAGCCAGGTTGCGGTTTGCAGGCAGTCCGCCAGATATGATTTCTCTTCACCGTTCTTCGCGGTCTTCGATACCGCCGCGTAGTACGACTGATTGACCAGCACTTTCGGCAAGGTGTCGGAGTTCAATTCCACCAGCCAGCCGCCATCCGCGGCCGTGCGCACGTACACGTCGGGCACGATCGGCTGCACCACCGAGGAGCCGAACGCGAGGCCGGGCTTGGGATTGAGCCGCCGAAGCTCGGCGATCATGTCGGTGAGGTCGGCATCGTCGACGCCGCAGACGCGGCGCAGCGCCGGCAGATCGCGCCGCGCCACCAGCTCGAGATGCGCCACAAGCGCCTGCATCGCAGGATCGAAGCGATTCTGCTCCTTGAGCTGAATCGTCAGGCATTCGCTCAAATTGCGCGCGCACACGCCGGGCGGATCGAAGGTCTGCAGAATGGAAATGACCGCTTCGATTTCAGACTGCGGCGCGCCCAGTCGATCGGCAACCGCTTCAAGATCGCCAGTGAGATAGCCCGCCTCGTCGACCAGATCGATCAGGTTGCGGCCGATCATGCGGCGGACGGGATCCGCGATCGCCAGCGCAAGCTGCTCGCCCAGATGATCCGCGAGCGTCGCCTCGGCCGACACGAAGGCTTCCAGATTGTAGTCGCCGTCCTCGCGGCCGCCGGAGCCGACGCCGGCCCATTCCGAATAGGCGGCAGGCTCGGTCTGGGTGGGGCGCGGCGGCGCTTCGGCCGAGTCGGGAAAGACGTTCTCGATGCCGGTGTCGAATGAGTCCTCGATTGCCGCGGACCCGTTCACGTCACCCTTGGCCCATTCGCCGTCCTGGCCGTCCTGGGCCTCACCGGAGCCTTCCGTGGCGCCCGCAGCAGCGCCACCTTCGCCCGGCTGATTGGCCTCGGGGCTCTCGCTGGGGCGCTCCAGCAGGGGATTTCGCTCAAGCTCGCCCTCCACGTAGGCCGACAAGTCGAGATTGGAGAGCTGCAGCAGCTTGATGGCCTGCATCAGCTGCGGCGTCATTACGAGCGCCTGGCTCTGCCGGAACTCGAGTCTTTGAGAAAGTGCCATGCTGCGGTGCAATATTGGTCCGGTTCTTGCTTTAACCGACTCTAGCGCCGCTGTACACCGGGGTCGAGCAATTCTTCCCGCCGGTGTTAACAACCCCTGCCCGGCACGGGCCTACATCCGGAATTCCTCGCCCAGATAAAGCCGGCGGACTTCCGGGTCATTGATGATGTCGTCGGCATTGCCCTCGCGCAGCACCTCGCCCGAATAGATGATGTAGGCGCGGTCGGTCAGCCCGAGCGTCTCGCGCACGTTGTGGTCGGTGATCAGCACGCCGATGTCGCGCTCGGTGAGATGGCGCACCAGTTGCTGGATGTCGCCGACCGCGATCGGGTCGATGCCGGCGAACGGCTCGTCGAGCAGCATGTAGGCCGGGCGCGTAGCGAGCGCGCGCGCGATCTCGGTGCGGCGGCGCTCGCCGCCGGAGAGCGCGATCGAGGGCGTCTTGCGCAGCCGCGTGATGTTGAATTCCTCGAGCAGTCTGTCGAGTTCGTATTCGCGCTTCTTCTTGCTCGGCTCGACGACTTCGAGCACGGCGCGGATGTTGTCCTCGACGCTCAAGCCCGCGGAAGATCGAGGCCTCCTGCGGCAGGTAGCCGATGCCGAGGCGCGCGCGCTGATACATCGGCAAGTGCGTGATGTCGTGGCCGTCGAACTGGATCTTGCCCTTGTCGGCCTTGATCAGCCCGGTGATCATGTAGAACACCGTGGTCTTGCCGGCGCCGTTCGGCCCGAGCAGCCCGACCGCCTCACCGCGCCGCAGCGAGAGGCTCACGCCCTTCACGACCTTGCGGCCGACGAAGCTCTTCTCAACGCCGTGGACCGTGAGCGAACCGGCCTCGCCGACGACCGCCGAGAACTCGCCCGCGCGCTGCGATTTTCGGAACACGCGTTCGAGCGGACGCGCGGCTGGCGCCTCCGCGGGCCGCTCGAACAGCGCGGATGGCGAGGCCGGGTTGCCATTGACGCCATCCTCCGGCTCGGAGGAATCGCGCCGCAGGTCGGGCGGCGGAACCGACTTCCAGTCGAAATCGCGCTGCGCACTGTGCCCGATCGGCTGCGCCGAAACGCGCTTGCCCTTGCCGAGCGACATGCGCTCGGTCGTGGTGAAATTCATCTTCTCGGCATGGCCATTGGCCATCGGCTCGGCGACCGGGCCGAGATCGATGCGCCAGAGCGATGGCTGCGACGCAGGCGGTCGCGGCCGAGCGCTGCGAAAAGGCTTGAGAAAATCCAGCACGCCGTCTCGATGCTCCCGAAAAGTCCGCAACCCTGATAGTTGCTGGCAGTACCGCTTGCAACGCCAGCAAGGTGCCGGCTCAGTTGATCCGCGTCGGCGCGCCGGGTGCGGATTTGGCGGCGGGCGGTGGCGCAGGCGCCGGTTTTGCGTCCTTCGCCGGGGTGGCCGCCGGCTGCGGCGTCGTACTCGGGTTGAACAGACCCTCGACCCGCTGGCGCTCACCTGTCTTCGACTGCCCCGATTCGACGCGCGCGACACCGGTCGTAAGATCGACGACCATGCGGTCGCCGCGCAGCACGTTGGTGCCTTGCGTGACGACGACGCCGCCTGTCAGCGTGATGTTGTTGGCCTTTGTGTCGAAGATGCCGTTGTCGCCCTTGGCGGTCTGATCTTTCTGCGTGACGAGAACGTTGCCCTTCGCTTCCGCGCGCTTGATCTGCTGATTGCCGCCGACGCCGCCGCCGGCCGTTGCGGCGGCAGGAGGAGGAGCGCCCTTCTTCTGTGCGGTCGCGGCAGGAGGTGGCGCAGAGTTGTCTTCGTAGAAGATCACCAGCACGTCGCAGTTCAGGATCATATCGCCCTGCGTCAGTTTGACCTTGCCGCTGAAGGTCGCCTGACGCTGCTTGTCGCGGACCTCAAGCGAATTCGCCTCGATCTTGACGGGCTGATCGCGGTTGAGTTGGAGGCCCTGCATGCCGCCGCCGGACGGCTGCTCGCTCTTGGCGGCAGGCTGCGCGCCAACGGCGCTGCCGGACGCGAGCGCGACCCCGATCAGCACGGCGATGAAAGAGCCGCGCGCCGTCATGGCTTCGCTCCGGCGGTCTTCTGGCCTTCGGGCTTCTGGGCATCGAGATCGAGAACGACGCCGCGTTCGAACCGGATCACCTCGCCGGAATCGACGATCTCCATGCGGTTCGCCTTGAGCGTGCCGTTCGGCAGCGTGATATCCACCGGCTGCTCGGAGATGACATTGCCCTTCTTGATTTCCACCGCCGCCTCGCGCAGCAGCGCCTTGTAGCCCTGCTGCGAGGTGACCACGATCTGATCGCGCAGGACGATCCTGTCGGCCTTGGTGTTGTAGGTGCCGGCGTTGGCGGTGATGTTGACCACGTCCTTGTCCGCCAGCTCCATCTTGGCGCGCAGGTTCTGCAGCTCGATGATGTCCGGCTTGGTGATGTCTTGTACGGCGGTTTCGGCGTTGAGCTCATAGGCGCGCGAGTCGCGCGTGAAGCCCGCGATGCGCGGCAGCTCCATGGTGATCTTGCTGCCCTGCACGGCGAGCTTGCCGGACATGCTCGGGAGCTTGTCGAACATCTGCATCGGCTTGAAGTAGGTGTTCAGCACCAGCCCCGTCAGCCCGACGACGACCCCGACAGGCAGCACGATGCGCACAATGCGCACGAGGATGCTGTGCCGCCCGGCCTTGCGCACCGCACGATCGACATCGGTGCGGCGCGAGGCGGTCCAGCCATGCGTCTCGTTGATCGCGGTCGCGGTGATCGGATGACCCATCGGCGGTTTGGATTTTAAAGAATCGGCCCCCACGCCGATCTTACGGCGCCAAGGTTACAAAATCGCCTGCGAATGTGGCCCCGTGACGGCGGTAAATCGTTAAGGCGGCTCAGGAATGAGCGAAAATGTCCTCGGCGGCCCAGCCGGCGAGGTCGAGCCGGGCGCGGGTGGGCAAGAATCCGAAGCAGGCGGCGGCAAGTTCCGTCCGGCCCTCGCGCGCCAGCATGGCGTCGAGCTTCTCCTTCAGGGCATGGAGATTGAGTACGTCGTCGGCCGCGTAGGCGACCTGCGCCTCGGTCAGGGTCTCGGCGCCCCAGTCGGAGAGCTGCTGCTGCTTCGACACATCCTTGCCGAGCAGGTCCTTGGTGAGGTCCTTGAGGCCATGCTTGTCGGTATAGGTGCGGGTCAGGCGCGAGGCGATCTTGGTGCAATAGAGCGGCTGCGGCATCACGCCGAGCCACTTGTTGAGCATGCCGATATCGAAGCGCGCGAAATGGAAAATCTTCAGCTTCGTCGGATCGCCGAGCAGCGCTTTGAGGTTCGGCGCGGGGCCGGCCTCGCGGCCGATCTGCACCACGTCGGCGGTGCCGTCGCCGGGCGAAAGCTGCACCACGCAGAGCCGGTCGCGCGCAGGCGCCAGCCCCATGGTCTCGGTGTCGACCGCGACCGCGCCGGTGTAGCGCGTCAGGTCGGGCAGATCGCCGCGGTGCAGGCGGATGGTCATGGATGCGTCGTAGCATCCAGCGCCACAGCCTTCAATCGCACTACAACAGCGTCCTCAACGTCGTGAGCGCGCCGGCCTGACAGGCGTTCGCCGGCACGAACTGGCAGCCGATCTGGTGCGTGCCGGTCCAGATCATGTCGGCCGCGACGTAAAGGATGATCGCCAGCCCGATCCACGAGATCCAGGCGTGACGGGTGAGCAGCTTCGCGATCCAGGCCGACATCAGCGCCATGAAGGCGACCGCGACGGTAAGGCCGATCACCAGCACCGTCATGTCGCCCTTGGCGGCGCCAGCGACCGCCAGCACATTGTCGAGCGACATCGAGGCGTCGGCGATAACGATCTGGATCAGCGCAGCCGAGAAGGTGATGGCTTTCACGTCGCTGCCGCCCGGGACACCACCCGCGAACGCTGGCTCGGCTTGCGCCTGATGCACCACGATGTCGCGGTACATCTTCCAGCACACCCACAACAGTAGGATGCCGCCCGCCAGCGCGAGACCGACGATCGCGAGCAGTTGCGTGGCGACGAGCGCGAAGGCAACGCGCAGCACGACCGCGCCGCCGACGCCCCACATGATGACTTTCGCGCGCAGGCGCGGCTCGACCTTGGCGGCCGCCATGCCGACCACGATCGCATTGTCGCCGGCCAGCACGATGTCGATGAAGATGACTTGTACGAGCGCGATGAGTTGTTGCGACAGGTCCATGGGCATCACCTGTCGCGATCGAGCAGCGCGACCGCCTGCTCGGGTTCGCCGATCAGCGCGGCGCAAAGGCCGAGCACCGTCATCGCGCCGGCGACGTCCCAGAAGACGAGCCGGTTGCCGGCCTCGGGAGGCGACGCCCAGGCGATCAGCGCGAACGTTGCGGCCGCGACCACGAGCGCAAATCCGGTGACCGGAAACACCAGCGCGGGCGGGACGAGAAACAGCGCCGCGATCAGCGCGGCGGCCCCGGCGGTCAGTGCGCCGGCCATCGCAATCGCGAGGCCGTGCCAGCGCCTGGCCGGCAGCGGGCGCTGTAGTGCGCGATTTCTTGCCGCCTGAGCGAGCCAGACCGGATGCTGTTGCCTATTGAGCATTGGCGTCACTTCGCTATGATAGTGCTGCGCACGCGTATGCAGTGTCTCATAGTTTCGTAACTCTGAAACGTCGAACCCGCAAGGGGGGTTCCGGCCATGGTGCGATCGCGGCAGGCGGAAAAAGCGGTTCCCAAGGGCGTGGAACTGCGCAAGCAGGCCGGCGCCTGGCTCCAGGAGCGGCGAAAACGGCCGGATTGTCGCAGATCGAGCTCGCCCAGCGGCTCGGGCTGAAATACTACACGTTCATCTCACAGGTCGAAAACGGCTTCGGCCGCGTCCCGAGCGACAGCATGGAAGCATGGGCGCGCGCCGTGGGCGTGGCGCCGGCCGAGTTCGCGCGCCATCTGCTGACTTTCTACGAGCCTGAACTCCACAAACTGCTGTTCGAGGTCAAGTCATGAGCATCGTCGAATTCCCACGCCACGATCCGCTGTCGGGCGACTGGAGCCCCGACGAATTGCAACAGTTGATCTCGCTGTTCCGCAGCGAGGGCACCACCTATGCGGTCGGCACGACCGAACGCGGCGAGCCGCAGTTCTATCTGCTCGGCCCCGCGCCGGAGCAGGACTGCGTGCTGTGCGTCTCGCGCCTCGCGCAAGGCTATGTGCTGCAAGACGGCGCCGGCCGGCTGATCGGCGAGACGCCCTCACTCGATCGTTTCGCCGTCGAGGCGGCACGCGCCACAATGCGCGGCGGACGCTCGTTCATCGCGCGCGTGACGCTCGCGTGGTGCACGATCCGGCTCGCGATCGAGGAGAAGCTCGAGCCGATGTTCGAGGAAAGCCAGGAGCTGCTGGTGCGCTTTGCGCCGCAGGTGGCGGCGCTGGTGTGACGCACCCGTCGCCGACTTAAGTGATTGGTGCCCAGGAGAGGACTCGAACCTCCACGGCTCTCACCGCTAGTACCTGAAACTAGTGCGTCTACCAATTCCGCCACCTGGGCATCAGGCATCGGAGCGGCGAGACATAAGGTGGCGCGTTTCGCCTTGTCAACGCTTGAGACGGCGCCGCGCCGGCCCCGCTATACAGGGCGCATCGCTGCTTCGCCAAAGGCTGCCCCATGACCGAAATCCCCACAGAGACGCTGGTCACCGTGTTCGGCGGCTCGGGCTTCCTCGGCCGCCATGTGGTGCGGGCGCTGGCGCGCGAGGGCTACCGCGTCCGCCCGGCGGTGCGCCGGCCCGACCTTGCGGGCCATCTCCAGCCGCTCGGCCGCGTCGGGCAGATCCATGCCGTGCAGGCCAATGTGCGCTATCCGGCCTCGGTCGAGGCCGCGGTGCGCGACGCCGACGTGGTGATCAACCTCGTCGGCATCCTGTTCGAGCGCGGCAAGCAGCGCTTCGAGGCGGTGCAGGCCGAGGGCGCCCATCACGGTGGCGCGCGCGGCGGCCGCGGCCGGCGCGCGGCTGATCCACGTGTCGGCGCTCGGCGCCGATCCGGACTCGCCCTCGCTCTACGCGCGCACCAAGGCGGCGGGCGAGGCGGCGGTGCTGGCGCCGTGCCGGACGCGACGATCTTCCGCCCCTCGATCCTGTTCGGGCCGGAGGACGATTTCTTCAACCGCTTCGCCGCGATGGCGCGGCATGTCGCCCGTGCTGCCGCTGATCGGCGGCGGCGACGACGAAATTCCAGCCGGTGTTCGTCGGCGATGTCGCGCAGGCGATTTCGAAGGCAGTCGGCGGCGCAGCCAAGGGCGGCACGATCTACGAGCTTGGCGGGCCGGAGGTGAAGAGCTTCAAGGAGCTGATGGAATATGTGCTCGCCGTGACCGAGCGGAAGACGGCTGCTGGTGCCGCTGCCGTTCGGCCTTGCCAAGCTGCAGGCCTATTTCCTGCAATTGCTGCCGACGCCGCTGCTGACGCCCGGATCAGGTCGAGCTGCTGCGCAGCCGACAACGTGGTGTCGCGAAGCCGCGACGGCCGAAGGCCGCACCCTCGCGGCGCTCGGCATCGAGCCGGCCGCGCTCGAGGCGATCGTGCCGAGCTATCTGTGGCGGTTCCGCAAGACCGGGCAGTTCCGCGGCCGCGTGGCGTAGGGCTCACGTCCGCTCATGCCCGCGAAAGCGGGCATCCAGAGCCAAGGACTGGGTCCCCGCTTTCGCGGGGACGAGCGGATGATTACCGAAACAACCCCAGCCCCACCAGGCCGAGCGCGCCGATGATGATGCGCCACCAGGCGAACAGCGAAAAGCCGTGGCTCGACACGTAGTCGAGAAACGATCCTCACCACGATGAAGGCGGCGATGAACGACGTCGCGAAGCCGACCACGACGATCAGCCAGTTGCTGCCGCCGAGCTGGCCCCAGTTCTTCATACAGGTCGTAGGCGAAGGCGCCCGCCATCGTGGGCATCGCCAGATAGAACGAGAATTCGGCCGCCGCGCGCTTGTCGGCGCCGAGCAGCATCGCCGACACGATGGTCGCGCCGGAGCGCGACACGCCCGGGATCATCGCGAGGCACTGGCAGAGCCCGATGATGAGATAAGTCAGCAGCGGAAACTGCGGTCGCGTCATGATAGACGCGGCTTGAGCTGCAGCCGGTCGATCCACAACAGCACGCCGCCGCCGACGATCAGCATGATGCAGACGATCCAGACGTTGAACAGCACGCCCTTGATGAACGCATGCAGCAGCGCGCCGATCACGGCGGCCGGCAGGAACGCGATCAGCACGCCGAGGATGAAGCGGCGCGGCGCCGGCATCGCGTCAGCGCGCCGATGGCGATCGCCCACAGCCGCTGGAAATAGATCGACAGGATGGCGAGGATCGCGCCGAGCTGGATCAGCACCACGAAAGTCTTGCCGAAATCGTCGTCGTCGAAGCCGAAGAAATGCTCGAGCAGCAGCAGGTGCCCGGTCGACGACACCGGCAGAAACTCGGTCAGGCCTTCGACAATGCCGAGAACGACGGCCTTGATCAGATCGAACAGCATGCGGGCTCCGCGTCGGGACCTGAAGCGCGATTCGCCCGCACGGGCTTTTCGCGCAACGGCCGGTCAAGGGGCAACCGAAAAGGTCGCACCCGGCGTGCTCGGGCTGTGTTATCTAGGCTCGCGACCGCAACGCGGCGCCAAGCAAATCGAGCGCGGCGAATGATCACGCTCTTCCATCATCCGTTCTGCCCGCATTCGCGCTTCGTGCGCCTGGTGCTGGGCGAATTCGGCATCGCGCCGCGTCTGGTCGAGGAGCGCGTGTGGGAGCGGCGCGAGGAATTCCTGGCGCTCAACCCCGAAGGCAACGACGCCGGTGCTGATCGAGGAAGGCCATCCGGCCGTGCCCGGCGCCGCGATCATCGCCGAGTATCTCGACGAGACGCGCGGGGCCGATCGGCGACCGCCGGCTGCTGCCGGCCGACCCGTTCGCGCGCGTGGAGGTGCGGCGGCTGACGCACTGGTTCCACGAAAAATTCTTCGACGAGGTCTACGAGCTTTCTGGTCACCGAGCGCATCTACAAGCAGACCATGCGCACCGAGCAGGGCGGCGGGCCGCCCGATACGAGCGCGATCCGTGCGGCGCGCCACAACATCCGCTATCATCTGGCCTATATCGGCTGGCTCGCGCGCCAGCGCACCTGGCTCGCCGGCGAGCGGATGAGCTATGCCGATCTCGCGGCGGCCGCGCATCTTTCGGTCGCCGATTATCTGGGCGATGTGCCGTGGAACGAGGACGAGGCAGCAAAGACCTGGTACGCGCGGGTGAAATCGCGCCCGTCGTTCCGTCCGCTGCTGGCCGAGACGGTGCCGGGCATTCCGCCGTCGGCGAGCTACGCGGACCTCGACTTCTGAACGCCGCGACAATCAAGACGGCGCTTGCGCGATCAGGCGCGCGCAGCACGGCTTCGATGCGATCGGCGTGACGCGGCCGGACGCGATCGCGGCAGCGAAGCCCTACTTCGAGCGCTTCATCGCCGAAGGCCAGCATGGCGACATGGACTGGCTCGCCAATACGGCCGCGCGGCGCACCGACCCGCTGGTGCTGTGGCCGGACGCGCGCTCGGTGATCATGCTGGGGCTGAACTACGGGCCGGACGTCGATCCGCTGGATATCCTGCAAGGAGCGCTCGCTCGGCGCGATCTCGGTCTACGCGCAGGGCGACGACTATCACGAGATCATCAAGTCGCGGCTGAAGGCGATCGCGCGCTGGCTGATCGCGAATGCGGGCGGCGACGTGAAGGTGTTCGTCGACACCGCCGCCGTGATGGAGAAGCCGCTCGCGGCATCGGCCGGGCTCGGCTGGCAGGGCAAGCACACCAATCTCGTTTCGCGCCAGCACGGCTCGTGGCTGTTCCTCGGCGCGATCTTCACCACGCTGCGTCTTGCGCCGGACGAACCGGAGATCGATCACTGCGGCTCGTGCTCGGCCTGCCTCGACATCTGCCCGACGAACGCGTTTCCGGCGCCCTACCGGCTCGATGCGCGGCGCTGCATTTCGTATCTGACCATCGAGCACAAGGGGCCGATCCCGCGCGAGCTTCGCGCCGCTGATGGGCAACCGCATCTACGGCTGCGACGATTGTCTCGCGGTGTGCCCGTGGAACAAGTTCGCGCAGGCCGGGCGCGAGGCGAAGCTTTCGCGCGCGCGAAGCCTTGCGCGCGCCGAAGCTCGCCGAGCTTGCGCGCCTCGACGATGCGGCGTTCCGCGCGCTGTTTGCCAAGTCGCCGGTCAAGCGCACCGGCCGCGACCGCTTCGTGCGCAATGTGGCTGATCGCGATCGGCAATTCGGCCGATGCCGCCCTTGCCGCCGAAGCCGAGCGCCTGCTCGACGATGCTTCACCGCTGGTGCGCGGCGCGGCCGTATGGGCGCTCGGAAGGCTCGATCCGCAACGGCTTGCGGCGCTGGCTGAAAAGCATCGCACGCGAAACGGATGAATCCGTACGCGACGAATGGAGCGCGGCGTAGTGGCGACGCTCTTCTGCTTCGGCCTTGGCTATTCGGCCTCGCACTACCATCGCGGAATTCGGCGCGCGGTTCGATCGCATCGCCGGGACGGTGACGTCGCGCGAGAAGGCTGCGGCAATCGCGGGCGCCGGCATCGGCGGACACGCGGTCGAGGCGTTCGTGTTCGATGGCAGCGAGGCGCCGCCGCAGATCGGCGCTGCACTGATGGATGCGACGGCGCTGCTGGTTTCGGTGCCGCCGCGTGAAAGCGGCGATCCGGCGCTGGCACAGTTCGCCGACACCATCGCGGGCGCGCCAAATCTTGAATCGATCGTCTATCTCTCGACCGTCGGCGTTTACGGCGATCATGGCGGCGCATGGGTCGATGAAGCAACGCCCGCAGCGCCGATCTCGGAGCGCAGCCGCGAGCGGCTCGCCGCCGAGCACGCATGGGCTGCGCTCTGCGCGCGCGCCGGGAAGCCGGTGGCGATCCTGCGGCTGTCGGGGATTTACGGACCGGGCCAGAACGCGCTGGTGCAGCTCGCGCGCGGCAGCGCCAGGCGCATCGACAAGCCCGGACAGGTATTCAACCGCATCCACGTCGCCGACATCGCGCAGGCGATCGACGCGTGCTTCGCGCGACGCGCGGACGGCGTGTTCAACGTCACCGACGACGAGCCGACGCCGCAGGGCGTGCCGGTCGCCTTCGCGGCGGACCTGCTCGGCATCACGCCGCCGCCGGAAATCGCGTTCGCGCAAGCCGCGAAGGGAATGTCGCCGATGGCGCTGTCGTTTTATGGCGAGAGCAAGCGCGTGAAAAACGCCAAGCTCAAAGGCGAGCTTGACGTGCGTCTCCGCTATCCGACCTTTCGGGACGGTCTGCGCGCGCTTTTTGCCGGTGGCGAAGGCCGCTCAGAACCTTGACGAGTACGCGTCGAGCCGCAGCGGCCGGACCACAATGACCGGCCGCGTGCCGCCGGCAGACGGGACCGAGTAGACCGAATAGGCGCGGTTGCGCTGCCGCCGAGTTTCGGAACGCTTCGGCGCCTTCTTCACGACAGGCTGCTCGTTCGCCTCAGGCGCAACTCCGGGTCCGCGCAACACGGTGGCGCTTGTGACAAGGTTCGGGGCGGTCGCGGCGCTCGCAGTGGCCTCGCCGTCGCGCGGCGCCATCACAACACGCACCTGACGCCCGGCCTCGTTCCCGCGCGCGATACAGCGATTGTCGAGATAGGGCCAGGTCTGCCGTTCGCAGGAAAGTTTTGTATCGGATTTGGCGGGAGTGGCCTGCTCGGTCGCCTCGACCGGAGCAGCGGGGGCCGGTGAAGTCTGCGGCAGCGCCGCGACCTGAGTTCCCGTGGACGCCGAGATCGCGGATGCCGGAGCCGCCACATAGGCGGCCGGAGCCGCCACATAGGCCGCAACCGCACCGGTTCCAGCCGCGAGGCCGGCGAGAATCGGAACCGCAACGAACTTAACCGGAAGCGCCGCCAGATTCATGATCAGGGCCATATGCCCCTCCCGCGCGTGATGCGCGGGCAGCCCGCGCGCCGGGAGAACGCGTGGGCAGGCGGGCAGTTCCGGGAACTCGTGATCAGCTGTGCGGCGCGAACAGCTTCTGCAGGATGCTGCGGCGGCGCGGCGCGGCTGGCGTCACCGGCTCGGCCTTAGGGGGCGGACCGAAGCAGCCCCGATAGCGGATCACGCCCCAGATCAGCGGGTTCCAAGCGCGCCATGCTTTCTCGGCCTCGGGCCGCATATACCCGCGCACGACCTCGGGCGCCTCGCCGAACGCTTCCGGCATCACCCGCGAGAGTTCGGGATCGGCGAGGATGTCCCATTTGGAGTCGCCGCCCATCAGGCGCGAGCCGATCGAATAGACGACGCGGCTGATGCGCGTCTCGCGCATCGGGAACGAGCACATCACGCACGGCTCGACGTTGGTGTAGAGCGTGCAGCCCGACAAATCCTTGGTGCCCAGCGCCTTCTGCGCCATCCCGATTGCGACGATCTCGGCGTGCCGCGTGACGTCTCCGTCGCGCGCGACCCGGTTCAGGGTCTCGACCACGACCTTGCCGTCCTTCGCAATCACACAGGCGAACGGAAACTCACCGACCTGTTTGGAGGTCTTCGACAGCGCGATACAGCGCGCCATCATGGCGGCGTCCATCGCTTCGGTCGTGTCGCGATCCATAACGCTGTTACCGTGTTGTTGGTGTTGTTTTTGTTGGGATGGTTGTTGGCGCGGCCGTGCCGGCGAGTAAGGGCCGTCCTTCTACACCGCTCCCGCGCATTGCTCAACACGAGCAACGCATGGCACTTGGCCAGTTTTGCATCGGTTAACCGCGCCGCCAGCTAGAACTCCCCCACCGCCTTGATCAGCCGCTCGAGGTCTTCCGCGCGCGACAGGCGGTGGTCGCCGTCTTTCACCAGGGTGAGCACCACGTCGTCCTGCGCGAGGCGCGAGGTCAGTTCGACGGCGTGATTCCACGGCACGTCCGGGTCTTGCACGCCCTGGAGGATGCGAACCGGGCAACCGGTCTCGATCATGCGGCCGAGGAGGAGATGGTTGCGCCCCTCCTCGATCAGCGCGCGCGTGATCGGATACGGCTCGCCGTATTCGGAGGGCCGTAGCCAGACGCCGTTCTGCTCGATCTCGCGCTTCACCCTGGCGGGGAAGCGCTGCCACATCAGCACCTCGGTGAAATCGACCGCAGGCGCAATCAAAACCAGCCCCGCGACGCTGCCTTTCCTACCGGCTCTTTTCCGCAGCGCCTGAAGCAGCAGCAGCGCGATCCACCCGCCCATCGACGAGCCGATGACAACCTGTGGTCCTTCCGCGTAGGCCTCGAACACCGCAAGGCTCTCCTCCAGCCAGCGCCCGATGGTGCCGGCGCGGAAATCGCCGCCGGATTCGCCGTGCCCCGAATAGTCAAATCGCACGCAGGACCGGCCGTTTTCGCGCGCCCATTGGCTCAGCGCCGCAGCCTTGGTGCCCTTCATGTCGGACTTGAAGCCCCCCAGCCAGAACAGACCGGGACCGCCGCCCTCGTCACGGCGCACCGCGATGGCGCGTTCGTCGGAAGCCGTTCCGAAATTTAAGAAATTCAGGCAAGAATGCGTCATAAACTGGTCCAGCCAGAGCCGGGGCGCGCTTGCCCGGGCTTCGGGGCAATGGGGGAAGATTGTGACGGTTCACTTTGCGTCAAGCGCCGTCTTGCGCCTGACCGTGTTTCGCCGCAACGCGCGGCGAAACGCAAGGGGTCCGTCATGGCGGTGATGGACGCCGAAGCGCCGAAGGCCGTGCGCGGCCTGCCCGGCGCGACCGTGCTGCACATCCTGCCCGCGCTGACCGAGACGCCCGCGGCGCGCGCCGCCGTCGATACCGCGGTCGCGCTGCTGCGCTCCGGTGCGCGCGTGATCGTCGCGGCGGAAGACGGCCCGCTCAACGGCGAACTGCAAGGGCTGGGCGGCGAGTGGGTGCGGCTCGTGACCGACAGCACCAACCCGATCGCGTTGACGCGCAACGCGCGCACCATCGCAAATCTCGTCTCGACCGAACGCGTCGATCTCGTCCATGCGGTCGGCGTCGGCGCCTCGCGCGCCGCGGCGGCGCTGAAGAAGCGCGCCGGCATCTGGCTGGTGCACAGCTACGCGACGACCGATCTGCACCGGCCCTACCGCGATCGCGCCTATTCGCGCGCGCTGATGGCCGGCGACCGCGTCATCGTCCCCTCGCAATACGTCGCCGACCAGGTCGCGGCGCGTCATCAGATGCCGCGCGAGAAACTCGCGGTCATCTCGCGGCGCATCGACGGCGCGCGGTTCGATCCGCCGGCGATCAGCCCGGAGCGCGCCATGGTGCTGCGCCGCGGCTGGAAGATCGGACGCGGCCAGCGCGTCATCCTGATGCCGGGCCGCATCGATCCCGCCAAGGGCCAGCTCACGCTGGTCGAGGCCGCTCGCGTTCTGGTGAACGGCGGCCTGCGCGGCGTTGTCTTCGTGCTCGCGGGCGACAACCGGCAGCACTTCGATTACGCCAAGAAGATCGCCGCGCAGGCGGAGGCGCACGGCGTCGCGCATCTGATCCGCCAGATCGGCGTGTGCCCCGATATGGCGGGCGCGTATCTGGCGACCGATTTCGTCGCCATCCCGCAAATCGAGCCGCCGGCGTTTCCGCTTGCCGCCGCCGAAGCGATGGCGATGGCGCGCCCGGTGATCGCCTGCAATGTCGGCGCGCTGCCGGAGATCGTGCAGGCGCCGCCGCATGTGCTGGAATCCGCGCGCACCGGCTGGCTCGCCGAGCCGGACGATCCGGTGAGTTTCGCGCGTGCGATCGCCGAAGCGCTCGCCGCCGAAGCCTCGACCTATGGGGCGATCGGCACGCGCGCGCGGCGGCTTGCGAATCAATTTTTCACGCCGGCCCGCACCGCCGCGGCGGCGCTCGGCCTTTATGCGAACCTGTTCGAAGGCCGCGGCTAAAGCATTTTCCGGCCAAGTGCGCGGCGGTTCGCGGCAGAAAATGCGACTAACCCACAGGCCTGATTGCGCTTGGCGGCGAAGCGGACTATCAAACGAGCTTCGGGGACGGACTCAAATGCTCGCGGTGCCCGCCGATTCGGGGTGAAGGCGGCAGCACTGCAATATGAGGTCGATCGAGTGAATTCGCGAGCAACCGCGCGCCGTCCGCTCGACCCCGAGGCGGAACACATCGAACCAGTGATCACATCGAACGCCCGGCCTTCCGGCGAAGTCGTTGCATTCTCGCGGCCGCTCACCGTGCTTGTGGTCGCGCCGACGCTGCATGCGGGCGCGGCAGATGCCGGCGCGATCGATCTGGTGCGCATTCTCACCGGCGCCGGCCATCGCGTCACCGTCGTCTCCAACGGCGGACGGCTCGAAGGCGAAGTGACGGCGGCCGGCGCGGAGTTCATCCGTTTCGACGTCGCCGACTTCAACCCGATCTTCATCCTGCGCGCCGCCATCGCGCTCACGCGCATCGCGCGCGAGCGACGCTGCGACGTGATCCACGCGCATGGGCGCGCGTCCGCGTGGGCCGGCTATATCGTGTCGCGCATGACCGGCGCGACGCTGCTCGCCACCTGGTACAAGGGCTATCGCGAGCAATATGTCTTCAAGCGGCTGTACAACAGCGCGATGGTGCGCGGCGCGCGCGTGATCGCGGTGTCGGATCAGATCGCCGAGTTGATCGCCGAGCGCTATCGCGTCGCGCCGGAGCGCATCGCGGTCGTCCCGGCAAGCGTCGACGTGGCGCGCTTCGATCCCGCCGCGATTTCGGCCGAGCGGATCGACACGATGCGGCGCGCCTGGGGAGTTTCACCCGATACCCGCGTGATCCTCGTGGTCGGCCGCATGCTGCGCCGCAAGGGTCACCACGTGGTGGTGAAAGCGGTGCATCGGCTCAAGGAGCGCGGCCTGAAGGACTTCGTGTGCGTGTTCGCCGGCGAGGATCAGGGCCGCAGCCGCTACACCGGCGAATTGTGGGACCTGGTCAGCGCGACCGGCACCAACGACGTGGTCCGGCTCGCGGGCGCGGTCGACGACATGCCGGCGGCCTACGCGGCCGCGACCGTCGTGGTTTCGGCGGCGATCCAGCTCGAAGGGCTGCAGCGCGCGGTCCTGGAAGCGCAGGCGATGGGCCGCCCGGTCGTGGTGTCCGATCTCGCGGCAGGACCCGACGTGGTTCTGGCTCCGCCGATGGTGACCGAGGACCGGATGACGGGCCTGCGCGTTCCGGCCGGCGACGAGGCGGCGCTGGCCGCGGCCCTCATCCGCTTGTTTTCATTGAGCGATGCGGCCCGTTCCGGGATCGGCGCGCGCGGCCGCGCCTGGATTGCGGCGCATTTCGACCCCCCAAGCGTCACCCGCGCGACGCTTGGCGTTTACGCCGAGGTCGCCCGCGCCCGGCCGGCCGGTTGATCGATTTGCCACGATCTGCCGCAAAGCAACGCTCGGCGTCCGGTTCGGCGTTGACTTCCCGAGGCTTTGTACCGATCTTCCAGTCTCCGGCACGTCAGACGCGCTATTGGCCGTAACGGCGCCGGATAGTCGCAACAGCAGAGGAGTTTTTCGCCATTCGTCGCCCGATGAGAGCCCAGGAGCCGGCCCGCAAGGATGGGCCGCGCATCAACGAGGAGATTCGCGTCCGCGAAGTTCATTTGATCGAGAAGGACGGCACCAACAAAGGCACCGTTCAGATCGCCGATGCGCTCGCCGCCGCGCAGGAAGCCGGCCTCGACCTGGTCGAGATCTCGCCCAACGCGAGCCCGCCGATCGTCAAGATCCTCGACTACGGCAAATACAAATATCAGGAGCAGAAGAAAGCCGCCGAGGCGCGCAAGAAGCAGAAGGTCGTCGAGGTCAAGGAGCTGAAGTACCGGCCCATGATCGACGATCATGACTACGACGTGAAAATGCGCGCGATGGCACGCTTCTTCGAGGAAGGCGACAAGGTGAAGATCACCCTGCGCTTCCGCGGCCGCGAAATGGCGCACCAGGAGCTCGGCACGCAACTGCTCGCGCGCGTCAAGGAAGACACCGCCAAGATGGCCAAGGTCGAGATGGAGCCGCGCTTCGAAGGCCGCCAGATGATCATGATTCTGGCGCCGAGGTAGACGCTGCAACGTCGAATGCAGTTTTTCAAACGCCCGCGATCGATGTCGCGGGCGTTTTGTTTTTCCGATGATGCGCGAGCCCGGAATCCATAACCACAACTCTGTCTGGCGTCGCTCTAGCAGCGACGGCTGTCGCTACACCAGCTCCATCCGCAGATTTCGCCCGACCGCTTGCGCGGCGCGTGTGAGCGTTCCAAGGGTCACGGATTCGTTTTCCGGATCGAGCAGCCGGTCGAGCTGCTGCGCGAACTCGTCTTCATCCGTCTTGCAAGCGACGATTTCGTGAGCCCCTGATCCTGCATCAGGGCGTCGAGTTGCCGGGTGATCACGCGCTTGATGGCGCGCGCCGTCACGTCCTCGTAAATGCCCTCTTGCTTCAGGTAGTCGTCGAACGGCGACCCCCAAGCACGGCCGTCTGTTTCTTTTTCATGCGATCTCTTTCTTCCGTCTCAAGGCCAGATCCAGGTCGCGCTTTCGGAGTCTTCTGTTGCTTCTTGATGAAACCGTGCAGCAGCACCATTCGGCCACCGTGAGCTGCAGAACAACACGCGCGCGATACGGCCCTGCGTCAGGTTGCTGCCGAACTTCCCACAGCCCGTGACCGACATGGGCGAACCAGCGGCATCCCGATCGGCCAAGAAAATTCGCTAGCATCCTTGATGTCTTCTCCGATGCTCTTCCGATCGCTCGGCATCGAGCGACCCTCATCCAGATCTGCGACGCCGGAACGTGCCTCGACGGCAACTCCGTAAAAGATCATGCGGGCAGTCGTTTCACGGGACGTTTCTTCGGCGCTACCAAGGCGTACCAGATTGGTACGAGCACGCCGCGCGACTGCCCTTCGTGACGGCCTCGGCGCCTTCAGGATGAGCCGGCCGCCGCCCATAATCCAACCCGCCGTGCGGCTTCGGCGGATGCGCGCGCAGCGCCGCCTCGTCGGGTTCGATGCCCCAGCCGGGCGCGTCGGACATCACGAGCTGCCCGTTCTCGATCTTCGGCACGGTGGTGAATAGTTCGTCGTCCCACGGCAGGCGGTCGATATCGATCTCCATGATGCGCAGGTTCGGCACGGCGGCGGCGAAATGCGCGTTCATCATGGTGCAGAGATGGCCGTAGAAATTATGCGGCGCGACGTTGACCTCGTGCGCCTCCGCGCACGCCGCGATTTTCATCGACTGCCACACGCCGTTCCATGGCGTGTCGACGATCGCCACATCCATCGCCTGCTCGCGGAAGTAGGGCAGGAATTCGCGCAACGTCAGCAGCGTCTCGCATGACGAAATCGGATGCGGGCTGTGGCTGCGGATGTAGGCGAGTGCCTCGCGGGTTGTAGGAATCGATCTCGACCCAGAACATGTCGATGTCGGCGATGGCGCGCAGGATTTTCAGGTAGCCTTCGGTCTTGGCGTTGAAGTTGAGATCGAGCAGCAGTCCGACGTCCGGACCTGTGCCATCGCGCAGCGCCTCGAGGTGCATGTGCAGATTGCGCAGCACGGTCCTGTCGATGTTCAGCTCGGGATAATACGGCGAGCCGAAGCCGGGCCGATAGCCGCGCGGCTTGCCGTCCTCGTAGATGAAGATGTTGGTCTTGCATGCCGCAAAGCCCTTCTCGCGCACCTCGCGGCCGATCGCCCTGACGCCGTCGAGGTCGGTGATCGCGGGCTTGTAGTAGGTGGGATGATTGATGCGCCAGGTCGCGCAATGCGACCAGTAGAGCGGGATGCGGTCGCGCAGCTTGCCGCCGAGCAGCGCGTAAACCGGCACGCCGAGCGCTTTCGCTTTGGCGTCGAGCAGGGCGTTCTCGATCGCGCCGATCGCCTGCGCCACGATGCCGCCGGCGGCAGGGCGGGTCGCGGCATAAAGCTCCGCATAGATGCGCTCGTGATCGCTGACGTTCTGGCCGATTGCCTTGGCGGCAAGCCGCGCGATCGCCGCCGAGACGCCGGGCGAGCCGAAGTCCTCGGAAAACTCGCTCCAGCCGACGATGCCGTCGTCGGTCGTCAGCTTCACGAAATGATAGTTGCGCCAGCCGGCATCGCAGGCGAGCGTCTCGATGGCGCGGACTTTCACGGAGGTCTCCCGGATGGCTCGTTTTCGTAGGGTGCGCAAAGCGAAGCGTGCGCACGCGTGGGCCCGGCGCGTACCGCGCCTTGGCCCACCCTACAAGTCCGAAGCCTACCCGCACATCGTGTTGGCGGAGAGCACGGGCGAGCGCTCGGCACCGAAGCCGGCCATCGCGCGCCCGGTGTAGCGCGTTTTCGACAGCCGGCGGTCCTCGGCGAAGACCCGCACGGGGCTGATGGCCACGATGTCGCTGTTACCGACCCGGGCCGCATAGCGGAACGCGCCGCTGCAGCTCTTCGGTGCCACGGTCGTCGGCACCAGCAGCGCGCCGGCCTGATTGATCTTGGCAAAGCCTTGGGAGGGCAGGAAAAACAAGAATGCGGCCGCCACAAGCGGCAGACCGGCCGAACGGAGCCAACACGGGGTCATCTTCGCCTCCTGCCGATGCGAAGCGATCTCCCTTCCGTCTGCTGACGCCCTTTGCGGATCAGTTGCTCGGCCGCCGGGATAATCCCTTGGGTTCCGGGCCGGTTCCATGGCCGGGCACGATGCGCAAGCTCTTAGCGTGCTCCCGACTGGTTAACGAATTCTTAGCCTGGGCGGCGGACCGCGAACCCTCGGAATCGCGCCCCGGGGCCCCAAATCAGCCCTCCCGGCTGTTGTTTTTTGGCATTCGCTCTGCCATAAACCCGGCCTTCCGCCGCCCGGCTAAAGGGCTGCCGTGGCGGTGGTTTTGTGCCTCATGCACACGCTCGTTTCGAGCATATGCCGGTGAACCGGGCCTTTGGCTCGCGTTTTCCGGCCCATACAGGAGAGCAAAATGCCCAAGCTGAAGACCAAATCGGGCGCTAAAAAGCGCTTCAAGGTAACCGGTACCGGCAAGGTGATGTACGCCTCGGCGGGCAAGCGCCACGGCATGATCAAGCGGACCAAGAAGCAGATCCGCCAGCTGCGCGGCACCAGCGTGATGTTCAAGACGGACGGCGAGAGGGTGCGGAAGTACTGGCTTCCAAACTCGTAATTCGCCGAATCTTTCCCTCAACCGACATCACAGGAGATCATCCATGGCCCGCGTCAAACGGGGCGTCACGTCCCACGCCAAGCACAAGAAAGTCTTCAAGGCCGCCAAGGGCTTTTACGGCCGGCGCAAGAACACCATCCGCATCGCCAAGCAGGCGGTGGAGAAGGCGCATCAATACGCCTACCGCGACCGCAAGCGGCGCAAGCGCACCTTCCGGGCGCTGTGGATCCAGCGGCTCAACGCGGCGGTGCGTCCGTTCGGCCTCAACTACAGCCGATTTATCGACGGGCTCGCGAAGGCCGGCATCATGGTCGATCGCAAGGTGCTGTCCGACCTCGCGATCCGCGAGCCGGCGGCATTCCAGGCCATTGTCGAAAAGGCCAAGGCCGCGCTGCCGCAGGAAGCTGCAGCGGCGTGACCTGACGGCCGCCCTGTCCGGGGGCAGAGATGATCGATCCCGCCTATGTGCGGCGCATGGCGCGCTACAATCGCTGGCAGAACGCAGAATCTGTACGGCGTCGCGGATCAATTGAGCGACGAGGAGCGGCGGCGCGAGCGCGGCGCGTTCTTCGGCTCGATCCACAAGACGTTGAGCCATCTGCTGTGGGCCGATCGCATCTGGGTGAGCCGCTTCGCGGATGTACCGAAGCCGCAGGGCGGCATTCCGGAATCCGTCTCGATGTATCCGGACTGGGACGGACTGAAGCGCGAGCGCGTGGCATTCGACGACACGATGGTCGCGTGGGCCGACAAGGTCGATGCTTCATATCTGCAAGGCGACCTCACCTGGTATTCG
The DNA here is from genome assembly GCA_963800695.1 of uncultured Alphaproteobacteria bacterium. Lineage (GTDB taxonomy): Bacteria > Pseudomonadota > Alphaproteobacteria > Rhizobiales > Xanthobacteraceae > PALSA-894. Next base: position 38,185 of record CAWDCA010000007.1, on the reverse strand, counting down.
GGCGCACAGAAGCGCGAGGTCACCAAGGCGAGATGGGTGCTGCTCACGCATCTGTTCAATCATCAGACGCACCATCGCGGACAGGTGCATTGCATGCTGACGCAGGCGGGCGGCAAGCCGCACGCGACCGACCTGCCGGCGCTGCCGGAGTGACGCGATGAGCGAGATTGCACAACTCGAACAGCAGATCGGCGCGGCAATCGCGGGCGCCGCGGACGAAGCCGCGCTCGAAGCGGTGCGCGTCGGCGCCCTCGGCAAGAGCGGCTCGGTGTCGGCGCTGCTCAAGACGCTCGGCGGCATGACGCCGGACGAGCGCAAGCAGCAGGGCCCGCTGATCAACGGGCTGAAGGATCGTGCGACGGCCGCGATCGCGGCGCGGCGCGAGGCGCTCAAGGGCGCGGCGCTCGACGCACGGCTCAACACCGAAACCGTGGACGTGACGCTTCCCGTTCGCGAGTCGCCGGCCGAGGCCGGCCGCATCCATCCGGTGAGCCAGGTGATGGATGAACTCACCACGATTTTCGCCGACATGGGTTTCGCGGTCGCCGAGGGGCCGGACATCGAGACCGACGATCTCAACTTCGGAAAGTTGAATTTTCCCGAAGGCCATCCGGCGCGCGACATGCACGACACATTCTACTTCAATCCGAAGCCGGACGGCTCGCGCATGCTTTTGCGTACGCACACGTCGCCGGTGCAGATCCGCACGATGATCAGCCAAAAGCCGCCGATCCGCATCATCGTGCCGGGCCGGACGTATCGCAGCGACAGCGATCAGACGCACACGCCGATGTTCCATCAGGTCGAGGGACTCGTCATCGACAAGGGCTCGCACCTCGGCCACATGAAGTGGATTTTGCAGGAGTTCTGCAAGGCGTTCTTCGAGGTCGATCACGTCAACATGCGCTTCCGCCCGTCGTACTTCCCGTTCACCGAGCCGTCGCTCGAAGTCGACATCCAGTGCCGGCGCGACAAGGGCGAGATCCGCTTCGGCGAGGGCGACGACTGGCTGGAGATTCTCGGCTGCGGCATGGTGCACCCGAACGTGCTGCGCAATTGCGGGCTCGATCCCGACGAGTACCAGGGCTTCGCCTGGGGCATGGGGATCGACCGCATCGCGATGCTCAAATACGGCATCGCGGATTTGCGCCAGTTCTTCGAGGCGGACGTGCGCTGGCTGTCGCACTACGGCTTCCGGCCGCTCGACTTCCCGACGCTGGCGGGGGGATTGAGCGGATGAGGAGCAACGACCGCGAAGCAGAAGCCGTGGCCAAGCCACACGCTCCCCCTCCCCCGCTTGCGGGGGAGGGTAGGGAGGGGGCTTCGAGCCACTCGCCCGAATGGCGCGTAAAGCCCAAGATGCGCGTGCACGCTCGCGCGCTTCGACAGGATCTGACAAGGCTGAACGCACCATCTGGTACGGCCTCCGCGCGCACCGCCTCGAAGGCGCAAGCTTTCGCCGTGACTCCGATTGGTCCTTACATCGTCGATTTCGTCTCGCACTCCGCGAAGCTGGTCATCGAGATCGATGGCGGACAGCATTTCGAAGAAGGACACGAAGCGCGCAAAACGGCGCGATGCGTTTCTTGCTGCGAAGGGATTTCGGGTCCTTCGATTCAGCAATCACGATGTCATGACAAATCGGAACGGCGTCTTGGAGACAATTGCAGCGGCTCTGCATGAAGTAAGCGCCCCCTCCCTACCCTCCCCCGCAAGCGGGGGAGGGAGAGTACGCGGCGCCGACGGAGCGCAGCCATGAAATTCACCCTCTCCTGGCTCCGCGAGCACCTCTCCACCGACGAGCCGCTGGACGCGCTGACGGCCAAGCTCACGATGATCGGCCTCGAAGTCGAGAACATCGAGGACAAGGCCAAGGCGCTCGCGCCCTTCACCATCGCGCGCGTGATCGAGGCGAAGCAGCATCCGAACGCCGACCGGCTGCGCGTGTGCATCGTCGATACCGGCACCGGCGATCCCGTGCAGGTCGTGTGCGGCGCGCCGAACGCGCGCACCGGCATGAAGGGCGTGTTCTCCCCGCCCGGCACCTACATCCCCGGCAAGAAGATCACGCTCGGCATCGGCAATATCCGCGGCGTGGAGAGCCGCGGCATGCTGGTGTCGGAAGCCGAGATGGAATTGTCCGACGACCATGAGGGCATCATCGACCTGCCGGACGACGCGCCGGTCGGCGAGAGTTACGCCAGGTGGGCCGGCCTCGACGATCCGGCGATCGAGATCAACCTGACGCCAAACCGCCCCGACTGCACCGCCGTGCACGGCATCGCGCGCGATCTTGCGGCAGCCGACATGGGCAAATTCATCGATCCGGCGCCCAAGCCCGTGAAGGGCGCGTTCGCCTCCCCGGTGTCGGTGACGATCGAAGCGCCCGAGCTGTGTCCCGGCTTCGCGCTGCGCCTCGTGCGCGGCGTAAAGAACGGTCCGTCGCCCGAATGGCTGCAGAAGCGCCTCACGGCGATTGGCCTTCGTCCAATTAACGCCCTGGTCGACATCACCAACTTCATGACGTTCGATCGCGGGCGGCCGCTGCATGTGTTCGATGCCGCCAAGGTGCATGGCAATCTTAACGTACGCCGCGCCAAGCCGGGCGAATCGCTGCTCGCGCTCGACGGCCGCACCTACCAACTCGACGAGACGATGTGCGTGATCGCCGACGAGAAGGGCGTCGAGTCGCTCGCCGGCATCATGGGCGGCGAGGCGTCGGGCTGCGACGCGAACACCACCGACGTGCTGATCGAGTCGGCGCTGTGGAACCCGCTCAACATTGCGCAGACCGGTCGCAAGCTCGGCATCAATTCGGACGCGCGCTATCGCTTCGAGCGGGGCGTCGATCCGAACTTCGCGGTGCCGGGACTCGAAATGGCGACGCAGATGGTGCTGGATTTCTGCGGCGGCACGCCGTCGGAGATCACCGTCGCGGGCTCGACGCATGCGGAAGACCGCATCATCGATTTTCCCGTCGCGGAGGTGAAGCGCCTCTCCGGCCTCGACGTGCCGCTCGTGGAAATGAAGCGCGTGCTCGACAAGCTCGGTTTCTTCGTCGCGGGCAAGGGCGAGACCGTGAAGGTCGCGATCCCGTCGTGGCGGCCGGACATCGACGGCAAGGCCGACATCGTCGAGGAGATCGTGCGCATCGTCGGCGTCGACAAGGTGCCGGCGACGCCGTTTCCGCGCGGCGAGGACGCACGCAAGCCGATCCTCACCATCCTGCAGGTGCGCAACCGCCGCGCAAAACGCGCGCTCAGCGGCCGCGCCATGGTCGAGGCCGTCACGTGGTCGTTCATCGGCAAGGAACACGCCGAACTGTTCGGCGGCGGGCAGGCGGAACTGGCGCTCGCCAATCCGATCGCCGCGGACCTCTCCGACATGCGGCCGAGCCTCATTCCGGGACTGGTCACAGCCACGCAGAAGAATGCCGATCGCGGATTTCCCGACGTGGCGCTGTTCGAGGTGGGGCAAGTGTTCAAGGGCGACAGGCCGGAGGATCAGCTCACCGCCGCGTCCGGCGTGCGGCGCGCGCTTGCCAAGCCGAGCGGCGCCGGGCGGCAATGGCAGGGCAATGGCGAGGCCGACGCGTTCGACGTGAAGGCCGATGCGCTGGCGGTGCTGATTGCGGCGGGCGCGCCGCCGCAGGCGCTGCAGGTCGTGCCGGGCGGCCCGAACTGGCTGCATCCGGGACGTTCCGGCACGATCCAGATCGGGCCGCAGAAGGTGCTCGGCTATTTCGGAGAGCTGCATCCGCGCGCGCTCGATGCGCTCGATGCCGCAGGCCCGCTGATGGCGTTCGAGGTGATCCTCGAACGCATCCCGGAGCCGAAGGCGAAGCCGACGCGCGCCAAGCCAGCGCTGGAGCTCTCTGCGTTCCAGCCGGTGACGCGCGACTTTGCGTTCGTGGTCGAGCGCGGCGTGAAGGCGGGCGATCTGGTGCGCGCCGCGCAGAACGTCGACAAAAAGATGATCACGAACGTGACGGTGTTCGACGTCTACGAAGGCAAGGGCATCGATCCGGACAAGAAATCGATCGCCATCGCCGTCACCTTGCAGCCGCGCGACAAGACGATGACGGACGAGGAGATCGATGCGGTCGCGGCGAAGATCGTCGCGGAGGTGGCTAAACGGACGGGCGGCGTGTTGCGCGGCTAGAGCCGCAGGCTCGGTGCGCTCCCTCCCCCCTTGAGGGGGAGGGGTGGGGAGGGGGGTCGGAGTTTGTTGCTCTGCTCGTGCTCAATCGCCTGACCCCCACCCCTAACCCCTCCCCACAAGGGGGAGGGGAACAGAGCGGAATTTTGTAGCGCCTACGCGGCGTCCACCCTCCCCGCTGCGCGGGGAGGGATAAGTTCGGTGAACGCAAACCCATCCCGCTCGATCGTCTCGCCAACCGTCACATCAATTCGCTTCGAGAACATCGGTCCCGCCACCACGCACGAGTGAAACTCACCCTTCTCGCCGCATGGGTCGGCAGTGGCGGGCAGGTCGGCCAACAGCGCGTGGTCGAAGCGCCGGCCCGCGAACGACTTCGGCAATTGTTTCAGATCGACGCAGACGAGATACGTCTCCACACCCGCGTCGATCATCTCGCGCGCGAGTGCGCCGGTCGGGCGCTGCCATAAGGGAAACAGCGGCGCGATGCCGGTGCCGGCGAGCTTGCTCTCGCGATAGGCGCGCACATCTTCGAGAAAAAGATCGCCGAAGATCACATGCGTGACGCCCGCCCGCTTCGCGTCGTCGAGCGCCGCTGCCATGCGGGCTTCGTAGGTCTCGTTCGGGCATGGATACGGGATCGGTACGATCACCGGCGGCAGCCCGATCGCCTGATGCTGCGCGCGCAGGATGTCCTCGCGCACGCCGTGCATGCTGACGCGCGCGAATGTTTCGGTCACCGTCGTGAGCGCGCCGACCACGTCGTACTCGCCCGCGCGGCGAACTTCGTGCAGCGCCCAGGCCGAGTCCTTGCCGCTCGACCAGGCGATGAGGGCCTTGGGACGGCTCACCTGCTGCGCCCCCACAATCTCAGCGCCGCGTCCGCTGCGCGCTCGCCCGACTCCCAGGCGCCGCCGACCGTACCCCACAGCGTCTCGTGCACGGCCTCGCCGGCGAAGAACAGCCGCTCGCGCACCGGCTCCATCAGCACCTTGCGGCCGCCCTGCCCGCCGACCGTCGCGGCCGAGAATGCGCCGAGTGCCCACGGCTCGGAGTTCCAGCGCGTCGCATGCGTGCGGCCAATCGCTTTCTTCACATCCGCGCCATAGAGGTCGGCGAGCCAGCCGGTGGCGAAGGCGATCATCGCGGCCTCGCCCTGCGCCGATAGCTCGCGGCCGAGCTTGCCGGCGAGCTCCACCATGGCGAGCGGCGTGCCCGACACATTGGCGAGCAGCGCGGCGGTGCGCGCGCCCGCCGCCTTCTCGAACACCAGATCGTCGTTCTGCAATTGCAGCGGATTTCCTTTCAGCTCCAGCGCCACGTGATCGAAGGAGCCGAGCGAGAGCTTCCCGATGGCTTCCGTGTGGCGCTTCGGCAGCTCGGGCGTGAACTTGATCTTGTCGGCCGCGAGCACGCCGTTCGACACCGTGACGATCGCGGCGCGCGCCGTGATGCGGCCGCGCGTCGTTTCGATCTCGACCGTATTGCGCGCCGACTGCATGCGCGTGACCGGCACGTTGAGCTGCACCGGCAGATCGGCGCCGAGCTTCGCCAGCAGCGCGCCGAAGCCCTGGCGGCAGAATGCATCGACATCGCGTTCGAGCGAGCGCGAAAAATCCATCGCGGAAATCTCGTCGAGATTCTTGGCACAGCCGAACGGCCCGAGCACGAATTCCACCGCGGGACGCCATTCGCCCAGATCCTTCGGCAGCGCCTGCATGCAGGCGACATCCACCTTGCCGCGCGCCGCCTCCTGAATAGCGCGGTTCGCCTTCACCAGCGCGGCGAGATAATCCTCCATCTCGCCCTCGCGCGCATTGCGCCGGCCGACCCGGAGTTTCTGGCCCGGCGGCGCCGGATAAAGATCGAGCCCGGTGCGCGCCGCGAGCTTCGCCACCGGATTGATGTCGGGCATATGCACCCAGTGCGCGCCGCGGTCGAACGGCACGCCGAAGATGCGGGTGTCGGTGACGCAGCGTCCGCCGACGCGATCGCTTGCCTCGATCAGCACGAAGCGCCGCCCGGCCGCCGCGACCTTGCGCGCCGCCGCGATCCCGGCCGCGCCCGCGCCGACGATCGCCACATCGGTTTCGCCCGACGCCGAGACGGCGCCGAGCGCGGGCGCGGAGCCAAGCACTGCTGCCCCCGCGAGAAAATTGCGCCGATTGAGAGTCATGGTTTCCAGATTATTGCCGCAGCACCCGACATTGCCCGATTGGCGGCACTCCGGCAAACAGTCCTGCGTGTTGTTTGCGTATTCATTCACCGCACACGTGAACCCAAACGCAACGCCTGTTCGATACATTGCCGATCCAACCGGAGACGAGGGCCAACCTCGCGCGTTCCAGGGGAAACGCTATGGGTCGCGTGCTCGATCGGTGCGGGCAGATGATTGCCCGGTATCTGGAGAAGCCCGTTTCGGGCTACGAGCCATTTACGCCGAGCGATCCCAGTGCGCTTGCCGCCTCGCTCAGGCCCGGCGACGTGCTGCTGGTCGAAGGCAACAATCACATCTCGGGCGTCATCAAGTACCTGACGCAATCCACCTGGTCGCATGCGGCGCTCTATGTCGGCCCGCTCGACAATCGCGCCAGCGAGGGCGAGACGCATACGCTGATCGAGGCTGAACTCGGCATCGGGGTCGACTCCGCGCCGCTGTCGAAATATGCGCGCTTCCATACCCGCGTGTGCCGCCCGGCCGGGCTGACCGAAGACGACTGCCGCCAGGTGTGCGCCTACGCGATCGAGCGCATCGGGCTTGCGTACGATCTCAAGAACATCACCGACCTGATGCGCTACCTGATGCCGCTGCCGGTGCCGCAGCGCTGGCGGCGCCGCGCGCTCGCGCTCGGCTCGAGCGATCCGACCCGCATCATCTGCTCGGCGCTGATCGCGCAGGCGTTCGAGTCGGTGCGCTATCCGATCCTGCCGAAGGTCACCCGCATGGAGAGCCGCGTGGCGCGGCGCGAGCTTCTGGAGATCCGCCATCACTCGCTCTACGCGCCGCGCGACTTCGACATTTCGCCGTACTTCTCGGTGGTGAAGCCGACGATCGAGAACGGCTTCGAGTACAAGAAGCTGCATTGGGCCGATCTGCCGCTGCCGCCGGTCGAAGAGCCGCCGCCTGCCGTCGAGGCCGGTGACGCAACCCTTGTTCCGCTGTTCCCGGCGCGCCGCAGGCGCCGCGCGATTGCGTGGTCGTAACTCAGCAGTTGTGTGCTGGGCGCCGCTCCACTACTTCTCCACCCATGCTCGACGCGGCGTTCAAAGCCTTGGCGCAGATGTTCACACCGCCGTTCCGTGCGGTGCTGCTCAAATCGGTGGGGCTCGGAATCCTGCTGCTGATCATGCTTGCCATCGGCCTGCACCGGCTGTTCGCCTGGCTGGCCGCTGACGGCGCACGCTACCTCGAAGGCGTCACAGGGCCGGGCATGCAGACGCCGCTGCATGCGCTCTTATGGGTGCTGGCGATCGCGGCCGGTTTCGGGCTCGTGGCCGGGGCGATCTTCATCATGCCGGCCATCACGGCGTTCGTCGCAAGCTTTTTCTCCGACGAAATCGCCGCTGAAGTGGAGCACACATACTATCCGGCCGACCCGCCCGGCCGGCCGATCTCAACCGTGCGCGCCACGATCGAAGGCGTGAAGACCGCGCTGCTGGCGCTGCTGGTCTATCTGATTGCCGTGCCGTTCGTGCTGTTCGCAGGACTTGGATTCCTGATCTTCTTCGTGGCGAATGCGTGGCTGCTCGGCCGCGAATATTTCCTGCTTGCCGCGATGCGCTTTCATTCGGTGGAGGAAGCGAAGGCGCTGCGCAAACGGCATCACGGCACGGTCGTGCTGGCCGGATGCTTCATCGCGGCGTTCGTGTCGATCCCGATCCTGAATCTCGCGACGCCGCTGTTCGGCACGGCCTTCATGGTGCACATGCACAAGAAGCTGGTCGGGCCGCGAAGGGAGCTGATCGAGCATACGTAGTGCCATGCGCACCGCTCTGTTCCCCTCCCCCATAGCCCGTTGAAGACGGGCGTAAACGCCCTTTCGCTGGGGAGGGGTTAGGGGTGGGGGTCGTTGTTGGGCCCGTGCTGACGCAACAGGCTTGCCCCCCTCCCCAGCCCTCCCCCTCAAGGGGGAGGGAGCACACCGAGTTAGTTCTTCGGTCTGAGATCGATAATCCGCTTCGCCTTCCCCATCGAGCGCTCGATCGCGCCCGCCGGCATCGTCTCCACCGTCGCGGTGACGCCGATCAGCGACTTGATCAGATGCGAGAGGTCCTTGTTGCACGCCGCGCGGCTTGCATCGTCGCTGCCTGCCCGCGCCTCGACCTTCACGGTCATCTCATCGAGCCGATCCTCGCGGCGCAGCTCGATGACGAAATGCGGCGCGAGGCGCTGGTCCTTCAAGATCAGTTCCTCGATCTGCGTCGGGAACACGTTGACGCCGCGCACGATCATCATGTCGTCGGAGCGCCCGGTGATCTTCTCCATGCGCCGCATCGAGCGCGCCGTGCCCGGCATGAGCCGTGTCAGGTCGCGCGTGCGATAGCGGATCACCGGCATCGCCTCCTTGGTGAGCGAGGTGAACACCAGTTCGCCCGGCTCGCCGTCGGGCAGCACCTCGCCGGTCACCGGGTCGATGATCTCGGGATAGAAATGATCCTCCCAGATGTGCAGGCCGTCCTTCGTCTCGACGCATTCGTTGGCGACGCCGGGGCCCATCACCTCGGACAGGCCGTAGATGTCGACCGCGTGCATGTCGAAGGACTCTTCCATCTCGGCACGCATCGCGTTGGTCCACGGCTCGGCGCCGAAGATGCCGATCTTGAGCGAGCACGCGCGCGGATCGACGCCCTGCGCGCGGAATTCGTCGAGGATCGCCAGCATGTAGCTCGGCGTCACCGTGATGATGTCGGGCGCAAAATCGACGATCAGCTTGACCTGGCGCTCGGTCATGCCGCCCGACACCGGAATGACGGCGCAACCGAGCTTCTCGGCGCCGTAGTGCACGCCGAGGCCGCCGGTGAACAGCCCGTAGCCGTAGGCGTTGTGGATCTTCATGCCGGGCCGGCCGCCGCTCGCCACGATGCTGCGCGCGCACACGTCCGCCCAGGTGCGGATATCGAGCTTGCTATAGCCGACGACCGTCGGCTTGCCGGTCGTGCCCGACGAGGCGTGGATGCGCACGATCTTGTCCATCGGCACCGCGAACATCCCGTAGGGATAATTCGCCCGCAGATCGTCCTTGCCGGTGAGCGGAAACTTGCCGAGATCGGAGAGCGATTTCAGGTCGTCCGGATGCACGCCGGCCGCGTCGAACGATTTTTTGTAGTGCGGAACGTTCTCGTAGGCGTGCTTGAGCGACCACTTCATGCGCCGCAATTGCAATGCGGCGATCTCGTCGCGCGATGCAATTTCGATCGGGTTCAGGTCTTTCTTGTCCGGCGCAAGATCGGCCGCGCGTTTACTCATACGTTCAAATCTTCCTCTGCTGCGCGTTCCAGTGCTTTTCGAGATTGCCGATCAGCGCCGGCGAGAAATGGCAATAAGCCTGCTCGCGCGCATAGACCGCCATGTAGCGGCGGAACGTGTCGAGCGGCTCCTCGGACACGCGGAACGCGCGCCGGTTGCTCGCCGCGCTGACCACGCCCGAACTGGTCAGGTCGTGCACGACGCGCTCCAGCGCCGCATCCATCTGGTCCGGGCGCGACGATCTCGTCGCAGATCATGCGGCCTTCCGGCGTGTCGCAATCGAGGCGGCGGCCCGACATGATCGCTTGCCGTGCGATGCGGTCGCCGACGAAGCGCGGCAGCCGCATGTTGGCGGCGCCCGGAATGATGCCTTCCTTGCGCGCCGGCAGCGTCATGTAGGCATCGCTGGCCGCCACCACGTAGTCCATCGTGAGCAGGTACTGGCAGCCGCCGCCGATCGCGAAAGTCTCGACACCGGCGACCCACGGCTTCTCGATCGTTGCGCCATAGATTTCATCCGGGCTGACGCCGGGCCGTGCGAGGCCGCGCATCATCTTGTTCACGAAGCCCATCTCGCGCGTGACGTACCACATGTACGAAATCTTGCCGTAGTAGATGTGGGTGAGATTGATGCCGGTCGAGAACACGCGCTTGCCGGCATATTTCGCGTGCTCCACGGTGTCGCCGCGCAGCACGCAGAGTTCGCTTTTCGGATCGAGGATCGCGAGATCGACCGAGATTTCAGTCTGCTGCAGGGTCGCCTCGTCCTCGGCATTGAGATAGCGCGGATTGCGCATGAACACGGTCGCGGCCTTGCCCTGACGCATCACGGCCGCGGTGCCCAGGTCGACCGCGCCTCTGGCGGTGAATTCCTCGAGCCGCGCGAGCGATTCCGCGCGCGGGAGCAGCATCGCGTGGCAGAAATGCGTGCCGGTGTCCGGGCGCGCGAGAATTGCGCAAAGAAGATACCCTGATCGACCTCGATACCGTCCTTCTGGCTCTGCATCTTCTCGCCTTGCGCGTAGACCTGCGCGCGCGCCGGTACGAGCCCGGGAACGAGATCGGCCGCCGCATAGGCAAGCGCATCGGCCCGAACGAAGACGGTCTGGTTTTTCGTCAACGCGCCATACACCGCTTGCGCGTGGCGCAGCATGAAGACTTCGCGGCTCTCGCGCCCGACGCGCAGGATCGTCTCGGCGGCGCGCGCCTGCTCGTGATTGCGCTTCGACTTCTCAGGCAGCGCGGCGAGCAGATCGTACCCCCGGCGCCAGAACGTCGAATGCGCATCGGCATCGCGCTGGAAGTCTCCTGTGACATCCGGGCGTGTTGCGACCCATGACGCCACGGCGTCGGTTGCGATCTGCATCGTGTTTTCTCCCTGCGGAGTTTTAGCGCGTCAAATGGCACGGCGCGACTTCGACCTCATCCTGAGGAGGGCGCAAAGCGCCTGTCTCGAAGGATGGCCGCGCGTTGCCGCCCTTCGAGACGCCGCCTTCGGCGGCTCCTCAGGGTGAGGCCACCGTCTTCCCCGGCCAGCGGCACAGATCGTTGATGATGCATTTTTCGCACAAGCGGTCGGCGCGCGATGCAGGTATAGCGGCCGTGCAGGATCAGCCAGTGGTGCGCGTGCAGCTTGTATTTATCCGGCACGACCTGATTCGAGCTTCAGCTCGACCTCGAACGGGTTGAGCCCCGGCGCCATGTTGGTGCGGTTGCCGACGCGGAAAATGTGCGTGTCGACCGCGATGGTCGGCTCGCCGAACGCGACGTTGAGCACGACGTTCGCGGTCTTGCGTCCGACGCCGGGCAGCGCCTCCAGCGCCTCGCGCTCGCGCGGCACCTGTGCCGCCATGCTCGGCGACGAGGCTGCGCGACAGCTCGACCACGTTCTTCGCCTTGTTGCGATAAAGGCCGATGGTCTTGATGCAATCGCGCACTCGGTCCTCGCCGAGCGCCGCCATCTTCTCCGGCGTGTCGGCTAGCGGCGAACAGCGCAGGCGTCGCCTTGTTGACGCCGGCATCGGTCGCCTGCGCGGACAGCACCACGGCAACCAGCAGCGTGAACGGATTGACGTATTGCAGCTCGGTCTTCGGCGCGGGCTGCGGCCTTCTTGAAGCGGCGGAACGCCTCCTCGATCTCGGCCGGCGGTCCAAGGCTTCGGTTTACCAGCCTTCGGCTTTCCGGCCTTCTTCGATGCTTTATTCGGGGTCGTCTTGGGCGCCATGAAGCCGGTATAATGAAGCCGCATGAGCGAGAGCAACGCCCAGGGCCCCGGACGGGCCGAACCGACGCTATTTTCCGCGCTGCTGACCCCGCACCGGTCGCTGAGCAGCGTCGGATTTTTCGTGCTGATGGGGCTGATCGCCGGCGATCAGCTTCATCGGCGGCGTCATGTTCTTCATCGTCGGCGCCTGGCCGGTGATCGGCTTTCTCGGGCTCGACGTGGCTGCTGGTGTACTGGGCGTTCCGGGTCGAACTATCGCGCGGCCGCGGCCTACGAGGAGGTGACGGTGACGCCGTCCGAGCTGCGGGTGAAGAAAAGTCAGCCACCGCGGCAAGGTTCACGAATGGTCGCTCAATCCGGTGTGGGCCAGCCTCGACCGCGAGACACACGAGGAATACGGCCTGTTGCGGCTGTTTCTGGTGTCGCGCGGCAGGAAGCTCACGGTCGGCGGGTTTCTGGGCCCGGACGAGCGCGAAAGCTTCGCCAAGGCGCTTTCGGCGGCGATTGGCGAGGCGAAGCGCGGGCCGACGCGGAGCCCTGTATGAGCACGGAAATCGGGTGGTTCGCCGTACAGTACAGACCTAAGTAGCAGGCAGCATGATCACACCCGGAGACCGCCATGTTGTCCCCCGACCGCCTGCCCGACCTGGCGCCGCTTCAGGCCGCCAACGACGACTACGACGTCGTGCGCCGCGCGATCGCCTACATTTCCGAGCAGCTGGCGCGCGCAGCCCGAGATCGAGCAGATCGCGCACGCCGTGGGCGTCACGCCCGACGAGCTGCATCACCTGTTCCGCCGCTGGGCCGGGCTGACGCCGAAGGCGTTCCTGCAGGCGCTGACGCTGGACAGCGCGCGCAGGCTGTTGCGCGATTCCGCCAGCGTGCTCGACGCGACCTATGAGGTGGGCCTGTCCGGCCCCGGCCGGCTGCACGATCTGTTCGTCACCCACGAGGCGATGTCGCCGGGCGAATGGAAGTCCGGCGGCGAAGGCCTGACGATCTCCTACGGCTTCCATCCCTCGCCCGTTCGGCATCGCGCTGGTGATGGCGACGCCGCGCGGGCTTGCGGGCCTCGCGTTCGCCGATCCAGGCGAAGAAAAGTCGGCGCTCGCCGACATGCGCGGCCGCTGGCCGAAGGCCGCCTACGTGGAAGACAAAGCGATCACCACGCCGCTCGCCGCGCGCATCTTCGACAACCGGCTGTGGCGGCCGGACCGGCCGCTGCGCATCATCATGATCGGCACGGATTTCGAAGTGCGCGTGTGGGAGACGCTTGCTCGGCATTCCGATGGGCAAGTGCTCGACCTATTCGGACATCGCCAGCAAGATCGGCAAGCCGAAGGCCGCGCGCGCAGTCGGCGCCGCGGTCGGCAAGAACCCGATGTCGTTCGTGGTGCCGTGCCACCGCGTGCTCGGCCGCTCCGGCGACATCACGGGCTATCACTGGGGGCTGACGCGCAAGCGCGCGATGCTCGGCTGGGAGGCCGGGCAGGTGGGCGCGGCGGCCTAGAGCTTCTTCCAGAAAACAATCGTGTCGCAAAACCCGCCGCCGGGCCACATCGCGTAGTCCGGCACGACGCCGACGCGTTGCCAGCCGGTGCGGATGTAAAGCCGCTCGGCCTCGCTGCCGGCGGTGTCGAGCACCAGCAATGTGCGGCCGCGCGCCCTGGCCTCCTGCTTCGGCGCGCTCCATCAGCTTTGCGCCGAGGCCGTGATTGCGCGCCGCGCGATGCACCAGCAGCTTCTTGATGTCGGCGCGATGCGGCTGGTTCGGCGGCATGTCGATGCCGAGCTGCACGGTGCCGACGATGCGGCCGTTGAGTTTCGCCGCCAGCAGCACGGTTTCGTCGCGCGCAATCGAGGCGATGACTTTCTCGAAGAACGTCGCCGCGTCGTCGCGGCTGTACGGCAGCATGAAGCTGACGCTGGCGCCGCCCGCAACGCAGTCGGCGAGCACATCGGCGAGTTCGCCGATCGCGGCTTTCGCCGCGGCGGCGTCGAGAACGATGATCTCGAGCTTTGCTCACGCCGCCAGGTCGAGCTGCGAGGCGACGGTGGAGTCCGCGTTGAGCCGGTAGACGATCGGCACGCCGGTGCCGAGCTCGCGCTTCAGGATCTGCTCGGGCGTCAGCCGCTCCAGCACCATGATCAGCGCGCGCAGCGAATTGCCGTGCGCCGAGACCAGCACGCGCTCGCCGCGCAGCACGCGCGGCAAAATCTCCTGCACGTAATACGGCAGCGCGCGCGCCGACCGTGTCCTTCAGGCTCTCGCCGCCGGGCGGCGGCACGTCGTAGGAGCGGCGCCAGATGTGCACCTGCTCCTCGCCCCATTTCTTGCGCGCGTCGTCCTTGTTCAGCCCGACCAGATCGCCGTAGTCGCGCTCGTTGAGCGCCTGGTCGCGGATGATCGGAATGCCGCTCTGGCCCATCTCTTCGAGCATCAGGTCGAGCGTGCGCTTGCGCGCGCTTGAGCACGGAGGTGTAGGCGACGTCGAAGGTCGAGCCCCTGCGCCTTGAGCTTGCGTCCCGGCCGCGCGCGCCTCGGCGACGCCGGCTCGGTCAGGTCGACGTCCTTCCAGCCGGTGAACAGGTTCTTCAGATTCCACTCGCTCTGGCCGTGGCGCACGAGCACGAGAAGGCGGTCGCTCATCGTTCAGTCCTTCAATCCCAGCACATCGAGCATCGAGTAAAGCCCGGGCGGCTTGCCGCGCGCCCACAGCGCGGCCTTGAGCGCGCCGCGCGCGAAGATCATGCGGTCGGTCGCCTTGTGGGTCAGCTCGATGCGCTCGTCGGCGCCGGCGAAGATCACGCGAGTGCTCGCCCACCACGTTGCCGCCGCGCAGCGAAGCAAAGCCGATCGTGCCGGTCTTGCGCGCGCCGGTGTGGCCGTCGCGCCCGCGCTCCGAATGCGTCTTGAGATCGATGCCGCGCCCCGCCGCCGCGGCCTCGCCGAACAGCAGCGCGGTGCCGGACGGCGCATCGACCTTCTTGTTGTGATGCATCTCGACGATCTCGATGTCGAACTCGTCGCCGAGCGCCGCAGCGACCTGCTGCGTCAGCACCGCGAGCAGATTGACGCCGAGGCTCATGTTGCCGGACTTCACGATCGCGGTCTTTTTCGCGGCTTCGGCGATCTTCGCGTCATCCTCGGCCGACGTGCCGGTGGTGCCGATGATGTGCACGAGCTGCGTTTCGGCCGCGAGCTGCGGCAAGCCGCACGGTCGCGGCCGGTACGGTGAAATCGACGATGCCGTCCGCCGCGAGCGTTCCGGGGCGCACTTCGCTGATCACATTGACGCGGTTCGGCGGCAGCCCTGCGAGCACGCCGGAGTCCTGCCCGAGGAACGGCGAGCCCTCGCCTTCCGTCGCGCCGGCCAGCACGAGCCCGGGCGTCTCGGCGATCGCCCTGATGAGCGTGCGCCCCATGCGCCCGCCGGCGCCGGCCACGATCAGCCGCATGTCGGACATGAAGTTTCTCCGGCTTTCAGGCGCCGGGTATAGCGACGCAAGGCCGCGTTGTCAGCTACGGCTGCGGGCCGTCATAGCCCTCGATGATGACGATGTCGGCGACCGCGTGCGGCAGCCGCACCTTGATGTTCGCCTGGTATTCGGGCGACTGGTAGCAAGCGATCGCGGTTTGGTAGTCGGGAAATTCGATCACCACGTTGCGCGTGCGCGCCGAGCCTTCCGGGCTCTCGAACTTGCCGCCGCGCACGACGAAGCGGCCGCCGAATTTCTTGAAGATCGCGGCGTTCGCGGCCGCGTAGGGCTTGTAGCCCTCCTCGTTGTTCACATCGACGCGCCCGATCCAGTAACCCTTCGCCATCGCGGTCTCCTCTTACTTACTTGCCTGCCGCGATCTCATCGACGATCGCCACCGCCGCCGCCTTCGGATCGCCCGCCGCGGTGATCGGCCGGCCGACCACCAGATAGTCCGCGCCCGCCGTGATCGCCTGACCGGGCGTCGCGACACGCTTCTGGTCGCCGCGCGGGCTGCCCGAGGGCCGCACGCCAGGCGTGACGAACAGCATCTGGTTGCCGACCACAAGACGCAGCGGCGAGGCCTCCTCGGGCGAACACACCAGGCCATCGACGCCGAGATCGTGCGCCTGCTGGGCGCGGCGCGCGACCAGCGCATCGACGCTTTGCGAGTAGCCGGATTCCGCAAGGTCGATGTCGTCGTAGGAGGTGAGCACCGTGACGGCGAGGATTTTCAGATCCGAGCCGCGGCGCGCCGCGACCGCCGCCTTCATGGTCTGCGGATAGGCATGCACGGTGAGAAACGTGACGCCGGATTTCGCGACGCTCTCGACACCCTTCGCCACGGTGTTCTCGATGTCGTGCAGCTTCATGTCGAGAAACACGCGCTTGCCGGCACGCGTCAGCGTGTCGACGAACGACAGCCCGCCCGCGAAGGCAAGCTGATAGCCGACCTTGTAGAACGAGATGCTGTCGCCCAGCCGCTCGACCATCGCCTCGGCGTCGCGCAGGGTCGGCAGATCGAGCGCAACGATCAGACGGTCGCGAGCGGCAAGCGGCAAGGCATGCTCCGGATGATGCTTCGGTCGCGACGGCGTTGCGTCGCTTGCGGGCCGCGATGCCGCAACGGCAGGCTCAAGTCAACTGTGCCGATAGACCCACACGCGCGCGGGCGGCATGTTGCGCCAGATGCGCTCGGACGCCTCGACCTTGACGCCGGCGAGCTTCGGGATCGGCGGCACGACCGCGTAGGTGAACTGCACGAACGGCGCGTGCGGCGCCAGCAGCGCCAGCGCGTCGCGCAACAGCCGCATCCGCGTGCGCAGCGGCTTGGTCATCAGCGGCAGGCCGGAGACGATCGCGGAGACGCCGTGGCGCGTGTACTCGGCAAGCAACTCGCGCAGCCGGTATGCGTCGGCCTGCAGCACGGTCGCCTCGGGAAAGCGCTCGCGCAAGAGCTGGCAGAAGACCGGGTTGAATTCGACCAGCACCAGCCGCGACGGCTTCACGCCGTGCTCGACCAGCGCTTCGGTGATCGGTCCGGTGCCGGGACCAAGCTCGATCACGGGTCCATCGGAATTGGGATCGACGTACTGCGCCATGGCGCGCGCGAGCGGCTTGCTCGACGGCGTGAGGGCGCCGACCGCGAGCGGCTTCTTGATCCACGAGCCGATGAAGCGGACCTCGTCGTCGAGGCGCA
The DNA here is from genome assembly GCA_963800695.1 of uncultured Alphaproteobacteria bacterium. Taxonomy (GTDB): domain Bacteria; phylum Pseudomonadota; class Alphaproteobacteria; order Rhizobiales; family Xanthobacteraceae; genus PALSA-894. The sequence goes on along the minus strand of CAWDCA010000007.1, from coordinate 21,156 downwards.
CGCCGTTCTTCTGCTCGAAGCGGCGGATCTGCGTCTCGATGTTGCGGCCGATCTTCTGCCCGGTGCGGCGGAACGGCAGCTCCACCTTCTGTTCGAAATGCGCCTCGAACAGCCGGACGCGCCTCTCGATGTTCTTGCCGATTTTCCGTTCGATGCGGCGGAAGGGCTGCTCGACCTTCTGCTCGAACGTCTCCTCGAAAAGCTTCACGCGCTTTTCGATGTTCTTCCCGATCATCTGCTCGAAGAGCTTGATGCGTCTTTCGAACAGTTCAAGCGTCTGCATGGGCATCGTGAACGCGACCGGATTATTGCAACTGTGTGACAGTAACGAGTAATCCCCGGCGGCGTGAGGGTCAAGCCGCCCGGGCGCCGGCAAGGTTAAGGGCGGCTCTTCAAGCTGAGTCCCGCCGGTTGCCGAGTCCGTCAAGGAAGTCCTTGACCTTGGAGAAGAATCCGGCCGCCTCGGGCTGCGTATCGTCGGACGATTGCTGCTCGAATTCCTGCAGCAGTTCCTTCTGCCGTTTTGTGAGCTTTTGCGGGGTCTCGACCAGGACCTGCACATACATGTCGCCGCTTTCGCGCGCGCGCAGGACCGGCATGCCCTTGCCGGAGAGGCGGAAGCGGCGGCCCGAATGGGTGCCCTCGGGCACCTTCACGCGGCTCTTGGCTCCGTCGATGGTCGGCACGTCGAAGCCGCCGCCGAGCGAGGCCGTCACCATCGAAATCGGCACGCGACAGTGCAGATCCGCGCCATCGCGCTGGAAGAACTGGTGCGGCACGATCGAGAGGAAAATGTAGAGGTCGCCCTGCGGCCCGCCGCGCAGGCCGGCCTCGCCCTCGCCGGCAAGGCGGATGCGGGTCCCGTCCTCGACGCCGGCCGGCACATTGACCGAGAGCGTGCGCTCGCGCGTGACGCGGCCCGAGCCCGAGCAGTTCGGGCACGGATTGTCGATTACCTGGCCGCGGCCCTGACAGGCGACGCAAGTGCGCTCAAGCGTAAAGAAGCCCTGCGTGTGACGCACCTTGCCCTGACCGGCGCAGGTCGGACAGGTTTTGGGCTTGGAGCCGGACTTGGCTCCCGAACCGGAACACGCTTCGCACGTGACCGAGGTCGGGATGCGCACCTGCGCGCTCTTGCCGGCGAACGCCTCCTCGAGCGTGATCTCCATGTTGTAGCGCAGATCCGCGCCGCGCTCACGACCACCACCGCGCCCGCGCCGTCCGCCGCTGAACAGGTCCTCGAAAATGTCCGAGAAGGTCGAGGCGAAATCGGTGCCGAAGCCGTGCTGCCCGCCACCACCCTGCTCGAACGCCGCATGGCCGAAGCGGTCGTAAGCGGCGCGCTTCTGCTCGTCCTTCAGGACGTCATAGGCCTCATTGATTTCCTTGAAATGCGCTTCGCAGTCCTTGTCGCCGGGATTGCGGTCGGGATGCCATTTCATCGCGAGCTTGCGATACGCGGCTTTCATCTCGGCGTCGGTTGCGGCGCGCGTGACCTCGAGGGTTTCGTAATAGTCGCGCTTGGCCATGCCGAACTACTCGCGATCGTTCGTCATGAGCGGCGCTCTGGCCAGATGGCACGGTGGGTCCCCTCCCCCCTTGTGGGGGAGGGTTAGGGAGGGGGTCTGAATGGCGCGGTGATGGCTTGAAATCAAGTCCCCCTCCCGGCGAGCTTCGCTCGCCGACCTCCCCCACAAGGGGGGAGGTGACGCTTCGCGTTAAGCCGACTTCTTGTTCTTCTTGTCGTCGTCGACCTCGGTGAACTCCGCGTCGACGACATCGTCCTTCGGCGCAGCGCCGCTCGCGGCGCCGCCGTCGGCACCGGGCGCGCCCGGCCCACCCGGACCCGCCTGATCCTTCTGCGCCTGCGCGTACATCGCCTCGCCGAGCTTCATCGAGGCCTGCGCGAGCGCATTGGTCTTGGCCGTGATCTCCTCGGCGTTGTCGCCCTTGATGGCTTCCTTCGCGGCCGCAAGTGCATCCTCGATGGCGCGGCGTTCGGGCTCGCCGACCTTGGAGCCATGCTCGGCGAGCGACTTCTCGGTCGAGTGGATCAGCGCCTCGGCGTGGTTCTTCGCCTCGACCTGAGCCTTGCGCTTCTTGTCGTCCTCGGCGTGCGCCTCGGCGTCCTTCACCATCTTTTCGATGTCGTTGTCGGACAGGCCGCCCGACGCCTGGATGCGGATCTGCTGCTCCTTGCCGGTGCCCTTGTCGCGCGCCGACACATTGACGATGCCGTTGGCGTCGATGTCGAAGGTGACCTCGACCTGCGGCACGCCGCGCGGCGACGGCGGCAGGCCGACGAGATCGAACTGGCCGAGCATCTTGTTGTCGGCCGCCATCTCGCGCTCGCCCTGGAACACGCGGATCGTCACCGCGGTCTGGTTGTCCTCGGCGGTCGAGAATACCTGGGACTTCTTGGTCGGAATGGTTGTGTTCCGATCGATAAGCCGCGTGAACACGCCGCCCAGCGTCTCGATGCCGAGCGAGAGCGGGGTCACGTCGAGCAGCAGCACGTCCTTGACGTCGCCTTGCAGCACGCCGGCCTGAATGGCGGCGCCGATGGCGACGACTTCATCCGGGTTGACGCCCTTGTGCGGCTCCTTGCCGAAGAACTGCTTCACGACCTCCTGCACCTTCGGCATGCGGGTCATGCCGCCGACGAGAACGACTTCGTTGATCTCGGCAGCCGACAGGCCGGCATCCTTGAGCGCCTTGCGGCACGGCTCGACGGTCTGCTGGATCAGATCGTCCACCAGCGCTTCGAACTTGGCGCGCGTGAGCTTCAAGGTGAGATGCTTCGGACCCGACGCATCCGCCGTGATGAACGGCAGGTTGATCTCGGTCTGCGTGGTGGACGAGAGCTCGATCTTCGCCTTCTCGGCGGCTTCCTTGAGCCGCTGCAGCGCGAGCTTGTCGTTGCGCAGGTTGATGCCCTGCTCCTTCTGGAACTCGTCGGCGAGATAATTGACCAGCCGCATGTCGAAGTCTTCGCCGCCGAGGAACGTGTCGCCGTTCGTCGACTTCACCTCGAACACGCCGTCGCCGATTTCCAGAATCGAAATGTCGAACGTGCCGCCGCCGAGATCGTAGACCGCGATGGTGCCGGTCTTCTGCTTGTCGAGACCGTAGGCGAGCGCGGCCGCGGTCGGCTCGTTGATGATGCGCAGCACTTCAAGGCCGGCGATCTTGCCGGCGTCCTTGGTGGCCTGGCGCTGGGCGTCGTTGAAGTAGGCCGGGACCGTGATGACCGCCTGCTCGACCTTCTGGCCGAGATAGGCTTCCGCGGTCTCCTTCATCTTCTGCAGCGTGAAGGCGGAGATCTGCGAGGGCGAATAGGTCTTGCCGTCCGCCTCGACCCAGGCGTCGCCGTTGCTGGCCTTGGCGATCTTGTAGGGGACGAGCTTCTTGTCCTTCTCGACCATCGGGTCGTCGTAGCGCCGTCCGACGAGGCGCTTGACCGCGAAGATGGTCTTTTCCGGATTGGTGACCGCCTGGCGTTTGGCCGGCTGACCGACGAGACGCTCGCCGTCGTCGGTGAATGCGACAATCGACGGAGTGGTGCGCGCACCCTCGGCGTTCTCGATGACTTTGGGAGTTGCGCCCTCCATGACGGCGACGCAGGAATTGGTCGTGCCGAGGTCGATGCCGATGACCTTAGCCATGTTTGTCTTCTCCTTTTCCGGCAGATCGGCCGGGCCTAGAATTTAGCGCCCGAAGGGAGGGGTCGAACGGGCTTCAAAAACCCGCAGGACCGCCCCCAAGTCGATCCCCATCTAACTGACTGCGCCGCCCCCCGGCGGCGTCCTTGGCTCATATAGGAGGAGCCATTACGGCTGCAAGGCAGGCCGGGCGAATTTGGGTGTGGTTTCCGTGCCGTAGGGCGCGGTCTCGGCGCGGCGGATGCGCCAGACGAGCCGGCCGGTCAGGGCGAGGATCGGCAGGAACGACCCGGGCAGGCCGGCAAGCCCGATCAGGATGGTGGCGAACGGGAGCACCCAGACCGCCAGCATCAGGGCGTAGTCGAGGCCGTCATTGTCGGGACGATCCATCAGCTTGAGCATCACCCAGCCGAACGCCACCATGTCGTAGTTGAAGGCGTAAGGGGTAAACACGAACGTCGCGCTGACCAGGAAGGCGAGCGACAGGACGGGATCGCGCGGCCGCCAGAATACCCAGACGACGGCGGCGAGGGTCGCGGCCGAAATCAGCGCCTGCAGCGTGTAGGTGAGCGGCGCGGGCAGCCCGATCAGCCGCATGTTCATGAACGCGGTCGGCATATTGGCGACAAAGAAGCCCGAGCCTTCCGTGATGGCGCGGCTCTGCGTCGGCATCGCGAGTTCGAGATAGTCGGTCCAGACCTTGACGCCGAACGCAGCCGAGGTGAGCGCGACCAGAACGATCACCGTCGCGCCGGCGGCCACGATCACGCGCCAGCGTCCCGTCAGCAGCAGCATTACGGGAAGCAGGAAGCCGAGCTGCGGCTTGATGGTGAGAATGCCGAACAAGATGCCAGAGAGCACGGGCCGGCGATCGAGCTGAATGAGCCCGCCGATCAGCAGCGCCGTGGCGAGAAAACCGTTCTGCCCGGTCCAGATGTTCAAGGTCACGGCAGGCGCCAGAAGGAGCAGCAGCAGATGATCGCCCCGCCGTTCGCCATCGCACACGACCGCGACGTAGAGCGCGCAGCCGAGCACGCAGTAGAGAATGTAGGCCGTCATGTAGGGCAGGAAGCCGAGCGGCCAGGTGAATAGCAGCAGATGCGGCGGATACGACCAGATGTGCGCCGGATAGCCGGCCCCGAAGGTGCTCCGCAGCAGTGCGTTGAAGGCCTCGTAGCCGAAATACTGCCCGGGATCGCCGGTCAGCGCCGCCTTGGCGCCAGCCCAGGTGGCCACAAAGTCGCGCCCGATCATGTAGCCGAACGCATCGTAGGGAAATGGCGCGGTGATGAGCCAGCCGATCTCCACGCCCGCGACCGCAACGCCGAAGGCGATCGCGAGCTTCAGGAACGTGGCGTGCGCGTCGCGAGTCGTCATGGCTTCACGCGATAGACCGCGAAGGGGCCGGTCATCGGAACCGGTTCGAGCCAGTCCGGCACAGCGCCTGCCTGCAGGCGGCCCCAGAGGCTGGCGTCGCGCTCAACCGGGGAAAGGCCGTCGGGCGCGTGCGCGCCGCAGACCGCCACATAGCCGGCCTGGACAGCAGCAAGCATTGCGCGCGCCTGTTCGGGCGGCGCCGCAAATGCCCGATGCGTGGCCACGATCGCGGTGGAGAGCCGGTGATAGGGCGCGGTGACGACCGAGTGCCGCGTCAGTGCCAGCACGAATGGACCGTAGTTCACATCGGTTGCAACGAGGCCCGCCGGGAGTTGCGCGAGCGCGGCGTAGCTCTGGTTCTGGAAGCAGACCGGGGTTTCGGCGCGATGGAAATGATCCTCGCGGCCGATGCCCGCCGCATTGGCGATCGTCACCGCGCCAAGCGAGAGCACCGCGGGAGTGAGCAGTACGCCGACGGCGGCGCGCGGCACCAGTGTGTGCAGCCGCAGCGCCGCAAACAGATGCAGCGCGAAAGCCGCGACCAGCGGCATCGCCAGCCAGGTCGCGTAGGAGGCGGACTTGACCGCCGCAAGCGTGGTGACGGCGGCCATCACGAATGCGGCGGTTGCGGCAATGAAACCGAAATCGCCACGCAGTTCGCGAGTGCGCGCGAGGACAAGGATCGCGGCGAGCGCGGCGGCCGGGAATGTGGCGATTGCGATTCCCGTCAGCGGACTTTCGGCCATCAGCGATACCAGCGGCTGCATCTCGCGCACGTGGGAAAGCCAGATCGGCCACACCGCCGGATCCATCATGGCGTAGGGCCCGCGCAGGCAGCGCGGCTCGATCGCAACGAACAGCGCAGCAGCAGCCGCGCCGACGATGAGCACAGACGCGAGACGCACCGGCATACGTTCGCCTGTGAAGCGTGCGGCAAGCGCCAGCCCAAGCCCGCCAACCACCGTGAGAGCCACCCAGTTGATCGCGATCTCGTCGCACACGCCGCGCGTCCAGCGATCCGGCCCGACGATGACGAAGAAGGCGACGAGCGAACCTGCGGCAAGTGCCATCCCGTAGCCGGCGGCGGCGTGCGCGCCTTTCGGATCGGCCACGTAGCGCACCGCGAACGCCACAGCACACACCATCAGATAGGGCAGGCATTCGAGCCCGATCGCCATCGCAAGACCGGTCGTGGCACCTGCCGCCCAGGCGGCCCAGCGCACGCGGTCCGACCACACGGTCGCCGCCACGGTGAGCACGGCGAGCGCGATCTGCACATTGTGATGATCGATGCGGCCCGGCCGGAACTGATGCAGCGCCGGCAAGCCGATGACCGCCATGAGCAGGGCGACGAGCGCGGCCTCGCGGCCCGCGATACGCCACGCGATCGCCGCCGTGCCGGCCATCGTGGGTAACAGCCACAGCATCGGCCAGGCGGTGCGCATCAGCCGTTCGGCCATCGCGGGTTCGGCGAAGACGCCGAACACCCAAAGCGTGCCGCCAAGCCCGGCATCGATCAGCCGCGACCAGTGCGACTCGTAGCCGCCGGCCACGCCCCGCTGATGCATGTCGAACCAGCCCTGCCCGCCGAGCCAGTCGCGCAGCTGCGCGAGCCGCATCGCGTCGTCGGTATCGGACAGCGTAAGGGCCGTATCGGCCCAGTTCTGCGCAAGGAGCTGAATGACCACCAGCAGCCAGGCGAGCCCAAGCAGGGCTGCGAAGTTCGGCTGGCGCGTCGAAGGCATGCGCCTGTTTCGGCGAACAGCGTTGAGTTTCGCTTAAGAAGTGGAGCGAAATGCGCGATTTCGGGCCGCGCCGGTAAGTCCGAAATTAACGAAATCCTGCCAAGCCTGAAGCCGTGGGGACGGCGCGCAGGGTTTCCGTATGAGTGTCGAGAAGATCGAGTTGGGGCCCGCGCGGCCCGATCCGCTGCGCGCCCTCGCCGAGCATCTGCCGCGACCGCTACGCTTTCTTGGCGTCGGCGGCATCGGGCTCACCACCGACCTCTGCGTGTTCACGATCCTGATCGGCTATGCGCCGCGCCCGCTGTTGATGCGGCTGTTCTCGCTCGCGCTGGCGACCCTGGTCACCTGGCGGCTCAATCGCGCGCTCACCTTCGATCACTCCGGGCGCCGTCAGGGCGACGAGGCGATGCGCTACGCCGCCGTCACGGCTGTCTCGCAGGGCACGAGCTACGCGGTGTTCGCCGCGCTGGTGCTCACCGCGTTCGGCGCGCTGCCGCAAGCCGCGCTGGTTGCCGGCGCGGTGGTCGGCGCCATCGTCGGCTACAACGGCCACCGGCTGTTTGCGTTTGCGAAGGTGACCCGATGAGCACGCACGCTGACGTGTTCGTCATCGGCGCCGGGCCGGCGGGCCTCACCGCCGCCTATTGCCTCACCAAGGAAAACCCCTCGGTCATCGTGATCGAGAAGGACCCCGTGTACGTCGGCGGCATCAGCCGCACGGTCGAATACAACGGCTTCATGTTCGACATCGGCGGGCACCGCTTCTTCTCCAAGTCGAAGGAAGTCGTCGACCTGTGGCGGGAGATCCTCCCCGACGATTTCATCGAGCGGCCGCGCCTGTCGCGCATCTACTACGGCGGCAAGTACTACTCCTATCCGCTGAGCGCCTTCGAGGCGCTGCGCAATCTCGGCCTGTTCACCAGCGCCGCCTGCATGCTGTCGTTCGCCTACGCCAAGGCTTTTCCGATCAAGCAGGCGAACAATTTCCACGAATGGGTGCGCAACCAGTTCGGCGAGAAGCTGTTCTCGATCTTCTTCAAGACCTACACCGAGAAAGTGTGGGGCATGTCGTGCGACGAGATTTCCGCCGACTGGGCGGCGCAACGCATCAAGGGGCTCGATCTCGGCGTCGCGGTGCTCGGCGCGCTGAAGAAGGCGCTCTTGCCCGCCCGCAAACCGAAAGCCGGCGGGCCGGTGGTGAAATCGCTGATCGAAAGCTTCCAGTATCCGCGCCGCGGCCCCGGCATGATGTGGGAAGCGGCATCGCGGAAAATCCAGAAGCGCGGCGGCAAGGTGCTGAAGGGCCGCGAATTGCAGAAGCTGTCCTACGACCATGCCGGAAAGCTCTGGCACATCGAGGTTTCTTGCCACGACGGCGGCAGCGAACATTACACCGCGCACCATGTCGTCTCATCGGCGCCGGTGCGCGAGCTGGTGGAAAAAATCACCCCGACGCCGATCTCGCGGCTGCATGCGCGCGAACTGCGCTATCGCGATTTCCTCACCGTCGCGCTGATGGTCAAAAAACCCGATCTCTTTCCCGACAACTGGATCTACATCCACGATCCGTCGGTGCAGGTCGGCCGGGTGCAGAACTTCCGCTCGTGGTCGCCCGAAATGGTGCAGCCCGGCATGAGTTGTCTCGGGCTTGAATATTTCTGCTTCGAGGGCGACGGCTTGTGGAACGCGCCCGACGCCGAACTGATCGCGCTCGCCAAAAAGGAAATCGCCAAGATCGGGCTTATCGCGGAGCGAGATGTCACCGACGCCTGCGTGGTGCGCCAGCCGAAGGCCTATCCGGTCTATGACGAAAGCTATCGCGACAACGTCGCGACGATCCGGAGCGATCTCGAAGGGCTTTACCCGACGCTGCACATGGTCGGCCGCAACGGCATGCACAAATACAATAATCAGGATCACGCCATGATGACCGCCATGCTGACGGCGAAGAACATCCTGGCGGGCCAGCGCGTCTACGACATCTGGAACGTCAACGAGGACGCCGAGTATCACGAAGCCGGCGGCTCGGGCGTGCAGGAAGCGCTGGGAAGCGAGCGGCTGGTGCCGCAGAAGGTTGCCGAGAAAACTGCCGCGGCCTAGTTCTTCGCAACCTGTTTCTGGTGCGGCAGGCCAAATTCGCCGTCGACGAGGAAATGACGTTGCTCCAATCCACGCTCGAATTGCTGCGCGACCGGCTCGACGCCGCCTTTCGGGCTGCCGATCCGCGCAGCGAGGCGTCGGTGGTCCTCACCAACGCGGTCGATCTCGACGGGCGTGTGTCCGAGAGCGCGCGCAACAAGATTGTCATGATGCTGGTGGGCCTGCAGAGCGACCCGGCCATGCGCAACCTCCCGGCAGGCCCGGCCGCGGGCAATCGATTCGCAAAGGCGGCGCCGCCGTTCAACGTCAATGCACGCGTGCTGTTCGCCGCGAATTTCAGCGACAGCAACTATCCGGCCGGCTTAGGGCTGTTGTCGCGCACGATTGCATTCTTTCATCAAAATCCGGTCTTCACCCACGATAGCCTGCCCGGCCTCGCGCCGGAGATCGACCGGATCGCAATGGATTTCGTCGATCTCACTCTGTCGGACACCAGCGATTTGATGGCCATGCTGGGGCTTCGGTACATGCCTTGCGCGCTCTACACCCTCAGAATGCTGCCATTCGCGCGCAATCCGGCGGCGAACCCGAGGCCAGGAGAATAGTCGGGGGTAATCGGGTCGCAGGCGGCGTGCGGACGAGCTATTTCTGGCCGCATGAGCACGACAATCGCCCCGGGCGTCACGCTGACGCCGAATTACCTCGACCGCGCCGCGCAGGATGAACTGCTTGCGGCCATCCGCGCCGTCATCGCTGTGGCGCCGCTGTATGTGCCGCGCATGCCGCGCTCCGGCAAACCGATGTCGGTGCGGATGACCAATTGCGGGCCGCTCGGCTGGGTCACCGACGAGGCGCGCGGCTATCGCTATCAGCCGATCCATCCGGAAACCGGAGCACCCTGGCCGCCGATACCGGAGATTATCCTGCGCGCGTGGCGCGAACTCGGCGGCTATCCGCATCAGCCCGAATGCTGCCTCGTGAACTACTACGCGGCCGATGCCCGCATGGGCCTGCATCAGGACAAGGACGAGCAGGATTTCGCCGCGCCGGTCGTCTCGCTCTCGCTCGGCGACACCGGCCTGTTCCGCGTCGGCGGGTGCAAGCGCAGCGATCCGACACGCTCGGTGCGGCTCGCCTCGGGCGACGCCGTCGTGCTCGGCGGCGAAGGCCGGCTCGCGTTCCATGGCGTGGACCGCATCCTGCCCGGCACCTCGACCCTGCTGCCGGAAGGCGGGCGGATCAATCTCACGCTGCGCCGCGTAAGCCCGCCCGACCGGTCATGATTGCTCGCTCGGCGTCATCCACCCCAACGTGTTGCCGGCGTTGTCGTTGACGATGGCGATGCGGCCGACGCCCGGCACGTCCCACGGCTCGCGCACGACCTCGCCGCCCTCGCTGGTCGCACGCGCGAGCGCGGTCGAAAGATCGTTCACCGCCACATAGGCGAACCAGCCTTCGCCGGTCTCCTGGTCGCCGGCGTCGATCGAATAGATGCCGGCGACGGATTCATCGCCCACCTTGGCAACCCAGTAGGTGGGGCCCCCGCCGCCCTCCATCGGCTCGAACGTCCAGCCGAGCGTCGCGCCATAGAATGCCTTCGCCTTCTCGGCGTCACGCGTCATCAGTTCGTTCCAGTAAAAAATGCCGTTGGTCGCCATGTCGCTCTCCCGGGGTTGCCGGCACGCTAGTGGAAGCGGATGGAAATCTGAAGACCCGGCCGCATTGTCGCCCATGTTGCGACCATGTATGTCGCGCGCCAAGGGCGGCTTTGCCGAGGGCCGCCAGGAAGGAACCATTCATGCGTTCATCGCTCCAGAGCATCCGGCTCCCGGTTTTCGCGGGCCTCGCCGCCCTGATGCTGGCAGCACCCGCGTATGCCGCCGATCCGGTGTTTCCGGTGGGTTCGCGCGTCGGAATCGTTGCGCCGGCCGGCTTCTCGCCAAGCGCCAAGTTTTCGGGATTCGAGAACCCGCAGGCAAGCGCCGCGATCCTGATGGTCGAACTCCCCGCCGATGCCTACCCGGATGTCGAAAAGGGCTTTACCGACGAGGCGCTGAAGGGGCGCGGAATGATCGTGCAGTTGCGCGAACCGCTGACCTTCAAGGGCGGCAAGGGATTTTTCGTGTCCGGCCCGCAGGAATCCGGCGGCCAGAAGCGCCACGAGAACGTGATGGTCGCCACCATGGGCGGTCTGACCACCATCGTGTCGCTGCAGATGATCGAGGCGACCCGCGCGACGCTGACCGATGCGGTCGCGCGCGACACGTTCAAATCGCTTGCCGTGCGAAAGCAGGTTCCCGAGAGCGAACGACTCGCGGTGCTGCCCTACAAGATCGGCGATCTGGCGAAGTTCCGCATCGTGCGTTCGGGGCGCGAGGGCGTCGCGATCCTCACCGACGGCCCGAACGACGAGGTCACGGCGGTGGAGCAGCCGTTCCTGCTGATCGCGGTTGCGCCTGGCGCGCAGCCGAAACCCGAGGACCGCGACACGTTCGCCCGCCGCCTGCTCGGCACGGCTCCGGGCATCAAGGACATCAAGATCACGCGCTCCGAGCCGTTGCGGATGGGCCAGGCGCAAGGATACGAGATCGTGGCCGACGCCAAGGATTCATCCGGCACCGACGTCACGACGGTGCAATGGCTGCGGTTCGGGCAGAGCGCCTATTTGCAGATGTTCGCGATCGTGCGGAAGTCGGCCTGGAACGAGGTGTTCCCGCGCCTGCGCGCGATCCGCGACAGCATCGATCCGCGCTGATTATTTGCCGGAATTGTCGTTCGCCGGCGCGTCGGGCGCTGGCGCTTTCGGCCCGCCCTTGGCGACGCCGACCATCGCGGGACGCAGCACGCGCTCGCCGATGGTGTAGCCGGGCTGCATGATCTGAACCACGGTGCCGGCCGGCACGGTCGCATCGGGAATCTCGTACATCGCCTGATGCAGGTTCGGATCGAACTTCTGCCCCTGCGGTTCGATTCGCCGCACCCCGTGCTTCTCCATCACCTTGATCAGCTCGCGCTCCGTGATCTCGACGCCGTCGAGCAACGCCTTCACGCCCGCATCCGCCTTGTCGCGGATTTCATCGTCGAGCGCCTTGAGGGCGCGTTCCATGCTGTCGGCAACGGCCAGAATATCGCGCGCGAAATTGGTGACCCCGTAGGTGCGCGCGTCCGCGACTTCGCGCTCGGTGCGGCGGCGCAGGTTTTCCATCTCGGCAAGCGTGCGCAGGAGCCGATCCTTCAGGTCCGCGGCCTCCTTGGCGAGCACCGCCACAGGATCAAGCGCCGCATCGGCCGCGGGAGCGGTTTCAGGTGCATCGGGCTGAGCCCCCTGCGCGCCGGTGGTATCCGTCATCGCAATTCCATTCCGTCTGCAAAACGTGTCGATTTCGCTTCGGATATCAGGGCTGGGAGGCGAAAAATCAAGCCTTCGTGATGATTAGCTGCCCAAGACCTTGCTGACCACCTTGGCGGTGTAATCGACCATCGGGATGATGCGCGCGTAATTCAGCCGCGTCGGGCCGATCACGCCGAGCACGCCGACGATGCGCCCCTGCCCGTCGCGGTAGGGCGACACGATGGTGGAGGAGCCGGAGAGCGAGAACAGCTTGTTCTCCGAGCCGATGAAGATGCGCATGCCGTCGGCCTGCTCGGCGCGGCCGAGCATATCGGCGACGCCGCGCTTGGTTTCCAGATCGTCGAACAACAGGCGCACGCGTTCGAGGTCTTCCAGCGCGTGCAGGTCCTCGAGCAGATTCGCCTGGCCGCGCACGATGAGCTGGCGCGCCTCGGTCTCGCCGCCCGACCAGCTCGCGAGCCCCGCCGACACAAGGCGCTGGGTCAGTTGATCGAGCTCGGCCTTGCCGGCTTCGAGCGCACGTTCGAGTTCCACGCGCGCTTCGGCGAGCGTGCGGCCGCGGATGCGCGCGTTGAGGAAGTTCGTCGCTTCGGTGAACGCCGAACTCGGCAATCCCGGCGGCAGCGCGAGGATGCGGTTCTCGACCTGCCCGTCTTCGGCAACCAGCACCACCAGCGCGCGCTCGGGTTCGAGCCGCACGAACTCGATGTGCTTGAGCCGCGTGTTCGATTTCACCGCCAGCACGACGCCGGCCGCGCGCGTCAGCCCGGACAGCATTCCCGATGCCTCGGTCAGCACGGCATCGACCGACTTGGAGGTGCCGGCGGCGGCGACCTGCGCCTCGATCGCCTGGCGGTCGCGCTCGGTCACGTCACCCACTTGCATCAGCGCGTCGACGAAGAAGCGCAGGCCGCGCTCGGTCGGCAGCCGGCCGGCCGAGGTATGCGGCGCATAGACGAGGCCGAGCTGTTCGAGGTCCGCCATCACGTTGCGCACGGAAGCCGGCGACAAGGTCATCGGGATGATGCGCGCGAGGTTGCGCGAGCCGACCGGCTCGCCGGTTGCCAGGTAGCTTTCGACGATCTGGCGGAAAATCTCGCGCGAGCGCTCGTTGAGCTGCGCGAGCCCGGCCTGAGCGGCGGCAACCTGGGACGCGCCGAGCGGAACCTCGTAGGACACCGATGTCTCCTCAACCTACCTACAGTGTGTCTACGAGGGCCGTCCAGTTCAAGGCGCACAATGACATCAGGATCGTCCCTTACGGGATTCACCACGTTTCAATTGGTTAACCACTCCGGTGCTATCGACTTGGATCTGTCGAATTGCGAGGGGAACCGCCCATGAAACATGCCGCATTCAGGTTCGCCCCGAGCAACGTCATCGATCGCGACGACCATGCGGCCATGAGCGAGGCGCTTGTCCGCCTTTATGAGGCGGCCGCCCACACGGTGAGCGACGCCGTGGCAAGCCTGTCGGCGAGCGAGCGGGCCAGGCTCGCGGTCTATTGCTACGGCCGGGCACATCTCAACGCGATCGGGCTCGCAATCGCTGCCCAATGCGATCTTGAACAGCTCATCGCGTGCATCGGGTTCCACAGCGGTCGGCGAGGCCCTCTTCGCCCAGTCTCGCGATGCATCGGCACTGGTCGGGAAGCCCTCGCACGGGCGCCGCGCGGTGATCACGCTTGCCACGTCGGCGCCGAAATCGCCGGTGCGGCAACTGCCGGCCGAGTTGTCCGCCTAAGCCGCACACGCAGCCTTTCACGCCTCCAGTCTCTCGCGTGCAAGTCCCGCGAGACATCGCGCAAACTTGCGTTCGGCAAGCTCAATATGCAATGTGCCGCGCGCTTTGGCGCTGCAAATCCGATGAAACGAAGGATCGCCGATGCGGCCGAGCCGCCGACAACCCGACGAGCTGCGTGCCGTTTCGCTCGACCGCGGCGTGGTGAAATACGCCGAGGGCTCGTGCTTCGTGAAATTCGGCGACACCCATGTGCTCGTCACGGCGACGCTTGAGGATCGCCTGCCGCCCTGGCTCAAGGGACAGGGGCGCGGCTGGGTCACGGCCGAATACGGCATGCTGCCGCGCGCCACCCATGAGCGCACGCGGCGCGAGGCCTCGGCCGGCAAGCAGGGCGGGCGCACGCTGGAAATCCAGCGGCTGATCGGGCGCAGTCTGCGCACCGTCGTCGACCTGCAGGCGCTCGGCGAACGGCAGATCACGGTCGACTGCGACGTGATCCAGGCCGATGGCGGCACGCGCACGGCCGCGATCACCGGCGCGTGGGTCGCGCTGTCCGACTGCATCAACTGGATGAAGACGCGCGACATGCTGCGCGGCGGAAATCCGCTGCGCGATCACGTGGCGGCAGTGTCGTGCGGCGTGCACAACGGCACAGCCGTGCTCGATCTCGATTATGCGGAAGATTCCGAGGCCGACACCGACGCAAATTTCGTTATGACCGGCGGTGGCAATATCGTCGAAGTGCAGGCGACCGCCGAGAAAGTCGCATTCAGCGAGGATCAACTGCTCGCGCTGCTGGCGCTTGCCCGCAAGGGCATCGGCAAGCTGGTCGATCTGCAAAAGCTTGCCGTGATGTGATGCACCGGCAGATCACCGGCCGCCAAATTACCGGCACTCGTCATCGCCACGCACAACAAGGGCAAGCTCGCCGAAATGCGCGACCTGCTCGCGCGCCATGGCGTGGAGGCGGTATCGGCGGACGAGCTCGATCTGCCCGAACCCGAGGAGACCGGCACGACATTCGCGGCGAATGCGCGCCTCAAGGCGGAAGCGGCCGCGCAGGCGTCCGGACTTCCGGCATTCGCGGACGATTCCGGTCTGGCGGTCGACGCGCTCGACGGCGCGCCCGGCATCTATTCGGCGCGCTGGGCCGGGGAGAAGAAAGACTTCCGCCACGCGATGGAGAAGGTCGAAGCCGGCTTGCGCGAGCGCGACGCCTTCACGCCCGCGCAGCGCAAGGCACATTTCGTCTCGGTGCTGGCGGTCGCGTGGCCGGACGGCCATTTTGAGGAATTCGAAGGCAAGGTCGACGGCACGCTGGTCTGGCCGCCGCGCGGCGAAAAAGGCTTTGGCTACGATCCGATGTTCCTCCCCGACGGGTTCGACCTTACATTCGGCGAGATGACCGCCGACGAGAAGCACGGATTGCCGCCGAAGGGCCAAGGGCTGTCGCATCGCGCGCGCGCCTTCCTCAAGCTCGCGGAGGCGTGCCTTGGCCGACGCTAGCCCCCTTCCCACGCAAGACGGCTTCGGCGTTTACGTACACTGGCCGTTCTGCCTGTCGAAGTGCCCCTATTGCGACTTCAACAGCCACGTGCGCCACACGACAATCGACGAGGAACGCTACGTGCGTGCCTTCGCGGCGGAAATTGCGACGACCGCACAGCGTGCGCCGGGCCGCACCGTCACGACGATCTTCATGGGCGGCGGCACGCCCTCGCTGATGAAGCCCGAAACCGTGGCTGCGATCCTCGACACCATCGGCAAGCATTGGAGCGTGGCTCCCGATGTCGAGGTCACGCTTGAGGCGAACCCGACCAGCGTCGAAGCAACGCGCTTTGCGGGCTATCGCGCGGCCGGCGTCAATCGCGTCTCGCTCGGCGTGCAGGCGCTCGACGATGCGTCGCTGAAGGAACTCGGGCGGCTGCACACCGCGCAGGAAGCGCTCGACGCCGT
Source organism: uncultured Alphaproteobacteria bacterium (assembly GCA_963800695.1). Classification (GTDB taxonomy): domain Bacteria; phylum Pseudomonadota; class Alphaproteobacteria; order Rhizobiales; family Xanthobacteraceae; genus PALSA-894. Next base: position 5,221 of record CAWDCA010000007.1, on the reverse strand, counting down.
GAAGATCGCGCGCACCACTTTCGGGCGCTATTCGTTCGATCTGATCTACGCGCGCCCGCGTCAGACGCCCGCCGCGTGGCGCACCGAGCTTCTCCGCGCGATCGACGAAGCGGCGGAGCATCTGTCGCTGTATCAGCTCACCATCGAGCAGGACACGCCATTCGCGGCGCTGCATGCGGCCGGCAAGCTCGTCATTCCGGACGACGACAATGCGCGCGCGCTCTACGACATGACGCAAGAAATCACTGCGGCGCGGGGCATTCCGTCTTACGAGATTTCCAACCACGCGCGCGCCGGCGCCGAGTGCCGGCACAATATGGTCTACTGGCGCTATCACGAATATGCCGGTGTCGGGCCCGGCGCGCACGGACGTCTTGTCGTCGACGGCCAGCGCCACGCGACATCGACCGAGAAACGTCCCGAGGCGTGGCTGATGCGCGTCGAGGCAAACGGCCACGGCGTGACCGCCGACGAAACGCTGACGCGCACCGAACAGGCGGACGAATATCTGCTGATGGGGCTGCGGCTCGCCGAGGGAATCGATCCGGCACGTTACGCGGCATTTGCCGGCCATCCGCTCGATCCGGCGCGGATCGCTGCGCTCGGCGCCGAGGGCTTCGTCGAAGCAACGCCCGACGGCCGCCTGCGCGTCACCCGCGCGGGATTTCCGATTCTCGATGCGGTGGTGGCGGATTTGGCGGCGTAACGCCTGCGCGGGAGCTGCCGGTGAAGGATGTCATCGTCATCGGCGGGCCGAACGGGGCGGGGAAGACGACGGCAGCAAGCCGGTTGTTACCGATTACATTAGGCCTGCACGAATTCCTGAACGCCGACGAGATCGCGCGCGGCCTGTCGCCATTCGATCCCGAAGCTAATGCGCTCGCCGCAGGCCGACTGATGATCGACCGGATCGACAAGCTTGTCGCAGCAGGCAAGACGTTTTCATTTGAAACGACATGTGCAGGGCATCGGCAAGTGAAGCTGTTGCGCAGCATGCCGGGCCGCCGGCTACCGCGTTACGTTCATTTTTCTATGGCTACCTTCGCCGCAAGCGGCGATCTCGCGCGTTGCTCAGCGCGTGGCGCGTGGTGGGCACAATATTCCTGAGGAGACGATCGTTCGCCGATATGCGGCGGGCGTCCACAACATGCGGCACGAATTCCTGCCGCTTGCGGATGTGGCCTTTATTTACGACAATTCAGGTACATCTCCGCTGCTTCTCGCAGAGAAGAGGTCGAATTCGCCGTTTGTGGTTCGCGACCGTGCCCGATGGAATCTGATCGAGGACATGACGTGAAGAATTACACGGATGACCAGCTCGCTGAGTTGATCGACCAGAGCTTGAAGCAGACCGCGAAAGATGTGCGGGAAGGCCGTATTCCGCTCGACGGGCGCGCGCGCTTGCCGCTGCCGGATGTCAAGAATGAGAAGCCGAACGCTGGCGGGAAAATTCCCGACGCCGCCGAGTAGCGCCTAAGTCCCGCTCGCGCTGAACACCTTCGGGGCGGGGCTGATCACCTGCGGGCCCGAGGTGGTCACGCGCATCACCGCAAGGCCGCGCTGATTGGTGCCGTCGGGGCGGAAACGGAACACGCCGTCGATGCCGGCGAAGCCGGACGGGTTGGTCAGGATTTCTTCCGAGAAGCGCGCCGGCCCTTGCGTCTTCACCAATGCGGCGACGAGCGACACCGCGTCGTAGGAGAGCGTCGCCGGACGCAACGGGTCCTGCCCGTAACGCTGGCGGTAGCGACCGGAGAAAGCGCGGTAGCCCGCCGGCTCCGGCGCCGCGTACCAGCCGCCCTGCGCGCCCTGCTCGGCAAAGATGCGCGGATCGTCCCACAGCCCCGTGCCGATCAGCTGGATGCGGCGCGTGTTCACGCCACCCGCGGTGAGCATCTGCACGGCCGACGTCACCGAGTCGGCGCCGTCCGGAATGAAGATCGTGTCGGCTTGGCGCGCCGCCTGCGCGACGCGCTGCACCGGCGCCTGCATCTGCGTGCGATCGAGCGGATAGCGCTCCATCGCGATGACGCGACCGCCGCCGCGCGCGACCGCCTGCTGGAACGCGGCCTGCACCACGCTGCCATAGGCATTGTCGGGAATGAGCGCCGCGAACGAGCGCTTCCCCTGCTGCGTGGCATAACCGATCACGCGGTTCACATCCGACTCGGGCAGGAAGCTCAACAGATAGACACCGGGCGCCGCCACGCTGGAGTCGGTCGAGAACGCGATCACCGGGGCGGCGTGCTGTGGGGTTGGAAATCAACCCAATGCCGACTGCAGCTCGTATGAGCCGACTTGGGGCCGAGAAGCGGCCCACTGCATGCCGGTTTCGTAGGCCGCTTCTCGGTCCGATGCATCCGCCTTGCTCGCTGCGCTGTGGACAAGCCGAGCAGGGCCGCCCCGACCTGGGCCACGTTGGGTCGGTGCCGCCGCCGCAGCCGCTTCCACCCGCCTTGCGCGGACGGCCGTTTCGGCTGGACGAGGCGTTGTCGCTCGGGGTGAGCCGGAAGGTCTTGCGCGGCCGTCGGTTCCGGCGGCTCCGTCGCGGCGTCTACGCCGAGGCGTCGCTGCCAGACGATCTGGCCACTCGGGCCGACGCCGTCCTGCTCGTGCTTCCCGACGCCGCCACCTTCAGCCACCAGACCTCGGCTGCCCTGCGTGGGTTGCCGGTCCCCTCCGACGACCTGGTGCACGTCACTCTTCCGCCGGACGTTCCTCGTCCCGAACTGGTCGGCGTATGCTGCCACCAGCGACCGGTCTGCCGTCTGCGCCTCGGCGGTCGCCCGATCACCGAGCCGGCCCAGAACTTAGTCGAGCTCGCCGAGCACCTGGCATTCGTTGATCTCGTCGTTGCCGGTGACACGATGCTGCGCCGATCGATGGTTTCGCCCGAAGATCTGTTGCCCGGGGCGCACACCAGGGCCCGGCGCCGGGGCCGGCCGATTTCGATCCGCGCGGCCGAACTCGTCCGTCCGAAAGTCGACTCGCCAATGGAGACCCGGGTCCGGCTCCTCCTCGTGCTCGGCGGGCTGCCCGAACCGGAGCCCGGTTACGTTTTCGCGACGCCGACGGCGAGTGGATCGCCCAGGTCGACCTCGCCTACCCGGCACAACGGATCGCGATCGAATACCACGGCGACGTCCACCGGCGCTCCGCTGGTCACTGGCGATAAGACGTCACCAAGGCCGACCTTCGAGCTCTCGGCTGGAGCGTGATCATCCTGACCTCGGACGACGTGGACGGACGACCCGAGCGCACGCTCGATCGCGTACGCCTGGACCCTGCTCGCCGCCGGCCACCCATGCGTACCGGCATCGTTCGACAGCGAGTGGCGCGAGCACCTCACTCCCGCCTGGGCCCGCGACCGTCTCGCGTCGAGAAGCTGAGCTGACTCCCTCTGCCGGACCGCGCTCACCCGAGAAGCGGCCCACCATTCGCGGGCTCCGTGGGCCACTTCTCGGCCCGACCGTTCTGAGCTCACCGCCCTACCGGAGACTCGGCTCGACCGTCGCGGGCGTACGGAGCGCACTTGGCAGCGCCGCGAGGCCGAGCGGGACCAGGGCGGCGACCAGCACCAGGTCGCCGGCCACTGCCAGCAGGTCGATGGCGTTGATCCTGGCCAGCGGGAAGAGGACCGCCCCGAGCACGAGCAGCGGACCAGACGGGCGCGGGCCGATGCCCGCGCGGAACAGTGCCACCCCGAACCCGATGAGTGCCAAGGGGAAGATCACCCCGGGCAGGAGCAGTCCGACGTAGATCGGCACGGACTCGACGTCCTGCAGGCGCGAGCCGGACAGCGCGTTGCGATGCTCGTGACGCCGAAGGTCGCCCCACCGACGGAGCCGAGGACGCCGATCAGCGTGAGCACCGTCGCCGCGCGCGGGAAGGCTGCTTCGGTGGCGCGAGCCAGACCGATCACCACGAAGACGAACGCCGTTGCCGCGTACACCTGGATCGCGCCGCCGGTCTGGTCCTCGCCGCTGCCGTCGCCCAGCGCGTACGCGATGGAGCTGGCGAGGAGCAGGAGCGGGGCCGCGATCATGGCAGGCTGAAGAAGACGGGTGAAGGACGACTGAGCTGGCACGGTGCACGCTCCCTGGTACGACGAGGGTGGACGCTCGGGTGGAACGTCGTGCCGGATACTAGAACATTGTTCAAGTGAGTGATGGGCGAACGTGACGATCAGGGAGCAGCAATCCGCGCTGACGCGCGGTGCCGTGCTCGCTGCCGCCCGTCAGCTCTTCGCCGAGAACGGCTTCGCATCGACGGCTGTCCGCCCCATCGCGCGGGCGGCCGGAGTCTCGGTGCAGACGCTCTACGCGATCTTCGGGTCGAAGCAAGGATCCTGATCGCGCTTGTCGACACGATCCGCGAGCAGACGGATGCCCCAGCGCTGTGGACGAAGATCGCGGCGAGCGACGACGCGGACGAGATCATCCGGACCGCCGCGCACCTTCGCCGGCAGGTGCTCGAGCGGTGTGGCGACATCGTCCGACCTTCCGCGAGGGAGCCGCCGGCGACCAGGAGGTGGCCGCGAGCTACGCGGAGGGTCAGGCCCGCAGCCGGGAGGGCATCGCGCGAATGTGCGCGCGGCTCGGCGAGCTCGGCGTAAGCGTGGACGACCGCTCGGTCGACCAGGTCGCCGCGCTCTTCGCGGCCGAGGCTACGAGGAGCTCACCGGTCCCCGGTCGGGCTGGTCGCCCGATGCGTACGAGACCTGGCTCGCCGAGATGCTCCGGGCCGCCCTCCTCTGACCGCGGGCGGGGCGGCGAACTTGTCGCCGTCCTCCACCTGATCGGACCGTACGTTCAACGCTCGCAGGCAACCTCGGTCTCGGCGGTGCACCAATCCCTGCCGGGGCCGCCGTCAGCCGCATCCGTACCGGCGTCTCCCACCAGCTCGTCCTGCCCACCGCGGCCAAGGAGCGAATCCGCGCCGCCATTGCCACTCAGATAATCGTCGCCACCGCGCCCATCGATCACGTCGTCGCCCGTACTCCCGAAGAGCGAGTTCGCCTTGCGCGAGCCGAGCAGGATGTCGGCCGACGCACTGCGGACGCAAACTCGATGCCACTCAGCGTCTTGTTGCCCGCGCCGCCGGTCACGGTGCCGTTCGCGAGGTCGATCTTGACGCCGCCTTCGATGTCGACCAGTTCGAACGTCACCCAGTCCCGTTCACCCCGTCCGCCGGCGAGGACGTCCGATCCGGAGTACGCGCG
>CAWDCA010000006.1:0-158399 GCA_963800695.1 uncultured Alphaproteobacteria bacterium | reverse complement strand
GGCGCTGCGTGCGCGACTTGCGCCGCACGAGGCCGAACTGCAGCGGATGCACGCCCTCGATCCGCGTCGCACCCGGAAAAGACGATCGCGCATTCACGATCTTCGACAGGTTGATCCCGCTGACGCGCGCGCGGCGCAGGATCGTCTCGACGTGCTCGTCGGTGTAATAGCGCGCCCAGGCGTCGCGATAGACGCCCTCCCACTGCTCCTTCGACATGATGGCGTGGCCGGTGCAGACATGCTCGAGGTCGTACTTGTTCATGTCCGGGTCCATCGGGACGCCCTTCACGAACAGCTTCTTGTGGTCCTCCGAGCCGGGCAGGGGCGTGAGGCAGAAGAACTCCAGGATATCGATCGGGAGCTCCTTCTTGATGATCTCGATGTCGCGCGCGATCAATTCCGGCGTGTCGGTCGGGAAGCCCAGGATATAGCCGGCCCAGGTCATGACCTTCTGCTTGCGCCAGGCCTGGAGCATCTCGCGATATTCCCAGATCTTGTTCTGGCGCTTCTTGGTGCCGAGCAGCGATTCCGGGATTGATGTTCTCCAGCCCGATGAACACCGCGTTGCAGCCCGCGCGCGCCGCCTTCTCGATGAAGCCGGGAATGCGGTGGCACAGCGTGTCGACCTGCAGCAGCAGGCGGATCTTGAAGCCCTCGTTCTCGCGCAGCTCGATCAGCCGGTCGAGGATCGGCTCCCAGTTCTTGTTGCGGGCGAAGTTGTCGTCGGTGACGAAGAACTTGGTGATGCCCTGCTTGGCATTGGCGCGGACGATCTCTTCCACGTCGTCCGGCGTGCGGTAGCGCGACTTGCGGCCCTGCACGTTGATGATGGTGCAGAAGCGAGCACTGGAACGGGCAGCCGCGCCCGGCATCGAAGCTGGTATAGCTGCCGTCGACGCGCGTCACGATGCGCGCGCGGCAGGATCGGCAAGGTCGCCGCCGCCATCTCGGGCATGTCGGCGAGGTAGTTGTAGGTCGGCTTCGGGGTGCCGGCCGCAACGTCACGCAGGAGCGCCGTCCAGGCGGCCTTCGCCTTCGCCGGCGATACAGCGTGACGCCGAGGTCGAGCGCCTCCTGCAGGTCGGCGGGCAGCTTGGGCAGCATCGAGATGCAGCCCGAGACATGGAACCCGCCGATCACCACCGGCACATCCGGCGGCGCGGAACTCGCGCGCGAGATCGAGCGCGCGCGGATACTGATTCGACTGCACGCCGACCAGGCCGACGAATCCCGCCGCCGGCGGCGCGGACCTTGGCGATCGTGCCCTTGATGTCGATGATGGTGTTGCACTCGTCGTAGGCGTCGATCTCGATGTCGACGTCGGGACCGAGCGCCTGCGCCGGCGCGCACTCGGTCAGCAGGCCGTAAACGCTGGCAAGGCTGTTCGACGGGATGGTCGAGCGCCACCACTGGATGACGTAGCCGTCGCGCGTCGTAGTGCGACGGCTTGATCAGGACGATCTTGAAAACTTGCCGTGCCATTCCCGCGCCGGTCCCCCGCGGGCGCATAAACCCGATAACTAGGCATTTGACAAGCATTCCCGCACAAACGCAACCGGCCCGCACGCTCGCTTTCCAATGGGATCGGGCCGCCACGCACAAAAAGGACACCGTACGTCAACATTGACACCGGCCCAAAAGGATTCACAAGTAGCGGATCAATCGCGGATCTCAAGCCAAACGCTGCGCGCATCTCAACCATAAGAACAATCAAGGAGGTCCTGATGGGGACGGTCGTCATCCGTTGTCCCGCGACGGGCATCACGCTAGCGACCGGAATCCGGGCGGATCGGCTGAAGTTCGCCTGTTCGCCGGTCTTCTTCGCCGACACCTATTGCCCTGCGTGCGAGACGGAACATCGCTGGTTTGCGCGCGAAGCGTGGGTTGAAGACAGCTCCGAACGGCCGCCGAGGCGGCGTGAGAGCTAGTAGCACAATCTCTAACCGGTGAATGTGGCGGCCGCGCCGGTGGCGTCATTGCCGAAATCGAGTGCAACGAAGCAGGAGAGGTGAACCATGAGCGACACGCAAGCAAGAGCACGGAAGGCCGCCCGCCGCGGCTAGCGCCGCGGAAGACATGCGGCGAACTGCGCACCGAAGTTCCGTCCTCGTTCACTCGATCTGTTCGACAAGACGCTCGCGCGCGCCAAGGACATGCACGAAAAGATGACGACGATGCTGGAGCACTCGACCGGGGCATTCGAGGAGGTGCTCACCTGCGCGAACCGCGGCACCACGGAGTATCGCGCCAAGCTGATGGAGATCGCGCGGCAGAACGCCAACTCGACCTTCGACCTCGCGCGCGAGGCGTTCGAGGCGAAATCGCTGCCGCAGCTGTTCGAAATGACGCTCGCGCATCAGCGCAAGCAGTTCGAGCCCGCGGCCGCGCAGATGAAGGAGCTCTCGGCGCTGACCCAGAAGGTCGTGAGCGAGACCACCGAGCCGATCCGCACGGGCATGGCGGAGCCGTTCCGGCTGGCGAGTTGAGCGACGATCTACTTCGACGCGTCCTGACGCCGAAGCGCGTGCCGCCAGCGCAGCAAGTCTACATCGGCCGTCATGAGTGTCGCGTCGTGAACGACTGCGGTTGCCGCGATGAAACGGTCCGCGGGATCGCCGTGCAAGCCTGCCAATTCGGTCGCTAGGATCGAGATTTCGCCGGTCAGCGGAAGCTCGGTGACCCCGGTCTCGAGGATCTCCGTTCGTAGCGCGGATGGCGACTTGCCGATCCGCATTCGCCCCGTCGAACGAGTAACGCGATCTCCCAAAAGCAGATCGCACTGACCAGAAGCTCTTCTGACGCCGCCTCCTCGATCAGCGCCGGCTTCTCGGCCCGAGCTGTTCGGGATCGGTCGTAGCCCAGATCGCGACATGCGTGTCGATGAGGATCACTTCATCGCGTCCCATTCGACATCGATTGGCGACATGATGTCGCCAGTGATGTCGACTGACCTTTAAATGCCGAATGGGCTCGCTTCTTCTTGTGTGGCACGAATTCCGCGACCGGCTCGCCATTCTTGGTGATCACCATACGCTCGCCCGTTCGTGCCACCTCGTCCATCAGGGCGAGGCACTTGGCCTTGAATTCTGAGGCCTTGATTGTCTTCGTGGTTTTGATCTCGGGCATCGCCATATGACCATGGTCATGACCATGGTCATATTCGCCGTTTCGCTGAAAATCAATGCCCCTCAATCCTGCGCGTCCAGCCGCCGGAACTTCTGCACCCGCTGCCCGGTACTGCACCTCGGCGGTGTAGATGTTGCCCTGCCGGTCGACCGCGATGTTGTGCAGCGCCGTGAACTGCCCGGCCTGCCGGCCGGGCCGGCCGAAGCGCCCGAGCGTCTCCTTCGAGGCGCGATCGACGACGCGGACTTCGCCGTTCATGCCGTCGATCATGTAGATGTATTTCTGCGCCGCGTCGGGCGAGAACACGAGGTCGTAGACCGTGCCGTTGCCGCGCGTGTCCTTCTCGAAGACATGCTCGGAGACGAACGTGCCGTCCTTGCGGAAAACCTGCAGGCGGTTGTTGGTGCGGTCGCACACGTAGACCAGTCCGTCCTTGCCGATGCCGGATGCAATGCACCGGATTGCCGAACTGCCGCGACGGCGGCTTGGCGGGATCGTAGCGCGGCGTCTTCTCGTCGCTCGGCTTGTTGCCGTAGGCGCCCCAATGGCGCTTGTAGGCGCCGGTCTCTGATCGAATACCGACCACGCGGCGGTTGGCGTAGCCGTCGGCGGCGAACACTTCCTTGGCCGCGACATCCACCGCCACATCGGCGGGCGAGCCGAGCCGCTCGGTCGCATTGCTGTCGTTGCCCTCGCCCTGCTTGCCGATCTGCAGCACGAACTTGCCGTCCAGTGTGAACTTGAGTATCTGGCCGTCCTTCTTGCCGTTGCCGGCGAGCCAGACGAAGTCGTTGTCGTCGACGAAGATGCCGTGCTCGTTCTCCGGCCACTGATAGCCTTGCACCCGGACCGCCCCAGTGGCGCAGCAGATTGCCCGACGGTCGAACACGAGCACGGGCGGTGCAGCCACGCAGCATTTCGCTTCGGCGGGTTCTGCTCGGCGGCGCGCTCGCGCGGCGTAGCGAGTGTCGGACGCTGCACCACCCAGATGCGGTCGTGCTTGTCGGTCGCGATGCCGGCGACCTGGCCGAGAATCCAGTTGTTCGGCAGCGGCTTCGGCCAGAACGGCTCGACCCGGAACTGCGGTGCGGCATCGTCGGTCAAGGCGGGAGTCAACAGGGCGAGAAACCGCAATGGCGAGAATGCTGGCAATCGATTTCATGGCTTCCTCCCGTCGTTGCGCGTCAGTCCCGCACCTTCACGTAGCTCCCCGGCGCGTCTTCGATCGGCTGGTACTTGCCGCCGCCCGGCTCGCGCGCCGCGACCGTCGTCGCCGTCCTGCTGCTTGATCCACTCGACCCAGTCCGGCCACCACGAGCCCGGATGCTCGGTCGCCTTCTCGAGCCAGTTGTCGAGGCTGCCGACCGGCGCGTCGCCGGTCCAGTACTGATACTTCGGCTTGCCCGGCGGATTGACCACGCCCGCGATATGGCCGGAGCCCGCCAGCACGTACTTCACCGGCCCGCCGAAGAATTTCGAGCCGAGGAACGCCGATTTCGCGGGCGCGATGTGATCCTCGCGGGTCGCCAGATTGTAGACCGGGATGGTGACGTTGCCGAGATCGAGCTTCGCGTTGTCGATCACCATCTGGCCCTTGGAGAGCTTGTTCTCCAGATAGCAGTTGCGCAGATAGAACGATGTGGTTCGCGGCGGGCATGCGCGTCGAATCCGAATTCCAGTAGAGCAGGTCGAACGGGTAGGGCTGCTTGCCCTTGAGATAGTTGCTGATCACGTACGGCCAGATCAGATCGTTCGAGCGCAGCATGTTGAAGGCGTTCGCCATCTTCTTGCCTTCGAGGTAGCCGCGCTCGGCCATGCTTCTTCTCGAGCGCTCTGCAACTGCTCCTCGTCGACGAACACCATCAGGTCGCCCGCATAGGTGAAGTCGACCTGCGCGGCGAAGAACGTCGCGCTGGCGATGCGCTTGTCGCCCTTGGCCGCCATCCAGGCGAGCGTGACGGCCATCAGCGTGCCGCCGACGCAATAGCCGATGGCGTTGACCTCGTCCTCGCCGGTCACCTCCTTGATCGACATCGAGCGCCGCGAGCGGGCCCTCGCGCATGTAGTCCTCGAAGCTTTTCGCCGCGAGGCGCGCGTCGGGATTGACCCACGAGATCACGAACACGGTGAGCCCCTGTTCGACGCACCACCTGATGAAGGATTTTTCCGGATTGAGATCGAGGATGTAGAACTTGTTGATCCAGGGCGGAATGATCAGCAGCGGCCGCTTCAGCACGCTCTCGGTCGTGGGCGCGTACTGGATCAGCTGCATCAGGTCGTTCTGGTAGATCACCTTGCCGGGCGTGAGCGCGAGGTTCTTGCCGACGGCGAATTTCGATGCATCGGACTGGCGGATCTTCAGGCTTGCCGTGTCCGGCCTCGATATCCTCGGCCAGCATGTGCATGCCGCGCACGAGGTTTTCGGCGTTCTCGCTCAGCGTGTCGCGCATCAGTTCCGGGTTGGTCAGCACGAAGTTCGATGGCGAGATCGCGTTGCCGATCTGCCGGACGTAGAACTCGGCTTTCTGGCGCGTGTGCTGATCGAGATCTGCGTTCCTGACGAGCTGGTCGGCCCATTGCGTGGTGAGCAGGTAGGCCTGCTTGAGGAAGTCGTAGAACTGGTTCGATGACCATTCGGGATCGGCGAAGCGCTTGTCGCGCGGGTCGGGCGCGACGACGGGCGCCGCCGCTTCGCCAGCCATGCGCTTGCACTGCCGAGGCCCACAGGTCGAGATACGCCTTGCCGAGGTTCGCCTGCACCTCGACGGCGCGCTGCGGGTCGGAGAGCCAGTATTCGGCGACATGCCCGAGCGTCTTGACCACGTCGGCGATCTCGTCGGCAGGCTCGGCCTTGACGGTGCCGTCCTCGCGCGGCTTGAGATAGGCGGCGAGCGCCTTGCCGCCTTCCTCGACCATGCGCGCGACGTTCTGCGAGAAACGCTCGATATCGACCGCGCCCGCCGGTGGCGGCGTGACGGGCGTTTTCGGCCCGGTGTGACGGTCTGGTCGGCCATGCGCTTCCTGCCCGGGCGCTCGCGTTTCGGAGGACTTTGGTCCTTTGTTTCGTCATATTAGCGGCATAAACCTCTTTGAAGCCATCCTGACACGATACTCTTGTTGTTGTGCATTGCGGTGAACTTACCGGCTCATGGTTTCAAACGCGCGACGTCACTCTCCGGCTGCGGCGCTGTTGGCGCTGGCGTTCGCGCTCGCCGTTTCGGCGTGCTCCTCCACGTTCGATGTCCTGCCGGAGAAAGCGGGCGGGCTGCCCGCCAGCGCGCCGGAACGGCCGGCTGAGCCGATGGCCTTTCCGAATGTCTATGAGCAGCGTCCGATCCGTGAGGCCAAGCCGCTGAACGACGACGAGCAGAAAAAGCTCGAATCCGAGCTCACCACCCTGCGCGAGCAGCAGAAACAACTGGCCAACCCGCCGCCTCCACGCCGCCGTCCGCAAAGAAAGCCGCGGCACCGCAACAAAAAGGCTCCGGCGAAGGCGGCCGAACCCGCCAAAAAGAAGCAAAACGATCCCGTTGTGCCCGAGCAAAAAGGGCCGGTCGCGCCCCCGAAAATGGTCAACTGAGCGCTCACCCCTCGCATCCCGCCAATCCCGTGATAAAAGGCGCGCGCTGCGCCGCAACCGAATGGGCCGAGGAGCCCGGAGATCATGGAAGAGTTCCACCGCATCCGCCGCCTGCCGCCCTATGTGTTCGAGCAGGTGAACAAGGCGAAGCTCGCGGCGCGCAACGCAGGCGCGGACATCATCGATCTCGGCATGGGCAATCCCGACCTGCCGGCGCCGGCCCATGTGCTCGACAAGCTCAGGGAAGTCGCCGGCAAGCCGCGCACAGACCGCTATTCCTCCTCGCGCGGCATTCCGGGCTTGCGCAAGGCGCAGGCGAGCTACTACGGCCGCCGCTTCGGCGTGAAGCTCAATCCCGACACGCAGGTCGTGGCGACGCTCGGCTCCAAGGAAGGCTTCGCCAATGTGGCGCAGGCGATCTCGGCGCCCGGCGATATCGTGCTCTGCCCGAACCCGAGCTACCCGATCCACGCCTTCGGCTTCCTGATGGCGGGCGGCGTCATCCGCTCGGTGCCGGCCGAGGCGAACGAAGAATATTTCCACGCGCTCGAACGTGCCGTGATCCACTCGATCCCGAAGCCTCTCGCGGTCGTGGTCTGCTACCCGTCCAATCCGACTGCCCACGTCGCGACGCTGGATTTCTATCGGGACCTCGTCGCGTTCGCGAAGAAGCACGGGCTGTTCATCCTCTCCGACCTTGCCTACGCGGAGGTCTACTTCGACGACAAGAATCCCCCGCCGTCGGTGCTCGAAGTGAACGGCGCGATGGATGTGACGGTCGAATTCACCTCGATGTCGAAGACGTTCTCGATGCCCGGCTGGCGCATGGGATTCGCGGTCGGCAACGACCGCATCATCGCGGCGCTCGCGCGCGTGAAGTCGTACCTCGACTATGGCGCATTCACGCCGATTCAGGCGGCCGCGACCGCGGCGCTCAACGGGCCGGAGGACTGCATCACGGAGATGCGCGCGACCTACAAGAAGCGCCGCGACGCGCTTGGTGGATTCATTTGGCCGCGCCGGCTGGAATGTTCCGCCGCCCGCCGCCTCGATGTTTGCCTGGGCGCCGGTCCCCGAGGCGTTCCGCGAGATGGGCAGCCTGGAATTCTCGAAACTGCTGGTCGAGAAGGCCGAAGTCGCGGTATCGCCCGGCGTCGCGTTCGGCGAGCACGGTGAGGGCTTCGTGCGCATCGCGCTGGTGGAGAACGAGCAGCGTATCCGCCAGGCCGCGCGCAACGTCCGCCGGTTTCTTGATACCGGGCTTAAAAATCTCCACAACGTCGTTCCTCTCGCGACGCGGCGTTGAGCCGCGGCGCACGCATTCGGGAATCCATGGCCACGCCGCTGAAAGTGGGACTTGCCGGACTCGGCACGGTCGGTGCGTCGGTCGTGCGCCTGATCGAGCAGCAGCGCGCTGCGCTGACTTTGCGCTGCGGGCGCCCGATCAAGATCGTTGCGGTCACGGCGCGCAATCGGGCCAAGAACCGCGGCGTCGATCTGAAGAAAATCCGCTGGGTAAAGGACCCGATTGCGCTCGCGCGCGATCCCGGCATCGACGTGTTTGTCGAATTGATCGGCGGTGCGGGCGATCCGGCCAAGCGTGCCGTCGAGACGGCGCTCGCGGCCGGCAAATCGGTGGTGACCGCCAACAAGGCGCTGCTCGCCGCGCACGGCGTGAAGCTCGCGGCGCTCGCCGAGCGCAATCGACGTCGCGCTCAACTTCGAGGCGGCGGTCGCCGGCGGTATCCCGATCGTCAAGACGCTGCGCGAGGGTCTCGTCGGCAACAAGCTCGCGCGCATCTACGGCATCCTGAACGGGACCTGCAATTACATCCTGACCCGCATGGAGCAGGAGGGCCTGTCGTTTGCGGATTGCCTGAAAGACGCGCAGCGGCTTGGGTATGCGGAGGCGGATCCGAGCTTCGACATCGAGGGCCATGACACCGCGCAGAAGCTCTCGATCCTCGCCAGCCTCGCGTTCGGCATCAAGGTCGATCCGGGCGCCATCTATGTTGAGGGCATTTCCTCGATCGCGCCGGAAGACCTGAGCTGGGCGGATGAGCTTGGCTACCGCGTGAAGCTGCTCGGCGTCGCGGTCGACACCGGCAAGGGCATCGAGCAGCGCGTACACCCGACGATGGTCCCGAAGGATACCGCCATCGCGCAGGTGATGGGCGTGACCAATGCCGTGACGGTGGATGCCGCATGCGGTGCAGGCGATCACGCTGGTCGGCCCCGGCGCCGGCGGCATGGCGACCGCCTCGGCGGTGGTGGCGGACATCGGGGACATTGCGCGCGGCGTGCGCACGCCGCCGTTCGGCCGCGCCACCGATCGGCTGACGCACCAGCCGCAAGGCGCCGATGCAACGCCACGAGGGCGGCTACTACATCCGCCTGCTCGCGCGCGACAGGCCGGGATCCGCGGCAACCATCGCGCGGCGGCTCGCCCAGCAGGGCATATCGCTTGAATTGATCGTCCAGCGTCACGCCGGGACGAAGGGCGGGAGCAATCCCGGCAAGGCGGCGCCGGTGCCGGTCATTCTGATTACATATGCGACAACTGAGGATGCCGTGCGCAGGGCCCTTGCGGCGGTGCGCCGCGACAGGGTGATATCGGGATCGCCGCAGGTTATTCGGATCGAAAAGAACTGAGCCGGACGCAAGTGCTGTAGATTGGTGCGTCCGAGGGGGAGAGGAAATGTCCACAATTACGGTTCAAGCCCACCAGATGCTCGAGCGCATCCTCTCGCTCGAGATCGTGCGCGTGACCGAGCGCGCCGCGGTGTCGGCGGCGCGCTTACGCGGTCGCGGCAACGAGAAGGCGGCCGATCAGGCCGCGGTCGACGCTATGCGGCGCGAGCTCAACAAGCTGCCGATCCACGGCACCGTTGTGATCGGGGAGGGCGAGCGCGACGAGGCGCCGATGCTGTTCATCGGCGAGGAGGTCGGGCGCAAGACCGGCCCGAAGGTCGATATCGCGGTCGATCCCCTCGAAGGCACCACGCTCTGCGCCAAGAACATGCCGGGCGCGATCGCCACCATGGCGATGGCGGAGGGCGGCACGTTGCTTAATGCGCCGGATGTCTACATGGAGAAGATCGCGATCGGCCCGGGCTACTCCAAGGGCGTGGTCGATCTCGACGCCCCGGCCGAGCAGAACATCCGCAACCTCGCCAAGGCCAAGGGCGTGACCCCGGCCGAAATCACGGCGCTGATCATGGACCGGCCGCGCCATGCCGACCTGATCGCCGCGGTGCGCAAGACCGGCGCCTCGGTCGCGCTCATCACCGATGGCGATGTCGCGGGCGTGATCCACACCACCGACCCGGACGAGACCGGCATCGACATCTACATCGGCATCGGCGGCGCGCCGGAAGGCGTGCTCGCGGCCTCGGCGCTCCGCTGCATCGGCGGGCAGATGCAGTGCCGGCTTGTGCTCGACACCGAGGAGAAGCGCGAGCGCTCGCTCAAGATGGGCATCAAGGACCCGAAGAAGAAGTACGAGATCGAGGACATGGTGCGCGGCGACTGCCTGTTCGCGGCGACCGGCGTCACCGACGGCTCGATGTTGCGGGGCGTGCGCTTCCGCGGCGACGTGATCCACACCGAGACGGTGGTGATGCGCTCGGTCACCGGCACGGTGCGCTGGATCAGGGCGGAGCACCGGCAGCTCGACAAGTTCCATCTGGATTGAGCGTGGCCGCAATTGACATTCGGCCTGTTGGCCCAAGCGAGCGGGCGGCGTGGGAACCGCTGTGGCAGGGCTATCTGACCTTCTACAAGGCGACCCTTCCTCCTGAGCAAAACGACCTCACATGGCAGCGGCTGCATGACCCGGCCGAGCCGATGCACCTGCTCGGCGCCTATGTGGATGGCAAGCTCGAAGGCATCGTGCATTACCTGTTTCACCGCTCGACCTGGACGGCGGGAAACTACTGCTATCTCCAGGACCTGTTCGTCGCCGAAGGCGGGCGCAATCACGGGCTCGGACGGGCGCTGATCGATGCCGTGTACGAGAAGGCGCGCGAGGCCGACGCCAGCCGGGTCTATTGGCTGACGCAGGAAAGCAACGAGACTGCGCGCGCGCTGTACGACAAGGTTGCGGACCGGCCGGGCTTCATCCAGTACCGGAAGCTGTTCGGATGACGCGGCCTCGGACAGGAAAATCTGTCCTTCTGTCAGTCTCTTGCCTCTTTTTCCTGATTCAGGATGCGAACGCCGCGGACTGCCGCTGGTTCGGCCGGGACGCACAGCGCGCGATCAAGCATCACGTCGCGGCCTTGCAGAAAATCGAGCAGGAAGCGTCCGATCGGCAAAAAGGGCTCGACAGCCGCCCGTTCGACTTTCTGCTCGGCGAAGCGCGCAAGACGATTGCGATCATCGCCGATCCGGTGGCGTTGGAGCAGGAAAAGGACCTTGAGCGCTGCCGCAACTGGACGAGTCCGATCCGCAAGATTTGTGCTGACGCAACGCAGCTATTGGCAGACCTTCTTGAGAAGCACGTCGCCAGCACCAAACCGGAATACGACAAGCAGCAGTATTCCGTCACGATCAGCGGCTGCGAAAAGCAGATGGATTTGAAGCCGTTGAAATCCGTCCTTCGCGGGACAGACTAAAGCCGCCTACATTGGCGGCATGAATTGCGTCTTCTTCGAAGTGCAGCGATCGGTATGCGGCCGCGCGTGGCGCGACCGGCTCGACGATCGTGCGACCGCGCGCGCTCTGTCGATGACGCAGCGGCATGGCGTGTCCGAACTGCTCGCCCGCATCCTCGCCGGACGTAGTGTCGAGGTCGAGGACGTCGAGCAGTTCCTCGATCCGACCGTGAAGCGGCTGATGCCGGACCCCGACACCTTGACCGACATGCCGAAGGCGGCAGCCCGCATCGCCGACGCGATCGAGCATCGCGAGCAGATCGCGATCTTCGGCGACTACGACGTCGACGGCGCGACCTCGGCGGCCGTACTGGCGAAATTCCTGCGCTATTGCGGCAACGAGCCGCTGATCCACATCCCGGACCGGATATTCGAGGGCTACGGGCCGAACACCGAGGCGGTGCAGGCGCTTGCCGGGAAGGGCTCACGCTTGCTCGTGACCGTGGACTGCGGCACGACCAGCATCGCGCCGCTCGTAGAAGCCCGCAAGCTCGGCCTCGACGTGGTGATAATCGACCATCATCAGACTGATCAGGAGCTTCCTCCGGCCAACGCGCTGGTCAACCCGAACCGGCAGGACGACCTCTCCGGCCTCAATCATCTCGCGGCCTGCGGCCTCGTGTTCATGACCGTGGTCGCGGTCAACCGCGAGTTGCGCAGGCGCGGCTTCTGGCATGTGCTGCGTCCCGAGCCGGACCTGCTCGACTCGCTCGATCTGGTGGCGCTCGGCACGGTCGCCGACGTGGTGCCGCTCAAGGGGCTCAACCGCGCGTTCGTCCAGAAGGGCCTCATCGCGATGCGGCGGCGCGAGCATGTCGGCCTGACCGCCCTGATGGATGCCGCGCGCCTGACCGGCCCGCCGGAGTGCTGGCACCTCGGCTTCCTGCTCGGCCCGCGCATCAATGCGGGCGGGCGGATCGGGCGTGCCGATCTCGGCGTGCGGCTGCTGCTGGAGGGCGACACCACGCAGGCCGGCGCGATGGCGGCCGAGCTCGACCGCCTCAACCGCGAGCGCCAGGTGATCGAGCAGCAGACGCTGGCGCAGGCCGAGGCCGAGGCGATGGCCGCGCTCGGCATCGAGGAGAAGGGCGCCGTGGTGGTGACGGCCGGGCAGGGGTGGCATCCGGGCGTCGTTGGGCTCGTCGCCGCGCGGCTGAAGGAGCGCTACGGCCGGCCGGCGTTTGCCATTGCGCTCGAACCGGGCGGCGTCGGCACCGGCTCCGGCCGCTCGATCACCGGCGTCGATCTCGGAGCCGCGGTGCGCCATGCTGTGGCCACCGGATTACTGCTCAAGGGCGGCGGCCACGCCATGGCGGCGGGCGTGACGATCGCGCCGGACAAGCTCGCGGCGTTCCGCGCCTACCTGGAGGAAGCGCTGCACGAGGCGGTGGAGAAAGCGCGCGAGGAAAGCGCGCTGCTGATCGACGGCGCGATCTCGGCGGCCGGTGCGTCAGTCGAGATGCTCAACGATGTCGCGCGCGCGGGCCCGTTCGGCGCCGGACACGCCGAGCCGGTGTTTGCGCTGCCGTCGCACCAGCTTGCCTATGTGGAGGAAGTCGGCCAGAGCCATGTGCGCGCGCGCCTGCGCGCGGGCGACGGAAAAATGCTCAATGCGATCGCGTTCCGCGCCGCCGGCAAGCCGCTCGGCCAGGCGCTGATCGCCAATCGCGGCCGCGTCGTTCATGCGGCCGGCACGCTCTCGATCGACCGCTGGAACGGCGAGGAGCGCGTGCAGTTTCGGATCATGGATCTGGCGGAGACGGAGCCGGGCGCGCGGTGACGCAGGGCGTGAACGTCTTGGAAAACGTCTTCCGCTCTTCGCCGCAAACTAGAGCCGATGCTCGCCGGTCAGAACTTCCAGCTGAACTTGCCCTTGGCGGCGTGGTCCTGGACGTTGCTGGCGAGTTGCCCAACGTAGGAGACGCCGACCGTCGCGTTGCGGCCGATGGCAAGATCGAGCCCGGCTTCGCCGAGCAGCGAGTCACGCGCAATCGGCGCGCCCGCGATCACGAACGGGACCGGCGCCGCGATGAAGGCGAGCCGCGCGTCCGGCGTCACGTTGTCGAAGGCGTGCTGCCACGACGCGGACACGCGCGGCACCAGGACCATGTCGTGGCCGATCGGGATCATGCTGGCCGCGCGTATGCCGAGAGTCGAGTAGCCGACCTCGAACTTGTTGGCGGCGAGCGCCAGCGCCGCAGCGCCGCCGCGTTCGTTCGCGCCATCGGTCCGCAGGCTGACCCACGCGGCGCCCGCGAACGGCTCGACCGCAACGTTGCCGAACACAAAGCCGTAGCCGAGCTTCGCCGAAGATCTGGCCGGTGCGGCCGTTGTAGCTCGCGGTCGCATTATCGAAGAAGCCCGGAAACACGATCGCGCGGCTGGTGTCGATCGAGTGCCACGCGTAGGCGCCGCCCGCGCGCAAATTGAGCTCGCCGAAAGCCCAGCCACCGTACCCCATGAGATGACCGGTTTCGACGTTCGAGCTTCCGCGTCCGTCCAGCGTGTTGCGCGAGCCGGTGTAGCCGGCGGCGATACCGACACGTCCGTTCGTTCCGGCGCGCGTGTCGACCCCGGAGAAGAAGCCCGCGAGATCGCGCCGCACGTTCGTTGCATTGCCGTCAGAGTCGAATTGGCCGCGCGCGCCAAAACCCTGCGCCCAGAACACGATGTCGCTGTTCGCTGACGGCGCTTTCATCGGCGCCTTGGTGACGATCGGAGACTTCGCGTAAGCGAGCGCGCTTTCGATCGCTTCGCCACCGTCGGCGGCGAATGCCTGCGGTCCTCCCATTGAGAGCGATGCCATCTGCGCGTTGCCGCCATAGGACGCCTGACGCAACCGGCCGAGGATTGCGGAGCGTGCATAGAGGCTCTCGTCCATCAGCACGGCTGTGGTGGAGGGATGGACCTCGCCTGAGAGCTGATCGAGTGCTGCGGGAAGCTGGGCGAGCGAGAGATTGTACAGCGCCGAAATGTTCGGCCGGCCGCTGTTGAATGCCGTGTCCTGAGCGGCTGCGACCGCCTTCTGGTTCGGCGTGGTACCCGCCAAGGTCGGCAGCGTCGGGCGATCTGCGAAGTGAGCGTGACGAGCAGTGCGTCTGTCGCTGTGTAGCTCAAACTCGCGCGAGAGCGTCGCCGGCAGGCCGCTCGTCGTCAGCGCGTTGAACGTTCCGATGCGTCCGCCTGCGGCGGAGAGGATGGTGTAGCTGTTCGACGTGTAGCTGCCGGGCCCGAAGATGGCGTGCACGGTGCCGCCGAGCGTCGCGGTGCCGCTCACGTTGGTGCGGTCGGCCGCGTCGGCGAGACCTCGACGAGATAGACGCTGCCCGCGCCGAGCACGAGATTGCCGTTGATGTTGAAAACTCCGATGGAGTTGCCGGGCGAGAGCGTGCCGCCGCTGTTGACCGTAGTATTGCCGAACACCGTGCCCGTGCCGCCGAGCGTGCCGCCGCTGTTCACCGTGACGGCGCTGGTGACTGAGCCACCCAAACTCAATGTACCGGCATTGATGATCGTCGCGCCCGTGTAGGTGTTGGTCGCCCGTAAGCGTCAGGGTGCCGGCACCGACCTTGGTGAGCGAGCCGCCAGTCTCGCCGCTCGGCCCGTTCTGGCCGCCATCGGCAATGATGCCACCGATCACATCGTTGCCGTTGAGACTCCCGAGCGCGAGGTTGCGGGAGCCGAGGAAGACATTTCCCGCGCCCGACAGCGAGCCGATGCCGACGGCTTGCGACGAGAAAGCCGCAAAGGCGGAAACATCGACGATGCCGCCGGCATTGTTGATGATGGTCGCCGTGTCAGCCGTCGCAAGGCTGGTGATGTTGGTCCGGCCGCCGCTGTTGTTGGTGATATGTGCAGTTCCGGCGCTGCTCGATGCGACAAACGAAGTGATGCCGCCGGTGTTGTTGGTAATGGTGGCGTTGCCAGCCGTGCTGGAGCCACAGAATTGCGTGCCGAAAAAAGTGGAACAGCCGGCGCCGAAGCTGTTGTTACTGTTGACGATGGTGGCATTGGCGGCTGTGCTGCTCTGATCGAACGAGACCACTCCGACATCATTGCTGATGTTGGCGTTTGCCGCGCTGCTGGAGTCAAAAAATGCTAAGCGACCGGAGATGGCGATCGTCGCGTTGGCCGCCGTGCTTGAATTAAAGAACCCAATAATGCCGCCGGCCGTGATCGTCGCGTTCGCTGCGGAACTGGTGTCCAGGAAGTGTATTTCCCCGCCGACAAAATCAGTGATGACGACGTTGGCCGCCGTGCTTGCATCGTGAAAGAATACACCGCCGCCGCTATTGCTCATGACTGCATTGGCGGCGGTGCTGGTGTTGTAAAAATTTACCCCTCCGGCCCGTCGATCCAAATTAGTAAAACCGAAGCCGCTGAATCCGTCTGTATTGGCTGCTCCGAAGAATGTTGCGTTTGCCGCGGTGCTCGCGTTGCGGAAATTCAACGTGGTGACTTCTGCGGGAGTTGCAAGTCCGAGATTTCCAATAACAGAGAAACTCGGCGCGAAGGCCGAGTTGTTGACGATGCCGGTCCCGGTGATGTTCAGCACTTCCGGAACGAAGACGTTCGGAGCCGTGTTGGTTTCGTTCAACTCGAATGTATAGGCGGGCGCGGCGGCCGTGAACGCAATCGTGCCGACGGACGTTGGCGTCGCCACGCTGTTCTGGACAAAGTCGATTGTAGTCTGGGTTGAAGCGCCGAAAGTCGCCGTGCCGGTCGGGACTGTCGCCGGGGTCCAGTTGCTGTTGGTGTTCCAAACGTTTGTCGCGGGAGCCGGAAGCCAAGTGGCGTTCTGAGCCCTGGCCGATGGGACCGTCAGGCACGTGCTCGACAACAGGACCGCGAGCTTGGCCGCCGTCCGGCACCGTATTCGAAGAACGCCCATCCGCCACCCTGCCGGTCATTTTTGCTGGCGCCCGAAGGCCGCCAGGCCCCTTGCTTGCAGTAGAACGCCAGTGAAATGAGCGCCCCATTCAAATGAAGGGGCAATGCAACGCTTCCGCCCCTCCCACTTACTTTTGCGACGGCCTGTGTCATTTTCGTCGTGGCGGTGCGCGCATGGATCGGAAACTGGCCCGACGCCGGTTTGCGGCAATTTACAACGACTCCGGCCGTGTTCCCGGCCTATGATGTGAGCCGAACGTGGGTTTCGCGTATGGAAGAATCGACATTTTCACTGATACTCGACGGCATTTACGAGGCCGCGACCGGGTCTGAACGCTGGCCTGTTGCGTTGGAGCGGTTGGGCCAAGCCTTCGGGTGCAGTTACGTCGGTCTGATCGACCGAAATTTGCATACGAAGGGTAGCCGCGCGATGGCCGTCGGCGTCGACCCCGCTGGTCAGCGAGAGTATTTCGAAGTCTGGAGCGAGCACGACATCCTGCGACAGAGAACGCGTGCCTATCGGCCCGGTGCGGTCGAAACGGATCGGGATATCCTGCCGAGGTCCGATCTGGTGCGTAGCGATTATTATAATGGCTTCATGAAGCCGCGCGATATGCACTCATATATTCGGATGACCCTCGCCAATGAGAACGGGTTTCGAAAAATCATCAGCCTGTCACGCCCGGCCTCACTGAGGGGATTTCGAGGGCGCCGACGTCAAACGATGCCGTCTCTTGATGCCGCACCTCCAGCGCGCGGCGCGGGTCACACGGCAGGTCGAGGAATCGAATTTGGTGCTGAACGCGTTCTCGGACGTGCTGGAGCAGAGCGCGACGGGTGTCCTTTTGTTGAACCGGACCGGAAAGGTCTTGTATACGCAAACCGCGCTGCACGCGCGATGGCGCAAGCCGCCGACAGTTTCTTGCTGCGCCGCGAACGTATCGCGGCCCTGAACACTCGGGACAATACGGCGCTGCAACGGCTGATCGCCGGAGCGACGGGCCAGATCGGTCGCGCCGATGCGGCGCGCAGCGGCGTCATGCGGCTATCCAGAAAGTCCGGCAAGCGGGAGTTCGCAATCGTTGCCGCGCCGCTGGCCAGCGAAACATCGCTGACGGAGATGGGGCCGGTCGCATTCATTCTGGTCACTGATCCCGACGCAAACTCGACGCGCCCCGAAGGGATGATCAGGCAGCTCTTTGGCCTCAGCGCCGCCGAGACGCGCGTGGCGGAACGGCTGATGATGGGCGAAAGCCCTGAGCAGGCGGCCGCGATCCTGGACATCAAGACATCGACTGCGCGGTGGCATCTCGCTTCGCTGTATCGCAAGACCGGCACGAGCCGACAGGCCCAACTGTTGCGGCTGCTCCTGTCGCTTCCGATGATTTGACGAGCGGTTGCACAACTCTGATCAAAGCGGCGGACGAACACGCGCGGACCCGGTTTTGAGGCGCGCGTGGTTTGTCGGACACACAGTCACCGAAGGGGTGAAGGGCCGTGGCGCCATTCTCGGCCGGCACGCTCTCGATCGACCGCTGGAACGGCGAGGAGCGCGTGCAGTTCCGGATCATGGATCTGGCGGAGACGGAGCCGGGGGCGCGGTGACGAAGCATGCGCGCGAGCTTCCGCGCGATCATCGTTGCCGAACAGAGGGCGCTGGCACGCTTGCAGGCACGCTTACTTTATTAGAGCAGCCCAGGTGTAAGGGCCGACGATGCCATCCTCTGGAAGGCCGTTCGCTTTCTGCGCCTTCTTGACTGCCTCCTCGGTCGTGCTCCCGAAGACGCCGTCCACGGTTATGCCAAGAAGCTTCTGCAGATACCGGACATCCTGTGTGTGCTTCGACTGCCTCTTGAGAGTCTTCCGCTTCTCAACCTCGGCCGGCGGTGGCGGGGCTGACGGATCCGCGGGTGGCGCGCCCCCAGGCAGAGCCCATGCGGCTTCATTGTCATACTGAGCCTTCGTCCGATTCACCGAGATATGGACGTGCATGTTGTGGGGGTTACTTCCGGTGTATGTGCGTTTAACCCAAGGAGATGGACCCGCATCTCCCGAGACGATCCGCCTGTTCCAGATCAAGTATTTGATACGTGGATCCCGGGATGCGATCAGGACTTCCGCCAGCACACCTGCGTCGCAGCCCCTGTTCGGATCGTGCGTGATATCCATCGCAGTAACCACGCCAGTCGAGCCGTCCTTGACGTGTGGATTGTGATCGGACGCGTCTCCTCTGGCGAAGTGCGCAGGATCGCCGATCCACCCATCGCTGGCTTTGTTCCGCCCCGGCCATCGCGCGTTGGCCTGTGAGCGGAGCTTACCCAGGCTCTTGGCAATTCGGTAAGCCATGGCTTCCTCCAAACACCTCCGCGCGATTAAACCACACCCTGAAACGAGCGGTCCAGTGGTTGTATGTTCACTTGGCCGCGATTGACCAAACGCGCGAGGCAGCCGACCCGGAGCGCGACGCTTGCATTCGCGTCAAGTCTTTGCCGATCCAGTGGACTCCCGCCGTCGAAGGACCGGCCGACGTGGTGCCAAGCCCTTGATCAAGGCGTCGCCGCCGCGCTGCGCTTGCGATCCCGGGTGAATGAAAACAGGGTTGGTTTTCCACAACCTGTCGTATACTCACTCGAGGTCAAGATTTTTGGAGAAAAGCCATGGCTTCTTCCGTGCCCAGCAACATGTTCACGTCGGCAGAGAAATCGAAACACCGCAATTCGCTCGATAAATTTACGGACGCGGCATCGGATTTTCTCGACTGGGTCTATGCGGACCACATCGCCTTCTTCAAGCAGTGGGGTATTTCGAAATATTATGGCAACCGCAAGCCCGAGCACCAAACCAAAGAGCTCCGCATTGCGCAGATCAAGAAATATGGGAAGCCCACCTTCCTGGCTGATCAGCAGGTGGCGACAGCTTGTGTTACGCTCGCCATGCAGGCGATGGAACGCGGCTTCAACGCCACCGACATGCCGAACACGTGGCGGAAGATCCACGACCAGTTGAGGATCGGGCACAAATTCTACGGCACCGATTTGCAGATCATGCTGCAGCAGCTTGGCTGGAAGATTTATTACTGGAACCCGGATCCGGGCAAGAATGCCGAATGGGACGCAGAGGATAAGAACCTCAATCCGCCGAACGGCGGCAAATGGCGGCCTGAATGGGGCGGCCACGCGCTCCGCTACGCGAGTGTGACAAACAAGGGCATCTACTACGACTCAAAGGTGGACAACGCCACCAAGCTCGTGGGCTTCAAGAAGTCGCCGGCGCCATCTTTCAAGGATGTTCCGATTTTCGTCGGCATTGCACACGCTGGATATCATGTGTTTCCAGGTCGTGGCGGCGATGTCATCGAGGCGCATTCGATGCGGACCATGAACTCGATCGAGAACATAGAATTCTCGAAGTTCAATCCAATGGCGTCGGGTGGCGGCCCGCGCTGGACGGCATCGCTAAAGTATCGCTCGGGATTGATCTGCGTTCCGTCCGATTTTTAGCGGCGCGAATAGGCGTGCAGTCCGGCACTGCCGCCATGACTTTGCAGTTTGAACCGGTGCACCGGCAGGGTGCGCTCCACAGCCGCTTGTAGCAGGCGCCGAATTATTGGGGACAGCACCCGGAGGCTTTGCGCGGCTTCTTCTTTGCCTGGATCAGATCGAGCTGTTTCTGGCTCAACTCAGGCATCTTCTTCAGCGCCATGGCGAGCCCCGGCTTCGGCGCCATGGCGACCAGCGACGGAGCAGGGGCCGGTTTGTCGAAATTGCCGGCCTGATAGTCGTTCAAGCGATGCTTGTTCTTCTCGATGAAACTCAAGAGCTCCTTGTAGGTGCCGCAAACGACATCCGGCTTCTTGCGGACATAGCGGGCAAAGCGCTGCATGGCTTTCCAGTAGGCGCCGCCATTCATCTGCGAAAAGTGATGCCCGATGTGCACCGGCGCGCGATTGCCGAAGTAGTTGTTATTGAAGTACTGGACGTAGCTCTGGACCATCTGGTCTTCATATTCCTTGAATTTTTCCTTGGGCCCATCCTTGCCGCCCGATTGGGTGACGTAGAAGTTATAGTCCATGCTGAGCGTTTTCTTGGACGTGCCCGCGACGTTGATGGTGGCCAGCGGAAAGTTCCACACGCCATCGATCTGGCGCGGCCAATATCCCATGTTGTTGACGAGGCTCGTATCGTAGTCGATGCCGTGCTCCTTCAAGGTTTTCCACAACGCCTTGCGGTCGCCGACGCTGAGATAGGGTGCCCGGAAGCCCGACACCTCCTTGGCGAAATAGTTCTTCCAACCTGCAGGTTCGGCGGTCTTGTTGTATCTCTGCCAGGTCTCCGACATGAAGCTCGTGAATTGCTGGAATTCCTTATTCCATTGGCCGAAAGTGTAATCCCTGCCGTCAAAATGCCCGTTGGCGTGAGAGCCGATTTCGTGCCCTTCCTTCATCGCGAGCCTCACCTGTTCGAGCCGTTGCTTCATCACGTCCAGGGAGGAACCGCCGAACCCGATATTGCTCTTGCCGGTGCGGCCCGCGGGGTCGACGTAAATGTTCTTGTCGGCGTCAAGCAGGAAAAAAACGCCGCTGATGAAATACGTGAAGCGGACTTCGGCGCTCGTCGCGAATTGGCGCGTCGCCTTCCAAAATTCGACCTCGTTCGAACCGTCGAATGCGAGCAGTACAAACTGCGGCGGGGTTGGAACTTTGGCCATGACTACCTCCCTGATAGGGTCGGAATGCACGTCTAAATCGTACGCTTCCATTCAGGCGCGCACAACATGGCGCTTCGCCGTTTTCGAGCCGTCCGCGATGACGCGCGAGGAAAGTGCCAGGACCGGCGCCCGTCACTCGCCGAATGTCACGCCGCGCGGCGGGGTGGCGTCGACGGGCGGCGGCGGGGCGCTTTCGCCGCGATCCATCCGCTCGAGCAGGTTGGCGAGCAGGCCCCAGAAGAACGTGTCGCCCGGATAGCCGCGGATGCGTCCGATTTCGCGGCCGCCGTCGATCAGCACGAACACCGGCGTGAAGCGCTCGCGCTTGATGAAGGCAAGCTCGGCCGGAACGGGTTGCTTGATGTCCTGGCGGCGCAGCGGCGCGCGCTTGCCTTCGGTGGTTTTGTCGTTGGCCGGCGCGATGTCGCGGTCGAACCGCTGGCACCACACGCAGCCCTTCTGCTCGAACACCACAAGCTCGGCCGAACGGGCGGCGGGCGCGAGCAGCAGGGCGACGAGCAGGATGGAAATGAGCCGCATATCGATTGACATAGGCCTAGCCGTAGCGGAACGCCAGCAGGTTATCGAACGAGCGCAGTTCGATCAGCAGCCGGTGCAGCAGGTCGCGGTCGCGCGCCTCAACCGATTTCGGAATTTGATCGAGGCTGGCAATCGCGCCGTCGATGAGACGCCGGAACTCGGCACGGGCGCGAATACCCGGCGCGGCGGCGCCGTCGCAGCGCTGTAATGTTGCCCGATAGGATTGCGCACCGGCAGCGACGCTCTCCCAATCGGGCTTTTCGTCGTGCGCGAACAAGGCGTCCATCGCGGTATTGGCATCGAGTACGCAGTCGGCCAGCACCGTCACGCCGTTCTCGCGCCGCAGCCTTGAGAGCGACGCGCGGATGGCCTCGAGCGATTCGCGCGCGACATCGGGCCGGCCGAGATTGAGCACCAGCGTGGTGCCGACGAGACCGGCCGCAATTTCCAGCATGGTCGCGGTGTAGCGCTGTTGATCGGCAAACGCGGCCGGCCGCGGCAGCGCGCTGACCTTGCCCCACGCCTCGCGCAGTCCCTCGATTTCCAGCGCCGCAAGGTCCATGTTTCCGGTGCGCAGGTATCCGGCGGCGACACGGCGATGGCTCATCGCGGCCTCGACGGTGCGATTGAAATCGTCGAGATCGCCGGCGCGCGCCGGCGCCATGAGACAGGCGAGGCAGGCAGCCATGCATGTGGCGCGCTTGAGCAGGGCGAAGAGCGGCTCCATATTCGCCACCATAGCGGAACGGCCGCCAGGGTGGCGACCGGCCGGGACTTGCCGTTAACGCACCATGAAGCCGACGCGACGAAGTCTGATTGGGGGGAGCGCGGCGCTTGGCGCGAGCCTTATTGTTCCTCTGGCGCGTGCGGCGGCCGTGCTGACCGACGACGGACTCTACCGCCAGCCCTGGTTTCTGGAGAGCTTTCTCGAACTTGCCGACGATCTGCAGGGCGCGACCAATACGGGCAAGCGCTTTGCGATCGCATGGGAGCTGCGCGGCTGCCCGTATTGCAAGGAAACCCATCTGGTCAATTTCGCGCGGCCCGATATTGAAAATTATATCAAGGACAATTTCGAAATTCTCCAGCTCAATATCATCGGCTCGCGCAAGGTGACGGACTTCGACGGCAGCGAAATCTCCGAGAAGGCGCTGGCGGCAAAATACGGCGTCCGCTTCACGCCGACGTTCCAGTTTTTCCCCGAGACGGTGACGGGGCTCGCCGACAAGCCGGCGGAGAAGCGCGAGGTCGCGCGTGCGCCGGGCTACCTGCGGCCGGACGATTTTCTTGCGCTGTTCCGCTTCGTGCGTGAAAAGGGCTACGAGACGAAGAGCTTTCGGGATTATTTGAGAAGTGTGCGGAGCTGACTCGGCCCTCATCCTGAGGAGGGCGCGAAGCGCCCGTCTCGAAGGATGGCGGTACGCACGCTTTGGGCCATCCTTCGAGACGCGGCCTGCGGCCGCTCCTCAGGATGAGGTGCAGCGTTATTGCCCCGTATTCACCGGGCTTTGCGGGCTCATCAGCAGCGCGACCGCGTCCTTGATCTGCTCGATGGTGAGAACCTTGTTGGCGCCGAAGCGCGGCATCGTCGAGCAGGGAAACGCCGCGTGCGAGTTGTAGATCTTCTCGTAGGCAGCCTTCACGGCCTCCGGCTTGAAGTCGCGCAGCTTGCCGTATTCCGACAGCGACGGCCCAAGCGTGCCGTAGCTCACTTCCTTTTTGGTGAGCTGATGGCACGCGTAACAATTGCCGCCGTTCGCCTGGCGCGCCGGATAATCTGTGAAGCGCAGGCCGTAGCCGGATTGCGCCAGCCGCTCGCCCTTCTGCCAGTCGCCCATGAAGTTGTTGTCGGGCGGGTAGGCGATGTTTGCCTGCTCGCGCTTCTGGATTTCATCCGCGACATTCTTCGGCGGGCTGTTCCGGAAACCCGAGCACAGAGCCATGGTGTCGTCGCCGGTGAGGCGCGGCGCCCAATCGGCCGGCGCTGCCGGAAACGCGGCCTTCACGGCCGCATCGGCAATGGCGGGGTCGGGGCGTTGCTGCGCCGAGGCCCCGGAGGCGCAAAGGGCGGCGGCGAAAATCGTCAGGATGATTCGCATGGCGGCTCTCCCGATCATCGTTTCAGGCCGGGCGCGGCGATCTCGCCGCCGTCAGCCTGCCGGGTGAGGAACGCGATCAGCGCCACGCTCGCGTCCGATCCCAGTTGCAATTCCGGCATGCGCATCTGCCAGAAGCAGTCATAGAGCCGGTGCTGCATCGTCATCACATGCGTTGTGGACACGCGGTAGGCCGGCCATTCGCCGATCACCTTGGCGGCTTCCTTCTTCTCGGCGAGGTACGGCAGGCCTTGCAGCCGGATGCGCAAACCGGAATTGGCGTGGCAGGTCGCGCAGGCGAAATCGAACGGACCGGAGCGGCGGTGGAACAGCGTCTCGCCGAGCGCGGCGGTCTCGCGCTCCTTCGGATGCGTCAGCGGGGCGGCGAATTTCTGGCCCGCCGATTTGCTCGCGACATAGGTCGCCATCGCGCCGAGATCCTTGACCGGCTGGCCGCCGCCGGGATGCGGGCGCTTCACGTAATCGGCAGCGCTGATCCCCTGTAGCTTCTCCATGCACCACAGGATGCGCGTTTCGACATCCATCACGCGGTCGGCGTCGGCGAAATAACGCGGCAGTTCGGCGAACGCGCCTTCGACCTTGCCCGGCCCCTTGCCGAGATCGCATTGCGCGAGCGTTGCCTTCTTCGGGCCGGCGGGCGTGGTCCACAGCGTCTCGCCGCGATCGGAATCGAGGAAGCCCGGATTGCTCCACGGGTCCTCGCGCAGCATCTGCCGGTATTTCTCGATCGCCTTTTCGGTCTCGGCGTCCTGCGCAAAGGCGGCCCCTGAGAGGGCGAGGGCGAACGCCGCCAGCAAAGTCGGAAATCTCACCTGCGTCTCCCCGGATCGTTTCCTGATTCACGATTCACGCGCGGCTGCGGCCACTGGTGTCCCGATTCCGAAGTTCGCCTTATCGTGCCGCACCTTCTGGAGCGAACTTCGGAATCAAAGGGACACCAGCACGTTAAAACTTGCAGTGTGGCTTTGGTTCAGAAGTCCGCACTCGGAGCAAGCTGCATGCACTTTGCGGACTTCTGAACCGCCCACACTGGTGTTGTTGCATTGTCGAACGCCAGCGTCTAGATAATCGGAAAGTTCTCACTATGTGTTGGGCCGAAACGGCACGCGCGCAACAGGATTGTTCTCCGCAAACGCTACGACACGCAAGAACATTCTGTTGCGGCACTTCGGGGCAGGAGTATTTCCATGATCGGAATCAACCGGCGTCACCTTCTCGCCGGAAGTGCCGGTGCGCTGGCGGTCGCGGCCTTCGGTGTTGCACCGGCGCAGGCCGCTAACAATGCGCAGGACCTCATCAAGACATTCACCGGCGGGAAGCAGGCGGTCGAAGGCAAGGTGAAGCTCGACCTTCCCGAGATCGCCGAGAACGGCAACACCGTGCCGATGACCGTGACGGTCGAGAGCCCGATGTCGGAACAGTCGCATGTCACCGAAGTGCTGGTGCTGGCCGACGGCAATCCGAACGCAGGCGTTGCGACCTTCCATTTCTCGCCCGCGAGCGGAGTCGCGCAAGCCAACACGCGCATCCGGCTTGCCACGACGCAGAACATCATCGCGGTCGCGAAGATGAACGATGGCTCGTTCGTCATGGCGAGCAAGCAGGTGAAAGTGACCATCGGCGGCTGCGGCGGCTGACGGAAAAAGGAAGGACATTCATTATGGCCGCCGCCCCCAAGCCGCGCATCAAGCTCGACAAGAAGGAAGCCCGCAAGGGCGACATCGTCGAGGTGAAAGCACTGGTCGCCCACATCATGGAGACGGGCCAGCGCAAGGACGCGCAGGGCAACACCATCCCGCGCAAGATCATCAACAAATTCGCCTGCACGGTGGCGGGCAAGCAGGTGTTCGCGGCGAACTTCGAGCCGGCGGTGTCGGCAAACCCGTATATCCAGTTCAAATTCAAGGCGACCGAGTCCGGCCCGGTGGTGCTGACCTGGACGGACGACGACGGCACGACGATCGTCGGCGAAGAGACGATCACCGTCACGTAACGCGGCGTGATTTCCCGCCGCGAATTCCTGCAAATCGCCGCCGCCACTGCGGCCATCCTTCCGAACGGGTTCACGCGCGCGTTGGCGCAGCAGCGGTTGACGCAGGCGGAGTTGCTCGCCTTCGAGCCGCTCGGCAATGTCACGCTGCTGCATGTCGCCGACGTACATGGGCAGCTGATGCCGGTGTATTTCCGCGAGCCGTCGAGCAATCTCGGGGTCGGCGAGGCGAAAGGGCAGCCGCCGCACATCACCGGCAAGGATTATCTGGCGCGCTTCGGCATTGCGGAGAAGTCGGCCGCCGCCTATGCGCTGACGCCGGAGGATTTCACGGCGCTCGCCCAAAGCTATGGCCGGATCGGCGGGCTCGACCGGCTGGCGACGGCCGTGAAGGCCGCGCGGGCGCAGTGCGGCGAGGAGCGCGTGCTGCTGCTCGACGGCGGCGATACCTGGCAGGGCTCGCTCGGCGCGAATGCGACCCGCGGCCAGGATATGGCCGACTGCTTCAAGCTGTTGAAGCCTGACGCCATGACCGGCCACTGGGAGTTCACCTACGGCACCGACCGCGTGAAGGAACTGGTGGACAGCCTCGGCTTCCCGTTCCTCGCCTTGAACGTTCGCGACACCGAATGGCAGGAGCCGGTGTTTCCGCCTTACAAGCTGTTCGAAAAGGGCGGCGTGAAGGTCGCGGTGCTGGGGCAGGCGTTCCCTTACACGCCGGTCGCCAATCCGCGCTGGATGATCCCGACCTGGTCGTTCGGCATCCGCGAGGAGGACGTGCGCGCCAACGTCGAGAAGGCGCGCCGCGAGGGCGCGCAGCTGGTCGTGCTGCTCTCGCACAACGGTTTCGATGTCGACCGCAAGCTGGCGGGGCGGGTGCCGGGTATCGACGTGATCCTGACCGGCCACACGCATGATGCGCTGCCCGAGGTGGTACGCGTGGGCAAGACGCTGCTGATCGCATCGGGCAGCCACGGGAAATTTCTGTCGCGCCTCGATCTCGACGTGCAGGGCGGGGCGGTAAAGGACTTCCGCTACAAGCTCATTCCGCTGTTCGCCGATGCCATCGCGCCCGATGCCGGGATGACTGCTGCGATCGGACGAGCGCGCGCGCCGTTCGCTTCCGAGTTGGCGCGTGAGGTCGGACGTACCGAGTCGCTGCTTTATCGGCGCGGCAATTTCGCTGGCACGTTCGACGACCTGATTTGCGATGCGCTGATCGCGGAGCGTGACGCCGAAATCGCGCTCTCGCCCGGATTCCGCTGGGGCACGAGCGTGCTGCCGGGCGCGGCGATCACCGTCGAGGACATCCACAACGCGACCGCGATCACCTATCCGAACGTCTATCGGATGAGCATGGCCGGCGCACGTCTGAAGGAGATTTTGGAGGACGTGGCCGACAACCTGTTCAATCCCGACCCGTATTATCAGCAGGGCGGCGACATGGTTCGCTGCGGTGGGCTCGGCTACACCATCGATACGGCCAAGCCGATGGGAAGCCGCATCTCGGGCCTGACGCATCTCAAGTCCGGGAAACCGCTCGAAGCCGCGCGCGACTACACGGTGGCGGGTTGGGCGAGCGTGAACGAGGGCACCGAAGGCCCGCCGGTCTGGGAACTGGTGGAGCGATACGTGGCGCGCAAGAAGACCGTGAAGGTCGAGGCGAATACGGGCGTCAAGGTGGTGGGCGGTTAAACGTTCCGCAATGCGGCAATCT
Organism: uncultured Alphaproteobacteria bacterium; assembly: GCA_963800695.1. Classification (GTDB taxonomy): domain Bacteria; phylum Pseudomonadota; class Alphaproteobacteria; order Rhizobiales; family Xanthobacteraceae; genus PALSA-894. The sequence goes on along the minus strand of CAWDCA010000006.1, from coordinate 131,077 downwards.
GCTGGAAAATTGTTTCCCGGTTCGTCCACCTTGTAGAACGAACGTCGCGCGGCGTGGTATGGGAAGCCCATGAGCGACCGCGACCCGCCCGCGAAACCGACCCGCCGCCGCTTCCTGACGGCCGCGAGCGGTGCAGGCGCCGCACTGGCGGGCGGTTCGGCGCTCGCCGGGAACCCGAAAAACCTTCCGCCCAATGTGCCCGAGTGGACCCGCGCGCTCGGCGACGGCGTCGCGACGCGGCCCTATGGCAAGCCGTCGAAGCACGAGGCGCACGTCATCCGGCGCGACGTGCAGTGGCTGACCGCGAGCCGGGAGTCGCTCGGTCAGCTTCACGCCGCTGCACGAGCTCGACGGCATCATCACGCCGAACGGGCTCTGCTTCGAGCGGCATCACGGAGGCATCGCAGAGATCGACCCGGACGATTACCGGCTGGTCGTCCACGGCCTGGTCGAGAAGGACCTGATCTTCACGCTCGCCGACCTGAAGCGCTTTCCGCGCGTCAATCGCATCCACTTCCTCGAATGCGCGGCGAATTCCGGCATGGAGTGGCGTGGCGCGCAGCTCAACGGCTGCCAGTACACGCACGGCATGGTGCATTGCGTCGAATACACCGGCGTGCCGTTGCGCGTGCTGCTGGCGGAGGCCGGTGTGAAGCCAGGCGCGAAATGGCTGCTCGCCGAAGGCGCGGATTCCGCCGCCATGAATCGCTCGATCCCGCTCGCCAAGGCACTCGACGATTGCCTCGTCGCGTATCGGATGAACGGCGAGATGCTCCGCCCCGAGCAGGGTTACCCGGCGCGCCTCGTCGTGCCGGGCTGGGAGGGCAATGTCTGGGTCAAGTGGCTGCGGCGCTTGAAGCTCGGCGACGAGCCATGGTTCGCGCGCGAGGAAACCTCGAAATACACCGACCTGATGGAGAGCGGCAAAGCGCGCCAGTTCACCTTCGTGATGGATGCGAAGTCGGTCATCACATCGCCGTCGCCGCAGGTGCCGTTGCGCCAGAAGGGCTTCACGGTGATCTCGGGGCTCGCGTGGTCGGGCCGCGGCAAGGTCGCGCGCGTCGATGTTTCGCTCGATGGCGGGAAAAACTGGCGCGAGGCGAAGATCGACGGGCTGGTGCTCGACAAGGCTGTGTCACGTTTCTACGCCGAGACCGAGTGGACCGGTCAGGAACTGCTGCTGCAATCGCGCGCGATCGACGAGACCGGATATGTGCAGCCGACCAAGGCCGAGTTGCGCAAGGTGCGCGGTGTCAACTCGATCTACCACAACAACGGCATCCAGACCTGGTTGGTGAAACGGGACGGCGAGGTCGAGAATGTCGAAGTGTCCTAGCTTCGCCCTCGCGATTCTCATGGCCGCCGCGCTCGCAGTCGCCGCGTCGGCAGATTCCGCCAAGCTCAACATCGGCCACGCTGCAACGCCCGCCGAAATCGCCGGCTGGGACATCGACGTGCGCCCGGACGGGCAGGGACTTCCCTCCGGCAAGGGCTCGGTGAAGGACGGCGAAGCGGTCTACATGGGCAAATGCGCGGCCTGTCACGGCGAGTTCGGCGAAAGCGCCGGCCGCTGGCCGCAGGTCGCAGGCGGGCAGGGCTCGCTCAAGTCCGACGATCCGGTCAAGACGGTCGGCTCCTACTTCGCGCATCTGTCGACCACCATCGACTACGTGCGCCGCGCGATGCCGTTCGGCGATGCGCAGGCGCTGACCAATGACGAGCTTTATGCGGTTGTCGCCTACATGTTGTTTCTCAACGATATCGTGGACGAGAAATTCGTGCTGTCGAAGGACACATTCGGCGCCGTGAGGATGCCGAATGCCGCAGGTTTTTTCGATGACGACCGCGAAACGACTGAGAAAGCCTTCTGGAATCCAAAGCCCTGCATGACGGACTGCAAGCCCGAGGTGAAAATCACCGGCCGCGCGCGCGTGATCGACGTGACGCCGGACGACAAGGCCGCTCGCCGTGGCGCGGATTGAGCGCTTGAATGCGCCGTGCCGTCCCGTAGAGTCCGGCCGCAGCCACCACCCGAAGTGAACTCATGGCCAGATTGAATCTCTCCATCGCGGTGCGCGACTACGACCGCACCCGGGCGCTTACCGACGGCACCGTGCCGATCGATGGTGTCGATCCGGTGTTCATGGGGCTCGACCCGGAGGAAATCTTCTTCCGCGCGTTCCGCCATGCCGAGTTCGACATTTGCGAGTTGTCATTGTCCAGCTCGACCGTGAAGACCGCGCAGGGCGACTTCGCCTATGTGGGCGTGCCGGCGTTCGTCTCGCGCGCGTTCCGCCACACCTCGATCTATGTGCGCACCGACCGCGTGAAGCAGCCCGCGGACCTGAAGGGCCGCAAGGTCGGCGTCTCGGAATATCAGCTCACCGCGAATGTCTGGGCGCGGGCGCTGCTGGAAGACCAGTACGGCGTGAAGCCGTCGGACATCCAGTGGATCAGGGGCGGGTTGGAACAAGCGGGCCGCGTCGAGAAGATCGCGATCACGCTGCCCCCCGAAATCAGGCTCGATCCGGCGCCTGAGGGGCGTACGCTCAACGCGATGCTGGAGGCGGGCGAGATCCACGCGTTCATCGGCCCGCGCACGCCCTCGTGTTTCGAGCAGGGCAAGCCGAACATCGGCTGGCTGTTTCCCGATCCGATGGCGGCCGCCAAGGACTATTTCGGCAAGACCGGCAACTTCCCCATCATGCACATGATCGGCGTGCGCCGCACTTTGGTAACGCAGCATCCGTGGCTGCCGGCCGCCGTGCTCAAAGCCTTCACGCGGGCAAAATCGATTTGTCTGGCGCTGCTGGAAGAAACCTCAGCCAGCAAGGTGACGCTGCCGTTCATGGAGGAGCAGGTGAAGGCCGCGCGCGACCTGATGGGCGCCGACTTCTGGCCTTACGGCATTCCGGCGAACCGCAAGACGCTGGAGTACTTCCTCGCGCAGCACCACAAGCAAGGGCTCTCGCCGCGGCCGGTGAAGATCGAGGAGCTGTTCCACCCAACGACGTTCGAGGCGTACAAGGTGTAGGGTGGACAAAGGCGCGCGCTTGTGCGCCGTGCCCACGCGTATGAGAAGTGGTGGGCTCGCTTCGCTTAGCCCACCCTACGCCTTCTTCCGGGATGACAGTTACGCCTTCGGCCTAATCCGAACGTGGATGTTCTTCTCTTGCGTGAACGCGAGCATCTCGTCGAAGCATTCCTCGCGCCCGATGCCGGACTGCTTCACGCCGCCGAACGGCACGCCGAGGAAATGCTTTCCCACTTCGTTGATCCAGATGAAGCCCGCTTCGACGGCCGCAGCCGTGCGGTGGGCCGTCGAGATGTCGTTGGTCCAGATCGAGCAGGTGAGGCCGTATTCGACCATGTTCACCTCATCGAGCATTGTGGCCTCATCCGACCATTTGAATATGCCGAGAACGGGCCCGAAAATTTCCTCCCGCGCGATGCGCATGGTCATGGTGACGTCCGCGAACACGGTCGGCTCGACGTAAAAGCCTTTCGCCAGCTTCGGATCGTTCGGCGGCCCGCCGCCGCACAGAAGTCGCGCGCCTTCCTGCCTGGCCGACGCGATGTAGTCCATCACGCGGTCGAACTGCACCTTCGAGACGATCGCACCCATGGTGGTCGCCGGGTCGGTCGGGATGCCGGGCCGGAATGCCTTGATCTTCTCCTTCACGCGGGCGAGCACCGCGTCGTAAATCCCCTCATGGATGAAGGCGCGGCTGGTCGACCCGCAGGACTGGCCGCACCAGGTGAAGTTCATGCCGGCGACGACCGCGCCCGCGACCTCGTCCGCATCGGCATCCGGATAGGCGATCAGCGCGTTCTTGCCGCCGAGTTCGAGCATCACCGGCTTCACGGTATCGGACGCTGCGCGCATCACGGCGCGGCCGGTCGGGACGCTGCCGACCAGCGCCACCATCGCGACATCCTTGTGGCCGGCAAGCGCGGCGCCGACCTCCTTGCCGCCGGGCACCACGTTGAACACGCCGGGCGGCAGGATGCCGTCGATCAGTTCGGCGAGGCGCAGCGACGAGAGCGGCGACTGTTCCGGCGGCTTCACGATCACGGTGTTGCCGGCCGCAAGCGGCGCCGCGGACTTGCCCATGCAGAACATGAACGGGTGATTGAACGGGATGATGCGCGCGACCACGCCGCGGGGCTCGCGCACGGAGAAATTGACGACGCCCGGTCCCATCGGCACCGACGAGCCCTTCATCTCGGTGACGAGGCCGGCGAAAAACTCGGTCTGCGCGGCCGCCACCATGGCGTCGCTGACCATCTCGCGCACCGGATTGCCGCAGTCGGCGGCATCGATCATCGCGAGTTCCTGCGCGTGGGCGCGCAGAACCTCGGCGATGCGCTTGAGCATTCTGGCGCGTTCGAGCGGCAAGACGTTACGCCACTCCTTGAACGCCTTCTTGGCGGCCGCAACCGCTGCGTCCACGTCCGCAGCCCCGCCGTCCGCCACCTTGCCGAGCGTTTCGCCCGTGCCCGGATTGATCGTGTCGGCCTCGCGGCCGGACAACGGTGCATGCCAGGCGCCGCCGTAGTAGCAGCCGCGATGTTGCGGCAGCGTCAGCGGCGCCGTGATGGTGACGGGCGAGTTCATGTGTTCCTCACGCGCGCCGGATTGAATCGACGCCGCCCAGCTTGCCGACCAGCGCATTCACGCCGATCGACAGCACGAACAGAACGATAAGCAACGCATACATGCGCGGCATGTCGAAGGTCGAATACGCGTTGATGATCAGGAAGCCGATACCGCGGTTGGAGAGCTTCGTCTCCGCCAGCAAGGTGCCGATGATCGCGACGCCGAGGCCGAGGCGTATCCCGTTGATGACCGGCAGGCGCATCGCTGGCAGATAGATTTTCGTGACCATCTGCCAGGTTTTGGCGCGGAAGCTGCGGCCGACGCGAATGAGAACCGGATTGATCTCGCGCATCCCTGCCGCCGCGCTCAGCGCCACGGGGAAGAAGCACGAGATAGTGCCCATCGCGACCTTCGAGCCCGGCCCGACTCCGAACCACATGATCATGATGGGGAAGAAGATGATCTTCGGAGTCGGTCCGAGATAGTAAAGGTAGGCCTCGAACGCGCGGCTAAGCAGCTTGTTGCTGCCGAGTGCGATGCCGACTGCAAGCCCGGACAGCCCGCCGATCAGCAGCCCCGAGCCGACCTCGCCCGCCGTCACGCCGAGATGCCAGTAGTAGGTCTTGTCGGCCAGCGTTTCGACGAGCGCGCGGCCGATGACGATGAGCGAGGGCACGACATCGCGGAACAGCAGTCCCGACGCCGCGACCGCCTCCCATGTCAGCAGGATGGTCGCGATGATCGCGATGCGCACGAGCGTGACGGGGCTCAGCGATGGTTGCGCGACGGGCGCCGTCAATTGACCGGTCTGAGCCATTTTTCGATTCTGTCGGTGAGAAAGAAGAAGCAGACGCTGACGAGGATGACGAAACAGATCGCCGCGTAGGTGCCGGGCAGGTCGTAGCGCTCGGCGAGGTCGTTGATGAGCTGGCCGAGACCGCCGAAATTGATCAGGAACTCGACGCCGACGATATTGATCAGCGCGAAGATCATGCCGAGACGCAAGCCCGACGAACATGGTCGGCAGCGCGGCCGGGAAGTAGATTTTCCAGAACAACTGCACTTCGGTGAGCTTGAAGCTGCGCCCGACGTCGATCAGCACGCGCCGCGTGCCGGCGAGCCCCTCGATGGTCTTGAGGATGACGGCGGGCAGGCCTGCGACGAAGCCCATCATGATGATGGTCTTCTCGCTGCGGCCGAAGATGACCAGGAACAGCGGATACATCAGCACCGTCGGCGCAGAAGCCATCGCGGCAACCCAGGTCTCGGTCGCGTCGCGCAAGAGCTTCACGCGATAAAGCAGCACGCCGATGCCGACGCCGAAGATGGCGAGCAGTACGGTCGCCCAAAAGGCCTCACGCGCCGTGACGAGGAAACGGTGCGGGATGTCCTCCTCGAGGATCACGCGCTCGAACGCGCCCGCGATCTGCGACGGCATCGGCACGATGAAGCGATTGACCAGCCCGACGCGGATGAGAACTTCGATCAGCAGAATGACCGCGATCAGCGAGCCGAGCCCGAGCGCGAGCGGCAAGAAATTGCGCTGCGCCCGCGCAATCATGCGCGGCCTCCGCGATGTGCCTCGTCGTCGCGCATGCCGCGGCTCGCTTCCTCGCGCAGGTCGCCCCAGATTTGCGCGACGTAACGGCCGAACGCATCGCTCGACACGATTTCGGAGGAGCGCGGGCGCGGCAGTTCGATCGGCACCATGCGCTTCACCTGGCCGGGCCGGTAGGTCATCACCAGCACGCGGTCGGCAAGCTGCACGGCCTCGGTGATGTTGTGGGTGATCAGCAGGCAGGTTTGCTTGAGCTGATCCTGGATCTGCAGCACCTTGTCGCCGAGCAGCAGCCGCGTCTGTTCGTCGAGCGCGCCGAACGGCTCGTCCATCAGCAGGATCTTCGGCTCCGAGGCGAGCGTGCGCGCGATCGCGACGCGCTGGCGCATGCCGCCGGAAAGCTCGGCCGGATAGCGGTTCTCGAATCCGTGGAGGCCGACGAGATCGATGAAGTGGCGCGCGCGCTCGATGCGCTGCGCCTTCGGCTGGCCCGCGATCTCAAGCGGGAACGCGACATTGTCGGTTACGGTGCGCCACGGGAAACGTCGACTCCTCCTGGAACACCATGCCGATCGAGGCGTGTGGGCCTTTGACCGTCTCGCCTGTGACGGAGACGCGGCCCTCGTAGCCATCGAGCAGCCCGCCGATGATGTTGAACAGCGTCGACTTGCCGCAGCCGGATGGGCCGATGACGGCGAGGAATTCGCCGGGCGCGACCGTGAACGAGATGTGATCGACCGCGGTGAGGACGCCCTCGGGTGTTTCGAAATGTTTGACGATGTCGTCGACGACGAGCACAGGTGCTGCCGCATTTGCGTGCGGAACGTCGGAGCGCAGCGGCGCTGCCGGCATCACGCTTTCCTCTCGGCGTTCGACACCGCTGCGGTCATCGCGGGCGTATAGCCCGGCGCAACGCGCACGTCGACGACCGCGACTCCGCCCGCCTCCACCGCCGCGATGGCCTCGGCGAATGTGGCGCCGAGCTTGCCGACATCCTCGATCGGTCCGAAGCCGGCCGCGCCCTGCGCCCGCGCGAGGCCGCTAAGATCGATATCGGGATCGCTGATGCGCTGGCCGATCCACTTGTTCTCGATGGGCCTGTTGCGCATGCGCGCGACGCGCTCCTGGTGCACTTCGTCGTTGTAGAACGAGCGATTGTTGGCGACCACGATCAGCAGCGGAATGCGGTAATGCGCCGCTGTCCAGAGCGCGGTCGCGCCCATCAGGAAATCGCCGTCGCCGCAGATGCCGATCGGCGATGCGGCCCGAGCCCTTCAGCGCGAGCGCCGCGCCGACCGTCACGCCGGGTCCGGCGCCGAGCCCGCCGCCGCCATCGCTAGCCAAGGAAATCGAGCGGATGGCCGAACGGCCACCACGCGCCGTTCCAGGAGAGCGGCAGATGGGTGAGGGAGAACGGCTTGTCGCCGACGGTATCGCGCAGCGCGCGCGCGAGGTGCTCGACGGTGAGCGGGCCGGGTGGAAGCGGCTTCTCCTCCGGCGCCATGCGTGCCACGACGGTGCTTGGCGTTTCCCCGATCGCGCGCAGCAACGGCAGCATCGCCGCATCAGGATCGCACGCGAGCATCACATCGACGGGTGCGAAGCCCTGATGGTCCATGCTCCAGCCGTTGTGGATCTGGTAGTCCATCGTAACGCTGATCACCTTGGCGCTCGCGGCCGGAGCCTTCGCGGCCTTCAGCGTGCCGGCGAGATCGACCCAGTCGAGGCTGAGGATCACGTCTGCCTTGCCGAGCGCAGCGAGTCCTTCGGCATCCGGCGTGAGCACGGATGGCGCGCCGAGATGGAGCGGATGATCGGTCGGAAAGCTCGCGCCAACCTTCAGGTCGGTGATGACTTTCGCGTTGATGCCCTCGGCAAGTTCGACGCGCGCATTCCACGCATCTTCGCTGCGCGATACGCGCCCGATCAGCATCACGACGCTCTTCGCGCCCTTCAGCAGCGCCGCAGCCTTCGCGACCGCTTCGGCGTCGGGCGCGCTCGCGACCGGCGGCATGAACCGCGCCACATCGACCGGGGGCAACGGCTCGGCGAGCTTCGCCTCCTGCATCTCGGCATCGAAATTCACATAGACCGGCCCCTGCGGCGCGGTCTTGCGCGATCCACATCGCGCGCATCAGCGCTTCGCGCGCGGCGGCCGGGCGAAGCCGGCTGGTCGTCCCATTTGGTGTAGGCGCGAACGAGCGCGCCCTGATCGCGCGCGGTGTGGATCCAGTCGATCCACGGGCGGCGCTTGGCCGCATCGACCGGACCGGTCGCGCCGAGCACCAGCACCGGCATGCGGTCGCACCACGCGTTGAAGATCGCCATCGTGGCGTGCATCAGCCCGACATTGGAATGCACCGCCGCCGCCATCGCGCGGCCGGTCACCTTGGCGTAGCCGTGCGCGATCGCGACCGCGCTCTCCTCGTGCAGGCAGAGCAGCATCTGCGGCGCGGAATTGCCGAGATAGTTCACCAGCGAGTCGTGCAGGCCGCGATAGCTCGCGCCGGGATTGAGCGCGATGTAGGGGATGTCGAGCGCGCGCAGTGTTTCGGCGATCACATCCGAGCCGAACGCGGGCGCGTTGGCGCCGGAGGGCAGGGGACGTTCGATGCTGGAAGGCTCGATCATGCGCGATCAGTATCACACCGGTGTCGCGGTCCACGCGCCGTTCTGGCGCGAAAAGCGCAGCGGAACGGCGTTTCGACGATGTGAATTTTCGAGCGAGGCGTTGGTCAGCGCGCAGGCCACCAGCAGGATGCCGCCATGCGCGACGATCACTGTTTCGCCGTCCGGCGTATCGTCGGCGAGGATGCGCATGACGCTCTGCGCGGCGCGATGCACGAAGGTCGCGAGCGGCTCGCAGCCGTCGGGGTCCCAGTCCCAGTTGAACGCGCCTTCGATCGGCTTGTCCCACAGGCTGACGTAGAAGCGCTCGCTCAGCGCGCCGTCGACCTCGGGGTGCATCTTGTGTTCGGCGGCGATCAGGCTTGCGGTGCGCCATGCGCGCGCCATCGGGCTTGCGACCAGCTTGCCGATACGCGTCTCGGCGAGGGCCTTTGCGGCAACCGCAGCCTGTCCTTCGCCGGTCTCATTCAGCGGCGTGTGCGGGAGTTGGTAGATCTTGTTGCGGTTCCCCTCGGTCTCGCCATGGCGGACGAAGATGAACCGCTCGCGCTTGGGCGAGAACGGAATTGCGGAGGCAAGCTCCGCGATGCGTTCGTAGCCGAGGAGATCGACGACCTGGGTCATGTCAATCTGCCGGAAACGTAGGGTGGGCAAAGCTTGATCCCGCGAAGCGGGGCAAGCATGCCCACCATTCTTGTTGCAGCCGGTTTGGTGGGCTTGGCGATTGCGCGCCTTAGCCCACCCTACGAAGAAAGACGAAGCTCACGCCTGCGCGATGAACTTCTTGTTCATGTAGACCTCGAGGCCCTCGATCCCGCCTTCGTGGCCGTAGCCGGAATCCTTGATGCCGCCGAACGGCGTCTCGGGCGTCGAGATCGCGACGCTGTTCACGCCGACCATGCCGGACTGCAGCGCATCGCCGATCGCGGTCGCGGTCTTCGGCGACGACGTGAATGTGTAAGCCGCAAGCCCGAACTCGAGCGAGTTCGCGCGCTCCACCACCTCGTCGAAGGTCTTGAACGTCACGATCGGCGCCACCGGCCCGAACGGCTCCTCGGTCATGATCTTGGAGTCGTCCGGCACGTCGGTGACCACCGTCGGCTCGAAGAAGTAACCCTGGTTGCCCGAGCGCGAGCCGCCGGCCTGCACCTTGCCGCCGCGCGCCTTTGCATCCGCCACGAAGCTATCCATCGCGTCGAGGCGGCGCGCATTGGCGAGCGGCCCCATCGTGGTGTCCTTCTCCAGCCCGTCGCCGAGCTTGATGGCCTTCGCGTTGTCGGTGAAGCGCTTGAGGAAGCGGTCATAGATCGCCTCCTGCACATAAAAGCGCGTCGGCGAAATGCACACCTGACCGGCGTTGCGATACTTGAACGCCGAGATCGTGTCGGCGGTCTTTTCCGGGTCGGCGTCGCCGAACACCACGACCGGCGAATGCCCGCCGAGCTCCATGGTGGCGCGCTTCATGCCCTTGGCGGCGAGCTGGGCGAGATGCTTGCCGACCGGCACCGAGCCGGTGAACGAGATCTTGCGCACGATCGGAGAGGCGATCAGGTGCTCGGAGACCGTCGCCGGCACGCCGAACACCAGGTTGATCACGCCGGGCGGGAGCCCTGCGTCCTCGAAGCATTTCACCAGGTCGACGCAGCCGGCAGGCGTCTCTTCCGACGCCTTGATGATGATCGAGCAGCCCGCCGCGAGCGAGGCCGCGATCTTGCGGGCAGGGGTGAGCACCGGGAAATTCCACGGCGTGAACGCCGCGACAACGCCGACCGGCTCGGTGACGACCATCTGGCGCACGGTCGGATTGCGGCTCGGAATGATGCGGCCATAGGCGCGGCGGCCTTCCTCGGCGAACCATTCGACGATATCGGCCGAGGTGACGACCTCGCCCTTGGCCTCGGCGAGCACCTTGCCCTGTTCCTGACTCATCGAGCGGGCGATGTCGTCGGCGCGCTCGCGCAAAAGGTCGGCGGCCTTCTTGATGATGCGGCCGCGGTCATAGGCGGACTTCGCCTTCCACAGCTTGAATCCGGCTTGCGCGGAGGCGAGCGCCGCGTCGAGATCGCTCTTGGTGGCGTGCGGCAGATGCCCGAGGGGCTTCTGCGTCGCCGGATTGATTACGTCTTCGCCGCCACCGCCGTTGCCGTGGTTCCACTTGCCGTCGATGTAAAGCCCGAGTTGGGTGTAAGACATGGGGTCCTCGCCTGTGAGTTATTCTGAAATTCGGGGGGAGCCGGAGCCGGCCGCGCCTCGTGCCTCAACGAATAGGGGAGAATGCGGCCGGAAGATAGATGTCGGTGTGCATCGTGAGCAGGTGGTCCGGCCCGCCGGGCGGGGGCCAGACGCCGGTTTCGATCGCGGTTTTCCGGGTATTCGCGCGCGTGATGAGGTCCGGATAGGGCCAGATATGCAGGAAACGCGTGACCTCGCCGGTGACCGAGTACATCGCGGCGAGGATCGGCGAGAGCTTCTGGCGCGCCGGCGCGGCCTTTTCCCAGGCCGCCATGGTCGGCGGCAGGCCGGTGGGCTTGAGCAGATAGGTGCGCACCTCGAAGATCGGGCCGTATTGGCCCGGCTTGATGGCCGGGAGGAAGGGAAACTGCACGAACGTGTCGGTGGACCTGCCGACCGTCAGGTCGAGGCAGCCGTACGGGTTCGCATCCTTGGCGACCGCGTCGCGGTCGGCCGCTAGGTCCGCCTCGCTCGCATAGTGATGCAGCAGCAGGATCTGGTTCAGGTCGCCGATCTCGCATGTCAGGCAGGCGATGAACTCACCCTTGCGCGGATTGGCCTTGAGCCATTGTTCGAGGCCGGGCAGCGCCTTCGCATGCGTGTTCGGTTTTACCGTGATGATGGTCACGTCGTAGGGCATTGAAATCTCCAGCACACCCGAACGGGCGGCGCGAAGCTATCCGTTGGCGTCGGAGCCCGCAACGCGCCCGCTAGCCACCCCGCAGCTTCGCCAGCAGCTTGAGCCCGAGATATCCGTCCGCCGGAACGAGCCCCGCCTTCTGCTGGAAATTGCGCGCCGCCAGCATCGTCATGTTGCCGACGCGGCCGTCCGTGCCGCCGGTGTCGTAGCCCGCTTTGGTGAGACGCGTCTGCATCTCCTGCACCTCGGCCAAAGTGGGCGTGCGCTCGCTGTTCGGGAACGGCTGCACGAAGGGTCCGCCGCCAAGCACGCGGTCGCCGAGGTGAACGATCGCGAGCGTGTAGTTCATCGACGGATTGTAGGTCTTCACCGCATAGAAATTCGGGCCGAGCAGGAACGCAGGTCCGCCCGCGACCGGCACCCACAGCTTCGCGGTGAGCTTCGGATTGGGAAACGGCTGGCCGTCCGCGCGCGCAACGCCGAGCGCCTGCCATGCCTCGTAGCTGCGCGATGTCTCGTCCGAGCCGCGGCCGGGTGCGCGCACCTCGTAGCCCCAGTGTTCGCCACGCCGATATTTTCCGCGATTGACCAGATAGCGCGCGCTTGAGCCGAGCGCATCGTCGGGCTTGTCGAGCGGGTTGACCCGGCCGTCGCCGTCGTAGTCGAGGCCGACATTGAGCCATACCTCGGGCATCCATTGGGTGTGCCCCATGGCGCCGGCCCATGAGCCGACCATGTCCTTCGGCGTGGCCCAGCCCTTCTCGACGATGCGCAGCGCGTTGATCAGCTCGGTTTCCCAGTACGCGCGGCGGCGCGGCTCGCCCCAGGCGAGCGCCGCGAGCGCGGGAAAGATCGGGCGCGAGTGGTTCTGCTTCACCACCGGGTCGCCGAACGTCGACTCGATGCCCCACAGGCCGAGGATGACGGCGCGCTCGACGCCGAAATCCTTCTCGATGCGCGCGAGCAGCGGCGCGTAGGTTTTCGCGCGTTCCTGCCCGGTCTGGATGCGCCAGTCGGAAACGCGGCGATTGAGGTATTGCCAGAGCTGCTGATTGAACTCCGGCTGGCTGCGGATTTCGGTGAAGACCGTCGTGTCCGGCTTCAGGCTGCCCATCACGCGCGTGTAGGTCGCGTCGGAAACGCCCTTGGCGCAGCGCGCGGGCGCGAAACGTCTCGACCCATTGGGCGAACGGCTGCGCCGACGACCTGCGCAAACGCGGTCGCGCCGAGCGCGAGCGAAGCCGCGCTGCCGAGCGCGGTCTTGAGCAGATATCGACGGTCATATTTCATCTGGACGTCTCTAAAGACAAATCGTGGCGGGGATAGTGCCGCCGCCTCCGCGGATTTGCTATGGTTGGGGCAACGACACTGGAGGAACCCATGGACCATCCCATCGCGCGCCGCACCGTCATTGCCGGGGCAGGGGCGGGGCTTGCGTCTGCCTTGGTCGGCGCCCGAGGCGAAGGCTCAAGGTGCCAAGCCCGAGATCACCGCGAGCGAATATTGGGCGAAGAAGGGCGACACGAAACTCTATCTCTATCGCAAGCGCGTGATGCCGAAGCCGGGCGACCCCGCGCAGCCGGTGCTGTTTCTGGTGCACGGCTCGTCCAACTCGTCGCGCTCGAGCTACGACCTCAACCTGCCGGGCAAGGAATACTCGCTGATGAACGTCATGGCCGGTTACGGCTTCGACGTGTGGACAATGGATCACGACGGCTACGGACGCTCGGATTCATCCGGCAACAACTCCGACATCGCGAGCGGCGTGCAGGATCTCAAGGCCGCCATGCCCATCGTGTTGCAGGAGGCGAAACAGCAGAAGGCGCACATGTACGGCACGTCTTCGGGTGCGATCCGTGCGGGCGCCTACGCACAGGCCGAGCCCGACCGCGTCGACCGGCTGATCCTGTCGGCCTTCACCTATAAGGGCACCGGCTCGCCGGAGATCGCGCGCCGCAATGCGGTCGCGGACCGCTATCGCGCCAACCCGCGCCGCAAGCGCGACCTCGCGATGATCCGCTCGATCTTCACCCGCGACGGCCATGCCTCGGCCTACGATCCGGCGATCCCCGACGCGATCGCGGCGGAGGAGCTGAAGTTCGGCGATACGGTGCCGACGGGTACGTACCTGGACATGGCCGTGAACCTGCCGCTGGTCGACCCGAAGAAGGTGAAATCGCCGGTGCTGATGATCCGCGCCGAGCACGACGGCAACTCGACCAACGAGGATCTGCTCGACTTCTACACGCAGCTTGCGAACGGCGACCGGCAGTTCGTGATCCTGCCGCACACCGCGCACAGCATTGTCTACAGCAACAACCGGCATCTGCTGTGGTACGCGATGCGGAATTTCCTCGCACGCGCCGGCGGCGGTGGGGGCTTGAACTCTGCGTCCCGGGCGCACCGCAGCGCGAAGTGATGCGGTGCAGACCCGGGATCGCCCAAAGCTCGGAGTTTGGAACGGTCCCGCATCTGCGAAGCAGCACTGCGTGCTGCATCGCGTGCGGGACACAGCTTACGGCACCGTCACCGGCCCGCTCGTCACCACACGCAAGCGCCAGTCCGCCGCGGTCGAGCCGGTCAGGTCGATCTTGCCCGCCAGATAATAGAGCCGCTTGGTGTCGTCGCTGCTCGAGGTGCAGAAGCGGTCCTGCAGATAGAACGGCGGCGTCGGCTGGTAATAGAGCGTTGCCTGAACAGACGCCGGCTTGCCTTTGACCTCGCTCAACGGCACCCGGTAGACGAGCGAGTTGCCGCCGCCGCGCTGATAGTCCGGGTCTTCTTTTTCGGTCTTCATATCGGGACCGGATTCTTCCGCCATCTTGTCGTCGGCGCCGAGCGCCTTCGAAATCTGTTTGCGGTCGTCCAGCTTCAGGAAGCCCTGCGGCAGGAGGCGGTTGTCCTTCACCTTGGCGCAGATCGACAGGAAACTGGTGGTGAGTTCGCCTTGCGGATCGGCGGTAGGGCCGCACACCGGCTTTTCGGCATTGCCCGGCGTGGAGACAAGCTCCTGATAGATCTGCGCCTGATTCTGCCGCGTGATCGTCTGATAGTGCGGCTGGTGGATGCGTTTCTCCGGTTCGGTCCGCGCCGAGCAATCGGTTTTCCACCAGAGCTCGCCGTCAATCGGGTTGTCGTTTTCATCGACGATCAGGCCCGCACCGTTGGTGCGACCGGACGACCAGAGCACCGTCCCCTTCACGTCGAGCACGCTGAACTGCAGGAAGGCGCGGCGGAAGCCGACGCCCGAGGGGAATTTGTGCCCGACGCGGCTCACCACAGTGACGCGCGCATTCAGCGTGCCGCCGTCATTGCGCACGTCACCGACCGTCACCAGTGCGGTCTTGTTCACCGCTTGATCCAGCATCGCGTTTTCGGCGGTCGGGATCGAGTCGATTCCCTTGTCGCTCAGCATCGGGTCGGTTTTGCGGATGCCGAGGATGTCGGGGAACTGCCACGCCATCTTGAGCAGATAGACGTTCAGCCCGACCAGTGTGTGCTTGCCGAAGCCCGAGCGTTCCTGCAGGTCGATGTCGACCGGCGGCAGCACGTTCTCGGCTTGCGGGAAGTTGCTGAATTCCTGGATCGCCGCGATCTTGGAGCGATAAGGATTGCCGTATGCGTCCTTGTTCGGCATGTGGCAGCCCTGACAGGACTGTGCCTGCGGGCCAGATCCATACGGCAGCGGACCGTCCGGTGAATTGCCGGTGCGGAAATCGCTGAACGCCCATTCGGGATAGGTTGTCTGCTCGTAGACATGGCCGATCGGTTCGCCCTTGTTCAGGATCGGCAGATGGACCGTGTGGCAGCTGCCGCACATCTCGGACGACGTGATGGTCTGGCTGTGCACGGGATCGATGTTGATCGCGTGCTTCATCGGCTTCTTCTTGGGCTCCTTGAACGGGCCGTAGATTTCGCTCGGAGGACCGACGAGGAACGAGCCCGTGAAGGTGGACGCGAAGCCGGTGAAGTGCGGATTGAGCGCCTTCTGCCTTTCGTCGACGCAGACGTTCTGCGGCTGCTTGGCGTATTTTTCCGTGTCCTCCTTGCCCAGCACCATGTGGTGGCATGACGCGCAGGAGATGCCGTCGCGCGCGAGCGCGCCATAGTTCGCAAGCGCCGTGACCGGGTCAGGATCCTCTTTCGTCGGATAAGGAATCTTGTTGACCGCCTCGCGCGAGAACGGCTGGCACGTCTGGGTCGCGATCTTGGTGTTGATCGCGTGCTGGCGCTGCCCGAGGATGCCGTGACAGCCGAGGCAGGTGTCCTCGATGAACGCCGTGTTCTTCTTCTCCGGATGGAATTTCTGCGTCTCGCTCGCGAGCTGCGCGAAGAAGATCGGGTCGCGCCCCGCAAGGCCCATCGGCGAGCCGCGCCATGTGCCGTAAGGCGAGATGTTGATCAGCTTCCCGTCCGGTCCCGGTTGCGTCATATCGAACTGCAGGCCGGTCCCGCCCGCGCTGTGGCAACCAAGGCACTGGTCGGAGGTCAGGTACTGGTTCTCGGCATGGCGGTCGCCCGGCTTCGGCCAGACGCTGTCGTAGGTCTCGGGCGGCATCTTCACGATGTCGCTGCGCGGCGGCGCATCGGGGGCAAGCGGCATTCCGCCGATCGATGCGAACACCTTTTTGAAGGCGTCGTTGTAGGGCGGGTCGTTGTCCTTTGCCCTGGCGTCTTGCGTGCCTGCGTCCTGAATGCGGGCTTGCAGGCTCTTCCACGACGGATCGAGGAAGAAGTTCTGGCTCAGGAACACGATTGGCGTACCGGGTTCGCCCTTGATGTTCTTCAGCGACGCAAAGGTCGAATTGTCCTTCGCCGAGGCGTGACAATTGGTGCAGTACTGTCCGAAGCCCAGCGCCGGGTAGGGCGCACTTGCCGGGGCCGGCCAATCGACCGACCAGCCCGCGGCGGCGATCCAGCCGTACCAGCCCCACATCCAGCCGTCGTGCGAGCCCTTGCCGTCGCGGATCATGACGGCCGACGAGGGAAGTCCCGGCAGCAGATACGTGGGGTCGATACCGGCGCACGCCGCGGCGGGAGCCGTGTACATCTCCTTGACCATGATCGCGCCGTCCGGCACCGGCTCGACTTTGGCGGGCGGCGCGCCTTCCTCGGGCCGGTTTTTCTTCAGCCACGCGAGCATGTCGGGCGAGTACCAGATCAGCACCGGCGCGTGCGTGCCGTTGTATTTGCCCGTCCACTTGCCGTCCTGATAGGTGCCGATCCATGGGCCCGCATCGCGGACGCGCTTGTCGCGTGCCCAGCCACCCGCCTCGTCGCGGTGACACATCGCGCCGAGGAACTCGATTGAGCTTGTCTTCCCAAATATCGAGGCGGAATTCGCTCGGGCGGCCGACGTCCGCGCGCAATGGCTCGCAGAGCTCCTTGATCTGCTGCGGCGTCGGCACTTGCTCCTTGGCTTGCTCTTCCGGGCAGGTGGGTGAGGCGTAAGCGATGTTCGCCGTCATCGCGGCAATCGTCGCAATAGCGACAGCAAGACGCGTCCGTCGCCCGATCATCATGTGCTTCCCCGCCCGTGCATCACATGACGCACTTTAGTGCGAGTCCAGAATAGGCGGCGCGATTCCGCGCCGTCAACCAGAGGGCGAGAGAGACAGAGTTTGCCGCAGGATCAGTTTTTCGCCGCAAAGAACGCGCGCATCGCCGCGTAGGTCTCTTCCGGTGCTTCCTCGGAGAGATAGTGCCCGCAAGGGAGCGCCTGCGCGTCGCGGATGTCGGTCGCGTAGTTCTTCCAGATGGCCGGCGGATCGTTCTGCCGTCCGACCTGGCCGGTCGCGCCCCACAGAAGTTGCACCGGGCAGTGTGATTTTCCGGCCCGCCGCGAAGTCCCCGGTGTCCATTGCGAGATCGACCGTCGCGCAGGCGCGGTAGTCCTCGCACATGCCGCGCACGGTCTCGGGGTTGCGGAAGCAGCGCTTGTATTCCTCCAGCGCCGCCTTGCCGAAAAACGAGAGACCCTGTTCGGTCTTGGCCAGCTTCTTTTCGATGAAGAAGTCCGGGTCCGCGCTCATCAGCCGTTCGGGCATCGGCGCCTTCTGGATCATGAAGAACCAGTGATAGGCGCCGGTTGCCCACGCCTGCGTGACGTTGTTGAACAGGTGATGCTGCGGGATGATGTCCTGGATCGAGGCGCGGATCACCTTCTCGGGATGATCGAGGCACATCCGATGCGTGACGCGCGCCCCCCGATCGTGCCCCGCGACCATGAACGTGCCGAACCCCAGCGAGGCCATCACCTCGACATTGTCCTGCGCCATCGCGCGAAACGAGTAATTGGCGTGATCCGGCTGGCTCGCGGGCTTTTCTGAATCGCCGTAACCGCGCAGGTCGGTCGCCACCACGGTGAACTCCTGCGCCAGCCGTGGCGCGAACTTGTGCCATGACAGATGCGTGAATGGATTGCCATGCAGCAGCAGCAGCGGCGGCCCGCTGCCGCCGCGCACCGTCACGATGCGCGCGCCGGAGGTCTGGATCTCCGAGCGCGTGAAGCCTTCCATCACTGGGCTATTCCACCACCACGCCTGCCGCCTTGATCGGCGCGGCCCATTTCTCGATCTCGGCCTTGAGGAACGTGCCGAGATAGGCCGGCGTCATGCGGTCGCTCGGACACGATCTGCGCGCCGAGCCCGCTGAGGCGCTCGCGTCACCGCCGGCGATTTCATCGCCTCGACCGCCGCCGCATTGAGCTTCTTCACGATCGGCTCGGGCGTGTCCTTCGGCAGGAACAGCGCGTTCCAGGTATAGGCTTCGAGGTCCTGCGGTGCCCTGCTCTGCCGCGGTCGCGCAGGTTCGGCAGCGCGGGCGAGCGCGCCTTGTCGAAGATCGCCAGCGCCTTCACGGTGCCGCCATCGATCTGCGGCTTCGCCGTGGTGATGACCTCGCACAGGAAGTCGATGCGGCCCGCCGTGCAGGTCCTGCATCGCCGGGTCCGGTGCCGCGATAGGGCACGTGCGTGATGTTGGTCCCGAGCACGTAGTTGAGCAGCACGCAGCCGAGATGCGTGGCCGAGCCCGCGCCGGCCGAGCCGAACTGCATCTTGCCCTGGTTTGCCTTGGCGTAGGCGACGAACTCCTTGAAGTCCTTCGGCCGGCAGGTCCTTGCGCACGGTCAGGACGATCGGCACCTCGGCGAGCAGCGCGACCGGCGTGAAATCGGTCACCGAATTGTAGAGCGGCTTCTTGTAGAGCGTCTGGCCCTGCGCGTGGGTGCCGACGGTGCCGAGCACGCATCTGATAGCCGTCCGGCTGCGCGATCGGCGACGCGCTTGGAGCCGGTCATGCCGCCGGCGCCGCCGACGTTCTCGACCACCACCTGCTGGCCGAGAATTTCGCTCATGCGCGCCGCGACCACGCGGCCGAGCACGTCGGTCGGGCCGCCGGCCGCGAACGGGATCACCATGGTGACCGGGCGGGTCGGATAGTCCTGCGCGGCGGCAGGGCCGAGCAGCGCGACCAATGCCGGCGAACGCGGCGGTCAACATCCTGGGCATCGTCATCCTCCGTGGAGAGCTTTCCAGATTTGACCCTGCTTTATCGGCCCTGCGCGCCGGTCAAGCGGCATTGCGGGCAATAGGGTCGCGGCGTATGACGCCAATGCAGGAATGAAGGGCGTTTCATGAGCGACCTGCGGATCGCCATCGCCGGCCTCGGCGCCATCGGGCGCGCCCTCGCGCGCCGGCTGGCCGACGGCGTGCCGGGCCTGACGCTGGCCTGCGCCGCGGCACGCGACGAGGAAGCCGCGCGCGGCTGGCTCGACGAGCGAGGGCATCGACTGCCCGATCGTCGCGCTGGAGGAATTTCCCGCAGCATGCCGACCTCGCGGTCGAATGCGCGCCGGCCTGGCTGATCGAGCAGATCTGCCGGCCGATGCTGAACGCCGGCAAGCAGGTGATGGTGCTCTCCTGCGGCGCGCTGCTGCCGCGCCCCGACCTGATCGAGCTGGCCAAGGCGCATGGCGGCCGCATCATCGTGCCGACCGGCGCGCTGCTCGGCCTCGATGCGGTCGCGGCGGCGGCCGAGGGCACGATCCATTCGGTGCGGATGACGACGCGCAAGCCGCCGAACGGGCTCGCGGGCGCGCCGCATCTTGTCAAGAACAACATCTCGGTCGAGGGCCTGAACGAGCCGAAGCTCGTGTTCAGCGGCACCGCGCGCGAAGCCGCCGCCGGATTTCCCGCCAACGTCAATGTCGCGGCGGCGCTCGTCGCTTGCCGGCATCGGGCCGGACCGCACCATGATCGACATCTGGGCCGACCCGGCCATGACGCGCAATTGCCATATCATCGAGGTCGATGCCGACAGCGCGCGCTTCACGCTGTCGATCGAGAACATCCCGTCGGAAAATCCGAAGACCGGCAAGAATCGTCGCGCTGTCGGTCATCGCGACGCTGCGCAAGATGCACGCGCCGCTGCGCGTCGGGACCTGAGTTCCATTTAAGGGAACTTTCCGGTTCCATTCCCGTTGTCGCCGCATGGCAATGCCGGAACGCTCCATGAGCGGCATCATGGAATACGTGTCGCGTGGCGTGTTCGGTATCGCCAGCGTGGTCCTGATGCTGATCGCGCTTGCGCTCAGCATTTACAGCGCCGGGCTGATCTGGATCGCGCTGCGCTCGCCCTGGGCGGAAGCCGGCCCCGGCCTCCTGGAATCGATCGGCTACGTCGTGATCGCGATGGCGGTGTTCGACGTCGCCAAGTACTTCGTCGAGGAGGAAGTGATCCGCGGCCGCGAGATGCGTCTTGCCTCCGAGGCGCGCCGCAGCCTGACCAAGTTCATCTCGACCATCGCGATCGCGGTGTTCATCGAGGGGCTCGTGCTGGTGTTCCGCCAGAGCGGCCAGGATATCGCGATGATCCTCTACCCGGCCGCCGTCCTGCTGATGGGAATCCTGATCATCCTCGGTCTCGGGCTTTATCAACGGCTCAGCGCGGATGTCGAGGGGCAGGTCGACGCCAAGGACCGCGCGCAGGACAAGCAGGACAAGGCCGAGGGCAAGCAGAAGAAGTAAGGCAACCTTGGCGCCGCGCCGATCCGCCGCATAATTTCCGTGCGTTGCTCATTTGATTCGCGAGGGCACGGAATGACGGCCGCGGAAAATCTTGCAATCGATCTTGGCCAGGACGAAGAGCGCTGCCTGGTGCACGCGCGCACGGCCGCCAGGCAGGCCGTCATGAAGGGCATGGATCGCGAAACGCTCGCGGATGCCTTCATGCTCGAAGCCGTCAAGCTCACCTTCGGCGTCGAAGACGCCGAAGCCGCGCGTCTCGCACAGCAATGGAAGGAGCAGACCTTCCGCCTGCTCGATGCGGACTATGTCACGCATTCGGCGGATGGCCGGCCGAAGGTCGTGCGGCTGCTGCGGCCGGTGAGCCGCGAGCGGCTGATGAACAGCACCGCGTGGGTGAAGGCACGCTAACGAGGTTGCTGGCGCGCGCTACGGGGCTCGCATCCTTGTCATCGCCGCGGGGGCGGCAACGCAAGCTTTCAATGGAATATTGCACAATTCGGTGTGCGAAGTTCTGACGTCAACGCTTCCAGCGAGCTCGATATTGGCGAGCCACGCCTCA
Source organism: uncultured Alphaproteobacteria bacterium (assembly GCA_963800695.1). Lineage (GTDB taxonomy): Bacteria > Pseudomonadota > Alphaproteobacteria > Rhizobiales > Xanthobacteraceae > PALSA-894. Next base: position 109,832 of record CAWDCA010000006.1, on the reverse strand, counting down.
TACGATAGTTCTCTAAACTGATCATCGGCGTCGCACATTTGGAGCGATTTCTTGAGCAAATCTCACGATAGCGAGAATCGCGCGCGCGGCGTCTACGGCGCCCGAGCTCTTCGCCGAGCTTGATCCCGAGCCCCGCCTGCTGATGGGGCCAGGGCCGGTCGACGTTTATCCTCGGGTGCTGAGGGCGATGTCGGTGCCGCTGCAGGGTCAATTCGATCCTCAGTTCACCGGCTATATGAACCAGGTGATGGCGCTGTACCGCCGCGTATTCGGAACCGAAAACAGATGGACATTGCTGATCGACGCCACGGCGCGCGCCGGCATCGAGGCATGCTTGGCCTCCGCTCTTGCTCCGGGCGATACATTGCTGGTGCCGGTCTTCGGACGTTTCGGCCACCTCAAAATGGAAATCGGACGACGCCTGGGTGCCGAGGTCGTCTCGGTTGAGACCGAATGGGGTCGCGTCTTCGATCCCGACGAAATCGAAGCTGCGATCAAGCGCCATCGCCCGAGAATGATTGCGATCAGTCACGGCGACACGTCCACGACCATGCTGCAGCCGCTGGCCGAGATCGGCGCGCTATGCCGCAAGCACGACGTGCTTCTCTACGTCGATTGCACGGCATCGCTCGGCGGCAACGCGTTCGAGATGGACGCCTGGCAGATCGACATGGCGTCGGCCGGTTTGCAGAAATGCATGTCGGGCCCGCCGGGTTCGGCACCTGTCAGCTTCAATGATCGCGCCGCCGCGGTGATCACGGCGCGAAAGCACATCGAGCAAGGCATCAGAAACGCGGATATCGAAGAAGGCGACGGCCCCATCATCCGCTCGAACTATTTCGACCTCGCGATGCTGATGGAGTATTGGTCTGCGCCGCAGGCTCAATCATCACACCGAGGCTGCCTCGATGCTGTACGCGGCGCGCGAATGCGCCCGGATCGTGCTGGAGGAAGGGCTGGAGCGCGGCATCGCGCGCCACCAGCTTTCCAGCAGCGCGCTGCGGGCGGGCCTCGCGGCGATGGGGCTTGAGTTGTTCGGCGATCCCAACCACCGCATGGCCAACGTGACGGGTGTCATTATTCCGCCAGGAGATCACGGATGGCGAAGCTGTCCGCAGCCAATTGCTTCATGATTTCGGCATTGAGATCGGCACCTCGTTCGGCCCGCTCGCCGGCAAGATCTGGCGGATTGGTACGATGGGTTATGTCTGCCGCAAGGCCAATGTGCTGCGTTGTCTGACGGCGCTCGAGGCCGTGCTCCGCCGCAACAAGTTCAAGCTTCCCGGCCGGAGCCGCGGTCGATGCCGCGTACCGGGTCTACGAAAGCGCGAAGGCGTGAGCTGTCGACGGTGTCCTGAGCCGCGCGGCGGCGGCGATCCTGAGCGTGGTCACGATGCCCGCCATCATGTCCCAGCCGGAACTGTGACCGATCTTTTCGACGGCTGCGACGGCCGCGTCGACGTTTCCCGTGATGACCGACGAAACGGCGCGGTGGAGAGTTTCGCCAACGTGCGCCGGCGGCTGCCGCCCTCAGGAAACAGGCGCTCAGCGGAGTGGTGAGACCCGGAAGGGCATCGATGATCGCACGCGCCAATGCGGCATGCGCGTCGCGTTCACCGATCGCATCGAGCAGAGCGAGCGCGCCCACGAGAAAGTCGTCTCCCGAAGGCGTCAGCCCGGGTCCCAGTCCGATCAAGCCTTGAACGGCCTCCCGGCCACCAATGGCGGGCGTCGCCTGGGCATCGAGTACGCTGAGACAACCAGCTTTCAAAAATCGCGATGCGCGGGCGGGCGAGATGCGCCAGCGGCGGCTGACGCCTGGATGTTACGGGCACGCCAGTAATGTGGCGCGCGAGGCCTTCTTCCGGTGCATCGATTGCGGTGCGCCGCGCCAAGGCGGCGCAGGTGTCGATTAGTTGGGTAGGCGACGGGCAGAGGGGCCAGGCAGGAGGACGCCACGACTCAGTCTGGTCCAGCTGGAAGCGAACCGAATTGCCGATCGCGATATGCCGCTCGCAAACCGCCGCCGATCGCCCCGGCCGCAACGCGAGATCCGACAAGGGGCCAAGATTTCCAATCAATGTCAGAGGGCCATTGCCGATATCAGGCTCGCCGACGCAGATGAATTCGTCGCCGCAGCGAAGATAGAAGCATCGTTCGAAAACGGCTTCGACATTCGCGCGCGAAACGCTTCGGCAGAATTCCTGCGCCAGAACACCTGCTCGCAGGATCGGGACAACGACTCGCGTGTCATCGACGGACCATGGATCAGGCGGCGCCGAGCGCCGCAATCGCGGCTTCGGTCGCGTCCGCGTTGGACTCCGCGACGATCACGCCAGCCTCGACAAGCTTCTGGACCTGGGCGTCGCGCGGCTGCGGGTCCGCATCGGTGCCGGTGACAGACGCCACGATGACCGGGCGGCGGTCCCGCCGGCAAGAAACGCAGCCAGATGGCCCGCCGGGTCGAGATGGCCGCCATAGCCGAGGACAACATCGAGCAGAATGAGCCCCACCCTGGGATCGGCAAGCGCTTCGGCCAGCGGCGCATCGCGCACGCCCGGCTCGAACATCGGATGCGGGCGTCCGCGCGTGAACTCGTCGTCGCCGAGGTCGATCATGACGTGGCCGTCGCGCGCCGGCCATCGTGGATGCGCCCGGCACCGGCACATTGGACACCACCGCAAGCCGGCCTGCCCGAATATGATCTGCGCTTCGCTGCAAAGCGTCCCGCCCGCGAACAGGCCGCGCACCAGTCTTGCCTCCATCGAGGCGCCGCAACGGCGGCTTCGCCGGGCTTGCCGCCGTTCCGCCGAGAACGATTTCAGCCGTCGCCTTGAGGCGTCGCGGCGGAGCGTGCGTTTGCCGGCAACGCGAAGTCCGACGCGCCGAGAAAGCAGATCGTGAAGGGCTTGGCGCTTTTCGCGACGCGATCGAGCACCGACCTCGCGACGGATGCGGCCGGGGGCTTGGAGATCAGCACGATATGCTTCGTGCGGTCATCGGCGTCGAGCGCATCGATTGCCATCAGGGTCGTGATCGCACCGACCTCGGCCTTGAGGTCTCGCCCGCCGGTACCGATCGCATGGCTGATGCCGCGGCCGGCGCGCGCGATCAGGCATGACACTTCCTGAATTCCGGTGCCCGAGGCGCCGATGATGCCGATGTCCCCGCGTGGAACGACGTTGGCAAAGCCCAGCGGCACGCCTCCGATGATCGCCGTTCCGCAATCCGGCCCCATCACGAAGAGGCGCCGTTCGCGCGCCTCGCGCTTGAGCGCCGCCTCGTCCTCGATCGGCACGTTGTCGGAGAAAATCATGACGTGGAGCCCGAACTCCATCGCCTTGCGCGCCTCGGCAATCGCGAAGTCTCCCGGGACCGAGATCAGCGCCAGATTGGCGGCGGGCAGCCGCTGGACGGCGGCGCGAATGGTGCGCGACGACTCAACGGCCGCCGTCGTACCCAACGCGCTCGGCTGATCGAGCAGCTGCCTCGCCTCCGCGAGCGCAGCCTGTCCGGCGAGCGCATCGCGTCGCCCTGAGCGCCAGGATCAAGTCGCTCGGCTCGGCGGTGCCGCCTTCCGGACCGAGAATGCCCGCGTCGCGGAGAATCTCCTTGTTCGCCGGCGTTCCGATGATCAGGCCCGCTTCCTCGACTCCCGGCAGGGCGGCGATCTGCCGCGAAATGCGCATGAGAACGATGGAGTCGAGATAGGTTGCGCGGCGAACCTCATTGAGGATCACGCTCATTCGACGCCCAAGGTCTCGGCGAATGCCACGAGCGCGTCCTGGAAGCACTTGAGCGGTGCCTTCACGATGCCGGCGCCGACCTGACCGACACCAGGCTCGCGGTGTGCGATCCCCGTATTGATGGTGGGAACGAGGCCGGTCTCGACGACGAGGCGAATATCGATGCCGGTCGGCACCCCGGCGAAATCCATCGCCGGAATCGTCCATGCGGGATTGGGCCCGACAACAATTTCCGCCATCGATCGCGTGAAGGCCGCGGCCTCGGACGCGCGTCCCGCTCCGATATACCCGACCACCGCCGGGGCGGCAGCCATCGCAAAGCCGCCAAGCCCCACCGTCTCCACGATGGCGGAGTCTCCCATATCGGGGTTCGCATCCTTCTCGCTGAAACCGGGAAAGTAGATTCCGGCCGGCATCTCGACGGGTGCGGTGAACCAGCGGTCACCTGTGCCGGAAACGCGAATGCCGAAGTCCGTGCCGTTACGGCTCATCGCGGTAACGACCGACGAAGCCGCAATGTCGCGCGCCGGGTCCGCGAGCGCCTTTCCCATCGCCATGGCGATATTGAGGAAGAACTGATCGTTGCGGCCGATGAAGTCCAGGCACGCGACAAGCTCGCCGGCATCTTGCGATGTCCGCGCCAGAAACGGCGCGAGTTGGCGCAGCAGCAGGCTCGAGCAGGCGACGTTGCGCTGATGCATCTCGTCGCCCATGGTGAGCCCGCGCGCGATCAGCGGTTTTAACGGAATGCCGCCGGATTCGCGGATCGCGCGTCCCAGGGCAGGGCCCAAGACCTCCCGGAGCCAGCGCAAGCGATCGAGGACCTCGGCGTCGTTGCCGCCGAACCGCATCACCTTGCCGAGGCCCTCGTTGATCGCGCAATAGGCGCGGTTACCGAATGCCTTGTTCTCGACCACCATGAGCGGCTGGCTTCTGGTGGTCAGGCCGGTCATCGGGCCGACCGCGCCAAAGTGGTGATTGGGCTGGAACGCGAAGGAGCCGGCCGCGGCGTTCTTCGCCGCATCGTCGAGGTCCTTCGCCCAGCCTTCGAATACGGCAATCCCCATGACGGCGCCCCGCATGGGGCCGCACATCCGATCCCAGCCGATCGGCGGCCCGGCATGAAGGATCATGCGGTCCGCGAGGTCCGGAATGGCCTCCGATGCCGGGACGACATCGACCAGAACCGGATCACCGGCGAGAATACGCCGCAACGCTTCCTGATTGGCTTGGTCGATTGTCTGCAACGGTTTGCCTTCTCAGCAACTCATCTGCCTTGGAGCTTTTCGAGAAGGCCGGCAAGGTGAGAATTTCCGCTCGCTGGAGGGCTCCAGCGCACATGCGCAACCTTGGCGTCCTGGCTGGCAAGATTTGCCGCGAATATCTCAAGGCCGATGTTGATCACGCGAGGCGGGCCCCCAAGCAAATCGCGCGAAACGTTGTGGTCCTTTTCGATCATTGCTCTCGGTTCCACAAAAGGCCACTCGCGATTGCAATTGGCGCGCCCTACGGGAATCGAACCCGTGTTACCGCCGTGAAAGGGCGGTGTCCTGGACCGCTAGACGAAGGGCGCGGACGCGGGCGAGCCGCGAGCCGCCGATATAAAGAGGTTGGCGGGCAGGGGCAACCCGCCTTCGCTGAAGCTTCGGCGGGCGAGCCCCCCTCCATCGCTCCGGCGGGCTGGTGCCTCACCAATGCCCGGTGTTCGGCATCGAGGCCCACGGTTCCTTCGGCGGCAGGGCCGAGCCCTTCTGCAGGATCTCGATCGAATGCTTGTCGGGCGAGCGCACGAACGCCATGTTGCCGTCGCGCGGCGGCCGGTTGATGGTGACGCCGCCCTTCATCAGCTTCTCGCAGGTCGCGTAGATGTCGTCGACCTCGTAGGCGAGGTGGCCGAAATAGCGCGCCTCGCCGTAGTCCTCGGTGTTCCAGTTGTAGGTGAGCTCGACCATCGGCTGGTCGCGGCCGGTCTTCTTCTTGCTCTCCTCGACCAGCGCCTCGTCCTCCGGGGCATACAGGAACACCAGCGTGTACTTGTTCTTGTCGTCCACCCGGCGGCGCGCCTCTTTCAGACCCAGCAGATCCACATAGAAATGGAGCGCGTCGTCGAGATTGCGCACGCGCAGCATGGTGTGCAGATACTTCATGGTTGGCCTTCTCCTTGAGACGTTCGGAAAACTCGTTGGTGCTGAGGGCGCGTCGGGGCACGCAATAGCAGGAAAATGCACACGAGGGCAGGCGGTTGCAGGCGCGTCGAAGCTGAACTTGTCGCCTGCAAGACCGCCCGCTAAAGTCTCGGCCCGCCTGCGTATCCCACTCCAGCCAGACTGTCGCTATGCGTCCGATGCTCCTGCCTGCTGTGCTCGCGCTTTGGACGCTGGCGGGCTGTGCGTCATCATTGCCTGTGCGCGACTTCCGGCCCGAGTTCGAGCGCGCCCCGCGCCGCGACGTCAAGATCGAGAGCTACGCGCCCTTCGTCGTCTACGAACTGCGGGTGCAGCGGCGGCTGCAGGTGCGGCTGAACTTGCTTGCGCAGGCGTTCGGCTGGGCGGGCGACCCGCTTCAGTTATTGGGTGTCTCGGACGGCATCCCGTCACAGTCGGCGCATGAAGCTGCGGCCCGACAGTATCTCGCGGAGATAGGACGCCCCTCTTGCTCGGTCACCGGCGCAGCAGTCACGCCGAGCGGACGGGAATTCGAGTTTGCTTACGCATGCCCATAGGATTCAACGATCCCTGGAATTCACGGGAGACCGCATGATCGCACCCGATGTGAAGACCGCCATTGCCCGCCTGCGCGAGCTTGTCGATGATGCGGAGGTCATCGTGCCGTTCACCGGCGCGGGCATCTCGACCGAATGCGGCATCCCGGATTTCCGCTCCCCCGGCGGCATCTGGACCAAGATGCGGCCGATCGACTTTTCGGACTTTCTCGCCAGCCAGGAGGCGCGCGATGAATCCTGGCGGCGGCGCTTCGCCATGGAGGGTGAGTTCGGCGGCGCTGTGCCGGGGCGGGGGCATCAGGCGCTGGCTTCGCTTTACCGCGCGGGCAAGTCGCCCGGCGTGGTGACTCAAAACATTGACAACCTGCACCAAGCCTCTGGTATTTCTCCCGAACACGTTGTCGAGCTGCACGGCAACACGACTTACGCCACCTGCCTCGACTGCGCCGCGCGCTACGAATTGCCCTGGGTCAAGCAGCGGTTCGATGCCGGAGGCGGCCGCGCGCCGTCCTGCCCGCATTGCGACGGCCACATCAAGACCGCGACCGTGTCGTTCGGCCAGTCGATGCCCGAGGAGGCGATGAGGCGGGCCGAGGCGCTGACGCGCTCGGCCGACCTGTTCATCGCCATCGGTTCCTCGCTGGTGGTCTGGCCGGCGGCGGGCTTTCCCCTGATGGCCAAGCGCAACGGCGCGCGTCTCGTGATCGTCAACCGCGATCCGACCGAGTTCGACGACTTCGCGGACCTCGTCGCGCGTCAGGATATCGGCCGTGTGCTCGAATCTTTCATCGCGCGGTGAGGTGAGAATCTTCAAGCGCCACGGGGCTTTCCACAACACTGTGCACAGTTAGCCACAGGCGCGTGGCATTCTTGCAATTAGCCCTTTGCGCGTGCTGCCGCGATGTTATGTTCGTTGAAGCGGTGATTCTTAATTTGTAAGCGCCCGAAAGAGGCGCCAACACAGCGGCGGCGTACGGCGTCATGTCGTCGGACGATTTGGGGTCAAAGCTACCAGGGGCTGGTTATACCCTTCCCGAGTTCGTCGGCGATCTCGCCGACGAGACGGCGAGCGTGATCGAGCTTAGCGGCGCGATCAAATGGTTCGACGTGTCGAAGGGATACGGCTTCATCATTCCGGACAACGGTTTGCCGGACGTGCTTCTGCACGTCACGTGCCTGCGCCGCGACGGCTATCAGACCGCCTACGAAGGCGCGCGGGTCGTGTGCGAGGTGCTGCAGCGGCCGAAGGGCCTGCAGGCCTTCCGCATCCTCTCGATGGACGAGTTGACCGCGATCCAACCGACCGAAATGCCGCCGGCCCGCACCCATGTTCAGGTGACGCCGACCAGCGGGCTCGAACGCGCCGTGGTGAAATGGTTCAATCGGCTGCGCGGCTTCGGCTTCCTGACGCGCGGCGACGGTACGCCGGACATTTTCGTCCATATGGAGACGTTGCGCCGCTACGGCCTCACCGAGCTGCGCCCGGGGCAGACCGTGCTGGTTCGCTTTGGCCCCGGCCCGAAGGGCATGATGGCAGCCGAAGTCCGCCCCGACGGCCCACAGGCGCACTAACCACCCGTCAATCTTGAGGTTTTAGGCTGCTGGCGCGCCTTGCTGGCCTTGGCGTAAGCGTGTATCGAACCGCGGATCGACTGCCGCGAAGGCGGGGCATAGCGCAGCCTGGTAGCGCGGAAGTTTTGGGTACTTCAGGTCGCAGGTTCGAATCCTGCTGCCCCGACCATTCGCCTTCGCGAACGCAACTTAGGTCTGACATGGCAGCACGCATCTACAAGCCGGCAAAAACCGCGATGCAGTCCGGCACCGCCAAGACCAAAGAGTGGGTGCTCGACTACGAGCCCGAGCAGCCGCGCGCCGTGGAGCCGCTGATGGGCTGGACCTCGTCGGGCGACATGCGCAGCCAGGTGAAGCTGCGCTTCGAGACCAGGGACGAGGCGGTCGCCTACTGCGAACGCCATGGCATTCCCTATCAGGTCGCCGAGCCCAAGCCCGTGGCACGCAGAACGATGTCGTATGCGGACAACTTCGCGTTCACCCGGCGTGGCGCCTGGACGCACTAGGCGAAGATCGCCCGGCCGGGTTATTGCGCCGCTAACGGATTTGGCGGCAACATTGGGTCAAGACCCCGTAGCTCAGCTGGATAGAGCATTAGCCTTCTAAGCTAAGGGTCGCTGGTTCGAATCCAGCCGGGGTCGCCATCTCCACCTGTCGTCAGGACGCTGCCAGCCCGTAGCGGTGACGCAACCGGTCTGCCAAGAATTTTCCCGCCAAAGAGATCAGGAAAACAAAGGCGATGTAGAGCGCCGCGGTCGCGGTGAGAATCTCGATCGGCTCATACCAGACGTTCACCAGTTTCTGCGACTGCGACATGAGATCGGGCACGGTGATGACGGAAATCAGGGTTGAGGATTTCACGATCACGGTGAACTGATTGACGATCGACGGCGCGCTGGAGAGCACGACCTGCGGCATCACGATGCGGCTGAAGGTCTGGGTCTGCGACATGCCGGCGGAGAAAGCCGCATCGCGCTGTCCGCGCGGCACAGCTTCGATGCCGGCGCGGAAAGTTTCGGCGAGGTAGCCGCTCGACTGCAAGCCAAGCGCCAGCCAGCCGGCGGTGAAGAATGTGTTGGGAAATCCGAACACCTCGGGCCACACGTAAGCCACCCACATCAACTGCACGAAAATCGGCGTGTCGCGGAAGAACTCGATCAGGAAGATCGCGACCGGGCGCAGCGGCGCGACGTAAAGCCGTGTGAGGCACAGCAGGAGGCCGCCAAGGATCGCGGCCGCGAACGCGATGGCGCAGACCTCGATGGTGACGCCGAGGCCCGCGAGCAGGACGTCGCGCTGATTCCAGACGAGGCGTTCCCAGTTCCCCATGCGGTCACGCCAGGATCTTGCGGCGCCAGCGTTCGCTGAAATGGCGCACGCCGCTGGACATTGCGAAGATGAGAAGGAAATAGGTGAGCGCCGCGCCGGTGTAGAGCGGCAGCGGACGCATCTCCTGCGCGATCACCATCGAGACGTTGTACATGAGGTCCGGCACGGCAATCAGCGAGACGATCGTCGTCGCCTTGAACATCGAGATGAAGAGATTGAGCGCCTCGGGCAGCATCCGCCGCACCACCTGCGGCAGCGTGATGCGCCACAGGATCAGCCGCTCCGACATGCCGAACGCGCGGCCCGCATCGAGATTGCCCTGCGGGATCGCCTGAATGCCGGCGCGGAACGCTTCGGCGAAATAGCCGCTGTAGACGAAGCCGAGCGCAATCACCGCCGAGACAAACGGATGGAATTCGACGCGCCGCCCGATCAGCATTCCGATCAGCAGCGGCAGCACGAAATGCACCCAGACCAGCATGATGTAGTCGGGCGCGTTGCGGAACACTTCGACGTGCAGCGTGCCGATCCAGCGCATCGGCCAGAAGCGGTTGATGCGCATGAGCGCGGCGCCGAGCCCGACCGAGAGCGCGACGCTTGCCGCGCACAGGAAAACGAGCGCGTTGAAGATCAGCCCCTGAAGCAGGATGGAGCGATACTCCCAGAACATCGAGAGATCGAGCGACTGCTTGCAGAGAGTCCGACAAGAGAAGCCTACTTCCGGTACTTCGAGAGAAACTGGCGCAGCCGCTCGGATTTTGGCGTCTCGAACAGCTCGCCGGGCGGGCCTTCTTCCTCGATCCTGCCCTCGTGCAGGAAGATCACCCGGTCCGACACTTCGCGCGCGAAGCCCATTTCGTGCGTCACGACGATCATGGTCGTGCCGTCCGTGGCGAGCTCGCGCATCACGCCGAGGACTTCATCTTTCAGTTCCGGATCGAGTGACGATGTCGCCTCATCGAACAGCATCGCCTTCGGCCGCATCGCGAGCGCACGGGCAATTGCGGCGCGCTGCTGCTGGCCGCCCGAGAGACGGGCAGGGTATTCGCCGGCCTTGTCGATCAACTTGACGCGCCGAAGGCATTCCTCGCCGTATGCGATTGCCTCCTTGCGCGGCAACTTGCGCACGCGGATCGGCGCTTCGATGACGTTGCCGAGCACCGTCATGTGCGGCCACAGATTGAACTGCTGGAACACCACGCCCAATTCGCGGCGCATTGCGTTGATCTCGGCGAGAGAACGCGGCTTGCGCTGGCCGCGCGCGTCCACGCGCGAGCCGAGCGGTTCACCATCGATGTAGATCTCGCCTGAATTCGGCGGCTCGAGATAGTTCACGCAGCGCAGAAGCGTGCTTTTGCCCGATCCGCTGGCACCGATGACGCTCACCACGCGCGCCGCGATGCACGTCGAACGATATGCCGCGGAGCACTTCGAGAGGACCGAAGCTCTTGTGGATGTCGGCGATGCGAATGCTGGGGACTTCGCTCATCAAGGTTGTGGCGCTCGCGTTGGGGTGCGCGGAACGCACGCGATGGACAAGCCGGGCCGGCAGTGAATATGCTACTCGCGAAATCTTTTCCGGTAAACCAATGAACATGCTGCCCGGCGAACCGGGAAAGTTTGTCGCAGAGATCGAAACAGCGGGTGCGTCAACGGAGGATGACATGAACGACGTGATGGACGACGGCAAGCGGCAGTTCCTCAAGCATGCCGCGCTGCTCGGCGCTGCGTCGGGCGCGGTCGGCACTGCGATGGCGCCGAATATGGCGCTCGCGCAGATGCTGGAGACCGGCGTACGCGAGGACTCCATTCTGGCAAAGTGCCGCAAGGAGGGCGTGCTGCGCGCCGGTTATGCGCAGACGGGCCCCTGGTTCTACAAGGACGCCAAGACCGGCGAGCTCAACGGCGCCTACAAGGACGTGGTCGAAAATCTCGCCAAGGAGATTCAGGTCAAGGTCGAATGGAAGGAAGTCACGTTCGCGAACGCCACCATCGCGCTGCGCAAGGGCGATTTCGACCTGTTCGGCTCGTCGCTGACCTATCTGGTTTCCCGCGCGCTCGCGGTCGATTTCGTCGGGCCGTATTACGCGAGAGGCTCGTTGCTCCTCTGTCACAAGGATAATGCCGACAGGTTCAAGACGGCGGCGGATGCCAACAAACCGGACGTCACGTTTTCGATCACGTCCGGTGCGAGCGAGGAGCCGCGGATTCCGCTGCTGTTCCCGGCGAAGCCGAAAGTCATCACCACGACCGGCCAGATCTCGCTCGGCGCCGAGCCGGTGCGCGCCAAGAGGGCCGACGTGTGGATCAGCGGCGACGTCGACGTGATCCTGCTCGCCAAGCGCAACGAAAGCTGGGCGCACGTCATCGATCCGGGCAATCCGCTCGACCGCCGGCCGAATACGCTCGCGATCCGCTATGGCGACCCGGAGTGGAAGAGCTTCCTCGACTTCTATGGCCGCTTCCTCACCATCAACGGCGAAGTCGACCGGCTGCTCAAATTCCACGTCGAGAAGCTCGGCGGCGCATAACGCTCCGCGTTTCCAGAGTCTGATTCAACTGCGTTGAATCAGACTCGTCGTTTTTCTTTTGTTTCGGCATGATCTTATCCGAACGCCGGTATCCACTTTTCGGGATCATGCCCGAGGTGTCCGTCCGCAGGTGCCCTGAATGATCATCGACTGCCACGCGCACGTGTTCCAGAACTGGCACGGCGCCTGCGGACATTCGTCCATCGACGTCCATCTCAAATATATCCAGAAGAACGTCACGCGCCCGGCGGCCGAGACCTTCCGGGTGCGCGACGGCAAGCGCGTGAAGCCGGGACTGCTGTTCCGCCAAGGAGACAACCCAAATATCGACAACACCTGGAACGGTTTGAAAGACGTGGATTTCCGCATCGGCCGCAACGGCCGGCTTGAATTCATGCACGAGGGCGAGGAATACGCCATTCAGTACATGCCAGTCGGCATGCAGACGATCGAGTCTCCCGCCGGAATTCATGATCGCGCAGATGCTCTATGCGGACGTCGATCACTGCATCTTGCAGGCGGGCGGCGGATACGGCGCGATGAACGACTTCAACGCGTTCACGCAGAGCCAGTACCCGGAGAAATTCACCGGCCTCCTGCACATCGACGAGGCGATCGCGGATCGCGCCGAGGTGCTCGCCGAGGTCGACCGGGCGCATGATCTGGGGCTCAAGGGGCTCTACTATTCGCACGATTTCTCGCGCCACGGATACGCGCGCAATCTCGATCACGCGGCTTTCCGGCCGTTCTGGGACAGGATTTCGGCTTACGGCTTTCCGGCCTTCGTGGAGCTTTCGGCGACGCCCGGTTACGACAAACCAAGCTACATCGCGAACCTGATGGCGCTCGACAGGGTGATGCAGCGCCATCCGGCGATGCGTTTCGTGCTGGTGATGGGGCCGCCGGTCGGGCATTTCGCCGGCTCGGGTCAATGGGATTTCCCGCCCGAGGTGCTGGCCGCCTACAAGCGCGACAACCTGCTGATCGAGATCATGTTCCCGATCACGTGGGGCGGTGTCTGGGAGTACCCATACCTGGAAGCGCAGGAGCTCATCCGGCACATGCGCGATCTGTTCGGCGCGTCAAAACTGGTGTGGGGCTCGGACATGCCCAACGTCGAGCGCTTCTGCACCTACCGGCAGTGCGTCGACTATGTCCGCAAGCACTGCCCGTTCCTGACGCCGGCCGAGAAGGACGCGGTGCTGGGTGGAAACGCCGCGCAGCTTTTTGGTCTCCGCAAGTAAGGCGCCTGGGGCGCCATCGCTGGCGCGCTCAGACTGGACAATTGGCTGGAAACCGGTCAACTCGCCCTGGGTCCGAGTACCCTGGGGGTCAAGCTCATCCAGACGGAGGCTGCCATGATCCGGGAATTTGGCTTGGCCGCTCTGGTCCTCGCTCTCGCGATGGCCGCGAGTCCTTCGGCTCAGGCACAGCGAGGCTTGGCGCGAGGGCCACAATTTGGAAGCCCCGCACCAAATATCCACCCGCGTTCAGGCCCCTATTTCAACCCCAAGGAGTTTACGATCGATAAGCCGGCCCCTTGGCAGAAGCACAATAGCAGGCCGGGCGTCGGTATTCTGAAGAGCACTGACGGGGGCGGGACTTGGACAAAGAAACCCGGTCCAAAGACTATCAGGACATGCCTCACACCTGGCGGAAGAGCCGTAAGGTGTTGACGTATCCACCCCAAGGCCGGCATCCCGTTTCGAGCGCTCAAATCATCTCGTCGGTCTTGTCGTCGGTCTCGCCGAAGCGGCGCAGCGTTGCCGGCCGGGTGCCCTCGTAGAGCCGCGCGAGCCCGGGGGCGATCTTCGCGTTCTCGCGCTCGAACAGCGATTGCCCGGCAAGATCGCTCTCGACCAGGAACGGCCCGAACTTCTCCACGTCCAGCACCCAGATCGCCTGCGCGAGGCCGAGCTTCTCGGCCCAGTAGACGCCCGCGACGCGCTTGATGCCGCGCCCGAGCAGCGCGCCGGTGCCGTAACCGACGGTGGTGAGATAGATCGCGTTGTTGGGCACGAATGCGCTCCGGTAGATGTCGGAGGTCATCCCGCCTTTGCCGATGATGATGTTGCAGCCGGACAGCTTGAGCCAGTCGTCGAGCCAGTGCGCGAAACGGAACGACGCGGTCGCCGTGACGGCGCCGACCGTATGGCTGCCGTCGGCGTTGATCGAGGCGGCGGGCGAGCAGTGGAAGTTCGCGAGCCCCAGCACCTCGCGCGACGCCGGCATGCCGGCGCCGTCCTCGATCGCGTGCTTGTAGACGCCCTCGCGCGCGGTGAAGACGCGCCCGGTGAGATAGACGACCGAGCCGATTTCCAGCTTGCGCAGATCCTCCGTGCTGGCCGGAAGATTGAGATGAACCGTCTTGAGGGCGGGCGCAGCCATTACTCCGCCGCCTCTCGCAGCGGCTCCCACTCGACCGTCGAGCGCCGGCTGTAGTCGGTGAACCATTCGGGATCGGTGCGGAATTCGACGCGGCCGTCCGCGTGCAGGCGCGCGGTCGCGCGGCGCGAGGACAGGCAGAACATGTGCACCGACATCGGCATGCCGCCGGTATGGCAATAGCCGACCTCGATGTGGCAATCGACCACCATCGACGAGCCCATGAACCCCATCGCGCCCATGCCGATGGAGTTGCCGAGCTCTTTCAGCTCGTCCTCCAGCGCCGCGATCTTCGGATCGGGATTGCGCGAGCCGACGACGCGCAGGCACGATGCCTGCTTGCCGAGCACCACGCTGATGTCCTTCGAGCCGCCGAGCCCGACGCCGACGATCGCGGGCTGGCAGGCGAGCCCGCGCTTGCCGAAGCCGATCAGCGTGTCGAGGTAGAAGCGCTTGATGCCCTCGATGCCGTCGCCGGGAAACAGCATGCGGTAGTCCGAGCCGAACAGGCCGCCTTTGTGCACGGTGGTGAGGTCGATCCAGTCCGCATCGGGATGGAACGCGTATTCGATCTCCGGCGCGTTGATGCCGACATTGTTGTTGTGGTCGGTGCGCCAGAGCGGATGCACGCGGTTGGGCCGCAGCGGCACCTCTTGCGTGGCGCGCGCGGTGGCGCGGCGCAGCGCCGCTTCGAGCGCGATGGGCCCGCCTTCGATCCGCGCCTCGTTGCCGATCTTGACGTACCAGCGCGGCACGCCGGTATCGCCGCACATCGCGCGCCGGTCCTCCTTCGCGGCTTCGTAGTTTTCCAGCATCGCCTGGATCACGAAGGAGGAGAGGTCGCCCTTCTCGGTGTCGGCGCAGCGCCGCAGCCCGGTGAGATAGTCGTCGGGGATCTCGATGGCGGCTTTGGCCATCAGGTCGAAGCCGGTGCGCTCGAGCGTGGCGGTCTTGATCATGGCGCCTGTTACTCCGCCGCGGCCTGGTTGAGCAACGACTGGCCCGGCTGCACGATGGTGAACAGAACCGGGTGATCGGTCACGCCGATCCGGCCGTCCACCTGCCGTGCGACCGTGTAGGTCGAGCGCGCAAGATCGCCCGGCTCGGGAAAGTCCTCGCGGAAATGCGCGCCGCGGCTGTTCTCGCGCCGCCGCGCCGCGAGCGCGATGACGCGGCTCGTCTCGGTGAGCGAGCGCAGATTGAGCCAGTCGTGCCAGGACAGATTGAAGGCGCGGTCGCCGTCCGGCACGCCGGTCGCCAGCAGCTCCGCCTCGATCTCGTCGAGCGCGATCAATCCGCGGTCGAGGCCCGCCCGGTCGCGGAGCACGCCGACATCGTTCCACATGGTATCGAGCAGTCTTTCTCGCAAGCCGTTGAGATCGCCGCCCTTCGCGCGTGAACGGCGCCAGGGCGCGCGCGACCTCGGCATCGAGCACGGCTTCGTCCGCGGGACGATGGCCGGGGTTGGCGGCGATCCAGTTCGGCATCGTATCACCCGCGATGCCGCCAAACACGGTCGAATTGGCGACGCCGTTGCCGCCCAAGCGATTTGCGCCGTGCATGCCGCTCGCATCCTCTCCGGCCACAAACAGCCCCGGCACTTCCGTGGACGTGTCCACGCGGCACTCGACGCCGCCCATGAAATAGTGCGCGGTCGGCACCACTTCCACCAGCCCGCCGGCGAGGTCGAAGCCGCAATCCTCGCAGCGCTCGACCATGCCCTTGAACTGCTTGCGCACGTTCTCGGGGCCGAGGTGGCTCATCTTGATGTAGAGCCCGCCGTTCGGCGTGGTCCGTCCCGCGCGCATCTCGGCATACATCGCGCGGCTGACCACGTCGCGCGTCGCGCGTTCGAGATGCGGGTCGTAGTCGCCCATGAAGCGGTGCATCGAGCCGTTGAGCAGATAGCCGCCGGCGCCGCGCAGGCCTTCTTCCAGCACGGTGCCGGTCATGCGCGTATCGGGGCCGGCGTAAAGCCCGGTCGGATGGAACTGCACCATCTCCATGTCGCGCAGCGGCAATCCCGCGCGCAACGCCATGGCGAGGCCGTCCATGCTCTTGTCGCCCGAGGGCGTGTGATAGCGGTACATCGTCGGGCCGCCGCCGGTCGCGAGCAGCACCGCCTTCGCCTCGATGAAGAGGAAGCCGCCGGTGCGGATATCGATCAGCAGCACGCCGGCAATCGATGCGCCGTCCTTCGCCGGGATCAGCGCGACCGCGCGATGCTCCTCGACGCGGTGGATAGCCGGCCGCGCCCAGACCTGCTCCATCAGGCGGTTGATGATCTCGATGCCGGTGAGGTCGCCCTTGTGCACGGTGCGGTCGAAGGTCTGGCCCGGCGAAGGCCTTGCCGTGCAGCGTGCCGTCGGGGTTGCGGTCGAAGAAGCAGCCGATCTCGTTTTCCAGTTCGGTGATGCGCTCGATCGCCTTGGTCACCAGCGTCCAGGCCAACTCCTGATTGGGCAGCCACTTGCCGCCCTCGATGGTGTCCATGAAATGGCGCTCGATGGAGTCGCCCGGATTGAGCGCCACGTTGTAGCCGCCCTGCACCATGCGGGTGCAGCCGCATTTGCCGAGCAGGCCCTTGGTGGCGACGGTGATGTCGAGCTTCGGGTTCGCGGCGTGCGCGTGCAGGGCGGCGAACAGCCCGGCGCCGCCGCTGCCGAGGATCAGGATGTCGGTCTTGCGCCGCTCGATCATGCTCAGAACACTCTGGCGAGAAACAGGACGGCGACGACCGTGGCGGCGGCGATGGCCAGCGAGCGCGAGCCACGCCTGTCCGCCGCGCCACGCGAAGTTTTCCAGCACCAACAGCCGCAGGCCGCCGAGCATGTGCACCGCCAGCAGGCCGATGAGCAGCGTTTCGGAGAGCTTCACCAGCGGCTGATCGGTCCAGCGCAGGAAGCTTTCAAGCCGCGCCTCGCCGGAGATCGCAAGCCCGAGCGCGAGAAAGTGGAACGGCAGGAAGATGGCCAGCGCCAGCCCGGACAGCCGGTGCACCAGCGCACGCGATCCAGAGCGGGCTCGTACGATGCGCCAGCAGGCTCATGGCAGCACCACGGCGACGACGGCGCGAAACCCGAGTACCGCAAGCAGCAGCCCGAACAGGATCGCAGCCGGATTGACGGCGCGGGCGGGCAGGGGCGTCCACTCGGCCAGCACCGTGCGCACGCCGATCGACGCATGCACGCAAATCGCCGCGACGAACACGCCGTAATAGAGCGCCCAGGCCACGCTGCCGCGCGTGCGCGCAAGAATATCGGCGGCGGAAAGGCCCTTGCGGCTCGCGTAGAAAATGACGGCGAGATGAACCAGCAGCAGCGGCACCATCAGCGCCGCCGTCCCGCGCTGCCAAACATAGAGCCGAACGTTCATGGCTTGATCTCGCCGCGCAGATACGCCTGCGCGGTGCGCCGCTTCAGTCCCGCGATCGACGCCGTCGGGTTGAGCGCCAGCGGACAATGCTCCTGGCACGACTGGTGCGAATGACAGGCGTGGCAGCCGCCGCTCGCCGAAATCGTCGGTGAGCCGCTCGATGTTGCCGGCGTCGCGCACGTCGTTGACCAGCGTCCAGGCGCGATTGAGCGCGGCCGGGCCGAGATAGTCGGGATTCCACCGCACCGTATCGCACGCCGCATAGCAGACGCCGCAATTGATGCATTCGATGGCGGCATTTGCGGCGAGGCGAGGGGCGCTGTCCGGCAGGATGCGCTCGATCGGATCGGTGCGCGTCTTCGACGGCGCAAAACGGCCTTTTGCGCCCTGCCATTTCTCGAAGAACTGCCGCATGTCGGCGGCGAGATCCTTGATGACCGGCAGGTTCTCCAGCGGCCCGATCTTGAGCCGCCCGTCCGCCGCCACTTTCGAGACATGCGTGCGGCAGGTCCAGCGCGGGCGGCCGTTCACCGTCATGGCGCAGGAGCCGCACATGCCGACGCGGCAGGCAAAGCGGTAGGACAGCGTCGAGTCGAGATTGCGCTGCACGAAGGTCACGACGTCGAGCACCGTCTGACTTTGCAGCATCGGCACCTCGTAGTCGACGTAGCGGCCGTCTGCGCCGCCGCGCCACAGCGAAACCTGCAGTGTTTCCGCCATCTACCTCACCGTCACGGGCACGCGGTGCACGCCATTGTTGCCGAAGCCGACGCTGTCCCACGGCGGTTCGAGCGGCTGGGTGTCGCCGTTGGCATCGGTGGCGCGGCACTCCAGCACGTGCTCTCCGCGCGTTGCTTGCCAGACAAAGCGCCAGCCGCGCCAGACATATTTGCCCTGCGGCGGATCGAGCGCGGCATCGCTCCAGGTTCCATCGATGCCGACCGCGACATGCGTGATCGGCACGCCCGCCGCCGGACCACGCGCGGCCGGTGAGTTCGACCGGCCCCGCCTCGACCGATGCGGTGGCGCGTGTACCAGTCCGGAATGCCGGGCGGCACCATCAGCGACTTCACGCGCATGGTGGAAACGGGAACCCCGGGGTCTTCGCGCTTCTGCCGGTAGTGGTAGTTGGGCGTTTGCTGGTAGCCGTCGAACGGCTGCGCCAGCACTTCGATTCGCTTGAGCCATTTGACGCTCGCCATTCCATACCAGCCGGGCACCACGAGGCGCAACGGAAAGCCGTGCTGCGGCGGGAGCGGCGCGCCGTTCATCCCCCAGACGACCAGCACGTCCTCGTTCATCGCAACGTCGGGCTTAAGACTGCGGCCAAACTCGTGTTCTCGTCCGGCGTCAAATCCGCGATCGCTGCCGAGAAACGCCACGTCGACCGCGCTCCGGCGCGAGCCCGGCTCGCTCCAGCAGATGGCGCAGCGGCGTTCCGGTCCACTCCGCGGTGCCGACCGCGCCGTATTCCCATGGCTGGGTCTGCCAGCGCGGAACCAGATTGGCGCGGCCGTTGCCGGCGCATTCGAGCGTCACGCGCAATGTCTTCGCCGGGAACTGCTGGATGTCGGCAAGCGAAAGAGCTGAGCGGCGTTCGCACGCGTCCGCCGATCTCAAGCCGCCAGTCCTGCGCCGAGGCCACGAACGGCACATCGAAATGCGTCAGCAGGAAATGCATCCCGGCCGGCGTGACGTCGTAACGCAGCGCCTCGAGCGGCAGCCCGGAATTGCGATTCGCGAGGCCGACCTCCTCGCGCGCGAAATCGCCCGCCGTATGCGAGCGCTGTGCGGGTCGCGCAATCGAATCGCGAGTGAGAGTCATCAACTCATTTCCGGCTCGCTCGAAGCTATCAAGCCCGGCAGTTGCCGCAAGCCGCGATTTCGGTGTCAATTGCGCGTCTCGCCCAGTCCTCCCATTCGAATGCGCACACATGCCCTATTCCGAATACCGGCCCGACCTGATGGGCGCGGCCACGCTTGAGCCCACGGGGAGCTTTGAGGCCGGATCGCTCCAGAGCTTCACGCTGACCTATACGGCGGGCCGTTTCGGCGTCGATGACACCGGGTCGATCAAGATCGGCTTCCGCTTTGCGACCGACTTCGGCCCGGTGCAGTTCACCGATCCGAAAGGGCCAAGGCTACACAACAGTCGAAGCCTCGAACGGCGCGACGCTCGACACCAAATGGGAGTTCAAGCGGAACATCCGGCCCTGGAGCCGCTCGCTCTATATCGGCGTGGTCAAGGAGTTCCTTGCACCGGGAGACACGATCACCGTCCGGTTCGGCGACCGGCGCTTCGGATCGCCCGGTATTCGCGTGCAGACCTATTGCGAGAGCGAGTTCGAGTTCCACGTGTTGGCGGACGCGATCGCGACCTATGACTACGTCGCGCTGCCCGAGAGCCCAAAGATCAGGATCGTGCCCGGCCCCGGCGTGACGTGGGCCGCGTTGCTGCCGACCTGCGTGCGCGCGGGTGAGCCGTTTCGGCTGGCGCTCAAGATCGACGACAAATGGGGCAACCCGTCAGATCGCGTCGAGCGGTCGGTACGGCTTGCCGCCGAGGGTGCGATTGCCGGGCTGCCCGACACGGTGCGCCTGCAACAAGGCAAGTTCGGCGCTGTCATCGGTGGATTGTCCGCTGCGGAGCCGGGCGAGGTTTCAGTTCGTGTTCTGGACGAAACGGGCAACGAGCTATGTGGCTCCAACCCGCTGCGCGTCGTGCCGCGCGACGCCGCGCTGGTGCACTTCTGGGGCGACACGCACGGCCAGTCGAACGAGACGCTGGGCACCAACACGGCGCGGGAATATTTCGAATTCGGCCGCGACAAGGCGCACCTCGACGTCATGGGCCATCAGGGCAACGACTTCCAGATCACGGGCGCGTTCTGGCGCGAACTCAACGCGCTGACGAAGGAGTTCGACAAGCCGGGCCGCTTCGTCTGCATCCCCGGCTATGAATGGTCGGCCAACACCGCCGTCGGCGGCGACCGCAACGTGCACTACCGCCACGAGGGCGAGGCCATCCATCGTTCCTCGCATGCGCAGATCGCCGATGCGTCCGACATCGTGGACGAGACAAGCGACGCGCATGACGCGCGCGAGCTGTTCGACAAGCTCAAGGGCAAGGACTGCGTGGTCGCAGCGCATGTCGGCGGGCGCTACGCCGACATCAAATATGCGCATGACGGAACGCTCGAGACGGCGGTCGAGGTGCATTCGGCATGGGGCACGTTCGAGTGGCTGCTGCACGATGCGTTCGAGAAGAATTTCCGCGTCGGCATTTTTGGCAATTCGGACGGGCACAAAGGGCGGCCCGGCGCCTGCTATCCGGGCGCGTCGTTCTTCGGCAGTCAGGGCGGGCTGACGTGTTTCCTCGCCGAACGTCTCGACCGGGACGCGATCTTCGAGTCGATGCGCCGGCGCCGGCACTATGCGACGACAGGAAACCGCGCGTTCGTCGATGTGTCAGTCGAGCTTGCCAGTGATGGCGAGGTGTTCTGGCGCGATCCCGCGTTGGGCGCGTCGCGCGCCGAAAAGTCGCGGCGGCTTATCATGGGCGATATCGCGCGTGTCAGCGGCGACGAGGTCGAACTCGTCATCGACGTCGCGGCTCCGCGCCGATCGAACGGCTCGATATCCATGACGGTCTCGACCTGATCGAAACCGTGCGGCCGTACGCCAAGGGCGGTAATCGCGTGCGCCTTGTCTACGAGGGTGCGGAGTATCGCGGGCGTGCACGCACCACGACGTGGGATGGTGAGCTCACAATCCAGGGCAATCGCATCCTGCGCACGGCCGTCATCAACAACTGGAACCTCGATCGCGGCATCAAGGAGCAAAGCGATAGCCGCGTGGTGTGGAAGGCGGTGACGACCGGCAACTATGGCGCAATCGACCTGTGGCTGGAGAAAGGTGACGGGACACTTCGGTTCAAGACCGCGCCCGTGTCCGGCGAAGTTGCCATCAACGAAGTGGGCATCGAGCCGCGCGTTTTCGATGCGGGCGGACTCGGTCGCAGGATTTCGCTGCAGCGGCTGCCCGAGGCGATGAGCGAGACGCGCCTGCTCCTGCGGCGCAAGATCAAGCTGCGGCCCAACGGCGATACGCGGCTCTACATCCGCGTCCAGCAGGAAGACGGCCACCGCGTCTGGACCAGCCCGATTTATATGTTCCGGTGATCAGTCGCGGTTGAGGATCGTCACCAGGCCCTTGTCCGGCTCGATCCGCACCTCGTCGCCGGTCCGGATGAGCCCCGCCGGATCGCCCGCCTCGAAGCGGTCGACCATCGTCATCCCGGCAAACGCCGCGCCCTGCGCCAGGATCGTGTTGGCGCGGTCGAAGATGATCGCCTTCGGCGCCATGCCGCGCGCCGCCATTTCGCGCAGCATCCAGGCCGAGGCGACGCCGCCCTTGGCGGTGACCAGCACCAGGATCCTGCCGACGTAGCTCTGGCCGTGCAGCTTGTGCGGCGGGCCGCGAAAACATGCCCTTGATCGCGGTCGAGATCGTAGCGCGCCGAAAAATTGTCGTCCGCGACCAGCGCGGTGCCGGTAACGGCCGGGCCGATGCCGCTGTGACATTTGAGCATGATCGGCATCAGACGATCCGCCCCGCGACCGCGCAGTCGACGCAGTGTTCCGTCGCTGGCCAGCGTCGGCTTGTAGCCGTAGCCGGCGATGATGTTGACCAGCTTGGCCGAGTTGGTGACCAGGCGCTGCCAGCCGTTCGCCTCCGCCATCTCGCGCGCATAGCTCTGGTAGAAGCAGATGCCCGCCGCGACGATCCCGCCGGCGTCCTCGATGCGGCGAGTCAGCCCCATGCGGTCGGCGGCGAACTTGATCTCGGGCGAGGTGGTGACGATCAGCGTCGTCTCCGCGTGCACGCGCCGGCCGTCGAGCAGACCGGCGAGCCGGTCGCATTTCGATGCAGCGAGAGTTGCGGCGCGCCGAACACCACCACGTCGACCTTGTCGCCCGCCGCCGCATAAGCGGCGATAGAACTGCTCGAAATTCCGCTTCGCCGATCGGTCGCGGCGGCCGGGAATGGCGCGGCCCTGAAACGCCGCATCGAGCGTCGGCGCCTCCGGCGTGACGCCCGGCATGTGGAACAGCGCGACCGAGCCGAAGCTCGCCAGCGCCGCGCCGAAATGCTTCAGCTCGTCGGAATTGGGCGCGCCGTCGATGCCGCGCGACGACCGGCACCTCCCAATAGCTGTTGGTGGCGCGCCCGACGATGCCGCCGAGCGCGCCCCAATCGGCGAGATCGCGCGGCTGGTGGGCAACGTGGAAATGCCTCGTCCCGGCGCGGTGCGCGTCGAGATGATAGCCGTAGCGCGGCGTGCGGCCGGTCAGCCCGGCGGCGAGCGCCGAGGGCCCGCCCTCGAAATTGCTGCGCGCGCCCATCACGCTGTTCGAATAGATGACGACGCCGGTGTCGCCCATCGCGAGATGCTCGCCGCGCACCGGCGGCAGGATCGTCTGATAGTTGATGCAGGTGTTGGTCATCAGCACGCCGAGCGCCTCGAAGGCGCGGATCGCGCGCGCCTCGATCTCGCGCCATGGCGTCGGTCTGCCCGAGCCGCTTGTAGCTGTCGAAGTCGACGCCGCGCGGATCGGTGATCGTGGGCACGCGCACGCGGCGCTCGTCAGCGGGGCAGCGCGGCGAGGTCTTCCAGCCAGCGCACGCCCTCCTCGCCGAGGCTCTCGGTGTCGGCCATGACATGCGCCTGCCCGACCGGCACGAAATCGGGCGCGTCGAAAAACTCGCCGACCTCGATCTGGTGGCGGATCGCCCATTGGCGCGCGCGCCCGTGCTCGCCCGCCAGCATGGCGCGCTCTTCGTCGGTCAGCCGCATGTCAGCGCCGAGCGGCCCGCGGCTTGACGGCCGCGTCAGTTTGCGACCACGCCCGCCGCCTTGATCACCGGCGTGATGCGCGCGACTTCGCTTTCCACCAGCTTCTGCAAGCCGGCGGGGCCGCGGTCGGCAGCCCTGCGGGCGCGGTGCTGCCGAGCTCGACGTATCGCTTGGTCACCTCCGGATCGTCGAGCGCCTTGCTCAGCGCGTCCACGAGCTTGGCGACGATGTCCTTCGGCGTGCCCTTGGGCGCGACCATCGCGTTCCAGGCGCTGAAGATGAAATCGACGCCGGCTTCCTTGGTGGTCGGAACGTCGGGCAGGCTCTCGAGCCGCGCCGGCGCCGCAACCGCGTAGGCCTTGATGGTGCCGGCCTTGATCTGCGGGATCACGTTGAGCGACTGATCGACCATGTAGTCGATCTGGCCGCCGACGAGATCGTTGCAGCGCCGGTCCGGTGCCGCGATAGGGCACCAGCGTCGGTTTGATGCCGAACTTCGAGTTGAACACCAGGCCCGACACGTGCGAGATCGAGCCGACGCCGGCGTGGCCGTAGCTCAGCTTCGTGCTGTTGGTTTTCAGGATACGCGATGAAACTCCTTCAGATTGGCGGCCGCCATGTTCTTCTTGGCGACGATCGCCTGCGGCGTGTAATTGACGATGCCGATCTGCGCGAAGCTCGTCGCCGGATCGTACTTGAGGCTGGGATAGAGCGCGGGCGCCGCCGACTGCGTGCCCATGTTGCCGACCGCGATCGTGTAGCCATCAGGATGCGGCCTGCGCGGCGCGGGTCATGCCCATAGTCCCGCCGGCGCCGCCGACGTTTTCCACCACGATCTGTCTGGCCGAGCGTGCGCGACATGTGCTCGCCGACGAGACGCGTGACGACGTCGGTCGGACCGCCCGCCGCGAACGGCACGATGACGGTGATCGGCTTGTTGGGATATTGCGCGGTTACGGGCGCAGTCAGCGCGATAAGCGCAAGCAGCCCACTTGTGATGGTTCGGAGCATGTGGATGGCGTCCCTCCCCGGACGGTTTGTTTGGCGCCGATGATGCGGAAGTGGCGGCCGACGTGCAAGTGCCGCCGCCGCGCCTATGTCTGCTGGTCGTCCGGCGCCGCAAGATGCAGCGCCGCGATATCCCGCCGCGGGAGCGCGAAGTGCTCGCCTTCCAGTGTTGAGAACGCGACAGGCCGGAGGCTTGCGATTCATCGAACGGGCTCCGCACGATTGCCAGCGTGATTTCGCCCGCAACCGGATAGATGACCACGGTATCGCCAGGCTCGATCGCGTTCGCCGGCACCGTGGGATCGACCCAGTACCAGACATTGCCGACGCGCACCCGGTAGGGCTGCGCCGCACCGCGGCCGTCCGTGGTCATGATCTTGTCCCCCGCCAGGATGTGCGGCAGTCCCGTGCTTGAACAGGCCTTGGCACGATGATGTAACGCACTCATGCGCCGGGCGCATGGTCCGCATGCCGGTGACCCCGCCTCGTGCGCAACGCGCGGCAAGCCCCTATAAGGTCGCCAAGCGAGCCCGTCTCGCCGGGAACGAAACGCTTCGCCAAGCATGACACAGATCACCGAAATCTCGGGCGGCGTTCGCGCGACCGACACCCGCATCATTTCGCTCGTCTGCGCGGCGCATTTCGTCAGCCATTTCTACATTCTGGTACTGCCGCCGCTGTTTCCGTTCATCCGTGAATTCTATGGCGTGAGCTATACGCAGCTTGGATTCGCGCTGACCGCATTCAATGTCACAACCGCGCTGTGCCAGACGCCGGCGGGCTTTCTGGTCGACCGGATCGGCGCGCGCTCGGTGCTGGTCTCAGGCCTCGTGCTCGGCGCGATTTGCCTGGCGGTCGTCGGACTTGATTCCCGTCGTTCTGGCTCCTGGTCGCCATGTTCGCCGTGTTTGGTATCGCGAACGGCGTCTACCATCCGGCGGACTACGCGATCCTCTCGCAACTCGTGTCGCAGGAGCGCGCGCCGCAGGCCTTCTCGCTGCATATCTTTGCGGGCTTCCTGGGAACCGCCGTGACGCCGGCGACCATGCTGATCCTGCAAGGCGTGCTGGGCTGGCAGGGGGCCTTCGTCGCGGCGTCGATGATGGGCCTGATCGTCGCGATCGCGCTGGTGGCTCAGCCTGCCGCGCTGTTCCAGGCGCCGCCAAAGCCGGTGCGGACCGCCGGCAAGGAAAAGGACAAGGGCGGCTGGTCGTTGCTGCTGTCCGGACCGATCCTGCTCAACCTTCTGTTCTTCGTGATGATCACGTTCTCGACCACCGGCGTGCAGAATTATTCGGCCGTCGCGCTGCACGAGGCTTATGGCACGCCGATCGGCATCGCCAACACGGCCCTGACCGCGAACCTGATGCTGAGCGCATTCGGCGTTCTGGCCGGCGGCGTTGTGGCCGCCCGCGTCGGCCGCCCCGAATGGATCGCGGCCGGCTCGTTTCTCGGGATCGCGCTGACCGGCGCGGTGATCGGCATCGCGGATCTTGGCTTTGCGCTGCTGCTGGTCGTGATGTCGCTGAACGGCTTCGTGAACGGCTTGATGCAGCCCTCGCGCGACATGATCGTGCGCGCGGTGACGCCGGAGGGTCAGTTCGGCAAGGTGTTCGGCTTCGTCACCACGGGCTTCAACATCGGCGGCATCATCGCGCCGCTGTTGTTTGGCTGGGTGCTGGACGCGGGCCATCCGCGCGCGGTGTTCTTCCTCGTCTGTGGGCTCAGCCTGCTGGCGATCCTGACCCTGATCCCGAATTTCCTGCGCCGCCGTGCCGTCGATCGGCCGTAGCGGCGAATACGCGGCGGCGTTGCTTGCGTGACTTCATAGATTGGAATAATTTCAATCTATGCGACTGACCGAGCAGAGCCGTTACGCCTTGCGTGTGCTCGCACATTGCGCCGTGCAGCACCCGGCGCTCGCCAAGGTCGCGACCATCGCGGCGGTGACCGGCATCACCGAGCAGAACATCTTCAAGCTGATCAAGACGCTCACCAAGGCCGGACTGGTGCAGACCATTCGCGGGCCGCATGGCGGCGTGCGCCTCGCCCGCGCGCCGGGCGCGATCCGCGTGGGTCAGGTGATCCGCGCCATCGAGCCACGCTTCAAGGCGTGCGGTCCGCTCGGCCAGATGATGTCGGACGCGCCGGTCTCGGCGGTGGAGCGCGAACTCGACCGCACCATCGGGCGCGGCATCGCGGCGTTCATGGAGGCCCTCGACAAGACCTCGATCGCCGCACTGGTGGCGAAGACGAGCGCCGCGAACGCGGCCTAAATTTCGGCAACAGCCGCCTTCGCGCCTTTCGCAATAATGCGCGACAGCGCATCAATCACCACCGCACGGAAGCGCGGATCGGCGGCAAGCTCGGCGCCGAAAATCTCGCGCACCTCGAGCAGCGCCGGGGCGAGACGCTCCGCCACCGGTCCCGCCTCATCGGCAATCGCGCGCAGCCGCGCCGACAGCGGATCGCGCACGTCGATCGGCTTCCCCTGCTCGTCGATCCCGGTCACGTAGCGCATCCAGCCTGCGACACCCATCACGAGCCGATCGATCGGCGCGCCCGCGCCAAGCCGGTCACGGATCGAGCCGAGCAGGCGCTGCGGCAGTTTCTGCGAGCCGTCCATGCAGATCTGCCACGTGCGGTGACGCAGCGCCGGGTTGGCGTAGCGTTCCATCAGCGCGCGCTTGTAGGCCGCGACATCGGCGCCCGGTGGCATCTTCAGCGTGGCGGCGGCATCGTCCATCACGCCTTCGGCAAGGCGGCGGTAGTTTGCGTCCTTCATGGTGTCGGAAACGGTCTCGTAGCCGGCGAGATAACCCAAATACGCCAGCGTCGAATGGCTGCCGTTGAGCAGCCGCAGCTTCATGTTCTCGTACGGCGCCACATCGGTCACGAACTCGGCGCCCGCGATTCCCCAGTCGGGGCGGCCTTGCGGAAACCGATCCTCGATGACCCATTGGCTGAACGGCTCGGTCACGACCGGCGTGGCATCGTCGAGGCCGAGCGAGCCCGAGATCGAGGCGCGGTCGTCCGGCGTGGTCGCGGGCGTGATGCGATCGACCATCGTGGAAGGGAACGCGACCTCGTTGGCGATGTAGCCGGCAAGCGCGGTATCGCGCAGCGCCGCAAAACGCGTCACGATCGCCGCGACCGTGCGGCCATTGTGTGGAAGGTTGTCGCAGCACAACACCGTGAACGAATGCACGCGCGCTTCACGCCGCCGCCGCAGCGCTTCGACCAGGAAGCCCGGTACGGAGCGCGGGTGCGCGGGATTGGCGAGGTCGTGCACGATGTCGGGATGGGTTTCGTCGAGCGCCGCCGTTGCCGGATCGTAGCAGTAGCCCTTCTCGGTAACGGTGAGCGTGACGATCTTCACGGCCGGGTCGCACATCGCGCGCAGCAGGGCTTCGGGGTTATCCGGCGCGACCAGCACGTCCTTGATCGCGCCGATCACCTGCAGCCGCTCTCCCTCCGCGCCTCGAACCGCAAGCGTGTAGAGATTGTCCTGCGGCTTGAGCGCATCGCGCGCTGCGGGCGAACGCAGGCTCGCGCCCACGATGCCCCAGTGCAGCTCCCCCGCGTTGAGCACGGCCTCGGTGTACATCGCCTGGTGCGCGCGCTGGAATGCGCCGACGCCGAGGTGGACGATGCCGGTGGCGAGCGCGCCCCGGTCGTAGCGCGGGCGCGCGACATCTGCTGGAAGCTGGCCGAGCGCCCTTGCGTTCAGCCGCTCCATCACTTGCCGAGCAGCAGGTTCGGCAGCCAGAGCGATAGCGCTGGAATGTATGTGACAAGCACCAGCACGATCAGCATCGGGATGTAGAAGATCATGATGCTTTTTGAAACGGCCTCCATCGTCACCTTGCCGATAGCGCACCCGACAACAAGTGTTGGACCGACCGGCGGTGTCAGCAACCCGATGCCCAGATTGAGGATCATGATCATGCCGAAGTGCACTGGATCGATGCCGAACATCTTCACCACGGGCAGGAAGATCGGCGTGCAGATCAGCAGCATCGGCGCGAGGTCCATGAACGTGCCCAACACCAGCAGCAGGATGTTGATCAGGAACAGGAACATGTATTTATCGCTGGAGACGGAGACAAAGAACGCCGTCACCTTCGCGGGGATTTGCATGATCGCCATCATGTAACCGAAGGCGATCGAGAACCCGATCATGATCATGACCATGCCGACGGTGCGCACGACGCGCCCGACCAGCAGCGGCAATTCGCTCCATTTGTAATCGCGATAGATGAACATCGTGACGAGGAACGAATAGATGCAGGCGACCGCGGCGGACTCGGTCGGCGTGAAT
Source organism: uncultured Alphaproteobacteria bacterium (assembly GCA_963800695.1). GTDB lineage: Bacteria > Pseudomonadota > Alphaproteobacteria > Rhizobiales > Xanthobacteraceae > PALSA-894. The sequence goes on along the minus strand of CAWDCA010000006.1, from coordinate 80,986 downwards.
ATGCCGGAGAGGATGCCGCCGATGATGATGATGACGGTGACGAGCCCCCAGAACGCTTCGCCCGCGATCTTGATCGCCTGGCGCAGCGGGATCACTTCTCCCTTGGGGAAGTTGTCGCGCCGCGCGATGTAGAAGCACAGGATCATCAGCGACAGGCCGAGCATCAAGCCCGGTATGATGCCGGCGATGAACAGGTGCGCGACGGAGATCGTGCCACCGGCCGCGAGCGAATAGATCACCGCGTTGTGTGAGGGAGGAATCAGCAGCGGCTGGAGCGAGCCAGCGATCGTCACGTTGACGGCGAACAGGCGCGGATAACCGGCCTTGATCATCTGCGGGATCATCACCGAGCCGATCGCCGCCGTGTCGGCGACCGAGGAGCCCGAGATGCAGCCGAAGAAGGTGGACGCGAGGATGTTCACCAGCGCCAGCCCGCCGCGGATGAACCCCACGAATACCTTGGCGAGGTTGACGATGCGCGTCGCCATGCCGCCTTCGGCCATGATGCCGCCGGCGAGAATGAAAAACGGGATCGCAAGCAGCGCGAAATCGTCCATGCCGTCGGAGGTCTTCAGCATGATCGCTTCGAGCGGCAGATCGACCCACAGCGCCGCGGTGATCGCGGCAAGACCCAACGCGTAGGCGACCGGCATGCCGAGCAGGCACAGCACACAGAAGCTGCCGATCAGGATGAGCATGTCCATGGCGGCTTACTCGGTGCTGATCTGGGAGATGGCGTCGTCGGAGGGCTCCTCGAACAGTTTTGAGGTCCACAGCCGCTCGATGACGAACAGCGCCGTGATCAGGCCGCCGATCGGGACAGGAAGGTAGGACGCGCCGACCGAGTACCAGGGAAAGTCCGAAATCGCCTGATACCATGTGGTCTGGCAGAGCTTGATGCCCCACCAGAACATGAACAGGTTGGTGCCCATCATGCAGATTTCGATGAGCCAGCCGATCGCGGTCTTCGCCTTGCCTTCGAGCATCATCGGGATGACGGCGACGCCGATGTGCAGGTTTTCGCGATAGCAGATGCAGGCGGCGAGGAACGAGAACCAGATCATCATCAGCACGGCCATCGGCTCGGGCCATGACGAGGCCGAGTTGAGCACGTAGCGCGTGAAGACGCCCCACGGGATCATCAGCGTGATCGCCACGAGGCAGAACCCGGCGATGATCATGCAGAGTCGATGCAGCACATCCATCGCGCGGATGTAGTGAGCCTTCATCCCCCGTTCCCTTCCCCAAGAGAGCGGGCCGGCGCTGCGATCAGCGCCGGCCCATTATCCGCAGCAGCCTCTTACTTCACGGCCTGAACGCGCTCGATGAACGGGATCAGCGCCTTGGCGTGCTTCTCGTAGACCGCCTTCTTCACGGCGTCCGCCATCGCGGTGTTGTCGAGCTTCACGATCTCGACGCCGTTCGCCTTCATGTCTTCGATCGACTTCTTTTCCATGTCGCCCCAGAGCGTCCACTGCTCCTTCTGGGCGGCCTTGGCTTCCTTCATGATCAGGTCCTGGTCTTCCTTGGAGAGCGTGCCCCAGGTGCGCTTCGAGAACACCAGGATTTCCGGAATGATCAGGTGCTGCGTCATCGAGTAGTACTTTGCGTAGCGATAGTGCTGGCCCGACGCGTAGCTCGGCTCGTTGTTCTCGGCGCCATCGACGACGCCGGTTTGCAGCGCGTTGATGAGCTGGTCATAGCCCATTGCGACGCCGTTGCCGCCCATGGCGTTCATGGTGTCGACGAAGATCGGATTGCCCATCATGCGGATCTTCAGACCCTTGAAGTCGTCCATCGTCTTGATCGGCTTTTTGCTGTTGTAGACGTTGCGCACGCCGCCGTTCATCCAGCACAGACCGATCAGGTTCGCGGTCGGATGGTCCGAGAGCTTCTTGAGCATCTCGTCGCCGATCGGCCCGCTCACGACCTTGGTCATGTGGTCGACGTCGCGGAACACGAAGGGCAGGTTGAAGGCGTTGAGCTCGGGCACCAGCGGACCCATTGGGCCGAGGCTGATGCGCGCGATCTGCAGTGCGCCGACCTGCGCCTGCTCGATCATTTCCTTCTCGCCGCCGAGCTGCATCGACGGGAACATCTGGATGCTGACGCGCCCGTTGGTGGCGGTTTCGAGCCGCTTGCCCATGCGCACGACGGCTTCCACGGTCGGATAGCCGAGCGGATGCACGTCGGTCGCCTTGAGGACGAGCTTGGCTTGCGCGAGCGTGGCGCCCGCGCCGAGACCGGAGACCGCAAGCGCTGCGGCTGTCGTTCCTAGCAATTCACGTCTGTTGATCATTTCATCTTCTCCCTGCTGGTTTCTTTACGTCCGTCCGCCGGCCTCGTGCCGGCTAGAGCTTGTAGGCTTTCTTCGCCAAATTATACGCAAGATCGCGCGCGACCTCGCGCGCTTCGTCCTCGTCGAGCAGGTGCTTCACCACCAGCTCGGCGAGGTAGGCACAGTCGACGCGGCGCGCCACATCGTGCCGCGCCGGGATCGAGCAGAACGCGCGCGTATCGTCGTTGAAGCCGACCGTATTGTAGAATCCGGCCGTTTCGGTCGTGAGCTCGCGGAAGCGGCGCATGCCCTCCGGCGAGTTGTAGAACCACCACGCCGGACCGAGCCGCAGGATCGGGTAATGGCCCGCGAGCGGCGCAAGCTCGCGCGAGTAGGCGGTCTCGTCGAGCGTGAACAGGATCAAGGTCAGGTCGGGCTCGTTGCCGAAGCGGTCGAGCAGGGGTTTCAGCGCGCGCACATAGTCGGTACGCGTCGGAATATCCGCGCCCATGTCGCGGCCGAACTTGGCATGCACCGCCGGATTGTGGTTGCGCAGCGAACCGGGATGGAGCTGCATCACCAGCCCGTCGTCGAGGCACATGCGCGCCATCTCGGTCAGCATCTGCGCGCGGAACAACTCCGCATCGCCCTCGGTGAATTCGCCCGACATGATCTTGGCGAACAGCCGCTCGGCATCCGCCTGCGGCAGGTCGACGGTTTGCGCCGAGAGGTGCCCGTGGTCGGTCGAGGTCGCGCCGTGCTGCTTGAAATAGGCGCGCCGCAGCCGATGCGCTTCGAGATAGCCGTGCCAGGAAAACGTGTCGCAGCGGGTGAGGTTGCCGAACGCCTCGATGTTGGCCTTGAAGCCGTCGAACTCCGGATCGACCACCGGATCGGGCCGGTAGGCGGTGACGACGCGGCCCTTCCAGCCGGACGCCTTGATGGCGTCATGGTGCGCCAGCGGGTCGAGCGGGCTTTCGGTCGTCGCGATGACCTCGATCTTGAATCGCTCGAACAGCGCGCGCGGCCGGAATTCCGGCGTGGCGAGGCACTCGCTGATGTGATCGAAATAATGGTCGGCGGTTTCGGCCGACAACCGCACCGTCATGCCGAACAGGTCGGCAAACGCCTGATCGAGCCACAGCCGCGTCGGCGTGCCGCGAAAGAGATAATAGCGCTCCGCGAAGGTGCGCCAGATCTTGCGCGCGTCGGTCTCGACCGCGCCGCCGTCCTTCCGCGCGATGCCCATCTGTTCCAGCGTGACGCCCTGGCTGTAGAGCATGCGGAAAATGTAGTGGTCGGGCGTCACGAACAGCCGCGCCGGATCGGGGAAAGGCGCATCCTCGGCGATACCAGCGCGGATCGGTGTGGCCGTGCGGCGAGACGATCGGCAGGTCGCGTACTTCGGCATAGAGCCGGCGTGCGACCGCGCGCGATCGCAAAGTCGACCGGGAACAGCCGGTCGGCATAGATCAGCGGGGCGGTGAGGGGAGCGGCGCGCTGCGGCTTGTTCATGCAACCACCTTCGCCACACGCAGGTGCGGCTCGGACTCGGCGGCATCGCCCTCGTGAAGGATGCGCTCGACGCCTTGGAGATGACGGTCCATGGCGGCCCGTGCGGCGTCCGGGTCATGTACCGCGATGGCGCGATAGACATCGCCGTGCTCGATGTTGGTCTTGTCGCGCTGATGCGGGCTGCAACGCGATGCAATCAGCCCGGTGATCGCGCCCATGCGCTCGAACATCGGTGAATACATGTCGGCCCAGCATTCATCGACGATCGCAGTCAGCACCGCATTGTGGCTCGCCAGCCCGACGCGCACATGAAACAGGTGATCGGCGGCGCGGTGCTCCGGTGTGTCCTGCGCGGCGCTGATCATCGCGATCGTCTCCGCGATGGCGGCGATCTCCGCGGGGCTTGCGAGTTTCGCCGCGAGTGCGGCCACCTCCGGCTCGATGGTGCGCCGCGCCGCGATCAGTTCCAGCGGCGAGGAGCCTGCGCCTTCGAACAGGCGACCGTTTGCGGAGCCATTCGTGCCGTTCTTGGCCTTGTCGGTGACGAATGCGCCGGCGCCCACGCGCACGTCGACGAGACCCGCGATCTCCAGCGCGATCATGGCTTCGCGCACGGTGGGGCGGCTGACGCCGAGCAGCTTGGCGAGATCGCGCTCCGGCGGCAGGCGGTCGCCCGGCTTGAACTCACCGCGCGCGACCAAGTCAGTGACTTGGCCGGCGACCTGCTCGTAAAGTCGTTGCGTCGCGACTGCCTGAAACGGCATGCGCGAAATCCTCCCGTCCGCTTTTTCCGCAGTTTCCGGCCGGGACCTTATGCGGGCAAGGGCAGGGTGATCAAGTGGCCTGACCAATATGGGCCTGAGGATATCCACTCGCTAGAAGATTAGCTGCGGCAGCACCAGCACGAGCCACGGAAAGTAGATCAGGATCCCGACCAGCACGAGAACGGTTGCGAGCAGCGGGATCGCCTCGCGGGTGTACTCGTCCATCGAGCAGTTGAGCATCCCGCAAACCGTGTACATCGCCACGCCGACCGGCGGCGTCATGCCGCCGAGCGTCACGGTGGTCATCATGACGAGGCCGAAGTGCACCGGGTCGATGCCGACCTTGGTGATGACGGGACCAGGATCGGCGTGAGCAGCAGCACGATCACGGTGCTTTCGAGGAACATGCCGAGCACCGTGATGAACGCGACCAGCAGCAGCATCAGGACCTGCGGGTTGCTGCTGATCGACACGAGAAAATTGGTCGCCGCCTGCGGCACGCCTTCCAGCGTGATCATGTACCCGATCATCGCCGAAAACATGATGATCAGCATGATCATGCCGTTGTCGATCATGCTCTGGCGCAGCGACTCCATCAGCTTGTGCCAGGTCAGTTCGCGATAAACGAAGAAGCCGATGAATATCGCATAGGCGACCGCGAACGCGCCGGCTTCCGACGGCGTGAATATGCCGTAGCGGATGCCGAGGATGAGAAAGATGGGAAACAGCAGCGCCCACTTGCAGTCCCAGAAATTGGAAATCACTTCCCAAGCGGTCGGCAGGCGATCGGTAGCGGGCTTGTAGCCGCGTTTGCGCGCAATCACCCATGCGGTGAACATCAGGAACACGGTCATCAGCAGGCCGGGAATGATCCCGCCGGCAAACAGTTGTCCGATCGAGACGTTGCCCATGAAGCCGTAGAGGATGAGCCCGATGCTCGGCGGGATAGTCGCGGTGATCAGCGCGCCGACCGCGATGGTCGCGCAGGTGTATCCCTTGGTGTAGCCGGCCTTGAGCATGGCTGGCCCGAGGATGCGCGCCTCCATGGCGGCTTCGGCGACCGCCGAGCCCGACACACCGCCCATCAGCGCGGAGAGCACGATCGCGACCTGCGCGAGCCCGCCCGCGATCCAGCCGGTCAGCACGGTCGACAGCTTGATCAGGCGCGACGTGATCCCGGCCTCGTTCATCAGGTGGCCGGCGAACACGAACAGCGGCACGGCGAGCAGCGGGAAGGATTGCGTGACCGAGGCGATCCGCTGCACCGAAATCGAGGCCGGCACCGGCCCGAACACGTAAAACAGGAACGCCGAGCAGCCGATCGCGAAGGCGACCGGCATGCCGAGGAACATCAGCACAAGGAACAGGATAGTCAGTGTGCCGCTCACAGGACGGTCCCATCACGGCCTTCAAGCGAGAGCGTTTCCTGCCCACGCAGGCCGCGCCATAACCGGCGCAGCGCGGTCAGCAGCATCAGGAATGCGCCGGCCGGGATCGCCGACGTGACATAGCCGTAACTGATACCGACATCGCCGAGCGGGCGTTCGAGATTGAGCAGCGTCAGCTTGATGCCGAGCCATACGAGCGTTGCGAGAAACACCGAGATCATCACGAGAAAGACGATCGCAAGGACACGCCGCACCTCGCGCGAAAAGGTCCGCACCAGGATGTCGATCTCGATATGCGCATTGCGCTTGAGCGCGATGTCGGCGCCGAGCACGCAGGCCCACACGAACGACATTTGCGCGATGTCGATCGCCCAGATCAGCGGATATCCCGCGGTGCGCGTCAGCGCGCCGAGGAAGACAAGAAATGCCGTGGTGGCGAAGAAGGCCATCGCGAGGCCTTCTTCGAGTTCTGGTGAGACGATCGTGCACCGGGAAACTACTTCGCGAGCACCGCTTCCACCTGCTTGCGCACGTCGCCGTAGCCGAGCTTGTCGTAGACCGCCTTGGTCGACTCGCGGAACGGCGTCGTGTCGATCTCTGCGACGGTCACGCCCTTCTCGCGGAACTGCGCCTCATAGCGGGTGAGCGAGTTGATCGTGCCTTTCGACGCGATGTCGCCGGCCTTGAGCGCTTCGTCACGCAGCAGCTTCTGCAGGTCGGCCGGCAGCTTGTCGAACCAGATGCGCGATCCCACGAGGCCCGTGATCAGGTTGATATGGCCGGTCTTGGTGATGAACTTCACCTGCTCGTAAAGCTTGGCTCCAAACGAGGCCGGGTGCTGCGCCTCGACCGCGTCGATCGCCTTGAGCTGCATCGCGGAGTACACCTCGGCCCAAGGCATCGGGGTCGGCGTGGCGCCGAGCGCGCGCACGGTTTCGAGCCATACCGGCGCGCCGGGCGTGCGCATGCGCACGCCGTTGAGGTCTGCCGGTTTCGTCACCGGCTTGTTGGTCAGCAGGTGGCGCTGACCCTGGAACCAGTTGAACGACAGAATCTGATGGCCGGAGGCAGTGCGCAGCTTGCCGACCCATTCCTCGAACAGCGGCGATGTGACCAGCTTGCGCAGCTCGTCGAAGTCCTTCGCCACGTACGGCGCGCCGAGAATGCCAAGCTCCTTCACATAAGCGCCGAGCCGTCCGCCATCGACCACGACCGCGACGCCGGCGCCCGCGCGTGCCTGCTCCAGCACGTCCTCGTCGGGGCCGAGCTGCGAGCCCGGGAACAGCTTGATCTCGATCTTGCCGTTCGAGCTTTTCGCGACATTGTCACGGAACACTTCGAGACCTTTGAACAGCGGGTCGTCGACGGTGAGCGCCGTATTGACGTTGAGGGTGAAATCCGCGGCATGAGCCGGGATGGCAAATGCGGCGGCAACGATGGCCGCGGCGGCGAGGCGACGAAGCATGGTGTCCTCCACTCGTTGGGGTCCGGGACTGCACGTCCCTGTTGCTTTTGCGGTCCTTCTGGACTGAAATGGTAGTATGGAAGATCAGGTGACGCAATACGCCCTGCGGCTCGACGCCCGCACGCCCACGCCTGCCCATCGCGGCGCGCGGCGCTCGCCCTCGATTTCCGAGCAAGTGTTCCGCACGCTGCGCTCCGCGATCGTCACCATGCACCTCAAGCCGGGGGAGGCGCTGTCCGAACAGGATATCGCCTCGCGGCTCGATGTCAGCCGGCAGCCGGTGCGCGAGGCCTTCATCAAGCTCAGCGAAGACGGACTGCTGCGCGTGCTCCCGCAGCGCGGCACGTTCGTGATGAAAATCTCGACCGAGGCGGTGACCAATGCGCGCTTCGTGCGCGAGGCGGTCGAATGCGCGATCGCGCGCGAGGCAGCGCGCCGCATCAGCGACCCGGACCTCGCGGCGCTCAAATCGCTGATCGCCGAGCAGCGCAAGGCCGCCAAGGCCGACGACCCGGAAGCGTTCTTCGTGCTCGACGAGGAATTCCACCGCTCGCTCGCGGCCGCGAGCGGCTGTGCGTATGCTTGGAAGGTGATCGAATCCGCCAAGGCGCAGATGGACCGCGTGCGCTTCCTGAGCTTGCCCGAGGCGACGCCGATGCGGCGGCTGATCGCGCAGCACAAGGCGGTGCTCGACGGCATCGCGGCGGGCAGCGGCGCGGCGGCGGCCAGCGCCATGCAGACCCATTTGCGCGAAATTCTCTCCTCGCTGCCACGGCTTGCCGCGAAGTACCCAGCCATGTTCGATGGCGAATCGGAAACGCGCAACGGAGCGGCGGCGTGAGACAGGCATGGCGCTGGTACGGGCCGGACGATCCGGTGACGCTCGATCATGTCCGCCAGGCCGGCGCGACGCGAGATCGTCAGCGCGCTGCATCAATATGCGCCGGGCGAGGTCTGGCCGCAGAAGGCCGTCGCCGAGCGCAAGGCCATCATCGAGAACACGCCGCCCGGCCGCTCGCCGCTGAAATGGACCGTGGTCGAAAGCATTCCGGTGCCGGACGACATCCAGCGCGAAGGCGCCGGCGCGAAGCGCGCAATCGAGGTCTGGATCGAAAGCATGCGCGCGGTCGCGGCCGAAGGCATCCGCACGATCTGCTACAACGTGATGCCGGTGGTCGACTGGACCCGCACCGATCTCGACTATCCCGTGCCGACCGGCGCGACCGCGCTGCGCTTCGACTACGACCGCTTCGCGGCGTTCGACCTGGTGGTGCTCAAGCGCAAGGGCGCGGAGGCCGATTACGACGAAGGCACGCGTGCGCGCGCCCGCAAGGTGGCTGACGCGTTGTCGCAAAGCGAAGCGGAGCTGTTGACCAGGAACATCTCGGCCGGACTGCCGGGCGCGACGACCTTCTCGCAGAACCTCGATGCGTTCCGCGAGCGCATCGCCAGTCGTATCGGCGGCATCACGCCGGACGAAGATGCGCGCCAACGTGGCGGCATTCCTCGCAAAGGTCACGCCGGTCGCCGAGCAGCTCGACGTGCGGCTCACGTCTGCATCCGGACGATCCGCCGCGGCCGATCTTCGGCCTGCCGCGCATCGCTTCGACCGCGCGCCGACTACGAGGCGCTGTTCAAGGCCGTGCCATCGCAGGCGAACGGCATCTGCTTCTGCGTCGGCAGCCTCGGGCGCCGCCCGGACAACGATGTGGTGGCGATGGCGCATGGATTTCGCGCCGCGCATCTATTTCGCGCATCTGCGCGCGACCGTGATCGACGACAGCGCGCAAGAGCATCAGCTTCACCGAGTCCGATCATCTCGACGGCGACGTGAACATGATCGACGTGCTGCGCGTGCTGCTCGCCGAGAACCGCAAGCGCGACGACGCCTGGCGCATCCCGTTCCGCCCGGACCACGGCCACCGCATGCTCGACGACATCGAGAAGACGCGCATCAATCCCGGCTACACCGGCATCGGCCGGCTCAAGGGCCTCGCCGAACTGCGCGGCGCGATCCGCGCGTTGCAGTGAGATTGAGAATCCACCAATGCCCGTACGAGACGAGACCGAAAACCGCGTGCCGCACGGCACCTGCGACTGCCACATGCATGTCTATGATCCGGCCTATCCGCTGGCGCCGACCGCGATCGCGCCGCCGCCGCCCGGGCTGCTGCGGGACTATCTGGCGTCCGCGCGCGCCTCGGCATCGCGCGCACGGTCGTGGTGCAGCCGACGGCCTATGGTGCCGACAATTCCTGCACGCTCGCCGCCATCGACGCGATGGGCGCCGAGCGCGCGCGGCGTCGCGATGGTGACGGGCGACGAGCCGGACGGCGAACTGGAGCGGCTCTCGATGGGCGGCATGCGCGGCATTCAAGTTTCGTGCGCTTCCCGGCGGCGTGCTGCCGTTGGACAAGCTCGACCGCATGGCGGCGCGCGCGCAGGAACTCGACTGGTTCACCGACATCGAGATGGATGGCCGCACGCTGCCCGAGCACGAGGCGCAGATCGCGCGTCTGCCCGGAAAGCTGATCATCGATCACATCGGCAAATTTCTGGACCCGGTGCCCGTCGATCATCCCGGCGTCGCCGTTCTGATGCGACTGGTCGAGAGCGGGCGCGACTTATGTGAAGATCGCTTCTCCTTACGATTCTTCGCGCTCCGGGCCGCCGAACTATGACGACCTTGCTCCGCTCGTCGCATTGCTCGTGCGCAAGGCGCCGGATCGGCTGATCTGGGCCAGCAATTGGCCGCACGCGGCGCTGACCCTCGAGCAACGCCCGGACGACGCCGCGTGGCTCGACCTCATGAGCGTTTGGATGGACGAGACGACGCGGCGCAAGATGCTGGTCGACAATCCGGCGACGCTGTTCGGCTTCTGATTTTTCCAGGGACAAGAAACATGCCCAAGCATCGCATCGCCATCATCGGCCTCGGCATGGCGGTCACGCCGCATGCCAAAAGCCTGGTCGACCTGAAGGACCGCGTCGAGGTCGTGGCGGCGTTCAGCCCGAGCGAGGCGCGGCGCAAGGCGTTCGGCGAGAAATTTCCGTTCCCGCTCGCCGGCAGTCTCGACGCGATCCTGGCCGACAAGAGCATCGATTGCGTCGAAATCCTCACGCCGCCGAACACGCATCTCGATCTGGTGCGCAAGTGCGCCGCGGCCGGCAAGCATATCCTGCTGGAGAAGCCGCTGGAGATCACCGACCGAGCGCGCGCTCGCGCTGGTCGAGGCGGCCGCGCAAGGCCGGCGTGACGCTCGGCGTGATGCTGCAGCATCGCTTCCGCCCGGCCGGCGCTCAAGCTGCGCGAGATGCTGCGCGCGGGCGAGCTCGGCAGGATCGTCAACTGCTCGACCGTGATCCGGCTGTGGCGGCCGCAGAGCTACTACGACGTGGAAGGGCGCGGCACCAAAGCGCGCGACGGCGGCGGCGTGCTGATCACGCAAGGCATCCACACGCTCGACCTGATGCTGAGCCTTGCCGGCCCGATCGCCGAGGTGCGCGGCTATGCGATGACCTCAAGCGTGCACCGCATGGAAACCGAGGATCTGGTCGCGGCCGTGCGTCCGCTACGAGAGCGGCGCGATCGGCACCATCGACGCGACGACCGCGGCCTATCCGGGCTTTCCGGAGCGCATCGAGATCATCGGCGAGAAGGCGACCGCTTCGCTCGTCGGCAGCGATCTCGTCGTGGCGCATCACGACGGGCGAGTCACCGAGCTGAAAACCGAATACGGCGGAGGCGGCACCGGCGCCGACCCGATGGCGTTCCCGAACGACTGGCACCGGGCCGCGATCGCGGATTTCCTCGATGCGCTCGACCAGAAGCGCGAGCCGATGATCAGCGGGCGCGAGGCGCTTGAAGGTGCACCGGCTGATCGACGCGCTGCTGGAAGCGGGCGCGAGCGGGCAGCCGGTGACCGTCCGTTCGAACTGAACGCTGCCGCCGTGGTGGCACGACCTGCGGCAGTTAACCGCCGCGTGCGCAAACATTTTTTCGCGCCGATGAACATCCAGTCATCATTGGGACATGATTGCTGGACAATTCTGCGAGTCAGGTGGAAGTGGTGCACGGCCCCGGCAATCGGGGTTCAGGGAGGTCTCCTCGATGCTCGCGTCAGTCCGCGCCGGCTTTGCCGCCGCGCTCGTCGCTTTCGTCTCTTTCACCGCATTTGCCGCCGACAAGCCATTCCAGCGATCCGACCTGGCAGACAGCGCGGTCAGGCTCGAAACCCAGATCAAGACCGAGTCCGGACAGGTCGCAAAGCCTGTCGCAACGTTGCGCAGCGAGGCGGAAGCCGCCTTTGCCAAGCGCGATTTCCGCGCCGGCATGCAGACCCTGGCGCAGATCGTGTCGGTGGCGCCGCGCGAAGCCGGCAACTGGCTGCGCCTGTCGCGCGCCATCCTGCAGATCCGCCCGACCGACGACCGCGAGCGCACCAACTTCCTCGAGCGCGCCGCCACCGCCGCCTACATCGCGTATCAGCGCTCCGGTAATGCCGGCGAGGAGGCGGACGCGCTGGTGCTGCTCGGCCGCACCTTCGCGGAGCGCAAGCTGTGGCGTCCGGCGCTCGATGCGTACCGGTTCGCGCTCGATCTGCGCGAAGTGGCGGACGTGCGGCAGAGCTATGAGCAACTGCGCGATCAGCACGGTTTCCGCATTCTCGATTACTCCGTGGATGCCGATGCGGCCAGCCCACGCGCCTGCTTCCAGTTCTCCGAGGATCTGCCCGGCAAGCGCACGGATTTCTCCCCCTTCGTCGCGCTCGAAGGCCAGGACAAGCCCGCGCTCACCACGGAAGAGAAGCAGCTTTGCGTCGAAGGGCTTACGCCACGGCGAGCGCTATTCGATCACGCTGCGCGCCGGCCTGCCGTCGACCGTGAAGGAAACGCTGCAGAAATCGGCCGACTACAACATCTATGTGCGCGACCGCAGCCCCTATGTGCGCTTCACCGGCAAAGCCTATGTGCTGCCGCGCACCGGCCAGCGCGGAATTCCGGTGGTCAGCGTCAATACGCCGGCCGTGAAGGTGCAAATCCATCGCGTCGGCGACCGCAACCTGATCGATACCGTGCTGGGCAGCGATTTCCAGCGCAACATCAGCACATACGACCGCCGCAAGCTCGCCAGCGAAACCGGCGCGCTCGCCTGGGAAGGCGAGTTGAAGATCGACCCGGTGCTCAATGCCGACGTCACCACCGCTTTCCCGATCGATCAGGCGATCGGCGATCTCAAGCCCGGCGTCTATGTGATGACCGCCGAGCCGGAAAGCCGCTCGCGCGATTCCGAAGACTACGGCCAGCTCGCGACGCAATGGTTCATCGTCTCTGACTTGGGCCTCACCGCGTTCTCGGGCAACGACGGCATCAACGTCTTCCTCAATTCGCTCGCGACGACGGACGCAAAAGCCGGAATCGAAATCCGCCTGATCGCGCGCAACAATGAAGTGCTTGCCGTCCGCACCACCGATGCGGCGGGCTTCGCCAAGTTCGAGGCCGGGCTCGCGCGCGGGGAGGGCGGCCTGGCGCCCGCCATGCTGATTGCCGACGGCAAGGGCGACTACGCGTTCCTGAGCCTGAAGGGCCCAGCGTTCGATCTGACTGACCGCGGCGTCGCGGGCCGCACGGTTACGGCCGGGCTCGATGCCTTCGTCTATGCGGAGCGCGGCGTTTATCGCACCGGCGAAATCGTCCATCTGACCACGCTGCTGCGCGACGCACAGGGCGTCGCCGCCACCGGCGTGCCGATGACTTTGGTGGTCGACCGCCCCGATGGCGTCGAATACCGCCGCACGGTCGTTCCGGACATGGGGATCGGCGGTCGTTCGCTCTCGTTCCCGATGATCTCGGCGGCGCCCACCGGCACCTACCGCGTGCGCGCCTACACCGATCCCAAGGGTCCGGCCGTCGGCTCGACCAGTTTCCTGGTCGAAGATTACGTGCCGGATCGCATGGAGTTCGATCTCGCGTCGCCGACCGGCAAGCTCTCGAAGGATGCACCGGCCGAAGTCACCGTGGACGGCCGCTTCCTCTACGGCGCGCCCGCGTCAAATCTCGATCTCGAAGGCGAGATGAAGATCAAGGCGGCGGACACGCGTCCGGGCTTCGCCGGCTACCAGTTCGGCGTCAATGACGACGAGGACGCGGTGAAGAGCGAGCAGACCTCGCTCGAAGACTTGCCCCAGACCGACGACGACGGCAAGGCGAAGTTCACCGTCACGCTCGACAAGATGCCGGCGACCTCGCGTCCGCTTGAGGCGCAAATCACGGTGCGGCTGGTCGAGTCCGGCGGACGCGCGGTCGAGCGCAACCTGACGCTCCCGATCACGCCTACCGCGACGATGATCGGCGTGAAGCCGCTGTTCTCCGGCAAGTCGCTCGGCGAAGGAGAGAACGCCGGCTTCGATGTCATCGTGGCTGCGCCGGACGGCAAGCAGCTTGCCGCATCCGGCCTGCGCTACGAACTGCTCAAGATCGAGCGGCGCTACCAGTATTACCGCCGCGACGGCCGCTGGGAGTACGAGCCGGTCAAGAGCACGAAGCGCTTGGCCGACGGCCGCATCGATGTAGCCACCGACAAGCCGGGCCGCATCTCGCTCCCCGTGACCTGGGGCCGCTACCGCCTCGATGTCGCGAGCGATGACCGCAGCATTCCGCCGACGTCGGTGACGTTCGACGCCGGCTTCTACTCGGATGCCTCCGCCGACACGCCGGACTTGCTGGAAATCGCGCTCGACAAGTCCGAATACGCGGCGGGCGAGACGATGACGGTTGCGGTCACGGCGCGCACCGCCGGCAAGATCACGCTCAACGTTGTCGGCGACAAGCTTCACTCCACCATGACCGCCGACGTGCAGGCCGGGCACCGCGCGCATTCCGCTCACCGTCGGCCGCGACTGGGGTTCGGGCGCCTATGTGGTGGCCACGTTACGCCGTCCGCTCGACGAGGCGGCGAGCCGCATGCCGGGCCGTGCCATCGGCCTGCAATGGTTCTCGGTCGACCGCAAGGCGCGCACGCTCGCCTTCGAGATGCCGCTGCCGAGCCTGATGCGTCCCAACGGCCCGCTGCGCGTGCCGATGAAGATCAACGGGCTCAACACGGGCGAGGAGGCCAGGATCGTCGTCGCGGCGGTCGATGTCGGCATTCTCAATCTCACCAACTACAAGCCGCCGGCACCGGACGACTATTATCTCGGCCAGCGCCGCCTCACGGCCGAGCTGCGCGATCTTTACGGCCAACTGCTCGACGGCATGCAGGGCGCACGCGGCGCGATCCGTACCGGCGGCGACGGCGCAGGCGCTTCGATGGGCGGCACGCCGCCGACGCAACCCCCGCTCGCGCTCTATTCCGGCATCGTGACCGTGAAGTCGGACGGCTGGGCCGAAGTGCTGTTCGACATTCCGGCGTTTGCCGGAACCGTGCGCGTCATGGCGGTCGCGTGGTCCAAGGACAAAGTCGGCAAGGCCTCGGGCGACGTGACGATTCGCGATCCGGTGGTACTGACCGCGACTTTGCCGCGCTTCCTGCTCACGGGCGACCGCGGCACCGTCCGGCTCGACCTCGACAATGTCGAAGGTCCGTCCGGCGACTACGCGATCAACGTGCAGACCGACGGGCCGTTGCAGGTCGGGCAGGGTAGCCAGACCGTTCGCCTTGCCGGCAAGCAGCGCATCGGCGTCAGCCTGCCGATCAATGCGACCGCGGTCGGCATCGGCAACGTGGCGGTGCGGGTCACGGGGCCGAACGGCTTCGACATGCAGCGCAGCTATACGCTTGCGGCGAAGCCCGCGACGCAAATCCTGACGCGCCGCACCGTGCGGCCGATCGCCAAGAACGAGAGCATCAGCGTCTCGAACGACCTGTTCGCCGATCTGGTGCCGGGCACCGGCGGTGTACAGGTGTCGGTCGGGCCTTCGACCGCTCTCGATGTTGCGGCGCTGCTCAAGGCGCTCGACCGCTATCCGTTCGGCTGCACCGAGCAGACGACGAGCCGCGCGCTGCCGCTGCTCTACGTCAACGAGCTGGCGAGCGAATCGCACCTCTCGCTCGATGTCGCGATCGACCAGCGCATCCGCGATGCGATCGAGCGGCTTCTTGCACGGCAAGGCTCCAATGGCTCGTTCGGCCTGTGGAGTCCGGGCGGCAGCGACATGTGGCTGGATGCCTACGTGACGGACTTCCTGACGCGGGCGCGCGAGCGCAATTTCGCGGTGCCCGATGTCGCGTTCCGCCTCGCGCTCGATCACTTGCGCAATCACGTGAGCCAGACCGATCCCGCCAAGGAAGGCGGCAGCGATCTCGCGTACGTGTATTACGTGCTCGCGCGCAACGGCACAGCCCCGCTCGGCGATCTGCGCTATCTCGCCGACACACGGCTCGATGCGCTCAAGACGCCGATCTCCAAGGCGCAGCTCGCCGCGGCGCTTGGCATGCTCGGCGACAAGACCCGCGCCGAGCGCGTCTACAACGCGGCGCTGGACGACATCGCGCCGCAGCCGAAGCTCGAATTCGGCCGCACCGACTACGGCTCGTCGCTGCGCGATGCCTCCGCCTTCGTGGCGCTCGCTACCGAGGGGAATGCGCCGCGTCCGGCGATCCTGAAAGCAGTCGAGCGGATCGAGGCGGCGCGCGCGCTCACGCCCTACACCTCCACGCAGGAGAACGCCTGGATGGTGCTGGCCGCCCGCGCGCTCGCGCGCGACACGGCCGGGATGGCGCTCGATGTCGCCGGCGAGACGCGGCGCGGGCCGCTCTATCGCAGCTTCCGCGCGAGCGACCTTGCCGGCGGCCCGGTCAAGGTCACCAACAACGGCGACAACGCCGTGCAGGCGGTGGTGTCGGTCATCGGCGCGCCGGTGACGCCGGAGCCGGCCGCCGACAAGGGCTTCGCGATCGAGCGGCTCTACTACACGCTCGATGGCGAGCGCGCCGAGATCGCCAAGGTGAAGCAGAACGAGCGCTTCGCCGTGGTGCTCAAGATCACCGAAGGCCGGCCGACGTTCGGCCGCATCATCATCGCGGATTATCTCCCGGCCGGCTTCGAGATCGACAATCCGCGGCTGGTGTCGTCGGGCGACACCGGCACGCTGTCGTGGATCGAGGACGCCAAGGACCCGACGCACTCGGAATTCCGCGACGACCGCTTCACCGCGGCGTTCGACCGCGCGAGCGGCGACAAGGCGGTGTTCACGGTCGCCTACGTGGTGCGCGCGGTGTCGCCCGGCAAATACGTGCTGCCGCAAGCTTATGTCGAGGACATGTATCGTCCCGACCGCTTCGGCCGCACCGGCGTCGGCACGGTGGAGATCGAGGCCGCGAAGTGAGTGAAGACCAAGCCGCGAACGCGGTGCCGTACCTCCCCTTGAAAAGGGGAGGTCGGTTCGCGAAGCGAACCGGGTGGGGTTCATCAGGCTTTGACCCCCACCCCAACCCTCCCCCTTTCAGGGGGAGGGAGCAGACCGCGCTTGCGGCGCGCGCCTTCGCATCGCCGCGAGCAGCGCATCGTGGCGACCGTTCGCTTGCGCCGTTGCCTTCGCCGCCTGGGTCCACTCCCTCGGCCCCACCCCTCTCGGCGAAAATCTCGAATTCTCCACCGTCGTGGTCGACCGCAACGGCCAGCTGTTGCGCCCCTACGCGACCGTCGACGGGCGCTGGCGTCTGCCCGCCACCGTGCAAGGACGTCGATCCGCGCTACCTCGATCTTCTGATCGCATACGAGGACAAGCGTTTCCGCGATCACCACGGCGTCGATCCGCTCGCGACTGCGCGCGCCGCATTCCAGCTCGCCACCAACGGCCGCATCGTGTCCGGCGGCTCGACCATCACGATGCAGGTCGCGCGCCTGCTTGAGCCGCGCACCGACCGCACGTTCCTCGCCAAGCTGCGTCAGGCGGTGCGGGCGATCCAATTGGAGCGCGCGCTCAGCAAGGACGACATCCTCACGCTCTATCTCGGGCTCGCGCCCTACGGCGGCAATCTCGAAGGCGTGCGCGCGGCGTCGCACGCCTATTTCGGCAAGGAGCCGAGAAAGCTGACACTTGGCGAAGCAGCACTCCTCGTTGCGATCCCGCAGTCGCCGGAATTCCGCCGTCCCGACCGCTCGGCGGAGGTCGCGCAACGCGCGCGCGACCGCGTGCTTGACCGGGCCGCGCTCGATCGCATTCCGGCGGACGAGATCGTGTTGGCCAAGAATGAAGTCGTGCATGGCGGGCGCCGTCCGATGCCGATGTTCGCGCCGCATTCCGCCGATCAGGCGATCGGCACCGCGCAAGGCCGCAAAGTCGTCTCGCTCACCATCGACGCGAATGTCCAGAAGCCGCTGGAAGAGCTCGCGCGCGAGCGCGCCCGCGCGCTTGGACCCGACATGTCGGTTGCCATCGTGGCGGTCGATCATGCGACCGGCGAGGTGCTCGCGCGCGTCGCGGGCGCCGATTATTTCGACGAGCGCCGCGCCGGTCAGGTCGACATGACGCAAGCCGTGCGCTCGCCCGGCTCGACGCTCAAGCCGTTCATCTATGGCCTCGCCTTCGAGGACGGGCTGATCCACCCCGAGACGCTGATCGAGGATCGCCCGATCCGCTATGGCAGCTACGCGCCGGAAAACTTCGACCTGACCTTCCAGGGCACGGTCTCGGTGCGCAAGGCGCTGCAGATGTCGCTCAACGTGCCCGCCGTCGCGTTGCTCAACGCGATCCACGCGAACCGGCTGACCGCGCGCCTTGCGGACGCGGGCGGCCGCATGGTGCTGCCGAAAGGCGAGGTGCCCGGGCTCGCGATGGGCCTCGGCGGCGTCGGCGTGACGCTCACCGACCTCGCGATGCTCTATGCGGGGCTCGCGCGCGGCGGCAACACGGTGCCGCTGATCGAGCGGCGCGACGTGCTGCAAGCCGCCGCGCCGCGCCGGCTGCTCGATCCGGTCGCCGCCTGGTACGTCGGCAACGTCATGCTCGGCACGCCGCCGGCGGAGAACGCCGTCGGCGGACGCATCGCGTTCAAGACCGGCACGAGCTACGGCTATCGCGACGCATGGTCGGTCGGCTTCGACGGCAAGCGCACCATCGGCGTGTGGGTCGGCCGTCCGGACGGCGCGCCGGTCGCGGGCCTCGTCGGCCGCACCGCCGCGGCGCCGATCCTGTTCGATGCGTTCGCGCGGCTCCCCGGATTGCCGGCCGCATTGGCGAAGGCGCCGAAAGGCGCGATCTTCGCCACCAACAACCGGCTGCCGGTGCCGTTGCAGCGCTTCCGTCCCGGCACGCTCGTGGGCGACAACGGCGATGCGGCGCCGCGCATCATGTTCCCGCCGAACGGCGCGCGGCTCGAACTTGGCGGCGCGGGCGCCGAGATGGCGCTGAAGATTTCCGGCGGCGTGCAGCCGCTCACGCTGCTGGTCAATGGCGTGCCGCGCTAGCGCCGAGACCGGGCGGCGCACGCTGTTCTTCACGCCGGACGGGCCGGGCTTCGCGCGGCTCACCGTGATGGACGCGCGCGGGGTGGCGGATAGTGTGGTGGTGCGGATTGAGTAGCGATTTGTTGAACGAGCTAATTAGCGCGGCTTTGCGAATTGTCGGTCAGCCTACTCATCCGCGGGACGGCTGCAGTGCATCCTTGAGCACGCGCGCGTAGTTCCCGATGGCAAGCTTGCGAATCTGCGCGTCGTCAACGCCCTGGCGCTGCCAGTGTTCGATCATGCGGCGAAGATCGCCATGCCCTGACAAAACACTGTACGGGCCCAGTCCGTTGATGTCGGTCCCGAAGGCGACGTGGTCGTCGCCGAGCCACTCGGCGAGCGCGATCATGCGATCGGCGTAGGCTTCGGGCGTCTTGCCGACGTCGACTGTCAGCGACCAAAGGCCGACAACGCCGCCCTTGCGCGCAATCTCTTTCGCGGTGTCGAGCGACAGCTGCCGGCGCCGCCAGACGGCCGCGGAGGCGGACGCCGCGGGTCCGCGCCTGACCGAACCATGCGACCACACCATCGGGGCGCGCGAAATGCGAGCGCGTCCGTGACCGCAGCCTCCGTGCAGTGCGCCAGATCGACAAGAATGCCGAGCCGATTGCACTCCCGCACAATCTGCTTGCCGACTGCTGTCAGGCTCTGTGCTCGGGCGGCTCGGTCTGGATGTCGCCGATCGCGTTGCGCGTATAGTGAACGAGCTGGAGGTGGCGCAGCCCAGATCGTAGGCGGCCTTGAGCGGACGCGCGTCGGTTTCGATGAAGTTCGCGCCCTCGACCGCCAGGACGATGTGGGGCTCGCCGCGCAGCGCCAGATCGACGTCTGCCGGTGTGCGCACGATCCTGAGCTTCTGCTGGGCGACATGCTCCTTGATCCGCCCGAGCTCGCGCTGGAACCAGCCCAGTGCCTCGCCGGGCTTCGGAACAGACTTTTGCTTGTAGGTTTTGACGTCAAACCAGAGAAGATCGCCGACCAGCGACCATGCCACCAGCGTCGTGTTGCCGGCCGCGAGTGTCTGCGCCAGGGGTCGCGCGTGATACTTGCTTTCGGCGAAGAACGAATGGAAATGCATGTCGGCTGTGAAAATCGGCGGCTGCGCCTGCGTGCGGCGGCAAAGCAGTAGGGGAACAGCAAGGCCGCATGCCAAAAATTTGCGACGATCCATGTCCTGTATCCTGGTGGCGCGGCTGATCGCTTGCGCGACCAAGCGGGGACCCAACAGCCAAGAGCAGAGCGCGACCTGGGCGCGCGCGGAAGGAAGCAAAGCACGCAGGGACCTCGTGGCGATTTAGCCAACAATCCTAACGCGTTGGCGCTGCTTTGCGAAGCGCCGCATTTCCTCTAGTGTCCGGCCGAATTGCACGGACGGGACATGATCGCGCGGCTCGCGCCCAAATCGCTGACAGGGATATCGGCGTGCTGTTCGCGCAGGCGACCGCGTCGCATGCGCGCGCGACTGCGGTCCTCGTTCTCGTCGCGCTCGTCTCGTTCCTGCCGGGCTTCTTCAACATTCCGCCGATCGACCGCGACGAAGCGCGCTTCGCGCAGGCGACCAAGCAGATGATCGAGAGCGGCGACTACATCGACATCCGCTTCCAGGACGAGGTCCGCTACAAGAAACCGGTCGGCATCTACTGGCTGCAGGCCGGTGTGGTGCGCGCCGCCGAAGCCATCGGCGTGCCGAACGCGCGCCAGACCATCTGGCTCTATCGCATTCCATCGCTGCTCGGCGCCATCGGCGCGGTGCTGCTGACCTACTGGACGGCACTGGCATTCGTGACCCGGCGCGGCGCCTTCCTCGCCGGCCTGATGATGGCGACCTGCCTGCTGCTCAACATCGAGGCGCGGCTCGCCAAGACCGACGCCGTGCTGCTGATGTGCGCCGTCGCCGCCATGGGCGTGATGGCGCGCGCCTATCTCACGCAATCGACCGGGCGCGACATTCCCTGGAGCCACGCGCTGATCCTGTGGACCGCGCTGGCGGGCGGCATTTTGCTCAAAGGCCCGCTGATCCTGATGGTGGTCGGGCTTGCGGCGCTGTTCCTGGCTATTGTCGACCGCTCCGCGCGCTGGCTGCTGCGCTTGCGGCCGCTGGTCGGCGTGCTCTGGATTCTCATCCTCGTGCTGCCGTGGTTCGTCGCCATCATGGGGCGGGCGGGCGACAGCTTCCTGCAGGAGTTGGTCGGGCAAGACCTGTTCGCCAAGATCTTCAAGGGGCAGGAGACGCCACGGCGCGCCGCCCGGCTATTACCTGCTGCTGTTCTGGCTCACCTTCTGGCCGGCAGCGCCCGTAGCAGCAGCGGCAGCGCCCGCGATATGGCGGCACCGCCGTGACCTGCCGCTGCGGTTCCTGCTGGCGTGGGTCGTGCCGTGCTGGATCGTGTTCGAACTGGTCGTCACCAAGCTGCCGCATTACGTGCTGCCGCTCTATCCGGCGATTGCGATCCTGATCGCCTGGGCGATCGAGAAGCGCGTCCTGTCGAACAATCCGCATCTGACCCGCTTCACCGTGATGTGGCCGTTCTTCGCCGCGGTCATTCCGGCCGCGGCGGTCTGGCTGGTGCTTTACATGCGCGGTCAGTTCGCCTGGCTCGCCTGGCCGTTCGGTGCGGTGGGCCTGATCTTCGGCTTCTACGCCTGGCGCCTTTATGATGTGGAGGGCGCGGAGCGTTCGCTGCTGCGCGCATCGCTCGGCATGTTGCTCATGACGATCGCGACCCTTGGCGTTGCGATACCGCTGATGCGGCCGATCTTCCCGAGTGGAGCGCTCACCGATTTTGTCCGCGATGCCGATTGCCGCAACCCGGTCATTGCTGCGGCGGGCTTCCACGAACCAAGTCTCGTGTTCCTGCACGGAACGCGCACGCGGCTCGTCGACGGCTCGACCGCGGCCGACATCCTGCGCGGCGGGGACTGCCGCTACGCCATTGTCGAGTTGCGGCACGACCGCGCCTTCGCGCAGCGTGCCGAGCAGATCGGGTTGCGCTATCGCCTGCGCGGGCGGCTGGAGAACGCGTTCAACTTCAATGGCGGGCGCTCGCTCTCGTTCGCTATTTACCGCACGGACCCGCCGCGATGACGGCGAGCTTGCACGCCGGCAAGCGCGCCACGACGGACACCGGGCTGCGCCGGGTCGCGGCGAACCTGAAAGCCTGGCTCTCGCTGGTCGTCCGCCCACGCCGGTTCAAGGAGAGCCGGCTGCTGCCGCCACGGCGACGGCTCGCGCTCTGGCGGCATCGCGGGCATCGCTCTCGTGGCGTTCTGCATGATCGTGCTCGACGCGCGCGGCGTGACCTTCGCCGGCACCTTGCCGCTGTGGGTCGTCGTGACGTTCAACGAGATCACCGATTACGGCCGCTCCGGCTGGACGCTGATCCCGATCGGCTGCCTGATCGCGCTTGCGGCGATCCTGTGCACGCCGTCCGCCGGACGCATGACCGCTCTTGTGCTCGCGAGCCTGATCGTGCGCCTCGAGTTCCTTTTTCTGGCGATCGCGCTGCCCGGCCTTTTTGTGACGATCGTGAAAGGCTTCATCGGGCGAATGCGGCCCTCCGAACTCGGGCCGTTCACCTATTCCCCGTGGTCGTGGCAGCACAAGTTCGCGAGCCTGCCGTCCGGGCATAGTGCGGCGGCCTTCGCGCTGGCCGTCGCGCTCGGCGTGCTCTGGCCCAAGGCGCGCGTGCCGGTCTGGATTTTCGCCGCGGTGATCGGTGTGAGCCGCGTCGTCATCCATGCGCATTTCGTCAGTGACGTGGTTGCGGCAGCCTTCGTCGGCGGCTTCGGCGCGATCCTGGTGCGCAACTGGTTTGCGGCGCGCCGGCTCGCGTTCGTCCCCGGCCGGGACGGCGCCGTGCATGCGATGCCGGGGCCGTCATGGCGCCGCGTCAAGACGGTTGCCCGCAGGCTGCTGGCCCAATAAGAAGCGCGGGCCTCACAACGGATGCCGATGTCCGACACGAATCCCCCAGCCGGGACGCCTCAACCCGCCGTTTCGGTGGTGGTGCCGGTGCGTAATGAAGCCGACAATGTCGCGCCTGCTCGCCGACGAGATCGCGGCCGCGCTCGACGGGCGCTGGAGCTTCGAGCTGATCTACGTCAACGACGGCTCGACCGATGGCACCGAGGCCGCCTTGAGCGCGCTCAAGGCGGAACGGCCGTGGCTGCGGCAAGTCAAGCACGCGAGTTCCTGCGGGCAATCAGCCGCCGTGCGCAGCGGCGTCATCGCGGCGCGCGCGCCGGTCGTCGCCACGCTCGACGGCGACGGGCAGAACGATCCCTCGT
This sequence comes from uncultured Alphaproteobacteria bacterium, assembly GCA_963800695.1. GTDB lineage: Bacteria > Pseudomonadota > Alphaproteobacteria > Rhizobiales > Xanthobacteraceae > PALSA-894. The sequence continues at coordinate 57,839 of CAWDCA010000006.1, read as the reverse complement.
TCATTCCGGCGCTGCTGCATGCGTTCGAGCAGGGCGGCGCGCGCATCGGGCTGGTCGCCGGACAGCGCGTCGGGCGCCGCTCCGGTGCGTACAAGAAAATGCAGTCGCGCATCGCCAACGGCGTACGCGGGGCGATCCTGCGCGACGGCACGCGCGACTCGGGCTGCGGGCTGAAAGTGTTCCGGCGCGATGCATTCCTCGCGTTGCCGTATTTCGACGCGCTGCACCGCTTCCTGCCCGCGCTGTTCCGGCGCGACGGGTATGCCATCGGCTATGTCGACGTGATCGACCGGCCGCGCCATGCGGGAAAATCGAACTACGGATTATGGGACCGGCTTTGGGTCGGCATTCTCGATCTGGCCGGCGTGTGGTGGCTCGTCCGCCGCCGCAAGAAGGTGCCGCAAGTTTCGGAGGTTTGAATGCTGGTTGATCTTCAGCGCGCGGTCGGCAGCTATCTGCACGATGTCTTTGTCATTCAGCTTAACTGGTGGATCGTGCTCGGCTTCATCGCGCAGGCGCTGTTCACCATGCGCTTCCTGGTGCAATGGATCGCCTCGGAGCGGGCAGGGCGCAGCGTGGTGCCGATGGCATTCTGGATCTTTTCGATTGGCGGCGGCGCCTTGCTGCTGGTCTATGCGCTCTACCGCCGCGATCCGGTCTTTATCCTTGGCCAGGCATTCGGCGTGTTCATCTATCTGCGCAATCTCTATTTCGTCATGCGCGAGCGCGGTCAGGCCGCAGCATAGCGAATTGACGGGGCGTCGCCGGGCATGCTTGTTGCGTACCAGATCACCTCACAATCCAAGTGGTACCGCGCCCATGCCCAAACTCTACGAAGCCCTCGCAGAAGCGTTCCTTGCGGAGGGAGTCGACACGCAGTTCGTCCTGATGGGCGACGGCAACATGCACTGGTCCACCGCCTTTGCCAAACTGCCGGGCGTGCATACCGTCCACGTCAGGCACGAGCACGCCACCGTCGCGGCGGCGACAGCCTACAACGTCGCCACCGACAAGGTCGCCGTTGCCTCCGTCACCTGCGGCCCCGGCGTGACCCAGTTGATGACGGCGCTGCCGGCCGCGGTTCGCGCCCGCCTGCCGATGGTGGTGTTCGCCGGCGAGTCGCCGATCAACGCCAAGTTCTACAACCAGGCCATCGACCAGGCGCCGCTGGTGACGGCGACCGGCGCGCATTACATCGCCGCGCATAGCGTGCCGCGCATGATGGACTACGTGCGCGAGGCCTTCCACATCGCCAAGGACGAGCGGCAGCCGGTGGTGCTGGGCATTCCCTACGACCTGCAGAAGGTCGAGCACATGGCCAACCAGCCCTACGAGACCTCGGCGATGTACCAGCCCAAGGTCGGGCGCATGCACCCCGATCCCGAGCTCGTGGCCGAGGCCGTCGAGCGGCTGGCCGCGGCCAAGCGGCCGATCATCCTCGGTGGCCGCGGCGTGCTGTGGTCCGGCGCGCGCGATGCGGTGATCAAGCTCGCCGATCGCTGCGGCGCGCTTGCTCTCCAACACGCTGCCCGCGCGCGGTCTTTTCCACGACCATCCGTTCGGGCTCGGCATCACCGGCAGCTACTTCACGTCGCTGGGCAGGGAGATGTACGAGTCCGCGGACGTCGTGCTCGCGGTCGGCACGAGCCTGTCCTACTACGTCGGTGGCGGGCACTTCTGGCGCAAAGGCCTACAAGATCCAGTTGGACGATGCCCCGCGCGGCTTGCGCGATGGGCAGAAGGCCGCCGACCTCTACGTCAAATCGGATGCGCTCGTCGGCGTCGAGGCGATCCTTGCCGGCCTCGACAAGAAGCTGGGCGCCGGCAAACCGACGGCGGCGGCGATCCGCACGAAAGAGCTGGCGCATCGCATCGCGACCGAGCCGGCGGACTCGATGGAGTTCGACATCGCGCCCGGCGTGCTGGATCCGCGCAAGGTGATCGAGGCCCTCGACGCGGTCATTCCAAAGGACTGGGACATCGTCGTCGGCGGCGGCCATCAGGCCTATTTCAACGCCCAGATGCGCGGCAGGCCGGCGGAGCGCTACACGACGGTCCGTGAATTCGGCGCGGTCGGCAACGGCCTGTCGCTATGCGCTCGGGGTTGCGGCGGCGCGCCGGCAGGGCCGCGAGGGCAAGATCGTGCTGTTCGAAGGCGACGGCGGGCTCTTGTTCCATATCCAGGAGCTCGAGACGCTCAAGCGTCACGGATATCGCATCCTGATCTGCGCGATGAACGACGGCGGATACGGCTCGGAGTTTCACAAGCTGCGCGCCGACGGCCTCGACGACAGCCTGGCGATGTTCGGCCGGCCCGCGTTCGAAAAAATCGCACGCGGCTTCGGCCTGCGCGGCCACGAGATTCGCGATGTGTCGGTCATCCCGAAGCTGTTCGCCGACTTCACCGCGCAGGGCGAAAGCGAAATCTGGAACATCCAGATCTCCGACCAGGTCACGGCGCCGGTGATGCGCCAGACCGTCAAGCGCGGGCACGGCAATATGTGAGTGCCGTCGGTTGGATACGCAAATATCTAGAGCAAGAGCGCGCATTGCCGCGAACCCGCGCTCCAGATCGGCAGTGAGATCGCCGACGTCTTCCAGCCCGATGTGGAAGCGGATGCACGGCCCGCCAGGATTCCAGGCCGTAGCGGTGCGGAACGCCGCGCAGTCGAACGGGATCGCGAGGCTCTCGAATCCGCCCCACGAGGCGCCGATCCCGAACAGCGTCAGCGCATTGATGAACGCGTGCGCGGCCTTGTCGGGCATCGGCTTCAGCACGATGCTGAACAGGCCCGACGCGCCGGTGAAATCGCGCTTCCAGAGCGCATGGCCCGGATCGGACTCTAGCGCAGGGTGGAGCACGCGCGCGACTTCCGGGCGCGCCGCGAACCATCGGGCGACCTCCAGCGCGGACTGCTGATGGTGCATCAGCCGCACCTTCATGGTGCGCAGCCCGCGCAGCGCGAGAAATACATCTTCCGGTCCGGCGCAGAACGCCGTCGAATCGAAGGCCGCTCGCAGATCCTTCCAGCAGCGCTCATTCGCCGAGACCATACCGAGCAGCAAGTCCGACGAGCCGCTGCAATACTTGGTTCCGGCTTCGATCGCGATATCGACGCCGCGTTCATGCGGCGGGAAAAACAGCGGCGTCGCCCAGGTGTTGTCCATCAACACGATCGCGTCGCGTGCGTGCGCGACCGCGGCGATCGCCGGAATGTCCTGCATCTCGAACGACAGCGAGCCGGGTGCCTCGGTGAATACCGCGCGCGTATTCGGCTTGAACAGCCCGGCGATATCGCCGCCGATCAGCGGATCGTAATAGGTAGTCTCGACGCCGAACTTCCGAAGCAGCGTGTCGCACAAATTCCGCGTCGGGCGATAAACCGAGTCCGGGACGAGTAAATGGTCGCCCGCCTTGAGGCAGGAGAGGAGCGCAATTGAGATTGCCGCGAGCCCGGACGGCACCAGCACGGTCCCGGCCGCGCCGCACAGTTCGGTCCAGGCGACCTCGAGCGAATTGGTGGTCGGCGTGCCCTTGGTGCCGTAGGTGTAGCGTGCGTCACGCTTGAGGAACTTCTCGACGGTCGGGTATAGCACCGTAGAACCGCGATAAATCGGCGTGTTCACGAAGCCGTGCTGCTCGCTCGGCACGCGGCCGGCAGTGACGAGACGCGTGGCTGGCTGGAGCGGTTTGGCCGAACTGCCGCCGCCGCCATTTCCGTTCTCGGGTATCCGGTTCATCTGTGCTAGTTCCTTGCAGGGGCGGCATTTACTGCGTCAACGGGGCCAATCGCAACCCCTTGACCTTGTTGGGCGATAGTTCTGAGATGCGGCATTCGGGGGTTGCGTGGGAGTTCGTGCGGTCATGATGACGCCTCGCAAAGACGCGCGACCGTCGCGCGACAGGCGTATCCGGCTCGTTTCGGCCGGTGCCTCACTACGGCTGCCTCAGAAATTACCAATCACCCTCTAGCCTGGAGAACATTCTGTCATGAAACGCGCCGTAACCACATTCGCCCTCGCGGCGGCGATTGCCGTTGCCGCCTCGGCGGCATCGGCCCAGACGCTCAACACGATCAAGACGCGCGGCATTCTCAATTGCGGTGCGAACGGCACGCTCGGCGGCTTCGGCCTCCCGGACGCGCAGGGCAACTGGACCGGCCTCGACGTCGACTTCTGCCGCGCGCTCGCGGCGGCGATCTTCAACGATCCCACCAAGGTCAAGTTCGTGGCGTTGACGGCGCAGCACCGCTTCACCTCGCTGCAGTCCGGCGACGCCGACCTGCTGGTTCGCAACACCACCTGGACCTCGTCGCGCGACACCTCGCTCGGCCTGAACTTTACCGGCATCAACTACTATGACGGGCAGGGCTTCCTGGTGCGCAAGGCGCTGAAGGTGAATTCGGCGCTTGAGCTCAACGACGCGGCCGTGTGCGTGCAGCAAGGCACCACGACCGAACTCAACCTCGCTGACTATTTCCGCGCCAACAAGATGAAGCTCAAGACCGTCACGTTCGCGACGGCTGACGAAGCGATCAAGGCGTATGACTCCGGACGCTGCGATGCGTTCACCACGGACGCCTCGGGTCTCTACGCCGAGCGTCTGCGGCTCGCGAAGTCCGACGACCACATCGTACTGCCCGAGATCATCTCGAAGGAGCCGCTCGGCCCCTCCGTGCGCCATGGCGACGATCAATGGTTCGATATCGTGAAGTGGACGCACTACGCGATGCTCACCGCCGAGGAGCTCGGCGTCACCAAGGCGAACGTCGACGAGCAAGCGAAGTCCGCCAACCCGGACGTGAAGCGCCTGCTCGGCAGCGAAGGAAATTATGGCGAGCAGCTCGGCCTGACGAAAGATTGGGCCTATCGCATCATCAAGCACATCGGGAACTACGGCGAAATCTTTGAGAAGAACGTCGGGCAGGGCTCGCCGCTCAAGATCGCGCGCGGCGTCAATGCGCTGTGGACCAAGGGCGGCCTGCAGTACGCTCCGCCGATCCGCTGATCGGATTGCCGGCTGAAAAGCAGAGGCCGGGTGGCATACCACCCGGCCTTTTTTGGCAGAGTGCTTGCATGTGGTGAAAACGTAGGATGAAATGATCGGGCCAACGTGGGCGAACGCCGGTTGGGCGTTTTGGGGAATTGGATGAGCACTGCGCAACAGGGCGGACCGCCGAAAGTCGCGCTGATCTATGATCCCAAGGTCCGCAGCATCGCCTACCAGGTCATTCTCTGCGCCATCATCGTTTTCCTCGCCTATTCGGCGGTGCGCAACGCGGCCGATAATCTGGCGCGCGCGAAGATCGCCTCCGGTTTCGGTTTCTGGAACCAGACCGCCGGCTTCGACATCAGCCAGACGCTGATCGAGTATACGGCACAGGGCGGCGACCTACGGCCGCGCCTTCTGGGTCGGCCTGCTCAACACGCTGCTGGTCGCCGGGATCGGCGTCATCCTTGCCACTGTCGTCGGCTTCCTGGTCGGTATCGCGCGGCTGTCGCGCAACTGGCTGATCGGAAAGCTGGCCTCCGGCTATGTGGAGACTGATCCGCAACGTGCCGCTGCTGCTGCAGTTGCTGTTCTGGTACAACGCCGTGCTCAAGGCGCTACCCGACCTGCGCGATAGCTGGACGGTGTTCGGGCACGTCTATCTCAACAATCGCGGGTTCTTCGCGCCCTATCCGATTTTTCAAGATGGCATCGGCCTCGCGGTCGGAGCGTTCATTGTCGGCGTCGTCGGCGCGATCGCGTTCCGCATCTGGGCGCGCAAGCGGCAGGAACGCACAGGCCAGCAGGCGCCGATCGGGCTGGTCGCGCTCGGGCTGATCGTTGGGCTTCCGCTCATCGCCTTCTTTATCGCCGGAATGCCCGCCGTCCTCGAATACCCCGAAAAGGGCCGCTTCAACATTCGCGGCGGCATGGAAATCCTGCCTGAATTCGTCGCGCTGCTGATCGGGCTCGTGCTCTACACCGGCGCCTTCATCGCCGAGGTGGTGCGCGCCGGCATCATGGCGGTGTCGAAGGGGCAGACAGAAGCCGCCGGCGCGCTTGGCCTGCGCACAGGCCCCACGCTCAAGCTGGTCGTGATCCCGCAGGCGATGCGCGTGATCATTCCGCCGCTAACCAGCCAGTATCTCAATCTGACGAAAAACTCTTCGCTCGCGGTGTTCGTCGGCTATCCGGACCTTGTGCAGGTCTTCACCGGCACGGTGCTCAACCAGACCGGCCAGGCGGTCGAGGTCGTGATGATCACCATGGCGGTCTATCTCACGATCAGCCTTGTCACGTCGCTGGTGATGAACTGGTACAACGCGCGCATCGCGCTGGTCGAACGGTAGGGCGCGTCATGGCCATCGCCACGCAAGACGGCAAGATCACGGTGCATGCAAAGCTTCGTGCGCGGCGCGCAAGTCGATGCGCTGCCGGCTCCGGTCGCGATGACCGGCGTGATCGGATGGATGCGCGCGAGCCTGTTCGCGGGCCCGCTCAACACCATCCTGACCATCCTGACCGTGCTGCTGCTGATCTGGATCGTCCCGCCGATCCTCGATTTCCTGTTCATCCATGCGGTGTGGAGCGGCACCGACCGCGAAGCCTGCCTGCCGAGCGCGGCGTTGCCGCGAACCTCGGCGCCTGCTGGGCATTCGTGCGCGACCGGTTCTCCTACTTCATCTATGGCTCGTATCCGATCCCGGAACGCTGGCGCGTCGACATCTTCTTCGTGATGCTCGCCATCGGCATTGTCTGGATGCTGTGGCTCGAAGCGCCGCGGCGCGACCTCGGCGCGCTCTATTTCTTCGTCGTCGTGCCGCTCGTGTCCTACGTGCTGCTGACGGGCATGCCTGCAATCGGACTGCGCAACGTCGACACCTCGCTGTGGGGCGGTGTGCTGGTCACCATCGTGGTGTCGTGGGTCGGCATCGTGTTTTCGCTACCCATCGGCATTCTGCTCGCGCTCGGACGGCGCTCGAATATGCCGGCCGTAAAGCTGTTCTCGGTGATCTTCATCGAGTTCGTGCGCGGCGTGCCGCTGATCACCGTGCTGTTCATGGCAAGCGTGATGCTGCCGCTGTTCGTGCCCGACGCGTGGTCGCCGGACAAATTGCTGCGTGCACTGATCGGCATCGCGATGTTCGCCTCTGCCTACATGGCGGAAGTCGTGCGCGCCGGCCTGCAGGCGATCCCGAAGGGACAGTATGAAGGCGCGATGGCGGTGGGCTTGGGCTACTGGCAGATGATGTATCTGATCATCCTGCCGCAGGCGCTTGAAGATCACGATCCCGAACATCGTCAACACCTATATCGGCCTGTTCAAGGACACGACGCTGGTGGTGATCGTCGGCATCTTCGACTTCCTGCGTACGGTCGAAGTCTCGCGCATCGATCCGAAATGGGCAGCGCCGACCACGAGCGCGACCGGCTATGCGTTCGCCGCGCTCTTCTATTTCATCTTCTGCTATGCCATGTCGCGCTACGCCAAGAACGTGGAAGCGCGGCTCGGCAAAGCTGACAGGCGTTAAACCGGACAGGGAATGTCATGAGCCAGGTCGAAGCTGCCCCTGCGCCCTCCAGTGCGCTCGCCGTCGAGATCATCGGCATGCACAAATGGTACGGCGAGTTTCATGTGCTGCGCGACATCAACCTCGCGGTCGAGCGGCGCGAGCGCATCGTCATCTGCGGACCGTCCGGTTCCGGCAAATCGACGATGATCCGCTGCATCAACCGGCTGGAGGAGCACCAGCAGGGCAGCATCGTCGTGGATGGCACGGAACTCACCGGCGACCTGAAGAAGATCGACGAGGTGCGCCGCGAGGTCGGCATGGTGTTCCAGCACTTCAACTTGTTCCCGCATCTCACCATCATGGAGAACTGCACGCTCGCGCCGATCTGGGTGCGCAAGATGCCCAAGAAGGAAGCCGAGGAAGTCGCGATGCACTTCCTCACCAAGGTGAAGATCCCCGAGCAGGCGCACAAATATCCCGGCCAGCTTTCCGGCGGCCAGCAGCAGCGTGTCGCGATCGCCCGCGCGCTGTGCATGAAGCCGAAGATCATGCTGTTCGATGAGCCGACCTCCGCGCTCGATCCCGAAATGGTCAAGGAGGTGCTCGACACCATGGTGCAGCTCGCCCAGGAGGGCATGACCATGCTGTGCGTCACCCACGAAATGGGTTTCGCGCGCCAGGTCGCGAACCGGGTGATCTTCATGGACGCCGGCCAGATCGTCGAGATGAACGAGCCGAACGAGTTCTTCTCGCACCCGAAACACGAGCGGACCAAGCTGTTCCTGAGTCAGATTCTGCATTGAGACGCGGCGGCTGAGGCGTTCCGCCGTTTGCGGGACGGCGCCTAACATGTTAGGCCTCCGCCTCGACTTCCGGCTCGGCCTGTTTCGGCCGGCCGTACTGCCAAACCAACAACAATCGCTACGCAAATTGGGAGGAAGAAGAATGTACCGATATCTCGCCGGCGCAGTCGCGGCGGCTTTCCTGCTCTCGGGCGGCGCCGCCTCCGCGCAGGACAAACTCACGGTCTTCTGGGGCAAGGGCTTCTACAAGGCCGAGGACGACGCGCTGTTCGCCGCGGTGAAGAAGTTCGAGGAGAAGGCCAAGGTCAAGGTCGATATCTCGCAGTATTCGCCGCAGGACATGATCCCGAAGACCGTCGCCGCGATGGACTCCGGAACGCCGCCGGACGTCGCCTATGGCGACGTGTTCGACTTCCAGGTCGCCGGCAAATGGGCCTTCGAGGGCAAGCTCGAGGACATCTCCGACATCATCAATCCGCTGAAGGGCCAGTTCGCGCCGAACACGGTCGAGACGGCGTTCCTGTACAACGACAAGACCAAGAAGAGCGCCTACTACGCCTTCCCGATGAAGCAGCAGACCATGCACATCCAGTACTGGATCGACATGCTGGGTCAGGCGGGCTTCAAGGAATCCGATATTCCGAAGGACTGGAAGGCCTATTGGGACTTCTGGTGCGACAAGGTGCAGGCCGGCTATCGCCAGAAGACCGGCACGCGCATCTTCGCGATCGGCCAGCCGATGGGCGTCGACTCCTCCGACTCGTTCTATTCCTTCCTCACCTTCATGGACGCCTATAACGTCAAGCTGGTCGACGACAACGGCAAGCTGCTGGTCGACGATCCGAAGGTGAAGCAGGGACTGATCGGCGCGCTGAAGGACTACACCGACATCTACACGCGCGGCTGCACGCCGCCGTCATCGACCAACTGGAAGGACCCGGACAACAACGTCGCCTTCCACAACAAGACCTCGATCCTGACGCACAACGCGACGATCTCGATCGTCGCGAAGTGGGTCGACGACTCCAACAACCCGACGCTGACGCAGGAGCAGCGCGACCAGGCCAAGAAGAACGTCGCCGAGAACATCGCGACCGCCGGCTTCCCGAACAAGCCCGACGGCAAGCCGATGATCTATCGCACCGCCGTGAAGGTCGGCGTCATCTTCGCGGATAGCAAGAACAAGGCGAAGGCGAAGGAATTCGTGCAGTTCATGCTGCAGGAGGAAAACCTCACGCCCTACGTCGAGGGCGCGCTCGGCCGCTGGTTCCCGGTCACCAAGAAGGCGCAGGAGAGCAAGTTCTGGCAGGAGAACCGCCACAAGAAGGCGGTGCACGACCAGTACAAGGCCGGCACCGTGACCTTCGAGTTCACCAAGAACTACAAGTTCACCATTCTCAACAACGAGAATGTCTGGGCCAAGGCGATGAACCGCGTGGTGAGCGAGAAGATCCCGGTCGAGAAGGCGGTCGACGAGATGATCGCCCGCATCAAGCAGGTCGCCGGCTGACACCGACACTGCCCCGGCCGCGTACGCGGCCGGGGACTTTGAGGTAAATGGGCATGACCACGATCACGCTCGCTCCGGACCGCCACCGGCCGCACGCCGATCTCGGCGTGGATGACGCCGTGGCAGGCCTGGGGCATGATCCTGATCGTGCCCTATGTGCTCGTCTTCCTTTTCTTCGTGCTCTATCCGATCGGCTACGGCTTCTGGGTCGCGCGCCGCCCGCGAGACCTACGCGCATCTGTTCGACGATCCGATCTTCGCGCGCTCGGTCGTCAACACGTTCGTGTTCCTGATCGTCGCGATCAATCTGAAGATGATGGTCGCGCTGCTGCTGTCGGGATTCTTCATCCAGCACGCGCACCTGGATCAAATGGCTCTCGGTGCTGTTCATCCTGCCCTGGGCGGTGCCGTCGATCCCGACCATCATGTCGCTGCGCTTCATGCTCAATCCCGAATGGGGCGTGATCAACCAGCTGATCTTCCGGCTCACCTTCGAGGACGGGCCGAACTGGCTCAACGATCCGACCATCGCGCTCGGCGATGGCGATGCTGGTGCATATCTGGAAATCGCTGCCGTTCTGGACGCTGATCCTGATCGCGGCGCGGCTCGCGATCCCGGACGATCTCTACGAGGCGGCCTCGGTCGACGGCGCCACGCGCTTCCAGAAATTCAAGTTCGTCACCTGGCCGTCGATGCAGACGCTGTACGTCACCTGCACGATCCTCTCGATGATCTGGACGCTCGGCGACTTCAACAGCGTCTATCTGCTGACCGGCGGCGGGCCCGGCGACCTCACCCATGTGCTGGCGACGCTCGGCATCCGCTATCTGCGGCTCGACCAGGTCGACCTCTCGATGGCGCCATCGTGGTGGCGATGCCGCTCGTGCTGCCGCTCGTCTATTTCATGATGAAGCGGCTGTCGCGATGAAGCTCGCCCTCGCTGCGCGACGTCGCCACCGAGGCGAAGCTGCTGCTGATCGGCATTCCGGTGCTGATCTGGACCATGCTGCCGATCTATCACCTGTTCCTGTTCGCGATCTCGCCGAAGGAATCCGCGTTTCGCCGGCAAGCTCTGGCCGGACAATCCGACGCTGCACAATTTCGGCGTCGTGTTCCGGCAGGAGCACTTTTACCTGCATCATTTCTGGCAGCAGTTCTGGAATTCGCTGGTGATCGCGGTCGCGACCGGCGTGATCACGCTGCTGATCGCGACCTCCGCGGCCTTCGCGATCAGCCGGCTCAAGGTGAAGGGCGGGCGCACGATCATGAATCTCGCGCTGTTCACCTATTTCATTCCGGCGGCGTTCCTCGCCGTGCCGATGTACCGCACCATGGGCCTCTACGGCCTGCTCAACAGCCAGTGGGCGCTGATCCTCGCGATGGTGACGATCGCCTCGCCTTACGCGATCTGGGTGCTGAAGCAGGCCTCCGACAAGCTGCCGGTCGAGCTCGACGAGGCCGCGATCGTCGACGGCGCCTCGCCGATGCAGCTGTTCCGGCTGGTCTATATCCCGCTGATGATGCCGTCGCTGGTCGCGGTCGGCACCTATGCGCTGCTGCTGGCCTGGAACGAATATCTCTACGCGTTCCTGCTGCTCTCGAAGGACACCAACGTCACGCTCGCGGTCGCGCTCGGCAATTTCCTCGCCGCCGACGACTAGCCCGTGGGAATTGCTGATGACGACCGGCCTGATCTACGCGCTGCCGCCGGCCGCGATCTATTACGTCTTCCGCCGCTACATGGTGTCGGGCCTGACCGCGGGCGCGGTGAAGAGCTAGCCAAGCTTTTCGAGCTTGCCGTTGAGCGCCATCAGGCCGGTCTCGACGCCGAGCTTTGGATGCTTCTCGTTGACCTGCTTGCGGAATTCCGCGAGCGCTTTGCGATGCGTCTCCGTCTCGGCGTCTCTCGTGGCGACTGCTGCATCGCCATAAGCGATCTTGGCGGCGCCGCAGTCGCGGTGATCGATCGCGATCACCTTCTTGATGTTGTGCAGCTGGATCGTGGCGTCGAGATTATCCCAGAACGTCTTGTGCCAATCCTTGAACGCGGGCGCGACCACGCCGATCGCGGCACCGGCAAACACGAACTGGCTGTACTTTCCGGTCAGCCCGCGCTTGGCCGCGTATTTGGCGACCGGCGCCTGCAGGCGCGGGTCGATGCAGCCGAGCACCATCGCCTCGTAATGTCCGGTGGCGGCGATCGCCATGAACGGCTGGAAAGCCGCAAATGCCGCCAGCCCGCCGCCGCGCGTAACACATGGCGCCGGTCGAACCGGCCGGCCAGAAGATCGCCGCAACACATGCAGCCTTCGACCTTGTGCAGTTGAGTCATGTCAGCCCCCTTGAACCAGGCGCCGGCGCAGCCGCGCCTCAAGGCCAGTAGAATCCAAAACGCAGGCCGCACCGGCGAACTTCCACGGGCGAGCTCGAGAGGCCGCTAACTCACTCCACGTAAATCATCTTCTTTGTCATGCCGCCGTCGACGGTGAAGTTCGCTCCGGTCACGAAGCCGGAGCGCTCGCCGTCGAGCAACCAGGCGACGATTTCGGCGATATCCTCCGGCCGGCCGACGCGGCCGACCGGATGCTGGGCGTGATCCTTGCGCCGCAGCTTGTCGTAGTCGCGCGTCGCGATCCAGCCGGGGCTCACGCAGTTCACCCGCACCGGCGCAAGGCTCATCGCGAGCGCATGGGTGAGCGCCACCAGTCCCCCTTTGCTCGCCGAATAGGCCTCGGTATCGGGCTCCGACATCTTCGCGCGCGTCGAGGCAATCGACACGAAAGCGCCCTTGGTCTGGCTCAGCGGCCGCTCGGCGGCCTTGGCGAGCAGGAACGCAGCGGTCAGGTTCACGTCGAGAACGCGGCGCCATTCCGCGATCGTCAATTGCCGGATCGGCTTGCGGATCATGATGCCGGCGTTCGACACGACGCCGTCGAGCTGTCCGAAGCGCTCGATCGTGACCGTGACGGCGCGCTTCGCGGTCGCCTCGTCGCCGATGTCGCCTGCGATGGGGAGAACACGGCGCAGCTGCTTGCCGAACACGCGGCGCGAGGTCCGCTGCCGAAATGTCGACAGCGCCGATGTTCCAGCCATCGTCGAGCAACTGCCGCGCCGTCGCGCGGCCGATGCCGTGCGCCGCGCCGGTGATCAGGGCGACCTTGGCTTTCATCGCAGCAAGGGTCCGTCGGCTTTCTTCCACGCGTCGATGCCGCCTTGCAGGTGGCAGGAGGAGTCGAGCCGCGCGTGCTGCGCGGCTTGCACCGCCATCGCGGAGCGCTCGCCGAACGCGCAGTAGAACACGAGCTGCTTGCCGGCCGCGAGTTCCTGCAACTTGCCGCCCGGCGCGATGTTGGCGGGCAGGGCCGGGTAAGGGGCGTGCACCGAGCCCGGGATCACGCCGTGCTTGCGCACGCTCGGTGTCCTCGCGCAGGTCGATGAACGCCACATCGGCCGCCCGACCAGCGCCAGCGCATCCTTGGCGTTCACCGCCCAGCCGCGCCGCGCGATCTCGTCCTGCGCGAGCCCGACCTTCATGTTGGCCGGCACCGCCACGTCCATCATCTTCGGATTGGGCAGATTGAGATTGTTCATCAGCGCGGCGTATTCGTCGGCCGACTTCACCTGCAGGCGCGGATTGAACGCCTTCTCCTCGCCGATGGTCGAGACCGTCTCGCCCTTGTAGTCGTGCGCCGGAAACACCAGCGTGTCCTCCGGCAGCTTGAGCAGCTTGTTGAAGATCGAGTCGTATTGCGCGCGCGGATCGCCGTTCTGGAAATCGGTGCGGCCGGTGCCGCGGATCAGCAGCGTATCGCCGGTGAACACCCGGTCGCGCATCAGGTAGCTGTAGGAATCGTCGGTGTGGCCGGGCGTGTAGAGGACGTCGAGCGAAACGCCCTCGACGGTGAGCTTGTCGCCTTCGGCAAGCCGCATCGAGACGACGTCCGCCTTGGTCTGCTCGCCCATCACGGTGATGCAATGCGTGCGGTCGCGCAGCGCGCCGAGCCCCGTGATGTGGTCGGCGTGCAGATGCGTGTCCACGGCCTTGACGAGCTTGAGGTCGAGCTCGTGGATGAGCTGGAGATAGCGGTCGACCTTCTCGAGCACCGGATCGATGATCAGTGCTTCGCCGCCGCGCCGGCTGGCAAGCAGATAGGTGTAGGTTCCGGATACGCTGTCGAACAGCTGGCGGAAGATCACGGGCTGTTTCTCCTCCCGCACATATTACATGAAAGCCGACCGCTCCCCAGATGGTCGTGCGGGCCCTCGCCCAAGGCAACCACAGGAAGTAAGGTTGCCACCGTCTCATGACGAAAGGAGAGCACATGCCGTCCAAGATCGTCGACCTGTCCGCCCGTTCGGAGATCATCCGCAACGAACCGTTCGGCCTGCATTTCTGGGAATGCCAGCCGCCCGAGTACCTGACATTCTTGAAAGACCCGAGGACGTTCCTTGCCAAGATGGAAATCAAGATCCCGAAGGACTGCCGCATCGAGACTGTCATCGAAAATCACGACTGGATCAGCGCGAAGACCGACAAGATGCGCAGCTCGGATGGCGGCGGGATCGTCTGTAATGTCGGCGGGGGAAACGTCGGTATCGAGCGGAAGATCTACCGCATTATCAGCTACGGGCACTTGCACGCCGACATCGCTAAATTCAGGAAACGGTTGCTGCACACGCCCAATGAGCAGGAGCGCGCGGCTGCGCCGCGCAGAGTGGCGAAGAAGAAGCGCCGCTAACCCTTCACAATCGGGGTGTCGGGCCGGCCGCCCCATTCGGACCATGAGCCGTCATAGACGCGCCCCGGCTGCTTGCCGAGAGCCTCGATCGCGAAGGTGAGGATCGAGGCAGTCACGCCCGAGCCGCAGCTCGTGACGACCGGATTGTCGAGATCGACGCCTGCCTGCTTGAATGCGGCGGCGATGTCGTCGTGCGATTTCAACCGCCCGTCTTTCAGCACCTCGCCGAACGGAACATTGAACGAGCCCGGCATATGGCCGCCGCGCAGTCCGGCGCGCGGCTCGGGCGCCTCGCCGCGGAAGCGGTCGGCGGCGCGCGCATCGACGACCTGCGCGGTCTTGTCGAGCAGCACCTTCTGCACGTCGTCGATCGAGGCGACCAGGTTGCGGTTGAACTTCGGCGTGAATTTCTTCTGCGCGCGTGTCTTCGCGGGGCCGGTTTCGAGCGGACGGCCCTCGGCTTTCCATTTCGGCATGCCGCCGTCGAGCACGCGCACATTCTCCGAGCCGAATGCGCGGAAGGTCCACCAGACGCGCGCCGCCCCATAAAGCCCGATGCCGTCATAGAGCACGACGGTCATGCCGTCGCCGATGCCGAGCGCGCCGACCTGGGCGGCGAACTGCTCCGGCGCGGGCAGCATGTGGGGCAGGGGATTCGATTTGTCCGAAACGGCGTCGATGTCGAAGCGCTGCGCACCCGGAATGTGGCAGGCGAGAAATTCGGCCTGCGCATCCCGCTTGTGGTTCGCCAGATAATACGAGCCGTCGAGCACGATCACGTTTGGGTCGCTCAGATGCGGTGCGAGCCAATCGGTCGAGACCAGCCAGCGGCTGGCGAGCTTTTCTTCGGCCATGACTACTCCACAACTACGCAAACGAAATCCGCACGCGGCGGTTCTGCTTGCCCTTTTTCTCGATTGTCGTCACGCGGATCGCGCCGATCTCGCCGGTGCGGCGCACATGGGTGCCGCCGCAGGGCTGGATGTCATATCCGACGATCTCGATCAGCCGCACCTTGCCGGTGCCGATCGGCGGCTTCACCGCCATGGTCTTGACGAGAGCCGGATTGGCTTCGAGCTCCTCATCGGTGATCCAGCGCGAATGCACCTCCGCGTCCGCCTTGATCATCTCGTTCACCTTGGCGGTGATCTCGTCCTTGTCGAGACCGGCTTCCGGAATATCGAAATCGAGCCGGCTGTCGTCCTCGTTCACGGCGCCGCCGGTCACCGGATAGGGCAGCACGGCGGAGAGCAGATGCAGCGCGGTGTGCATCCGCATGCGGCGGTAGCGCGGGCCCCAGTCGAGCTTTAGCGTGACGGTATCGCCGGCGGCCGGACGTTCGCTCACGCCTTCGGCCGGCACATGCGCGATCTCGGTCTTGAGCGCATCGTTGTAGACGGCGGTCGCGAGCGGAAATTCCCCGGCCGGCGTCACCAGTACACCGCTATCGCCGGGCTGCCCGCCCGAGGTCGCGTAGAAACAGGTGCGGTCGACCACGATGCCGCCTTTCTCGGTCAAGCCCAGCACGGTCGCGGGCGTCGAGGTGAGGTAGGCGTCTTCGCGGAACAGGCAGTCGGTGGGCATGCAGTCTCTCTTACACGAATGGTGGCTTGATTTTGGATTTTCGCTCCAGCCATGCAGGCACTGGCAGGCCCTTGGAGCGCAGGAAATCCGGATTGTACAGCTTCGATTGATAGCGCGTGCCGGAATCGCAGAGCAGCGTCACGATGACCTTGCCGGGACCGAGGTCTTTCGCCAGCCGCACCGCGCCCGCGATGTTGATGGCGGACGAGCCGCCGAGGCACAAACCCTCGTGCTCAAGCAGATCGAAGATGTACGGGATCGCCTCCTCGTCGGGGATCAGGTAGGCCTTCTCGCACTTGATGTCCTCGATGATCGGCGTGACGCGGCCGAGCCCGATGCCTTCGGTGATCGAGCCGCCCTCGCTGGGCTTCGCTTCGCCGTGCGCAAACAGGTTGTACATCGCGGCGCCGCGCGGATCGGCGACGCCGATCACGATGTCCTTCTTCATCTCGCGCAAGAACGATGATGCACCGGCCAGCGTGCCGCCGGTGCCGACCGTCGACACAAATCCGTCGACCTTGCCGTCAGTCTGCTGCCAGATTTCCGGGCCGGTCGATGTGTAATGCGCCAGCCGGTTGTCGGGATTGTTCCACTGGTCGGCGAAAATCACGCCGTTCGGCTCGCTCTTCTTCAGGCTTTCGGCGAGCCTTCGCCCGACGTGCTGATAGTTGTTCGGGTTGCTGTAGGGCACCGCCGGCACCTCGACCAGTTCGGCGCCGCACAGCCGCAGCATGTCTTTCTTTTCCTGGCTCTGCGTCTCCGGGATCACGATCAGGGTGCGATAGCCGCGCGCGTTCGCGACCAGCGCGAGCCCGATGCCGGTGTTGCCGGCTGTGCTCTCCACCACGAGTCCCCCCGGCTTGATGTCGCCGCGCTTCTCGGCCTGCAAGATCATCTCGCGCCCGGCGCGGTCCTTCACCGACTGGCCGGGATTGAGGAACTCGGCCTTGCCGAGGATGGTGCAGCCGGTTTGCTCGGACACGCGTTGGAGTTTGATCAGCGGCGTGTTGCCGATGGCTTCGACGATGCCGTCGCGAATTTGCATGGGAAGAATGACCCGGTGAAACGTGACGGGACCCTAGAGGAGGGGCTTGGGCCGAACAAGGTGGCGCTTAGCATGTAAGCATCGCGCGGGCGGCAGAAAGGCTGCTTGGAAAGAATGATTTCGCCGACAAGGAGCGGACACAAGAAGGATATTGCCCAGATGGCCAGCGCAGCAGCCGAAACGCACTACGGCCGCATCGGCGTCGCGACCGGCCCGGGCTCGCGCAGCTTCGCCGCGAGATTGGCGAACTCGCACAGCAGCGGGCGCGTGTCGCGCGGGTCGATGATCTCCTCGACCAGAAACGTCTCGGCGGTGCGGAACGGCGAGCGATAGCGATTGAGTCGCTCCTCGATTTCGGCACGCCGCTTCTCGCGGTCGGGCGCCGCGTCCAGTTCGGCACGGTACGCCGCCTCGATGCCGCCCTCGACCGGGAGCGAGCCCCAGTCGCCGGATGGCCATGCGTAGCGATAATGCAGCCGCTGGTGCGGCGTGTGACCCGCGCCCGCGACGCCGAACACCTTGCGGATAATCACGGAACAGAACGGCACGCGCGCCTGATAGATCGCCGCGAGCGCGCGGGCTCCTTGCCGGATCGTGCCGGCCTTTTCGGATTCGACCCCGATGACGAAGCCCGGCACGTCGACGAGATGCACAACGGGCAGGTGGAACGTGTTGGCGAGATCGATGAAGCGCGCGACCTTCTGCGAGGCGTCCGCTGTCCAGCCGCCGCCATAGAAATACGGATCGCTCGCCAGCACCGCGACCGGCCAGCCGTCGAGCCGCGCGAGCGCCGTGATGGCCGAGCCGCCGAACTTGCGGCCCATCTCGAACAGCGAGTCCTTGTCGACCACCGCCTGCAGGATGCGGCGCATGTCATAGACCTTGCGCCGCTCGTGCGGCACCGCCTCGATCAGCCAAGGGTCTGTGCGGCCGGGATCGTCGATTGGCTCGGCCCGCGGCGGCAGCTCGTATACCGACGACGGTAGATAGGAGAGAAAGCGCCGCGCCCGCGCGAATGCCTCCGCCTCGCTCGCCACCACGTCATCGACGGCGCCCGACCGTGCATGAATCTCGCTGCCGCCCAGTTCCTCCTTGGTCAGAGTCTGTCCGGCACGCGCCACCACCGGCGGGCCGGCGATGAACATGTGCGAGATGCCCTCGACCATCAGCGAATAATGGCTGCTCACCAGCCGCGCCGCGCCAAGGCCCGCGACCGAACCAAGTCCGAGCGCCACGACCGGCACGGTGCCCATGTTGGCGACCACCCAATCCCACGCCGGATTGGCCGGCACGTAGGTGTAGCCCATCGTCTCGATCGTCTTGACCGAGCCGCCGCCGCCGGTCCCATCCACCAGGCGCACGAGCGGCACGCGCAACTCGTTCGCCATCTGCTCGGACATCACCTGCTTGCCGCGGATCGAGGCGTCCGCCGCGCCGCCGCGCACGGTGAAATCGTCGCCGCCGACCACGACCGTCCGGCCTTCGATTCGCCCGCGCCCGAGCACGAAATTCGCGGGCTGGAACGACTGAAGCGCGCCGTCGTCGTCATATTGCGCGCGGCCCGCGAGTGCGCCGATCTCGTGGAAGCTGCCTGGATCGAGCAGTAGCTCGATCCGCTCGCGCACCGTGAGCCGTCCGGCGTCGTGCTGGCGCTTGACCTTGTCCGGCCCGCCCATTTGACGCGCTAGGGCATCGCGGCGACGCAATTCCTCAATATCGGCTTCCCAGCTCATGCCTCGACCCCCGGACGGCGCGACTATAGCATCGGGCAAGGTAGATGCGGGCAGGGGGCCAGGAAGGGAGCAATGGCTGAAGTCACGGTGCGATCGGAGCTCAACGCGATCGTCTGGAAAATCGAGGTTGCGGCGGGCGCCACGGTCAGCGCGGGCGATACCTTGATCGTCCTCGAGGCGATGAAGATGGAAATTCCGGTCGCGGCGCCGCGCGCCGGTACCGTGAAGTCGCTGCTGGTCGAGGAAAAGCAACAGGTCGCCGAGGGCCAGCCGCTCGCGATTTTACAATTTTGACGCGTTGCCCGAATTGCCGCGACTTCCGGCCGAATGAAGCCACGGTTCCGCCGGAACTTCGCCGGTTCCATTCCTCGACCCTGCCGTAGAGGAAGCCCACGTTCCCAGACCAAGGGCGCTTCCGGAGGACTTCCCCATGCATCGCAGAGTCTTGACTGCGCTGGCGGCTTCGTCGCTGGCGTTCCTCAGCCTTGGAAGCACGCCGCGCGCGGACGAATACCGCGTCAGTGGCCCCGTCGTTCACGAAAATCTGGCGATCTATCTGGTCCACGGAAAGTCCGCGGCCGGGCCGGTGCCGCTCACCCTCGCCGAAGCGCTGGCGAAGAGCGCCGTCAAGGTGCACGAGACCGGCAACGTCAACGAGCTGCAGATCGAGAACCTCGGCAACGACGAGGTGTTCGTGCAAGCAGGCGACATCGTGAAGGGCGGCCAGCAGGATCGTGTGCTCACCGTCAGCCTGATCCTGCCGCAGAAGTCCGGCCGCATTCCGATTGCATCGTTCTGCGTCGAGCAGGGCCGCTGGTCGGCGCGCGGCAAGGAAGACGTGAAGACCTTCGCGACGGCCTCCTCGGTCGTGCCCTCGCGCAAGGCCAAGATCGCCATGAGGGCGCCGGTACTCGCGGCGGCACCGGCGGACCCGGCGCCGGTCGGCCACACCCGTCGCGGCGACATCAGAGCGGCCTACGCCGGCTCGGACACTAGCAACCGGCAGCAGGAGGTGTGGCGGAACGTCCGCCAGGTTCAGGACGGGCTGTCGTCGAATCTCGGCACCACCGTCAACGCCGCCGCCTCGCAGAGCAGCCTCCAGCTCGCGCTGGAGAACGAGAAACTCAAGGACGCGCAGACCGCCTATCTCTCCGCGCTCCAGCGCGCGGGCGAGAAGGAGAGCGACGTTGTCGGTTACGTCTTCGCCATCAACGGCAAGCTCAACAGCGCGGAGATTTATCCCTCGAACGGCCTGTTCCGCAAAATGTGGCCGAAGCTGTTGCAGGCGAGCGTCACAGAGGCGATCGGCCACAAGAATGCTGACAGCGATCCGACCCCGTCGAGCGACGTTGCGATGGCGTTCCTCGACGAAGCTGCGAAGGGCAAGTCAAGCGAGAAACCGCTTCCTGCGCAGGTGCGGCTCGAGACGCGCGACGCCGATCAGTCGCTCTACTTCGAGACGCGGCGCGCGAGCGGCGCCTGGGTGCATCGCAGTTATCTGAAGAAATAGACGCAAATTCTCAATATTGACGAAGGCCCACCGTGGGCGATCCCACGGTGGGCCTTCGTCTATGCGTAGCCACAACCTTTACGAAGCTTATCCTTGCGCGCGGCATCTGCTAAGGGGACGCGATGTCCATGCGCAAAGGCACGAAATGCCCGTAAATCCCGACAGCGGCCAACTGGAGAAGGCGATTGCCTCCGGCCGCTTTGTGATCACCGCCGAGGTAACGCCGCCGGTCTCGTCCAGCCGCGACGAGCTGCTTGCCAAGGCGCTGCCGCTGAAAGGTCTCGCCGACGCCGTGAACGTAACGGATGGCGCTGGCGCGCGCGCCCATCTCGGCGCGATGGCGGCTGCGGTGATTTTGCACCAGACCGGCATCGAGCCGGTGCTGCAGCTCACATGCCGCGACCGCAACCGGATCGCATTGCAGAGCGACCTGCTCGGTGCGGCGGCGCTCGGGATCCGCAATCTTCTGGTGCTGCGCGGCGACGACCCGAGCGCGGGCGATCAGCCGGACGCGAAGCCCGTGTTCGATCTCGACTCCGGCGCGTTGATCGCGACCGCGGTCGGCATCCGCGATCGCGGCGAGTTGCCCTCGGGCCGCAAGGTCACCGGCCGAGCGGACTTCTTCATCGGCGTGGCCGACATGCCGATCGACCCGCCAAAAGACTGGCAGCCGAAAAGTCTGAAGGGCAAGCTCGCGGCCGGCGCGCAATTTGCGCAGACGCAGTTCTGCATGGATATCGAGATCGTGCGCCGCTACGTGGCGCGCCTTGCCGAGCACGGGCTGACCGATCGCATCGCGTTGCTGATTGGCGTGGTGCCGCTGCGTTCGGGCCGCTCGGCGCGCTGGATCAAGGAGCAGCTCTACGGCGCGATCATTCCGGACGACATCGTCGAGCGGCTGGAATACGCCGGCGACGCCGCGGTCGAGGGACGCCAGATCTGCGTGGATTTCATCGAGCAGTTGGCGAGCGTGCCCGGCGTCGCCGGCGCGCACATCATGGCGCCGAACCACGAAGAAGCGATCCCCGACGTGATCAAGCGCGTGCGAAGCGTCGTGAAGGATCGGGCGAAAACTCCAGCCAGATCGCGACGAAGCGCCGGATAACGCGTTACGGCCTGGAAGCAGGCTCTTCGTCGAACACCGAACGGAGCACCGGATTGAGCGCGAGCACCCCCGCGCCGCCGACGGCCGCGATGGCGCCGATCATGAGAAAGAAGCGCACCTTGTCCATGGTGCTCCAGAACCCGCCGAGCCAACCGCCGAGAATCTCGCCGGGAAAGCTCGCTGCGAGCCACAAGCCCATCATGAGAGAGAGAACGCGCGCGGGTGCTAGCCGTGAGACCAGCGCCAGCCCGACCGGCGCGAGATGCAACTCACCGACGGTGATGATGGCGAAATAGGCGACCAGCCACAGCGGGCTTGCCTTGCTGCCGGAATTGAGCGTCAGAGCGGCGGTGGCCATCAGAAGATTGGCGAGGCCGATGCAGAAGAAGCCAAGCGCAAGCTTGCCGATGGTCGACATCTCCGTTCCGTTGCGCGCCTGCCACGCCCACAGCTTGATCAGCACGGGCGTCATCGCCAGGATCATCAGCGGGTTGAATGCGAGAAACCAGGTTGTCGGAATGTGACCTTGCCAGAAGCCGAGGTCGATGCGCCGATCCGTGAAGTCTTCCGCCCAGAGCATTAGCGTATTGCCCTGCTGTTCATAGGTGGCCCAGAACAACGCCGTCAGGAGAAAGATCGCCAACAACCCGGAAATCGCCAGGCGTTCGCGCTTCTCGAACGGAAGCGCAACCGCCCGCGAGGCTTGAACGGCTCGTGGGGCGCGCTGTTCGTCGGGGGGAAGATGGCGCTGACCGGCGAGATAGATCGCGAGACTGATGAGCATTCCGACACCGGCCGCCGCAAAGCCGTAGTGCCATCCGAGCTCTCCGCCGAGCGTGCCCGCGACCAGCGGCGCAAGCAGCGCGCCGATGTTGATGCCCATATAGTAGATCGAATAGGCACGGACGCGGCGTCGGTCGCTCGGGCCGTATAGCGAACCGACCTGCGTCGAGACGTTGGGCTTGAACGCGCCCATGCCGAGGACGAGGACACCGAGCGCAATGAAAAGCAGCGACTCGACGGCCATCAGGAAGTGGCCGACGGCCATCAGCAGCGCACCGATGATGGCCATCTTGCGCTGGCCGAACACGCGGTCGGCGAGGTAGCCGCCGAGGATGGGCAGCAAATAGGCGAATCCGGCGTAGAAGCCGTAGATGTGCGAGGCGAGCGGCTGAGGCGCCAGCGGCCCGAAAATGGCTTCCAGCGCGCCCTTCACGGCGCGATAGCCGATCACGGCCTCAACCTGGCCGGGCAGCAGGAGATACTTCACCAGATAGAGGACGAGCAGCGAAGCCATTCCGTAATAGGAAAACCGCTCCCACATCTCGGTCGCGAACAGCACCGAGAGCCCTTTCGGATGACCGAACAGGTGCGTGTGCCTGCCGGGCGTGACGCGGTCGTCCGTCGTTTTGTGCATACGCGCGCCGGCGGGGTTGCGGGTTTTCCGGGCCCTATTACCGGCTATAATCGCCGCCCAGACAAGAAGCCAAACGAGGAACGAATATGCCCGCCAACATCCCCTTCGACGCGGACCGCCTGGACCGGCTGATGGACGAGGCCGGCATGGATGTGCTGCTCGCGACCTCGAAGCACAATGTGCAATATCTGCTCGGCGGGCATCGCTCGGTCTTCTTCGACTACATGGATGCGATCGGCGTCTCGCGTTATCTGCCGATCGTGGTCTATCCGAAGGGCAAGCCCGACAAGGCCGCCTACTTCGGGCATCGGCTCGAGGGCTTCCAGAAAGAGGTAAAGCCGTTCTGGACGCCGGAGGCGCAGACCAATTCATCCGGCGCGCTCGATACGATGAAGCGGGCGACGGACTATCTGCGCAGCTCGGGAATTCCGAACAAGCGGATCGGAATCGAGACGACATTCATGCCGATGGACGCCGGTGCGGCGTTGCGCAAAGCCATGCCGGACGCCGACATTCAGGACGCGCTGGCCGTGCTGGAACGGCTGCGGCTGCGCAAGTCACCGGAAGAGCTGGCGATGCTCAAGACCTCATCCGAAAAAGTCATCGACGCCATGATGGCAACGATCGCGCAGAGCGGGGCCGGCACGACCAAGGCGGAGTTCACCGAAACGCTGCGGCGCGAGGAAGTGAACCGCGGGCTCACCTTCGAGTATTGCCTGATCGCGGCCGGCGCGAGCCACAATCGCGCGCCGTCGCCGCAGCGTTGGGAAAAGGGCGACGTGCTCTCGGTCGACTCGGGCGCGAATTATCACGGCTACATCGGCGATCTTGCCCGCATGGCGATCCTTGGCGAGCCCGATGCGGAGCTTGAGGACCTGCTCGGCGAGATCGAAACGATCCAGCGCGCAGCGTTCAAGCCGATCCGCGCCGGCGCCATGGGTGGGGAAATCTACGCGGCGGGCGAGGCGCTGGTCGCGAAATCAAAGCTCCACAACAACATGGAATTCCTCGCACACGGGATGGGTCTGGTCAGCCATGAGGCGCCGCACCTGACCAATCACGGCCCGGTTCCCTACACCGATGAGGACGCGCACCGTCCGCTCGAAGCCGGCATGGTGATTTCGGTCGAAACCACGCTGAAGCACCCATCGCGTGGGTTCATCAAGCTGGAAGATACGATCGCCGTGACCGACACCGGGTTCGAGATTTTCGGCGAGGGCGCGCGCGGCTGGAACCGCGGCGGGACGGCGGTGCGCGCTTAACTCCGCAAGTGGCACGCCGCCCAGTGCCCGTCGCGTTTCTGTTCGAGTGGCGGGACTTCGCTTGAGCACAGCGGCAGCTTGCGGATCGGGCAGCGCGTGTGGAAATGGCAGCCGGTCGGCGGGTTCATCGGGCTCGGCACCTCGCCCTGCAGCACGATGCGCTTGCGCCGCGCCTGCGGGTCGGTGACCGGCACCGCTGACAAAAGCGCCTCGGTGTAGGGGTGCAACGGCGTGGCATAGAGATCGCGCGCGGTTGCGATCTCCACGATACGGCCGAGATACATCACCGCGACGCGCATGCTGATGTGCTCGACCACCGAAAGGTCGTGCGCGATGAACAGATACGTCAGTCCGAATTTCTGCTGCAGGTCTTCCAGCAGATTGATCACCTGCGCCTGGATCGACACGTCCAGCGCCGAGACCGGTTCGTCGCACACGATCAGCTTCGGCTCGACCGCGAGCGCGCGTGCAATCCCGATGCGCTGGCGCTGCCCGCCGGAAAACTCATGCGGATAGCGGCGCATGTGATCGGCCTGCAGGCCGACGGTTTCGAGCAAGTCGACGACGCGGTCGGTGAACGCGCGCTTCGTCGGCGCGAGCTTATGGATGGTCAGCGCCTCGCCGATGATCGCGCCGACCGTCATGCGCGGGTTGAGCGACGCGAACGGGTCCTGGAAGATGATCTGCATGTCGCGGCAAAGCGACTGGAAGGCCGCCGGGTCCAGCGCGGTGACGTTGCGGCCCTCGAACCAGATTTCGCCCGCGGTCGGCTCGATCAGCCGCAGGATGCAGCGGCCGGTGGTCGACTTGCCCGAGCCGGATTTGCCGACCAGTCCGAGCGTTTCGCCGGCGGCGATGTCGAAGCTCACGCGGTCGACCGCGTGAACGGTATCGGCACCGCGCGAGAACAGGCCGCCGCCTATCTGGAAATTCTTCACCAGGTCTTTGACGCGCAGCAACGGCTCGGTCATTGCGCGGCCACCAGTTCGTCCTGCACCAGCACACACGCCACACGGTGCCCGCCGCCGATATCCGTCAATGGCGGCACTGCTTCGCGGCATTTCGGCCATGGCGTAGCGGCAGCGCGGCGCGAAACGGCAGCCGGGCGGCGGGTTGAGCAGGCTCGGCACCGTACCCGGGGATGGCTTCGAGCCGTGTCTTGTGCGTCGCCGCCGTGTCGATGCGCGGGATCGAGCGGATCAGGCCCTGCGTGTAGGGATGGCGCGGGTTGGCGAACAACTGGTCGACCGGCGCCTCCTCGATCACCTTGCCCGCATACATCACCACGACGCGCTGCGCGGTTTCCGCCACCACGCCCATCGCGTGAGTGATCAGCATGATCGCCATGCCGAACCGCGATTTCATGTCCTGGAGCAGTTCGAGGATCTGCGCCTGGATGGTGACGTCGAGCGCGGTGGTCGGCTCGTCGGCGATCAGCAGTTTGGGATTGCACGACAGCGCCATCGCGATCATCACGCGCTGGCGCATGCCGCCGGAGAACTGATGCGGGTAATCGTTGAGGCGGCGCTCTGGGATTGGGAATCTGCACCAGCCGCAGCATCTCGACGGTCCGCTCGATCGCCCCCTTGCGAGACAGGCCTTCGTGCTTGCGCAGCACCTCCGCGATCTGCTCGCCGATGGTGTAGACCGGATTGAGCGAGGTCATCGGCTCCTGGAACACCATGGCGATGTCCTTGGCGCGGATGCGGTCCATCTCCTCATTGTCGAGCGGAACGAGATCGCGGCCCTGATAGAGGATCTCCCCGGCGACGATCTTGCCCGGCGGCATCGCGATCAGCTTGAGCACCGAGAGCGCGGTGACGGTCTTGCCGCAGCCGGATTCGCCGACCACGCCCACGGTCTCGCCGCGTCCGATCGTGATATCGACACCGTCGACCGCCTGAACCATGCCGTCATCGGTAGCGAAATGCGTCTTCAGCCCGCGAATTTCGAGCAGCGGCGATCTTGTCGTCTCCTTGCATTACATCACCTTGCGCGGATCGAGCGCGTCGCGCAGGCCGTCGCCGATGAAGTTGATGGACAGCACGGTGAGGAAGATCGCCGCGCCGGGAAACAGCGCCCAATACGGCGCGATGTCGAGGTAGTCCTTGGCATCATAGAGGATTCGGCCCCAGGTCGGGATGTCGGGCGGAAAGCCGAGGCCGAGGAACGATAACGTGGACTCGGCGATGATCGCGGCCGCCACGTCTATGGTGGCGGCGACGATCACGGGGCCGAGTGCATTCGGCAGAATATGCCGCACCACCTGGCGCAGCTTGGTCGCGCCGAGCGCGCGCGCTGCCTCGACGAATTCCTTTTCGCGCAGCGACAGGAACTGCGCGCGCACCAGCCGCGCGACCGGCATCCAGCGCAAGCCGCCGATGACGACGACGACCATGATGAAGACGCCGCCTTCCACGCCGAACGCTGCTTTTAGCGAATCGCGGAACAGGTAGATCACCAGCAGCAGCAGCGGCAGCGCCGGCAGCGACAGGAACAGGTCGGTGAGCCACATCAGCGCCGGTCCGACCCAGCCGCGCGACATGCCGGCGATCGCGCCGATGATGGTGCCGACCGTGATGGCGACGAACATGGCGGAGAGCCCGACGGCGAGCGAGATGCGCCCGCCATAGAGCATGCGCGCGAGCAGGTCCTGGCCGAGGTCGTCGGTGCCGAACGGATGCTTCCACGACGGCGTCTGCATGCGCGCCGAAAAATCGATGTCGTTGATGGCGACCTTCCAGACGAAAGGCCCGAGCGCGATCGCGAGGATCATCGCCAGCAGCACGATCCCGCTCGCGAAGGCGAGGCGATGCCGCCGGAAGCGCCGCCATGCGTCGAGCCACGGCGAGAACCGCCGTGCGGGACGTTGCGGCGTCACCACCTCAGCCGAGGGTGATGCGAGGGTCGAGCCATCCATAAAGGACGTCCGCGATGAGGTTGAACAGGACGACGAGGCAGGCGAACACGAACGTGACCGCCATGATGACCGGGGTATCGTTGGCGAGGATCGCGCTGATCAGCAGCGACCCGATGCCGGGAATGCGGAAGATCTGCTCGGTGACGATGGCGCCGCCGAAGATCGCCGGCATCTGCAGCGCGACCAGCGTGACCACCGGGATCAGCGCGTTGCGCACCACGTGCTTGACGATCACGACGCGTTCGCCGAGCCCCTTGGCGCGCGCGGTCGTCACGTAGTCGAGGCGGATCACGTCGAGCACCGCGGAGCGCACGTAGCGCGTCATCGAGGCGGCCTGGAACAGCCCGAGCACCGCGATCGGCATGATGGCCTGGCGCAAGTTCTCCCAATACCAGCGCCAGCCGGTGGCATCGACGTCGCGATAGACGAACGGCAGCCAGTCGAGCTGCACGCTGAACACCAGAATGAACAGCAGTCCGGTGAAGAACGTCGGCAGCGAGAAACCGACGAAGGCGAGCGTGCTCGAAATCTGGTCGAACAGCGAATAGGGGCGCGTCGCCGCGATGACCCCGACCGGCAATGGCGATCATCAGCGCGAGCACTTGCGCCGAGCCGATGACGAACAGCGTCGCGGGCAGGCGCTGCAGGATCAGCGTGTCGACATTGATGCGGCTGGCGAAGGAGAAGCCCCAGTCGCCCTGGAACATCGCGGCGATCCAGCGGAAGTAGCGGATCGCCACCGGATCATCGAGGCCGAACTTCACGCGCAGCGCCGCGCGCACTTCCGGGGGCACCGCCGGGTTGGTGGCGAGCTCGCCGAATGGATCGCCCGGCGCGAGCGCCAGCACCGTGAACAGGATGACGCTGATCCCCAGCAGGCTCGGGACGGCGATGAGAAGGCGCTTGATCAGATAGCGTCCCATCGCTCATCCCGATCCGGCCGCTCTTTGCCGGGACACCGGCACTCAGGCTGTCCGGTACCAATCCTGCAGGTTCCAGAAGTCGCTGTCCCAGCCGCTGCCGCGCGACGCGAGATTGTTCGCCTTGGCCTGAACGCGCGGGCGGTAGACGACCGGAATGACCGCGTGATCGTTGCACGCGAGATCGTTCATCTTGATGAAGTGCGCGGCGCGCTTCACCGGATCGAGCTCCGACTGCGAGGCCTTGAAGGCGTCGTCGGCCTCCTTGCTGGTCCAGCGCGTGATGTTGCGGCCCTGCCACTTGTTCTCCTTGGTGGCAACTTCCCACGAGACGAACTGGAGCAGGAACGTTTCCGGATCCGGCTGCGTCATCGTCGTCGTGTACATCTGGATGTCGCAGTAGAAGTGCGGGTAGGTGTCCGGGTTGGCGACATCGGAGGAGAAGAACACCGACGCCGTGACCGCCTTGAGCTCGATGTCGATGCCGGCCTTCTGGCAGGCCTGCTTGACGATCGCCTGAGTCTTCTGGCGCGGCGTGTTGATCGAGGTCTGGTAGACGAACTTCAGCTTCTTGCCGTCCTTGGCGCGGATGCCGTCCGCGCCCCTTCTTCCAGCCGCCGTCTTCGAGAATCTTGTTCGCCTTGTCGACGTTGAACTCCCACTTGGTGTTCTTCGAGACGAACTTCGGCGGGCCGTTGACGAAATTGCCGGTCGCGGTTCCGGTGCGGCCGTAGATGTGATCCTGCACCGACCGCTTGTCGATCAGCAACGCGAACGCCTGCCGTACCGCCTTGTCGGTCAGCGTCGGATGCTTGGTCTTCATGCTCGAACGCTCGCCGTCGACCTCGGTCCACGGATCGGTCGAGTTGAGCTGGATGTGCTCGATATTGCCGCCGTCCGACATGTCGGTCTTGCCCTTGCCGCCCTTTTCCAGCCGCAGCAGGATCTCGTCCTCGACCTGCAGGTTCCAGGCGTAGTCGTATTCGCCGGTCTGCAGCACGGCGCGTGCCGCCGAGATCGCGTCGCCGCCGCCCTTCATCTCGATGGTGTCGAAGTACGGCCGGTTCGGCATGTGGTAGTTCGGATTGAGTTCGCCGCGCACCATGTCGCCCGGCTTGAAGTCGACGAACCTGTACGGGCCGGTGCCGACCGGCTTGAGGTTCGCCGGCGCGTCGCGGGATTTTGCGCCCGTGTAGTCGGCGTAGAGGTGTTTCGGAATGATCATGCCGCGCACGCCGACGAAGGCGTCGGCCCAGAACGGCGTCGGCTTGTCGAACAGGACGCGCACCGTGTGGCTAGTCGACCTTCTCGACCTTCACGTCCTTGTAGCTGCCGCTGGTGGTCGCGGCCGTTCCCGGGTCCTTGGCGTATTCCCAGTTGAACACGACGTCGTCGGCGGTGAACGGCTTGCCGTCATGCCACGTGACGCCCTGCTTGAGCTTCCAGGTGACGGACTTGCCGTCCTTGGCGAGCCCGTTGTTCTCCAGATCGGGGATTTCGGCGGCGAGCACCGGATAGAGCGCGCCCTCCGGGTCCCACGCGGCGAGCGGCTCGTAGAAGATGCGCGAGCCGTCCTGATCCTTGGTGCCGACCGCGAAATGCGGATTGAGCAGCGTCGCGCCCTGCCACCACAGCGTCTTGAGCGGCCCGCCGCCGCCGCGCTTGGTCGGCTTGTAGTCGGTCGGCTTCGCCTGTGCGTGCGCGACGCCGGAATAGACCAGCATCTGGGTCGCCAGCGGCGCCGTGAGCCCCAGCGCGATCATCTGGTTGATGAAGGCGCGGCGCGAGAGTTTGCCGGTTTTGACGTCCGCGATCAGACCACGCAGTTCGTGTTCGTTCATGTGAAGACCCCTCGAATTGTCCGGTGCTGGTTGCCAGAAATGCCCCGCGAGGGCAGGCCCAGCCGGTTTGGCGACAAGGAGAACAGGTTGCCGGGAAACGGTCAACGTTTCGCCGGGGTAGGGACCCGAATTTGTCGCAGGGGGGAGGGGGGAGTCGGGGCGCATGACCGGTCAGGCTGCTGCCTATTCGTTCGATCGCACGAGGCGCGCCCGTGCGCACCCTAATCCCCGGCCAACGGTATTGGACGGCCGATCAGCCAATCGCGCCCGCCGCGCGCAGAGTGGACTTCTTTCCGATAACACCGATAAGCTGCATGCGATCGCAATCACGCGCGTGGGGCAGACATGCGTCCGTTCGATGAGGAACAGCAGGCGTTCAACAAGGGCCCGCTCGACGACGAGACGCTCCTGAGCGGACAGTTCTGGGGCGAGCTTCGCGTCTTTCTCGCCGTTGCCAAGACCAAGTCGTTCAACCGCGCCGCCGAGATCACCAATACCAGCCAGCCGACGGTGAGCCGGCAGGTCAAGCGCCTGCAGGACGTGGTCGGCTCGCAGCTTTTCATTCCGACGCCGCGCGGCGTGAAGCTGACGCAAAAGGGGGAGGCCCTCGCGCGCGCCTTGTCGCGGCTCGACCACACGCTTTATTCGATTACGAGCGATCTAAAGTCGGAAACCAATCAAGCTGAAGGCATCGTGCGGGTTAGCCTCACAGACGGCTTGAATGCGCTTTTCGTTGCGCCCGCGGTCGAACGTTTCTCAACCGAGTATCCCAAGATCCAGCTACACCTAAAAAGTCCGCTCAATATGATGAACCTGCGTGAAAATCAGACCGATATGATGATCGGGTTCAATCCAGTGGAGTTGGCTGATATCGCCTTTAGGAAACTTGGTTTCCTGCACTTCATCCCGGTGGCGTCAAAATCGTACGTTAAGCGCCACGGACTTCCAACCCGATCGAATCTTCGAGGATCATCGTTTCGTTCAGTCAGAACTGTATTCCGCAAAGACTGGGCTTTGGGACGGCTGGAACAAGATCGTCGCCCGCGGGCGGATCGCGCATTTCTGCGATAACTCATTCTCATACGGAACACTGGTCAAGTCCGGTCAAGGTATTGGCTTGCTTGGAAGCTATGCCGTAATTGAACCATCGGCCGTTCCGCTAGAGCTCGATTTGCGGATTTCGGTCCCGCTCTATGCGGTCGCTTTGACAGACCGGCTCAACGCTCGCCCCGTCCGCGCGGTCTTCGACTGGCTGTGTGATACCTTCAGCGAGAAGAACCCCTGGTTTCGCGAGGAGTTCAGACTGGATTATCCAGCCAGCATCTACGATTTCGGCTTCCGGATGGTATTCAATCTCGGATCGGACCCGTGATGATGCAACTCGATTTCTCTGGAGAATTTTAGGTAGGTTTGTGCAACGTCTTCGAGCAACGGCACCAGCTCGACTGCTAGTGCCTGTTGCTGGAACAGCAGCTTCTCAAACATGGCGTGATGAATTGTAACGGTCTGCATCAACCGACTGCGGACATGTTCCTCGGTGATCTTTCGGTCCCATTGATCGAGGGGCCAGGCGGAGTCCGTACTTAGTGGTTGCTCCATGGGGTGCCTCAGGCGGCGGTCGCTGTTTCGAATTCGGATGGTGCATCCCAGAACCCTTCGATCCTGAAAAGCACTGCTGCGTCAGTCTTCTCCGAAATTGCGTTGGCCGGGAGCGGCAGTTCCTTGACGAGTTCGAGGTAAGGCTCCTCGTGTCCCTCGAAATAGAGCGCCGGCTTGTCGGCGGCGTTCTTGAATTCCGAATGACTTTCCACATAGGACGGTGCGCCAATGCACCGGTCAGCCCGTACTCAAGGGACGAACCCGGGAACAAGGACCTGGGGGGACGAACCCGGCGCGAGCCGGATTGCTTGAAGTGTAAGCGGTCGAGATCGTCTTGGATGAGGCGGTCACCGCGAGCACAGGACGCAGGGCATGAAGCATCTGCACGGACGGCGCGGCGTCATTCCCCGCTGCGCTCGTCCCGCCGTTGGTTTGGAGACGCGAGCATAGGGCCGACCGGTCTAACCCCGGCCTACCGCAAGGGGCTCGTTGGGATGAGTGCTGGACACCGAACGAGGTTCACGACTCCGCCCTGCAAGGGCGGAGTGTGCCCATGTTGCCGTCAAGGTTCACGAAGAGAGAAGGGAAGCGAGAGTAAGTGCCGCAAGACCCGTTCTATCGCTCGGCCGCATGGCGCAAGCTTCGCTCTGCCGCATTGAAGCGCGACGGGCATCGCTGTGTTGCATGCGGCCGGCCAGCGCGCACGGTCGACCACATCATCAGACGCAAGGATGGTGGGGCTGATGCACTGAGCAACTTGCGCTCCCTGTGCGATCGACACGATCGCGCCATCAAGGAGGATAGCAGCGGCAGGCGCGCCCGTGGTGGCTTGCTGATTGGCGTCGATGCCAACGGCATCCCGACTGATCCATCTCACCCATGGCACGCGGCGGGGCAACGGGTAGGTGTTGAGCGGCGATTCATACCCCCCTCGGGTTCAAACATTGAGATCGATGGGGCGCGCGACCGCTGTGGGGCCAAGACGCAAAGTTAGTTTCGGGAATTGTGTGATGGGAATACGTGGCCCCGGCGCCGAAGCCGGCTAAGAAACCGACTGCTGAGAAGCCTCGTCAACGCCGCGAGCCGTGGCGGCGTGCCGGGCTGACTTGGGCTCAACGGGTCATCAAGTTTATTGAGGGCCTGACGATCACTAGCGGTATGCACGCGGGGCGGCGGTTCAAGCTGCGGCCGTGGCAGCGCGAGATCATCGAACGCATCTATGAGGTCGACGTCGCCGGGCGGCGGGTGAAGCGGCATGCGCTGATCTCGCTGCCGCGTAAGAACGGCAAGAGCCAACTCTGTGCCGGGCTCGCACTAGCGCACTTGCTGGGCCCGGAGTTGGAGCGGCGCGGCCAGATTTTGTCTGCCGCGGCAGACCGTGGACAGGCGGCCATCCTCTACAACGAGATGCGCGCCATGATTTTCGCCGACTCCCGGCTTGCCGATCGCGTGATCATCCGTGACTTCAATAAGAGCATTGAGGATACCGAAACGGGCAGCATCTACACCGCATTGTCAGCCGATGCCCGAAAGGCTCACGGTCTATCGCCCTCGTTCACCGTCATGGACGAGTTGGCACAGTGGCCGTCCCGCGATCTCTATGACGCCCTCACCACAGGCGGCGGCGCGCGCCTGGATCTCGTTGGCGAACGGGCCCGCCGAAGTGACCTCCAGCTATTCCCGATCGGGCTGTCGGCGGTCGAGAAAGATAGGCAGCGCAATGTCCAGCTTCGAAGGAGAGCAGTTGGTTGGACATTCCGATCATCTACAACAACGACCTGCCGCACGATCCTCTCGATCGAGGGGTCCGTCCGGAGAGCGTGCGCATTCGCAGGAAGCGTTCGCAATCTGGTATGGTCCGTCGCCGAGCCAACCGCCCGGTGTCGCCGCACCCAAGGGCGTTGAGATAAGCCCGTGCGAACCGAGCAATGATCAAGCGGCTCCCACGGGCCTAAGCCGGTTCAGCCAATTTTCCAGACATGGCAGGCAAATGAGCTGTTGAAGTGTAGAACTGGAGCGACTGGAGCGGAAGTGATGACCTCGCGCAGGCAAAGTGCAGGGAGCGATCTCGGCATTGCTGGCTAGCTCGGTGATCCGAACCGCGACCGCTAGGCGGTGGTGATCTTCGTCTGGTCCTGATCTTTAGGGTTGGTACAAAACAGGTCGGATGCGTGGCCCAGCCCTCGCTTGCTACTTCAGTGTGCTGCCGGGCTTGAGGAAGGGGGAGAGCGATGCTTGTTTCTCGTTCCAGTTATCCTCATTCTCTTGTCCTCAGCGGTCCTGGGCAACGACTTACTAGTAAAAGATGCTGATAGCCTTGTGCTGGGAGAGACCGAGTATCGGCTGGGATGGAGTTGATGCTCCCGAAATCGATCAGAGCTGTGCTGACGAAAACGGTTCCGGCTGGGCGTGTGGGATTGAAGCACGTAACCAGCTCATGCATCATATCGCGGCGCGATCAGTCAGATGTGATGATCATCGCCCAGATAGCGCCTATCCGAGCCGTCGTATTGGAATTGGTTTCGTCGATGGCGAGTTACCGAGGTTGAAATCATTGGTTAGTGCAGCAAGGCTGGGCCTTGAACTTCGAGCCCTATGCGCGGCGCCGGTTCGTATCCGCTGAGCAGGGAGCGCGAGGAAGCCGCATTGGGCTTTGGAGGGGCTGCTTCGTGGCGCCACGAGACCTGCGACGCTGGAACAAGCGCGCGGCGAAGTTACTTGGGTCAGCTTGCGACGATAAGCGCAAGCAACAGGAGTTCGATCCCCAGGCCGCCGTGTAAATCGGCGCACGTATAGTCTGGTGACTTGTGGCGGTTGCCGTTCACTCGGCACGGTTCTAGAGTGGTATAATTCGACTGAAAGCTTTTCATTTTTTTCACTATGGCATTAGGCGGAGCAAGACCAGGATCAGGACGTAAGCCGGGCGCGACCAACCGCCCCCAGTTCCGTGACATGCTCTCTCAGGAGCAGACGCGCTTGTCGCAAAGGGCATTGAGAAAGCCGATGCCGGCGACAGCCTGATGCTCCAGTTCATGCTGGAGCAGGTGTTCGGCAACCCGGTTGATGCCGTCTACAGTGTCAGCAGCCTCGTGACAACAGGTCTATTCACCTGGGCCATCCAGTCGCGGTCATCAGGATTTGCATCGTGCCCTCCGTACGAGGGCATCATAGCGCTAGCCTGCCCAGATTGTACCCGACCTTGCCGGGCCGTAGACTGATGGCGGAGGGGCTTCATGTTTGGATGGTTTAAATAAGCAGCCGGAACGTTCGCCGGCCGAGCAGGCAGGATATGAAAAGGGTAAGGAAGCGGCGAATGCGTTTGCCGAGTTCCTTCGATGATATTTCGCTGAACGCTTCGAACCCTATTGGCAGAGTATCTGGAACGTGTCGGCGTGGGGAGCGCTTCAAGCCACGCTCACCAACTACAACGCGCCCCCACTATACTAGCTCGCGTGGAGTACAGTAACTTTTTGCGCGAACTGGACAGTCTCAAAGGAAAGATGAAGGAAGAGATCGCGGTAGCTATGTCACGCTGGTTGGAGTTGGCAGACGCTATGGGTGCGCGCGCCGAATTTCAGAAGTACATCGACCATCGTGTTGGCGAGAAAATGAACTTACTACCGATTGAAGGTTTGAGCGTCCTTACCAAGGCGATTGATTGGCTCAAACCGGCAGATGACGAATACCGAGCAAAGTATCCAGAAAAGTCCGCAGAGTTCCCGCGACCGACATGATGCGAGCCTCGAACTTCACCGTTCCCACCATGCCCACGAGACCGAAGTTGGTGCAACGTGGCCCGCAGATCGTTC
This sequence comes from uncultured Alphaproteobacteria bacterium, assembly GCA_963800695.1. Lineage (GTDB taxonomy): Bacteria > Pseudomonadota > Alphaproteobacteria > Rhizobiales > Xanthobacteraceae > PALSA-894. The sequence continues at coordinate 22,538 of CAWDCA010000006.1, read as the reverse complement.
TCGAAGGCGATAGCCTTCGACTGCAGCAGCTTGCGGTGGGTCAGCAGCATCCGCAGCTGATCTGCGCCTTCAACGCCGCCCGCATGTGCTGTGTCTCCAGCAGATCACCGGCAAGCCCGCCTCGGCCAGCGCATTGAACAGCCATTGCGATAGCGGTCCGGCCTCAAATCCAATTCGCTTGAAGCAGTACGCGGGGTTTGTCAGTACTGACAGCAGCGCGTCGGGTTCGCTCGCCACCTTCACTTCCCGAACGATCCTGCCCGCGTCATCCACAATGCAGACGCTCGTCTCCTTGACCGAAACGTCCAGTCCCGCAAAATGGCCCATGCTGCGCTTCTCCTTCTGATGCTTGAGGCCGTAAATACGGACCTCGTTTCACCATCAGCCTGAAGCGCAGCACCCAATCTTCAGCTATCCACAAGACTGCCGGCCGATTACCCCATCTAAGGGCGAATGAGCGTCGGTAATTGAGCGGCTGACGGGATTTCAGCCGACCGGCATAGACTTTCCGGAATACACCCCTACAAATGATTATGACACATTTTTGCCTAGCGGATTGCGCTGATGTGCTTCGCCCACATGCCGGTCCCGACATTCCAAATAGAACTCATCGAAGCCCAATGCCAGGCCGCACCATCTTCATCTGCGGCGCCGGTGTTTCGGTCGGTGCTGGGCTGCCGCTGTTTCGCGGTCTGGTCGAGCGCATCTACCGACAGCTCGGGGAGGACTTCACGCTGCACCCAGCCGAATACGAGGGCATGCGTCCCGACGGTGCTCTCGCGGGACAGTATGACCGCGTCTGCGCTCCCTCGAACGGCGGCTTGCGGCGTCGGGTGCACTGCGTAACCGCGGTATGCGGGAACGTATTCGCTCGGCCGTGCGGCATGCGCTAACGCCCCGCGAGGTGCCGATCTATCGAATTATCTCACGCTTCTGGGGCTGTCCCGCGATGCGGAAGGGCGCAGTGACTTCTGACGACGAACTTCGACACGCTCTTCGAGCGTGCCTGGTTCCGACGTCATAATGCCGCCATTCCAACCCACGCGCACATCGCGATGCCGCAGCCGAACGTCGCCGATTTCGCGGGGGTCTTGCATCTCCATGGACGCCTTGCCGACCAGCGGCCGGAGCTTCATGCTTCCGAAACGGACCTCGTCCTCACAAGCGCCGAGTTCGGGGACGCGTATCATGCGCCCTCTGGCCTATTTCGATGCGATCGATCCTGCCTGGACGGCGGAGCATCTCATGCCGCGCCTGTCCTGGGAGCATCCCGAGGCTCTTATCATGTGGCGCTCCTACGCGCATGGCGGCATTGGGTCGGCGCGGCTTTTCAAACGTTGAAGCCCGCGATGCTAGCCGCCTTCGAGAAGAAGGAGCTGTCCGACCATGAAATGGGGGGGCCTCGTTTCCAAAGCTGCTGAGCGTGGGCATCTGGCATCAACGCGGCGAAACTGCCGAACACGAGCTGACCACGGCCGAGATACGTCGCGCTCTCGCCGTTGGCCCGGCCTCGGCCCGGCAAAACGTGTCGTGGAATTTCTGGCGCATGATGGGAGCGCCGAAGATGACATTCCCGACAAGGCGACGCGGTGGCGCACGGTTGTCGGCCCCCTGTTTGGGGAAATTTGGCCTTTGGATGCAAGGTTGCGCGGCAAAAGTACGACGCGCAACTTTGTTCTGATGGCCTTGGAATGCGGGGATGCCTTTCCCGAGGCGGTCGAGACCATTCTGGACTTCATCGTGCCCTATGAGCTCTATGTCCTCCAGCATTCCCTGCGTTTTGAACAGCACCACAGTGATCTACTTTGGCGTTACCCGCTTGCGTTCGTGAATTTGGCGAACGCGCTGATAGATCCTGCTCTGTTCCGGGTGCCAAGCGACCTCGGGACGTTCTTGCAGGAGTGTACGGCGGCCGATCCTAACGTCGTGCGGGACCCGGCTTATATTCGGCTGCATGGGCTGCGAAGGCAGCAGAATGCGTGACATGCGGTCGCGAGTTTGTGCAGACGGCATAGCCGTTAGGTCGTTGGGGCCTCTCAGGTAGGCGATGGCCGCTGCCGCTCGATCACCATCGCATCTGATAGAATAGTATGGCGCGGCTAGGCTGATCCCCGAACACCGGACCCTGCCTCCGGCTGCCGCGCTCTCACACGCAGGCGCACCGAGCAGGAGGTGCAATGGGCGACGAGTGCAGCTCCGTAGGAGAGGACCGCCGCAATCTCGGCGTGCCGCCAGAAATTCCTTCGATGGGTCCCATCCTGTGTGCGTCCCCGGGCGCTCCGAGACGCATGCGCGCGCGATGCGCAACGGACACGCGGATGACGCAGCCCTAATGGTGCGACTGCTAACGGACCGACGCATGGAGCGGGTTTGGCGAGAGCTGCAGAAGCGCAAGCGGGTCAAGTATCAGACAGGTCAAGAAGTTTTTGTATCGGCGCAGCCACCGGAGGGCTTCATTCCGGCCAGTATTGATGATGCACAAGCCCGAGTCTGACGGGAGATATTCATGGGCGCCGTTATGGCTGCTCGCGACTCAAGCTTACCGGTGAAGCTGAGCACTGCGTGGCAATGGCAAATCGACTCCCGAGAGGATGCGAAATCGCTCTCTCGCCAGAAGGGCCGCGAGCAGCGCGCGGTTGGCAATGTGCTGGACCAAGCAGCCGATGCCTACATCCGAATGGCGCGCTTGTTCGCACTGGAACGAACTCGGCAGGTGTTGGCGGACATCGCCAAGTTGCTGCGAGAACGCGTGTGCAAGCCGATGTACACCACCACCGCCACGCTGGCGAGTGTCGCGCTCGACAGTGAAATTGCCCTCTGGCAGGTCCGGGAATGGTGCCGCTCACCCCGGAAGCGCACTATGGGGAAAATGCCGAAAAACGCCGCGCCGCCCCACAGTCCAAAGGCAAAAGGGGGAAAAGCTAAATGAAGCCTGCGATTTATCGGAGCGAAAATATGCCGCGTGGAGCAACTCGATTTAAGCAGCGCGACCTGACGCGAGCACTCAAGGCAGCTCGGGCAGCAGGCTATGCGGTATACGCGGCGAGAATTGAGCCTGACGGCGCAATCAATCTGCTGGCGGACAAGGGAAAAGGTCGAGCAGCAGAGCGACGATCAATCCAATCCATGGGACACTGTATGAAGAAACCGCGCTACACCCACGGCTACATCGATCGCCACGGCCGGCCGCGATTTTACTTTCGGCGTCCAGGCTTCAAGCTGACGCCGCTGCCGGGGTTGCCTTGGGCGCCGGCGTTCATGGCCGCCTACGAGGTCGCACTTACGGGGGAGCCAGCCGACGTCGGAAGCAGGAAAGTGAAACCAGGTACTTTGCGGGCGCTCGCCGTCTCCTACTTCAACTCGGCGGGTCCGATCCCGAATTCGGACTGCATCGGCTTCAAGTCGATGAAGCCGAGCACGCAGGGTGTATACCGGAACATCATCAATCGTTTCTGCGAGGAAACCGGCAAGACCGGAATCAAATACGGCGATATGCCCGCGGCCGCGCTAGGGCGCGAGCACATCATCAAGATGATGGCCGCACGCGCCGACAAGCCGGACTTGGCCAACGGATTCCGCAAGGCGCTCCGCTCAATGATAGCGCACGCGGTCGCGGTCGGCATTCGCCGCGATGATCCAACGCAGGGCATTAAGTCGATCAAGCCGAAATCGAAGCAGGGATTTCATAGGTGGACTGAGGCGGAGATCGCCCAATTCGAAGCGCGTCACCCGGTCGGTACCAAGCCACGACTCGCGCTGGCGTTGGGCCTCTACACCGGGCAAGCGCGGCAAGATGTCGTCGCTATGGGACGGCAGCACATCAAGAACGAGGTCCTACACTGGACTTGAAAAAAGACCGAGAGCACGACGGGGTTAGAGCTGGAGATTCCCATTCACTCGGAGCTCCGCGCGGTGATCGACGCCACGCCGAGCCGACATCTGACGTTCATCGTCACCGCGTTCGGGAGGCCGTTCGCCGTCGCCTCGTTCGGCAACTGGTTCCGCGAACAGTGCAACATGGCCAATCTGCGGCACTGTGCATTCCATGGGCTGCGAAAAGCCGCGTCGGTCCGGCTTGCCGAGGCGGGCTGCACACCGCACGAGATCGCGGCGATCACTGGACACGCCAGCCTCAAGGAAATCGTGCGCTATACCGCGACTGCGGACCGCAAGCGCCTCGCTGCGTCAGCGATGGCGAAGATGAGAAGCAGAACATCCATTGGCTAACCGGCCCGGATGTTAGCCAAGCAAAGGAAAAAGCGATGCAAGATCAAGCGCGAAAACAGAGGTGGCTCCCCGGGCCGGATTCGAACCAGCGACCAACCGGTTAACAGCCGGTTGCTCTACCACTGAGCTACCGGGGAACACGGCAGGCGTGCTCAATGCGCCAGCGTGACGGGCCTATATCAAAGGTGTTGAGGCTTTGCAAAGAAGCAGCTAGGCGATCGAGTCGCCGGGCGTTTCGGCGCCACTTCCGGTGTGGAAACGCAGGCCTAGAACCCGGCGAGGCCGTTGACGGCCACGCGCGGAATGTCCTGGCGGCTAAGCCCAAGCCGCGCGAGTTCAGCGTTGGTCAGGCGCGACAGCCGCTCGTAGCGCGTTGCGATCTCGCGTCCTTCCATAACGCCCTCGAAAAGATCCACGGCCAGACGGCTCAGGCCATAGGGGACCGAAGGTGCGAGGCGGGGGAAGGTGGCGGTTGTCATGGCGGGTACTCCTTTGAGTTCCCGCTCAATATAGTCTGGTATACCAACAATAGAACAGTATCTTACCGCATAGCAGCACGATAGTTGCTGCATAGCAGCGAAGCGTCGTCGAGTCGCGGACGTCCAGCGTTCGCGCGAAGGCCCACGTTCCATCGGAACTTCGGCATGCTCGTTAACGTTTACCGCACATGGGAACAAGACGATGAGCGTGAACACGGCGCACCGGGGCATCCGGTACAAGATCGAAGCGCACGGTGGCGGGTGGCAATGGTCGTTTACGCCGCCGCTTGGCCCAACCTGTTCGGGCCGGGTCGCCGGTGATCTTGAGTGGGCCATAACCGTCGCGCGGCGCGCGATCGACGTCTGGCACTTGATGAATCGCCGCGGCCAAAACGAAGCCGCGTAATCTCTCGCACCGAGAGACGCCGCTAAGCCGTTGTAAAAGAGAGTTGGAGGCCACGGCCGGAATTGAACCGGCGTAAACGGTTTTGCAGACCGCTGCGTAACCACTCCGCCACGTGGCCGGGAAATCGGCGGAGCTTTTCAACTCCGGCCGGGAGGGCGCGCCCCGTATACACAAGCGATACGGCAGCGGCAATGCGGCCGCGCTGACGGCGTTAACGCCTTCAGGCCGGAACTTGCGTTTTGCGCCTCGCTGCCGCAAAAGATCGCGCACCTTCTCGGGATTTTTCAACAGGGGACTCGGCATGGTCGATTACGCGCAAGCGCGGCGGACCATGGTCGATTGTCAGGTCCGCCCGAGCGACGTGACCGACCTGCGGATCATCGCGGCGCTGCTTGACGTTCCGCGCGAGCAGTTCGTCGCGCCGTCTCGCCGCGCGATCGCCTATCTCGATCTCGATCTCCCGGTGGCGGATGGCTCGCCGCGCGCGCTGCTCAAGCCGATGGTCTTCGCAAAACTGTTGCAGGCGGCGGAGATCGGCGAGAGCGACCGCGTGCTCGATGTCGGCTGCGCCACCGGCTATTCCGCCGCCGTGCTGGCGCAAGCTCGCCGGCAATGTGGTGGCGCTCGAAGAGGATCCGGCGCTCGCGCGACACCGCGGGCGAGAATCTCGGCGGCGTCGGCGTCGCGTGTCGGTCGCGGGCGGGCCGCTCAACGCCGGATGGCAGGCAGGATGCGCCGTATGACGCGATCCTGCTCGAGGGCGCGAGCGAGGTGAGGCCGGACGGATTGCTGGCGCAGCTCAAGGAGGGCGGGCGGCTGGTCGCGGTCATCGGCAGCGCACCGTTCGGCAAGGCGACGCTCTACCGCAAGGCGGGCGGACAGGTCACCGCGCTGGCGCTGTTCGATGCGGCGGCGCCGCTGCTGCCGGGCTTCGCCAAGACCCCTGCCCTTCGTGTCTCTGACGCGACTGTGGCGCGCTTGCGCCACTGGCGAGCTTTTACTCCCCTGCGACCCTTCCAGGGGTTCCAAGACTCTGGACGCACGCCTATGATTCTGCCGTTCGCGATGGCAGCCGGCGGTCACAGCTGGCGCTGACGCGCGGGCGGACGGGGTCAAATGGTTGGGACCGGAGTGCGGCGGGCGGTCTGTGCGGCAGCTATTGCGGCCGCGCTGGGTTGGCCATGCATGGCGGCGGCGGAAACGCTGGAATCCGCGCTGGCGCAGGCCTACCGCAACAATCCGACCCTCAACGCCCAACGCGCCGCACTGCGGGCGACCGACGAGAGCGTCCCGCAAGCCTTATCCAATTACCGTCCGCGGGTGACCGGAACCTTCGATTCGGGGTATCAGCACTTCGAATCGATTTCGACCAGCGGCGGCAACTTCACCCAGACCAAAACCAACATCAGTCCGCGCGGCGGCAACATCGGCCTGGTGCAGACCCTTTTCAACGGCCAGCGCACCGGTAACCTCACCCGCCAGGCCGAAGCCTCCGTGCTGGCCGGGCGCGAGACCTTGCGCAACGCCGAGCAGACCGCGCTGCTCGATGCCGCGACCGCCTACATGAACGTGCTGCGCGACACCGCGATCCTCGATCTGCAGCGGCGCAACGTGCAGGTGCTGCAGGAGCAATTGAAGCAGGCGCGTGATCGCTTCAATGTCGGCGAGGTGACGCGCACCGACGTGGCGCAATCCGAAGCGCGGCTCGCGGCATCGCAGTCGCAGGTGCTCGCCGCGGAATCGAACCTGAAGTCCTCGCAGGCGACCTACCGCCGCATCATCGGTGCCGATCCGGTCAATCTGCGTGCCGGCATGCCGGTCGACCGGCTTTCGCCGCGCTCGCTCCCGGATTCGGTCGAGCAGGGGCGCACCGTGCATCCGACGGTCGTCGCCGCCCAGTACACCGTGGATGCCGCACAGTCCGCCGTGAAGGCCGCCGAAGGCTCGCTCTACCCGACGGTGACGCTGGAGAGTTCGGTGCAGCGGCGCTGGGACGTGCAGCCGGGCGTTTCCGATCAGATGACCGGCACGGTTCTCGGGCGCGCCACTGTGCCGATCTATCAAGGCGGCGCCGAATATTCGATCATCCGCCAAACCAAGGAGACGCTCGGCCAGCGCCGCATCGAGCTCGACGTGCAGCGCGATCAGGTCCGCGCCTTGGTCGTGCAGGCCTGGAGCCAGCTCGAAGCGACCAAGGCGCAGATCATTGCCGCGCAGGCGCAGGTGACCGCCACCGAAGTCGCATTGAACGGCGTGCGCGAGGAAGCGCGCGTCGGCCAGCGCACCACGCTCGACGTGCTCAACGCGCAGCAGGAACTGGTCAATGCGCGCGTCTCGCTGGTGACCGCGCAGCGCGACCGGGTGGTGGCTTCGTTCACGCTGCTGGCAGCGGTCGGAAGGCTTTCGCCCGGAGACTCTCAGGCTTGCGACCGAGGTCTACGATCCGCGCGTGCACTACCATCAGGTGCGCGACAAGTGGATCGGCGTGCGCACGCCGGACGGCCGCTAGGCGCCGGCGGCGCATCAACCCGTTGTAGGTCTACTCGCTCCTGTCCACAGGACTTTGCTTGCGTTCGACCTTCCGCGTGCCATAGTCGCGCGAATCCTCGCATATTGAGCGCTTGGGCGGCTGATTCGCGGTCATTGCGGGCCAAATCCGGAATGCGAGAGGAAAGCGCATGAGTCAGGCGGCGAAGGCGCAAGAACCCTCGATGGAGGAGATTCTTGCCTCCATCCGGAGGATCATCGCCGACGACGATGGCGTGAAGCCTCCGGCCAAAGCCCCGAGGCGAAAGCTCCGGAGGTCAAACCGGCCGCCATGGCGCCCGAGCCGCCGCCGCTTGCCGCCAAGGCGCCGCCACCGCCGCCCGCGGCCGCCGCCCGCCGCCATGAAGCAGGACGATATCGACGCGATGCTGGCCGGGCTCGATGAGGCGCCCGCGCCCGTGCCGCCACCTGCGCCCGAACCGGAAGCGGACGTACTGGAACTGACCGAGGCGATGCAGGCAGCGGCTGCGCCCGCGTTCCGCACGATCGACGGTTCGCAGGACGTGGTGTTCGACGAGGAACCCGACGAGCCTGCTCCGCGTCCCCGCGCCGCCGAGCCGCCGCGCCCGGCACCCGCACCGCCGCCACCGATGGCCGAGCACATTATCTCCTCGGCGACCGCGGCCGCCGTCGATTCGGCGTTCAACGCGCTTGCCCATACGGTGCTGGTGCAGAATGCCAAGACGCTGGAAGACCTCGTGAAGGAAATGCTGCGGCCGATGCTGCAGCACTGGCTCGACAACAATCTGCCGACGCTGGTCGAGCGGCTTGTGCGCCAGGAAATCGAGCGCGTCGCGCGCGGGCGCAATTAGGTCGTGTACTCATAAATCGTGAGGCTCGGCCAGCGCGTTGATGTCCGCTTGGCCCCCAGGAGCGGCGGAAAAACGGACGTTCGGAAATCTGCCGGTTAAGGGCCAGCAGTAAGCCGTGTAGCCGGCAACCAAGAACTCCCGGGCCTTATAGAAATTCCGCGCCGATCTGGGTTCCGCGCCGCCATTTGACACGGGCGTTGCGGCCCGAGCCGGAATCCCGGGACATCAAGAACGTGAATGTGCTCGACACTGGTTGAGCCGTGCCTAGGGTAATTTGAACTCCGGTGTCGGAAAGATCGACAATCTTGCACGGCCGGATCGCAAACCCGTTCCTGATCCATGCGTCAGCACCCACCTTCTTGCGGGCGGATCGACGTTGGTCTTTCGACCTTCCATTTGACCTGAATTTCTGGCTCAGCGCTGGTCCGAAGTATGACATCTATTTGCTCCGACGAAGAACGTCGCAAATGCGGCAAGCCAACGTCTTCTGTCTTGGCCGGCTGTCGTATTCGGCATTGCCTGCTTTGACAGGCTGTCGCCGTACAGCCGGATATGGGGATCGTTGTGCCGCGGCTCAATGAGGGCCATGCCGGTTCCAAAATAGAGATCATTTGAATCTCTTGCGCGCGAACACCGCGCTGAAGAATTAGCCGCCCGCGCGCAATGTCCCGGCCGAAATAAGCTAATAGATTCCGGACCTTCAGTCTCCGGGACGTTCGGTAGGCGCGCCGTGATTGAGAATGTAGAATTCGATCTGTCCGACTACCTCGTCGCGGAAATCGCGGTCGTCGATCAGAGCGGTGCGATCGTACACTGCAATCGCAAATGGGAAGAGACCGCGAAGACCGGCATGCTTTTCCCCAAGCTGGCAGGCTGGAACTATATCGAAGAATGCGAGGCCGCGATCCGGCGCGGCAGCATCGACGCAGTGGGCATTCTGGCCGGGCTGCGCGCGGTCTTAGCTGGGCGAACTCCCGTCCTTCGTTTCGAACTATTCCTGTCCGTTCAATGGAGTGCATCATTGGTTTCAGATCCTGATCTCGGCCTTCGAAGCCAAAGGCGCACGGCATGCCATGCTGATGCACGTTGACGTTTCGGCGTTGCAAAGCGACCCGCTGACAGGTCTGCCAAATCGCGCGATGTTCGATGCACAGCTCGACCTCGCCTTGTCGCTTGCGCGCGACACTGGCCGCCGCACCGGCCTTATGCTTATCGATATGAACAACCTTAAAATGATCAATGACGTGCATGGGCACGCCACAGGAGACACCGCCTTGAAGGCTCTCTCGGCGGAAATAAAGAAGGCAGCCGGCCTGGACTGTCTCGCGGCCAGAATTGGAGGCGACGAGTTCGGCGTCGTCCTTCCAGTCAATCATGATACGCTGTTCGTGCGGCGCGTGCGTGCTCATCTCGGATCAGGGGTCACGTGCTCGATCGCGGCAACGCGCAGTCCCCTGGCGATCTCCGCGAGCGTGGGCATCGCGCTTTATCCGGACGATGGCACGACGGCGAGCGAGCTCTACAAATCGGCCGACATATCGATGTACGTGCACAAGCGGGGCCGGTCGGTCGCCTAGATCGCGCGCGTTGCACGCGGGCGCAATTGGCTCGCTATTTTTGTTTTTCGAGCGTCTTCAAGCACCGCACGTCGCCGGCGGCCTCCGCCAGCAGCCAGGCGCGGAATGTCGCGATCTTGGGAAGCGCGGACGTCGCCTTCGGACAGACGATCCAATACGTGTTCGACATCCGCAACGAAATGTCGACCGGCCTGACCAGCCGCCCGTTGATGAGATCGGACGCCGCAAGCGCCGTGCGCGCGAGCGCGACGCCCTGACCGTCGATCGCCGCATCGATCAGCATGCTGGCGCGGTTCAGAATAGGGCCGCGGACAACAGCACCGTTGACGCCGGCCGCTTCGAACCACCGCGCCCAGGCATTCGAGTCATCGAGCCGCAGCAGCGTGAGTTTCAGCAAGTCCGCGGCTTTCGCTACGCGATTGCGTCCCGAAACAAGCCTGGGTGCGCAGACCGGAAAGAGCTGTTCGGAGCAAAGGCGAACCACATCGAGCCCGTTCCAGTCGCCATCGCCGTGCCGCACCGCGAGGTCGACGTCCTCGCGCGCGAAGTCGACACGATGCATCGTTGCGGATACGCGCAGATCGATGCCCGGATGAGCCTCGGCAAATCGGCCGAGCCGATGCACCAGCCATTTGGCGGCAAAATCCGGTGAAGTGGTGACCGTCAAGACACCGGAGGTCTGGCGCTGGACGAGACGCTCGGTGCCGACCGCGATCCGGTCCAGCGCATCGCGGACCACCGCAAGATATTCGCGGCCCGCATCCGTGATCGCCAACCGCTGGCGCTCGCGAACGAACAGCTTGATGCCGAGCGTGGCCTCCAGCGCCTTGACCTGTTGGCTCACCGCGCCTTGCGTGACGCACAGCTCTTCGGCGGCGCGGGTGAGGCTTTCGCTGCGCGCGGCGGCCTCGAAGGCCTTGAGCGCGTTCAACGGCGGCAAGCGGCGCAGCATCGTTCGAGCTTTCATTAGAAAAACTAAGGTCACGATAGAGAACGAGGGCTCCGCCGGCAAGGCATCTAAGTCCAGTTAATCAGCCATCCCTCCGCCTTCGCTAAGTACATGATCAATAGAAAATCTAATGCATGGTCGAGAAATTATCCATTGCGGTTGCGTCCCAACAGGACGTAGATGGCGCAGCTTCGACAGACGAAGCGAGTCGGGTTCTTCACGCAGCCACCCGGTTCTTGAGGACGCATCCAGTCTCAAGCGCTGCTCCAGCCCCCGCATGGGGAGGAGCGCCTATGAGCGACCGAAGCGTTGCAATCTTCTTTGCCCTCACACTGCTCGGCAGTTTCGCATTCCTCGGCGCGGCGCAAGCCGGCGAGCCGATCTGCAAGCCCACCTTGGGTTTCCGGGAGGTGCGATTTTCACCGATGCAGCCGCCGACGCTGGAGCGGAAATGGACCGCCGTGTTGTCGGTCGATGCCTCGCGCTGTGCGACGGCGTCCGGACGCTTCGCAATCATTTTCTCCCGCATGAAGGAGAACGCGCCGGAGACCGACTTCGTCGAGCATTTCACATGGAAGCCCGGCGCGATGGAGGTCTCGGTCAAGTTCTGGGCGGATGAGGCCGTGGAAGGCTATTGGCTCAATGACGTTGCGGCGTGCCCCTGTCGCGATTGAGCAGGCCGCCGCAGGCGGAAGTATCGCAGCCCGGGCCAGCCGCCGGGCTCCGCCGCCGCCGGGACCTTTGCTGGATCTGCGTTTCCGGCCGCCACTTCAATCCTCATTGGGAATGTTCAGCAACGTCCCGCACGCCTTGCAGTGCACGGCGTCCGGCTCGTGGCGCAGCAGGCCGCAGGCCGGGCAGGCGAAGCGCACCTTGTTCGGGCGCAGCACGGCGCGCGCCAGCCCGAAGAATAGCGTGACGCCGAAGATCATGATGACGACCGAGATCAACCGGCCGGTCGTTCCCGGCAGCGTGATGTCGCCGAAGCCGGTGGTGGTCAGCGCCGTGACTGTGAAATAGAGCGCATCGGCATAATTAGCGATGGCCGGATTGCTGCCCCGCTGCGTCTCGTAGACGAGCCCGGTCATCACGAACACGAACACCGCGAAATTGGCGACCGCGATGATGATCTCCTCGTGGGTACGAAAATAAGCGAAATCCCGGCGCAGACGCATGAGCAGCTGATAGCTGCGCAACAGCCGCAAGGTGCGCAGGATGCGCAGGAAACCCGCGGCCTCGCCGATCAGCGGCGCGAGGAACGACACGATCGCGGCGATGTCTGTCCAGGCGATCGGATGTGCGAGATCGCGCAGCCTGTGACGGCTGATGAACAGACGGGCCGAAAAGTCGGCCAGCATGATGAGGCCGAACAGCACATCGAGTGCTCTCAACCACGTCGTTGCGCGGCGTGAACGACGTCGCGACGATGAACAGCAGCGCGGCCAGATCGAAACCCAGCAGGCCGTAGCGGAATTGATGCGCTTGCGGCGTGCCGCCCTCGTAAAGGTGGCGGATCCTCGCCTGGGCGCGGAGCGGAACCGCCGCAGCCGTCATAGCGGCGTCACATGCGCCGACGGCGAGCCAGCGATGTACCCGGTGTGCGCAGGAATGATGGCGAAGTCGTCCATGATGGGGATAAGCACGTCCTCGGCCTTCAGGTTCCGGATCTGGGGCAGGCGCTATTTGCGAACGGCGGCCGACACGCCGGCGCGCAACGGCGTGCACAGATAGGCGTGACACACGTTCGACCGCATCGACGGGGACAGGCTGCACCCGTCGGCGGCATGAAAAATACATGACCCCTCAAATGCCCGCTCGGGGACCGCATCGAGATAGGCCGCGACGAGTTCGTCCTCGGTCAGATGCGGCTGCTGGCTCCGGACGCGCTTGATCGTCACGGGGTTGAGATACGCGGCGTCCCCCGCCTTACTGCAACAGAAGCCACGGCAAAGCGCGCACCCGGCCGCAACCGCGCGTGCTTCGTCGGGCGCAAGCGGCTCCGGCCATTTGGCGGCCGACCTCCATTTCTTCGCGTCGGCGATGAGTTCGCGAATGTTGGCGGCAAGTGCCTCGCGCCGCTCGGGCGGAACGGCGACGAGGGGCGCATCGAAGCCCGGCAGTTCGACCTCTCCCCATTTGACCATGGCGGCTCGGCCTGTTGGTTGGGAGCGTGCGCTATCGCGTCGGGATGGTCAGCCGCAGCCCCGGCGTCGGCGCCGAGCGCGCCGCGTCGTATCCGGGGTTCGACGAATAGGGCGTGATCGGATCGCCGGTGATCGAGCCGGGAGATATGTATGAATTCGGCGGCAGCACCAGCGGCGGCAGGATCGGCGAGAGCAGCGGCTTGAAGTCCACCGGCGGCGGGTCGGATTTGGCGGACTGGGCGAGGGCGGGAGTGGGCGCGAGCGCTGCGCAAACGACGAGCAGGGCGTGCGGCGATCTCATGGCGGTCCCCCGCGAACATTCACCGAACCGTACGCCCGATCGCGCAAGCCGGCAATTGCGGCTCAGGGCAGCGTGCCGAGCCGCAGGGTCCAGGGCGAGATGCTCTTGATCGTGAGCAGGCCCATTTGATGCCACGGGTCGGTGGCGAGCCGCGCTCGGATCGCGTCTTCCAACTCCGCGCGCACGATCAGCAGCACGTCCGGCTCGGCGAGCGGGCCGCCGAGCGCAATGAAGCCCTCGGCGACCAGCACATTCATGAAGTCCGCGTGCTCCCGCCAGGCTTCCTGCTGCTCCATAGGTGCGCCGTGCCGGTACGCCGGGCCGCGCATGTTGATGACGGCGAAGAGGGGCATGGCGTCGTAACCCGCAGGGAGCAATGTGCAATGCACGCGACTGGTACAACCGTTCCGCCGCAACACGTCGGCGCTCGCCTACAGCCTGCGCGGCGGCGCAATGTACCCACGACAAGATCGACGCGGAGTTCGCCGAGCTACGGAGTGAAGTGAGGAATACGGCCTACCGCGACTCCACCACGAACTGGTACGCATACTCGATCGGCTTGGCGAAATTGTCGAACGAGGTCGTCTGCTGCACCCAGATCTCGATGTGGTTGCCGGAGAGATAGTTCAGTCCGTTGGTCATCATGCCGAGCGAGATGAGCTGCGGGCTGGAGAAGATCGAGCGCTGGTAGAGCACGTTGCTGCGATTCTGCGAACGAGACGCGCACCTCGGTGAAGATGGTGTTGCCGCCGGGCTGCATTTTCGACAGGTCGATCCAGCCGCTCACGTCGAAGGCCTTGGTGGCGATCACCAGCTTCTTGATCTCGCTCGCATTGTGCAGCACGAAGGTGCCTTCGCTGTAGACCCAGATTTTCTTGAGCCGCGGATCGCGCAGCGTCGGCGTGGTGGTGCCGCCCGGCAGCCCGCGCGGGTCGGCCGCCGCAGCACGCCGCGCGGATTTGGGCTTCTTGGATTTCGCGGATTTCGCCATCGTCGCCTCCCGTCGGGTTGAAAAACCGTGCGGCCGGGAGCTTACCACGGGGCGGGGGCGGCGGCCCCGGTCTTACAGCCGCGTCACGTGCGCCGAGACCGCGAGCCAGCGGCCGTTGATGCGGGCATACGCGTCGGTGTAGCGCCCGCCGCCCGCGCTGCCGTCGGCCTTGGTGAAGGCGGTGCGTGCGTGGATGAGAGCGAAGTCGCCGATGATACGGATCATCACGTCCTCGGCGCGCAGATTCGTGATCGTCACGGGCTTTGCGGTCTGCCGCAGGAACGCCGCGCGATCGACCAGCGAGCCGTCCGGATTGCTGCAATAGAATTCGGGCGCCAGAATTTCGTCGAAGCGTTTCACGTCCGAGTGCTGCACCGAATTGATGTAGTCGATGTTGAGCGCAAACAGGATGTCGTGATCCGATTGCGTAGCGCGCAAAGCTGTGGCCGGCATGGCGTTGTCTCCCGTCATGAATGACACTTGACGAAACTTCTCGTCACGCATCAATAGACCGCGCGGCGAACTCATTGCTTGGGAAAAACTGCTATTCTTCCGGCGGAGCGAAACGATGGGTTCGGCGCATTTGCGGGACGTGACGATCGACCGCAAGCCGCTCGCGCAAGGATGCGGCTGGCAGGTCAGCGATGTGACGTTTCGCGCGACATCGGCGGCATCGCGCTTCGAGAGCCGGCACGACGGCGTCGCGATCGCGGCGGTGACGGCGGGAAGCTTCCGCTATCGCGCGTCGCGCGGGTGCGTGACGCTGATGCCCGGCGCGCTGATGCTCGGCAACGACGGCGACGAATTCGAATGCGACTACGAGGAGTCGTGGGGCGACCGCTGCATCTCGTTTTATTACACGCGCGACTATTTCGAGCAGATCGCCGCAGGCGCGGGCGCAGCAAGCGCGCCGCGTTTCGCACCCATCGCGTGGCGCCGACGCCCGCCGCGATCGCGCTGACCGCCGAAATCGAAACGGAGTGCGCGCCGCGCGGATGCCGGCCGCTTCGAAGAGCTTGCGCTGCGCGTCGCGGGCGATGCGCTGTCAGCCGCCGATGGCGACGCCGCCGCGGCCGAGCGCGCGCGACGAGCGGCGCGTCATCAACGCGCTCGACCTGATCGAGGCGCGCTACAGCGAGCCGCTGTCGGTCGGCACGCATCGCCGGCGCGGTGTGCATGAGCCCGTATCATTTCCTGCGCGTGTTTCGCGCGGTCGCGGGCGTCACGCCGCATCAGTATCTCGTGCGCACGCGCCTGCGCCGCGCGGCCGTGGCGCTGGCGGCGAGCGACGAGCCGATCGCCGCGATTGCCTTCGCGCACGGCTTCGGCGATCTGTCGACCTTCGTGACGACGTTCGGGCGGGTGTTCGGCAAATCGCCGCGCGCCTATCGGCAGGCGGCGCAGGGTGAGGCCGCGCGGCTTCGACGTCAGCTCTTAGCGCTCGAAACCTCTTCTTGCCCCGCGGATGCGCCGCGCGGTAGCGCTCCAGCATCCTGGCGAAGCTGGTGTTGAGCGCGGCCTCGATCTTCGGGTTCTTCTCCAGCCGCGCCAGCAGCATGGCGGCGGCCTCGATGGTGGAGAGCCCGTCGCGGCGCGGCTCCTTGCGCAGCTTGCCGTAGCGCGACGGCCGCGCGCGCGCGAGCAGCACGCGGCGGCACTTGAGCATCCAGGCGTTGCGCCACCACATCGCCTTGGCCTGGCTCCAGGTGCCGTCGAGCAGGATGATGCCCTCGATGTCGCGCAGCGCCTGATCCTGGTCGGGCAGCGCCTCGCCCTTGCGGTTCACCACCACGATGTCGCGGCCGGGCGCCGAGCGTCTCGGCCTTCGACGAGCCGAGATAGAGGATCGCCCAGGCTTTCGGATCGGCCTCGCGGCCGACGATCTTCGAGAGCGACGGCCACGACAGGCCGATCTTGAACATCGCGTTCTTGAAATGCAGCGCCGCGAGCCGCGCCGAGCCGAGCGCGCGATCCTGCTCCTGCGGATGCTGGAGGATCAGCAGTTCGACGCGGTTGTCGAACGGCGTGACGCTGATCGCAGACGCAGAGCACTGCGGCGCCTTGAGGCAATGCGGGCAGTCCGCCGGCGCGGCGGCGGGAAGCGGGGCGGGGGCGTCGGAGGACATGGCGGCATATAGGCGGCGGCGCGGAAGCGGGGCAATCGGCCTCCGCGAATCCGGCGTATGCTCGCGGCGGAGTGGCGCCGCGCGCCACGGACCAAGGTTTGGAGACCGGCATGGACAACCACAATCTCAGAGGCCCCAACATCAAGAAACGGCCGAAGTGCAAGAACTGCGAAGGCAAGGGGCTGCTGAAGAAGGGCGACAAGGTGGTGAAGTGCCAGCGGTGCATAGGGCACCCGACGCGCCGCCCCGGTAAAACCGCACGATGCTGGGCACGTTCCTGACCGCGTTCGACTGGTTCGGCACGGCGGTGTTCGCCGTGACCGGCGCGCTCGTCGCCTCGCGCAAGCGCATGGACATTTTCGGCTTCATCCTGCTCGGCTGCGTGACCGGGATGGGCGGCGGCACGCTGCGCGACGCGATGCTGGGCAGCCTGCCGGTGTTCTGGGTGCGCGAGCCGGTCTATCTCGCGATCTGCGTCGGCGTTTCGGCCGCGACCTTCTTCCTCGCGCACATCCCGGAGTTGCGCTACCGCGTGCTGCTCTGGCTCGACGCGGCCGGGCTCGCGCTGTTCTGCGTGGTCGGCGCCGATCGTGCGCTCGTGGCCGGAGCCGGACCGTTCATCGCGGTGGCGATGGGCGTGGTGAGCGCCACCTTCGGCGGCGTGATCCGCGACATTCTTGGCGGCGAAAGCCCGCTTATCCTGCGCAAGGAGATTTACGTCACCGCCGCGCTCGCGGGCGCGGCGGCGTTCGTGGGGCTCGCGGCGCTTGGGGCTTGCCGAGCCGCGTCGCGGCGGCGGCCGGGTTTGCGGCGTGCTTCGTCATCCGCGCGCTCGCGCTGCACTACGGCTGGTCGCTGCCGGTCTACCGGGCGCGGGAAGGGCGGACCGTGGACGAGGTGGAGAGGTTGGGGAAATGAGTTGAGAGCGGCAGCCTTGCTGACTACTCGCACATCGTGCATGCACGTGCTATCTCAGTTAACATGCTATCATCAGTTGACCTTCAAGTGCAAATACTTAACAGTTGCTTCCACTTGAATATCTGGGCGAGCCGTCATGCTGACCTCCATAAGTGTCGAGAATTTTCGAGCCTTTTGAAGCGCCGTCAGTTGGCCTTTCGTCGCTCAACATTTTTGTAGGGCCGAACAATTCTGGAATATCATCGATCATACTCTTCGGTAAGTTTGATTTCGCATTTCGCTCAATCGTCGGTCCAGCCGTTCAGTTTATCGCTGAATGGACCCCATGCTCAGCTGGGGACCTTTTATGATGTTGTGCACGGGCACAGTTCCCGCTCATCTCTAGCTATCTGGTTTCCGAACGACGATACCGACTACTTTCATCCTTTCAGATATCTCCCGCTTCGCCGTGCGATCAATTGGTTCGCGCAACAATTTCCACCAAGGAGGCGAAGGTTTCGTACGACAAAAAAAAGGGTATTACTTGTCGTTTCGTGTCACCTGGCCAGCCAGGATTTTATAAATCAAAGTCGGCGCGAATCAGATTTCATGGCTTTTATGGCATCATGCCGCTGGTATTTAATCCAGATGGGTCTCCTCCCGATTTAGACAGCACCCAGACGCGGGTCCGCAGGTTTGTAAATCAAAGCTCCCAGAAGGTCGCGAATCACTTTCGATGGTTCAACTCGGTAGGCGCATTCCGTGTGGCGCCGGAGAGAACATATTATTTCTCCGGAGAAGCACATTCGACTGTTGGGCGGAACGGCGAAAATTCTGCCCAGATACTCGCCTCGAGCTCGCCGCGGCAGCGAATGAATGCGTTGGGTAGTGTATCGCAGTGGTTCAACGATGCGGGGATTGCTAGGGATGTCAGTGTGAAAGCGCTGACGAAGCGCCACTTCGAAATAGTAATTGAAGACGTCACGGGATCATCGAACAATATCACCGACTCCGGCTTCGGCTGTAGTCAAGTGTTGCCCGTCTTGGTGGGCGGATATCAAATGCTGAATACGAATGCGCGCCGTGGACTATATGTCGTTCAAGAGCCGGAAATACACTTGCATCCCACGGCGGCCGCCCAATTAGGGACTTTCTTTGTCGGACTGGCCAAAAGGCGCATTCAGTGTATCGTCGAAACCCATAGTGAGAATATCGTTTTGCGCGTTGCGAGATTGGTGGCCGCAGGAGAGCTCGACGCGCGTGATGTAAATATTTATTGGGTTTCGGGTAATAGGGGAGAACATATAGATCGTAAATCTCAAACTAAGAGATGACGGAACTTTTGCTAAGAAGTGGCCCGAGGGATTCTTTCAACGAGAGCCAATGAAACACTACAGTTAGCCAAGGCGGCGTCGTTACAGAAAAAGAACCGCTGAAAAGCGAGTTATTTTGGGGGGATGACTTGAGGATCGTTTTCGACGCGAACTGTTGGCGCCTGTACGTTGACGAAAAGCTAAAAGGGCGCTGCGGGGTACGGAACTCTAATGTTCGAGCCTCGAAATGCGTCTGCAAGGATGCTGTTCGATGCCGGCAATGTAATGCGACATCAATACATTGCGTTGAAAAGGCCCTAGCCGAAGAGTTATTTAATAACTGGTTTGAGGCAGTTGTGTTGAAGGGCGGGGTCGATATCATCAATTTGAAAGGGCAAAACAACCTATATGACGAATTGATGGTATTCGGCATTCCGAAGGGCGAGCATGTTTATTTTCGGGTAGCCGTTCACGGGAAAGCGCAATTTCTTGTGTCGATCGACATTGATTTTTTTGATCCAACTAAGAAGAAAGCAAGAGAAGAGGAGAAGCGCAAATTTGTCTTGGCAGGTAAGGGGCCCGTCTGCAGGCATATGAAGAGGGGCCATTCTGTTGTCGTCTGTTGTCCGGAGTTATTCACCGCAATTTAAACTCACTCCGCCGCCTCGCGTCCGCCTCTTCCGCTCCACCCCCGCCTCGCCAGCACCGGCTTCAAAAACGCCCCGGTATAGCTCCGCTTCTCCTTCACCACCTCCTCCGGCGTGCCCGGCCGCGACGATCTCGCCGCCGCCGTCGCCGCCCTCCGGGCCGAGATCGATGATCCAGTCGGCGGTCTTGATGACTTCGAGATTGTGCTCGATCACCACGACCGTGTTGCCGCCCTTGACCAGCTCGTGCAGCACTTCGAGCAGCTTGGCGACATCGTGGAAATGCAGGCCGGTCGTGGGCTCGTCGAGAATATATAAGGTGCGGCCGGTGGCGCGCTTGCACAGCTCCTTGGCGAGTTTGACGCGTTGCGCCTCGCCGCCGGACAGCGTGGTCGCCTGCTGGCCGACATGGATGTAGCCGAGGCCGACCTGCTGCAGCGTTTCCAGCACGTTGCGGATGCGCGGCACCGCCTTGAAGAAATCGGTCGCCTCGTCGACCGTCATGTCGAGCACGTCGGCGATCGACTTGCCCTTGAACACGACGTCGAGCGTCTCGCGGTTGTAGCGCTTGCCCTTGCAGACGTCGCAGGTGACGTAGACGTCGGGCAGAAAGTGCATCTCGATCTTGATGACGCCGTCGCCCTGGCAGGCCTCGCAGCGCCCGCCCTTCACGTTGAACGAGAAGCGGCCGGGCTCGTAGCCGCGCGCCTTCGCCTCCGGCAGGCCGGCGAACCACTCGCGGATCGGCGTGAACGCGCCGGTGTAGGTCGCGGGGTTGGAGCGCGGCGTGCGGCCGATCGGCGACTGGTCGATGTCGATGATCTTGTCGATGTGCTCGAGCCCCTCGATCCGGTCGTGCGGGGCGGGGCCTTCGCAGGCGCCGTTGAGGCGGCGCGCCACCGCCTTGTAGAGCGTGTCGACCAGCAGCGTGGACTTGCCGCCGCCCGAGACGCCGGTGACGGCGGTGAACAGGCCGAGCGGGATTTCGGCGGTGACGTTTTTCAGGTTATTGCCGCGCGCGTTGATGACCTTGAGCGTGCGGCGCGGCATTGAACGGCCGGCGCTCCGGCATTTCGATGAAGAGCTCGCCGGTGAGATACTTGCCGGTGAGCGACTCCGGCTGCGTCCATGATGTCGTCGGGCGTGCCCTGCGCGATGATCTTGCCGCCGTGGATGCCGGCGCCGGGGCCGATGTCGAGCACGTGGTCGGCGATGCGGATCGCGTCCTCGTCGTGCTCCACCACGATCACGGTGTTGCCGAGGTCGCGCAGGCGCTTCAGCGTTTCGAGCAGCCGCGCATTGTCGCGCTGGTGCAGGCCGATGCTCGGCTCGTCCAGCACGTAGAGCACGCCGGTGAGGCCCGAGCCGATCTGCGAGGCGAGGCGGATGCGCTGGCTCTCGCCGCCGCACAAGCGTGCCGGAGGCGCGCGAGAGCGTGAGGTATTCGAGCCCGACGTCGACGAGGAATTTCAGCCGGTCGCGGATTTCCTTCAGCACGCGGACCGCGATCTCGTTCTGCTGCTTGTTGAGCTGCGCGCGGCAGGGCGGCGAACCATTCGCCGGCGCGCTTGATCGACATGCTCGGAGACTTCGCCGATGTGCAGGCCGCCGATCTTGACGCACAGCGCCTCGGGCTTGAGCCGGAAGCCGTTGCAGGCGTCGCACGGCACGTCGTGGAAATATTTCGCGATCTCCTCGCGCGCCCAGTCGCTCTCGGTTTCGCTTCCAGCGGCGCTCCAGGTTGGTGACCACGCCCTCGAACGGCTTCTTGGTTTCGTATTTCCGCATCCCGTCGTCGTAGGAGAAGCTTGATCTCGTCCTCGCCGGAGCCATTCAGGATCGCGTTCTGCGCCTTCTTCGGCAGGTCCTTCCATTTGGTGTCGAGCGTGAACTTGTAGAACTTGGCCAGCGCCGTGGAGCGTCTGCGTGTAATAGGGGCTCGAGGATTTCGCCCACGGCGCGATCGCGCCGCTTTCGAGCGTGCGGTCGCGGTCCGGGATCACCAGCTCCGGATCGATGTGCTGCTCGACGCCGAGGCCGCCGCATTTCGGGCAGGCGCCGAACGGGTTGTTGAACGAGAACAGGCGCGGCTCGATCTCCGGAATGGTGAAGCCGGAGACCGGGCAGGCGAATTTTTCCGAGAAGATCAGCCGCTCGGCGGTCTCGTTGCGCTGCTTGTTGGCCTTCGCGCCTTCGACCGCGCCGCCGTCCGCCATCTCGGCGATCGCGAGGCCGTCGGCGAGCTTGAGCGCCTGCTCGAGCGAGTCCGCGAGCCGCGTGCCGATGTCGGCGCGCACCACGATGCGGTCGACCACCACGTCGATGTCGTGGGTGAACTTCTTGTCGAGCGCCGGCACCTCGGCGATCTCGTAGAACTTCCCGTCGACCTTGACGCGCTGGTAGCCCTTCTTGAGGAACTCGGCGAGTTCCTTGCGGTATTCGCCCTTGCGGCCGCGCACGACCGGCGCCAGCAGATAGAGCCGCGTGCCTTCGGGCAGCGCCATGATGCGGTCGACCATCTGGCTGACGGTCTGGCTCTCGATCGGCAGGCCGGTCGCGGGCGAGTAGGGCACGCCGACGCGCGCCCACAGCAGGCGCATGTAGTCGTAGATCTCGGTGACGGTGCCGACCGTCGAGCGCGGGTTTTTCGAGGTGGTCTTCTGCTCGATCGAAATGGCGGGCGACAGGCCGTCGATCTGGTCGACGTCCGGCTTCTGCATCATTTCGAGGAACTGGCGCGCATAGGCCGAGAGGCTCTCGACGTAGCGGCGCTGGCCCTCCGCATAGATCGTGTCGAAGGCGAGCGAGGACTTGCCCGAGCCGGACAGGCCGGTGAACACCACCAGCTGGTCGCGCGGGATCTCCACGTCGACGTTCTTGAGATTGTGCTCGCGCGCGCCGCGGATCGTGATGCTGCGGCCGCCGTCGAGATTGCGGCGCGGGCGACTCTTGTCGAAAAGGTCGTTCATGAGTCCCGGAACATAATGAGAACACGGCGATTTGGCCAGCCCCGCCATTGCATGGCGGGGCTGGCGGGGCGAAACGCATTGTGGATAACGAATACGGCGCCAGTTCCGGCGCCGCGACACAAGAGAAATCTGGGATGAATTGCCTCGAAAACA
>CAWDCA010000005.1:0-312092 GCA_963800695.1 uncultured Alphaproteobacteria bacterium | reverse complement strand
GAGGGTTCCCGCCGAGCGCGTTTTGATCATCGAGGCTGTGACCGGAATAAGCAGAGCAGCGCTCCGCCCGGACCTTTATGACAATGAGACGACGACGGCGGCCATCGACGAAGTCGATAAGGCGCGTGCCCAGGAATACACGCTTCTCGCTCTTCTGCTCGGGCGTGCGCCCGGTCCGGACGTGCTGAAACGGCTCTCCAAACTGCAGGCGGAACCGACACCACTTGGACTTGCCCATGCCGCGTTGGCGGAGGCCGCGCAGTCGGTCGCGGCCGAAGTCGTGGAGCGCGAGTATTTCGATCTCTTCATCGGCCTCGGACGCGGCGAACTGCTTCCCTATGGTTCTTATTATCTTACTGGCTTTCTTGCACGAGCGGCCGCTTGCGCGCTTGCGCGAAGACCTGCGGATCGCTCGGTATTGAACGGGCGGAAAGTCAATACGAGCCCGAAGACCACGCTGCGATCCTCTGCGAGATCATGGCCGGATTGATCTGACAGGTCATTCGCGGCGCCGCCGGAGCATCAGACCAGCAGTTTTTCGAAAAGCATTTCACGCCTTGGATGGGACGCTTCTTCGCCGATCTGGAGCGGGCCGCAGGCGGCCGACTTTTACCGTCATGTCGGAACGCTCGGCCGACTTTCATCGAAATTGAGACGGAAGCATTCGCGCTGCCGGCTTGAGCGGCGCGTAGCGATACGCGAGGAGGAGACGGCGATGAAACAGCGCGGACGATAAGGCGGTAGGACGTCGCGACGTTCCTTCGCGCGTCTGGCGCGGTCGCGGGCGTGCCGCCACTGTCAGCGGCTCCCGCTCGCGACTACGGCCATGGCCGACAGCGAGAACGAAACGACGAGAAACGCAAGGCTCGCTACAAGGAAACCGATCATGTGAAAGCCTTTTACCGCGTCAACCGTTACCCGAGCTGAAGGAGGCGCCCGTGCTGATCAGAAGAACGAACGCCAGACGCGCCGCGGATCTCGCCGACCGCGCTCGGAAATCAATCAGGCGGTGCGACTCGATCGCCGCACCTTTCTGAGCCGCTCTGGCCTTGCCGCCGGCGGGCTTGCGACACTCGGCGCGTTGCCGCTCGCCAGCGTGCGCAAGGCGAAGGCCGGTCCGCCGCCCGCGCCGGGCGCGGCGATCACGATCCGCAAGAACATCTGCACGCATTGCTCGGTCGGCTGTTCGGTGATCGCCGAAGTCTCCGAACGGCGTGTGGATCGGACAGGAGCCGGACTACGACAGCCCGATCAATCGCGGATCGCATTGCTGCCAAGGGCGCCGCGGTTCGCGACGATCGTGCATGAGCGAGCGCCGCCTGCGCTACCCGATGAAGCTCGTCAACGGCCAATGGACGCGCGTCTCCTGGGAGCAGGCCATCGACGAGATCGGCGACAAGCTGCTGGAGATCCGCCAGAAGTCCGGACCGGAACTCGGTCTATTGGCTCGGCTCGGCGAAGTTCACCAACGAAGGCTGCCTATCTCAACCGCAAGCTCGCGGCTTTCTGGGGAACCAACAATTCCGACCATCAAGCGCGCATCTGTCATTCGACCACGGTCACCGGCGTAGCCAATACCTGGGGCTATGGCGCGATGACCAACAGCTACAACGATATCCGCAATGCCAAGACCATCATGGTCATGGGCGGCAACCCGGCGGAGGCGCATCCGGTTTCGCTGCAGCACATCCTCGAAGGCAAGGAACTCAACCGCGCCAACATGATCGTCATCGATCCGCGCATGACGCGAACCGCGGCGCACGCAACCGAATATGTGCGCGTGCGCCCCGGCACCCACATCGCGACGATCTACGGGATGCTCTGGCACATCTTCGAGAACGGCTGGGAGGACAAGGAATTCATCAAGCAGCGGGTCTATGGCGTCGACGAGATCCGCAAGGAAGTCGACGAAGTGGACGCCTGACGAGGTCGAGCGTGTGACCGGCGTGCCCGAAGCGCAGCTCAAGCACGTCGCCGAAATGTTCGCCAAGCAGAAGCCGTCAACCTCTGATCTGGGCGATGGGCCAGACCCAGTTCACGGTCGGCACCGCGAATGTCCGCGCGAGCTGCATCTTGCTGCTTGCGACCGGCAATGTCGGCAAGCCGGGCACCGGCGCCAACATCTTCCGCGGCCACACCAATGTGCAGGGCGCAACCGATCTCGGCCTCGATATCGTGACGCTGCCGCTCTACTACGGCCTCGCCGAAGGAGCCTGGCGGCATTGGTGCCGGGTCTGGGAGGTCGATTACGACTGGATGGCTCTCGCGCTTCGCCGACAAGAAGATGATGGAAGCGCCGGGCATTCCGAGCACGCGCTGGTTCGACGCGACCTTGCTGCCGAAGGACCAGGTGACGCAGACCGACAATCGTGCAAGGCCATGTTCGTCATGGGCCATGGCGTCAACACCATCACCCGCATGCCGGAGGCGGTGCAAGGGCATCGAGAAGCTCGAACTGCTGGTCGTCGCGCGATCCGTATCCGACGACTTGGTCGGTGCTGTCGGAGCGCAAGGACGGCATCTACCTGCTGCCGGCCTGCACCAGCTTCGAGATGGACGGCTCGCGCACCGCCTCGAACCGTTCGCTGCAATGGGGCGAGAAGATCGTCGAGCCGATCTTCGAATCCAAGAACGACTACGACATCATGTATCTGCTTGGCCGAAGAAGCTCGGCTTCGCCGACCGGATGTTCAAGAACATCAAGGTCGAGAACAATCGCCCGGTACGGCCGAAGACATCCTGCGCGAGATCAACCGCGGCGGCTGGTCGACCGGCTATTGCGGGCAGTCGCCGGAACGGCTCAAGGCGCACATGAGGAACCAGCGCAAGTTCGATCTGGTCACGCTGCGGGCGCCAAAGGACGATCCGGAAGTGGGCGGCGATTATTACGGTCTGCCGTGGCCATGCTGGGGCACGCCGGAGTTCAAGCACCCCGGCACGCCGATCCTCTACAACACCAATCTGCCGGTCAAGGAAGGCGGCGGCACTTTCCGCGCCCGGTTCGGCGTCGAGCGCGTCGTCAAGCGCAAGGTGATGGAGAGGACGGCCAGGAAGTCGAACGGAGGTCACCACAATCTGCTTGCCGAAGGCTCGTATTCCGTCGGTTCCGAAATCAAGGACGGCTATCCGGAATTCACGCTTGGCGGTGCTCAAGAAGCTCGGCTGGGACAAGGATCTCACCGCGCAGGAGATGGCGATCATCCAGCGCGTCAACCCGACCAATCCCGATGCGGTGTCCTGGTCGACCGATCTTTCCGGCGGCATCCAGCGCGTCGCGATCGAGCATGGCTGCTCGCCTTACGGCAACGGCAAGGCGCGCACGATCGCCTGGAATTTGCCTGATCCAATTCCGGTCCACCGCGAGCCGATCTATACGCCGCGCGCCGGATCTCGTCGCGACTATCCGACGCTGCCTGACGCCAGGCAGTTCCGCGTGCCCAACATCGGCTTCACGGTCCAGAAGGCGGCGGTCGACAGGGGCATCGCCAAAGCAGTTCCCGCTGATCCTGAGTTCGGGCCGGCTTGTCGAATATGAAGGCGGCGGCGAGGAGACGCGCTCCAACAAGTGGCTCGCCGAGCTGAAGCAGGACATGTTCGTCGAGATCAATCCGGCGGACGCCGCGCGAGCGCGGCATCAAGGACGGCGGCTGGGTCTGGGTGACCGGCGCCGAGAACAACTCCAAGGCGCGAAGTGAAAGCGCTGGTGACGGAGCGGGTCGGCAAGGGCGTGGCCTGGATGCCCTATCATTTTGCCGGCTGGTTCGAGGGCGTCGATCTGCGCGGCAAATATCCAAAGGGCGCCGATCCGTTCGTGCTCGGCGAGAGCGTGAACACGCTCACGACCTACGGCTACGATCCGGCCACCGGCATGCAGGAGCCAAAGGCCACCCTCTGTCAGATCAGAGCGGCGTAAGGAGGCGAGACCATGGCGCGCATGAAATTCCTCTGCGACGCGGACCGCTGCATCGACTGCAACGCCTGCGTCACCGCCTGCAAGAACGAGAACGAGGTGCCGTGGGGCATCAATCGCCGGCGCGTCGTCACTATCAATGACGGCAAGCCGGGCGAGCGTTCGGTGTCGATGGCCTGCATGCACTGCACCGACGCGCCTTGCGCGGCGGTGTGCCCGGTGAACTGCTTCTACACGACCGGCAGACGGCATCGTTCTGCATTCCAAGGATTTGTGCATCGGCTGCGGCTATTGCTTCTACGCCTGTCCGTTCGGCGCCCCGCAATATCCGCAAGGTCGGCAATTTCGGTTCGCGCGGCAAGATGGACAAATGCACCTACTGCGCCGGCGGCGGAGGCCGACGGCACCGGCAGCGCGGAGTACGAGAAATACGGCTCCAACCGGTTGGCCGAAGGCAAGCTGCCGCTGTGCGCGGAGATGTGCTCGACCAAATCGCTGCTCGCCGGCGACGGCGAGATCATCGCGCAGATCTACAAGGAGCGGGTGGTGAAGCGCGGCTACGGCTCCGGCGCCTGGGGCTGGAAGACCGCCTATCGCGAGACCATCGCGGTCTGATCGGCGTGTTGAAGGGCGGAGCGTGATGCTCCGCCTCGACTGAAATTAGGGAGGAAAAAGCATGACGACGCTCTTCATGCGAGTTACGCCGCATTGCTTGGCGCGCATTGCTGTTGATCGCGACTGGCTCGCGACGCTCACGCCCGCTGTGGCGCAGCAGCCTCTTCCGTCAATCCGACCGCGAGCGCCGTCAAAGAAGAGCAGTTGCTGCGGCAGCTGCAGCCAGATCGACGGTCGCGTCTCGATCCCCGACGAGAAGTCGAGCGTGCTCGATCCAGCCGGCGGGCCGCGACTGGCGGCACTTCCATGAAGTCACGCTGCGCTGGATCGGCGCGATTGTCAATCCTCGGCATGCTGGTGCTTCTGGTCGGCTTCTATCTCTGGCGCGGCATGGTGCGCATCGCAGAGCGGCGACTCGGGCCGCACCATCGTACGGTTCAATGCCTTCGAGCGTTTCGTGCATTGGATGACCGCCACCTGCTTCATCATCCTCGCGCTCACGGGTCTCAACATCACCTTCGGCAAGCCGCTGCTGCTTCCCCTGATCGGGCCTGAGGCCTTCTCGCCTGGTCGCAATGGGCGAAATACGCCCACAATTATCTGAGCTTCCCATTCACGATCGGCGTGGTTCCTGATCTTCGCTGATGTGGATCGCGGGAAATATTCCGAACAGGGTCGATGTCGCACTGGATCAAGGAAGGCGGCGGCATCATCGATCCTAACGAGCATCCTCCGGCCTATCGCTTCAACGCCGGCCAGAAGATGATCTATTGGATCGTCGTGCTTGGCGGCGCGGCCATGGCCATCACTGGCTACATCTGATGTTCCCGTTCTATGGGACCGGCATCGCGGGATGCAGCTCGCCCAGACGGTGCATGCTATTGTCGCCGTGCTGTTCGTCGCCGCGATGCTCGGCCACATCTACATCGGCACGGTGGGCATGGAGGGCGCTTCTGAGGCCATGGGCACCGGCGAGGTCGACCTCAATTGGGCCAAGGAGCATCACCGGCTTTGGCTTGAGGAAGAAATGGCCCGCACCGGCCCCAATGAAACGCAGCGGCAACCCGCGGCGACCCCGGCCGAGTAGACCCGGATTTTCAGCTCTATTCGATGGCCGGGCTTGTCCCGGCCATCGGCGTTTTGGCCCCGGCTACGGGCTTCCCTGGGGCGCGACGCATGTCTGATATGATGCGGCATGCGCGTCATTGGAATCGCCGGATGGAGCGGAGCGGGCAAGACGACCCTGCTCACGAAGCTTATTCCTCGCCTTGGCCAGCGCGGGCTTCGCGTCTCGACCATCAAGCATGCGCATCATGCCTTCGATCTCGATCATCCGGGAAAGGATTCGCACACCCATCGGCTCGCCGGCGCGAGCGAGGTTTTGGTCAGTTCGGCCACGCGATGGGCCCTGATCCACGAGCTGCGTGAGGCGCCCGAACTTCCGCTTGGTACACTGCTGACGAAATTGAGCCCGGTGGACATCGTATTGGTGGAAGGGTTCAAGCACGAAAACCACCCAAAGCTCGAAGTCTATCGCGCGATCCTGGGCAAGCCGCTGCTTCATCCCGAAGACCCCTCCATCGTGGCGATCGCCGCGGATCAGCCCATGGCGGGTGGGAAATTGCCGGTCGCGCTGCTTGATGACATAGACCGCATCACCGATATCGTTGCGAAGCACGCAGCGCCCCTGGACGCGGTATTGGCGCGCCTGCGGAAGGCCTGATGGCTCAATTGTCTGACGATTGCTTCGCCTTTTCCGGGCCGCTCCTCCCGGTCAGCGAGGTCGAGCGCTTGATTGGCGAAGGCGTTTCCGCTGTCGCGGAAACGGAAACCGTTTCCCTGACGGAGGCGCTCGGCCGGGTGCTCGTCCATGATCTGGTGTCGCCACTCGATCTGCCGCCTTTCGACAATTCGGCCGTTGACGGCTACGCGATCCGTCACGCCGACCTCGCGGCGGCGGGCGAAACGCGGCTGAAAGTCGTCGATCGCGTCACCGCCGGACGGGCGGCGGCTTCCCCAATTTCTTCCGGCGAGGCGGTGCGCGTTTTCACCGGCGCGCCCATGCCGGCCGGCGCCGACACCGTTTTCATGCAGGAAGACTGCCGGAGCGAAGGCGACGTTGTGGTTCTGCCTTCGGGCCTCAAGCCCGGCGCAAACCGGCGCCTCGCTGGTGAAGACTTGCGGGCGGGAGCGATGGCGCTGCCTGCCGGCCGCAGGCTCGCGCCCCAGCATCTTGCGCTCGCGGCGGCGATGGGCGTGCACGAACTCGAGGTCCGGAGGCGGGTGCGTGTGGCGGTGTACTCGACCGGCGATGAGATCGTTGCGCCGGGACGCTCGCGTCCCGACCATTCGCTTTACGATTCCAACCGCGCCTTGCTCGTCGGCATGCTGTCGCGGCTGGGCGCAACAGTCACCGATCTCGGTATTCTCGCCGATGTGCCGGAAGAGGTGGTGCAGGGCGTTTCGGCCGCGGCGGGCGACCACGATCTTGTGCTGACCTCGGGCGGCGTTTCGACCGGCGAGGCCGATTATGTGCGGCCGGCTCTGGAGAAGGTCGGTCGTTTGGTGTTTTGGCGCGTCGGCATCAAGCCGGGACGTCCGGTCACAATGGGAGTGATCCGGGGCTCCGACCTGGAAGCGAATACCGCCTTTGTGGGCTTGCCGGGCAATCC
This sequence comes from uncultured Alphaproteobacteria bacterium, assembly GCA_963800695.1. Lineage (GTDB taxonomy): Bacteria > Pseudomonadota > Alphaproteobacteria > Rhizobiales > Xanthobacteraceae > PALSA-894. Next base: position 304,895 of record CAWDCA010000005.1, on the reverse strand, counting down.
CGTTGCGGTTTTCGTCACCTTCGTTCGGGTGGTGCGTCCGCTCGTGCTTCGGCTTGCCGGCGCGCTGCCGGAAACGATGACGCCGCTGCCGGTCCGCACGACCTTCTCTTATCGAAAGAAAAAGGGTCGCCGGGAATATGTGCGCGCCACGATCACGCGGGCGGCGGACGGCGTGGTGGAAGCGCGAAAGTATCCTCAGGACGGCGCCGGCGTCATCACCTCGCTAACCGAGACGGATGGTCTGGTCGAACTGGGCGAGGATGTGACCGAGGTCGAGGCGGGCGCCCAGGTGGACTTCCTACCTTATGTGACGCTCCTCGGCTGACGCATGCCGGGCCGTTTAGAGCCTGACGGCCTGGGTCGAATAAGCGACGCTGACGGGCTTTTGAACGGCATCAAGGACAAAGACGCTGGCTACAGCCACGACGACGAGCGTAACGACGGCGGCGAGAAAAGCGCGCATGCTCAAATCCTCCAAAGCATTGTGCGATTGTCGGAAAACCGTCCGACAAGATCAAGTGTTATGCTGCCGCACTGGCGTCGATTTTGGCCGCCTCGGCGAGATCTTCCGGCGTATTGACATTAAAGAACGGATCGACCGGCGCGCCGGACCACTCGCTCACCGCCACGCCATGCCGCGCGGTCCAGCGGTCGATTTTTCGAAGGTCTTCGTCCACGAGCGCGCGGCGCAGGTCCGCCCGCAATCCGATCTGCCAAAGCCCGACCACTGGGTGGGTTCGCCCGTTCGATCCGGCGCATGCGAGCGGCTGTCCCGCGGCGAGCCGGGCGGCATGCAGGCGGGAAACAAGATCGCGTGGCAAGAACGGGCAGTCGCCAGGTGCGCTCACTACCCATTCGACCGACGGCGCCTCGCGCGCAACAAAGTCGAGGCCGGCCAGGATGCCGGCGAGCGGCCCGGCGAAAACCGGCGATGTCGTCTGCCACCACCGGCAACCCATATGATGAAAATCGCTGTGCATCGCCGTTGGCATTAAGAACAAGGCCAATGCAATGGGGCGCGAGCCGGTCGATCACGCGATCGAGAATCGATCGCTCCGCCGATGCGCAGCAACGCCTTGTCGCCGCCGCCCATGCGCCGGGCTTGCCCGCCCGCGAGGATCAAACCGTAAGTCGGCGGCATGGTGTCAACGGGCATCGCGATTGGCTTCGGTGGCGCGGCGACTATCAATCGTCATGCAGCGCGGCTTTGCGCCGGTGCTTCCGCTCTCCTCTTCGACGTAATTCAAGTCCTGATCGAAGATAATCCGGTCCTCGCCGGCCAGCGCGACAAAGCGTTTTCCGCGCGCCCGCCCGATCAACGTCAGTCCAGCCTTGCGGGCCAGTTCGACGCCCCAGGCGGTGAAGCCGGAGCGCGAGACGAGAATCGGAATGCCCATCCGCACGGTCTTGATGACCATCTCCGACGTGAGCCGGCCGGTCGTATAGAAAATCTTGTCGTCCGGCCGCACATGGTGACGGAACATCCATCCGGCGATCTTGTCGACGGCATTGTGGCGGCCGACGTCTTCCATATAGACGAGCGGCGGTCCCGTTCCGCCAGAACGCAGCCGTGGATCGCGCCCGCCTCAAGGTAGAGCGACGGCGTGGTGTTGACGACGTGGGTGAGATTATAAAGCCACGACGTCCGCAACTCCGCCGCCGGCAATGTGGCGCCCTCGATCAACTCCATCAGGTCGCCGAACACGGTCCCCTGGGCGCAACCGGACGTCTGGATTTTCTTCTTGAGCTTCTTTTCGTAATTGGTCTTGCGCTCCGTCCGGACGATCACAACCGCCAGGTCTTCGTCGTAGTCCACCCCAGTGACGGTGTCGTCCGGCCGAAGCATGTTCTGATTGAGCAGATATCCGAGCGCGAGATAGTCCGGGTAGTCGCCGATCGTCATTGCGGTGACGATTTCCTGGCTGTTGAGAAAGATTGTGAGCGGGCGTTCGACCGTAACCGACGTTTCAATGGCGGCTCCGGTCTGATCGACGCCGGACACCCGTTCGGTGAGCCGCGGATCGCTTGGATCGGGCTGAATGATGTAGCCATCGCTGCGCCGCTTTAGCGCGCCCGTGGCGGCGGCGGTTGATGGCTTTCTAGAGGACAAGGCGGATGACCGCGGCAAACCCGTTCATTGCCAATGATTGGGATGCAAGGGGCGGCTTTGCAAGTCCGGCGAGGGATGGAGAATCCAGCCGCCGCTTGAAATGCGTCAGGCCAGGTGCTTTTCGCGCCATTTTGGCCCGGGGCCGCGCATGTAATGCTGCTCGGGCCGGTAGGGATTGGACAGCTCCTTCGCCGCCTTTCGCAGGGCCGCGATGATGGCGGCGCTCCTGGCGAGCATCACCTCCTCGAGGGAATGAATCGAAAAGTGAACCGTTATTGCTCGACCGCCGCTGGCCATGACGATCTCTCCCGCCGTGCAGCCGGTATGTCCCCGGCGTTGGTCCTTCGTCGCGCGATTTGGCGACCTGGTTCACGGACGATCTTGCGTCAAAAACACTTAAATTTTGATGGGAAGTGCAAAGGGATGGCGGTAATGCGCGTTAAGCTTACCGGTTCATTTCCTGCCGTGCCCGCTTTGACCTTGCCCAAAGCCCGACGGGTCGCTACATCAGCGCCGTCTTTCCCCACATTGTGGCGTCGCGCAGCGATCCATGGAGCCCGCGCGTTGCCTGCGGCGTAACGAGAGGTCAGGGCAAATGGCCCACCAATTCATTTATCACATGCAAGGCCTGACCAAGGTCTATCCGGGCAATCGCAAGGTGCTCGAGAACGTCAACCTGTCGTTCTATCCGGACGCGAAAATCGGCGTCCTCGGCGTCAACGGCTCGGGCAAATCCACCTTGTTGCGCATCATGGCGGGGATCGACAAGGAGTTCGCAGGCGAAGGCTGGGTCGCGGACGGCGCCCGCGTTGGCTACCTCGAACAGGAACCGCAGCTCGACGCCGCAAAAAACGTACGCGAGAACGTCATGGACGGCGTGGCGCCGCAGAAGGCCATTCTCGAACGCTACAATGAACTCGCCATGAATTATTCGGACGAGACCGCGGACGAGATGACCAGCCTGCAGGACGAGATCGAAGCCAAGGGGCTGTGGGACCTCGATTCAAAGGTCGATCAGGCGATGGATGCCTTGCGCTGCCCGCCGGACGATGCCGCCGTCGAGACGCTGTCGGGCGGCGAACGCCGCCGCGTTGCGTTGTGCCGGCTCTTGCTTGAGCAGCCCGAATTGCTGCTGCTCGACGAGCCGACCAACCATCTCGACGCCGAGTCGGTCAACTGGCTGGAAGGGCACCTGCGCAATTACCCGGGCGCGATCCTGATCGTCACCCATGATCGCTACTTCCTCGACAACGTCACCGGGTGGATTCTCGAGCTCGATCGCGGCCGGGGCATTCCCTACCAGGGCAACTACTCGGCGTGGCTCGGCCAAAAGCAAAAGCGCCTCCAGCAGGAAGGCCGCGAGGAGGAAGCGCGCCAGCGCACGCTTGCCCGCGAGCAGGAATGGATCGCGGCGTCGCCCAAGGCGCGCCAGGCCAAGTCCAAGGCCCGCTATCAACGCTATGAAGATCTGGTCAAGCAGGCGGCCGAAAAGACCACGCAGACCGCTCAGATCATCATCCCGGTCGCCGAGCGGCTGGGGCAGAACGTGGTCGACTTTGATGGCCTCACCAAGGGCTTCGGCGACAACCTGTTGATCGACGATTTGACGTTCAAGCTGCCACCGGGCGGCATTGTCGGCGTGATCGGGCCGAATGGCGCCGGCAAGACGACGTTGTTCCGGATGATTACGGGGCAGGAAAAACCGGACAAGGGCACGATCCGGATCGGCAAGTCCGTGCATCTCGGATATGTCGATCAATCCCGCGACACGCTCGATGCCAAAAAGTCCGTGTGGGAGGAAATTTCTGGCGGCAACGATGTCATCCTTCTCGGAAAGCGTGAGGTGAATTCACGCGCCTATTGCTCCAACTTCAACTTTAAAGGCGGCGATCAACAAAAGAAGGTTGGCCAGCTGTCGGGCGGCGAACGCAACCGCGTTCATCTTGCGAAAATGCTCAAGTCGGGGGCCAATCTGCTTTTATTGGACGAACCGACGAACGACCTCGACGTTGATACGCTGCGCGCCTTGGAAGAGGCGCTCGAAGACTTTGCCGGTTGCGCCGTCATCATTACTCACGACCGCTGGTTTCTCGATCGCATCGCCACCCATATCCTCGCGTTCGAAGGGGACAGCCATGTCGAGTGGTTCGAGGGCAACTTCCAGGACTACGAGGAAGACAAGAAACGGCGGCTTGGCGTCGATTCGACCATCCCTCACCGCATCAAATACAAGAAATTTTCGCGCTGACGGGCGGTCCATGGCGGCAGACGCGTGTGCCAAGGCCCGCTTGGGCCGCCGTTGAAATCGCTAGGATCTGCAATATCCAATTCACACCTCTTTGAAGGATGAACGCCATGTCGATGGCTGCCGACACGCCTATTCCACCGAAGGACTTCAAGGGTCTGCGCCCGCTGCCGCAACTGATCTTCGGCTCGCGCTGGCTCCAGCTTCCGCTTTATCTCGGGCTGATTGTCGCCCAGGCGGTGTATGTCGTCCTGTTCATCAAAGAACTATGGCACCTGGTCTTGCACACCTTCAATTTCACCGAGCAGCAGATCATGCTGGTGGTGCTCGGGCTGATCGACGTGGTGATGATCTCGAACCTGCTCATCATGGTCATTGTCGGCGGCTACGAGACCTTCGTTTCGCGGCTGGAACTCGAACGGCATCCGGACCAGCCGGAATGGCTAAGCCACGTCAATGCCAGCGTGCTCAAGATCAAGCTCGCCATGGCGATCATCGGTATTTCCTCGATCCACCTGCTGCGCACCTTCATCTATGCCGGTGAGCTCGGGTCGGGAAAGGTGCCCTACACCGAGACCGGCGTGATGTGGCAGACGATCATCCACGCCCTGTTCATTCTTTCCGCCATTGGCATCGCCTATGTCGAAAATCTGAGCCAGGCCGCCTATGCAAGATCTCATCGCTAGACCTGTGCCTGGCATTTTTCGGCCGCCTGCGAGAACGCAGCAAAGATGAGGGCTTGGCTCGCGGCATTGGCGTCCGTGGCCGTCCTTCTGCTGACGCCGGCGCCGGCGCGCGCTGCCGACCCAGCCTTCGAGGCCTTTCTTGAGTCGCTCTGGCCGGATGCGCAGAAGCAGGGCGTGTCGCGCGCAAACCTTTGAACGTGCCACGCTTGGACTCGAACCGGATTTGTCCTTGCCGGATCTGCTCGTGCCCGGCCGCACCGATTGCGCCGCCAAAGGGCCAGGCCGAATTCATCCAGACGCCGGCCGAATATCTGCGCCGACGACGCTTGATCGACTGACCGAGCAAGGGCGCAGGCTTGCCGACACTCATCGCGCGACGCTCCGGGACATCGAGAAAACCTTTGGCGTTCCCGGTCCGATCATCCTGGCGATCTGGGGCCGCGAAACCGCCTATGGCGGCTACCGGCTGCCACATAACGCGATCCGCGTGCTGGCGACGCAGGCTTATTCTCGGCCGGCGCAAGGAACAGTTTCGCGGTGAATTCCTGCTGGCGCTGAGAATGCTCGAAGAGGGCCATGCAAAGCTCTCCGACATGCGCAGTTCATGGGCGGGGGCGATGGGACAGACGCAGTTCCTGCCGTCCGATTTCTACCGCCATGCCGTCGACTTTGACGGCGACGGCCGCCGCGACATATGGACGTCGGTGCCGGACGCCCTTGCCTCCGCGGCGCAGCAGCTTGTCGCCAAGGGTTGGCAGCGCGGGGACCGATGGGCGTACGAGGTGCGAGCGCCGCGTGACGTCGACTGCACAATCGCTGAACCGGATACCGTCATGCCGATGAAGGCGTGGCTTGCGCGCGGCTTTCGCCTCGCGCTGCGGATTATCGTCCCTCGGCGGGCGAGCTTGAAGAGAGCGTCTCGCTTCTTCTCCCGGCCGGCATTTACGGGCCGGGTTTTCTGACGCCTCGAAATTACTTCGTGCTCAAGGACTACAATTTTTCCGATCTGTATGTGCTGTTCGTCGGCCATCTCGCCGACCGGATTGCCGGTGGCCGTGCCTTCGAGGCGCCGTGGCAAAAGGTGACGCAGATCCACGCCGCGGATGTCGAGCGGATGCAGGAGAAGCTGACCAGCACTGGGTCTTTACGGTGACAAGATCGACGGAAAAGCGGGAATGAAGACCCGCGCCGCGGTCGGCGCCTATCAGAAGGCGAACGGCCTAACGCTTGACTGCTGGCCGACCGAGGCGGTGCTGCGCCATATGGGGCGCAAGAAATGAAACAGGCCAGACCGGACCTGAAGGTCCGAGCCTGGCCTGCTGTCTTGGGGTATTAATCCTGCCGCGTGCTTAGTAGCAGGGAACGGCCACCCGGCGCCAGCGCCATCCGCGGCCTTCGACCCAAACCCGTTCGCGCGCCCAGCAGGTCGATGGTTCGACCACATAGGCCGGCCCGGGACCGTAACCGTAGCCATACGGAGAGGCGAGGGCGCCGCCCAGGAGCGCGCCGGCGGCCACGCCGCCAATGATCGCGGGGGCGACCCAGCGGCCGCGGCGGGCGTCGGCGTCGGTGGCGCTGACGAACATCGAGGCGGCGATTGTTGCGACGCCGGCTAGCGCGAGAATGGTCTTCTTCATCGGAGTCCCTCCAGAAAGTCGGCCATTTCCGGCCGCATGCCCATATTGATTAAAGTGCAACCGTTCGATTGACGTGAAACGGACGCATCCAATTTGACGCAATTATTCGTACAACGGTTCAATTGCCGGATTGTTTCGCGGCGGCTCGAAATCGTTTCTACCCTGTGTCACTTTGCGTTAACGCGCCGTTCACGCCCGTCGACAGTTCACGGACAACAATTAGTTCGATGCCCCTGAACAACCGCTGAACACCGCAGCCTGATTGTCGCCATGATTGGCGGCCGGGCGATAACGCCTGCGTTCCAAGCTATGGGGTGCGCCGGCGCGCGGCAGGGGGGAGCGGGCAGGTGGCATAGGCGGCCGCGATCGCCGGCGGCGCGCCGGCGGTGCGGAATTCGGCATTTGTCTGGCCGACGATGAGCGAACTGACGCGCAGATGCAGCCGGCCTGAGGCCGCGAGCGATGCGACGAATTCCCGCACCGCGTCCTTGTCCTCGATGATGACGGTGCGAAAATCGGAGAGGAAGCGGGCGTTGGCCTCCCGCTCGGGGCGATCGTCGAAGCGGTATTCTACCGATGCGCTGCGGTTTGCGCCGACGCGGAAATTGAAGGCAAACCGCACGATTGGCCCGTTGCGGAAGCACATCAGTTGCAGCGCGGCGAACTTGATGAGAAACGGCCGGGTATTGGCGGCGCGGGCATTTTCGGCGCGCGTGAGCAGCACGGCGGTGCGCGCGGCGGCGCCCGCGATGCGGTCCGATCTCTGTTCGATCTTCCACTCGCTTGCCGGTGTTTGCGCCGCGCCCACCACAGGGGCCGAGACCGCGCCTGCGCTCAAAAGCAACGCTGCCAGTCGTAAGCCGCCTCGCATGGCACCATCCTCCAGGACCAGTCTGGCGCGTTCGCGTCATGCGTGCAACAGATGGAGGTTTGCGGTGCCAGAAGTCTGAGTTCTTGAGCCAACGAAGCGACCCTGGCCAACCCTCATGCAGTGATACAATGAAATGAAAACCGCGTGACCGTGAAAGACCGAGACGAGGAAGCTGCGATGACGCGAAGACCGCTCGATCCGCGCGATAGGGCCGAAGCAGCCTTCAAGAAGGCGACCACAAAGACGCCGGAGCTGATTCCGTCCGCGCCAAAGCCGCCGTCAATTCCGGGCGCCCGGGAACTAGTCTCGTTGCGCATCGATCGCGACGTTCTCGACCATTTTCAGGAAGGCGGCCCGGGCTGGCAGGAGCGCATCAACGCGGCGTTGCGAAAAGCGGCCGGGAAGTAAAACCGACGGTGGACCCATCGTTGAAGCGTAAAGTGCCACGCGGGAAGGGAGTTGGGCTATGAGATGGAGTTGTCCACCATCTCATCACGCGGGCCGATGGCGGATTAGGCTTCGCTCGTCCGCCCCGCGTATTTAACTCGCCTCGATGGTCTTTCCCGTCAGGTCCGTGGTGTCATAGACCACGACCTGCACGATCGGAAATTTCTTCTTGATCGCCGCGCCAGCCGCTTCGGCCGCAGCCGCATCCACGAATGTCTGTTTGACTTGCCGGTCAACTTGCAGGCTGTAGCGGCCGACAGCCGGCCGTTTTCGCTGCGAAAACGTCTCGGGCAGCGCTTCGTCCGGCTCGCTGTCCTTGTCCTTGGCCGTGCGCAACGCAATGTCTTTGGGTATTCGAGGCGCCATTTCGTCAATCTCCTTGGTGATGTCTCGCAAATGGGGACGACGCGCGTGAATTGCGAGGGCGGCTGGGGGCGGCAAGTGTGTTCAGCTTGTCGTGAACAATAGCGAGCCGTTCCGCGTCGCGTGGTAATGACCGGACCGAAATCCTCCCCGTGGGTTGTCGCCAGCTATCGTTATCTTGCGGCAGGGCCGTTCGCGCGTTGTCACGGATAATCCGTGACCAATCCCCGGATTGTCGCCAGCGTTCGTTTTGCGCTGGTCCAATCCGCACGGTATCCGGAAAGCGGCGCCGACCAAATGGGCGCCGCGCGGTGCTGCGGGAGCCGGCCGTCCCGGCTGTCAGCGCTTCGCCTTGAAGGCGATGGCGCGCGACGAATAGCTGATGCGTCCATCGCTCAGCGCCGGAAGCATCTTGCGCATGGTGTCGTTGAGCATGGCGCGGTCGGAGGACGAAAGCGCGGCGATGCTCTTGCCGATCGGATGAAACGGACAGCGTCTGCACCTCCCAATATTCGTCGAAATCGCGATAGCTCTCGGTCGCCTCGATCAGATCGATGACGATGTCGTCGAAGCCGGCGGCGCGAAGCGTCGCCTGCAGCCCTCCGGCGCCGCCTCCGGCACGAGCGGCGACAGCGTCAAGGGCAGGCCGAGGCTCTTGATGCCGCGCGCCATTGGGGCATAGGGCGCGAAGTGTCGAGTCGGCGGTGCGGTTCCACGTGTAGCCGGCAACCATTCCCTTCGCGGCAAGCACCCGCCGCATTTCGTCAAAGGCCTTGGCGCGGTCGGGAAGGAAATGGAGCACCAGCGCCGACGCGACGATGTCGAATTCGCCGTCGCCGAAGGGCAGCGCGAGCGCGTCGCCGACCTCGAACTTGACCTGCGGCAAACGCCTTGCGCGCGTGCGCGATCTGCGCCGGCGCCGGATCGACGCCGGCGAGGCGCGCGGCGCGCACTCGGTCGATGACGAGTTTGAGAAGGCGCCGGTGCCGCAGCCGACATCGAGCCATCTCGCTTCGCTCGGCGGATCGAGCCAGGCGAGAAATTTCTCGCCGACCGCACGGCTCCACCGGCCCATGAAGCGTTCATAGGCGGCGGCGTCATCGAAGACGACTTTTGCGTCGGCCATAACGGCAAGGCTATCTTGCGGCGGCGGGGAGGGCAACGGTGGCTACGCGGGGAGACGTATGTACTCTGAACGGCGAGCGTTGAAGGCCCGCGGGTGCGGTGGTATGAAACTCAGGGGCGATTGCGATGGTAGTTTCGCGGAATGATGCCTCTGACTCAAAAACACCTCATTCTGGATACGATTGACCATCTGTCTCGGCTGACTGTCCTGCCCGAGATTGCAGTCACGTTGGCCGATGCGGCGGCGAATTTCGGCTTTGCCGCCGTGGGCATTAATGTTCTGCCGCCGCCGGGAGAGGGCGCCGATCCTCATATCGCGACGGAATCCGCCCCCGGGTTTTCGCGATTTGTACATCCACGAAAGGTTCTATCTGACCGACCACATTTGCGCGAAAGCGCGCGCAGCGTGGGAACCGTTTCGGTACAGCGAGGCCACATACGATCAGTCACAGTCACGGCGCCACAGGAGATTTATGCAGGCGCTTCGAACGTTCGGCATAGGTGAAGGTCTGATCGTTCCGGTCGGGCGCCCATCGAACATGCCAGCCTGCATATGGCTGGCGGGCAACGATCCTCGACTGGACAAGGACTCTGTGCTCGCCACTCGAGCTGATCGCATTGTACGCCGCGAGCAAGGCGTATGCGGTCCTCCGCCCTTCGAAAGGCAGCGCACACAAGAGCGTGCTGTCGCCGCGCGAACGTGAGGTGTTGCAATGGACGTCGGCCGGGAAGACTTCCTGGGAGATCAGCGTCATATCGGGGTTAAGCGAGCGCGCGATCAATAAGATCATTGGCGACGCCATGGCCAAGCTCAAAGCGGTCACCCGCACCCAAGCCGTCGTTAACGCGTTACGACTCGGAGAAATAGAGTTATGATCCGCGTGTCAACGTGCTCTAAAGGAGTTTTCAACCGCAGTTCTGACACTAGGCAGATCAGCGAGATCGGCATGTGATTTGCCCGCAACCATAGGGAGAGCGGACAAATGGACCAGACGGAAGATCGTAGAGCCATCACTCCGCAAACTCGGAGGCTCATCGAGGCGCTTATCTCCGAGTGCCGACATCCGGTCCGTTTGCTCGAATTGTACTATTGGAGCACCGATCCGGAGTTGCTTCCGATCATTCGCGGCTTTGCCTTGATGCCGAACGAAACCCGCGCCGCGCTTGAAATATTTGTCCGTGACAACAATCCGAACTCGATCGGTGCGGAAATCGAAGCTAACGGCCAAATCCGATTGATGGCGAAACGCGGCAGGCTAGCTCAAGCGCCTTCGACTAGTCCGTCATCATCAAGGATGGCGGGCTAGTGTTGCATCACAACACCTTATTGCTCTCCTTCACCGCGTCGACTTTCGACATACACCTCGTTGCCCATCGCCTTGAACTTCTCGGACATTTCCGCCATGCCTTCGAGCACCGCCTTCTCGTTGTGGTTTTGCGTTGAATACGGGATTTGATCGCCTTCGGCTCCACAATCCCTGGTGCAGCCCCGCCGCATAATCCCGCACGTCCTGCGTGATCTTCATCGAGCAGAATTTCGGGCCGCACATGGAGCAGAAGTGCGCGACCTTGTGCGCCTCCTTGGGCAGCGTCTCGTCGTGGAATTGCTGCGCGCGGTCGGGGTCGAGCCCGAGGTTGAACTGGTCCTGCCAGCGGAAGTCGAAGCGCGCGCGGCTTAGCGCGTCGTCACGCAGCTGCGCGCCCGGGTGGCCCTTGGCGAGGTCGGCCGCGTGCGCGGCGATCTTGTAGGTGATGACGCCTTCCTTCACGTCGTCGCGGTCGGGCAGGCCGAGGTGCTCCTTCGGCGTGACGTAACAAAGCATCGCGCAGCCGAACCAGCCGATCATCGCGGCGCCGATGCCCGACGTGATGTGGTCGTAGCCCGGCGCGATGTCGGTGGTCAGCGGGCCGAGCGTGTAGAACGGCGCCTCGCCGCATTCCTTGAGCTGCTTGTCCATGTTGATCTTGATCTTGTGCATCGGCACGTGGCCGGGGCCTTCGATCATCACCTGGCAGCCCTTCTTCCACGCAATTTGCGTCAGCTCGCCGAGCGTTTCGAGTTCGGCGAATTGCGCGCGGTCGTTGGCGTCCGCGATCGAGCCGGGGCGCAAGCCCGTCGCCGAGCGAGAACGACACGTCATATTTGCGCATGAGGTCGCAGATCTCCTCGAAGCGCTCGTAGAGGAAGCTCTCCTTGTGGCGCGACAGGCACCACTTCGCCATGATCGAGCCGCCGCGCGACACGATGCCGGTGACGCGGTTCGCGGTCAGCGGCACATAGGCGAGGCGCACGCCGGCGTGGATGGTGAAATAGTCGACGCCCTGTTCGCACTGCTCGATCAGCGTGTCCTTGTAGCATTCCCAGTCGAGCTTGACGGGATCGCCGTCCACCTTCTCCAGCGCCTGATAGATCGGCACGGTGCCGATCGGCACCGGCGAGTTGCGCAGGATCCATTCGCGCGTGTTGTGGATGTTGCGCCCCGTCGAGAGGTCCATCACGGTGTCGGCGCCCCAGCGGATCGCCCACACCATTTTCTCGATTTCCTCTTCCACCGAGGAGGTGACGGCGGAGTTGCCGATGTTGGCGTTGATCTTCACCAGGAAATTCCGGCCGATGATCATCGGCTCGAGTTCGCCGTGGTTGATGTTGGAGGGAATGATCGCGCGGCCGCGCGCGACTTCGTCGCGCACGAACTCCGGCGTCACGAAGGCGGGCAGCGCCGCGCCGAAGCTCTCGCCGTCGGCGAGCGTCGCCTGCGCGTTTTCCAGCATCGTCTTGCGGCCGATGTTCTCGCGCTCGGCGATGTAGATCATTTCCTTGGTGATGACGCCCGCGCGCGCCCATTCGAGCTGCGTCATCGGCGCATCGCCGATGGCGCGCATGGGCTTGGGCGTATTGGGGAAGTTGCGCGCCAGATGCTTGCCGGTGACGTTGCCGTTATCGACCGGCTGGATCGGCCGGCCCTCGTACTCCTCAACGCCGCCGCGCTCGCGCACCCATTCGACCCGCGCGCGCTTGAGCCCGCGCTCCACGTCGATGCCGGCATTGTCGTCGGTGTAGACGCCGGAGGAGTCGTACACCGTCACCGGCGGCTCTTTTGCCGAGGCGATCGAGCATGATCTCGCGGATCGGCACGCGCAGGTCGGGCGCTGCATCCGGCGTGCTGTAGGTCTTGCGCGATCCGGCGATTGGCCCGGTGGTCACCTTCGGGGTGACGAGATCGGCGGGTTGAAGAGGCTTGTTCATGGGTTTGCTCCCGTTGGGGCGAGTTATTTGAAATAGCCGAAGAAGCACAGCACGGCGCCGATGGCGGTCCAGATTCCGGCGCTGATGTAGAGCAAGTTGGGCTGATTGTGCAGCCGGGTCCCGATGATGATCAGGCGCTGCGGCGTGAGCAGGCGGACGATGCCGCTGAACACCAGGAGCCAGCCGAGCAGCGTGACGATCACCGGCCAGTTCGCCACCCACACATTATGCGTGAGCACGATCGCAAGGCCGGCGGGCAGGATCATGAGGGCGGACAGGAACAACAGCGCCGGCGAGCGCAGGAATTCGTCGGCAATCGCCCGGAAGGTGCGCGCGTTGACCAGCAGGCTGACCCCGACGATGAGGAAAAACGGCCCGATCAGCTTCGCCAGGAAGATGGAGGTCTGCACGTGTCCTGTCCCTTCGCCGGCATGACCCGGATCAGGTTCAAAGGGTGCTCGCACGAACAGTGCAATCTCAGCCGGCTCTTAGCCGGCACCCCTCGGAACAGAGCTAATGTAGGCCGATGCGGCAGGGTGTCAATGCGATGACAGGCCGTCAGGCTCAGGGTTTGTAGATCCAGGCATCCATAATGACATCGCATCCCGGAACCGGCAGCGGCGGGGTGCGCACCGCGCCGAACGGCAGCGGTACGCCCGGGAGGCGCTCCTGCCAGATCTTCAGCGCGGGCAGGACGACGTTGAGGTCCTGCACGAAGTGATGTGCGCGCAGCAGATTGCCGAGTGACGTTCCGCCTGCTTTGGCAATTCCCTCCGCCGCATCGAGGATCGCGCGCATCTGGTGCTGCACCGGCGCGCCGAAGTAGCGCAGCCCCGCGGCCGCCGCCGCGGTCGGGAGCACGCCGTTGTCGTCGGCCGCATAGAGCGCCGAGAGGCAGAGCAGATCGCCCCCGCGCACGGCGGCGGGGCCGAGACGCATGTGCTCGGAGGGCTTGTGCTCGACGATCTCCTTCTTGAGCTTGGAACTGTCGCGCAGGCCGAAGATGTTGATCTCGATGATCGACTCGGTGAGTCCCAGTCCGCTGGTCGGCACGACGGTGAGCGCGCAGGGGTTTGCGCTGAAATGCGCGTTCCACACATCCATGAACTCGGGCATGTCCTCGATGCGGCTGAGATAGACCTGCGCCTTGATGGCGTTCTTGAGCGACGAGCCGCCGGCTTCGAGCGCGGGCTTGAGACGGTGCGTGATCAGGAATTCGGCCTGCAGCCGGATGTCGGTGCCGTTCCATAGTGCGTTCGGCGCGCGCCAGGCCGCGGGCTCGATCGCGGTCATCTCGACATTGTTCGGCATCTGCCCGGCGACAAAACAGTAGTCGCCCATGATCAGCGAAGGGATGAAGCCGGAGTGCGGCGGCACCGGCACGCTCGGCGGCGCGGCGACCGGCATGCGATCGCCGCCCGGCAGCACGGCCAGCATGGAGACATCCATGTTGGAGCCATTGACGAGCAACTCCTCCATCAGCACCGAGGTGCTTGGCGGGACGTAGTCCTTCAGCACGGCCTTGCGGGCGCGCTGATACCCGTTCACGACCGTCGCCGACGGATAGTATTGGTCGACGCGCACGATGTGGCGAAGGTCGCCGCCTTCCGCCGCGATCAGCTTGGCGAAACGGCCGATGATGAAGTCGCCTTCGCGGCGATAGCGCGGCTGTGCGAGCGGCAGGCCCGGCTTGCCGGCGACCGACGCCGCGACGCCATGCTCGAAGTCGGTCGCCATGTGGCCGGTGAAGAAAAGCCAGTTGCCGGCGCGCACGCCCTGCGCATAGGTGATGTCGGTCCCGCCGATGCGGACCGGCGCGATGTGCTTGACGTCGGACATTTGTGGAATCTCCGGTGATCGCTTTTGGCGAGGGCGAGGCGCGATATTTCATCGCGCGGCTTGCGCGCGCGCAAGGTGCGATCGAATGCCGTGCCGCATGACAGTCATGAAAACGCGGCCGGGACGATGAATTGGCATCGTCAGGGCTTCAGTCCACACGGGTTACGCGCGTGGATTGTGCCGTGTCTTGCGCGGTTGCGTTGACAGCGTGTGCCGCCAACCCTAGCGTCGCGACCAGACCGGGAAAGTCTCCTCTCGCGCGATCGAGGCAGGATTGCTGCAGGTCACGAACGTTCGGAAAGTCTTCCAGTCCGCGAAGGTCGACTACATCGCGCTGGACGGCATCAATCTTCAGATCGAAGACGGTGAATTCGTCTGCCTGCTCGGCCCTTCGGGCTGCGGCAAGTCGACGCTGCTCAATATCCTCGCCGGCTTCGAGGGCGTGAACGGCGGCTCGGTGACGAGCGACGGCGTTGCCGGTCCGCGCGGCCGGCCGCGAACGCGTCATGCTGTTTCAGGATGCCGGCTCGGCGCTGTTTCCGTGGCTGACGGTCGAGGAGAACGTGCGCTTCGGGTTGCGCGTCCGCAAGATCCCGAAGGCAACTGGCCGGAGATCATCGACAAGTATCTCGTGATGGTCGATCTCGACCGGCACCGCGAGAAATTCCCCTCGCAGCTTTCCGGAGGCATGCGCCAGCGGCTTCAGATCGCTCGTGCGCTTGCGGTCGAGCCCGCGGTGCTCCTGATGGACGAGCCGTTCGCGGCGCTCGATGCGCTGACGCGCCGGCGCATGCACTCGGTGCTGCTCGACATCTGGCAGCGCACCGGCAAGACCATCGTGTTCGTCACTCATGATATCGCCGAAGCGATCACGCTGGCGGATCGCATCGCGATCATGTCGGTTGGGCCGCGCTCGGTGATCAGCCGGATCATCGCGCCCGATCTGGCGCGGCCGCGCGACCTGACCGACCCCAAGGTCGCGCGCCTGTTTAACGATATCGAGGCGCAACTGGTGCCGGATCTCGAGCGCTCGGAAGAGCGCGCGCTGCAGCAGGCGAACTCACTGAGATGACACGACGGCGTGAAATGACGTGCGGGTGACGCGTGGCCCAGGCCGGTGAGAGTGACGTGAGCGTGCAGGCGGCCGGTCCCGGCATCGCCCGGCCTTCGTCGCGCGACCTCTGGGAGCGCTATCGCGCGCGGCTGCTGATGGTCGCGTCGCTTCTTGTCGGGCTTACGATCTGGCACCTGCTGTCGACGTTCGTGGTCAATCCTTTCCTCATTCCACCACCGCTCGTGGTGTTCAAGACCGCGATCCCGATGTTGCTGAGCGGCGAAATCCTCGCCGACGTGACGATCAGCCTGCAACGCGTGCTGGTCGGATTTGTGACCGGCTCGTTCGCCGCAATCGTTCTTGGCGTGCTGCTGGGACGCATCCGGGTGCTGCACGAGTTGTTCGATCCGATCATCGAATTGCTGCGCTATCTCTCGCCCACCGCGATGATCCCGATCGCGGTGATCTGGTTCGGCATCGGCGAGATGTCGAAATACTTTCTGATCTTCTGGGGCACCTTCTTCATCGTGCTGATCAACACGGTCGCGGGCGTGTGGCGCACGCCGATCTGGCGCCAGCGTGCCGCCGAATGCCTGGGCGCGAGCCCATTGCAGATATTCACCCTGGTCGTGATCCCCTCGACGGTCCCCTACATCGTCACCGGGATGCGGATCGCGATGGCGTCGTCGTTCATGAGCATCATTCCGGCCGAAATCCTCGCCGCCGATTCCGGCATCGGGTATCTGCTGCAGAAATCGTCGATGCTGATGCAGACGAACCGCATCTTCGTCGCACTGCTGACGATCTGCATCGCTCGGATTTCTGGCCGACCGGCTGTTCCGCATCCTGGTCGACCGCACGCTGACGCGTTTCATGTCGCTCGTGGCCCTTACCTGAACGAAGGGACGTGAGGACAATGACTTGCACATGGACTTGGGCACAATGGAGGGCACGATGCGAAGAACCGTGATGTTGGGATTGTCCGCCGCAGTTCTGCTGGCGGGAGGGACTGTCGCGCATGCGCAGCAGGCGCCGATGAAGCTCACACTGTTCGGCCAGCCGTCGGTGAACAACGACGCGGTCTGGATGGCGATGGAGAAGGGCTTCTACAAGGAGCGAAGGCCTCGACGTGACGTATCGCCTGTTCCCGTCCGGCACCACCGCATTTCAGACCTTCCAGACCGGGCAGGGCGACATCGTCATGAGCGGCGATCTGCCGAGCGTGCAGTATTTCTTCCGCGTCAACGGCGACTACCGCACCATCGCGGCGCTCGAGCGCGATGCCAAGGGCTACGTCGTTGTCGCCGGCAAGGACATCAAGACGCCGCAGGATCTGCTCGGCAAGACAGTCGCGACGCGCGTCGGCTCGACCGGCTCGTGGTTCGTCTCGGAATACCTGCGCAAGAACAATATCGATCCGTCGAAGGTGACGGTGAAGAACCTCGACACGCAGGTGCTGCCGGCCGCGCTGTGCGGCGGCGAGATCGCGGCCTTCTTCATCTGGCAGCCGGTCGGTTCGCGCACGCTCGAGATCTGCGCCGACAAGGCGCACTACCTGTCCGACGCGACCGGCTACATCCAGGGTTATCTGGTCGCGGGCGCGCGGCCGGCCTGGCTCGGCGTCGCCCGAAGGCAAGGAAATCGCGACGCGCTGGTTGCGCGCCACCATGAAAGGGCGCGACCTCGCGGCCAAGGACTTCGCCGCGGTCGCCGCGTACGCAAAGGCCAAGCTCGACCTCAGCGAGAAGGCCACGCGCGAGCAATGGGACACCAACACGCGCCCGATCGCGCTCGACAAAGTCTATTACGACGACTTCTGCAGCCTCAGCCGCTGGGCGCAGGGCGACAAGGTGACGGACCAGAAGGTCGATTTTACCAAGCTGACCTGGCCCGACGGGCTGAAGGCAATCGACAGCAAGCTTGCCGAAGCGCCGCCGCCGCCCTGCTGAGCGGCGCACAGATGCGAGGTGTCAGAACTTCGACACCTCGACTTCCTTCGTGGTGATGAATTCCAGGAGCGCGGGTTTTCCCTCCTGCGTCGCCTTGATGCCGCGCTTGATCGCCGGGACGATGTCGGCCGGCTTCTCGATGCGCTCGCCGTAGCCGCCGAGCGCGCGCGCGAACGCCGCGTAGTCGCCGGAGATGTCGGTCGAGCGATACTTTTCCGTCGAGACCGGCATCACCTTCAGCTCGATCGCCATCGAGAAGTTGTTCAGGAGGATCGACAGGATCGGGATGCGCTCGCGCACCGCGGCTTCAAAATCCATGCCCGTGAAACCGATCGCGGCGTCGCCCCACACGTTGATGCAGAGCTTGTCGGGCTTGGCGAGCTTGGCGCCCATCGCAAAGCCAAGTCCCGCGCCGAGCTGGGTGGTCTTGCCCCAGCCGATATAGGAGAGCGGCGTTGTGCAGCGCCAGAACGGCGAAAGCTGGTCGCGCGGCGAACCCGCGTCGTGCGTGATGATGGTGTTGGCGATGTCGACGGTGTGCTGCAGGTCCCACAGCACGCGATAGGGCGAGAACGGCGACTCGTTGTGCGTGAGCTTCGGCATCCATTTGGCGAGCCACGGGTCGTAACTCTCCTTGATCTCCTTCGCGACCGCCGAATGATCGCGCGGCGATTTCTGCGTCTTCGAAACTTCCTCGATCAGCGCCGTGAGCGTGAGCTTCGCGTCGCCCAGCACGGCGAGCGCGCAGGCCACATCCTTGTTCACGTCGGTCGCATCGATCGTGTTGTGGATGATCGTCTTGCCCGCCGGCATCGTGACGCCGAAATTCGTCTGCGTGAAGGAACAGCCGATGCCGAGGATGAGATCGCTCTCTTTCAGGAAATGATGCACCGGCGCCGGGATCGCGAGGCCGCCCGAGCCAAGCGAGAGCGGATGCGTTTCGGGAAATGCGCTCTTGCCCTGCAGTGAGGTGGTGACCGGAATGGCGAGCAGCTCGGCGAGCTGTTTCAACTCACCCCACGCTTCCGCCCAGTGCACGCCCTGGCCGGCGTAGAGCACCGGGCGCTTGGCGGCGAGCAGCATTTTCGCGGCCGCGCGGATGTCGTCGGGATCGGGGCCCGTGCGCAGCGGCCGCGAGGCGACGTAGTCGGACGGATCGGCCTCCTCGTTCCACACGTCGTTCGGCACCTCGACCAGCACCGGCCCGCCGCGCCCCGAACGCAGCCGCGTGAACGCGCGGCGCATGATCGCGGACAGCTCCTTGCCCGAGGTGACCGGCTCGGCGGATTTCGTGATGCCGCGCATCTGGACGCTGGAATTGTAGTTGCGCTCGACCCAGGCGAGCCGGCGCGCATAGCCGCCCGGCATCACGAGGATCGGCACCGACTCGCTCCACGCCTGCGCGACGCCGCCATAGGCGTTCTCGGTGCCGGGCCCGTGCTGCATCACGAACACGCCGAGCTTGCGGCCCGAGGTGACGCGCGACATCGCGTCCGCCATGTGCAGGCCGGTGCGCTCCTGGCGCACGATGATCGGGCGGATGCCGGCCGCGGCGCCGCGCTCGAGGATGTGGTTGACCGGATAGCCGATGATGGTCTCCACGCCTTCCCGGCGCAGGATTTCCGCAATGGCGTCGGAGACTTTCATGGTGGCGCTTCCCCTCTGTGTTTGGGGAAGCGTAGCCCGGATGGAGCGTCGGCGTAATCCGGGTAGCATTGCGCGTTGGGAATGACCGGACCCGGATTTCGCTTCGCTCCATCCGGGCTACAAGCTGTAGGGCGGGCAAAGCGTAGCGTGCCGCGCCATTTTCGTTACGCGGGCACGGCGCTCCTGCGCCTTTGCCCGCCCAAGCGGAGCCGAAAATTAGAACGCCGGCCCGGGAGACCCGGACCGGCGTGGTCGCTCTGAGGCGATCCTACTTCTCGTAAAATTCAGCGCAGCCGCAGGCTGACCGGCGCGGAGGTGAGCGGCGCATCGGCGCGCTGATCGGCGTTGATCACGATCACCTTGGTGCCGACGTTCACGCGGCTGGCGAGGTCGGTCACGTCCTCGTTGGTGAGGCGGATGCAGCCGGACGACACGCGCTGGCCGATGGTCGAGGGCGCGTTGGTGCCGTGGATGCGATAGATCGTGTTGCCGAGATACATGGCGCGCGCGCCGAGCGGGTTGGTGACGCCACCGGCCATGAAGCGTGGCAGGTAGGGCTGGCGGGCGATCATTTCGGCGGGCGGGGTCCAATCCGGCCACTCGGCCTTCTTGGTGATGGTCTGCGTGCCCGACCAGCGGAAGCCGTCGCGGCCGACGCCGATGCCGTAGCGCAGTGCACGGCCGCCGGGCTGCACGAGATAAAGGAAGGTGTTGGCGGTATCGATGACGATGGTGCCGGGCGCTTCGCTGCCCGTGTACGCGACGATCTGGCGCTTGAACTGGGCGGGCGTCTCGTAGCCCTGCTCGGTTTGCTCTTCGACCGGCGCCATCTGGTCAGCGCGCGAATAAGCCTGATGCGAGAGGCTGAGCGGAGCGGCGGTGGCCCAATCGGCAACCATCACGGTCGCCGCAACCAGAGCACCGGTGAAAATGGTGGAGAGCTTGATCATGGCCTTAACCCCTGTACCGCCGTGTCTACGTTCGGCGCCCTCGTTTGTTCCCCGGGCGCGCTTGTCTATTAGTCGCGGAAGGCGCGGCAGCGGTTCAGGGCGGGGGAGGGGAATGGGTTAAGCGCCGGGCAGCGCGGCGGTTCCAATTTAATTTGAATTTTCAATAAGTTGAGGGACCGAGGGCAGGTGCCGAGTGAGGCGCGATACAGGAGATACACGATAGATGGCCGGAGATGGCGGGGCCGCCGCCGCCGCGATCGCGGGATTTCCGCATCCGGGGTTGAAGGCGGACAGGCGTTATTGGTACTTCCGTCCGCATGGACCCGATCCCGCTTCGGTCTCGCGCGACGATTGAGCGCTTTAGCGAGGCCGGATACCTGAGCGCCAATCCCGACGTCCGCGCCGCGGTCGAGAAGGGCGTCTATTCGGCCGGCCTGGTGCATTTCAAGAAATATGGCGTGCGCGAAGGCCGCCAACAGGATGTCGACGCCGCCGCCGATATTTCGGCGCTTCGGCGCGAGAAGCTGGCGCGGCTCGAGCCGTTCATTCGCGCCGACGCGCCGATGCTTTGGCGCGACGGCAAAATGGACTTCCTCACCACCGCGCTTCGCGAAGAAGCACGGATCACCGACACCGAGAGCATCTCATTCAACGGATATGACGGCGCAGTTGGCGACATGATCGCGCGCCACCGCGGCGGCCTTATTCTCGATTGTGGGGCGGGGCGACGGGACGCTTACTATCGCGATGTCGTGAATTTCGAGGTGGTCGACTACGATACCACCGACGTGCTCGGCATCGGTGAGCACCTTCCGTTTGTCGATGGCACCTTCGACGCGGTGATCTCGGTCGCAGTGCTGGAGCATGTCCGGGACCCGATCGGCTGCGCGCGAGAGATTTCGCGCGTCCTCAAGCCAGGCGGCGAACTGTTCTGCTCGATCCCCTTTCTTCAACCGCTGCACGGCTATCCGCACCACTATTTCAACGCGTCGTCGCAAGGCATCCGGCGGCTTTTTGAAGGTGAACTCGACGTGAAATCCGTCACGGTTTTCCCGTCGACGCATCCGATCCACGCCCTGTTCATGATCCTGTCGAGTTGGGAACGGGGCCTCGACGCCGGCACCGCAAAGCGCTTTCGAAAGATGACGGTCGCGGACCTGCTGCAAGATCCTTACGAGCAGTTGCGCGCACCGCATTGCCAATTGTCGGTCGAGAAGCAGCTTGAGCTTGCCTGCGCCACGGTATTGACCGCGATCAAGCGATAGATCGCCCCATCGCCTGCTTCGACGCGGCAATCAGGTCTTAGGCGGGGGCGGCCTGGAGGCTTGGAAGCTCGGGCGCGCGAAGTGGCGCTCCATGTAGGCCGACAGGTTCTTCGCCGCGCCGAGCATCGCTTTGCCCTCCTCGAAGCGGTTCACATAAAACAGCATCGGCAGGATATTGATGTCGGCGAGCGTAAGGCTGTCGCCGACCAGATGGCCGGAAGCCACCGCCTTGTCGAGCACCGCGATCTGCGGCTTCATCTTCTCGGCCGCCGCGCCGATTGCCGCCATGTCGGGCTTGCCGGGCTCCTTGGGAAACGCGTAGCCGACCACGTACTGGCGGATCATAATCTTGTCGAACTCGACGTTGCCGAGCGACACCCATTGCTCGACCTGCGCGGCGAGCTTCGGATCGTCCGGGATCACCTTCGGACCGTCGAACACGCGATCGATATAGGTCGCGATCGCCTTGGACTCGCACAACGTCACATCGCCGTGGCGCATCACCGGGATCTTGCCGAACGGATGGACCGCATCCACATCGGGCGAGTGCGGCCGCGCCGGATTGAGCTCATAGGGCACGCCCTTTTCGGCGCACACCATGCGCACGACCCAGACGTAATTCGACTGCGGCGCTCCGATGATTTCCAGTGCGGGCATTTGCGGCTCCCCATTTGAATTCCGGCACTATGGCACAATCTGTCGCAGCTTGCGTTCCCCGGCTGGCTGGCGTTCCATAGGTACAAGAGCGGTCCAAAGCCAACAGGGGTCCCGTCATGAATCGTATCGTTATCGCGTCGCTGCTTGCCGCAAGCGCACTCGTCTCCGTCGCCAAGGCGCAGGACATCCCGACCATCCGCGTCGGCTGGACCATTCCGGCCGAGGAGGCGAAATACTGGATGATGCGCCGGCCGGACCGTTTTCCGGACCTCGGCAAGAAATACAAAATCGAATGGTCGCAATTCCAGGGCACCTCGCCGATGTCGCAGGCGCTGATCGCGAACGCGCTGGATTGCGCGACGCAGGGCGTGCTGCCGATCGCGCAGGGCATGGATAAGGGCACGTTCTCGACCTACGTGGTGGCGCAGCACGTCGGCGAACGGCCGGGCAGCTTCTCGGTCTACTGGGCTGTGAAGGAGGACTCCCCGATCAAGACGGTCGCGGACCTCAAGGGCAAGACCGTCGGCATCTCGATCATCGGCGGCGGCACGCATGGGCCGTTCGCGCTGATGCTCAAGCGCAACGGCGTCGACCCCGAGAAGGATATCAAGCTGGTCGAGGTCTCGTTCTCGCTCTCCGAGGACGCGCTGCGCGCGGGCCGCGTCGACTCGACCAACATGAACCAGCCATTCGCGGCGCGCGCCGAGGCGAAAGGCGGCGTGCGCAAGCTGTTCTCGCTCGATCAGGCGGTGCCGAACATCGTGCACATCGTGGAGGCGTGCCGGAAGGATTTCGTCGACAAGAATCCGGAGCTGGCGAAGCAATACGTCAAGGACATCACGGCGGGCCTGAAGATGGCGCTCGCCGATCGCGACGAGACGATGAAGGTGGTCTCCGAAATCACCAAGGCGCCGGTCGCGGTGCTCGATACGTATCTCCTGAAGGGCAACGACTTCGCGCGCGAACCGGGCGCCGCGCCGAACTTCGCCGGCATCCAGGCGATGTTCGACGTTTATACGGCTGAGAAGATGCTGGAGAAGAAACTCGACGCGAATGCGCTGAAGCATCCGACGATCGTCGCGCCGATTGAGTAGCTAAGCTTCAGGCCACACCACCCCACCCGCATGGGTAACCGCCCCCGCATCCGCCTGCCCGACGCACTGGGCGTACTTCGCCAATAGCCCCGCGGTGTGACGCGGCTGCGGCGCAGTCCACGCGGCGCGGCGGCGCGAGAGTTCGGCATCGTCGACAGCCAAGTCGAGGCGGCGCGCATCGGCATCGATGCGGATGCGGTCGCCGTTCTTCACGAGCGCCAAGGGACCGCCTATGGCGGCCTCCGGCGCGATGTGCCCCACGCAAATGCCGCGCGTGGCGCCGGAGAAGCGCCCGTCGGTCAAGAGCGCGACCTTCTCGCCCATCTGCTGGCCGTAGATCAGCGCCGTGACGCCGAGCATCTCGCGCATGCCGGGCCCGCCGCGCGGGCCCTCATGGCGGATCACCAGCACGTCGCCCGCTGCGTAGCTGCGGCTGCGAACGGCCGCGGCGCAATCGTCCTCCGAGTCGAACACGCGCGCGGCCCCCTCGAACACCCGCGCCTTCAGCCCGGCGACCTTGAGCAGCGCGCCGGCGGGCGCGAGGTTGCCCTTGAGCACGACGAGCCCGCCATCGGGGCGCAGCGCATCACCCACGGCGCGCACGATTTCGCCATCGGGGGAGGGCGCCGCGTCATGCTCCTCGCGCAAGCTGCGGCCCGTGACGGTCAGGCAATCGCCATCGATGTGCCCGCTCTCGATCAGCGCGCGGATGATCACCGACACGCCGCCGTGCTCGTACACGTCCTTCGCCAGATATTGTCCGCCCGGCCGCAGATCGCCGATCAGCGGCGTGCGCGCGAACACCGCCGCCACGTCATCCACGGTGAAGCGGATGCCGGCCTCGTTGGCGATCGCCGGAATGTGCAGCGCCGCGTTGGTCGAGCCGCCGGTCGCCGCCACGATGGCGCTCGCGTTCTCCAGTGCGCGCCGCGTGACCAGATCGCGCGGCAGCGGGCCGCCGCGTCGCAGTATCTCCATCACGATGTTCCCGGCACGCTTCGCAATCGCGAGCCGCTCGGAATAAACGCCCGGCACCATCGCGGAATTCGGCACGGTCAGCCCGAGCGCCTCGGCCACCATCGCCATGGTGTTGGCGGTGAACTGCCCCGCGCAGGCGCCGACGCTCGGCTTGCAGGCGCGCTCGAGCACTGCGAGGTCGGCTTCGCTCATCGCGCCGGTCTGCACCGCGCCCACGCCCTCATAGGCATCGAGCACGGTCACGTCGCGGCCCTGAAAGCGGCCGGGCAGCGCGGCGCCGCCATACACGAATACGCCCGGCACGTTGCAGCGCACGAGCCCCATCATGGCGCCGGGCAGGGTCTTGTCGCAGCCGCCGAACGCCACCAGCCCGTCATACGCGTGGCCCTGCACCACGGCTTCGATGGAGTCGGCGATCAGCTCGCGGCTCACCAGCGAGAACTTCATGCCCTCGTGGTTCATCCCGATGCCGTCGGACACCGAGATGGTGGTGAACTCGCGTGGCGTGCCGCCGGCAGCGCTGACGCCGTCCTTGGCGGCGTCGACCTGCGGCCCATGCGTCATGTTGCATGGCGTGGTCTCGCCCTTCTGGCTGACCACGCCGATCATCGGCCTTGCGATCGCCGCATCGTCCAACCCCATCGCCCGCATGAAGGCGCGATGCGGCGTGCGGTCGAGGCCGTCGGTGGTGATGCGCGAGCGCAGCCGCATGCTTCAGGTCGCCTGCGTCTCGGCCTGCGCGGACGCGCCGGCATCGAGGATGTGGCGGACCTTGCGCGTCAACGCATCGGCGGTGAACGGCTTGGTGAGGAGATCGATATCGGGATCGAGCCGGCCGTGATGGATGATGGCGTTGCGGGTATAGCCGGTCATGAACAGCACCTGGACGGCCGGCCGCAGCTTGCGCACCGCATCGGTCAGTTCCCGGCCGTTCATCCCTCCCGGCATCACGACGTCGGTGAGCAGGAGGTCGATCTGCGGCGCGCCGTCGAGCATGCCCAACGCGGACGGTCCATTGCTCGCCGAGATCACCCGGTAGCCGCGCTCCTGCAGCGCCTCGACCGCGAGCTTGTTGACCTGCGCGTCGTCCTCCACGACGAGCACGGTCTCGGTGCCCTCCGTGCGCAGCTCTGAAGCGGTGGGCTCGGGCACGTGCCACACCGGAATATTGGCACCGGTGAAGCGCGGGAAATAAATCTTGATGGTCGTGCCCTGGCCGACCTCGCTGTAGATGCGGATATGCCCGCCGGACTGCTTGGCAAAGCCATAGACCTGGCTGAGCCCGAGGCCCGTGCCCACGCCGGCCGGCTTTGTCGTGAAGAACGGCTCGAACGCGCGGCTCTGCACCTCGGGCGTCATGCCGGAGCCGGAATCGCTCACCGCGACCATGACGTATTGCCCGGGCGGGATATCGGCGCCGGACTGCTCGATATAGTGTTCGTCGAGATGGCAATTGGCCGTCTCGATGGTGAGGCTTCCGCCACCCGGCATCGCGTCGCGCGCGTTGACGGCGAGATTGACGATGGCGTTCTCGAGTTGATTCGGGTCGATCGCCGCGCTCCACAGTCCGCCGGCCAGCACTGTTTCGATCGCGACCGTCTCGCCGATCGTGCGGCTGAGCAGCTCGGACATGTTCTGCACCAGGCGGTTGATGTCGACCGATTTCACCTCGAGTGGATGCTGACGCGAGAACGCAAGCAGACGCTGCACCAGCGTCGCGGCGCGATTGGCCGCCTGGCGGCAATTCGAGAGCCAGCCGCGCACGCGCTCCTGGCCGTCGAGCCGGCGCAGCGCGAGGTCGAGATTGCCGATGACCGCGGTGAGCAGATTGTTGAAGTCGTGCGCGATGCCGCCGGTCAGCCGTCCAACCGCTTCCATTTTCTGCGCCTGGCGCAGCGCCTGCTCCGATGCCTCGCGCCGCGCGATCTCGGCGCGCAGCATCGCGTTGGTGGCGGCCTCGCGCCGCGTGCGCGACAGGGCGAGCAGGCAGAGCGCGATCATCGCGACGGTCGCCGGCAGGCCGAAAATGAGATGGCGCGCCATCCCGGCGCGCCAGGCCTCGGCGATGTCCGCAGTATCGATCCCGGCCAGGACATAGACATCGACGCGCGGAAGCTTGCGGAAAGCGAGGATGCGCTCCTTGCCGTCGAGCGTCGAAACGGTTGTGACCGTGCCGAACTCCTGCCCGCTCGCGATCTGCGTGCCGAGCGGGCCGCCGGGGTTGAGCCGCGCGCCGATTTGCGGCAGCTCCGGATAGCGCGCCAGCACCAGCCCGTCGCGGCGGATCAAGGCGGCGACGACGGGCTGCGTCAGCGTGGCGTAATAGTCGCGGAAATATTCGGGTGAAATGGAGATGACCACGACGCCGGCGAAGCGGCCGTCTGGGGTAGTGCGTTTGCGGCTGAGTGAAAAAAAGCGCGGTTGGCCGCGCTCGTTGGTGGCCCGCGCGGTGACGACTTCCCCGACCAGAAAGCTTGTCGCCGCACTGTCCTTGTGGTCGCGGAAATATTGCCGGTCCGACAAATCGAGCTGACGCGGGATCGGGAAGACGGTGCCCGAGACCAGCGGACGCCCGGCGGCATCGACGACCCAGATGTCCGCCAATTGCGGCAGCGTGTTGGTGAGTGTGCGCAGGCGCCGGTTGAAATCGGTTTCGGCTGCGCGGATGTCATCGTCTGTCAGGTTGGCGATCAGTTCATCGACATAGCGCGAGGAGATCTCGATGGTTTCGAGCACCTTCAGCGCGTGCTCGTAGACGGTCCCGAGGTTGCGCCGCAGCCGGTCCTGCGCATCCTCCTCGTGCTGGCGGTAGGAAACCACGGCTGCGGCCGCGAACACAGCGAGCGGAAAGACAATCGCGGCCGCCAGCATCCAGTGTCCGGCGCGCTCGGCCCGT
The DNA here is from genome assembly GCA_963800695.1 of uncultured Alphaproteobacteria bacterium. Classification (GTDB taxonomy): domain Bacteria; phylum Pseudomonadota; class Alphaproteobacteria; order Rhizobiales; family Xanthobacteraceae; genus PALSA-894. The sequence goes on along the minus strand of CAWDCA010000005.1, from coordinate 277,835 downwards.
CCCGTGCCTCCGGAGCGGAGCGGCGCGACGATATCGGCGAAGAAGCGCTTCATTCAGTGGCGGTCCCGATGCGCCGGACGGCGCTTGATCGAAACTACGGGCAACGGCCCGCAAACTCAATCAATTCAGCCATGCGCGAAAGTTCCACCTCGCGCCTTCCTTCCAATGCATGCAGGCGCTAGGTTCGGGTCAAAGCAGAACCGGAGGAAACGATGCCGCAAGCCCAACGCAAGGAAACACCCGCGCGCGACTGGCCGTTCGCCGTCAAGCCGCTGCATCCCGCACTCGGTTGCGAGATTTCCGGCATCACGCTGGCGCAGGCGGTCGAGCCGAAGATGTTCGGCAAGGTGTACGAGGCGTTCCTCGACTACGAACTCATTCTGTTCCGCGACGTCGACCTGCCGCCCGCCACGCAGGTCGCATTCGCGCGCTCGTTCGGCGAAATCCAGATCCACGTCATGAACCAGTACCAGAAATATCCGGAGCACCCCGAGATTTACATGCTCACCAACGCCGACAAGGACGGCAAGCCGACCGGCAAGCATCCCGACAAGGGCACGCTGCATTGGCACACCGACGGCTCGTGGCGCGAGCGCACCGGCCAGGCGACCATGATGTATTCGGAAGTGTGTCCGCCGGTTGGCGGCGAGACCGAGTTCGCCGACATGTATCTGGCTTACGACAATCTCCCGGCCGACATGAAGAAGCGCATCGACGGCAAGCGCGCGATTCACAATCTCGATTTCTCGCGCACGCGCCGCCACGGCGAAGACCCGATGACGGCGGAGCAGAAGGCCAAGGTGCCGCCGATCTCGCATCCGATCGTGCGCACGCATCCCGAGACCGGGCGCAAGGCGGTCTTCCTCGGCGACCATGCGCAGGAAATCGAGGGCATGGATTACGACGAAGGCCGCACGCTGATCGAGGAGCTGAACGTGCTGATCACGCCGCAGAAGGACGTGTACACGCATGTGTGGAGCCCGCGCCAATGCATCGTGTGGGATAACCGCTGCACGCTCCACCGCGCGACAGGTTTCGACGAGGCGAACCACGTGCGCGTGATGCGCCGGTGTACGATCAACGGGGACCGGCCGTTTTGATCTCTTTCTGATACACGAACTACGGCTGTCATCCCGGCTGAGCGCAGATCGTAGGGTGGGCAAAGCTTCGGCGCGCAGCGGCGAAGCGTGCCCACCACTTCCAAACACTCAGCACGAGCGGTATTGAAGACGTGGGCTTGGCGCTGCGCGCCTTAGTCCACCCTACGAAGGAAGCGTGATGCCCCCCAAAATTCTTGTCTCATGCCCCTCCGCCGAGGTCGCAGCAATCGCGCGCGAGATGGCGCCGGGCGGTTTCGAGACCGTGGTGATCCACAACGATGCCGAGGTGGTCTCCAACCTGCCCGGCATCGAGTACATGATCTGCTACCCGCACATCCCGATGAAGGATGAATTCTACAAGGCGGTGCCCAACTTGAGACTCGTGCAGCTTCTCAGCCGGCTACGACAATGTGGACCTCGACGCCGCGCGGCGCGCCAAGGTGCCGCTCTCGAACAATGGCGGCGCGAACGCGATCTCGGTCTCCGAGCACGCCATGATGCTGATGCTCACGGTCTATCGCAAGGTGGTTTGGCAGCACGCGAGCGTCTCGGGCGGGCGCTGGCGCGGCAACGGTCCGGCGCCGCGCATGTACGAGCTTCACGACAAGACGCTCGGCATCATAGGGCTCGGCACCATCGGCAAGAAGGTGGCGCGGCTTGGGCGCGCGTTCGGCATGCGCGTGCAGTATTTCGACATCGCGCGACTGTCCGAGGACGAGGCTGACGCGCTCGGCGTGCGCTTCCGCCTGCTGCGCGAACTGCTGAAGACATCCGACGTCGTCTCGCTGCATGTGCCGCTCAACGATTCGACGCGCCACATGATCGGCAAGGAAGAGCTGGCGCTGATGAAGCCGACCGCGATCATCGTCAACACCTCGCGCGGGCCGGTGATCGACGAGACCGCGCTGGCCGCGCATCTTTCGGCGGGCAAGATCTTCGGCGCCGGCCTCGACGTGTTCGACCAGGAGCCGCCGCCGTCGAACAATCCGCTGTTCAGGCTCGATAACGTGGTGCTGACTGCGCACTTCGCCGGCCCCACATGGGACAATCACGTCGCGCGCTTCCGCAATGCGTTCGACAACGTGCAGCGCGTTGCGCGCGGCGAGCCGCCGCTCTGGGTCGTGCCGGAGCTTGCCGGCTAGGCGTCTTTTGCTGCGTCGGCGAAGATGTTGCCGACGATCGCCGCCGAGCGCGGCCGCAGGATTCTGTAAGGCGCGATCAACTGCCCGATCAGCCGCGCGATCTCCGTGTCGATACCGGACTTGATCAAAGCAGCACGAATCCGGCTTCGCGGCGGCTGCGGCCGCTCGCCCGTCAGCAGTTCGCACGCGATGACACCGAGCGCGTAGAGGTCGGCGCGCTCGTCCACGCCGCGGCCGCGCGCCTGCTCGGGCGCCATGTAGGCGGGCGTGCCGGCTCCCGCCAGCGCGCGCTTGCCTGCGAGCAGCGCGATGCCGAAATCGATCAGTACGGGCGTGTCGCCGCCGCGTAAGATTATATTGTCGGGCTTAAGGTCGCGGTGGATCACGCCGGCGCCGTGCACCGCCGCGAGCGCGAAGGCGATGCGCGAGAGCAGCGTCGAGGGCGCGCGCCGGATCGAGTCCGCTCTCCATCGCCTCGCGCAGCGTCGGCCCCTCGACATATTCCTCGATCACCAGCGTGTCGCCGCCTTCAGCGCCGAGCAGACCGTACACGCGCGCGATGCCGGGATGATCGAGCCGCGATGCGGCGGCGATCTCGGTGCGTGCGGCCTGCAACAGTTGTTCGCGGATCGCGGGATCGTGATGCGTGCCGCGCGAGGCGCGCTTGATCGCGACCTCGATGCCGAGCTCCAGATCGTAAGCGCGGAAAACCTTGCCGAACGCGCCTGCCCCGAGTGCGCGCTGGCGCACGAAACGGCGGGCAGGGTCGACTTCCATGCCGGTTGCAGGAACGTCCGCGATGCGCGCGCCACCGTGGCCCGTCATCAGGCGCGAGCGGACCGCATCGGCATATCCGCTCAGCCCGCGTGCCAGAGCGCGACGGCGCAAGGCCGCGGCGAGCGTTCGCTCGGCTTCGCTTGTGCGATTGAGCGCTTCCAGCGCCTTGGCGTGAATGAGCCGCGCGCGCACCTCGCGTGCCGCGAGATCGTCGTCGGCATAGCGCGCGATGACCTCGCCAAGCAGCGCGGCCGCCTTCCCGGTTTCGCCGCGCGCAAGCGCGAGCTCCGCCTCGGCCTCGGTGATTTCGATGCGCTCGAATGCGTCGTCACCGCCGGGCGCAAATGTGCGTGCCGCATCGAGCGCCGCGGCCGCCGCGGCGAAGTCACCGGATTGCACCGCGACACGCGACGCCTCGAGATGTGCCAGCAGGAACAATCGTCCCGGAGCCTGCGCCAGCGCTTCCGCTATCCCGGCAAGTTGCGCGCGCGCGCGATCGATCTCGCCCGCAGCGACCGACGCCTGGAGCCGATTGACCCAGGCGCGCTGGAATTCGCGCTTCGGCAGCGACGTGCCGCCAAGCTCCAGCGCGCGCGTGAGCAGTGCATGCGCGTCGGCCGGACGGCCGATTTCCATCTGCAGGCGTCCGCCTTCGATCAGCGCCAGCGCGAAGCCAGGCGCATCGCCCGAGGCTTCGGCGACAACACGCAGCAGCGTGAGCGCCGCCTCGCGGCTCTCGCCGCGCCAACTGTACACCGTCGCGATGGCCTGAAAGACCGCGGCAAGCTCTTGCCGATGCGCGCCGCCCTCCAGCAGCCGCCGCGCCTCGTGCAAATCGCCGAGCGCCTCGCCGGCAAAGCCGAGCCGGTTGGTCGCGATCGCGCGGGCGCGCAGGAAGTTTGCCCGCACGATGGCATCGCCGGGCAGCGACGGCTCGATCGCGCGCAGCCGCACCAGCACGGCGTCGGCCGGCTTGTTGTCGGCGAGATCGGCAAGGCAGGTTTCCAGCGCCGTGTGCGGATCGGGATCGGGCCGCGCGGTTTCACTCATGAGGCGGCCCGGCCCTGAGCTACGGCCGCCGCTCGGGGACCCACTGATAGATGCGCAGCAGATAGGTCAGGTCCGCGCTCGCCAGGGCGTCCGTCGCGTCCTTGATATTGTACACGACAAGGTCGATGTCGCGCGCATTCGCGTTGCCCTCGGGAATTCTCATTCCCTCCAGGCGTTCCGCCTCGGTCGCGCAGCCAGCCCGCGGCTTCTCGGCATTTCCGGTGTTCTGCTGCGACGCGGTCAGCAGCCGGCAACTGACGAACGGATAAGGTCCGCGATGGCCTTGGTCGCCAGCTTGCCGTCGACATAGACATCGAGGCGCGTGCTGCCGCCTTCCGCCAGCGCGAGGAACGTATAATCGGCCCCCGGCGAGAGCTTCAGCGGTACTTCGGAAAAGTTCACGTAGAAATCGTCGTTCTTGAGCGCCTGCCGCTTGCCGGCCTTGGCGTTGAGCTTGCGCGTGACCTCGGCGAACAGCCGCGGCCTCACGCCGTCGGCGGGGCGGAGCTCATTGAGGATATTGGCTGGGAAGACGTCCTTCCCGGGCGCGAAATTCTCCGACACGGCCTTCCAGTGCTCGCGCGCGTCGGCGAGCTTCTGTTCGGCGCTTCCGTCCATCAAATCGCGCAGCAGGTCGGCGCGCTGCCCGTAATTGACCTGCGCGGCGTTCGGGATGCGCCGCCCGTTCACCATGAAGGAGTTTCCGGAATTCAGCAGCGCAACCACGCGGCCGCTCGCGCCGACGATGGGGCTTCCGCTCTGGCCGCCGGTCGAGGGCAGATCGTGATGCACGAGCTGGCGCTGAGGCTGCTTCGCAGGCAAGTGGAACATGTCCGTCAAACTGGTAACGACGCCGAGATGCTGCTCCGGCGTCGCACCAAGTCCCTGTGACCAGGCGTTGGTCAGGCCTTCGGTTGGGTAGCCGGACGTTGCCAGCGGCGCGCCGGCAGCAAGCGCGTTGATTTCGTCGGGGGTCGCAAGTTCGAGCCGCGCGTTGTCGGGCAATGTGCCGGTCACCCGCAGGGTCGCAACGTCATAGCCGTTGCCCGAGAGCCATTTTATTCCGCCACGGTACTGGCTGATCAGCCGCTGGTCCGATTGCAGGAACGCGTTGAACGGCACGTAGCCGGGATGCAGCTTGTGCTCGACCACTTCATAGATCGCGCCGTTTTCGCCCGGCGCGCGCACGATCATGCGTTCGCGCGGGCGCAGGCCCTCGCGCAGGATCGCCACATGGGCATTGGTGGCGAGCAGGTTCGGGCCGACCACCCATGCGGTGCCGCCGGCCTGGATGCGCTGCTGCGCGTCCTGCAATTGCACGTGATAGACCGCGCGCGAGAGGTGCGCGCGCACTTCGAGGCCGATGCGCAGGCTGGCTTCGCGCGCGAGCGCATCGGCGAATCCCTTCTGCGCGGCGTCGAGCCGCGCCGCGGTGTTGCTCGCCGAGATCATGTTGTAGGTGGCAATGCCCGCGCCGCCGAGCGCGAGCACGGCTGCGACGGCCGCGACCGTGCGCGCCAGGCGCGCCATCGTGCTCGCTTGCGTGGCGACCGCGCGCGGGGAGGGCGCTTCCGCCTGTCCGGCGGTCTTCAGGTAGTTGTCGGTGCGGGCGTCTTCCGAGATGCCGAGCATAAGCGCCGGACCGCCGATCCGGCCGAGCTCGATCTTCGCGCCGTCGCGCACGACCTGCCCGTTGTCGGCCGGCGTCCCGTCGATGGCGACGAAGGGCGTGCCGAACAGCTCCACCGTCCACGATCCCGATGGCTTGCGCGCAATCGCGAAATGATGGCGCGCGACCGCGGTTTCCTCGGGCGGATACTGCACGTCGCAATCGAGCTGCCGCCCGAAGACGGCGCGATCCTTGCCCTCGACTTTGACTTCAGTGCCCGCAAGCGATCCGTTCAAATGCCGGATGGTCAGCATTCGTGCGCTCCCCACATGCCCCGGCGATTATCAGCCAGCACCGCGGCTCAGGCAATCGGGGCGGGAGGACCCGCATTTTCAGTCCTTATGTTGGAAATTACCTCTGATATTGCTCGTCCGAAACCTGCTCCATCCAGTCGACGGTCTTCCCATCGAGCGCTTCGGATATGGCGATGTGCGTCATGCCGAGCGTCGGCAGTCGCGCCATGCCAATGCTTTTCGCCCGGCGGAATCCAGACGATGTCGCCGGGCCGGATTTCCTCCTTCGGGCCGCCCTCGCTTTGCACCCAACCATGACCCGCCGTGACGATGAGCGTCTGGCCGAGCGGATGCGTGTGCCACGCGGTGCGCGCGCCGGGCTCAAAGGTGACGATGCCGCCGCCGACCCGCGCCGGAGCGCTGCCCCGGAACGGCGAGTCGACCCGGACCACGCCGGTGAAGTTCTGCGGCCGGGCCCTTGCGCGACGGCTCTGAGCCGCTGCGCGTGATCTTGATCGTCCGCCGCCTTGTCTCGCGTCCTGCGCGTTGGCGGACGCGGCCGCGCGAGCGTGACGGCTGCGCCGGCGACGAGCATGTCTGCGTGTGATCATGAGAGCGGCCCTCACTTTTTCGCAAACACTTCTCGCGCGACCGCGACCGCGCGCGACCGCGTTGGGCCAGCCCGAATAGAACGCCAGATGCGTGATCGCCTCGACCAGCTCTTCTTCAGTCAGGCCATTCTGACGCGCCAGTGCGAGGTGAGATCGAAGCTGGTCAGGGCGGTTCATGGCGATCAGCGCGCTGACGGTCACCAGACTGCGGTCCCGTCTGGAAAGCCCCGGACGCGCCCAGATATCGCCGAACAGCACGGTGTCGGTGAGGTCCGCGAGCTTCGGCGCGATGTCGCCCATCAATTGCTGAGCGCGCGACTGGCTGCGGGCTTGCCGCAGGTGCTGCGGCCGGCGGCGATCCTTGCGCGAGTGCCGGCGCGACGCTCCAGACGTCCAGCATGACAATCGTCGCGAGGCAGCTGCGCAACGAGCGAATTCATGTGGTCTCTCCTCTGTGTTGATCAATCCAGATTTCTTCTTCTTCAGAAACTCCGACATCAAGTCCGCGATCTGCACATTGTTCAGGTCGGAGAACGGAAAGTGCGTGTTGCCGCGGATTCCGATCTCCGGCAGATGCACCAGCGTTACATCGCCGCCATGCCGGTTGACCGCATCGCGCCAGAGCCGCGCCATCGCAAGCCGCACCCGCCAATTGTCTTCCGTCGGACTCGCGGTGGGCTGCTCGGGGATGTTGTCGCCGTAGTAGATGACGATCGGGATCTTCGTGAGTTGCATGAAGTCCGCAAGCGGCACCGCGACGCCCTCAAGCGGGCCCATTGCGCTCGGCATGGACGCCGGCACCTCGCCTTCGGGGAAGATGAAGCCGCTGCCGGGCTCGTAGGCGACGATCGCCCGCACGTTCCGGTTCTTGATCGCCGTGACCCAGCCGGGCCCGCCGCTCTGCGAATGCGTGACGAGAATTCCCGGCCCGATCTTGTCGAACAACGCCGAGACCGCGTTGGTGATCACCGGGACATCGAACGGTCCCGTGTTGGGCGTCATCGAGCGGAAGTATTGATTGAGCGTCTCGGGGTCCTTCGAGAACTGAACGCCCGGGAAGTAGTTCGGCCAAAGACCGATGCGGAACATGCCGAACCACAACTGCTCGTCGGGCGTCGGCGTGATGGTGCTCTGCACCATGCTGCGCCCTGCGTCTCCGCGGCGCGGCTGATCGATCACGTAGACGGGAAAGCCGCGGCGCAGAAAGATGTTCTGATAGCCCTCGCGCCCGTCCGCCGTGGTCTCCCATGTCTTCGAGAACTGTCCTGCGCCGTGCCAGAGCACGAGCGGAAGCTTCCGCGCGTTGGCCGGGATTTGGTAGAACGCGTAGGCGTGATCGCCGCGGTACGTCTGGCCCGCGGGCGCGGTCGGCTTGAGCGGATCGAAGGCGCCGGGGTTCTGGGTCATCGTCCCGCCGACCGCGAAGCTGCCCTGCTCCTGAATGACCAGCGGTGCGGGCTTTGTCGCTTGCGGCTGCCACTGCACTTGGCGATCCGGCGATGCCGGCCGCGACGAGCAGCAACGCGCTCGCCAATTTGCAATGCATCTGTGCCATCTCATTCTCCATCACTGGCCTATTTTTTCCCAAAACCGGTTAGCGTCGGCGATCCATCCTTCGGCACTTGTGCCCGTACCAAGACCGAAGCCGTGACCAACATTTTTGTATCTGTGATACTCGACCTCTGTGCCGGCTTTGCGCAGAGCTGCGATCCGCCTTTCCATGGCCGATGGAGGAGCGATGCCATCATCCTCGCCGACGATGACAAACGTCGGAGGCTCGTTGGGCGAATAATCTGAATGCGCCGTATAGGCCATCACCACGGATGACGGCTTTGGAAGCATCGTCGCCTCCAAACTTTGCGACCCCATGTGAGCCGATCGCGGCCGCCATCCGCGCGCCCGCCGAACTTCCCCACAAAGAATAGTTGTCGGTGCTGACGCCAAGCTTCTCGGCGTTGCGGAAAATGTACGAGATGGCGGCGGCCAGGTCTTGCGTCGCGACCGCGCCGCCCTCGCCAGCCCGGTATTTCAGCACGAACGCGTTGTACCCCTTGTTGCTGATCTCCACGGCGTACGGGAAGCCTTCGTGGATCGAGCCGACGTAAGAGAATCCACCACCGGGAGAAATGACGGCGAACGGCGCGCCCGGCTTTCCGCGAAAGAAGAACAGCCCGGTGTTCGCCCTGGAGGGTTGTTCTTGCTTCTGTGCCGCGGTGTAGAAGTCATAGAAGACGGGTTTTCCGTCATTCACATCATCGATCATGCGATTCAACGAACCGACGACGACGTCCGGCCGGACGTGTGTGTGATACGGCAGGAGCGAGCCGAGATTGCTGAGCGGCATGCTTTCGTTATACGCGCGGTTGTCCCACGGAAGGATCAGGCGCCCAAAACCCGCGAAGGCCGGGTGCTGCAGGAGATCGCGCAAACGATTGTCCGCGGCGAGATGGCCGCCTTTGCTCCCCGTGGCCTGTGCCTGCGCATTCGTCTCCGCGGAAGAGACCGCAAAGAACAATGACAGGGCGGCAACCGCGACGGCGGGTGTCCTGCGCTTCCGCTGCTGAACCCATTTCAGGATGTAGTAGGTCAAAAATATGTAGAGCCCGGCGATGGCGATGCAGTGGACGAAGAAGCCCGCGACTGATTCTTCGAAATTCCACCAGTCGAGTGTCATCTGCATCGCGAGCTTGCTGCCGATGCCAAGCGCGAACGAACTCCAGACGCCATGGACCGCGATGGCAACGGCGAGAAGGCGAAGCATCAGCGTTCGCACCAGGCTTGCTTGTGTGATGCCAAACAGGTTGCGCACGACACTCATGAGCAACGGCCAGCGCAAACCGAGGTGAACAGCCACGATGACGAGGACCCAGTAGCCGGCGAAGATGTGAATCTGCCGTGCCGTGAAGCCGCCAAGGGCGGCATGAAGTCGGACAGCGCGTTCGAGATGAGCACGCTGGTGATGAGCAGCGCCAGCATGGCGATCATCAGCAGCAACGTGATTGCGACGTTGAACAGCGAGCGCGGCTCCGGCCGCGTCTGCTTGACCGCGCCATACCAGCGTCGATTGAAGATGTTGTGCGCGATGAGCAGCACGAACATGGCGGTCCCTGCCAATTCATGAACGGTGTTGCCAAGCCACCAATAGGCGAGGCCGATCATGAGCAGGCTGACCGCCGTGAAATCGAACGCCAGCCGCAATAGGAATACCGGGTTCACGGCAGGCCTCTACTCGATCGGCGTGCCGTTGAACCGGGGAATGCGATAGCCGGTATAGAGATAATCGCTTCCCTGCTGGCTGCGGTGACAGGACTGGCAGCGGTTGGTGTTCTCGCTCATGTTGACTGTCTTGTCCGGCCAAAACCACTGAAATTGCCAATCGGCGGTGCGGCGCCGTTCGTCATAGTCCGCGCCCCACGCATCGCCTTTCTGCATCACGAAGTAGCGGTAGATTTTCCCGTCGCGATGGTCCGCCAGCACAAAATGGGTGCCGTTCGGAATCGGCTGCCCGTTCTTCACGGCCTCCATCGCCTCGCGCGTGGTCAAGATGTGCTCGGTCACATTGCCGCGCTTGACGGTCGTGTAGTGAACCAGCTGGTCGAGGTTCTCGGGGAACGTCACCCGATTTGTCTCGGCATGCACTTGCCATGCGGCCAGAAAGAACGGCGCCGATGGCCGATGCGCCTATCGCGGCGCGCTTCGCAAGCCTGCGGATCGGTCGCATGAAATCTCCCGTCGATGCCTGTGCAACATTTAGCGCGCGTAACTGTTGCGACTAGCGCCTAAATCCTGCATGAAGTGTTGAGCAGGATTCACAAATGCGTCCGGGAAAACCTCAACGACCTGACGGCCTTTGTCGCCGTGGCGCGCGAGCGCAGCTTCACCAAGGCGGCGGCGAAGCTTCGCGTTTCGACCTCGGCGCTCAGCCATGCGATGCGCGGGCTGGAAGAGCGGCATGGCGTTCGGCTGCTCACGCGCACGACGCGCAGTGTCGCTCCGACACAAGCTGGCGAGCGCTTGCTTCAATCCATCGGTCCGCGCCTTGACGATATCGATGCGGCGCTCGCCTCCTTGAGTGAGTTGCGCGAGAAGCCGGCCGGGACCATCCGCATCACGGCCGGGGAACATGCCGCTGCAGGCGATCCTCTGGCCCGTCCGTGGCGAAGCTCTTGCCGGCCTATCCGGACATCCATGTCGAGATCATCGTCGACTATGGCCTGACCGACATCGTCGCGGAGCGCTACGACGCAGGCGTTCGGCTGGGCGAGCAGGTGGCCAAGGACATGATCGCGGTGCGCATCGGTCCGGATATGCGCATGGCCGTTGTCGGCGCGCCTTCGTATTTCGAACGCCGGCCGCGTCCAAAGACACCGCAGGATCTGACTGCCCACGACTGCATCAACATCCGTCTGCCGACTCGTGGCAGCGTTTACGTCTTGGGAATTTGCGAAGCGCGGTCGCGAGTTGAAGGCGCGGGTCGAAGGGCAGCTGGTATTCAACAACATCGCGCTGAGACTCGAAGCGGTGCTGGCCGGCTTTGGTCTTGCCTACCTGCCGGAGGATCAGGTGCAGCCCTATCTCGACGACGGCAGGCTGATCCGCGTGCTCGACGACTGGTGCCAGCCGTTTTCAGGCTACCACCTTTATTACCCGAGCCGCCGCCAGGCGACGCCAGCGTTCGCCTTGCTGGTGGAGGCGCTGCGGTATCGCGGCTGACCCGTTCGCCCCGGTAACAGCCTGCCTCCTTGTACACTCCGAGCATCGTTCGAGCCCGCCCAACCTCGGAGCCCGCTGCGGCCCACGATCCTGAACAGCCGGTACCGCGCATGATCGACGCCGCGATCAGAGGGTTTTCGCAATCGCCCCGACGAGGGCCGAGTACTTGGCCGAACTCGCGCCACTCTTTGCCGAGGATCGGCCCTTCTACGAGGATGCGGCGTGTTACTCCTTGCCGCCCTTGCTCCACCCCACCACCGCGTCGGGCACCAAGTCCACGGATGGAAAGTAAGGCTTGATGTCGATCAGTGGCGTGCCGTCGAGGCAATCGAGGCCGACGACCGAGAGCGTCGTGCCCTCGACGCGGACAAGCCGCACCACGCTCATCGCGATCGGGTTCGGGACGCACCGGCGAGCGCAGCGCGAACGTGCCGCGGCGTGCGCCGTGGCGCGGCACCTGCACCACGAGATCGCGGCGCGCCTGATCCATGAAATACAACACGACGAGATGCGTGCAGGTCGCAACGCCGTCGAGCGCCGCCGCATAGCGCGGATCGAGCTCGATCGTGCATTCGGCGTCGGAACCGCGCGCATTCTTCGGGCAGTCGCTGCGCCTGCGTCCACGGCGTGCGGATGCGTCCGATGAAATAGACGCCGGCATCGAACTTGTCCGGCAGCGCGGCGGCGATCTCGCCTTCGCGAATGTCCTCGTTCATGCGAGATCGCTTAGCATGCTTTTAGTGGCGCATGATCTATCCCGAAAAACCGATTCCCACCCCGGATCAAGTCCGGGGCAGGCTTTTCGGGATCATGCGCACACTCTCAGGGGAGCATCTTGGTGCCGCCCTCGGCCGCCTGCGGCGGCGTCTTGAGGGCGATTGCCTTGATTGCGGCGCTACCGGCGTCCGGCTTGGTGCCGCCATGCGCGGTGCCTTTCGGGATCACCACGAGATCGCCGGGCTTCACCTTCACTTCCTTCTCGCCAAGCCAGATCGTGCCGGTGCCCTCGAGGATATACTGAATCTCGTTGGCGTCGGGGTGCAGGTGCTTTGGCACGTTGCCGGCCTGTACCGAAAGCGTCATGCCGTCTGCTATGACGAATGTCTTGGAGCGAAAGCCGTTCGGGTTCGCGGCGCCGAGTGCGTCGCCCGACAGGTCGGGGACGTGCAGGATCTCGGCTTTCATCATGGCCGTTTGGGCGAGGGCCTGCGGCAGCAGGTGCGTGGCCGCGGTGCCGGCCGCGAACGCGAGTGCGATGGATAGAGGCGAATACAATGCGGTTCATGCTGAAGTCCTCCCCGATATTTGTTCTATTGAGGAACGAAGCGTAGTCCGCCGCCGCCGCAACACACAAGGGTCGATACTTTGCAAATCTCCATTGCCGACATCACGAACGCGTTTCCCGATTACCGCGTCGCATTCGTGGTGGCCGAGGGGCTGACGATCGCGCCGGAGCGGCCGTCGGCGCTCGATGCGCTGATCGCGGAGCGCGAGGCGGCGGCGCGTGCGCGCTGGGGCGGCACGGAGCTGTCGCAGATCCCCGGCATCGCGGCATGGCGCGCGGCGTACAAGGGCTTCGGGATCAAGCAGACGCGCTATCGTTCATCCGTCGAGCGGCTGGTGAAGAACGTGCTCGCCGGCCGCTCGCTTGCGCGGGTGAACGCGTTCGTCGATCTCTACAACGCGGTATCGCTCGCGCACGTGCTGCCGCTCGGCGCCGACGATCTCGACCGCGTCATGCCGCCACTCGCGTTTCGCTATGCACGCGACGGCGACAGCTTCGTCGACATGGCGGAGGAGGGCGATGCGCCCGAGGCCCCGAAACCGGGCGAAGTGGTCTACGCCGACGCGGCCCACATCCTCTGCCGGCGCTGGAACTGGCGGCAGGACGCCCGCTCGCTGATCACGCCGCAGACCACGCGGGCGGTTGTGACCGTGCAGAGCAATGGCGCCGGGGATGTGTTGAACGGGTCGAGCGATCTGATTGATTTGATAGGGAAATTCTGCGGCGGCCAATCCCGCGCGGTGGTCCTTGATCGGGCTTGTCCGAGCGTCAATCTGTAGGCAGCGGCCCGCGATCCGCCCACAGGATCAGTGAATCGACCTGCCCGCAGCTTGCCTCCGCCTTGTCGGTGACATAAAGATATCCTTATATGTTTATGTGAAACAGTTGGGACCTATCCCACGATGCGTCCGGCACCGCTTGATTTCAACTCCCTGCATGCAGCGCTCCGCGCCGCCGGCGAGGGCACGCGCCTGCGCGTCCTGGCGCTGCTCGCCGAAGCCGACCTCACGGTCTCCGACCTCACAAAGATCCTGCGCCAGTCGCAGCCGCGCATCTCGCGTCATCTCAAGCTGCTGGCAGAGGCCGGACTGGTCGACCGCTTCCGCGAGGGAAGCTGGGCGTTCTATCGCCTTGGCGAGCGCGGCGGCATCGCCGACATCGCGCAGATGCTGGTCGGCCGGCTCGATCCCGCCGATCCGGTCGTGCTGCGCGATCGGGGCCGGCTCGCAGCGGTGCGCGCCGCGCGCGCGGCCGCCGCGCAAACTTATTTCAGTCAGCACGCCGCCGAATGGGATCGCATCCGCCGCCTGCACGTGAGTGACGCCGCGGTCGAGGGCGCGGTGCAGACCGCGCTCGCGGATCGCCCCATTCGTTCCCTGCTCGATCTCGGCACCGGAACGGGGCGCATGCTGGAATTGTTCGGCCCCGACATCGAGCGCGGGCTCGGCATCGATATGTCGCTCGACATGCTGGCGCTCGCGCGCGCACGGCTGGAGCGGGCCGGGCTCAAGCATTGCAGCGTGCGCCAGGGCGACATCTACGAACTGCCCGTGCCGAAGGACTCCTTCGACGTCGTGGTGGTCCATCAGGTGCTGCACTTCCTCGACGACGGCGCGCGCGCGATTCACGAGGCCGCGCGCACGTTGCGTCCGCAGGGCCGCCTGCTGGTGGTCGATTTCGCGCCGCACGATCTGGAATTCCTGCGCGAGGAGCACGCGCATCTCCGCCTCGGCTTCACGCCCGAGACGGTGGAGCAGTGGATGGAAGCGGCCGGCCTCGACGTGGCGCTGCATCGCACGCTGCCGCCAGAGCCGGGCTCGGACGGAAAGGTCGCCGTGTCGCTGTGGCTCGCGCGCGATCCGCGGCTCGCGCTGGTGTCGGCTCAAGGAGTTGCCTGATGAGCGACAGTGAGCGGGCAAGCCGCAGCATCGGGAGCCCTCGCATCCACGTCTCGTTCGAGTTCTTCCCGCCGAAGACCGACGAGATGGAGCGCACGCTGTGGGAATCGATCGAGCGCCTCGCGCCCCTGCGGCCGAATTTCGTTTCCGTCACGTACGGCGCGGGCGGCTCGACGCGCGAGCGAACGCACGCGACGGTGAAACGCATCCTCAGCGAGACCGCGCTGACGCCGGCCGCGCATCTCACCTGCGTGAGCGCGACGCGCGACGAAGTGGATGATGTCATCCGCGCCTACCACGGCGCGGGCGTGCGCCACATCGTGGCGCTGCGCGGCGATCCGGTGGGCGGGGTCGGCGAGAAATACGCGCCGCATCCCGGCGGATACCAGAATGGCGCCGATCTGGTGGCCGGCATCAAGCGCATCAGCGACGCCGAAGTGTCGGTGTCGGCCTATCCGGAAACGCATCCGGACTCAGGCTCGGTCGATGCCGATATCGACATGCTCAAGGCGAAGGTCGATGCCGGCGCGACGCGCGCGATCACGCAGTTCTTCTTCGAGAACGATCTTTACTTCCGCTACCTCGACCGTGTGCGGGCGCGCGGCATCGCGGTGCCGGTCACGCCGGGCATCCTTCCCGTGCAGAATTTCAAGCAGGCCAAGGGCTTCGCGCAGCGCACCGGCGCTTCGGTGCCGGACTGGCTCGCGGCGCGCTTCGACGGGCTAGACGACGATCCGGCGACGCGCAAGCTGATCGCGGCTGCAATCGCCGCCGAGCAGGTGCTCGATCTGGTCGATCGCGGCGTGAGCGACTTCCACTTCTACACCATGAACCGCGCCGATCTCGTCTACGCGATCTGTCATCTGCTCGGTCTGCGTCCCGCCGTGAAGGAAGCCGCGTAATGAGCGTCGAGAAGACCCTGCTCGCCGAGGCGGCCAAGCGCATTCTCGTGCTTGACGGCGCGATGGGCACGATGATCCAGGAATACAAGCTGGATGAAGCCGGATATCGCGGCGCGCGCTTCGATGCGTGGAACCGTGAGGTGCGCGGCAACAACGATCTTCTCAGTCTCAGCCAGCCGAAGGCGGTGCGCGACATTCACCTGGCTTACTTTCGCGCGGGCGCCGATATCGTTTCGACCAACACGTTCTCGTCCACATCGATCGCGCAGGCCGACTACGGCATGCAGGAGATCGCTTACGAACTGAATTTCGAGGGCGCGCGGCTGGTGCGCGCGGCGGCGATCACGGCCGAGAACGAGGACGGGCGCAAGCGCTTCGTCGCGGGCGCGCTCGGGCCGACCAACCGCACCGCGTCGATCTCGCCGGATGTATCCAACCCCGGATTCCGCGCGATCACCTTCGATCAGCTGCGCGAGGCGTATGCCGAGCAGGTGCGAGGATTGCTCGACGGCGGCGCCGACCTGCTGTTGATCGAGACGATCTTCGACACCTTGAATGCCAAGGCGGCGATCCACGCCATCATGGACGAGACCGAGGCGCGCGGCGTGAAGGTGCCGGTGATGATCTCGGGCACCATCACCGACCTCTCCGGCCGCGTGCTGTCGGGCCAGACGCCGGCGGCGTTCTGGAATTCGATCCGGCACGCGGCGCCGTTCTCGGTCGGGCTCAACTGCGCGCTCGGCGCCAAGGAGATGCGCGCGCATATCGACGAGCTGTCGCGCATCGCCGGCACGCTGGTGTGCGCCTATCCGAATGCCGGCCTGCCGAACGAGTTCGGGCTTTACGACGAGAGCCCGGAGTTCATGGCTGGCCTGCTGGCAGAATTTGCCAGCGCCGGGCTCGTCAACATCGTCGGCGGCTGCTGCGGCACCACACCGGCGCATATCCGCGCCATTGCGGACGCCGTCAAGGACAAGCCGCCGCGAAAAATTCCCGAGATCGAACCGCTGCTGCGTTTATCCGGGCTGGAGCCCTTCACGCTCACGGCGGAAATCCCGTTCGTCAATGTTGGCGAGCGCACCAACGTTACGGGCTCGGCCAAATTCCGCAAGCTGATCACCGCCGGTGACTTTACCGCCGCGCTCGCAGTCGCGCGCGATCAGGTGGAGAACGGCGCGCAGGTGATCGACGTCAACATGGACGAGGGCCTGCTCGATTCTCGAAGCCGCGATGGTGAACTTCCTGAACCTGATCGCGGGCGAGCCGGACATCGCGCGCGTGCCGGTGATGATCGATAGCTCGAAGTTCAGGATCATCGAGGCCGGCCTGAAATGCGTGCAGGGCAAGGCGGTCGTCAACTCCATCTCGATGAAGGAAGGCGAGGAGGAGTTCATCAAGCATGCGAAGGTCGTGCGCCGTCATGGCGCGGCGGTCGTCGTCATGGCGTTCGACGAGAAGGGCCAGGCCGATACGTTCGCGCGCAAGACCGAAATTTGCGCGCGCGCCTACAAGATCCTGACCGAACAGATCGGCTTCCCGCCGGAGGACATCATCTTCGATCCGAATATCTTCGCGATCGCGACCGGTATCGAGGAGCACAACAATTACGGCGTCGACTTCATCGAAGCGGCGCGCTGGATCAGGCAGAACCTGCCGGGCGTGCATATCTCGGGCGGCGTGTCGAACCTGTCGTTCTCGTTCCGCGGCAACGAGCCGGTGCGCGAGGCGATGCACTCGGTGTTCCTCTATCACGCCATCAAAGCCGGCATGGATATGGGCATCGTCAATGCCGGTCAGATGGCGGTGTATGACGACCTGAACCCGGAGCTGCGCGAAGCTTGCGAGGATGTCATCCTCAACAAGCGCGAGGATGCCTCCGAGCGGTTGCTCGCGATCGCGCAGCGCTTTCAGGGCAAGGGCAAGGAAGCGAAGGAAGTTGATCTCGCGTGGCGCGAATGGCCGGTCGGCAAGCGACTGAGCCACGCGCTGGTGCACGGCCTCACGGATTTCATCGCGGACGACACCGAAGAGGCGCGGCTTTCCTCGACGCGCGCCCTCGACGTGATCGAGGGACCGCTGATGGCGGGCATGAACGTGGTCGGCGACCTGTTCGGTTCGGGCAAGATGTTCCTGCCGCAGGTGGTGAAGTCCGCGCGCGTGATGAAACAGGCGGTCGCGTATCTGTTGCCCTACATGGAGCAGGAGAAGGCCGCGAGCGGCGCCAGCCAGGCGAAGTCCGCCGGCAAGATCGTGATGGCGACGGTCAAGGGCGACGTGCACGACATCGGCAAGAACATCGTCGGCGTCGTGCTCCAGTGCAACAACTACGAGGTGATCGATCTCGGCGTGATGGTGCCGGTGACGAAGATTCTGGAAACCGCCAGGGCCGAGAAGGCCGACATCATCGGCCTGTCGGGGCTGATCACGCCGTCGCTCGACGAGATGTGCCATGTGGCGGCCGAGATGGAGCGCGAAGGTTTCGCGCTGCCGCTGCTGATCGGCGGCGCCACGACGAGCCGCGTGCATACAGCGGTGAAGATCCATCCGAACTATCGGCGCGGGCAGACCGTGTATGTCACCGACGCAAGCCGCGCGGTGGGCGTGGTGTCGCAGTTGATGTCGAAGCAGCTCTCCGGCGCCTATGTGGGCGAAGTGCGCGACGAGTACGCCAGGATCGCCGTCGCACATGCCCGCGCCGAGGACAACAAACGGCGGCTTTCGCTCAGGGATGCGCGCAAGAATGCACTCAAGCTGGATTGGGAAAATTACACGCCGGCGACGCCAAGCTTTCTCGGGTCTCGCGTGTTCGCGGATTATTCCATCGCCGAGCTGATCGATTACATCGACTGGTCGCCGTTCTTCTCCACCTGGGAGCTGACCGGCAAATTCCCCGCGATCCTCGACGACGAGAAGTTCGGCGAGGCCGCGCGCCCGCTCTATGAGGATGCGCGCGCGATGCTCAAGAAGATCGTCGACGAGAACTGGTTCAAGGCCGCCGCGATTGTCGGCTTCTGGCCGGCGAATTCTTCCGGCGACGATATCGTGCTCGGTGATGGCGACGTGCTGCACACCTTGCGCCAGCAGCTTGCGCGGCGCGAAGGCCGCGCCAACGTGGCGCTCGCGGATTTCATCGCGCCGAAGGACTCGGGCGTGCAGGACTACATCGGCGCGTTCGTGGTCACCGCCGGCATCGGCGAGGACGTGATCGCCGACCGCTTCAAGCACGCGAACGACGATTATTCCTCGATCATGGTCAAGGCGCTGGCGGATCGTTTGGCCGAAGCGTTCGCCGAACGCATGCATCAGCGGGTGCGCAGGGAGCTTTGGGGTTATGCCAGCGATGAAACGCTCGCAACGCGCGACCTCATCGAGGAAAAATATCGCGGCATCCGCCCTGCGCCGGGCTATCCGGCGCAGCCGGATCACACCGAGAAGGCGACACTGTTCCGGCTGATAGACGGCGAGCGGATCGGCGTGAAGCTGACCGAAAGCTTCGCGATGTGGCCGGGCGCGTCGGTGTGCGGGCTCTATTTCGGCCACCCGGACGCGCATTACTTCGGCGTCGGCAAGATCGAGCGCGATCAGGTCGAGGATTACGCCGAGCGCAAGGGCTGGTCGATCGCGCAAGCCGAGCGCTGGCTCGCGCCGGTGCTCAACTACGATCCTCTGGCGATCGCGCGCGAAGCGGCGGAGTAGCAAACTGGTCCCGCAACCGCGGGCGCGCCAGCAGCTTAGACCCGCCGTGCCAACGCCCGCTCGGTGAACAGCGCGGCCTCCAGGGCGGCGCGGTCGCGGCCGAATCGCCCGACGATCTGCACGCCGAGCGGCATGCCGGCGGCATCGCTCAGGCCCGGCACGTTGACGCAAGGCGTGCCCATCAGCGTCCAGAGCAGGTTGAAGATCGCGACGCCGGTCGCGCCGATGCCGTGCGGCGCGGCGCCCGGCGCCGCGGGCGTCAGGATCACGTCGAACTCGCCCATCAGATCGGCGAGCGCGAGTCGCGCGCGCTTCGCAATCCGCCGCGCGTCGTCATAGGCATCGACGCTCACCGTCGCGGCTTCGTCCAGCATCGAAACGGTCTTCGGTCCGAGCAGGTCGCGCCTGTCGTCGTACTCGAACGCGTAGGAGCGCGCGGCTTCGTGCAGGATGATGACCTTGTGCGCGCGCCAGGCATCTTCGAGCAGCGGCGGCAGCGCCGCTTCCGTCACGCTCGCGCCCGCGGCCTCGAGCGCGCGCGCCGTCGTCTCGATCGCGTTCTGCATGTCGGCGCTCGCCTCGGCCCAGATGTGCGTGCGCATCAACGCGACGCGCGGCGCAGCGGGCGGCGCGCGATCGACGCGCAGGTCGCGGCCCGACATGGCGGCCGTGGCGAACGCCACGTCGGCGACGCCCGCGCCATAGAGCCCGACCGTGTCGAGCGACCACGCGTAGCATTTCACCCCGATGATCGGCAGGAGCTTGTAAGACGGCTTGAAGCCAGCGACGCCGCAATAGGCGGCCGGGCGGATCACCGATCCCGCCGTCTGCGATCCGGTCGCGATCGGCACCATGCCGGCCGCGACCGCGGCCGCCGAGCCGGAGGAGGAGCCGCCGGGCGTATGTTCGAGATTGTGCGGGTTGCGGGTCTTGCCGGTCTGCTGGTGGGCGAACTCGGTCGTCACCGTCTTGCCGAGCATGATGCCGCCGGCGCGGCGCAACATGCTCACTGGCGCGGCATCGGCGGCGGGCCGGTGGCCCTTGTAGGCGGCCGAGCCGTATTCGGTAGGCATGTCGTGGGTGTCGTAGATGTCCTTCAACCCGACCGGCAGCCCGCGCAGCGGGAGGCCACGCAGACGCTCGGCATCCCGGCGCGCCAGCGCGCGCGCCTGGTCGATGGCGAGATGCGTGAACGCGCCGACCTCATCCTCGCGCGCCGAAATCGCGGCGGCGCAAAGATCGACCACGCCTTCCGGCGTGATCTCGCCCGCCTCGACGCGGCGCGCAAGATCGAGGGCGGAGAGAAGGCGGTCGGGGCGTGAGAGCATTGTTGGGATTCCTCGGTGGGACGGGAAGGGTAGCGCAATCAGGTTCCGCCGTCATCGTCTGGGAGTGCTCCCTGCTTGACCGGCCGGAACCATACTGCCCGCTGCGCGGTTGCTGTTCATCTTTCTCTTGCCGGGGAGGACTTCCGATGGCCACCGCACAGCGCACGAGCAGCACCACAGACTACGAAGCCGCACTCGACGAGATCGCCGAGCGCGGCGCTGCCGCGATCAAGAACACCAAGGCCCGCGTTGAAGGCGTCATGAGCGACGTCACCGACAAGGGCGAGGAGGCGCTGAACAGCGCCCGCGAGGTGCGTGATAGCGCCGCGAACGCGATCCTGCGGTCCGTGCGCGAGCGGCCTTACACGACGCTCGCCATCGCCGGCTTCATCGGGTTCCTCTACGGCGCGATGCGCCGCCGCTAAGCACTATCGCTTCGGCAGCCGCTCGAAGGCCGGCAGGCCGTCGGGGATGTGATGGAACGGCTGCTTGTCGATCGTATAGATCGCCATCTTCGGTGAACCGAACAGGCTTGGATCGTCGAGCGTGCCGACCTTGAGGATCACCGCAGGCAGGCCCGGCCGCCGCGTGGTCAGGTGCGTGCCGCATTCGGCGCAGAATTCCCGCGTGACCGGGCTTTCAAGGTCGCTGCGCGCGAATTGCTTGGGCGCGCCACTTATGTAGGTGAAGCCCTCCGGCGGCATCAGCAGGAACATGTTGGGCGCGCCGCCGCTGATGTATTGGCACTCGCGGCAGTGGCATTGCGCCTTCAGCGTCGGCTCGCCTTCCGCCACGTAGCGCACCTTGCCGCAATAACATCCGCCTTCGAGTCTCATTGCATACTCCCGGGTGCCGTTCGAGCCCTCAGAGCGCCGCTATCCGGGCTCCATGCCTTGTGCCTTGATGACCGGCAGCACGGTCGGACTCTTGAGAAAGTCGAGGAGCGCGCGCGCCGCGTCCGGCGCGTTTGCGCTGCTGCTGATTCCGGCCACGAAGTTGATGTAGGACTGAACCTCCTGCGGGATCGGCCCGACCAGTTCCACGCCCGGCGTCGTCAGGATCTGCGTGATGACGACCAGCCCCAATTCGATCTCGCCTTTGGCGACAAGCTCCGACACGGAATCCGTATCGGGCCGCACGGCCTTCGACCTCAGCGCGTCCGCGATGCCAAGCCGTTCGAACAGCCTGTGCAAGTAGACGCCGCTCTGGCCTTCCTTCAGGTAGCCGACCGACTTTGCGTCCAGCAGTGCTTTCTTGAAGGCATCCATCGTGCCGATGTCGGGCTTCGGCGCGCCGGCCTTCACCTCCACGCCGATGCCGGAGCGGACGAGATTTGTGCGAGTTTCGGCAACGATCCTGCCGCTCCTGATCAAATCATCCATTTGGCTGGGCGAGGCGACCAGTAGATCGAACGGTTCGTTCGCCATGGCGCGCCGGACATGATTGATCGCGACATCCGATGAGACGTGAAGTTTATGCCCGGCTGTGCGCTCGAATTCGGGACCGACCGTTTCCAGGATCGTCATCACGGCACGCGTGCTGAGTATTTTGACGTCCGCGGCCCGACTTGCAGCGACCGAAGACGCGAAAGCAAACAAACTCATCGCGATGATGGGCGCAAAACGCATGGACTACTCCCAAGCTGGCGGTGCAGCCGCGGCTCACAGATAGAATTCAAGCGCCGGCATGGAACTTCAAGGGCGCGCCCGGAATTATCAGGGCGGAACTCGGAGGCTTCCATGCTGGTCGAACGCAATGTCCGGGTGATGAATGTCGAGATCGTGGGCGAAGCCTACGACATCGCGGCCTATTACCTGAAGAAGACCGGCGTGATCGAGGACGTGCCGACGATCCACGACCGGCTCCTGGAGGTTGTCTACACGATGTTCAGCGGCGGCGAGCGCAACAAGCTCGTGCTGGCGAACAAGGCGATCAGCAGGCTTGAGCGCCGGCGGCAGATTCACATCGCGTAGAAGACTCCGCTCATTCCCGCGCAAGCGGGAATCCAGAGCCAAGAACTCAGAAAGAACTGGGTCCCCGCTTTCGCGGGGACGAGCGGCACCCAGCCCTACTTCGCGACGTTGACGTACTGGCCGTTGACCACCTTGAGGATCGCGCTCGCGCCGGCGCCGTCGCGCACCTCGTCCATCGTGATCTCGCCCGCCACGCCGGGGAAGTTCTTCAGTCCGCCGAGGCATTCGCGCATCTTGTTGCGATCGGCTTCGAGATCGGCGGGGACGTTGGTCACGCCCGACTTCTCGATGCAGTGCTTATAGGAATAGATGATGTCGTAGGCGCGCGGGCCGCTATAGGGCGGCTTGGAGCCGATCTTGGCGACGATCTTCTTGGCGTAGGCCTGAACCTCGGGCCGCGGATCGTCGATGAACGCCGCGGTCGACATGTAGGCGCCCTCGGCCGCCTTGCCGGCGATTTCGATGAAACCGGGCGCGCCTGCGCAGGCGCCGCCGATGATCGGCACGTTAAGCCCCTGCTTCGCCATCTCCTTGGCGATCGCGGCGGCGTTCTGGTAGCAGGCGCCGAGCCCGATGCCTTCGGCGCCGAGCGATTTCGCCTTGGTGACCTGCGCCGAATAATCCGTGTCCTTGGTGCGGTAGGTGAGCTTGTCGAGCACCTCGATATTGTGTGCCTTGAACAGCACCGGCAGCACGCCGTCGCCTTCGCCTTTCGACACCGCGTCCTCGGCGTCATAGATGATGACGACCTTCTTCATCTTGTATTCGGCGACCCACGCGGCGACCGTCGGCTTGAGTTGCTTGTCGCTGGTGAGCGTGTTGCGGAATGCCCACTTGCTCATCGCCGAGAGTCCGGGCTTGGCGGAGCAATAAGAGTTGATGACAGTTTTCAACTGGCCATCGAGTTGCGGCGCGATGATCTCGAACTCGCCGGAGAAGCACGGACCGGAAATCGCCAGCACGCGGTCTCGCTCGACCAGCCGGTTCGCCGACTTGAGCGCTTCGGCTTCCAGGGTCTGCGTGTCGTAGCAAATGAGCTCGATCGGAATGCCGCCGACGCCGCCCTTGGCGTTGATCTCCTCCACGGCGATTTCCATCGAGGCCTTGCCGCCGACGCCCCATTCGGCGCCCTTGCCGGTGATCGGCGCGAGACAACCGATCTTCACGCTGCGGCCGGAAAGCTTCTGCGCCTGCGCGTCGTGCGATGCGGTGATGAGGCTGGCGAGCGCCAGCGCGCCAAGTGCTGTTGCGATCTTCATCGGATTGCCCTCCCAAGCAGAAAGACGTTCAGGTTGAACTCTTGGTTTTCTGCGTTCCCCGGATGTCGTGCCGGTAGAAATCCTAGCCTGAAAGCGGGGTGCTTGCATCCCCGGCGGCGGCCTGCGCGGCGACGCCGTGCGCGGCATGCTGACCCAGATAGGTGCGCTGGACCTGCGGATCGTCGAGCAAGCTCGCCCCGGTGCCGGAAAGCACGATGCGCCCGCGCTCCATCACGTAGCCGAAGTCGGCGATCTGCAGCGCTTTTCGGGCGTTCTGCTCGACCAGCAGGATGGTTTTGCCCTCGTGCTTGAGGTCGGTGAGCGTCTGCAGGATGCGGGTGACGAATTTCGGCGCGAGCCCGAGCGAGGGCTCGTCGAGCAGCAGCAGGCGCGGGCGCGCAACCAGCGCACGGCCGATGGCCAGCATCTGCTGCTCGCCGCCGGACAGCGTCGCGGCCAGCTGCGCGCGCCGCTCGGCGAGTGCCGGAAAGCGCGCGAACACCGAGTCGATGTCGGCGTCGATCTCCTTGTCGCGGCGCACATAGGCGCCCATGCGCAGGTTATCGAGCACGGTCATGCGCTTCAGGATGGCGCGGCCCTCGGGCACATGGCTCATGCCGAGCTGCACGATCTTGTGGGCGGGGCGGCGCACGAGGCTTTCGCCTTCGAACATGATCGTGCCGCCGCTCGGGCGGATCAGGCCGGACACGGTCTTGAGCAGCGTCGTCTTGCCGGCGCCGTTGGCGCCGATCAGCGTGACGATCTGCCCCTGCGCGACATCGATCGAGACGTCGTGCAGCACCTCGATCTTGCCGTAGCCGGCGCGCAGGCCTTTGACGCCGAGCATCGTCATTTCTCGTCCTCGCCGAGATAGGCCTCGATCACGGCGGGGTCGTCCTGGATCTCGCGCGGATTGCCGTCGGCGATACGGGTGCCGAAATTGAGCACGGTGATGCGGTCGGAGATGCCCATCACCAGCCCCATGTCGTGCTCGACAAGAATGATGGTGACGCCGCGGTCGCGGATGCGGGTGATGACTTCGTCCAAATGCTCGGTCTCGTGCGGGTTCATGCCGGCGGCGGGCTCGTCGAGCAGCAGCAGGCGCGGGCGGGTCGCGAGGGCACGCGCCATTTCGAGCTTGCGCTGGTCGCCATAGGGGAGATCGGAGGCCTTGGCGTCACGCTGGTCGGCGAGGCCGAGGAATTCCAGAAGCTCCAGCGCGCTTTCGCGCATGTGGCGTTCGGCTGCCGCCTCGCCGAACGGCCGCTGCAGCACCGCCTGGCCGAGTGCCTTCCACACCGACGGATAGAAGCGGCAATGCTCGCCGATCATCACGGTCTCCAGCACGGTGAGGTGCGGAAACAGCCGGATGTTCTGGAACGTGCGCGCGACACCGCGCAATGTGCGGCGCGAGGGGCGGGGCTCGTTCAGTTCCGCGCCTTCGAACATGATGCGGCCGGCATCCGAGGCGAGCACGCCGGTGACAAGATTGAAGAACGTCGTCTTGCCGGCGCCGTTCGGGCCGATCAGCGCGTGGATCGCGCCCTGCGCGACCGACATGTTCAAATCGTTCAGCGCATAGAAGCCGCCGAAGCGCTTGGTCAGGCCCTCGATTGCGAGGCACACCTCAGACATGCCGCGGCTTCCTTCGCGGCGAAAGCTTTGACCACGAGAAGCGCCGCAGCGCGTCGCGCGTGAGCAGACCGTCGGGGCGCAGGATCATCATCACGATCAGGATGAGCCCGTAGACGATCAGCCGCTTGGCGTTCTCGAAATCGAGGAAGTTGTGCAGGACGTCGTAGGCCTGCTTCATCGGGAAATCCTTGGTCCACGACACAGGCACGTATTCCAGCCATTCGCGCAGCGTGCGCAGGAATTCCGGCAGCAGCGTCAGGAATCCGGCGCCGAGCAGCGGCCCCCAATAGGTGCTGCTGCCGCCGACCACGACGAACATCAGGATTTCCACCGCGATCATGATGTTGAACGTGGTGGAGTCCATGAACGTCGCCTGATGCGCGTAAAGTCCGCCTGCCAGCCCGGCGATCAGTGCGCCGAGGGCGAATGCGAACAGTTTTGTCCGCACCACGTCGATGCCCATCACCTCGGCCGCGGTCTCGTCCTGGTGGATGGAGTCCATCGCGCGCCCGAGGCTCGATCGTTCCAGCCGCGCGAAGAAGACGAGCAGCACGACGATCAGCCCGGCGACGTAATCGAGCGTGCGCGGATTGTAGGTAATTTGGCGGAAGCCCTGCGCGCCGCCGACATACTCCCACGACAGCGCGATCACCTGGATGATCTCGCCGAAGCCGAGCGTGAGCAGCAAGAGATAGATGCCGCGGATGCGCAGCGCCGGGAAGCCGACGAGGAATCCGATGATGCCGGCGACCACGCCGCCCGCGACCAGCGCGGCGGCGAAGTGCACGCCGAATTTCTGCGTCAGGATTGCCGACATATACGCGCCGACCGCCATGAAGCCGGCCTGGCCGAGCGAGACCTGGCCGGTCTTGAACGGCGCAAAGAACGAGTAGGCGGCAATCACATTGATGCCGGCAAAGATCAGGATCGAACGGGTGTAACCGTCGAGCAGGCCGTCGAACACCTAGCGTTCCTCCGCGGTGCGCGTGCCGAACAGCCCGGTCGGCTTGTAAAGCAGGATCAGAATGAGGATCAGGAACGAGAACAGATCGCGCGAGGTGGTGCCGATATAGGCCGACGAGAGAATCTCGATCATGCCGAGCATCAGCCCGGCCACCATCGCGCCCGGTACGTTGCCGAGGCCGCCGAGCAGCATCACGATCAGGCCCTTCACGGCGACCGAGACGCCCATGAACGGCGAGATGCCGGAGTTCTTCACGCCATCGAGCACGCCCGCGATGCCGGCTATTCCGGAGCCGATCGCGAAGGTGACCAGCACGACCTTGTTGACGTCGACGCCGAGCAGCGCCGCGGTCTCGTGGTTCTCGGCGGTCGCGCGGATGGCGCGGCCGATGCGGGTGCGCTCGATGAAGAACCAGAGCGACACCATCAGCAGAATGGCCACGCCGAGGATGAAAAGCTGCACCGAGGAGATCGTGATCGGGCCAAACGTGAAGAGTTGCTGCTTGATCGTCTCGGGGAAGCCCACCTGCTGGCCGCCGAACGTGTAGACCGCGAGGTTCTGCAACACGATGGTGAGGCCGATGGTGGAAATGAGAGGCGCAAGAGGCCGATCCTTCGCGACGGGCCGCACCGCCACGTAGACCGACATGATGCCGAGCATCGCGCAGGCGATGGTCGCGCCGAGCAGCGCCACATAGATGTTGGCGCCCGCATAGAGCACCAGATAGAGGCCGACGAAGGCGCCGACCATGAACACTTCGCCGTGCGCGAAGTAGAGCAGGCCCAGCACGCCGAAGATGAGGGTGTAGCCGATCGCCACCAGCGAATAGGACGCGCCCAGCATCAGCCCGTTGATCACTTGCTGGTAGATCATGGGCGGTGGCACTCGCGGGCGGCAGGATCGCGGCCGGATGATAGGCGGAAGGAAACGGCGGCCGCAACACAAGCATGCGGGCGGGGCGTTCGTCCCGACGGACAATCGGTCGCATGACTAAACCCGCAGGCTGCAACCGAAAGTATCGAGAAACGTCAGGGCCTCTCCATCCCAAGAACTGCACTGGCGGGGTCTTGCTCACACGCCAGTTTGGGCGCCCTGAGGGGATGTCATGGTATGACGCGGTCTGCCCGCTTCAGCAGCTCGGGTGGGATCGTCACGCCAATGTCCCGAGCCGTCTTCATGTTGAGAACCAGTTCACGCCGCGTGATGACCCCGATGGGAATGTCGCCTGGATTCGCGCCCTTCAGAATCTTGTCCACATATCCGGCCATGAGTGGCACGGCGTCATAGACGCTCGTCCCATAGGTGATCAGACCATCGTTTGCCGAGCCGCCCGGAAATATCGTCGGCAGCCGATGCTTGGCAGCCAGTTCGGCGATCGGTTTGAGATGGCGCAAGGTTACAGGCACTTCCAGTATCAGCAGAGCCTCAGCGCGCTCGTTGATCATCGCGGTGAAGGCTCCCTCAAGATCGGGAGCGGGGCCTTTCACTCTCAGCCATTGAGCCTGTAGGTCCGCCGATCGTGCTGCCGTGTCGTTTGCCTTCTCCAGCGTGTTCCAGCCGCCATCCGACGCCGCTGCGCGTGGAATATCCTGATCGCTCAACATCGCCACACGCGCCAGCTTCGGGATAACCTCCTTGAGCACTTCCAATTGTTTGGCAGCCTGCTGCGCGTCGAAACTGGTGATGCCGGTGATATTCCCACCGGGCCGCTCCAATGTGGCAGCGAACCCGGCGGCAACCGGATCGAGTACCATCGCAAAGACGATTGGAATCTTGGTGGTTGCTCTTTGAGCAGCCCGAGCGCCTACGGCGCCGATCGCCACAATGACGTCCACGTTGAGACTGATCAATTCCGCGACCAGTACCGGCACACGATCGAGTTGACCCTGTGCAAATCGCGTCTCGATGATGATGTTGCGCCCCTCGACATAGCCGAGCGGGACAAAGCTCTGTCGCAATGCGTCGAACGTTGGCCCAGGCCCTGAAAGCAGGATTATCCCAACACGCGGAAGCTTGGCCTCCTGCGGCGCGGACTGGCTGGCGGCCTGCACTATTGCGAACCCCAATACGATCGCGCCCATGACGAGCGCTCTCACGTGTTGCATGTGGCCCCCTTGTATGGCCGCTTGGTCTAGCACGGATCGACCGCGGCGCACGTCCGAAACGGTCGGGGCGGCGGGTCGCTCATTGCGTGGCGAATAGGAGTCGCTAATGCGCCGCCGCGGCGAAATCCTGCGTGACACGTGAGCGCACGACCTGCGCTTTTCGTGTCGTGGCCGGCGTGTTGCGGCTGCGCCCGACGAAGCGCGGGATGCCGGCGGTGATCACCGCGCCGATGGCGGCGATGTCGCCGTGCTTGATGGCGGCGAGCGCAGTGGTCCTGCGTGCCGCCGTCCGGCGCGTCGATCAGCACGATGTCGGCGGCCTTGCCGACGCTGAGGAAGCCGCAGTCGAGCCCGTAGACCTTCGCGTTGTTGCCGGTCGCCGCGCAGATGAACTGCTCCGGCGGCATCTCGGTCAGGCTCGCAAGATGCGCGATGGTGTAGAGCATGCCGAGCGGCATGATGCCGCTGCCGGTCGGCGTGTCGGTCGCGATGATGAAGCGGTCGAACGCGCCGTGCTGCTCGGCGAGCCGCGCGCACAGCAACGTGGTGCGCAGGTTGCCGGCGGTGCACACCTGCAGCGCCATGTCTGATTCCAGGATGACGCGCGCAGAAATCCGCGTCCGGCATC
Organism: uncultured Alphaproteobacteria bacterium; assembly: GCA_963800695.1. Taxonomy (GTDB): domain Bacteria; phylum Pseudomonadota; class Alphaproteobacteria; order Rhizobiales; family Xanthobacteraceae; genus PALSA-894. The sequence continues at coordinate 248,867 of CAWDCA010000005.1, read as the reverse complement.
GCGGTCGGCCCGCCATTGATGTGGAACGACACGTGCGGACGGATTTTCAGCAGATGATCGCCGGTGATCGCGCCGGAGCCGGGGATGGACGAGCCGCCGGTGTGGCAGGTGGTGATCAGGCCGGCGGCCCTGGCGTCGGCGACCAGCGGCGCGTAGTCGTAGGCGGTCGCGACCGCACCGAAACCGGCCTTCGCAAGCCGCACACCTTTCTCCGCCAATTCCTTGAAATCATTGGCTTTGAGGCCCGGCTCCAGGATCACCGAACCGGCAATGACTTTCATCCCGCCCGGCCGGTAGTCCGCAAAGCAGCGCTGCGCCGCGACCGCCAGCGCCTTGACGCCTTCGGGATCGCGCGGCCGGCCCGGCACATGCACTTCGGAGGCCGAGATCGCCGTGGTGACGCCGCCGTGCAGATAGCTTTCCAGATAACCCACGGTGCGCTGGCGCGGCGTGTAGTCGCCAAACGTGACATGCACGTGTGAGTCGATCAGCCCGGGGATCGCCGTCATGCCGCCGGCATCGATCACCACGTCGGCGCTCTCGACCGCCTGCGCGCTCGCGGTGCCGGCCGCGACGATGCGGCCTGCGTCGGTGACGATGGTGTCGCCCGCCGTAAAGGGATCGTGCCAGTCGCCCGAGACGATCCGGCCGAGATTGCAGATCGCGACTTTCATTTGGCTTTGCCGTTGGCGCGGCTCTTCAGTTCATCCGCGAGGTCGTAAGTCGACATCAGCTGATCCACCATGCCGGTCGCGCCCGGCCAGTCGAAGGTGCGGAAGCTGTGGCCGCTGGTGACGAACTTCGCACCCGCATAGAACATCTCGTACTGCGTGTGGCGCGAGCCGAACTCCGAGCCGATCGCGTCCCATGCGGCCTTGACGAACTTGACCTTCTCGTCCGGCTCCATCTTTGACGCGCGCTGCGTCGTGCGGATGATTTTGGCGAGATGCGGGTCGGCGTAATCGTCGATCGACGACGGCAGCATGATCAGCGCGCCGCCGGCCAGCTCGCGGATGATGTTGACGACGCGCGGATAGAGGTCCTGGGTGAGCACTTGCGCCGAATACATCTGGTGGCGGTTCGGCACCCAGTAGCCGTTGCGCATCGTGCCGTCGGCTTCCATGCCGGCGAGCATGGCGTGCACCATGCCGACATTGGCGGCGAGGAAGCCGAGCTGCTCGCGCACCGGCGGCATCGCATTGGTGCCGATCGCCTCGGTGATGCGGTGCGCGAGGCCGCAGAGGAATTTCAGCTTCACCGACAGGCGGATTTGCGCCTGGTAGTTCTGGAACGCATGCGAGGGCGTGTCGTGGAACTGGGCGCGGCACATGTCGGTGTCGCGGTGCACGAACACGCGTTCCCACGGCACCTTCACGTCCTCGAAGTACATCAGTGCGTCGTTCTCGTCGAAGCGCGACGAGAACGGATTGTCGAACACCGACACCGCATGCGCCTCGTAGGACTTGCGCGAGAGCACGCGCAGGCCCTTCGCGTTCATCGGCACCGCGCAGGAGAACGCGAGATCCTCTTCGCCGGGTTTGAGCGGCTGCAGGTTCGCGACGAACACCTCGTTCGCCATGATCGAGGAGGTGCCGAGCAGCTTGGCGCCGCGGATGGTGATGCCGCCTGCGTCCTCGTCGACGATCTTGGCGACCAGCCCCTCGGCCTGATCGCCCCAGTCCTTGGCGCGCTCGGCCTGCGGATTGATGATCACGTAAGTGAGGAAGTAGTCGTTGCGGCTCGCTTCCTCGAAATAGTCGCGCAGCGCCTTGGCGCGCGCCGGCCCGTGCTTCTCGAACACCTCGATGCCGATGCGCTGGCCGACCAGCGTGGAGGCGACGTGATCCGGCGAGCGGCCCATGAAGCCGCAATGCAGCGCCGCCCAGGTCTGCATCGCCTTGCGGCGCTGGACCATCTCGGCATGGCTGCGCGGAAGCTGCCAGCAGCGGTTGACGCGCCGGTTCGAGCCCTCCGGCGTGAAGGTCATCAGGTCGGCGTTCTCGTCGCGCGCCTGGAAGTCGTACAGCGCCGCGGCGGAACGGATCGAATTGCGGAACGCCGGATGCTCGGTGACGTCGTCGACCAGACTGCCGTCGATATAGACCGTGCGGCCGTCCTGCAGCGACCTGATGTGCTCCGCGCCGGTCTTGCAAGTCGTCATGTCAGCCCATCCTGGCCCTTGATCTCGCTCGCCTTCGGCCCGCCGACCCGATGGTTCGGCCGGCCGCGGCTGGCGTAGGCGCAGATGATCGCGATCTCGTTCGGCAACGGCGCGTCGTGCAGCGTGAGCGTGATGCCGTCGTAATGCGAACGAACGTAAAGCGCGTCCTTGTGTGCAAGCGGAATGTCGATCGTGGCGCCGGGCGCGACACGTTTGGTCAACGACGAGATCCACGCCTTGCCGCCGCCGGCCGCGTCGCGCATCGCGTTGCCGAACACGGTGGTCAGCATGGCGACGCCGTGCTCCTGCTCGCCGTTCATGCCGATCAGCGCCGCCTTGCCGTAGCTCTCCGGCTTGTGCGGGCCGAGCAGCGCGACGGCGGCGGCGGAAATCTCTCGGCCGATCGCGAGGCTGGCGTCGGTGAGCGGGCGAGGTCCGGCTCGTAGCGGCCCGCGAACGGATTATCGATCACCGCCACTGCGGCGACCTTGCGCAGCGGCGGCTCGGCTCTTCTGACCGGCCTCCTGTCGCACCTCGTCCACGAAAGTCAGAACTCGCTTGATGATCACGCCATCCCCCATTCCTCGAACGGCATCTTACGTTGATCGCGCCGCCGATGACAAAGGCTAGCGCAGGGGATGGCGGGCCGGCCGAATGAACGATCTGGTTGTATCTGGGCCGCGCTGGCAGAAGCGTGGCGCCTCCTCTAGCATTCGGCGGCACTGTCGGGAGGGAATGCGTGAAGCCGCCGGCGTTCGAGTATCGCGTTGCCGAGAGCGTCGAGGCGACGGTGGCGATGCTCGCCGATGCGGGCGGCGAGGCCAAGGTGCTGGCGGGCGGACAGAGCCTGGTGCCGATGCTGAATTTCCGGCTGCTGCGGCCCGCGATCCTGCTCGACATCAACCGCATTCCGGGCCTTGCGTTTATCAAGGAGGAGGGGGGCGCGATCCGCGTGGGGGCCCTGACGCGGCACTATCAGCTTGAAACGTCACCGGTGATTGCCGCACATCTGCCGGTGCTGCGCGCCGCCATGGCGCACGTGGCGCATCTGGCGATCCGCAACCGCGGCACCATTGGCGGCAGCCTGACGCATGCCGATCCAGCCGCCGAACTGCCGATGATGGCGCTGCTGCTCGATGCGACCATTCAGGTGGCGTCGCCAAGGGGGCGGCGCACGATCGCGGCGCGCGATTTCTTCCTTGGCGCGCTCAGCGTGGCGCTGGAGCCCGACGAACTGGTGACCGAGGTGGTGTTTCCCAAACTGCCGCGCAAACACCGGCTGGGGTTTCGAGGAAGTCTCGCGCCGCCATGGCGACTTTGCGCTGGCGGCGATTGGTGTGGCGCTCACAGTGGCGGATGGAAGGATCGCAGAGGCACGCATCGCGATCGCGGGTGCGGACGAGCGCGCGGTGCGCGCTGACGAGGCCGAAGCGTTGCTGAAAGGCCAGGCGCTGGAACCGAAACTGCTTGATGCGGCGTGCGACGCTGCGCGCGCAGCCGTCAATCCGAACACCGACCTCCATGCGTCGGCCGGCTACCGCCGCCACCTCGTCGGCGTGCTCACCGCCAGGGCGCTTGGCGCCGCGTGGAAGCGCGCATGACGACGCGCACGACTCAAATTGACGGTGAACGGCACCGCGCATGAACGCGCCGTCGAGCCGCGCCTGCTGCTCGCCGATTTCCTGCGCGGTACGCTTGGGCTCACCGGCACGCATGTCGGCTGCGAGCACGGTGTGTGCGGCGCCTGCACGGTGCTGGTCGATGGCGACAGCATGCGTTCCTGCCTGCTGTTCGCCGTGCAGCTCGATGGCGCGACAATCGAAACCGTGGAAAGCCTTGGTACGCTGAACAATCTCAGTCCGCTGCAGGAGGCGTTCCGCGAGCATCACGCGCTGCAATGCGGCTTCTGTACACCCGGCATGCTGATGACCGCGACCGATCTGTTGCGCAAATATCCGCTCGCGACCGACGAGCAGATCCGCGAAGGGCTCTCGGGCAATCTCTGCCGCTGCACCGGCTACGAGCACATCGTCAAAGCCATTCGCGCCGTCGTCGAGGACACCCGATGAAGATGCACGCGCTCTCCGGCGGTCGGCTGCGCATGCGCAAGAGCGTGTATCTGCCGGACTCCGATCGCAGCGAGACGATCGAGGTGCCGGTCTCGTGCTTCCTGCTGCGCCATCCGCAGGGCAATCTGCTGTTCGACACCGGCTGTCATCCTTCGGTGCCGGAGAACCCGGAGGCGCGCTGGGGAGCGTGGGTGAAGGTGACCGCGCCAATCATGCGGCCGGGCGAGAACGTCATCACCGGCCTCAAGGCGATCGGCGTGACGTCCGACGATGTTGATGTCGTGGTCTGCTCGCACCTCCACTACGATCACTGCGGCTGCAATGCCTTGTTCAAGCGTGCGAGCATCATCGTGCACGAAAAGGAGGTCGCGACCGCACGCGCGCCGGACGCGGGCAACAAGGGCTACATCGCGGCCGAATGGGATTTCGGCACCTTCGATGAGATCGGCGGACAGCGCGATGTGTTCGGCGACGGCAGGATCGTGTTGATTCCACTTCCCGGCCATACGCCGGGCTCGATCGGCGCGCTGGTCGCGCTTGAACGCGACGGACAGTTCCTGCTCGCCGCCGACACTGTGAGTCTGCGCTCGTCGCTCGACACCGGCGTGCTGCCGCGCAACACCTGGAATGCTGACGCGCTCTCGAAATCGTGGGACGAGATCCGGCGCATCGAGGCGCGCGGCGCGACGGTGATCTGCGGCCACGACGACGCGCAGTGGCAAACGCTGCGCAAGGGTGCCGACGCCTATGAATGAGTTGATCCACGCGCGACCGAAGATCATCGGCGCGCGGGTGAAGCGCACCGAGGACCCGCGGCTGCTCACCGGACGCGGCAGTTTCGTCGACGACCGGCAGGTGAACGCGCTGAACGTCGCGTTCCGCCGCAGCGAGCATGCGCATGCGCGCATCGTGTCGATCGATTGCGCGGCGGCGCGGGCGGCGCCGGGCGTGATCGCGGTGTTCACCGCCGACGATCTTGCGGTCAATCCGCTGGTCGCGGCCTCGCGCATGAAGGGCTACTACGCGACGCCGATCCTGCCGCTCGCGCGCGAAAAGGTGCGCTATGTCGGCGAGCCGATGGTCGGCGTCGTCGCCGAGAACCGCTATCTCGCCGAGGACGCCGCCGAACTGATCGAGATCGCATTCGAGCCTTTGCCGCACGCCGTCGATCCGGCCGAGGCCGTGAAAGCGGACGCGCCGCTGCTGCACGAGGCGGCGAACACCAACGTTCTGGTTGCGCGCGAGTTCAAGCGCGGGGATGTCGATGCCGAGATGGCCGCCGCGCCGGTGCGTGTCTCCGGCCGCTTCCGCATGCGGCGCAAGACCGCCGTCGCGATCGAGCCGCGCGCGTGCCTCGCCGAATACGACGCGGGGCGTGACGCGCTCACTTTATACAGCGCGACGCAAATTCCCGGCATCGTGCGCGATGCGCTGTCCGAGGCGCTCGATCTGCCGGGCACCCGCCTGCGCGTGGTCGCGCCGGACGTCGGCGGCGGGTTCGGCGGCAAGGGCTCGCTTTACCCGGAGGAGATTTTCGTGTGCGCGGCGGCGCGCAAGCTCGGCCGTGCGGTGAAATGGACCAGCGACCGCATGGAGGATCTGGCCGCCACCAGCCAGGGTTTCGACGAGATCGTCGATGCGGAGCTTGGCTTCGACGCGCAAGGCCGCATGCTGGCGCTGCGCGCCGACGCGATCGGCGATGTCGGCGCCTATTCGATCTATCCGTGGACCGCGGCGCTCGAGCCGGTGCAGGTGGTGAGCTTTCTGCCCGGGCCGTATCGCATCGAGGCCTATAGGGGCCGCGTGCAGGCGGTCGCGACCGCGAAGGCGCCGACCGGGCCCTATCGCGGCGTCGGCCGGCCGATTTCCACGTTTGTGATGGAGCGCCTCGTCGACATGGCGGCGGCGAAACTCAAGCTCGATCCGAAGGAGTTGCGCGCGCGCAATCTCGTGCGCGCGGACGAATTTCCCTACAAGGTCGCGTCCGGCATCGTGTGGGATCGCTCAGGCTTTGTCGAATGCCTCGACCTGGCGTGCGATGCGATTGGTTACGACGCGCTGCGCATGAAGCAAGCCGAAGCGCGCGGCGCCGGCAAATGGTTCGGCATCGGCATCGCGTCGTACGCGGAGCTGACTGGCATCGGCTCGCGCATCTCGGTCGCGCCCGGCATGCCGATCAATACCGGCACCGAGACCGCGACCATCCGCATCGACTCGACCGGCGCCGTCACCGCCGCGTTCGGCATCGCGGCGCACGGACAGGGGCTGGAGACGACACTGGCGCAAATCGTCGCCGAGCATCTCGGCGCGCGCTTCGAGGACATCCGCATCGTGCAGGGCGACAGCGCCGCCGTGCCGGGCGGCACCGGCACCTATGCGAGCCGCTCGACCGTGCTGGCCGGCGGCGCCGGCACGCTCGCGGCGCAAGCGGTGCGCGAGCAGGTGCTGAACGTCGCCTCGCATCTGCTCGAAGCCGCGCCCGCCGATCTCGTGGCGCATGACGGACGCATTGCGGTCGCCGGCACCGACCGCTCGGTGTCGTTCCGCGAGGTGGCGCGCGCGGTCTACTCGGAAATGGGCCGCTTGCCGGCCGAAGCGCGCGGCGAACTCGCCGCCACGAAGACCTACGACCCCGTGTTCGGCACGACGACCTGCGCGACGCACATCGCGACCCTGGAGATCGATCCGGCCACTTACGAAGTCAGGCTCGGCCGCTACGTGGTGGCGGAGGATTGCGGAAGAATCATCAATCCGCAGATCGTCGATGGCCAGGTGCACGGCGGTGTCGCGCAGGGCATCGGCGCGGCGCTGTACGAGGAAGTCGTGTACGACAACGAGGGTCAGCTGCACACCGCGAGCCTGGTCGATTATCTGGTGCCGGCCGCGAGCGAAATCCCGCCCATGCAGGTCGTGCATCTCGACACCGCGTCGCCGACAACCCTGGGCGGCTTCCGCGGCATGGGCGAGGGTGGCACCATCGGCGCGCCGGCCGCGATCGCGAACGCGCTCGCCGATGCGCTGTCGCCGCTGGGGATCGAAATCGACGAACTGCCGGTGACGCCGGAACGGTTGTTCCGGCTGATCACGGCGGCGAAAGAAAAGTAGGGGAGGGTTCATGGATCTAGCACTCAACGGCAAGGTCGCGCTGGTCACGGGGGCTGCGCGCGACGTCGGGCGCGAGATCGCGCTGACGCTCGCCGCCGAAGGCGCGGCGGTCGCGGTCAACTATCTCTCGTCCGCCGCCGAAGCCGAGGCGGTGGTTGCCGAGATCAAACAGAAGGGCGGTAGGGCGAAAGCCTACAAGGCCGACGTGTCGGACTACGCGGCGGTGAAAGACATGATCGATGCGGTCGTGAAGGATTTCGGCGGACTGAACATCCTCGTCAACAATGCCGGGCTCGCGAAACGCCAGCGCTTCACCGACACCATGCCGGACGACTGGAAGAAGCAGATCGACATTTGCCTGTACGGCGCGATCCATTGCTGTCATGCGGCGGCGCCGCACCTCGAAGGCGGCCAAGAACGGCCGCATCGTCAGCGTCATCGGCGATTCTTCGCGGGTCGGCGAATCCGGCCTCGCCATCGTCGCGGCGGCGCGCGCCGGCGTGGTCGCGCTGATGAAGTCGCTGGCGCGCGAGTTCGGCCGCTCCGGCACGACCGCCAACACGGTCTCGCTTGGCCTCGTTGAAACCGCGCACGACAAGGCCTGGGTGGAGGAGAACCGCGAGAAGCTCACGCGGCTTTATCCGGTGCGGCGGCTGGGCATGCCCGACGACATCGCGCCCGCGGTCGCGCTGCTCGCCTCGCCGCGCTCGGGCTGGATCACCGGGCAGACGCTCAGCATCAGCGGCGGCTTCAGCATGGTGTAACGATGCTGCATGCGGACCTGATCGCACCGATTCATGTCCTGCTCGAACGCCACGCGGCGGCGCGCGGCGCCAAGATCGCTTATCGCGACGCGCATGGTGCAGTCTCGTATGTGGCGCTGCGCGAGCGGACAGGAAATCTCGCCGGTCATCTCGCCGATCTCGGCATCGGCCCCAACGAAACGGTGGCGATGCTGCTGCCGAACGGCGTCGCGTGGGTCGAGACATGCTTGGCAATCGCGCGCGCGAACGCGATCAGCGTGCCGATCAGCTACGAGGCGAGCGACCCGGAGATCGCGTACCGGCTGGCTGATGCGAATTGCCGCGCCATCGTCACCACCGCCGAGCGCGCCGATCTGGTCGGGAAACTGAAAGCGAATGCGCCGTCGCTCGCCACCGTGATCCTCATCGGCGGCGCGGGCGCGACGGATTACGAAACACTGGCCTCGACGCCGCCAAGATCCGCACCGCGCGATCCCGGCGACATCCATTCACCCGCGTTCATTCTCTACACCTCCGGGACGACCGGCCGCGCCAAGGGCGTGCTGCTCACCGTGCACGGCATGCTCTGGATCGTGGCGGCGTGCTGGGCGCCGATCGCGGGCCTCTCCGAGCGCGACACGGTGCTCTCGCCGCTGCCGCTTTTTCACTCCTACGCGCTGAACATTTCCGTGCTCGGCGTGCTGGCGACCGGCGCGAGCGAATACATCATGGAGAAATTTTCCGTGAGCGAGGCCGTGCGGCTGCTGCAAACCGGCGAGTTCACGGTGTTCCCCGGCGTGCCGACCATGTTTCACTATCTGTTGCAGGCGACGCGCGACGAGCACAGCATCGGGTTTCCCAACCTGCGCCTTTGCATCTCGGCCGGCGCCATCATGCCGGCGACGCTCAACCGCGAATTCGAGGAGCGCTTCGGCGTGCCGCTGCTCGACGGCTACGGCATCACCGAAACCTCCACGATGGTGACGATGAACTGGCCGACCGGCGCGCGCGTGCCCGGTTCGTGCGGCTTCCCGGTGCCGGGGCTGAGCGTGCGCATCGTCGACGCCGTGCATGCGCGCGATGTCGCGCCGGGCGAGGAGGGCGAGTTGATCGTGCGCGGGCCGAACGTGATGCCCGGCTATCACAACAAGCCGGAGGAGACCGCGAAGGCATTGCGTGACGGCTGGTATCACACCGGCGACCTTGCGAAGAGCGACGCGAACGGCTTCCTCACCATCACGGGGCGGCTGAAGGAGCTGATCATCCGCGGCGGGCAGAACATCGCGCCGGCCGAGATCGAGGAAGCGGTGAATACATATCCGGCGGTGCTCGATTGCGCGGTGGTCGGCGTGCCGCACGACTCGCTCGGCGAAGTGCCGGCGCTGTTCGTGGTGGCGCGCAAGGGTCAGGCGATCGAGACCGGCGCGCTGCTGGCGCATTGCCGCGCGCAGCTCTCTGCCTACAAGGTTCCGTACGCCGTGCACCTGATCGAGTCGATCCCGCGCACCGGATCGGGCAAGATCATCCGCTACAGGCTGCGGGAGATGCTGGGCTAGCATGTTCGATCTCGGCACCAGATTTCCTGGCGAGCGTCGCGCGCGATCCGGATGCGCTCGCGATCGTCGATGGCGCGGTGCGGCTCACCTATCGGCAGTGGTACGGGCGCATTTCCTCCGTCGTGGCGGGCCTCGATACGCTCGGGCTGAAACCGGGCGATCATCTCGTCACCGTGCTGACCAACCGCTGGGAGGCCGCGACCCTGCATTGGGCCTGCCAGTTCGCCGGAGTCATCATCACGCCGGTGAACTGGCGCGCGACTGCGGACGAACTCGATTTCTTCTGCGCGGATTCCGCCGCGAAGGCGCTGATCTACGAGGACGTGTCGGCCGAGGCGGCGCACGGCTGCAAGGCGGGCTGCCCCGGCATGAGCGTCGATGACTTCGCCGAATGGTTCAAGCTCAAGGCACCCGACGCGCAGCCGCGCGCCGATGCCGAAGCGTGGTCGGTGATGCTCTACACCTCCGGCACCACGGCGCGCCCCAAGGGCGTGCCGCGCCGCCAGCGCGCCGAACGCGCCGCCGCGCTCGCGCATGTGGCGCAGAACATGTACCGCACAGGCGAGGTCACGCTCGGCGTGATGCCGCTCTATCACACCATGGGCGTGCGCTCGCTGCTGGCCATGTCGCTGATCGGCGGCACGTTCGTTTGCCTGCCGCGCTTCGATGCGGCGCGCGCGCTCGAACTGATCGAACGGGAGAAGATCACCAATCTCTATCTGGTGCCGACGCTCTATCACGACCTGCTGCATCATCCGCGCTTCGCACAGACCGATGTGCGTTCGGTGCGCAAGCTCGGCTTCGCCGGTGCCTCGATGACCGATGGGCTGTTGAAATCGCTCACCGCTGCGTTCAAGCCCGACCTGTTCGTCAATCATTACGGCTCCTCGGAAATCTACACCTTCACCATCGATCAGAACGCGCCGAAAAAGCCCGGCTCGGCCGGCCGCGCCGGCATCAACCAGCTCATTCGCGTCGTGAAGCTCGGCGCAACGTCAGCGGACGAGGTCGCGTCCGCCGGCGAGGAAGGCGAGATCATCGCGCATCTTTCGAGCGACGAGGCCTTCGAGGGCTACTGGCAGCGCCCCGACGCCGACGCCAAGGCGCTGCGGCAGGGCTGGTACTTCACCGGCGATACCGGATACTTCGATGCTGATGGCGACCTGTTCGTCACCGGCCGCGTCGACGACATGATCATCACCGGCGGCGAGAACGTCTCGCCGGTCGAGATCGAAAGCTGCCTGTCGCTGCATCCGGCGGTGTCCGAGGTGGCGGTGGTGGGGCTCGCGGACGAGCGCTGGGGCAAGATCGTTGCCGCTTTCGTGAAGCGGCGCGCCGCCGTGAGCGAGGCCGAGCTCGACAAGTTCTGCCGCACGTCGGGACTTGCGGCCTTCAAGCGCCCGCGCCGCTATGTGTTCGTTACGGCGATTCCGAAATCGCCGGTCGGCAAGCTGTTGCGCCGCAAGCTGGTGGCGGGCGAATACGAGAGCGAAAAAGGAACCGCCGCATGACGACCTTCACCGACCCGCGCCTCGCGACGCTCGACGGCTTCCGCGTCGAGATCGATGCGGCGCGCGAGCGCGCCGACGTGATCCTCGACCGGCCGCCGTTCAACATCGTGTCGATGCCGCAGCGCGACCAGCTCCGCCTCGTGTTCGAGGCACTGGACGAGGATGCGCGCGTGCGCGTGATCGTGGTGCGCGCGATCGGCGAGCACTTCTCCTCCGGCGGCAACATCAAGGGCTTCATGGAGGCGACGCCGGAAACCGTGTCGAAACTCGCCTGGAACATCGCGGCGCCGGCGCGCTGCGCGAAGCCGGTGATCGTGGCGAACCGCGGCTTCACGTTCGGCGTCGGGTTCGAGCTCTCGCTCGCCTGCGATTTCCGCATCGTGTCGGAGACCTGCTTCTATGCGCTGCCCGAGCAGCGGCTCGGCCAGATCCCCGGCTCCGGCGGCTCGGCGCGGCTGCAGAAGATCATCGGCATCACGCGCACCAAGGACATCGTGATGCGCTCCAAGCGCATTCCCGGCCGCCAAGCCTACGAGTGGGGCATCGCGACCGAATGCGTGCCGGACGCCGAACTTGAAAAGCCACCGACGCGCTGGTGGACGAGCTGCGCACGTTCTCGCCGCTGGCGCAGCGCACGGCCAAGAAGCTGCTCAACGACACCGAGGACTTCGACGCTCTCGATCGCGATCGAGCTGGAAGGCCATTGCTACAGCCGGCTGCGCCAGTCCGACGACTTCAAGGAGGGCGTCGAGGCGTTCCACGCCAAGCGGCCGGCGAAATTCAAGGGAAGCGTGACATGAAAACGCGCCAGCGCAAACCGGGCAGCGATCCGCATCGGCGGCGGCTCGGCCTTCTTCAACGACCGCGTCGATGCGGCGCTCGAACTGGTCGAGCGCGGCGACATCGACGTGCTGATGCTCGAAACGCTGGCCGAGCGCACGCTCGCGCTGCTGCATGTCGCGCGGCGCAAGGGCGGCAGCGGCTACTGGGACAATCTCGCCGGGCGGCTCGAGGTGCTGCTGCCCGCGATGGCGAAGCATGGCACGAAATTCGTCACCAATGCCGGGGGCGCTGCGCCGGAAGCTTGCGCGCGCATGATCGCGCGGCTCGCGCGCGAGCGCGGCATCACGATGAAGGTCGCGGCGGTGACCGGCGACGATGTGACCGAACTGGTGCGCGCGAGCGATCCGATCCTGCTGGAAACCCGCGAGCCCGTATCGCGGCTCGGCACCGACATCATCTGCACCAATGCGTACCTCGGCGCGGACGCGATCGCGGCGGCCTACGCGGCCGGCGCCGACGTGATCGTGACCGGGCGCGTGACGGACTCGGCGCTGGCGCTCGGTCCCGCGATGGCGGCGCTCGGCTGGCAGGCGGACGATAACGACGCGATGGCGTGCGGCGTGCTCGCGGGCCACCTGCTGGAATGCGGCGGGCAGGCGACCGGCGGCTATTTCGCCGAGCCGGGCCTGAAGGACGTGCCCGATGTCGACCGCATCGGTTTCCCGATCGCGGAGATCCGCGACGACCGCTCGATCACCATCACCAAGCCGCCGGGCAGCGGCGGGCGCATCGACCGCCACACCATCACCGAGCAGATCCTCTACGAGATGCACGATCCCGCCGCGTATCTGACGCCCGACATCGCGCTCGACGTGACCGGCCTCGACCTCGCCGAGTCCAGCGAGAACGAGGTGCGTCTCACCGGCGCGCGCGGGCACCGGCGGCCGGACACGCTGAAAGTGCTGATCGGCGTCGACAGCGGTGTGCTGGCGGAGATCGAGATTTCGTACGCGGGCATCAATTGCGAGGCGCGCGCGCGGCTCGCCGCCGACATCATCGCCAAGCGTGCCGCGCGCGACCCGATGCTCGGCAACCAGACCATCCAATACGACCTGATCGGCTTGAACAGCGCCTGGCCGGGGGAAGCCGCGCATCACTGTGCGCGATGTGCGCCTGAGGGTGGCGGCGCGCGTGCCGGATCAGGCCGCGGCCGACCGGCTGATCACGGAGGTCGAGGCGCTCTATGTGAATGGCCCGGCCGGCGGCGGCGGCGTGCGCATCGCGAGCCGCCCGACGATCCGCACCTACACGACGTTCGTGCCGCGCGAGAAAGTGACGCCGCGCTGGGCGTTCGTGGAGGCATGAGCGTGGCAAAGATCGAGCTGTTTTACGTGGCGCACAGCCGCACCGGCGACAAGGGCGACTCGCAGACCATGTCGCTGATCCCGTATCGCGCCGAGGACTACGCGCTGCTGGAGCGCGAGGTCACGGCCGACGCGGTGCGAAAACATTTCGGAAAACTCGTGCGCGGCAATGTCACGCGCTATGCGCTGCCGAACCTCGGCGCATTCAACTTCGTGCTCGAGGAAACCTTGCAGGGCGGCGTGAACGACAGCCTCAACCTCGACACTCACGGCAAGTCGCGCAGCTCCGTGCTGCTGGCGATGCTGATCGATGTGCCGGACGATCACCCGGCGTTCAAGACCAAGGCGGCGATGTCCTAACGCGCGCCGCCGGTCACGTTGATGAACTCGCCGGTGACGTAGGAGGCCTTGTCCGAGAGCAGCCACACGATCGCCTCGGCGACTTCTTCCGGCGTGCCGGCGCGGCCGATCGGCATCTTCGGGCCGAAGCGCGCGACGCGATCCGGAATGCCCAGATCGTTGTGGATGTCCGTATCGATCAAGCCCGGCCGCACCGCATTGACGCGGATGCCGCTGCCGACCACTTCGGCGGCGAGCCCCAGCGTTGCGGTGTCGAGCGCGCCCTTCGAGGCCGCGTAGTCGATGAATGCACCGGGCGACCCGGTGAGCGCGCCGAGCGATGAGACGTTCACGATCGCGCCGCCCTTGCCGCCGTTGCGCGTCGACATGCGCTTGACGGCTTCGCGCGCGCACAGCAATTGTCCGGCGACATTGACGCGCATCGTCTCCATGATGCCGGCAAACGTCAGCGCCTCGATGCGGCGCTTCGTCGCCGCCCGTGATCCCGGCATTGTTCACGAGACCGGTGAGCGGGCCGAACGCGCGATCGGTTTCGGCGAACAGGCGCAGCACGTCGTCCTCGTTGCCGACATCGCCCTGTACCGCGACGGCCTCGCCGCCCGACGATTTAATGTCCTTCACAACGGCGTCGGCTTCGGCTCGGCGCTGCGGTAGTTGACGATGACGGCGCCTTCTCGCGCCCGAGCAGCCGCGCGGTCGCGGCCCCGATGCCGCGGCTTCCTCCGGTGACGATGACGATCTGCTGGCTCATCTGTTCACAGTCCCAAATAGGCACGCTGCACGTCGGCGTCCGCCAACAGGCTTTCGCCGGTGCCGGATTTCACCACGCGGCCGCGCTCGATGACATAGCCGCGGTTCGCCATGCCGAGCGCATCGCCGACATTCTGCTCGACCAGCAGGACCGCGATTCCTTTCGCGCGCGCGAGCGAGAGGATCAGCTCGAACACGCGCTCGACCATCTGCGGCGACAGGCCGAGCGACGGCTCGTCGAGCATCAGCAGCTTCGGCTGGCTCATCATGGCGCGCGCGATGGCGCACATCTGCCGTTCGCCGCCCGACAGGCTACCGGCCAGCTGCTCGCGGCGCTCCGCCAGAATCGGGAAGTGCGCCAGCACATCGTCGAGCGACGCCTTCAGCGTTCGGGCCGCGCGCTCGCATTGAACGCGCCGAGCTCGAGATTTTCCAGCACCGTCATGAACGGGAACAGCCGCCCGCCTTCCGGCACCATCACAAGGCGGCGCGTCACGACGTCATGCGCGGCGAGCCGCTCGATCTGCTTCGCCGTCGAAGCGGATCGTGCCGGCGGTGCAGGGCAGGAGCCCGGAGATGGTGCTCAAGAGCGTGGTCTTGCCCGCGCCATTGGCGCCGACGACCGACACGATCTCGTCCGCGCCGACCGTGAGGCTGACGTCGCTCAGCACCGGCACGTCGCCGTAGCCCGAGCCGATCCCCTGCACGTCGAGCAGCGTCATGCGTGCCCCACGTGCTTCTTGCCGAGATAGGCGCGGATCACCTCGGGGTCGCTCAGCACGTCGGCGGCGCTGCCCTCGGCGATCTTGGCGCCGTGATCGAGCACGATCACGCGGCGCGAGAACGCGCGCACGACCTTCAGGTTGTGCTCGATCACAAGGAACGTCATGCCGCGCGCATTGAGGCGGTGGATCAGGTCGATGACCTGCGCGACTTCGGTGGCGTTCAGGCCCGCCATCACCTCGTCGAGCAGGATCAACTCGGGTTCGAGCGCGAGCGCGCGGGCGACTTCGAGGCGGCGCCGCTCGCTCAGTGTCAGTTCGGCGGCCGGCACTTCGGCGCGCGCGTCGAGCCCGACCTCGGCGAGCACCGCGCTCGCGCGATCGTAGGCGTCGGCGTAGGCGCGGTGCCGCAGAAACGCGCCGACCATGACGTTCTCGCGCGTGGTCAGGCCGGTGAGCGGCTTGGCGATCTGGAACGTGCGGCCCATGCCGCGCTGCGCGCGCGCGTGCGGCGGCAGCGTGTCGATCCGCTCGTCGCGGAACATGATCGCGCCGTCGCTCGGCTTGAGCTGGCCGGTAATGAGATTGAACAGCGTGGTCTTGCCGGCGCCGTTCGGCCCGATCAGGCTGAGGATCTCGCCGCGGTCCAGCGCGAACGACACGGAGTCGACGGCGACGAGCCCGGCGAAACGCCGCGTCGCCTGCTCGACCGAGAGGAAGTGCTCGGTCATCCGCGCCCCCGCGCGCGGCGCACCGCGGCAAGCACGGCGCCGACGATGCCGCGCTTGAGGAACAGCGACGCCGCGACCAGGATCGCGCCGAGAATGATGAGATGGCCGCCCGGAATTTCGCCGCCGAGCGTGCCGCGCAGGATAATTCTCCAGCGGCACGATCAACAGCGCGCCGACGACCGGGCCGATGATGGTGCCGATGCCGCCGATCAGCGAAATCAGCGCGAACTTCACGCCGATGTCCGGCAGCGAGAACAGGCGTCGGCGGATCGAGCACGCGCACATACATGGCGAACAGCCCGCCGCCGATGCCGGTGAGGAACGCGGAGAGCGCCATACCCTGCAGCTTGACCTTGAGCACGTTGATGCCGGCGGCGCGCGCCGCGTCCTCGTCGGCGCGCACCGCAAGCAGATAGTGGCCGAGCCGCGCGCGGCGCAGCCAGACGGTGATCAGCACGACGATCGATCATGAACGCGAACATCAGCAGCGCGTATTTCCAGCGCTCGATGAAGATCATGTTGGAGAGGCCGGCGCGGAACGGAATCAGGATCCCGCGCGGGCCGCCGGTGAGCCTGTCGCTGTAGTTTGCGAGCGCGAAGCAGGCCTCGTTGATCGCCATGGTGGCGATGGCGAAGAACGGCCCGCGCAGCCGGAACGTCGGCCACGAGATCAGCAGCGCGACGACGGTCGGCGAGCGCGGCCGCCGGGAAAATCGCCAAGCCACGGCGTCACGCCGAGATCGAGATAGAGCCGCGCGACCGAGTAGGAGCCGATTGCGAAGAACACGCCGTGCCCGAGCGAGAACTGCCCGCCGAAGCCGCCGATGATGTTCCATGCGGCCGCCAGCGCCGCGAACAGATACGTGTAGGCCAGCACGTTGACCCAGTAGGGATTGCCCCACAGCAGCAGCGAGCGGCACGCGCTGAGCGCGAGCAGGCCGGCATATCGCGCAAGCTGAACGCCGAACGAAGGCGGCGCGGGCCGCGGCCGGCTGCGGCGCGTGCATCACGTTTGCTCGCGCAGGCCGACCTCTTCGGCGCCAGCCTGGCCCATCAGGCCGGACGGGCGCACGACGAGGACGATGACGAAAATGATGAACCAGATCGCCTGCTTCAGCGCGGGATCGACGTAGTATCCGGCGAAGCCTTCCATCAGGCCGACCATGAAGCCCGCCGATATAGGCGCCCGGCACGCTGCCGAGCCCGCCGAGCACGACGACCGCGAAGGCCGCGAGGATGAAGTTGCCGCCGATGTAGGGCGAGAGCGTGTAGATCGGTGCGAGCAGCGCGCCCGCAACGCCGGCGAGCGCGGCGCCGAGCGCGAAGGTCAGCAGATACGTGCGCTCGACATTGATGCCCATCAGCCGCGCGGACTGGCGATCCTGGATCACGGCGCGGATCGCCTTGCCGGCCATGGTGCGCGAGAGGAACAGCATCAGGCCGAGCGCGATGCCGGACACCGCGACGAACACGATCACGCGCGCGATGCTTGCCCTCAGGCCGAACAGCTCGATCACGCTGCCCGAATAGGCGCCGGCGAGGCTGTAGCCTTCGCCGCGCGTGATCGCCAGCACGGAGTTCTCGAACAGGATGAGCAGGCCGAAGGTGGCGAAGACCTGCATCATCGGCTCGTTCTGCAGCGGCTGCAGCACGAGCCGCTGCACCACGAGCCCGACGACGAACATCAGCGGCGCGACCAGAAACACCGCGTAGTACGGGCCGATTCCGAACTTCGCGAAGCAGAAGAAGGTCGCATACATGGCGATCATCACGAACTCGCCCTGGGCGAAATTGACGATGCGCACGACGCCGAAGATCAGGTTCAGCCCGATGCTGACGAGGCTGTAGATCCCGCCGAGCAGGATGCCGGAGATCAGGATGTTGAGGAACGTTTCCATCAGCCGGGCGCGGCTAGCCGGGCCCGCAATGCGGGCCCGGCCGGATGCACGCTCGCTACTTGCGCGGCAGGTTGACGAGCTTGACGTTTGGCTGCGCGGCTTCCTTCGGGAATACCGTGACGATCTTGCCGGACTGCCACTGCACCACCGTCGGGAACGCGCGGGTGTTCTGGAACTGCGCGTCGAACTTCACGCCGAAGCCGGTGGCGTAGCTCTTCTCGCGGCTTGTCCATCTTGGCTGCGGCGGCACGCACCTTCTCCATGTCGACGGAGCCCGCCGCCGCGATCGCCTCGATCAGCATCTGCACGCCCACATACGCGGCCATGCCCTGCGGGGCGATCGGATCGCGCTGATATTTCGCCTTGTAGGCCGCGAGATAGGCGGCGGCGCCGGGGCCGTAGGCTCTCGGTCTGGTCCGGGCGCGGATAACCGACGATCGTGATGCCTTCGAGATATTCGGCGCCGAGCGATTCAAGCGTCTCGAACGTGTCGCCGGTTCCGACCAGCAGGATCGCGGCCGGCTTGAACGCCCTGTTCGCGCATCGTGCGCAGCAGCAGGTTGCCGTCCGGCACGTAGCCGGTGTTGATCCAGATGTCCGGCGCGGCGCCCTTCGCGCGCAACACCGAGTCCGTGAGGTCCGCGGCGCGGAAATTATGCGCGCCGACGCCGACGACGGTCGCGCCTTCCTTCTCCAGCAATTCCTTCTGCTGCTTGGCGATCGAGGTGCCGTAGATCGAGTCTTCGCTCTCGATCCAGACCTTCAGGCCCTTGATCGGCTTGCCGATCGCCGGACCGAGCAGGTCCTTGGCGGCATTGGCCGACACTTGCGCGAAGCTCGACGCATAGGGCCCGCTGCGGATGAAGTTCGGCAGGCCGCGCGGCGTCAGGTCGGAGGCGAGCGCATTGGTGTCCCAGTAGATCTTGCTGTAGCGCAGCGCCGCGTCGCTCGCCGCGTTCGACACGGCGCTGATGTAGGTGCCGACGAACACGTCGACCTTGTCGGCGGCGAGCTTCTCGACCGCCGCGATCCCCTGCTGCGGGTTGCCGGCATCGCCGCGCAGCAGTTCGAGCTTGCGCCCGATCACGCCACCCTTGGCGTTGGCTTCGTCGATCGCGAGCTGATAGCCGCGCGCGAGCTTCGTCGCCATAGAGCGCGACCGGGCCGGAATACGGATTGATCGCGCCGATGCGGATCGGCTCCTGCGCGAACGCGGCGCCGGTGAGTCAGCAAGTTGCGGCGATCGCCGCGAGCAAGCGAGACTGTTCCTCGTCATGGCATTCCTCCCTTTTGTGTTCTTTTGCAATGTCAGTTCAGATCAGTGCGAAGCGCGCGAGCGCGACGCCGTGTTCGTCCTCGATCTTCAGTTTCACCGGCCGCTCGGCCTTCATGCCGGCATCCGGATTGACGATGTTGGTGATGAGGCGCGGGCCTTCGTCGAGTTCGACCAGCGTGACGTTGTAGGGCAGGCGCTCCCTGAATGCCTCGTGATAGGCGTGGTGATAGATCACCCAGGAGATCACGCGGCCCTTGCCTGACGCCTCGGTCCAGTCCCATTCGGCGGCGAGGCACTCGGGACACTCGCGCGCGCGGCGGCAGCCATGCATTGGCGCACTTGCGGCAGCGCTGGAACGTAAGCCGGCCGTGCTCGAGCGCATCCCAATAGGGCTGCGACAGCGGCGTCGGTTCGGGCAGCGGAAAGCTCATTCAGTGCCCCAAAATCAAGGTCGAGTGCGTGGTCATGATGCCGCCCTGGTTCGACACGACGCAGGTCGCGGCATCCTTCACCTGATTGACCGAGGTGCCGCGCATCTGGCGCACGCCCTCCATCACGAGCTGCAAGCCCGGCATCCCGGTCTCGGAGAGAAGCCCGCCGGAGGTGTTGATCGGCAATTCGCCGCCGGCAGCGACCCGCCCGCCTTCGACCCATTTGCCGCCTTCGCCCTTGCGGCAGAAGCCGTAGTCCTCCAGCGTCATCATCACCGCGATGGTGTAGCAGTCGTAGATCTGCGCGACGTCGATGTCCTTCGGCGCAAGCCCCGCCATCTTGAACGCGGTCTGCGCGGACGCCTTCGCCATCGTCTCGGTCAGCACCGGGCGCAGCGGCACGTCGTAGGACGTCTGCCCCTGCCCGAAGCCGAGGATTTTCACCGGCGCCTTCACGCCAAGCTCGTTCGCGCGCTGTCTCGCTCATCACGACGACGGCGGCGGCGCCGTCGGAGACGAGGCAGATGTCGTCGCGCTTGAGCGGCTCAATGATGAACGGCGACTCCATGTATTTGTCGAGCGTGAGCGGCACGCGCAGCGCCGCGTGCGGATTGTTGGCGCCGTGATTGCGCACCGCGACCGCGATCTCGCCGAATTGCTCGGGCTTGGTGCCGTATTCCGCCATAT
Organism: uncultured Alphaproteobacteria bacterium; assembly: GCA_963800695.1. Classification (GTDB taxonomy): domain Bacteria; phylum Pseudomonadota; class Alphaproteobacteria; order Rhizobiales; family Xanthobacteraceae; genus PALSA-894. Next base: position 228,720 of record CAWDCA010000005.1, on the reverse strand, counting down.
GCCGCTGCATCGTCAGGCCATAACCGGCGGCGACCGAGAACCAGCCATAGGCGGCGTCGTCGCCCCAGGCCTTCTCGTAGGCCTGGCGCGTGCCGGTCTTCGGATCGTCGGCGAGGCACACGATTGCGACGTCGCACTGGCCGGCGTCGATCGCCATGCAGGCGAACGAGATCATGCTGATGTTGGTGGCGCCGCCCTGATCCCACACGCCGCCGACCTTCGGCTGCAGGCGCATCGCCTCGGCCAGCGTCTGGCCGTACATCGAGGAATACTTCGAGGTCGGCACCTTCACGAACAGCGCATCGACGGCGGACTTCTCGATGCCGGCGTCGGCGAGCGCGTTGCGGCAGGCCTCGACATTCATCGAGACCGTGCCGCGCCCGGGCAGGCGCCCGAACTTGGTGTGGCCGATGCCGGCGATGACGTATTTGCCGCGCATCAGATGACGCCCTCTTGGGTGAGCCGCGCAACTTCGTCCTGGGATAGGCCGAGCCAGCCGCTCAGCACGCTCTCATTGTCGGCGCCGAGCGCTGCGGCTCGGCTCGTGCGGCAGTGGCGGCGCGCCGTCGTAGCGCATCGGGCTCGACTGCACGACGATGCGGCCGAGCTCCGGATGATCGATCCATTGCAGCATGCCGCGCTGATGCAGGTGCGGATCGTTCACCACCTCCATCAAGGTGCGCACCGGCGCGCACGGCACGCGATGCTTCATCAGCAGCGCGAACAGATCCTGCTTGTTGTATTGCCTGGTGAAGCCGCTCACGAGATCGTCGATCACATCCATGTGGGCGACGCGCGTCTTCAGGTTCGCAAAGCGCGGGTCGGCGCCAAGCTCCGCGCGGCCCATCGCGTCGAGCAGATTCTTCCAGTGCTGCTCGCCGACGCAGATGATCGCGATGTAGCCGTCGCTGGTCGGGTAGACGTTGTAGGGCGACTCCGCGAGCCCGCCGTGGCGGTTGCCGGTGCGCGCCGCATCCTTCCAGCCGACGCCGAAGCACATGCCGAGCGTTGAGGCGAGCGAGGCATAGACCGAATCGAGCATCGCGACCTCGACGGTGCGCCCGCGGCCGGTGCGCTCGCGATCGAGCAGCGCGGTGACGATGCCGCCGTAAAGATGCACGCCGGCGAAGAAGTCGCACAGCGCCGGGCCGGCCTTGACGGGCTCGCGCTCCGGGAAGCCGGTGATGTCCATGATGCCGGACATCGCCTGCACGGTCAGGTCCATCGCCGGATAGTCGCGATAGAGGCCCTCCTGGCCGTAGCCGGAGCTTTGCGCGTAGACGAGCCGCGGGTTGATCTTGTGCATCGCCGCGACGCCGAGGCCGAGCCGCTCCATCACGCCGGGCGCGAAATTCTCCACCAGCACGTCGGCGCGCTTGACCATTTCGATCAGCAGGTCGCGGCCTTGCGGATTCTTCAGATCGAGCGAGACCGAGCGCTTGTTGGCGTTGAGCATCGCGAACGGAAGCGCCGCGCCGCCGACCACGCCGCGCCGGCGCAGATGCTCGCCGCCCTTCGGCTCGACCTTGATGACCTCGGCGCCGGCCTGCGCGCACAGGAAGGTCGCGTAGGGGCCGTTGTAGATCTGGCTCAGATCCACAACCGTGATGCCGGCGAGCGGGTAGGGCGACTGCGCGTCATCTCAGCGCCCCTTGAAGTTCGGCGGACGCTTTTCGGCAAAGGCCGCCGGGCCTTCCTTCGCGTCCTCGGTGAACTGCAGCATGCGATTGATCACCGCCTCGAAGCGCAGCCCGGTGGTGCGGTCCATTTCGCGCGAGCGCACCGCCATCTCCTTGGCGGCCTGCACGGCGAGCGGCGCATTCGCGGCGATTTTCTTCGCAGTCTCGCGCGCGGTCTCCATCAGCTTCTCTTTCGGCACGACCTTGTTGATCAGGCCGTAGTGCAGCGCCTTTTGCGCATCCATGGAGTCGCCGGTGAGCAGCAGCTCCATGCCGATCGCATAGGGAAGCTGATCGAGGATGCGCTGCGTGCCGCCGTTGCCCGGCAGGATGCCGCGCTTGACCTCCGCGATGTTGAACGTCGCATGCTCGGCCGCGATGCGAATGTCGGTGCCGAGCAGCAACGTCATGCCGCCCGCGAGGCAATAGCCGTTCACCGCCGCGATCACCGGCTTCCACACTTCCAGCCCGCGGTTGAGCAACTGATCGCGCTGCGTCAGCCACATCTCGTCGAGGCCGGCGGGCGCGGTGAGGAAGCTCTTGATGTCGGCGCCGGAGGAGAACGATTTCTCGCCCGCGCCGGTGATGATCGCGACGCGGATCGCGGCGTCGTCGCGCACGCGCATCCAGGCCTGCGAGAGGCCCTTGTAGTGCTCGGCATCCATCGCGTTCATCCGCTCGGGGCGGTTGATCGTGATGGTGGCGATGCCGTCCGTGACGTCGACGTCGATCGACATGGCTCAAGCCTTCGCTTCAGCGGGTTTCTTGCGCTGGCCGCCGAGCAGGTCGCGCGCGACCACCATGCGGTGCACTTCGGACGGACCCTCGCCGATGCGCTTGATGCGCATCTCGCGATGCCAGCGCTCCAGCGGCATTTCGCGCGCGACGCCGAGCCCGCCGAACATCTGGATGCAGCGGTCGACCACCTTGCCGGCGACTTCGGTCGCGTAGACCTTGCAGATCGAGGCGTCGACCTTGATGTCCTGGCCGAGGTCGCCCTTCCAGGCGGCCTGATAGACCAGCAGGCGCGCGGCGCGCAGCTCGATCTCGCGAGTCCGCGATCATCCACTGGATCGCCTGCTTGTCGGCGAGCTTCGAGCCGAAGGTCTCGCGCTCCTTGGCCCAGTCGATCGCGAGCTGCAGCGCCGCCTGCGCGACGCCGATCACGGCCGCCGCGTAGGGAATGCGCGCGTGGATCAGCCAGGTCTCGGCGAGCTTGAAGCCTTCGCCCTCGCCGCCGAGGCGGTTCTCCTCCGGCACTTCGCAATCCTGGAAGCTGATCTCATACGGGAAGTACGAGCGGATCACCGGGATCGGCTTGTAGGAGAAGCCCTTGAACTTCTTCTCGACGATGAACGACGTGACGCCGCCGCGGCCCTTGTCGCCGGTGCGCGCGAACACAAGCCCCCAGTCCGACTGGCCGGTGCCCGAGATCCAGACCTTCGTGCCGTTGAGGAAATAGCGGTCGCCCTTCTTCACGGCGCGCGTCTGGATCGCGCGGCCGGGATCGGAGCCGCCGCTCGGCTCGGAGATCGCGACGAAGGTCTTGCCGCCGGCCGCCATCGTCGGCACGGCGTATTTCTCGATCTGGTCCTTGCGGCCGAGGAAGATCGCGTTCGGCGGGTCCCAGCCGAAGGCGTGACAGGCCGGGATGTAGAGGCCCATCTTGCACTGCGAGGACTCCTCGGCGACCACCGCCTGACCGAGCAGGTTCAGGCCCGCGCCGCCCCATTCGGCGGGCGACTCGACGTTGCCAGAAGCCGAGCTTCTTCGCCTCTTCCTGCAGCGGCTTCAGCACGTCCTCCGGCAGCGCGTAGGCATCATGCGGCAGCGGCTTCTCGGCCGGCACCACGCGCTCGCGCATGAAGCGCCGCGCCGTCTGCCTGCATCTGGCGGAATTCGTGCGGCAGCTCCCATGCGCCGCTGCTGTCTGCTGCACTCACGTGTGCGCTCCCTGATTTTTTGCCGCGCCGTTGCGCCTGGCTCTCGCTCGCCGCGATATCGAGGCGATAGCGCGTATGCTCGCCGACGGCTTTTTGCCTCGGCGATGACCGCACCATAGTCGCGCTCGGCGGTCTGGCGCGAGATATAGCCAAGGTTGAGATCGAGCTCGACCGACTCGAGCGCGCGTTCGAGCGGATTGCCGAAGCCGCCGCCGCCGGGCGAGGAATTCATCACCAGATCGCCGGCCTTGAGCGGCTGCTTCTCGTACTTGCTGCGCAGCGGCGGAACGAACTCCTCGTTGCCGCTGCGATACTTGACCTCGTTCGGCGCGGCGGATTTGCCGCCCGCGACGCCGAACGGCACATGATCGACGCGATCGCCGAGCACCGAGACGAGAACATCGCTCCACGGCTCGAACGAATAGGTCGTGCCGCAGCCGCCGCGGAATTTGCCCGCGCCGCCGGAATCTTCGCGCAGCGCGAAATGCCTGAAGCGCACCGGATAGCGGTGCTCCGACATCTCGATCGACATGAAGTTCGCCATGCTCTGCGGCGTCACGCCGTGCACGAGCCCGTCGCCGCCGTTGTAGGCGCCGTAGCCGCCCGGATAGGGAAACACCGAGACGAAATAGCGCCCGGTGCGCGGATGCCGGCCCGCGACCGTCGTCACGCCGGTGGTGCCGAAGGAGGCGGCGGGCGTGCGCTGCGGGATCGCCTGCGCGAGCGCGCCGAACACGACATCGAGCAGGCGGCCGACGACTTCGAGATAGCCGCCGACCGGCGTCGGATACTTCACCGTCGAGCAGGCAGCCTTCCGGAATGTTGAACTTGGTCGGCCGGAACGCGCCGCCGTTCACCGGCACTTCCGGGAAGATGTGCTTGAGCGCGACGTAGCAGCTCGACAGCGTCGTGGTGAGCGCGAGATTGATCGGCCCGCGCGTCTGCGCCGTCGGTGCCGGTGAAGTCGAAATGCAGGTCGGTGCCTGACTTGGTCAGCGTCAGGCAGAGCTTCACCGGCTCGTCGACGATGCCGTCATTGTCGAAATATCCTCGAACGTGTAGGCGCCGTCCGGGATCTCGGCGATGTAGGAGCGCATCTGCGCTTCCGAGCGGTCCATCATCTCGCGGATGCAGTCGGCGAGCTTCTCGCGGCCGTAGCGCGCGAGCAGCGTATCGAGCCCGCGGCGCCCGACGTTGAACACGTTGCACATCGCCGAGAGATCGCCGGCGATCTGGTCCGGCAGCCGCACATTGCTGGTGAACATCTTCACCAGTTGCTCGTTCAGCTTGCCGCGGTCGTAGAGCTTCATCGGCGGGATGATCAGGCCCTCCTGATGGATTTCGGTCGCTTTCGGCGCCCAGCCGCCCGGCACGCTGCCGCCGATGTCCATCCAGTGGCCGGTGCTGGCGAGCAGCGCGAACAGTTCGCCGTCCGCGAAGTATGGCGACACCAGCACGATGTCCTGCAGGTGCGTGCCGCTCACATAGGGATCGTTGACGATCCACATGTCGCCGGGCTTGAAGCCGCCTTCCTGCTCGACCAGCGTGATGAGGTTGGTGACGGTGAACTGCATGTTGGCGAGAAACACCGGCAGGCCGTAGCGCCCCTGCGCGATCGTCTCGCCCGGTGGTCGGATGGAAGATGCCGTGCGCGCAGTCGTTGGTCTCGGAGATGATCGGCGAGATCGCCGCGTGGATGAGATGCAGATCCATCTCGTCGCCGATCTGCTCCAGCGCGCCGCGCACGACCGCGAGTGTGACGGGGTCGGTCATGCGGCCTCCACGATCAGGTTGTGAAAGCGGTCGACGCGCAGCGTCATGCGCGGCTCGACCACGGTCGTGGTGTCGGATTGCTCGACGATCGCCGGGCCTGCGAGCGTCATGCCGGGCTTGAGATCGCCGCGGCGGAAGATCGGCGTGTCCATCCATTTGGCGAAATGGACACGGCGCTGCGCGTGCGCCTTCGGCGCCTGCGTGGAGGCGGCGCCGTTCATGTGGCGCTCGGCGCGCTTGCGCTTGCCTTCGACGGTGGTGCGCACATTGATGATCATCACCGGAATGCCGGCCAGCGTGTTGCCGAACTCGGCCCTGTAGGCTTCGTTGAAGGCGGCGGTCATCTGCTCGAACGGACCAGTCGGCCTCGACCGGCACGCGCATCGCATGGATCTGCCCGAGATAGGCCATGTCGACGAATGCGCGGCGCTCAGCGCTTCGACCGGCGCTTCGCTCGCGCGGACCTGCGGCTTCGCCCTCGGCGCGCTGCTCGCGCATGATCTGCGCGATGGCCGTCGGATCGAGCTCGGTGATGACGCGCTCGACGGTGCGCGAATAGTCGTAGCGCACATTGGCCGAGGCGCAGCCCATGGCGCAGAGCACGCCCGGATAGGGCGGCACCAGCATCGCGCCGATGCCGACTTCCTGCATCAGTGCGGCGCCATGCACCGGCCCGGCGCCGCCGAACGCCACCAGCGCGAAGTCGCGCGGATCGTGCCCGCGCTCGATCGACAGCAGCCGGATGCGGCCCGGCCATGCGCTGGTTGACCACGGCGAGGATCGCCTCGGCGGTTTCCTCGACGCTCAGCCCGATCTTCTGCGCCGAGCGCGCCGATCGCCGCGCGCGCGCCTTCGATGTCGAGGCTCTCGCGCTCGATGCCGATCGGACGCGACGGATCGATGCGCGCGAGCACGACGTTGGCGTCGGTCACGGTCGGCTGCGTGCCGCCGCGGCCCCAGCACACCGGCCCCGGATTGGCGCCGGCGCTTTCCGGTCCGACCTGCAGGATGCCGGCGCGATCGATATGCGCGATGCGAGCCGCCGCCCGCGCCGATCGTGTGCACGTCGATCATCGGCAGGCGCAGCGGAATGCGGAAATCCAGCAGCGTGTTCTCGGCGATCGCCGGCTTGCCCTCGATCACCACCGCGACGTCGAAGCTGGTGCCGCCCATGTCGCCGGTGATGATGCGGTCGTAGCCGGCCTCCGCCGCCAGCTCCGCCGCCGCCATCACGCCGGCCGCGGGGCCGGAGCGCACGATGAAGGCGGCGCGATTGGCGAGCTGGCTCACCGGCACCACGCCGCCGTTCGACTGCATGATCAGCGTCTGCTTGTCGAAGCCCCATTCGCCGAGCTTCTGCGAGCAAGTTCTTGGCGTAGCGCGAGACCAGCGGCTGGAGATAGCCCTGCACCACGGCGGTGCTGGTGCGCTCGAACTCGTAATATTCGCGGATGACGCCCGAGGAGATCACGATCTCCCACGCGGGCTCGACCTCATGCAGGATGTCGCGGATTTCGCTCTTCGTGCGCCGGATTGGCGTAGGAGTGCAGCAGCGACACCACGACGGCGTCGACGTTCTCGCCCTTGAGCACCTGCGCAAGCTCGCGCACCTGCCGCGCGCGCAGCGGGATCAGGACGTTGCCCTGATAGTCCATGCGCTCGTCGACCTCCCAGCGGCAGTCGCGCGGGATCAGCGGGCGCTGGATGCCGGTCAGCCCATACATGTGCGGCCGGTCGCGCCGGCCGAGTTCGAGAATATCGCGGAAGCCGCGCGTGGTGATCAGCGCGCAGCGCGCGCCGCGCCGCTCGATCACTGCGTTGGTGGCGATGGTGGTGCCGTGCAGGATCTGGTCGAGATCGCCGGGCTTGATTTCGGCGGCGCGCAGCGCGTCGAGCAGGCCGATGGAGGGATCGTTCGGCGTCGACGGCACCTTGATGACGCGCTCCACGCGGCCGTCGTCGCCGGAGAAATAGAGGTCGGTGTAGGTGCCGCCGACATCGATGCCCACGGTGCCGGCCATCAGCGTTTGCTCCGGGCAGCGGCCTTGCGCCGGGTCGTGCCGCTTCCGTTCGCCATACCCCCGGTCGCCTTTTTGACGAGTGCGCTGTATGCGCCGAGATGGCGCTGCATGCGGCGGAACGCAGCGTCGGCGTCCCGATCGGCGATGGCTGCGAGCACGCGCCCATGCACGCGCACGACCTCGCGATGCATCTCGCGCGAAAAGAGACTGTGGCTTTCGGTGACGTCGTGAACCGCGTCCGCGATCGCCTCGAAGAACGCGATCATCAACTCGTTGCGGCTCGCCCTCACCACGGCGCGGTGCCATTCGAGATTCAGCCGCACATGTGCGCCGACGTCGTCGGTGACGCGATCGAGCGCGTGGTGAATGCGCGTCATCTCGGCGAGGTCTTCGTCGGAGCGGTGGATCGCGGCAAGCCGCGCCGCGGCCGGCTCGATCGCCTCGCGCGCCTCGAGCAGCGCCTCGAAGCGCACGCCGTGGCTGCGCACGAACAGCTCGAACGAACGCGAGATGGATTCGCGGCCCGGTCGCCGCACCTGCGAGCCGCCGCCGCGGCCGGCCTTGGTCAGCACCAGGCCTTCGGTTTCCAGCACGCGCAACGCCTCGCGCACCGAAGTGCGGCTTAGGCCCGATTGCGTAACGAGTTCGCGTTCGGTGGGAAGCGGCGTGCCCTCGGCGAGCCCGCTCGACAGGATCAGCTCGCGCAGCTTTGCGGCGAGCACGTCCGACGCCTTGGGCACCACGACAGCGGCAAGGTCCAGCGGCAACGTGGACTCCTCCCTGACAAACGCGTTTTCTGAGCGTCTCTTTGGACGCTTGCCGCGAAGCTAAGCCGAAGTGCATATTATTTGTCAAATATAATTATCAGACCAAAACGGGGAGGAGCCATGCCGGGCCAGAATGGTGTGGAAAAGCGCGCCGCAATCGTGACCGGCGGCGCGACCGGCGTCGGCGCCGCGACCGCGCTCGCATTGGCGCAGCGCGGCTACGATGTCGCGATCGTGTACAGCCGCAGCGCCAAGGAAGCCGAGGAGAGCGTGGCGGCGTGCAAGGCCGCAGGCGCCGATGCGGTCGCGATACAGGGCGACGTGGCGGATGACGCCGCCTGCCGCGCCGCCGTCGATGCGGCGGTCGCGCGTTTCGGGCGCGTCGATGCACTGGTCAACAGCGCCGGCACCACGCAGTTCGTGCCCTTAAGCGATCTCGACGGGCAAAGCGCGGCGGATTTCCAGAAGGTCTACGCCGTCAATGTCATCGGCCCGTACCAGATGGCGCGCGCGGCGGCGCCGCACATGCGGCGCGGCGGCAATGGCGCGATCGTCAATGTGTCGTCGGTCGGCAGCCTCAACGGCAACGGCAGTTCGTATTCCTACGTGACCTCGAAGGCCGCGCTGAACACGCTTGACCTTGGCGCTCGCGCGCAATCTCGCGCCGGAGATCCGCGTCAACGCCGTGCTGCCCGGCTTGATCGAGACGCGCTGGCTGAAAGTCGGGCTCGGCGATGAGGCCTATCAGCGCGTGCGCGACGGCTGGGCGGACGCGGCGGCGCTGCAAAAGACCTGCACGGCCGACGATGTGGCGCAGACGATCGTGTGGCTCGTCGCCGATGCGGCGCTCGTCACCGGGCAATTGCTGACAGTCGACGGCGGCTTCATGCTCGGGCGCCCGACCCGCGTGGCGCGCTGAACGATGATCCCGCTTCGCTACGAAACGCACTACGGCAATCGCATCGTGCGCTGCTTCGCGCAACGCCCGGCGCATATCGATGCGATGTTCCGCGAAGCGGTCGCGCGCTATCCGGAGCGCGACGCGCTGGTGCTGGGCGATGAGCGCATCAGCTATCGGGCACTCGATGCCATGGTGGAGAAGGTCGCCGGCAATCTGGCGCGGCGCGGCTTCCGCAAGGGCGACCGCCTCGCGCTGCTGCTCGGGAATTGCTTCGAGTTCGTCTATGCGGTGCTCGCCTGCGCGCGCACCGGCATCATCGTGGTGCCGATGAGCATCCGGCAGCGCAAGCCCGAGACCGAATTCATCCTGTCGCAGTGCGAGGCCGCGGGGCTGATCTATCAGGGCGATCTTGCCGAGCATCTGCCGGATCGGGCGGCGCTGCCGCATTTGCGCGAATGCTTCGTGGTCGGCGAGGGGCCGGGCACGCCGTTCGCCGAACTGACGGCGTCCGGCCGCGGCGCCGGACGTGGCGATTGCCGAGGAGGACATCTTTTCGCTGCTCTACACCTCCGGCACCACCGGCCGCCCGAAAGGCGCGATGCTCACGCACCTCGGCACGGTGCATTCGCTCATGCACTACGAACAGGGCATGGCGCTGCGCGACGGTGAGGTGTCGGTGCTGGCCGTGCCGGCCTCGCACGTGACGGGTCTGGTGGCGATCATCCTGACGATGCTGCGCGTCGGCGGCTGCACGGTGCTGATGCCGGCCTTCAAGGCGCGCGGCTTTCATGGAGATCGCGGCGCGCGAGCGCATGACGCACGGCCTGCTCGTGCCGGCGATGTACAATCTCTGCCTGCTCGATCCGGATTTTGCGAAGTTCGATCTTGGCGCGTGGCGCATCGGCGGTTTCGGCGGCGCGCCGATGCCGCAGGCGACCATCGAGCGGCTCGCGGCGGCGCTGCCCAACCTCACGCTGGTCAATGTCTATGGCTCGACCGAGACGACCTCGCCGGTCACGATGCTGCCGCTCGGCGAGGCCGCGACGCGCGCCGACACGGTCGGCAAGGCGCTGCCGTGCACCGATCTCGTGGTGATGGACGACGACGGCCGCGAAGTCGCGCCCGGCACGGCCGGCGAGTTGTGGCTCGCCGGCCCGATGGTCATCCCCGGCTACTGGAATAATCCGGATGCCGATGCCAGCGCATTTTGCGGCGGCTACTGGAAATCCGGCGACATCGGCTCGATCGACGCGCAGGGCTATGTGCGCGTGTTCGACCGCAAGAAGGACATGATCAATCGCGGCGGCTACAAGATCTATTGCATCGAAGTCGAGAGCGTCCTGGCGCGCCATCCCGATGTGATCGAATGCGCGGTGATCGGCCGGCCCGATCCGGTGCTCGGCGAGCGGGTGCACGCGGTCGTTGTCGCGCGCGAGCCGGGTGTTGCCGAAGCGGAGCTGAAGCGCTTCTGCGCCGAGCGCTTGTCCGACTACAAAGTGCCTGACACGATTGCGTTTCTCGACGCGCTGCCGCGCAACGCCAACGGCAAGGTTCTCAAGATCGCGCTTCGGCCTTAAGGTGGCGCACGGAGGAAACACAATGCATCGCCGATCAATGCTGGCAGCGCTCGCGTGCGCGCTTCTTTGCCTCAATCCATTCGCGCCGCTGGCAGCCGCCGAGCCATTCCCCGGCAGGGTCGTGAAGTTCGTGGTGCCGCAGACGCCGGGCGGCGCGACCGACGTGTTTGCGCGCAAGTTCGCGCAGGTGCTGAGCGAGAAATGGGGACAGCCGGTCATCGTCGAGAACCGCGCGGGCGCGGGCGGCGTGGTGGGCACCGACGCGGTCGCGAAATCCGCGCCCGACGGCCACACGCTGCTGGTGACCTATGCGGGCTCGCAGGCGATCAACCCGAGCCTCTACTCGAAAATTCCGTTCGACTCGGTGAAGGACTTCCAGACCGTCGCGACGCTCGCCAGCACGCCGTTCATCATGATCGTCCACACCAAGCTTCCCGCCAAGGACCTCGGCGAATTCATCGCGCTCGCCCGCGCGAAGCCCGATGCGCTCACCTACGCGTCGTCGGGCAATGGCTCGGTCAATCATCTGCTCGGCGAAATGCTCAAGTCGGAGTCGGGCATCAAGATGCTGCACGTTCCGTATCGCGGCGTCGCTCCGGCGATCACCGATGTGATCGGCGGGCAGGTCGATGCCGCATTCAGCAGCGTTCCGTCCGTCCTTCAGATGATCCGGACCGAAAAAGTCCGCGCACTCGCGATCAGCAGCGGCCGGCGCAACCCCGCCGCGCCCGAGATTCCCACGATCGCGGAATCCGGATTTCCGGGTTTCGACGTGAATCCCTGGTGGGGAATTCTGGCTCCGGCCGGCACCGACATGGCGATCGTGCGCAAGATCAACAGCGATGTGGAGGCCGTCCTGCGCACGCCGGAGATGATCGCGTTCCTTGCCACACAGGGCGCCGAGCCGCTCATCACGCCGCCGGAGAAATTTCTCGAGATGCTGCAAGCCGACATCGCGAAGTGGGCCAAGGTCGTCAAGGACGCGAACGTCAAGCTCGACTAGGGCTCACTCACGCTACTCGATCCGCGCGGTGTCGCCGTCGAATCCCATCGGCGTGTACATGCCGCCGTGGAACTGCCGCGAGATCGGGTCTTCGGTGTCGGGACTGCGCATGATGTCGGCCGCGTAATCCTCTGCCTTGTCCTGCGGCTTGTAGCCGAGGAAATCGAGGTCCTTGTTGCGGTAGCCACTGCGCGCGTTGTCGGAGATCCCGTACACCGTGATGAAGTGATAGTCGGGCGCGTCGATGCAGCATTGGACCAAATGCACGGCGTCGCGCGGGCTGAGCCACACATAAAGCAGGCGCCGGTCTTCCGGCTTGTCGCGAAACGCGCCGATGCGCAGGCAGGCGACCGAAAGGCCGTGCTTGTCGGCGAACAGGCGCCCGACCGCCTCGCCGAATACCTTGCTGACCCCGTAGATGCCGTCCGGGCGCGGAACGACGTTCTGGTCGATCACGCGCGCGCGCCGGTAGAAGCCCACCGCGTGATGCGAGCTTGCATAGACGACGCGGCGCACGCCTTGCCGCCGCGCCGCCTCGAACACGTTCCAGGTCCCGACCACGTTGTTCGGCAGGATCTCGTCCCACGTGTCTTCGCCCGGGATCGCGCCGAGGTGGACGACGCAATCGACGCCCTTCATGGCGGCTTCCACGGACGAGAGATCGGTGAGATCGGCCGGCGCAATCTCTTCGCCCGCGGCGGCCGGACCGAGCGGTGCGATGTCGGAGAGGCGCAGGATCGGGTAGCGGTTACGCAAGCCCTGGCGCAGGGTGTTGCCGATCTTGCCGGCCGCGCCGGTGATGAGAATGCGATTCATGTGACCTCTTCTCAAAAATCTGATGCAGCCGGCGGACGGAGCCTTCGCGGCGGGCAATCCATACGAACAGCGCGCGCGCCTTGCAACGCACCCGTGCCCCGGCCGGCCCCCTGCGCCCGTCCCGTTAACTTCTTCCTTGAAGAATTCTTAAAGGAATCTCTCGCATTCTCCGCGCATGGCGCGCGGAGTGGCCCGGTATCTCGTCGGCTCCCTCGTCGTCCTCGGTCTCGCTGCCTGCGGCAAGGTGATGTTCGCGGAGCGCGACGCGTGGCGGCATGAGGCGGAGGTCGCTTGCCTCAAGTCGGGGCAGGTGAAGGAAGGCCCGTTGCTTGCGCGCGTCGAGCCGATTTCCGGCCCCGGCATCTGCGGCGCGGATTTTCCCCTGAAGGTCGCGGCAATCGGCGATGGCGCAGCGATCGGCTTTGCCGATGAGTTGCGTCCGCCCGGCGGGATTCCTGCACGTTTTTGCCGCCAGCCGCTCGCCGCGCCGCCGCCCGGCAACTACTCGCGTCCGGCCTATTACGATCCGTATCCGCCGCAGCCGCAAACCTATCCCCGAGCCGCCGCGCCGAGCAGACCGATGCCGATCCAGCCGCCCGGCAGCGAGCCGGCCGATGCGGACGACGACATCGAGTATGAGAACGCGCAGCCCGGGCAGGCGCCAGCGCAAGCCTATCCGTCGCGCCCGCAGTACGGCGCGCCGCCGAAGGCCTATCCGCAGCGCCCGCAGTATGGCGCGCCCGCCCCCTACGAGCCCGTTCCCTATGAACCTGCGCCGGACAATCGCGCGCCAGCCACCGCGCAGCCCTATCCGCCGCAAACCTATCCGCCGCGCGGTGCCGAGCAGGTGCCGCTTGGCCGCGAGCGCGCGCTGGTTGCGACGGGTGCGGTGGCGGTGGCGCCGACGGCGACGCTCGCCTGTCCGATCGTCTCCGCGCTCGACACGTGGTTTGCTAGCGGTGTGCAGCCCGCGGCGCTGAAGTGGTTCGGCGTGCAGGTCGCGGAAATCCGCCAGATCTCGGCCTATTCGTGCCGCGGCATGAACGGCCAGCCCGGGGCGCGCATCTCGGAGCACGCGTTCGGCAATGCGCTGGATATCGCGTCGTTCACGCTTGCCGACGGCCGCAAGGTGACCGTGAAGGACGGCTGGCGCGGCGCGCCGGAGGAGCAGGGTTTTCTGCGCGACGTGCAGGGCTCGGCCTGCCAGCAGTTCTCGACCGTGCTCGCGCCCGGTTCGAACGCCTTCCACTATGACCACATCCATGTGGACCTGATGCGCCGTTCGAGCGCGCGGCAGGTGTGCAATCCAGCGCCTGTCCCCGGCGACGTGGTGGCGGCGCGCGCCGGCTACCGCTTTGCGCGCGGCGAGCCCGCGGTGACCGGCTCGATCAAGCGGGTGCGCGTACCCAACTTCCGCAGTCCCATGGGCCGCGACGAGGTCTATGACGGCTTGCCCCGCGCAGTCGCGGGCGAGGACTAAGGTTGGGCAAATCGCCCGGATTGCTCAAACGTACCTCCGAACGCCTCGTCGCCGCTGCTCAGCGCTAAAAACTCACGCAAATCGCCATTTCGGCAACGCCAATTCCCGTATCCGCGCAAGGTTTTGTGTACGGTTTTGTGTTTAGTTACCCTGCGTCAATGCCAGGGTTCCCATGCGGGTAGTGCTCGTCGACCCGAGCCGCACCATGCGGTTGTTCGTGACGCGGCTTCTTGAGGCGCGCGATCACGAGGTGCTGCCGTTCGCCGACGGGGCGGAGGCGCTTGTCTGCATGCGGCAGGACACCGAAGTTGCGGCGCTGATCACTTCGGGCGAGCTCGGGGCGATGTCGGGCCTGGAGTTGTGCTGGGAAACGCGCGTGCTCGCGGGGCGCGACCGGCCGATTTATGTGATCCTGATGTCGTCGAGCATCGACAAGGGCAAGCTCGGCGAGGCGCTCGATTCCGGCGCCGACGATTTCATTTCCAAGCCGCCCGTGCCTGACGAACTCTATGCGCGGTTGCGTGCCGCCGAGCGGCTGGGTGCGATGCAGCGCGAACTGGTGCGGCTCGCTTCGGTCGATCCGCTGACGGGCCTGCATAACCGGCGCGTTTTCTTCGAGCTTGCCGAAGGTGCGCGCGAGCGCTGCGCCGAGCGCGGCGCGCTCACCGCGATCATGCTCGACATCGATCACTTCAAGCGCATCAACGATCTCTACGGCCACGATATCGGCGATCAGGCGATCGCGGCGGTCGCGAAAGCCGCGGCGACGGATGATGCGGTGATCGGCCGGCTCGGCGGGGAGGAATTCGCGATCCTGCTCGAAGGGCGCACGCTCGCCGACGGTGCCGCAATCGCCGAGGACCTGCGGGCGCGCATGGCGGCTCTGCACTTCGATACCGCGAACGGCGCAATGACGCTCACGTGCAGCTTCGGCGTGAGCGAGCGCAAGCCCGGCGACAGCATCGACGATCTGCTCAAGCGGGCGGACGTCGCGCTCTATGCGGCGAAGACCTCAGGGCGCAATCGCGTGGTCACGGCCGATGCCGTGATGACGCCCACCGCGGCGGCGAAAAGCAACGTCATCCAGGCGTTCGCCGGTTGATTTGTCGCGCCGAGGCGCGAACTACCACCAGGGCTTCAGCTCGCACTTGCGCTGGCCCCAATCCCACCAGCAGTCGCGGTAATAGCGCCGGCCTTCGATCATGATCGGCTGATCCGCATAGGCGGTGCCGGGCGGCGGAACATAAACTTGCGGTGCCGGTACGCCAGCGACCGGTGACTTAACGTAGCCGTAGGCGGGCGGCGGCGGATAGCCGAACACCGGCGCCGCGCCGTACGGGTCGGCATAATAATATTGGGCCGACGCAACGGTTGGAACCGCGGCCAGCGCCGCTACGTTGTTCCGGCCAGTAAGAACCTGCGCATAACGACCTCCATTTCGAACTCGTACAGCCCGACGGGGTGAAAACGCCATATGTGGACGGGCGTTCCAAGCGTTGTCGGGGTTCCCGGACATTTGCCACCTGAGAGCAGGCATAGTTGGCCTCGCGAAGACTGAACTATCCCATCAACGTGTCCAGGCCTCGCCGCAGACCGGGCTTTTCGGCGACACGGCGGATCGCCAGCAGCGTGCCGGCCACATACGGCGCGGCCGAACTGCCGGCGTCATGACGGATGACGAGGCGCTCGTTGTCGGCGCCGAACACGGCCTCGACCGAGAGCACGAAGGAGGGCATGCGCAGCGCATGCACTTGCACGCCGCCATTCGGTCCGTCGCCGACCGCAGCGCCGCGCGTTGCCGGAATGCCGCCGAGCTGGTCGACAGGCTTCGACGTCGCGGCGCCGCGCACCGCAGCAAGAGTCTCGGCGAGTTCGCGCCCGGTGCCGGAAGGCGTGTCTGGCTTGCCGGCGCTGGCATAGTCGATGATCTCCACGTCGGGCACGTAGCGCGCGGCTTCGAGCGCGAACTTCTTGAGCAGCGTGGCGGTGATCGAGAAATTTCCCGCCGCCAGCACGCCGACATTCTTCTCACGCGCGGCCTTGTCGATCGCCGCGTAGTCATCGGCGCCGAGACCCGAGGTTCCGACGACGACGTGGCGTCCGGCGGCGATTGCTTCCAGCGTATTGTGCCCGACGACATCCGGCTTGGTGTAGTCGACCAGCACATCGGACGGGACGCTGAGCGCTTCCGCGAGCGTGGCGAAGACCTTCACGCCAAGCGGCGCATGGCCTGCGGCTTCGCCCGCGTCCCGGCCGGCCGCCTTGCGGGAGACGGCCGCAACCAGCTTCAGGTCGGGCGCGGCGACAATGGCGGGAAGGAGTGCGCGCCCGACCCACCCGGTCACGCCCGCGAGAATGATGCGGATCACTTGCGCTCCTATGCCTTGTGCGCGACCTTGCCACGCACCGCCCAGCTCGCGCTTACGAAGCTGCGCGGACCGTCCGGTTGCCCGCAAAGATACGCGGCCTTCAGGGCTGCTTCGATTCGCTGACGCGTGGCTTCAGGCAAGCTTGCGATGAAATCGGCAAGCGTGCCTTGCCCCGTCAGTTGGGGAATCCGATAGTCCTCGAAGCTCTCGAAATCCATCCGGATCATCAGTGCGTTCTCCGTCACCTCGATAAAGCCGGCTCGCAAAAACACGTCACGCAGTTCCCCGGCCCGCGTCATGGGCCGCGAAAATGCGGCGTCCCGCCGCTCGATCGCACGCGGCTCGATCGCGGCGGCGATGTCCCAAAACATGCGAACGCTCGGCTGACCTCCGAAATTGTCCCATACCGTGGCGGCCGCGACGCCGCCGGGGCGAAGGACGCGATACATCTCGGCGACAGCGCGCTGCGGATTGGAGACGAAATGCAGCACCAGCATTGAAAACGCGCGGTCAAACTGGCCCTCCGCGAATTGCAGGTCGCACGCATCACCCTTTTGAAAATTGATTCTCGGATCTGAGTTTCGCTCGCGCGCTGCGTCAACGAATTGCTGTTCGTAATCGATGGCCTCGACGGAGGCGATGTCGGCGCGGGCTGGCAGCTCGAATGTCAGGCTTCCGGTGCCGCAGCCGGCGTCCAGCACGCGTTCTCCGGCGGCGAGGCCAGCGAAATCGAGGAACGGCGCAGCGAGCCGGCGGCTCCAGCGGCCCATGTAGGAGTCGTATTTCTCCGCACCGCGCGCCAGAAAATTTGAACTCATGCTTTATCCTCGATCGGCCGGATCGCCGTACCCGCCCGCGGTGGGCGTCTGGATGATGATCGCCTCGCCGGCATCAATCACGGTCGCGTCGCAGCCCTTGAGCTTTTCAATCGAACCGTCCTTGCGCCGCACGGAGTTCTCCCCCGGCTGACCCGCCGATCCGCCTGCGAGGCCGAACGGCGGCACGATGCGGTGGCCGGTGAGCAGCGTGCAGTCCATCTTTTCGAGGAAGCGGATGGTGCGGCGGATACCGTCGCCGGCGTGCCACTTGCCCTTGCCGCCCGAGCCCTTGCGGATGTGGAAGTCCTCCAGCACGACCGGGTAACGGAATTCGAGAATCTCCGGATCGGTGAGCCGCGTGTTCGTCATGTGCGTGTGCACCGCGTCGGTGCCGTTAAAGCCTGGACCGGCGGGTGAGCCGGAGCAGATCGTCTCGTAATATTGATACGTCTTGTTGCCGAAGTTGAGGTTGTTCATCGTACCCTGCGCGCAGGCGATCGCGCCGAGCGCGCCGAACAGGCAGTTGGTCACCGCCTGGCTGACCTCGACATTGCCGGCGACGACGGCAGCCGGATACTCCGGCGCCAGCATCGAGTGCTTCGGGATGATGAGGTTGACCGGCCGCAGGCAGCCGGCGTTCATCGGGATCTCGTCGTCGACCATCACCCGCATGGTGTAGAGCACGGCCGCACGCGTCACCGGTCCCGGCGCATTGAAATTGTTCGGCTGCTGCGGCGAGGTGCCGGTGAAGTCGATCGTCGCCTCGCGCTTTTGTCTGTCGACGGTGATCTTCACCTTGATGGTGGTGCCGAGGTCCATCGGATATTCGAACGATGAATCATGCAGCCGATCGATCACGCGGCGCACGCTTTCGGCCGCGTTGTCCTGCACGTGGCGCATGTAGGCCTTCACCACCGGCAGCGTGAAGTGCGCCACCATCTTGCGCAGTTCCTGCAGGCCTTTCTCGTTGGCCGCCATCTGCGCCTTGATGTCGTTCACATTCTGGAGCGGATTGCGCGCCGGATATTTCGCGCCGAGCAGTAAGCCGTACAGCTCTTTCTCGCGGAAGCGGCCGCGATCGACGAGCTTGAAGTTGTCCATGTAGACGCCTTCTTCCTCGATCGTGGTCGCGTTCGGCGACATCGAGCCGGGCGATACGCCGCCGACATCGGCGTGATGGCCGCGCGAGGCGACCCAGAACAGAATGTCTCGCTTTCTGTCGTCAAAAACGGGCGTACAAACAGTGATGTCCGGGAGGTGCGTGCCGCCGTTGTAGGGCGCGTTCACGGCGAACACGTCGCCCGGGCGGATCACCCGGTTGTCGCGGATCACGGTCTTCACCGTGTTGTCCATCGAGCCCAGATGCACCGGGATGTGCGGCGCGTTCGCCACCAGCGATCCCTCGGCGGAGAATACCGCGCAGGAGAAGTCGAGCCGCTCCTTGATGTTCACCGAGTAAGCGGTGTTCTGCAGCGCGACGCC
This sequence comes from uncultured Alphaproteobacteria bacterium, assembly GCA_963800695.1. Lineage (GTDB taxonomy): Bacteria > Pseudomonadota > Alphaproteobacteria > Rhizobiales > Xanthobacteraceae > PALSA-894. The sequence continues at coordinate 210,091 of CAWDCA010000005.1, read as the reverse complement.
CATCTGCTCGGCGATCGACATGAACAGGTTGTTGAACACTTCGAGCATGATCGGATCGGCCTTGGTGCCGATGGGCGCGATGCGCCGGAGCTTCACGATGCGCGTGAGCACCAGATGGTTCTTCGCCGTGATGGCGGCCTGCCAACCGGGCTCGACGACCACGGTCTGGTGCGGCTCGATGACGATGGCGGGGCCTTTCACCTTGTGGCCGGCGGCAAGCTGATCACGCGTGTAGACAGTGGCGCTGTGCCACTTGCCGTCGGAGAAGAATTTCGTGCGCCGGGCCGGCGAGGGGAGCTTGGCCCGCGTGGTCTTGCCCTTCTTCTCCCGGAATTTCGCGCCGCCGCCGACCGCCTCGACCGACACCGCCTCTATCACAAGCTCTTTCTTCCTGTCGATGAAGCCGAACTGCGCCTTGTGCGCTTTCTCAAACGCGGCTCGCATGGCGTTGAGCGAACCCGCCTTCACGACGAGCGCAGTGTCGGTGCCGGCGTAGCGGATGTGCGCGCGCACGTGCGCGTGAATAGTTTTCGCCGGCACACCCTGGCCGGCGACTTCGCTGCTCGTGTCCTTCGAGAGCGTCTTGCCGATGCGGTTGAGCGTTGCGAGCGCCTTGGCGCCGAAGGCCTCCTCGATCGCCTGCTGGCGGACGCTACGGATATCCGCGAGGCCCATCCCGTAGGCGGAGAGCAGCGACGAGAACGGATGGATCAGCACGGTGGTCATGCCGAGCGCATCGGCGACGAGGCACGCGTGCTGTCCGCCCGCGCCGCCGAAGCAGTTGAGCGCGTAGCGCGTGACGTCGTAGCCGCGCTGCACGGAAATCTTCTTGATCGCGTTCGCCATGTTTTCGACCGCGATCTTGATGAAGCCGTCGGCGATTTCCTCGGATGACTTGCCGCCGATTTCCTTCGCAAGCTCGGCGAAAGCCGCGCGGACCGCCTCGGCGTCGAGCGGCTGATTTTGTTCGCGGCCGAAAATCTTCGGGAAGAAATCCGGGATCAGCTTTCCCGCCATCACGTTGGCGTCGGTCACGGCGAGCGGTCCGCCGCGGCGATAACACTTTGGGCCCGGATTGGCGCCCGCGCTGTCGGGTCCGACGCGGAAGCGTGCACCGTCGAAATGCAGGATCGAGCCGCCGCCGGCTGCGACCGTATGAATCAGCATCATCGGCGCGCGCATGCGCACGCCCGCGACTTCGGTTTCGAAGGCGCGCTCGTATTCGCCATCGTAGTGCGACACGTCGGTCGAGGTGCCGCCCATGTCGAAGCCGATCAGGCGATTGAAACCAGCTTCACGCCCGGTCTCCGCCATGCCGACCACGCCGCCGGCCGGGCCGGAGAGGATTGCGTCCTTGCCCTGGAACAGTTCGGCGGCGGTGAGCCCGCCGGAAGACATCATGAACATCAACCGCGCGCCGGAATTCTTTGCGTCGAGCTGGCTGTCCACTTGCGCGACGTATCTCCGCAAAATCGGCGAGAGATACGCATCCACCACCGTCGTGTCGCCACGGCCGACCAGCTTGATGAGCGGCGAGACCTCGTGGCTGACCGACACCTGCGCGAAGCCCATCTCGCGCGCGAGCGCGGCGACGCGCTGCTCGTGCGCCGGATAGCGGTAGGCGTGCATGAACACGATCGCGATCGCCTTGATGCCGTCGGCGAGTGCGGCGTCGAGGTCGAAGCGCACGGCGCCGAGGTTGGGCTCGCTCTCGACGGTGCCGTCGGAGCGCACGCGCTCGTCCACTTCGACCACCCGCTCGAACAGCATCTCGGGCTTGACGATGTGCTTGGCGAAAATCTTCGGGCGGTTCTGGTAGCCGACGCGCAGCGCGTCGCGGAAACCTTTCGTGGTCACCAGCAGCGTGCGGTCGCCCTTGCGCTCGAGCAGCGCATTGGTGGCGACCGTAGTGCCCATCTTCACGGCGCCGACGCGGCCGGATGGAATGGCGTCGCCCTTGTTCAACCCAAGCAGGTCGCGGATGCCCTGCACGGCGGCGTCGCGATAGGCTTCGGGGTTCTCCGACAAGAGCTTGTGCGCCGTAAGCGCGCCGTCCGGCCGCCGGGCGACCACGTCGGTAAACGTGCCGCCGCGGTCGATCCAGAAATCCCAAGCCTTCTGCGACGAAATTTGTTGCGCCATTTGCCCCGTGCTCTCTCGTTTCTCAAACGATGAAAGCCCGATAGAGTGTGTCGGAGTCAATCCGAGGAGGCCCAATGCGCACCAACCTTGCGGTGTCCGGGGAGAAAGTGCCGCTCGCCACGGGTCTCGATGTGCGCCTCGCATCCCGCTCCGGCGCGCTCGATGTGCCGACCTCGGGGCTCGCGCCCGGTTACGTGCAGGGCAATCTGGCGATCCTGCCGCATGACTACGCGGAGGATTTCCTGCGCTTCTGCCAGGCCAATCCGAAGCCCTGTCCGCTGCTCGGCGTGTCGGAGCGCGGGCGATCCGGCCATCCCGGTGCTCGGCGCCGATCTCGATATCCGCACCGACATCCCGCGCTATCGCGTCTGGCGCGACGGCGAGGCGATCGACGAGCCGCGCGACGTCAAGGCCGTATGGCGCGACGATCTGGTCAGCTTCGTGCTCGGCTGTTCGTTTTCGTTCGAGGAGGCGCTGCTGCAGGCGGACGTCCCGCTGCGCCACATCGAGCGGGGGACCAATGTGCCGATGTATCGCACCAGCATTCAAACGCAGCGCGCGGGGCGCTTCCACGGACCGCTGGTCGTCTCCATGCGCCCGATGAAACCCGCGGATGCGATTCGCGCCGTGCAGATCACCACGCGGCTGCCCGCCGTGCATGGCGCGCCGGTGCATCTTGGATACCCGGAGCAGATTGGCATCGCGGACGTCGCGAAGCCCGACTATGGCGAAGCGGTGCCGGTCGAGCGCGGCGAACTGCCGGTGTTCTGGGCCTGCGGGGTCACGCCGCAGGCGGCGATTGCGGCGGCGAAGGTCCCGTTCGCCATCACGCATGCGCCCGGCTATATGCTGGTAACCGATCTGAAGAACGCGCAGCTTGCCGTGTAGGACGGCAATTTTTTCAGAACACTGGCTCATGGCACGAGACGTGCACGCGTTTCCTCGTGCACAATAGCCTGGGGATGTGGGCTGAGGGGAACCATGCTGCGCCGATGTCTTGACGGCCTTTATCTGCTTGCCGGTTACGCGGCCGGCGCGATTCCTCATCGCGATCTTCGTCTTGATGATGATCCTGTCGGCCGGCCGTCCGCTCGGGATCAATCTGCCGGCGGGCGACGACTTCGCCGCGTGGTGCATGGCGGCAACCGCATTCCTCGGCCTCGCCCACACATTCCGGTCGGGCGAGATGATCCGCGTCGGCCTGCTGATCGACCTGTTCGAGGGGCCGACGCGTCGCGTCATCGAGATCGTCTCGCTGATCCTCGGCTGCGGCTTCATCGGCTATTTCGCCTGGCACGCCGCGCTGATGAATTATCAGACCTGGCAGTTCAACGACATGTCCACCGGCGTCGTCATCGTGCCGCTGTGGATTCCGCAGTTGGGATATTCCGGAGGGCTGGTCATCCTGCTCATCGCCTTCATCGACGAACTCATCCACGTGCTGCGCGGGAACGATCCGCGCTACGAAAAGCCAAAACCGCAGACCGCGGAAGAAATCGTCGAGCGCGCCGTGCAGAGCGCCGTCTGATCATGTCGCTCATCGGCATCTCCATTGTTCTGACCGTCCTGATGGTGGTGCTGCTCGCGGGCGGCGTGTGGATCGGCATTGCGCTGCTGGCGACCGGCTGGGCCGGCATGCAATTCGCGCCCGGCGGCATTCCGGCGGGCAGCGTGCTCGCAACCAAGATCTGGGGCAACAGCGCCTCGTGGGAGCTCGCCGCGCTGCCGCTGTTCATCTGGATGGGCGAGATTCTCTATCGTACGAGATTGTCGGAAGAGATGTTCCGCGGGCTCGCGCCGTGGCTCAACTGGATCCCCGGGCGGCTGCTGCACGTCAACGTGCTCGCCTGCGGCATCTTCGGCTCGGTGTCCGGCTCGTCGGCCGCCACCTGCGCGACGGTCGCCAAGATCGCACTGCCCGAATTGAAGAAGCGCGGCTACGACGACATGGTGAGCCTCGGCTCGCTCGCGGGCGCCGGCACGCTTGGTATCCTGATCCCGCCGTCGATCACCATGGTGGTCTACGCGGTGCAGGCGAACGTCTCGATCATTCAGATCTTCCTCGCGGGCTTTCTGCCCGGCCTGCTCGTGATGGGGCTGTATTCGGGCTACATCGCGCTCTGGTCGATCGCGCATCCGGACCGCTCGCCGCCAGCCGATCCGCCGATGCCGTTCGCTCAGAAGCTGCGCGAATCCGCGAAGCTCGGTCCGCTGATGCTGCTCATCGCCTTCGTGTTCCTGTCGCTGCTGATGGGCTGGGCGACCGCGACCGAATGCGCCGCGTGGGGCGTGCTCGGCTCGCTCGGCATCGCGTGGTGGCACGGCATGCTCAACTGGAAGGCGTTCTGGGCGAGCGTGATGGGCGCAACGCGCGTCAACTGCATGATCATGCTGATCCTCGCCGGCGCGTCCTACATGTCGACCTCGATGGGCTACACCGGTATCCCGAACGCGCTTGCCGCGATGGGTCGGCAGCCTGAATCTCTCTCCCTATGCGCTGATCGCCGCTCTCACCGCCATGTACATGGTGCTCGGCACGGCGCTCGACGGCATCTCGATGATCGTGCTCACCACCGCGGTGGTGATCCCGATGGTCAAGCAGGCAGGGTTCGACCTCGTGTGGTTCGGAATTTTCGTGGTGCTGATCGTCGAGATGGCGGAGGTGTCGCCGCCGGTCGGGTTCAACCTGTTCGTACTGCAGACCATGAGTGGAAAAGACTCCAATACGGTGGCGCGTGCCGCGCTGCCATTCTTCTTTCTGCTCGTCGCGGCAGTTGCCATCATCACGGTATTTCCTGATATCGTGATGGTTCTGCCGAGGATGGCATTTTCGGACTAGCCTCCAACCAAAGGGTGATACAGCCATGATATATCGGCTTCTGACTTCTTGCGCGCTTGCCGCAGGCCTCGCATTGGCAGGCGGTGCCGCGAACGCACAGACCAAATGGAATCTCCCGGCCGCCTATCCGGCCGACAATCCGCACTCGGAAAATCTCGTCCTGTTCGCCAAGGACGTCGAGGCCGCGACCGGTGGCAAGCTGCAGATCACCGTGCATGCCGGTGCGTCGCTGTTCAAGGCACCCGAGATCAAGCGCGCCGTGCAGACCGGGCAGGCGCAGATGGGCGAGATCCTGCTCTCGATCCACGAGAACGAGGACCCAATCTACGGCATCGACGTGGTTCCGTTCGTCGCGACCAGCTTCCCGGACGCCATGAAACTGTACAAGGCGTCGAAGCCCGCGATCGAGAAGAAGCTTGCCGCGCAGGGCATCATGCTGCTGTTCGCGGTGCCGTGGGCGCCGCAGGGCATCTATGCCAAGAAGGAACTGAATACTCTTGACGACATGAAGGGCCTGAAGTGGCGCGCCTACAATGTCGGCACCGCGCGCATCGGCGAGATCGTCGGCGCGCAGTCGGTCACCGTGCAGGCGGCCGAACTGCCGCAGGCACTGGCGACCGGCGTGGTCAACTCGTTCATGTCGTCGGGCGGCACCGGCTATGACTCCAAGGCGTGGGAGACGCTCACCCACTTCTATGACACGCAGGCCTGGATTCCGAAGGACTACACGATCATGAACAAGGCGGCGTTCGACGCGCTCGACAAGGCGACGCAAGACGCGATCCTCAAAGCCGCGGCCGCCGCCGAGCCGCGCGGCTGGAAGATGTGGCAGGACAAGGCGCAGTGGTATCTCGATCAGCTCGCCGCCAAGGGCATGAAGGTGCAGCCGCCGAGCCCGGCGTTGAAATCCGGCTTCCAGAAGGTCGGCGAACAGCTGGCACAGGACTGGCTGAAGAAATCCGGCGCCGATGGCCAGGCGATCATCGAGGCGTATAAGAAGATGTGAGCGGCGTCGCTCTCTCCTCTTCACGCTTTGCGGGAGAGTCGCGCATGCGGCGAGCCGGTGGGGGGCCTCGCGCCAACACCGCCCCTCACCGGCTCAACGCTGCGTCGCCTCGCTCCCCGCTTCCTGCGGCAGGGAAAGGAAGAATTCCATGCCCCTTGGCGTCCTGATGCTCGACACGCGCTTCACGCGCTTTGTCGGCGAGATCGGCAACCCGGAGAGCTACAGCGAGCCGGTGCTGTTCGAGGTTGTGCGCGGCGCGACGGTCGACAAGGTCGTGCCCGCGAAGGCGCCGCCGCTGCTCGACGACTTCATCGCGGCGGGCGAGCGGCTGATCGAGCGTGGCGCGACGGCGATCACCACCGGTTGCGGATTTTTGGTGCTGAACCAGACGGAACTAGCGGCGCGCCTTTCCGTGCCGGTCGCGACAAGTTCGCTGTTGCTGATCCCGTCGCTGCTCCAGCTGCTCCGAAGGGCAAGCGGCTCGGCGTCCTGACATTCTCGGCCGCCGACCTGACGCCCGCGCATTTTGCGGCGGCGGGCGCGCCGGCCGATACGCCATTCGAAGGCGTCGCGCCGGGCGGCGTTTTCCAGAGCGCGATTTACGAGAAACCGTGCGACGACAGTGTTGCGGCGCGCGAGGCGGAAGTGGTTGCCGCCGCGCAGCGGCTGATCGCACGCCATCCGGATATCGGCGCGATCCTGTTCGAGTGCACCAACTTTCCGCCGCATCGTGCCGCGGTCGAGAAGGCCACCGGGCTCCCGGTGTACGACGTGTTTACGCTCATCGGGGTGTTGAAGAGCGCGACGCGTTAGGCATTTGCGTTCAGGAAATCGTCGATCGCCCTGTTGAACTCCGCCGGCCGCTCGAAATAGACCGAGTGACCGGCCCGCGGAACCTGCGCGACGCGCGCGTTCGGCATCATCTTCGCCAAAATGTCGGAGAGAAACGGCGGGTAGACGATGTCCTCGTCGCCGGTCAGCCACAGCGTGGGTACCTTGAGCGTGCGCAACACCTCGGCGGGGCGCACGAGCCCGTCAAACAGCTTCTGGCGCAGCTTGAGTTTGTCGACGCCACTCAGCGCGTCGATCCCCTGATAGAGGAAATGCGCGGCCGGCTGCTCGCGCGCGAGCCGTTCGCCACCCGCCACATGAATATTGTTCGCCTGATTGGAAGCCGCCGCCGCCGCGGCCTTGCGCTCCCATGCGGGCAACTGTCCGGGATCGGCGAACAGCGACGGCGCGCGCGCGATCGTGCCGGCCGTGGAGGCGAGCACCAGCGCGCGCACGCGGTCCGGCTGCGCCAGCGCGTATTCGAGCGCGGTCCAGCCGCCCATCGATTGCGCCACGATGCGGATGTCGCTGGCGCCAAGATGATCGACGAGCGCCGCGAGATCGCCCGCGTAGTCCGCTGGATCCGGACCGCCCGCCGGCGCGCTCGACGGCGCAAATCCGCGATGCGCGAAGGTCACGCAGGTATAGCGGTCGCGGAAATGCGGCACCTGCTGCCACCAGCTCAAGTGATTGCCGCCAAGCCCGTGGGCGAAGACGAGGAAAGGCCCGGCGCCGTCGACTTCGTAATAGAGACGGCAATCGGGCCGGTCGAGGGTGCCGCGTTTCATGGAGTGGTCCTGAGCGGAAGAAGGGCGGGGCGTGAATAATCGGATGCCAGCCGGCGGGTTGTCGAGGCGCCCGCAAACATGGCGGGGGCCCGGCGGTCGTCCCGCCGAGCCCCCTTAGATATCAGCCGGCCTGTAAGCCGGGTTCTGTAGGGCACGGAGCTCGCGCCCCGCACGTGACGGCCATTCATCTGGGACGCCGGTTGCCCGGCGCCTCAAGCAACCTACCCGGACGGCAGGATCCAGACACAGATCCCGGGATTGCTCCCGCGCCGTCCCTATTCGGTCTTGCTCCCGGTGGGGTTTGCCGTGCCGCTTCCGTTGCCGGAAACGCGGTGCGCTCTTACCGCACCGTTTCACCCTTGCGTCTCCCTCGCGGGAGGTCGCGGTCTACTTTCTGTGGCACTTTCCCTGAGGTTCTTCCGCTTGCGCGATGTCTCCCCGCCGGACGTTATCCGGCACCGCATGTCCATGGAGCCCGGACTTTCCTCTCAAGGCGACCTTTCGGCATTGCCCCAAGCGGCCGTCCGGCCGACTGACGGCTTGCAAGTAGGCGCTTTCTCGCACGAGATCAAGAAACCGCGGCCTATCTCGTTAACAAACGCCGCAATGTTGCGACGGTGGAGGGGTCGGCGAGCCCATCCACGCGTTCTGGCCGAAAATGGCGCTGGAATGCCGTGACCACGCTGCGCGTCTTGTCGTCGTAGAAGCGCGAAACCTCGGCACCGTAGCCGAACCGAGCAAGCTGTTTCTGCAATTGCTCGACGTCCGAGCCCTTGTCGTTCGCCGAGAGCGTCCGCCCGCCGACGATCGGGGACGGCTCGACCCACAAACCGATGCCGGCCGCGGCCAGACGCGCCCAGGGAAACTTCTCCCCCGGGTCGTCCTTGCGCGTCGGCGCGACATCCGAATGCGCGAGCACGCGCTCGCGGCGGATGTGGCGGCGCGCGAGGATATCGCGGCAGAGTGCGATCACGGCGTCGATCTGTACGTCGGGGAAATCGCGATAGCCGTACTGATGTCCCGGATTGACGATCTCGATGCCGATCGAGCGCGAATTGATGTCCACCGCGCCCTTCCACGACGCCTCGCCGGCATGCCAGGCGCGCCGCGCTTCCGGCACGAGCTGATCGATGCGGCCGTCCTCATCGACGAAATAGTGCGAGGAGACTTTCGCCTCCTTGTCGGTGAGGCGCGCGAGCGCCTCCGCGGCGCTCTGCATGCCGGTGTAGTGCAGCAATAGAATATCGATGCGCGAGGTGCGCGCATCGTGGTTCGGCGACGGCACGACGTTTTTGACGGTCGGTGAGTTGGCGCGAAAACTCATGGATCTATCAACACACCGGGATTGAGCAGGCCTTGCGGATCGAGCGCCTTCTTGGCGGCGCGCAGCGCTTCGGCGAACAGTGGCGGGCGCTGGCGGTCGTACCACGGGCGGTGATCGCGCCCCACCGCGTGATGATGCGTGACGGTGCCGCCGCTCTCGATCACGGCATCGAGCGCCGCGCTCTTGATGGCGTGCCATTGCGCGCCGAGCTTCCCGGGTTCGCCGAGCGCGTGAAAGGTGAAATAGGGCGCCGGTCCGTCGGGATACACATGGGTGAAGCGGCAGGTGACCTGACCCTTGCGGCCGGTCGTCTCCTTGATGGCGTTCTCCGTCGCGCTCTTGATCGCGTCGTGGAATTGCTCGAAGCGGTCCCAGGTGATCGATGTCTCGAACGTGTCGGTGATGACGCCACGCAGGATCAGCCGCTCCATCGCATAGGGCATGCGGATGAAGGCGTTGCGCCACACGCCGGCGGCGCCCTCGCGATGCGCGTCGGCGCCTGCCGCCTCGGTCGTGCCGCCATGATCCGCGCAGCATTCGAGCGCGCGTTTCATCCAGGGCGTCACATCGTGATCGGCAGACTCGAACGCCAGCACCATGATGGCGACCGAGCCGTCGGCTGCGCCGGTGTTGTAGGCCTCGGCCGGATCGAGGATGCGGCAGTTCGACGGATACAAGCCGGCTTGCGAGATCGCCCGCACGGCGCGAGCGGCGGTGAAGAAGTCCTTGAAGCGCACCGCGCCGCCGCCGCGAAACGTCGGCCGGTCCTGCAGCCGCATCCACGCCTGTGTGATGATGCCGAAAATGCCCTCCGAGCCGATCATCATGCGGTCCGGGCTTGGGCCCGCGCCGGAGCCGGGCAGGCGGCGGCTTTCCATGATGCCTTTGGGCGTGACGGTGCGCAGCGATTCGACGAAATCGTCGATGTGAGTGTAGAGCGTCGCGAAGTGGCCGCCGCCGCGCGTCGCGATCCAGCCGCCGAGGGTGGAGTACTCGAAGCTCTGCGGAAAATGGCGCAGCGTGAGACCATGCGGCTTCAATTGCGATTCCAGCGCCGGCCCATAGGTGCCGCCCTCGATCAGCGCGGCACGCGAGGTCTTGTCGACCTCCCGCACCTTGCCCATTGCACGCAGGTCGATCGTCACCGCGCCCTTGTGGCCGTTGCGTTTCGGCTCCACCCCGCCGCACACGCTCGATCCGCCGCCGAACGGAGTGACCGTCGCATCGGCGCCGCCCGCCCAGTCGAGCACGGCGGCGACTTCGCTCTCGTTGCCCGGATAGGCGACGACGTCCGGTGCGTTCGCGTAGTCGCGCGCGATGCCGCGGGCGAGTTCGGGATAGGATTTGCCAAATGTGTGCGCGGCGCGGTCGTAGTGGTCGCTGGTCGCAAAGGGCAGCGAGGCCGGCGCTGTAACGCGCGGCGCCTCAAGCTTGATCTCGTCGAGCGGCGGCGCGGTCGCGCTGATCTCAAGCTTCGTGCCGAACCGTGCCTCCGCACGCGCGAGCACGAATGCCTCTTCCTCCGCGCTCAGGCCCTCGCCCTCGCGGCCCCAGCCGAAATGCTTCAGCCGCGGTGCTGACATTCCTGTTCTCCCGGCGCGTTGCCGGTGAGACAATAGACGCTCGTCCGGAGAAAATCATGCCCGCGATCAAACACGCCCGCACCTCGGTGCTCGACATCGCCTACGAGGAGGGCGGCCCGGCGGACGGCGCGCCGGTATTGCTGATGCATGGCTTTCCCTATGACCCGCGCGCCTATGACGCGGTCGTGCCGCTGCTCGCCGCGCAAGGCTGCCGCGCGATCGTGCCGTATCTGCGCGGCTACGGGTCGACGCGCTTCCTGTCGGCCGGCACGATGCGCTCGGGCGAGCAGGCGGCGCTCGGCAACGACCTGAAGGAACTGATGGATGCGCTGCGCATCGAGCGCGCCGTGCTCGCCGGCTACGATTGGGGCGGGCGTGCGGCCTGCATCGTTGCGGCGCTGTGGCCGGAGCGCGTGCGCGGGCTCGTCACCTGCGGCGGGTACAACATGCACGATGTCGCGGGCTCGGCGAAGCCGGCCGATGCCGAGCAGGAGCATCGCTACTGGTATCAGTACTATTTCTGCACCGAGCGCGGCCGCGCCGGACTGGCGCAAAACCGCCGCGGTATCGCAAAGCTGCTGTGGACGCTGTGGTCGCCGAACTGGCGTTTCGACGACGCGACCTTCGAGGCGACCGCTGTGTCGTTCGACAATCCGGATTTCGTCGAGGTCGTGATCCACTCCTATCGCGTGCGCTATGGCTATGTGCCGGGCGATCCGGCGGTGGCGGACATCGAAAAGAAGCTTGCCGCGAAACCGAACATCAGTGTGCCGACAATAGTGCTGCAGGGTGAAGCAGCCGGCACGGCCGCGCCGGAGGCATCCGCCGCGCATACGAAACATTTCACCGGCCCTTACCGGCGGCGCACCATCCCGCGCGTCGGCCACAACGTGCCGCAGGAAGCCCCGCGCGAGACCGTGGAGGCGGTGCTGGAACTGGTGAGAACCAAGCAAGCCTGAATTTGGGCAATTGTTGCAGCCGCGTAACTTGCCAAATCAGAAAACGCATCCTAGCTTTGTTGCGTCGTCAACCCAACTGAAAGGAGGTGATCCAGTGTCTCATTGTCTATCGCCGCGGTCGCCGGCATCCAGAGCTGGATCCTCGCCTCTGCCGAGGTTCGCGCCGCGTGACGTAGACGTCACGGTCCATGAGCGGGGCTCGTACGCGAGCCTGAACGCGAAGCCGGACCGCGGCCTGACAATGGAAGGGCTGCCCGCAAGGGCGGCCCTTCTTGTTCTTGAGAACGCTTGATGTGGCTCACGACGATTGAAGCAGGCCGCAACGCTGCTAGTTTACCGGCCGAACAGGGGAAACGCCGATGCGGTGGCGCGGCGCGGCGATCATGCTTCTGCTCTGCCTGCTCGCCGTGGAGGGTGCGGGGGTTGCCTTTCATTTCTGGCAGACCGGAGAGCTTGTTTATCTCCGGCGCCCCGCCGCGCCCGTGAAGGAAAACCCCGCAGAGCAGCCGAAGGGCTATCGGCAGCGCCTGCATCCCTATTTTGGATTCACCGGTCCCTATGGCGCCGATCTGGGCCGGCTTCACACCAATAGTCTGGGATTTCGTCAGCGCGAAAAGCTGACCATCCCGTTCGTGCCGGCAAAAAACGACGTTGTGGTCGCGGTCTTCGGCGGCTCGGTTGCATCCAATCTCGTCATGGGGTGGCGCGGCGGTACCCCGCTTGCCGACTCACTTCGCGCACTGCCTGCATTTGAAGGGCGAAATCCCGTCGTCATCAATATGGCTCAGGGATCGGCAAAGCAGCCGCAGCAGTTGATCAAGCTGGCATATCTGCTGGCTATCGGTCAGCGCATCGATCTTGCCATCAATGTCGACGGCTTCAACGAGTTCGCGCTGGGTTGGCAGAATGTGAGCGCCGACCTCGATCCGGTCTTTCCGGCGGCTCAATTCATGGCACCGATGCTTGCCGCGCTGTTGCCGTCGCCAGCTTCGGAAGAGTTCTACGGTATCGCGCACCGCATGCTGGAAGCGCGGCGACTGGCCGCCGGGTATTCGGCGCGGGCCGATCGGGCGCGCAGCGGCGTGACCTACGCGTGGGCAGTCTCCATGGCCTTGTGGTATCGCATGCAGCTTTCCAAAACGATGCTGCAGTACGACGCATTGGTCCTGTCGAAGTCCTGGTCAAATCTCAAACCGCTCTTCAGCCTTGACTTGCCGAAATCCGAGGCAGCGGAAAACCCACAGGAGAAGATGTTCGCGATCTGGCTGCGATGCTCGCAGCAGATGAAAATGCTGTCCGATGCGAACGCGATTAAATACGTCCACGTCGTGCAGCCCAATCAGTATTATTCCAGGCACGCGTTTTCGGACGATGAGCGAAAGGTCGCTCTTGCGTTTCCGGAAGACCATGAATACCGGGTGGGCATTGTCAAAGGTTATCCTCTTTTCGCCGCGCGAGACGCGATCCTGAAAGCCAACCGCATCGTTTCGGCGCTCGGTCTTTTCGACGACATTCACGAAGAGGTCTATGCGGACGCGTGCTGTCACTACAACGCGCGTGGCGAAACCGCGCTGGCGACATTCGTCGCGGCGGAAGTTGCAAAGGCGGGTTCACGCTGACCGATTGTTACTGTCCTCAGCGCCCCACGACGAGCCGCGCGCTCAGGAACAGCGGCAGGCCGGCGTCGCGAATCTTCCGCGCGGCGCTCTCGATGTCGTAGGGCACGCGCACATAGGTGAGCGTGCGCGGGCCGTCGTCGTAGAGCGCGTAGCAGGCGGCCGGGATTGCGGTCGCGCGGCTGGCCGACCGCGCCGATCACCGCGAGCCAGCGGCGCTGCGGGTTAAGCGGCATCGCGACGTCCGCGTCGGGATCGAAGCCGGCGATCTTTCCGGTCGGCCGTCATGTGAAACAGCGCGGGCACGTGGGTGTGCCCGCAAAATGTCAGCGCCGCATCGGTCGCCGCGAGGCTGCGCCCGGCGGCAGCGCTCGTCCAACACATAGTCCCAGCTCGGCGGGCTCGGCGGCGCTGGCATGCACGTAAAGCCGGTCGCCGTCCTCTGCGGTCAGCGGCAGGCTGCGAGGAATTCGAGCTGATCCTGCCTTGAGCTGCCGGCGCGTCCACTGCGATCGCCAGCGTCGCTTCGTCGTTCATGCGCTCGCGAGCTGCCGATCGCGGCGCGAGTCGTGATTGCCGAGCAGCGCGACCGCGCCGCGCGCGACGAAATCCTGCACGGTATCGACGACGAAGCCCGGATCCGCGCCGTAGCCGACGAAGTCGCCGAGAAAGACGTAGCGATCGATCGGGTGGCGTTGCGCGTGCGCGAGGCAGGCCTCGAGCGCCTCGCGATTGCCGTGGATGTCGGTGAACAGGGCGATCAACACTGCGATGCCGCCGCGGCTCTGGGCCAAGCAGTAGCAGAAATGCCTGACGGCACGCAAAAAAGCGGCCCTGATCCAGATCAAGGATCAGGGCCGCTTGATTACCGTCGCCGCGGACGGGGAATTCGCGGCGTCGCCTTACTGCTTCGTGGTCGGCGGCGTCATCGGCGACGGCGCGCCCATCGGGCGGGTCGCAGGCGCCTGGCTGCTCACCGGACGCGGCGGCTGCATAGGGCTCGAACGCCGGCGCGGCCTTCAACTCGTCCTTGGTCATCGAGAGACGAAGCTTGGAAGTCGGTCGCGTCCTTGCCGGGCACAGCCTGGAACGACGCCGGATCGACCGCGACATCCTTCGCGCCGATGCCGAGGAAGCCGCCGACGCCGACGATGTAGGCGAGGATCTTCTTGTCCTTGTCGAACAGGACGTCGCTGACGTCGCCGATCTTCTTGTCGTCGGCGCCGACCACGTCGGTGCCCTTGAACTTCGAGGCGAGCCACTGATCCGAGGTCTGCGTGGTCACGAAGTTGGCCTTGCCCGACGGAGCTTGTGGCCGCCTTCGGCGCTGGAGTTGAAGGCGTCGCGGACGCAGAGGGAGCCGCGAGTCGGCGGATGTCGCGGGCGGTGTCGCCATCGGCGGTGTCGAGGGCGACGTCGTCTGCGCCATCGCGCTGGTCAACGCCAATCCGCTCACGGCCGCGACGGCCATGATTTTCTTGAGCATGTTGTGCCTCCTGTGGGCGATTGTACGAAGATTTCCGGACGCCGGCCCATCGCCGGCGTCCGGAGGTAGAACGCCGGAACCGCGCGGTGTTCCCATTGTTGGACACATTGACGCCGCGTTTGTTGCGTCGCGGTGCATGACTCAGACGGCGTCCGCGTCAACGCGCACGAATCACTTTCGTGCCGGCGTCGTTCATCCCGCCTGAGAATCCGATCGTCACGCCCGAGTCTCGGCTCGACGATCTCGCCCGGCCGTGATCGCGAGCCGACAGCTAAGCCCGGACCGCAACAGCCCGCGCGGGTGCCCCGACGGGCCCTTTGGCAACCATTCCTTAAGTTTATCGACCGTTAATAAGCCGAGGGGCGTGCGCCGCGGGAAAGCGGCGCGCGCGGGCGCTGTTCGATTGACGACCATAAGGTCCCATGATATCCCAAAATTTCCCAGTCGCGGCCGAGGCTGGAGGCAGGAGCAGCGCCAGTGCGCTCCCGCGAGCCGCGGCGCACCGGGAGTTTTCCGCCAAGTCCTTTGGCGGAAGGGGGAATTTCGCGGGGCATGGATCGTTTCGTCTCCAATTTCACGTTGCGCCTGGACGCGAAGGGACGCGTCTCGATCCCGGCGTCCTATCGCGCGGTGCTCGCCCGCGACGGCCACGATGGCCTCTATTGCTACCCGGCGCTGGACCAGCCGGCGGTGGACGCCGGCGGCAACGCGCTGCTCGCCGAAATCGAGTCGCTGATCGCGAGCTATCCGCCCTATTCGGACGAGCGCGACGCCTTCACGCTCTCGCTCTACGGCACGAGCGAGACGGTGAAGATCGACGGCGAGGGGAGGGTGATCCTCTCCGACGCGCTCAAGAGCCATGCGGGAATCACCGAGGCGATTGCGTTCGTCGGCCTCGGCCACAAGTTTCAGATCTGGGAGCCCGGACGCTTCCGCGCGCAGCTCGCGGAGGCCACCGGGACGGTGCGCGCGTTGAAGAAGCAACTGGGCTCCCGGGTGGCGGCGCACGAAGCGCAAAAAGCACGGGAATGATGGCGGGCAGCGGCAGCAACTCTGCCGCTGGCGGACTGGCCCGTCACATTCCCGTGCTTGCCCGCCAGGTGTTCGAGCACCTGGCGCCGCGCGACGGCGGCATCATCATCGACGGCACGTTCGGCGCCGGCGGACACACGCGCGGCATGCTGGACGTTCCGGCACGCGCGTCATCGGCATCGATCGCGACCGCAATGCGGTGGCCGAGGGCTTCGGCCTGGTCGAGCAGGCGCAAGGCCGGCTCACATTGGTCGAGGACCGCTTCTCCAATCTCGAACATGTCGCGCAGAGTCTAGGCCACGAGTCGGTCGACGGCATCCTGCTCGATCTCGGCGTTTCGTCGATGCAGCTCGATGAGGCGGAGCGCGGGTTCTCGTTCCGCAATGACGGCCCGCTCGACATGCGCATGGGCGGCGAGGGACCAAGCGCCGCCGATCTCGTCAACGCCGCCTCGGACCGCGATCTTGCCGCCATCATCGCCACGCTCGGCGAAGAGCGTTTCGCGCGACCGATCGCGCGCGCGATCGTGAAGGCGCGCGACGAACAGCCGATCGCGACGACGCGCGCGCTCACCGAAATCATCGGCACGGTGTTGCGGCAGCGGCCGGGCGAAATGCACCCATCGACGCGCACCTTCCAGGCGCTGCGCATGTTCGTGAACGACGAGCTGGGCGAACTCGCCGAGGCGCTCGCGGCGGCCGAACGCATGCTCAAATCCGGCGGGCGGCTGGTCGTGATCTCGTTCCATTCGCTGGAAGACCGTATCGTGAAGACGTTCCTCGCCGAGCGCGGCCGCGTGAGTGCGGGCTCGCGCCATCAGCCCGAAGTCGTGAAGGCCGCGCCGAGCTTCAGCATCCTGACGCGCAAGCCGGCGATTGCCGACGACGACGAGGTGAGCCGCAATCCGCGCGCACGCTCCGCCAAGCTGCGCGCCGCGGAACGCACCGCCGCCGCGCCGATGGCCGGCGATCTCGCGCATCTGCTGCCGCGCCTGCCCTCGCTCGACGACGTGATGCGAGGCCGCTCATGATCTGGCGCCTCCTTCATATCGTGGTGCTCGCCGCGCTCGTGCTCGCGGCGGCCGACGTCTACAAGATCAAATACGAATCCACGCTGCAGGCCGAGCGCGTCGCGAAGCTGCGCGGCGAATTGCGCCGCGAGCAGGACACGATCGCGCAGCTGCGCGCCGAATGGAGCAAGCTCGACCGTCCCGACCGCATCCAGGAACTGGCGCAGCGCCACCTGACGCTCAAGCCGCTGGAAGTCCGGCAATACGACACGCTCGACCGCTTGCCGGAGCGCCCGGTCGAGCTGGTGCCGCCCGGCACCACCGATCCGATCGGCGCCATGATCGAGACGCTGGCCGATCCCGATGCATTGACGGGCAGCCTGCCCGACGCGGCGGAGCGCAAGCCGCAATGACCGAGACCGTTCCCGTCGCCGACACCCCCGAAACCGTCGCGCTGGCGCATCCGGCGCCGGTCGAGCCGTTGCGCCGGCGGATCTTGCGCGCGCTGCTCTATGGCAAGGCCGACCGTCACGCCAAGGCGCGCGGACGGATCGGTCTCGCGATCATCGCCTTCACGGCGATCTACGGCATCATTGCGGGCCGCCTCGTGCTCTACGCGGTGACGCCCGATAGCCACTTTGCGGGCCGCGCCAGCGCGGCGGATGCGGTTGCGACCGCGCGCCCCGACATCCTCGATCGCAAGGGCGAAATCCTCGCGACCGATGTGCGGATGCCTTCGCTGTTCGGCGAGCCGAAGCGGCTGATCGACGTGGACGAGGCGGTCGAACTCCTCACCGCCGTGATGCCGGATCTCGACGCCAAGGAGGTGCGCGAGCGCCTCGGCAACAGGAAACGCGGCTTTGCCTGGCTCAAGCGCGAGATCACCCCGAAGCAGCAGCAGGAAGTCCACAAGCTCGGCCTTCCGGGTATCGGCTTTCTCACCGAGAACAAGCGCACCTATCCGAACGGCGCCGAGGTCGCGCACCTGATCGGCCTCGTCAACATCGACAACCAGGGCATCGCCGGCATCGAGAAGTGGCTCGACGGCAACGGGCTCGCGGCGCTGCACGCGGCGGGGCTTGCGACCGACCGGCTGCAGGAGCCGGTCCAGCTCGCGGTCGACCTGCGCGTGCAGCATGCGGTGCGCGACGAACTGGTCGCGGCGCGCGAGAAGTTCAAGGCGATCGCGGCGGCCGGGGTCGTCACCGATGTGCGCACCGGCGAAATCCTCTCCATGGTGTCGGTGCCGGACTTCGATCCGAACAATCCGAAGGAAGCGAACGACCCGACGCGCATCAACCGTCTCACCACCGGCGTGTACGAGATGGGCTCGACCTTCAAGGCGCTCACCATCGCGATGGGCCTCGACTCGGGCAAGTTCAATCTCAACTCGCAGCTCGATGCGCGCGCCTCGCTTCGCTACGGCAAGTTCAACATCAATGACTACCACGCGCAGCGCCGCGTGCTCGCTTTGCACGAGGTGTTCACCTATTCGTCCAACATCGGCACCGCGAAGATCGCGCTCGGCCTGGGCGTCGAGCACCACAAGTGGTTCCTGAAGAAGATGGGCCAGCTCGACCGGGTGACGACCGAACTGCCCGAGAGCGCGATGCCGATCGTTCCGAAGCGATGGGGCGAGCTCAACACCATCACGATCGCGTTCGGTCATGGCCTCTCGGTTGCGCCGCTGCAGGCCACCATGGCGGTCGGCGCGCTGATGAACGGCGGCGCGATGATCCCGCCGACCTTCCTCAAGCGCAGCGAGGAAGAGGCGAAGAAGCTCGCCGTGCAGGTGATCAAGCCCGAGACCTCGGCGATGATGCGCTATCTGATGCGCCTCAATGCCGAGAAGGGTTCGGCCAGGAAGGCCGACGTCCCCGGCTTCTACGTCGGCGGCAAGACCGGCACGGCCGAGAAGGTCGTGAACGGCCGCTATTCCAAGACCAAGCTGCTCACCACCTTCATGGCGGTGATGCCCGCCGACAAGCCGCGCTACCTGATCACGCTGCTCCTCGACGAGCCGAAGGGCCTGCCCGAGACGCACGGCTTCGCCACTTCGGGCTGGAACGCCGCGCCGACGGCGGCAAAAATCATCGCGCGCATCGCGCCGATGCTCGGACTGGAGCCGCGCCTCGACCTGCCGCCGGCGGATCAATTGATCCTTGCCAATATGAAGCAGGCGGCGCGCTAGCTAATATCCGCCCGAATCGGTTGCCCGGGCGGAACACGTGAAACTTAACGAACTCATTGGACCGGATGGCGAATTCGACGCCCGCTTTGCGGCGCTCGATATTGGCGGCATCGCCTCCGACAGTCGCAAGGTGAAGCGCGGCGATCTGTTCGTTGCGGTGCCGGGGACGAAAGCGGACGGGCTGGGCTTCGTGCCGCAGGCGCTTGCCGCAGGCGCGGCCGCTGTCATGGCCGAGCGGGCTCCGGAGAATTTGCCCGAAGGTACTGCGTTCGTGCGCACCGATAACGTGCGGCGCGCGCTCGCACTCAGCGCCGCGCGGTTCTATCCGCGCCAGCCCGCCACGATCGCGGCCGTCACCGGGACCAGCGGCAAGACCTCGGTGGCGGCGTTCACGCGCCAGATCTGGGCATCGTTGGGCTGCGAAGCAGCCAGCATCGGCACCATCGGCCTGGTCACGCCGAAGGAAGAAATCTACGGCTCGCTGACGACGCCCGATCCGATCGAGCTTGCGCGCACGCTCGACCGGCTCGCCGAGGACGGCATCACCCATCTCGCCATGGAGGCCTCCTCGCACGGGTTGGACCAGCATCGCATCGACGGTGTGCGCGTGAGGGTCGCGGGTTTCACCAACCTTTCGCGCGATCACATGGATTATCACGCGACCGAGGAAGCTTACCTCGCGGCGAAGCTGATCCTGTTCGAGCGCATCGTCGCGCCCGACGGCGCGGCGGTCGTCGCGGCGGACAATCCGTATGCGGATCAGGTGATCGCCGCTGCCGCCGGGCGCGGCCTGACGGTGCTGACCGTGGGGCGCAACGGGACCGGCATCCGGCTGCTCGATACCGCGATCGACGGTTTTTCGCAGACGCTGCGCGTCGAGCACGATGGACATGCGTTCCGCGTGCGGCTGCCGCTGGTCGGCGCGTTCCAGGTGGAGAACGCGCTGGTCGCGGCCGGATTGACGCTCGCCACGGGAAGCGATCCCGCACAAGTATTCGCCGCGCTCGAAGGACTTGAGGGCGCGAAAGGCCGGCTCGAGCTGATCGGCCAGCGCAATGGCGCTCCCATCTTTGTCGACTACGCGCACAAGCCGGACGCACTCGCCAAGGCGCTCGAGGCGCTGCGGCCGTATGCGAAGCGCAAGCTCGTCGTGGTGTTCGGTGCGGGCGGCGACCGCGATCAGGGCAAGCGACCGCTGATGGGCGAAATCGCGGCCGAAAAGGCCGACACGGTCATCGTCACCGACGACAATCCGCGCAGCGAGAATCCGGCCGCGATCCGGGCGGCCATTCTGGCTGCTGCGCCGGGCGCAGCCGAAATCGGCGACCGCGGCGAAGCGATCCGCAGCGCAGTCGCCGCATTGCAGCCGGGAGATGTCCTGCTGGTTGCCGGAAAAGGCCACGAAAGCGGCCAGATTGTCGGCGACCGGGTATTGCCGTTCAGCGACCACGAGGCGGTCGCCGCCGCGCTCAGGGAGAAGGCCGGGTGAGCGAGCCGCTCTGGACCCTCGATGCCATGGCGTCTGCCATGAAGGCGGAGCGTGCGGGCACTCTGCCGCGTGAGGTGCCGGGGCTGTCGATCGACACGCGCACCGTCAAGCCGGGCGAGGCGTTCTTCGCCATCCAGGGCGAGAACCGTGACGGGCATGATTTTGTCGCGGCGGCGCTACAGGCGGGGGCGGGACTCGCGGTCGCCGCCAAGGCGAAGCAAGCCGCGATGCCGAAGGGTGCGCCGCTGCTGATCGTGCCGGACGTGCTGGCCGCGCTGAACGATCTCGCCCGCGCCTCGCGCGCGCGTTCATCCGCGAAAATCGTCGCCGTCACCGGCTCGGTTGGCAAGACCGGCACCAAGGAGGCGCTGCGTCTTGTGCTCGCCAAGCAGGCCGAGACGCATGCCTCGGCCGCCTCCTACAACAACCACTGGGGCGTGCCGCTCTCGCTCGCGCTGATGCCGCCGTCGGCGACGTTCGGCGTGTTCGAGATCGGCATGAACCACGCCGGCGAGATCACGCCGCTGACACAGCTCGTGCGCCCGCATGTCGCGATCGTCACCACCATCGCGCCGGTGCACCTGGAGTTCTTCGGTACGCTCGACGCCATCGCGGACGCGAAGGCGGAGATTTTCTCAGGGCTGGAGCCGGCTGGCGCGGCCGTCATCAACGCCGATACCGCACAATTCGAGCGCCTCAAGAGCGCCGCGCAGGCGGCAGGCGTCAAGCGGATCGTCTCGTTCGGCCAACGCGAGGACGCGGATGCGCGCGCGCTGAAAGTCTCGCTGCAAGCCGAAACCTCGACCGTGCAGGCGCAGATCCTCGGCCACGACGTCACCTACAAGCTCGGCGCGCCGGGGCGGCATGTCGTGGACAATTCGCTCGGCGTGTTGGCGGCGGCCTCGCTGCTCGGCGCCGATCTCGCACTCGCGGCACTCGCGCTCGCCGATCTCAGGGCCCCGGTCGGGCGCGGCGAACGCATGACGCTCGCGCTGCCGGGCGGTGACGTTCTGCTGATCGACGAGAGTTACAATGCCAATCCGACCTCGATGCGCGCCGCGCTCGCGCTGCTCGGGCAGGTGCCGATGCGGGGCCTCGGGCGGCGCATCGCGGTGCTTGGCGACATGCTCGAACTCGGGCCCGAGGCGGCCGCGCTGCATGCGGAACTCGCCGATGCGGTGATCCGCAATGCGGTCGATCTCGTCTATTGCGCCGGACCGCTGATGAAATCGCTGTGGGATGCGCTTCCCTCGGAGAGGCGTGGCGGCTATGCGGAGGGCTCCGCGGCGCTTGAGCCGCAAATTCTCGGGGCGGTCGCGGCGGGCGATGCCGTGATGGTCAAGGGTTCGCTCGGCTCCCGCATGGGTCCGATCGTCAAGGCGCTCAAGCGGCGCGCAACGCAGGCCGAACAGGCGCTGCAGGGTTGAACGATGCTTTATTGGCTGGCGGACTTCTCGGGCACGATTTCGGTCTTCAACGTGTTCCGTTATCTGACGGTGCGTACCGGCGGCGCGATGATGACGGCCGCGCTGTTCGTGTTTCTGTTCGGTCCCTGGATCATCGATCACCTGCGCCTGCGCCAGGGGAAGGGCCAGCCGATCCGCGAGGACGGGCCGGCCTCGCATCTGGCGACCAAGCGCGGCACGCCCACCATGGGCGGGCTGATGATCCTGTCCGGTGTCACGGTTGCGACCGTGCTGTGGGCGAACCCCGCCAACCCCTATGTGTGGATCGTGCTCGGCGTCACGCTCAGCTTCGGCCTGGTCGGCTTCTACGACGACTATCTCAAGGTCACGAAACAGAGCCACGGCGGCTTTGCGGGGCGCCTGCGCCTGCTGATCGAGGCGCTGATCGCGGCCGCGGCGTGCTTTGCGATCGCAAGCCTCGGGCGGCCGCCGTTCGCGACGTCGCTGGCGTTTCCGTTCTTCAAGGAACTGGTGTTCGATCTCGGCTGGTTCTTCATGATCTTCGGCGCTTTCATCATCGTCGGCGCCGGCAACGCCGTGAACCTCACGGACGGGCTCGATGGCCTCGCGATCGGCCCGGTGATGATCGCCGCGCTGTCGTTCGGAATGATCGCGTACCTGACCGGCAACGCGGTCTATTCCGACTACCTGCAGATCCATTTCGTTCCGGGCACCGGCGAACTCGTCGTGCTCTGCGGCGCGGTGCTCGGTGCCGGGCTCGGCTTCCTCTGGTTCAACGCGCCGCCGGCCTCGATCTTCATGGGCGACACCGGCTCGCTCGCGCTTGGCGGCATGCTCGGCACCATCGCGGTCGCCACCAAGCACGAGATCGCGCTCGCGGTAGTCGGCGGGCTGTTCGTGCTCGAAGCCGTGTCCGTGATCGTGCAGGTTCTGTCGTTCAAGCTCACCGGCAAGCGCGTGTTCCGCATGGCGCCGCTGCATCACCACTTCGAGCAAAAGGGCTGGACCGAGCCGCAGATCGTGATCCGGTTCTGGATCATCTCGATCGTGCTAGCGCTCGCGGGCCTGTCCACACTGAAACTGCGATGATCCCGCTCACCAGTTTCGCCGGAAAAAAGGTCGCGCTGTTCGGCCTCGGCGCGTCGGGCCTCGCAAGCGCGAGCGCGCTGGTCGCGGGCGGTGCCGATGTGGTGGCGTTCGACGATAGCGACGAGACCATCGCGAAAGCGCAGGCCGCCGGCATTCCGATCGCCGATCTGCGCCACATCGACTGGAGCCGTATTGCCGCGCTGGTGCTCGCGCCCGGCGTTCCGCTCACGCATCCGGCGCCGCACTGGACCGTCGGCCTCGCGCGCAATGCCGCGGTGGAAGTGATCGGCGATATCGAGCTGTTCTGCCGCGAACGGCGGCGCACCGCGCCGGACGCCCCGTTCATCGCCATCACCGGCACCAACGGCAAGTCCACCACCACCGCGCTGGTGGCGCATCTGCTCACAGCTGCGAATTACGACGCGCAGCTCGGCGGCAACATCGGCACCGCGATCCTTTCGCTTCTGCCGCCCGCGCCGGGGCGCGTGCACGTGATCGAGTGCTCGTCGTTCCAGATCGATCTTAGCCCCTCGCTCGATCCCTCGATCGGAATCCTGCTCAACGTCACGGAAGATCACCTCGACCGCCACGGCACGCTCGCCAATTACGCGGCGATCAAGGAGCGGTTGGTCGCCGGCGTGCAAAACAATGGCACGGCGATCGTCGGGGTCGACGACAACTGGTGCCAGGCTGTCGCCGACCGGATCGGCCGCGCGGGAAAGCGTATCGAACGCGTCTCGGTACGCCGCCCGCTCTCGGATGGATTTTATGTCGAAGGCGATCAGGTGATGCGCGCGGCCGGCGGCACCGCGCACGCAGCCGCGCACATCGGTGGCATCGGCTCGCTGCGGGGCTCGCACAATGCGCAGAACGCCGCCTGCGCGACCGCCGCCGGGCTCGCACTCGGCCTGCCGGCGGACGCGGTCCAGGAAGCGCTGGTGTCGTTTCCCGGGCTCGCGCACCGCATGGAGCAGGTCGGCCACAAGGACAAAGTGTTGTTCGTCAACGATTTCAAGGCCACCAATGCGGACGCAGCAGCGCGCGCGCTCGCGAGCTTTGCGGATATTTTCTGGATCGCGGGCGGCAAGGCGAAGACCGGCGGCATCACCTCGCTCACCGGTTATTTTCCGCGCATCCGCAAAGCCTATCTGGTCGGCGAAGCCGCAGGCGAGTTCGCCGGCACGCTGCAGAATAAAGTGCCGTTCGTGGTGGCGGGCACGCTCGAGCGCGCGGTCGAACTTGCGGCGCGCGATGCCGCGGCCTCCGGCGCGACGGAGCCGGTGGTGCTGCTGTCCCCCGCCTGCGCGTCGTACGACCAGTACCGCAACTTCGAACTGCGCGGCGCCGCGTTTCGCGACGCCGTGCTGGCGCTGCCCGGCGTCGTCCCGATGGGACGTCGTTAACCGGACGTTGCGATCCGCGCCGAAGACTTGAATGCCGGCGAAATCGGCTTTTAAGGCGTGTCCGGCACAATCCATGCCGATCGGTTCGAGGATATTCCATGAGCTTTGGACGCCGCCAGCCGCGGCCTGAACGTGTGCGCCCGCAGGCGCCGCCGCTGCAACCTGCGGCGCCGAACGAGAACCTGCGGCATTGCGCCAACGCGGCGACGGACCTCGTCGCGATGCTGCTCGCCGCCTACACGGTTCGCGATCGTCTCGACGCCCAGTCCGCGATCGCGGCGGCGGCGGCGCTGACCGGCGAATTCGCGCTGCGTGCCGCCGGCGTGTCGCTGCCGGAGCGCGGTGCGGTGTCCGGCAACGCGGCGGATGATGTGCTGTTCGCGGGCGCCCCCGAGGGACGCGCGACCGCCTGGATGTTCATGATGCATGCCGCCATGGAGGCAGGCGTCGCCGCCCACGCTCTGCCCCGGATCGAGGCACTGGCCGCAGCAATCGCACAGGCGCCCGGTGAGGCGCTGCGTTCGCTTGGGGTGCAGGAGAATCAGGTGCCGCGCGAATTGCCGGAGAATGTCGGGCCACGCTTCCGTTATCGGGTCATCGCGACGGCAGATACCCATGATCTCTCGTTGCGCGAGGTCACCGTCGCGCTTGGTGCCGCGACCGGGCAGCTCATCCTGCGCACGCAACACGATTTCCCGCCCGCCATCGCCGCGACGCTCGCGGCCGAAACCATGCTGGCGGTTGCCCGCATGGCGCCCCTGGCGGAGGCGGTGGAGGCTTAGTTTTGTCATTCCGGGGCGCCGCGTAGCGGCGAGCCCGGAATCCATAACCACAACTGTTTGGGTTTGGCTCCGTCGAGCCAACTTTCTTCCGGCGGTGGTTATGGATTCCGGGCTCCGGCCTTCGGCCGGCCACGGAATGACAGGCGCTTCATCGACGTCCCGAACGTCGGAGCCGATCCCCGCGTCGACACGCGGTCAACTCAATAGCCGCCGCATGCGCAGCACGTCTTCGACTTGATGGGTCGCCGCCTCGATCTTGTCGACCTTGCCGCTCCTCGCGGCTTTAAGCAGCAGCTTGCCAGCCTCTTTGAGTGTAGGCCACTTCCTTCCCGGCTCGAAGTGTTCGTAGAAAAACTCGGCAACATCGTTCAGCGTCCGCAGCTCGGTGCCGTCAATGAGCTTGATCCGCCGCGCGAGATCGCGGTGGTAGTCGGGCGGCTTGGTGCGGCGAGCCACTGTGCGATCTTTCTCTATGCCCTTGATGATTAACGCCTTGAGGCGCGCAGTGCCCCGGCCCGGTATCGTTTGCGAATAGACCGGGTGCCCGCGGCGTTCACGCAACGAGGTACGAGGTACGAGGTCGGGGTTCGCGCGGTTGCTTGCTTGAGGTCACGTCCTCGTGAACGCGCGCTTTCTCGGTCCAAAAGCGGGTCGCTGGGTCTGCGATACGAACAACGCCGCCCCCGTCGCGCGCCGGTCCTGATTCCGCTGGCGCGGGCGGGCTTCACTTTCACAGACGCCGCGCTAATGGTCGGTCGCGCCAATGTGTCGTGAGATCACGAAACATGCCCGGTAGTGTCTCAGTTCGAAAATCGATCCCTAATCCGCTTCCCGATGAGGTCGCGATCTTCCTTCGCGGCGCGCGTGGCGGTTATCTCGGGCTGTTCATCCAATTCCAAATCGGATCGCCCGCTGCGTTTTTCTTGGTAGAGAACGTACCGGGCAGACCTTGGCCGTTCGAAATGCGTGCTATCCCGCGACAGGAGAACGTCAGTGCCTTCGGATCGATCTCAATCGTCGTTGAGTCTTCAAAATCGATCACACTTTCATTCGCCGACTTCACGGCCGTCGCGCCGCTTAGGGCCTTAATGATATTTCGGATGACGCTTTGTTGGCCGCAGTAAGAAGCCGGACCACTAAGCGGCAGTGTGTTCGCGTTGGGCGGAATGTTGAACGTGAGAGATGAAGCATTCGTCGCGGGCGGCACACTCGCTGTTGGGGGCGCTGTCACCGTTTGCTCCACCGCCTTCTGCAGCATCGGCGGTCGTTCTGTTGGGGCGTCAACTTGAGAGGCGACTATCGCACCGCCCATGAGCAGCAACAGGCTCGGTGACGAGGCTACGCCAACAACGCTGAGGACACCGCCAAGCACCGACACCATAATGCCCGCAGCACTTAGGCCAGTAATCCCCCGCAACAGGCCAATCAAACTACAAACGATTGCGAGCGGGACGAATATGATCCCGAGCATGAATATGCCGACCACAGCGAAGATGCAGCCAAGCAAGCCTGCGATTAGACCTCCGCTGCCCCTTCGCCTTGTGGGACCTCTTATTTGCTCGCGCATGGCTGGCGCTCGTTCTCGCTTCTCACGTGGTGGTTGCTCACATATAGTAGAGAAAGCGGCGGGCGTTCGCCAACCGCACAGGGCGCGGTGCGCATTCTTTTGATGTTGGCGAAGCCGCCATGGCGCGAAGGCGAGCAAATCCGTTGCCGGTGGGGCTACTTGTCGTCGGCGGAATTCTGTGGGTCTTTACCAAGGGCCTTGAGGTTCTGAGCGGGCTGCCTTCGGAATTTTGGACCGGGGTCGCTCTCATCGGCCTCGGTATCGGTGCGGTCTTCATCATCAAGTCGATTGTTCAAAAATTTCTAGACGCGCGGGCTCGGCGTTCGGACGCGCGGGCTGGGCGTTCGGCCGCGCGCAAGGCGGCAGCCATAATCAATGAGCAATTGCCATCCCTGGTTCGCAGAAGAGCCCAACTCGTCAGGCCCGATGCGTATGGGAAGCCCAAGCTAGAAAACTGGGCGAAGGAAATAGGCTATTTCGTCGATCAGCACATCAAGCCGCAATTGACGCCCCAAGAGCTTGATGCTTTCGAAGACGAACAGCAGTCGGACATCATTGCCGCAATTCACATGCGTGTTGAGGTCGAGGCCCAAAAGAACCCGGTCTTCACGACTTTCTCTGATGACATGACGCCGAGCGAATTCGAAACATTCTGCGCCGAGGAATTGAGCCACGCAGGCTGGAATGCTCGGGTGACGCTACAAAGTTGAGATCAAGGCGTGGATGTCGTCGCCGAGAAGAACCATGTCCGTGTTGTGCTTCAATGTAAGCTCTATAAGCGTCCGGTCGGTAACAAAGCTGTTCAAGAAGCGGCAGCAGCGCGGGCGCACGAGCGTGCTAATTTTGGCTTTGTCGTTTCCAATAGCAAGTACACGCAGGATGCAGAACAGCTTGCCTCGACCAACAGCATTCTCCTGCTTCACTACAGCGACCTGCGAAATTTGGACGCGCTTATTCGCCCCACATCTCCTGTCTCGGCTGTCCCTGAGACTTGGTACTATGACGATGGCAAGGGGCAGGTAGGGCCATTAACTCTTGAGGACCTGACCGCGACCCTCGCCACGCTTGTAAGTCCGCAGGAAGTGTTCGTTTGGTGTAACCGGCTTCCAGAATGGAAGTTGGTGAAGGACGTTCCAAAATTGAACGCGGCACTCAAAGAGAGATCGCGGCGCGTTCGTTCCCGGCCCTAACAGAAACCTACTTTGTCACGATTGGCGCGATTGGCGCGATTGGCGCGATTGGCGCGATTGCGCCCTAGTCTCGGCGCGCGCGCAAGTGGCTTACTTAGAACCTGTCTTCCTCGGCCTGCCTCGGGTCCCAGCGTGGTGCTATGGGCTAAAACTAGGGCGGTCCCAGCCTGCCCGGCACGCGAAAATTTTGTTATGTCTTAGCTTGCCTGGAGTCCATAACCACAGCCTTGGACGACTTGGCACCATCACGCTTCAACACTGAAGTTCGTGGTTATGGATTCCGGGCTCCGGCCTTCGGCCGACCCCGGAATGACAGCTTCGTTAATCATTCGTAAACCATCGCCGGAGACTGTAGGGCGGGCAAAGGCGCATCGCGCCGTGCCCGCGTGTCCGTTGGCGGGCACGCTTCGCCATGCCCGCCCTACGGGAGCACCGCATGATCTCGCGCGTCGAACGCACGCGGTTTGCCAACTGGTGGTGGACCGTCGACCGGCTGATGCTGGCGGCGATCGCCGTGCTGATGATGACCGGCATCGTGCTCTCGCTCGCCGCGAGCCCGGCGGTCGCGACGCGCATCGGGCTCGATGCGTTCTATTTCGTGAACCGCCACGCGCTCTATCTCGCGCCCGCCTGCCTCGTGATGCTTTCGGTCTCGTTTCTCAATCCGCGCCAGATCAGGCGGCTGTCGCTCGTGGTCTTCATCGTCTGCCTTGGGCTCACCGCCGCGACGCTGGTGTTCGGCGCCGAAGTGAAAGGCGCGCGGCGCTGGATCGTGCTCGCGGGCGTGAACATCCAGCCCTCCGAATTCGTCAAGCCCGCTTTCGTGATCCTGATCTCGTGGCTGTTCGCCGAGTCGACGCGCAAGGCCGACATGCCGGCGAACACGCTGGCGCTCGGCCTGCTCGGCGCCGTCGTGGTGCCGCTCGTGCTGCAGCCCGACTTTGGGCAGACCATGCTGGTCGTGCTGGTGTGGGGCGCGCTGTTCTTCATGGCGGGCATGCGCATGATCTGGGTCGTCGGGCTCGGCGGGGTAGCGGCGGCCGGGCTCGCCGGCGCGTACTTCTTCGTGCCGCACGTGACCAAGCGCATCAACCGCTTCATGGACCCGGCGTCCGGCGATACCTATCAGGTGTCGAACGCGATCGAATCCTTCGTGCGCGGCGGCTGGTTCGGCCGCGGTCCGGGCGAGGGCACCGTGAAGCGCGTGCTGCCCGACAGCCACGCCGACTTCGTGTTCGCGGTGGCGGCGGAGGAGTTCGGCATCGTGCTCTGCCTTGCGCTGGTTTCATTATTTGCGTTCGTCGTGATCCGCGCGCTGCAGCACGCGTTCCGCGACCGCGACCCGTTCACGCGTTTTGCCGTCGCGGGTCTCGCGATCCTGTTCGGCACGCAGTCGGCGATCAACATGGCGGTGAACCTGCATCTCGTTCCGGCCAAGGGCATGACGCTGCCGTTCATCTCATATGGCGGCTCGTCGATGATCTCGCTCGCCTATGGCATCGGCATGCTGCTGGCGCTGACGCGCGAGCGGCCGCGTATCGCGATGCCCGACTACGAGCGGCCGCCCGAGTTGCGGACGGCCTGATGGCGGAGCGCACTCCGCTCGTTCTGCTGGCGGCCGGCGGCACCGGCGGGCACTTGTTTCCCGCGGAAGCTCTGGCCGAGGCGCTGCGGCGGCGCGGCATCGAGGTCGATCTCGCGACCGACGAACGCGCGGCGCGCTATGGGCACGATTTTCCGGCGCGGCAAACGCATGTGATCCCGAGCGCGACGATTCGCGGGCGCGACCCGGTTTCGCTGGTGAGGACGGCCTTCACGCTCGGGATCGGCGCGATGAGATCGCTGCAGCTCATGCGCCGCATCCGGCCGGCGGCCGTGGTCGGCTTCGGCGGCTATCCGACCCTGCCGCCGCTGCTCGCCGCGACCTTGCGGCGCATCCCGACCGTGATCCATGACGCCAATGCCGTGATGGGGCGTGCCAACAGGATGTTGGCGCCGCGCGTCACCGCGATCGCGACGAGCTTTCCCGGCATGACGCTCGCCGCGCCGCTGGCGGCGAAAGCGACGCTCACCGGCAATCCGGTACGGCCGATGGTGCTGGCGGCGGCGGCTCGGCCGTACGCGGCGCCTGATGCCGGGGGACAATTCCGGCTGCTCGTCACCGGCGGGAGCCAGGGCGCGCGCGTGATGGCCGACATCGTGCCCGGCGCGATCGAACGGCTCGCGCCCGCGCTGCGCGCACGGCTCGCAATCGTGCAGCAGGCGAGGGGCGAGGACGAGACTCGCGTGCGCGACGCCTATGCGCGGCTCGGCGTCAACGCCGAGGTGGCGCCGTTCTTTGCCGATTTGCCGGCGCGCATCGCGGCGTCGCATCTGATCGTCTCGCGCTCCGGTGCCTCGACGGTCGCCGAACTCACGACAATCGGCCGGCCGTCGGTCCTGGTGCCGCTGCCCGGCGCGCTCGACCAGGATCAGCTTGCCAACGCCAATGTGCTGGCCAGGGCCGGCGGCGCGATCGTGCTGCGGCAGGACGATTTCACGCCCGAACGGCTTGCTGCCGAAATTGCCGCCTTTGCGGCCGATGCCGACAGGCTTTCCGCCATGGCGTCCGCCGCAAAATCCGCCGGTGTGCTCGATGCCGCCGATCGCCTCGCCGATCTGGTATTGCGCGTGGCGAATGTGATACCGGCAGCACGCTGATCGCTCGGGGAATCACGAATGAAGCTGCCGAATGACATTGGACCCATTCATTTTGTGGGGATCGGCGGCATCGGCATGAGCGGCATCGCCGAGGTGCTGATCAATCTCGGCTACACGGTGCAAGGCTCGGACGCGTCCGACTCGGCCAACGTCAAGCGGCTGCGCGACAAGGGCGCAAGCATCGCGGTCGGCCACGCGGCGGAAAACCTCGGCTTCGCCGAAGTCGTGGTGGTCTCGACCGCGATCAAGCGCGACAATCCCGAACTCGCCGCGGCGCGTGCGCGCCGGCTCCCCGTGGTGCGCCGCGCCGAGATGCTGGCCGAGCTGATGCGGCTCAAGCGCTGCGTCGCCATCGCGGGCACGCACGGCAAGACCACCACGACCTCGATGGTCGCGACCCTGCTCGATGCCGGCGGCTTCGATCCGACCGTGATCAACGGCGGCATCATCAATGCCTACGGCACCAACGCCCGGCTCGGCGCCGGCGACTGGATGGTGGTCGAGGCGGACGAGTCCGACGGCACCTTCCTCAAGCTGCCCGCTGACGTGGCGATCGTCACCAACATCGACCCCGAGCATCTCGACCACTTCGGCACTTTCGAGGCGATCGAGGCGGCGTTCGAGAGCTTCGTCACCAACCTGCCGTTCTACGGTTTCGCCGTGATGTGCATCGACCATCCGGCGGTGCAGACGCTGATCGGCCGCATCGAGGACCGCCGCGTCATCACTTATGGCGAGAACCCGCAGGCGGACGTCCGTCTCGTCGATGTGAAGCCCGAGGGCGCCGGCTCGCAGTTCACCGTCGCGTTCCGCGAGCGCGACGGGCACGCGACGCACGAGATCGCCGGCCTCGCGCTGCCGATGCCGGGGCGTCACAACGCGCTCAACGCGACCGCCGCGATCGCGGTCGCGCATGAATTGGGGATCACCGACGACCAGATCCGCAAGGGACTCGCGGGCTTCGGCGGCGTGAAACGCCGCTTCACCCGCACCGGCGAGTGGAACGGCATCACGGTGTTCGACGATTACGGCCACCATCCGGTGGAGATCGCCGCCGTGCTCAAGGCGGCGCGCGAATCCACCAAGGGCCAGGTGATTGCCGTGATGCAGCCGCATCGCTACACGCGGCTCGCCGCACTTTTCGACCAGTTCTGCACCTGCTTCAACGACGCCGACGCGGTGATCATCGCCAACGTCTATGCGGCGGGCGAAGCGCCGATCCCGGGTGCCGACCGCGACACGTTGGTCGCGGGCCTGCGCGCGCGCGGCCACCGCCGCGTCGCGACGCTCGACGACGCCGCGCAGTTGGCCGGCATGGTGCGCGACATCGCGCACCCGGGCGACTACGTTGTGTTGCTCGGCGCGGGCAACATCACGCAGTGGGCGTATGCGCTGCCGGGGGAGCTGAAGGGGTTGGGGTGACGTTGCGAGGGAGCCTGCGCGCATCTATTCTAGGGACATGGACAAAGCCCTCCTCGACCAGGCGATGCAGCTCGACCCGGCCGACCGCCTTGAATTGGCACACCGGCTGTTGGAAAGCGTACCCGATGATGCCGCGGGCGACGACTTCGAGCTAACGGACGAACAGAAGGCCGAGATCGAACGCCGCATCGCAGAACACGAGCGCGATCCCGGTTCGGCGATTCCGTGGGAGGTCGTTCGAGAGCGTCTGCGGGCCAAGTACGGATGACGAGGCGGGTTGTCCTCCGCGCGGCGGCCGAGGCCGATATCGATGCTGCGGCAGCTTGGCTGGAGGAACGAAGCCCGCGCTCGGCTGCGAGATTTTGGCGCGCGGTAGAAGAAACGCTCCAGCGGCTCCAGGACAATCCTTTTCAATACCAACGTGTCATCGGTCAGGCTCGCCGAGCACTGTTGCGGGATTTTCGATATGCACTTTTCTATATCGTGACCGACAATGAAATCGTCGTCATTGCTTGCACGCATGGAAGCCGTCATCCGAAGCGATGGCAAGAGCGCATTCCCGAATGATATTTCCCGACCTCATCCCCTCGCTCAAATCGCGCTTGCCGCAACTGCGCGGCCGGCTGCTGGCGAACGAGCCGCTGGCACCGCTCACCTGGTTTCGCGTCGGCGGGCCGGCGCAGGCGCTGTTCATGCCGGAGGACGAGGCCGATCTCGCGTATCTGCTGGCAAATTTGCCGCGCGACATTCCCGTCACGGTCATTGGCCTCGGCTCCAACCTGATCGTGCGCGATGGCGGCGTGGCCGGCGTGGTGATCCGGCTCGGGCGTGGCTTCAACGAGATTGCGGCGGAGGACAATCGCGTGCGTGCGGGCACCGCGGCGCCCGACCTGCGCGTCGCGAAAGCCGCGCAAGAGGCCGGCATCGCGGGATTAGCGTTCCTGCGCGGCATTCCGGGCGCGATCGGCGGCGCGCTGCGCATGAACGGCGGCGCTTACGGTGCCGAGACGAAAGATAGTCTGATCGAAGCGCGTGGCGTCGACCGCGCCGGCACCATCCGCACTTACACCAATGCCGACATGGGATTCACCTACCGCCATTGCGGCGTGCCCGACGACGTGATTTTCACCGAGGCGCTGTTTCAGGGTACGCTCGGCGATCCGGCTGCGATCGCCGCCGAGATGGACGAGATCACGAGCAAGCGCGAAACCGCGCAGCCGGTGAAAAGCCGCACCGGCGGCTCGACCTTCAAGAATCCGCCGGGTCACAAGGCGTGGCAGCTGATCGATGCGGCCGGCTGCCGCCGGCTCGCGGTCGGCGACGCGCAGGTCTCCGAGCTGCACTGCAACTTCCTGATCAATCGCGGGAGTGCCAGCGCGGCGGATATCGAGAATTTGGGCGAGGAAGTCCGCCGCCGCGTCAAGGACCACAGCGGCGTCGCACTGGAATGGGAAATCAAGCGCATCGGCACAAGTGGCTAGCGCAACGTGCGCAAATCAGATTCTGTCCACAAAGTGAGTCTGGGTATTCGGCGCCGATAATCGCGGCGGGTGAGGGGGCGCATGGCCAAGCACGTTGCTGTCCTGATGGGAGGCTGGTCGGCCGAGCGCGAGGTGAGCCTGAACTCGGGCAGGCCCTGCGCGGCGGCGCTTGAGAGCAAGGGCTATCGCGTCACCAAGATCGATGTCGGGCGCGACATCGCGACCGTGCTGCAGACGCTCAAGCCCGACGTCGCGCTCAATCTGCTGCATGGACCGCCGGGCGAGGACGGCACGCTGCAGGGCATTTTGGAGATCGTCGGCATCCCGTACACCCATTCGGGCGTGCTCGCCTCCGCGCTCGCGATGCAGAAGGACCTCGCCAAGGCGGTGATGCGGGCCGGTGGCATCCCGGTTCCGGGCGGCATGGTGGTCTCGCGCCACGAGGCCGCGAAGGCCCATGTGCTCGAGCGGCCTTACGTGCTCAAGCCGGTCGACGAGGGCTCAAGTCTCGGGGTGTTCATCGTCACCAAGGCCCACGAACATCCCCCGCAGGAGCTGACCCGCTCCGACTGGGAGTTCACCGACACGATGCTGGCAGAGCCGTTCATCCCCGGCAAAGAGCTCACGTGCGCTGTGATGGGGGACCGGGTGCTCGATGTCATCGAGGTGGTGTCGACCGCGCGTTTCTATGACTACGAGGCGAAATACGCGCCGGGCGGCTCAAAACATCTCCTGCCGGCGCCGATCCCGCCGGACATATACCGCGAGACGCAGCGGCTGACCCTCGCGGCGCATAACGCGCTCCGCTGCCGCGGGGTCTCCCGCGCGGATTTCCGCTGGGACGACACGCAGGGCCTCGCGGGACTCGCTTGCCTCGAAGTCAACACGCAGCCCGGCATGACCGACACCTCGCTGGTACCCGACATGGCCGCACATGCCGGCATTTCGTTTCCCGATCTGGTCGCCTGGATGGTCGAGGACGCATCGCTCGGGCGGTGAGCAGCGCGATCCACTCTAATTTTACCCTTTGTTTACCAACTCGCCTGAAGACTGAGGCTGAGGCTTCGCGCGCCCGATTTGCTCGGGTGCGGCAGCCTGCCGAGCCGCCATGGATCAAGCTCTCGACGAATCCACGACCCCCCAGCGGCCACGCCGCCGTCCCGCGGCAAGCCGCGGGTGGGCGAGCCGCACGCTGCGCCGCGTCACGCTGCCGCTCGCGCATGTGCGCGTGCCGCGCTTTGCCGGACCAGCGGCGCTGATCGTGTTCCTGCTCGGCGTGAGCACTTACGGCATCGTCAAGGGCGACCACATCGCCACCATTCAGGCGGCGATCAAGGACGGCGCTGACGCTGCCGCGAACGCCGCCGGCATGCGTATCGCCACGGTGTCGCTGTCGGGCCAGCGCCAGGTGAGCCGCGAGGCGATTTTCGCCGCCGCCGGCGTGACCGACCGTTCCTCGCTGCTGTTCCTCGATGTGGCCGACGCGCGCGCCAGGCTGGAAGCGATCCCGTGGATCGCCGAAGCGACCGTGCGCAAGCTCTATCCTGACCGCCTGCAAATCACCGTCACCGAGCGCGAGGCGTTCGCGCTGTGGCAGCAGCAGGGCAAGGTCCATGTCATCGCGGCCGACGGCACCGTGCTCGCCGCGAAGGTCGAGCCGCGGCTGGCCACGCTGCCGTTCGTGGTCGGCAACGGAGCGGCCGTGAAGGCGCGCGATTTCCTCGCGGTGCTCGACCGCTATCCGGCGGTGCGGGATCAGGTGCGCGCCGCGATCCTGGTCGCGGACCGGCGCTGGAATTTGCGGCTGAAGAACGGCATCGACGTTCGCCTGCCCGACACCGACGTGGAGCGCGCACTCGAAACGCTCGCGCGCCTGCACGCCGAGAAGAATCTGCTCAATCGCGACATCACGGCGGTCGACCTGCGGCTTTCCGACCGGCTCACCGTACGGCTCTCCGATGCGGTCGCGCAGGCGCGCGAGGACGCGCTCAACGCGGCCCGGAAGGCCAAGAAGAAAGGCGGCGACGCGTGACCGAACTCGCGCACGGCCTTGCGCCGAAGATGAGACCGATCTCGCGCCGCCGCTCCGCGATCGTGTGCGCGCTCGACATCGGCACCAGCAAGATCGTCTGCGCGATTGCGCGGCTCAAACCGCGCCCGCCGCAGGACGTGCTGCCGCGCCGTACCCACGGCATCGAGGTGCTCGGCATCGGGCACGCGCAGGCGCTCGGCATGAAATCCGGCAACGTGGTCGACATCGCGGCAGCCGAGGAGTTGCTGCGCCATGCGGTCGACCAGGCCGAACGTGCCGCCGGCGTGCATGTCGACTCGGTCGTGCTGCCGATCACCGCCGGGCGAACGGCGAGCGAATTGTTCGCCGCGACCGTGCACATGAAAACCCCGACCGTCGGCGATGGCGACATCGAGCGCGTGCTCGCCGCCGGCAGCCATCATTCGGTGCGCGAGGGCCGCGCGGTCGTCCATTCGCTGCCGATCGGCTACGCGCTCGACGAGAACCGCGGCATCCGCGATCCGCGCGGCATGCTCGGGCGCAGGCTCGGCGTCGACATGCATGTGGTGACGACCGACATCGCGGCCGCGCGCAATCTCACTTTGCTGGTCGAGCGCTGCCATATCGGCGTCGAGGCGATGGTCGCGGCGCCGTACGTGTCCGGCCTGTCGGTGCTGGCCGAGGACGAGGCCGATCTCGGCGCCGCCGTGATCGATCTCGGCGCCGGCACCACGACGTTCGCGGTCTTTTCCGATGGCAAGTTCGTGCATGTCGACGGCTTCGCGCTCGGCGGCGCGCACGTCACCATGGACATCGCGCGCGGCCTCACCACCACGCTCGCGGATGCCGAGCGGCTCAAGACGCTGTTCGGCGCGGCGCTGTCCGGCCCGTCCGACGACCGCGACATGGTCACGCTCTCGGCCAACGATGCCGACCCGCGCGATCCGCCGCGCATGATTCCGCGCGCGCAGCTCGTGCGCATCATCCGCCCGCGCGTGGAAGAGATTTTGGAGATGGTGCGCGACAGGCTGCACGCCTCGCCGTTCGCTCAAGATCCGCGCGGGCGCGTGATTCTCGTCGGCGGCGCCAGCCAGCTCACCGGCCTGTCCGACCTCGCGATGCAGATCCTCGGCCGACAGGTGCGCATCGGGCGTCCCTTGGGAATTGGCGGCCTGACCGACGCCACCAAGGGCCCGGCGTTCGCGGCGGCCGCCGGGCTGCTGGTCTATCCGCAGTTCGCCTATCTGGAACACTGCGAGCCGCGCAGAACGCGCGCGCTGATGACGGGCACCGACGGGTATTTTTCGCGGGTCGGACGGTGGCTGAAGGAGAGTTTTTGAGCGCCACGCTTCTCACAGTTTCTCGAGCCGCCCCGCCAGCTGATTGAGTCCCCATTTCGCCGCCAGCGCCGCAGCCTTGTCCCACGCCGGCGTCTGATCGCGCAGGGGAGGCAAGGGCGCCTTCGCGTTCATCGTCGCGATTGAACGGAACATGCGCAGCTTCTCGGCGTGTCCCGAGTACCGGCCCGCGGCGAGCGCATTCTCCAGCGTTCCGTATTTGCGAAGCAGGCTGGCCGCGCCAGTGGCGCCAAGTCCAGGCGCGCCGGGCAGCTTGTCGGATGGATCGCCGCGCAACGCGATGAAGTCTGGCACCTGCCGCGGCTCTACGCCATAGCGCTCGCGGACTTCGGCCGGTCCGATGCGCGCCATCTCGCCGGCGCGAACCGGATAAAGAATTGTCGTCCTCTCGGAGACGAGTTGGAACGTGTCGCGATCGCCGCTCGCGACCAATACCGTGCCTTTGCGCTTTTCCTCCGCGGCGACAGCGGCGGCGAGAAAATCATCCGCCTCGAAGCCGGGTGCCTTCGCGTTGGCAAAGCCGCAGGCCGCGATGAACTGCGGCAAGGTCCTGAGTTGTTCGATCAGCGTGGCATCGAACTTTCGTCCGCTCTGGTAGGCGGGAAACATCTTGTTGCGGTAGGTCGGCGCATCGAGCGTATCCCAGGCCACCAGTACCGCGCGCGGTTGCTCCGCCTCGTAGAACCGCAACAGCATATTGGCGAACCCCAGGATCGCACCGGCCTGTTTGCCGTCAGGCCGCAGGATCGTCTTGGGCAGCGCGTGATAGGCGCGATGCGCAAACGAGTCTCCGTCGATCACCAGTAACGGCCCGGCTTTCCGTGCGGCCGTGCGTTTCGGCGCGCGGGCTTTGGCGTCTTCGGAATGCGCGTGTCGTCTTTGCTGCGGCGCGCGTCCTCTTCGACGCTCCCAGCTCCACCCATACCGGCGCATGGTCGCTCGCATTGGGTTTGCCCCGCACCGCGCGATCGACGCCGGCCGCCTTGAGGCGCACCGCAAGGTCCGGGCTGAGCAGGATGTGATCGAGCCGCAAGCCCGCATCGCGCGGCCAGCGGTTCCGCATGTAGTCCCAGAACGTGTAGATGCGCTCGTCCGGATGCAGCGCGCGAAGGGCGTCGGTCCAGCCTTGCTTGATGAGCCGGGCGAAAGCGGCCCGGCTTTGCGGCTGGACCAGCGCATTCTTGTCGTAGGATTTGCTCGGATAAATATCGCGTTCGGTCGGCACGATGTTGTAATCGCCGATCAGCACGGCGGGCACGTTGGCCTTGCGCAGCGTTGCGGCATGCCGGATGAGGCGCTCGAGCCACGCGAGCTTGTAGTCGAATTTCGCTCCCGGCTGCGGATTGCCGTTCGGTGCATAGAGACAGCCGATGAGAATGCCGCTGACGGCGGCTTCGATATAGCGGCTTTGCGTGTCGCGCGGGTTGCCCGGCAGTTCGGTGCGCGTGAGCACCGGCTCCATCCCGCGCGCAAGGATCGCGACCCCGTTCCACGATGTCTCGCCGCGCCAGACCGCCTGATATCCGGCGCGACGCAAGGCGGCGGCCGGGAAGGCCGTGGCGGTCGATTTGAGTTCCTGGAGGCAAACGACGTCAGGCTTGGCGGCGCGCAACCAGGCAAGCAGGTTGCCCAGCCGCTTGTTGATATTGTTGATATTGAACGTCGCGATTTTCACGCCGCTAACCTGACGAGCGCCCCGTCAGGACGCAATGTCCTTGGACGGCGCCACCGTAATCAAACATTGCGGCTTGCAACAAATCTCTGGCGCAAAGCGCGCAAATCAGATTCTTTGCAATCCCATTGATTTGCGCGTGCGCCGCGCTGAGATGGGCGCCCGAGGAAGTACCGGGGCGAATGGCACGGGGGGCAGTTCGAGGGCATGACGCGCGGGGCGCGCTGACGAGCGCCGCGCCCTGCGAGCGTCCCGCTGCCGGCTCGCGAGTTCCATCCGGCGGGCGTCTCAAGGCAGGGCGCAGCATCCGTCGAAATACGCACACCGCGCGGCCTTATCGCGCGACGGCCGGCAATTTTTACCAGTTGTTTACCATCGACTCCCCAGACTGCGTGCCGGGTCCCAGGGCGCGGCTCGCGCGCGCCATTCGCGACTGTTTTCGCGAGAGGGCCCGGAGAAGCTTCCGATGAGCGGCACCAGGTTCAACTCACGGCCGGGGGCGGACCGGCCAACCCCAGCGGCGGCACGCGCGCGTCCGCTCTGACAAGAGGCAAGCCATGACCATCAATCTCAAGATGCCCGACATTCGCGAGCTCAAGCCGCGGATCACCGTGTTCGGCGTCGGCGGCGCCGGCGGCAACGCGGTCAACAACATGATCACGGCTGGCCTCGTCGGCTGCGACTTTGTGGTCGCCAACACTGACGCTCAGGCGCTCACGCTCTCGAAGGCCGAGCGCATCATCCAGATGGGCCTGCAGGTCACCGAGGGGCTCGGCGCGGGCTCGCAGCCCGACGTCGGCCGCGCGGCCGCCGAGGAAGTGATCGACGAGATCCGCGATCATCTCGCCGGCGCCCACATGGTGTTCGTCACCGCCGGCATGGGCGGCGGCACCGGCACGGGCGCGGCCCCGATCGTCGCGCAATGCGCCAAGGAGCTCGGCATCCTCACCGTCGGCGTCGTCACCAAGCCGTTCCACTTCGAGGGCGTGCGCCGCATGCGCGTTGCCGAGGCCGGCATCAACGAATTGCAGAAGGCGGTCGACACGCTGCTGATCATCCCGAACCAGAACCTGTTCCGGGTGGCCAACGAAAAGACCACCTTCGCCGACGCCTTCGCGATGGCGGATCAGGTGCTCTACTCGGGCGTCGCCTGCATCACCGACCTGATGGTCAAGGAAGGCCTGATCAATCTCGACTTCGCCGATGTGAGAGCGGTGATGAGAGAGATGGGCAAGGCGATGATGGGCACCGGCGAAGCCTCGGGCGACAAGCGCGCGCTCTCCGCCGCCGAAGCCGCGATCTCCAATCCGCTGATCGACGAGACCTCGATGAAGGGCGCCAAGGGCCTGCTCATCTCGATCACCGGCGGCAAGGACCTCACGCTGTACGAAGTCGACGAGGCCGCGACCCGCATCCGCGAGGAAGTCGACGGCGACGCCAACATCATCGTCGGCGCGACGTTCGACGAAAGTCTCGACGGCATCGTGCGCGTGTCGGTCGTGGCGACCGGCATCGATATCGCGCATGTCGGCGGTCCAGCCGGTCAACACCCGCCAGACAATCGCTCCGGCAATCGCGGCGCCGCAGCCCGCCCCGCAGGCGATCGCCGCGGCCTCCCGCCTCGCCGAACTGACGCAGAGCCTGCGCGTCTCGACGCAGCGCATGGCGGAGCGCCCCACCGATCAGGCGCACCGCGCGGTTGCCCAGGCGCTTTCGATCCAGCCGGTTGGCGAGGCCAACGAACAGCCGCAGGCCGAGAGCACACCTGCGGAACCCGTGCATCAGCAGATCACCGCGATCGAGGAAGTAACCATCCGGCCGATCGCGCCGAAGCCCTCGCTGTTCCGCGAGGCGATCGAAACGCCGACTGAGGCTCCGCGGCAACTCGCCGAACCGGAGAAGCCGTTCATTCCGCCGCAAGCCGAGCAGCCCGCCGTGCGCGCGCCGCGCATGCCGCGCATCGATGAACTGCCGATGCCGGCACAGAACCAGATCCGCGCCCGTCAGGCCGAGACGGCAGCAGCTCCCGAGAAGCCGCGCGTGTCGCTGCTGCAGCGCCTTGCCTCTGTCGGCCTTGGCCGGCGCGAGGAGGAAGCTCCGCAAGTCCGCCAGGCTCCGGCTCAGCAGGCGCCCGCCCAGCGGATGGCGCCGCCGCTGCCGAAAGCCCCGCCGATGCCGCCGCTGCCGCGTCCTCAGGAGCCGCGTTCGGCCGAGCCCATGTCGGAATACGCCAAGCGTCCCGCGCCCCAGCGCCCGGCCCCGCAAGGCCTCGACCAGCACGGCCGGCAGGCGCCTGTGCATAACTCGCTCGACGACGATCAACTCGAAATCCCGGCTTTCCTGCGCCGTCAGGCCAACTGACGCGACGCCGAAACGGCTGGCAACGTTTCTGCCCGGGCGGCCCATCGGCCGCCCGGATTTGTTTTACGACCAGGCAATTTATTGATTCGG
Organism: uncultured Alphaproteobacteria bacterium; assembly: GCA_963800695.1. Classification (GTDB taxonomy): domain Bacteria; phylum Pseudomonadota; class Alphaproteobacteria; order Rhizobiales; family Xanthobacteraceae; genus PALSA-894. The sequence goes on along the minus strand of CAWDCA010000005.1, from coordinate 169,243 downwards.
TTGGCGGTTTCCCGCACGACGGAACCTGGCGAGACTGCCGGCAGGCTCCGCCAATTGTGGCAACGCCGTTGATCGATCAAGTGCCTGTTTCCCTAGGAGTTCTCGGGCCTGTCGGTGACTGTAACAGTCGGAGAAAAACCGTGAATTGGTCGCAATCCGGCCTGTGTTAAGGTTTCGGCGAAGGGGGCTTTTGGGGACAAAGGGCTCTGGCGGGGAAGACCGGGGCATCTGGTTCTACAACATCCCGCACAGCAGCAAAGTGTCCCTGAAGGCGCGTACCGGTGACGAGTGGGGTCCCGCTTCCGGCGGGTTCGATCACCGAGGGGGTTGCGGAATAGTCATGAAGGCGGGCAAACAAACCACGCTTGGGGCACGCGCGACCGTTTCCGGTATCGGCGTCCATTCCGGCCTTCCGGTTTCCTTGACATTGCATCCAGCCGACGCCGGAACCGGCGTCGTTTTCGTGCGGCTTGACGCGCAAGGCCGGCCCGAGCGCGAAATCCGCGCGCATGCGCGCTTCGTCACCGCCACCGAACTGGCGACCGTGCTGGGCGACGACGCGTCCGGCCCGTGCGTTTCCACCATCGAGCACGTGATGGCGACGCTGTGCGGGCTCGGCGTCGATAACGTCATCATCGAGATCGACGGGCCCGAAGCGCCGATCATGGACGGCAGCGCTGCGGCTTTTGTTGCTGCTGTCGATCAGGCCGGGATCGTGGCGCTGGCCGAGCCGCGCCGTTACACCAAGGTGCTCAAGCCGATCCGCGTGCAGAAGGGCGACGCCTACGGCGAGCTGACGCCCTACGATCGCGGTTTCCGCGTCGATGTCACGATCGACTTCGCGCATCCGCTGATCGGTCAGCAGTCGATCGCGCTCGAAGTCGAGCCGACGACGTTCCGCCGCGAGGTCGCGCGCGCGCGCACCTTCGGCTTCATGAAGGACGTGTCGAAGCTGTGGAGCGCGGGCTACGCGCTCGGCGCTTCGCTGGAGAACACGCTCGTCGTTGCGGACGACCGCCTGCTCAATCCGGAAGGGCTGCGCTACGCGGATGAATTCGTGCGTCACAAGGCGCTCGATGCGATCGGCGATCTGGCGCTTGCCGGCGCTCCGTTGCTCGGCGCCTACAAGTCGGTCTGCGGCGGCCACAAGCTCAATCACGCGATCCTGTGCGCGCTGATCGCCGATCCGACGGCCTGGACGGTGGTGGAAGCCAAGGCGCCGCGCCAGCGCGGGCACGCCGATGTCGCCAGCGGGCTGGTCGCGCCGGCCTATCGCGCCGACCTGTCGTAAGCGGCGTTAACCGAGACCCGCCACATTCCCGGCCGAATGCCAGCCTATCGCCACAATGGCGTGGCCAAGTGGGCCTGTCTGCGTTAGACAAAGCGGGACTTGGGGGACGGCTGTAAAGTCGCTGGGGGATCCATCTCTTTGATGCAGAAGCGTTTATCCGTATCGATCCGGTCGTGGAACTGGCTCCCGGCGGCGCGCCTTGCCGTGCTGGCGCTGGTCGTTGCGGCGTTGCCGGCGTGCAGCTTCTTCGGCAAGGAAGACATCATCCCGGACGATCCGGCCGACAAGCTCTACAATGAGGGCTTGTACCTCCTGAACACCAAGAAAGATTACAAGGCCGCCGCGAAGCGCTTCGAGGAAGTCGACCGCCAGCACCCCTATTCGGAATGGGCGCGCAAGGCGCTGATCATGTCGGCTTACGCGCATTACGAGGGCACGTCGTACGACGACTCGGTCAATGCGGCGAAGCGCTACGTGACCCTGCATCCGGGCAGCCCGGACGCCGCCTACGCGCAGTTCCTGATCGGCTCGTCCTATTACGACCAGATCCCCGATATCACCCGCGACCAGTCGCGCACCGAGCGGGCGATGACCGCGCTCGACGAGGTGGTGCGCAAATATCCCAACACCGAATACGCGGCGGGTGCCAAGCGCAAGATCGAGGTCGCACGCGACCAGCTTGCCGGCAAGGAAATGAACACCGCGCGCTACTATCAGAAGAAGCGCGACTACGTGGCGGCGATCAACCGCTTCAAGGTGGTGATCACGCGGTATCAGACGACGCGCCATGTCGAGGAAGCGCTGATGCGCCTGACCGAGACCTACATGTCGCTCGGCATCGTCAATGAGGCGCAGACCGCTGCCGCCGTGCTGGGGCACAATTTCCCCGACAGCCCCTGGTACAAGGACGCCTACGGGCTGGTGCGTGGCGGCGGGCTGGAGCCGAACGAAGATCAGGGCTCGTGGATCAGCAAGGCATTTCGGAAGGTGGGCCTTGGCTTTGCTGCCGAGCCCGCAAAGGACGCGGACACGCTGACGAACGGGGCGTTCAAGGGCCTCCGCCTCCGCTAGACTGGAGCCATGCTCTCCCGTCTCTCGATTCGCGACATTGTTCTCATCGAACGGCTCGACATTGACTACGCGGCCGGCCTGTCGGTGCTTACCGGCGAAACCGGTGCGGGCAAGTCGATCCTGCTCGATGCCTTCGCGCTTGCGCTCGGCAGCCGCGGCGACGCGAGCCTTGTGCGCAACGGGGCGGAGCAGGGGCAGGTCACGGCCGCCTTTGAGGTCGCGCGCGATCATCCGGCGCTCGCGCTGCTCGCCGATAACGGCATCGGAACCGAAGACGGGTTGATCCTGCGGCGCGTGCAGCTTGGCGACGGGCGCACGCGTGCCTTCGTCAACGATCAGCCGGTGAGCGTGCAGATCCTGAAGGCGCTGGGTAGCGCGCTGGTGGAAATCCACGGCCAGCACGACGAACGCGCGCTGGTCGATGTCGCAACGCACCGGCGGCTGCTCGATGCCTATGCGGACCTTGAGGACGATGCCGCGGCGGTTACGCGGCTGTGGGGCGAACGGCGCGCCGCCGAGGAAGCGGTTGCGGCTCACCGCGCGCGCGTCGACCAGGCGCGGCGCGAGGCCGACTGGCTCCGCCACGCCGTCGCGGAACTGACGAAACTCAAGCCAGAGACAGGCGAGGAGACCGCGCTCGCCGAACAGCGCGCCGCCATGATGGCGGTCGACAAGGTGGCCGAAGACCTGCGCGACGCGCATGAGGCGGTCGCGGGCGACCGCTCGCCGATCTCCGCGCTCTCGGCTGCGCTGCGCCGGCTGGAGCGGCGGCGCGCGCAGGCGCCCGCCTTGATCGATCCGCCCGCGAAGGCGCTCGATGCGGCGCTGACCGCGCTCGACGAGGCGCGCTCGCATCTGGACGCGGCATTGCGCGCCGCGAACCACGATCCGCGCGAACTCGACCGCATCGAGGAACGGCTGTTCGCGCTGCGCGCCGCGGGCCGCAAATACAATGTCGCGGTGGACAATCTGGCGGCGTTGACCGCCAAGCACGCTTCTGATTTGGCGGCGCTGGATGCAGGGGCCGAGGAATTGAAGCGGCTGGAAGCTTCCGCGCGGGAGACTGAGCAGGCTTACCGCAAAGCCGCCGCTGCGCTGTCGGCTGCGCGCAAGAAGGCTGCGGCGAAACTCGACAAGGCGGTGACGGCGGAACTCAAGCCGCTCAAGCTTGAGCGCGCGCGTTTTTCGACCAACATCGAGACGGGCGAGGGCGGTCCCGACGGGATCGATCGCATCGAATTCTGGGTGCAGACCAATCCGGGCACGCGGCCGGGACCGCTGATGAAAGTTGCCTCGGGTGGCGAGCTTGCGCGCTTCCTGCTCGCGCTGAAGGTGGTGCTTGCCGATCGCGGCTCGGCGCCGACGCTCGTGTTCGACGAGATCGACACCGGGGCGGGCGGCGCGGTCGCGGACGCGATCGGCCTGCGGCTCGCGCGGCTGGGCGAAAAAGTGCAGGTGCTCGCGGTGACGCACGCGCCCCAGGTCGCGGCGCGCGCGAACCAGCACTTCCTCATTTCCAAGGATGCGCTCGCGCGGGGAAACGCGTCGCGACCAGCGTGAGCGAGCTTGCGGCCGACCGGCGGCGTGAGGAAATCGCCCGCATGCTGGCTGGCGCCGAGATCACCGACGAGGCGCGCAAGGCGGCCGAGCGGCTGATCAAACAGGCGAGCTAGCTATGGCGGCGCGCGACGCATCGAAGATCGCCATCGATTCCCTGACCGAGAAGCAGGCCAAGGCCGAGCACGCGCGGCTGCACGCGGAGCTGACCGGGCACGACAAGCGCTACTATCAGGACGACAAGCCGACGGTCACCGACGCCGAGTATGACGCGCTGCGCAAGCGCTATGGCGATATCGAACAGCGCTTCCCCGATCTGCGCACGCTGGAGAGCCTGACGCTGAAAGTCGGCGTGGCGCCGACCGGGCGCTTCGCCAAGATCCGGCACGCGGTGCCGATGCTCTCGCTCGACAACGCGTTTTCCGAAGAGGACGTGATCAGCTTCGTTGAAAGTATCCGCCGTTTCCTCAAGCTTGCGGCCGACGAGCCGCTCGTCTTCACGGCCGAGCCGAAGATCGACGGGCTGTCGATGTCGCTGCGCTACGAGGACGGCAGACTGATCAACGCGGCGACGCGCGGCGACGGCGCGGTCGGCGAAGATGTCACCGCCAACATCAAAACGCTCAAAAAGGAATACGTACCGCACCAACTCAAGGGCAAGGGCGTCCCGACGGTCTGTGAAGTGCGCGGCGAAGTCTACATGACCAAGGCCGACTTCCTCGTGCTGAACGAACGCCAAAGTGCGGCGGGCGGGGAGCTTTACGTCAACCCGCGCAACACCGCGGCCGGTTCGTTGCGGCAGAAGGATGCCAGCATTACAGCGTCGCGGCCGCTGCGTTTCTTCGCCTACGCATGGGGTGAGATGAGCGAGATGCCGGCACGGACCCACTCCGCGATGGTGAAGTGGCTCGGGCGTTGCGGCTTTGAGACGAACCCGCTGTCGAAAATCTGCAAGTCGGAGGAAGAACTGCTCGCTTTCCACCGCGCGATTGGCGAGCAGCGCGCGGCGCTGGACTACGACATCGACGGGGTCGTCTACAAGGTGGACCGGCTTGACTGGCAGGAGCGATTGGGCTTCGTCTCGCGCTCGCCCCGCTGGGCGATTGCGCACAAATTTCCGGCCGAGCAGGCGATGACGGTCGTGCGAGCCATCGAAATTCAAGTTGGGCGCACCGGTGTGCTGACCCCAGTTGCCAAGCTTGAGCCGGTTACAGTCGGTGGCGTCGTGGTTCAGAACGCGACGCTACACAATGCCGACGAGATCGAACGGTTGGGAATTCGTGAAGGCGATACCGTCACGATCCAACGTGCAGGCGATGTCATCCCACAAGTACTCGGTGTTGTTGAGGACCGGCCTCGAGGTCGCAAAGCCTATCGTTTCCCCACTGAATGTCCGTGTTATTTGAAGACAGAAGTAAAGCGCGAGATCAATTCGGCGGGTGAAGAGGGCGTACGCTTCCGTTGCTCGGGCGAATTCGCATGCCCGTTCCAGAAGACCGAGCATCTGAAGCATTTCGTCTCAAGGCGCGCGTTCGATATCGACGGGCTCGGTGAGAAGCAGATCGACCATTTCTTCGAACAGGGATGGGTAAAGGAGCCCGCCGATATCTTCACGCTGGAGGCGCGCAACGCGAACTTCAAGCTTGAGGAAATCGAGGGCTATGGCCCGACGTCTGTCGGTAACCTGTTCAACTCGATTTGGGCGCGGCGGAAGATTTCACTCGAACGCTTTATCAATTCACTCGGTATCCACCATGTCGGCGAGACAACTGCATACGAACTAGCACGCGGCTACGGTAGTTGGCATGCATTTCATGATGCGTGTATCGAAGTTGCAGATGGAGATGAAGAAGCCCGTGAGGAGATGGACGCACTCGATCAGATTGGGGGCACCGTCATTGACTCAATTTCGGCGTACTTCAAGGATGAGAGCAATAGGGGCATCGTGGAAAGGCTCGCGAAAGAGGTCCGCGTGCTTGATATGGAGTTGCCGGAGGGTCACTCACCTATTGTTGGAAAGACCGTAGCGTTCACCGGAAAGTTTGAGAGGATGTCTCGCGACGAAGCAAAGGCGATGGCGAAGCGGTTAGGCGCGAAAGCTGCCGGGTCGGTGTCGAGCAAGACTGACTTTGTCGTGGCCGGCCCGGATGCGCATTCTACTTCCAAGATCATCAAGGCGCGCGAGGCGGGTGTCACGGTGCTTACCGAGGACGAATGGTTTGCGTTGATCAAGCGTTCGTAGGTTGGGCAAAAGGCGCGCTCTTGCGCGCCGTGCCCACGCTGTTTGCAGAACGCATTGAACGGTGGGCACGCTTCGCTTTGCCCACCCTACTTTCTGACCAACCCGAAAAACGCCGCAAGCCCGCACGCGCACAGCACCAGCACGACCAGCGCCAGCGGCAGCGCCGTCGCGGCGCCATCGAGCAGATGGCCGATCAACTGCGAGGTCGCCGCTCCCAGTCCCATCTGCATGAAACCCGTGATGCCGGCCGCGGTGCCGGCCGCGTGCGGGCGAACGCTGACCGCGCCCGCGATGGCGTTCGGCAGCATGAAGCCGGAGGCAAAGCCGATGATCATCTGCGGCACGAAAACGACCGCCGGACCGCCTTGCGGGACAAGTAGCACCCAGACGATGCCGACCACGGCGCCGAGCACCGTGACGACAACGCCGGCGCGGATCATGACATCGACGCCGTATTGCGCCGACCAGCGGCCGGCGGCGAAATTGCCCGCCATGTAGGTCAGCGACAGCACCACGAACCAGATGCCGTATTCGGCCGACGTGCGGTGCATGATGGTGACGACGACATGCGGCGCGCCGCCGATGAAGGTGAAGAACATTGCTGAATTGAAGGTCGAGACCAGTGCGTAGCCGATGAAGGTTGGATCGCTGAGCAGGCTGCGCGCATCGGCAAGGAAGCGCGCGACCCCTTCGCCGGTCGGAACGGCGCGCGTCTCGGGCAATTGAAATACCGTCCAGACGAGCACGCCGGCCGCGAACAGCCCGACGAATATGAAGATCGCCTGCCAGCCGTATGCGGTGTCGAGCGTGCCGCCGATCAGCGGCGCGACCATCGGCGCCACGACCATCGCCATGGTCACCCAGCCGATCATCGAGGCGGCGCGGTCGCGCTCGTAGAGATCGCGAATGACGGCGCGCGCGATCACGATGCCGCAGGTCGCGCCGAAGGCCTGCAGCGTGCGCCAGAGGATGAGCCCCGCGATGGAGGTGGTGCCGAGCGCGGCGAAGTTCGCCACCACGGTGAGGACGAGGCCCGCGAGCATCACCGGCCGCCGCCCGAAGCGGTCCGACAGCGGTCCGAGCACGAGCTGCGAGACCGCCATGCCGAGCAGATAGAGCGAGAGCGTGAGCTGCACGGTGCCGGCATCGGCGCCGAAGGTCACGATCAGGCCCGGCATGGCCGGCGCCAGGATATTGAGCGACAGCGGGCCGATGGCGGTCAGCCCGATCAGCAGCGCGAGCAGCCGCCACGGATGTCCTTGATCGGTGCGAACGACCTGGTCTTGCGAGCGATCCGGATCAGGCACGGAGCGGCCGTGTGGCGGCTTCAAGCCATGCGCGTGCGTTGGCATCGACCAGCGGCAGCAGCTTTTCGGCGACGCGCGCGTGATAGGCATCGAGCCACGCGATCTCGTCTTGCGTCATCAGCGTGGGGTCGATGAGGCGCCGGTCGATCGGCGCGAAGGTCAGCGTTTCGAACGCGTTGACCTCTTTCTCGGCACCCGCAACCTCGGTCCTGGTCACCAGCACGAGGTTCTCGATCCGGATGCCGAAGCTGCCTGTTTTGTAATAGCCCGGCTCGTTCGACAGGATCATGCCGCGCTTGAGCGGCGCGGTGCCGAGTTTGGAGATGCGCGCCGGGCCCTCGTGCACCGACAGATAGCTGCCGACGCCGTGTCCCGTGCCGTGATCGAAATCGATGCCGGCGCCCCAGAGGAACTGGCGCGCGAAGGGATCGAGCTGCGCGCCGGTGGTGCCGTCCGGGAACACAGCGCGTGCAATCGCGATATGGCCCTTGAGCACGCGCGTGAAGCGCTCGCGCATCTCCGCGGTGGGCGTGCCGACGCAAATCGTGCGTGTGATATCGGTGGTGCCGTCCTGATACTGCGCACCGGAGTCGACCAAAAAGAGCTCACCCGGCGAGATTGTGCGGTTGGTCGCGCGTGTCACGCGGTAATGCACGATCGCGCCGTTCGGTCCGGCGCCGGAAATCGTCGGAAACGACAATTCCTTCAGGAGCCCTGTGGCGCGGCGGAACGTTTCCAGCGCCGCCACCGCGTCGATCTCGGTGAGCTTACCGTTCGGCGCCTCGCGGTCGAACCAGGCGAGGAAGTTTGCGACCGCGGCGCCGTCGCGCGCGTGCGCGGCGCGGGTGCCGGCGATCTCGGTCTCGTTCTTCACCGCCTTCATCAGTGTGACGGGATCGGCGGCGCGCGTGATCGTGCCGCCCGCGTTGCCGATGAGGCGGGCCAGCGCGTCCGCGGCGGTCGCGGAGTCGAGGCGCACCGCCGCCTTCGCGGCGCCGAGCGCCTTGAGGTCAGCCTCGAACGCCGCGGGCTCGCGGACATCGGCGAGCGCTTCGAGATAGTCGCGCACTTCGTTGGAGAGCTTGCGGCCGTCGATATAGAGCGATGCGCGGCCCTCGCGCGGCACCGTCGCGAAGGCGAGCGGCAGCGGCGTGTGCGAGACGTCCGAACCGCGGATGTTGAAGGTCCAGGCGACATTGTGCGGGTCCGAGACGACCAGCGCATCGGTCTTGAGCTTGGCGATTTCGGCCTGCGCGCGCGCGAGCTTTTCCGCGGCGGGCTCGCCGGAAAATTTCAGGTCATGCACCGTGACGGGCCCAAGCGGCGGGGCAGGGCGGTCAGCCCACACCGCGTCAATCGGGTTGGGATCGGCGGGGACCAAAGCGGCGTCGGCTGCCGACGCTGCCTTCGCAAGTTTCTCCGCGCCGTCGGCGGTGTGCAGCCACGGATCGTAGCCAAGCCGCGCGTCCTTAGTGAGGTTTGCCTCGATCCATTTGTCGGGCGGGTTTTCGACCAGATGCTCGACCGTGAAGAGGGATGTGTCGACCTGGTCGCGCACCTGCAACAGATAGCGGCCGTCGACGAAGATGACGGCGCGGTCGGCCAATACGATTGCGGCGCCCGCCGAGCCCGAAAAGCCGGTGAGCCAGATGAGCCGTTCCTCGGAAGGCGGCACGTACTCGTTCTGATGGCGGTCGGCGCGCGGCACAATGAAGCCGTCGAGGCCGCGGCGCTTGAGTTCGGCGCGCAGCGCGGCGAGACGGCCGGCGCTCGCCGCCCGTTCGCCGGAATCATCGAACGTTTGCAGGCGCGCCTCGAACATCGCGGCAATCTATTGAGCGCGTGCCGCGGGGGCAACAGCGGTTCCGTTCACGCGCCGAGGACGAGGGTCACCCATTCCCCCAAGGGAATGCGGCGGACGAGCCTAAGCCCATGCGGCCGATAGGCGGCGAGCGCCGCGTTCTCCTGATGGGCGAGCAGGCCCGAGAGCACGACGCGCGCGCCGGGCGCCAGCAGGCGCCGCATCGGCCGTGCGAGCCGGGTGAGCGGCGCGAGCAGGATATTGGCCAGCACCAGATCGTATGGCGCGCGCGCAAGGAAACCGGGGCCCGTCAGCCCATGCGCGCGGACCACTGTGACGAGCGGTGCAACGCCATTGAGGCGGGCATTGTCGCGCGCGATGACGACGGCCTCGGCATCGATATCGCTTGCCAGCGCGGGTCCGCGAAGCGCCTTGGCGGCTGCGATGGCGAGCACGCCGGTGCCGGTGCCGATATCGAGGATGCGGCGCGGGCGGCGCTGCTTGAGAAGCCCGTCCAGCGCCAGCAGACACCCGCGCGTGGTGCCGTGATGTCCGGTCCCGAACGCAAGCGCCGCCTCGATCTCAATGCCGAGCCGGTTCGGCGCGACCTGCGCCCGATCGTGCGCGCCATGCACCGTGAAGCGGCCCGCCGTAACCGGCTTGAGATCGGCCAGACTTGCCGCCACCCAGTCCCGGGCTTCGATCGTTTCGAAGGTGAGGCGGCCAGCAGCTTCCGTGCCGGCACATTGGCGGACGACCAGCCGTACCTCGGCCTCGTCCGGGGGGTGTTCGAAGTGGAGTTCAACGCTCCAGTTCCCGCCGGTGCCCTCGAAGGCCGCCGTCGCGGCGGAGTCGAAACTCTCCGAAACGGAGTCGGCGATGCGTTTCGCCGTGCGCTCGTCGCACACGAGACGCGCCACCGTGGAATTTTCTCGGCTGTTCATGCTTCGAACTCAACGCTTTCGTCGATACCCCTTAGGGCCGAATCAAGAGCCATGCTAGATTTCGCGTAGTTCTCGCGAATCAGGGCACCGGACATGAACGTCATCGTCTTCGCCTCACGCAAAGGCGGTTCCGGCAAGAGCACGCTGACGGCGCATCTCGCCGCCCACGCCAACCGGCCCTCGCGCCGCTGCATGCTGATCGACTGCGACCCGCAGGGCTCCATTTCGCTTTGGCACAAACTGCGCGGCACGGCCGAGCCGCAATTGCGCAACGGCACGCGCGGCGGCGTCAAGGAGATCGTCGAGCAGGCGCGCGCCGACGGGGTCGAGTGGGCGTTCGTCGATACGCCCCCGAACATGTCGGGCATGGCGACCGACGCGATCAGCCAGGCGACGCTGGTGGTGATCCCGGTGCGGCTCGCGGTGTTCGACCTCGCGGCCGTGAAGGAGACGATCGACTTCGCGCGCCAGTCGAAGAAGCCGTTCGCGCTGGTCATCAACGCGGTGCCGGCGCGGCGAGACAACACCGAGTCGCCGTTCGTCACGCAGGTGCGCGAAGTGCTGGCCGGCCTGAATGTGCCGGTGTGGGCCGGGCAGATCACCCATCGCACGATCTATTCGATGTCGCTCGAATACGGCGAGGGCGTGAAGGAATACGACGCGGACTCGCCGGCGGCCGCCGAAGTCGCCGCCCTGTGGGGGGCGATCGACCGCTCGGTGAAGGCGATCCACGGCGCCTACGCGGGCGCCGCGATGCATCGGGTCGCAGCGTAGCCCGGTGTCATTCCGGGGCGCCGCGTAGCGGCGAGCCCGGAATCCATAACTACAGCTTTGCGACGGTGGGCGAGACATCGCCTTGCGTTGTGTGTTCACATGCGAATGTCGTGGTTATGGATTCCGGGCTCACGCCTTCGGCGTGCCCCGGAATGACGGGTCAGACATGCGCAGCATCGTCCGCACTCTTGCTATATTCGCATTTGCGTTCACATGCCCCGGCTCGGCGCAATCGCCACAATCCGTCGACCTCGCGCTTGTACTTGCGGTCGATGCCTCGGGCAGTGTCGATCAGATTCGTTTCGAGCTGCAGAAGCAGGGCTACGTCGCGGCATTCCGCCATCCGCGCGTCATCGGCGCGATCTTGTCCGGGCCGACCCAATCGATCGCCGTGATCATGATGCAATGGACCGGGCCGGCGCTGCAGGTCACCGCCGTGCCCTGGACGAAGATCTCCGACGCGGCATCGGCCAGCGCCTTCGCGGATGCCGTCGCGCGGGCGCCGCGCCAGCTGTTCGGCGGCGGCACGTCGATCTCGGGCGCGATCGACGCCTCGATGGGACTGTTGTTCGACAATCCCTATCGGGCGACACGGCGAGTTATCGATATTTCGGGCGACGGCTCGAACAACCGCGGCCGATCGGTAAACCAGGCACGTGACGAAGCCACCGCGCGGGGCGTCGGGATCAACGGTCTGCCGATCCTCGCGATCGAGCCCAATCTCGATCACTATTTCCGTGAGAACGTGATCGGCGGTCCCGGCGCGTTCATGATCGCCGCCAGGGATTTCGAGACCTTCGGCGAGGCGATCCTGAAGAAGCTGATCGCCGAAATCGCGGGCGTCGCGCCGGATGTTGTCCCGGGCGCGCGGGCGCAAGCCCGCGCCCCGGAATGAAGCCGTCCTACTTCAACTGATCCGCGACCTTGTCGATCCCGGCCTGCGCGCAGACCTCGTCCTTGTCGCCGCCGGGGGCGCCGGAGACGCCGACCGCCCCAAGCACATCCTCGCCGGCCTTGATCGGGAAAGCTCCCGCCGCCGCGACGACGTTGGACAGGTGAATGAGCGGAAGCAGCGGGTCATCCTTGAGCCGCTTGGCAAGCGCCGCGGAAGGGCCGCGGAACGTGCGCGCCGTGTAGGCCTTCTTGAAGCTGTTTTCCATGGTGTGCGGGCCGGTGCCGTCGCCGCGCACCTGCAGGATGAGTTCTCCGTTGCGCCCGACGATGCTCACCGAAACCGCAAAACCGTTGGTCTTGCAGGTGTCGATCACGGTTTGCGCGATGGTGATCGCCATCGCGGCCGGGATGGCCTTCTGGTTGAGAAGCTGGGCGTTGGCCGGCATGCTGAGCGCGCAGACCAGCGGCATGGCGGACAGATAGAACGCACGCATGGAAAGTCCTCCCCGATATATCGTTGCGCCCGAGCGGGCGGTGGGGGAGCCTATGTCATTCCGGCACGGCCGTGGAAGCCGCGAAACGGCGATCAGCCAATCGTGATCGGCGCGGCGTCCATATCTCACCGGTCATTCCGGGGCGCCGCGCAGCGGCGAGCCCGGAATCCATAACCACTACACGCGCATGTGGGCACAAGGCGAGCCGCAGCACTTCAGAAATCACCCAAGCTCGTGGTTATGGATTCCGGGCCCGGCCTTCGGCCGTCCCGGAATGACCCGAGGTAAACTAAGCGAGCCTCGCCCGCTCGGCGCGCTTGCGCTTACGGGCATTGGCGGCGCGCACTTCGGCGCGCTCCATGCGCCGCTTTTCGCGGCATTTGTCACACCGGCAGCCCTTCGGCTTAATGTAGGCGTTGAAGTGATCCTTGCCATAGTCGTAGGTGATCTCGTCGCCCGCCGCGATGTTCTTGATCGCCTTGATGCGGATGCGGCGGTCGCGGATCATCGGGTCGGCATTCGGCCGGCACGAATGATTGATGTAGCGCGCGACGTTCTTGCGCGGCGAGCCGTCGATCGTCCAGCGCGCGTTCACTTCAAACAGATAGCGATTGTCCGGGATCTCTTCGCACTCTTTGTTGGTGAGCAGCGGACCCGTGTATTCGACGATGTAGGTGTTCTTCTTGATTGGCTCGGTCGCGAACACGCCGAAGCCGGTGCGCGAGCGCCCGACGCGGAAGGGATGAGCGATCTTGCCGTTGGCTTTGCGGATGGAACGCGCGGGCATGCGACTTAAGACATTCGAATCTTCATGATCAGTTCCCTAGCTCGCGCGTGCCGCGACGGTCAACACGCGACACACCGCGTATCGCGCGGCTCCACAGTTTCACGCCGGCTGGCTATTCGAACGGGAACAGGCTGCGCGGGCGCGGCTGCTGGTAGACCTGCCCGCTATAGGGATCCCGATAGACATAGCCCGGCCGCGGCAGCGTCTGCGGCTGGCCGAACGGCTGGTATTGCGGCTGGGCGTACTGCGGCTGCACGTACTGCGGCTGGGCGTAATACGGATTGCCGTAGACCGGCTGGTTCGAGCCGTAGCGCGGACCATACTGCGGCGCCTGCTGCTGGACGTAGCCCTCCGCCAGGTCATCCACAGGCGGCACGCGCCGCCGCGCCACAGCGGGCGCGCCGGACGGCGCAACGCCGGTGAGCACCACGGTGGTATTGAGCACGCCCTCCTGCTCGACCAGTTCGAACAGCGTCTTGGCGTTTGCGGGGAGAAGCCGCACGCAGCCATGCGAGGCTGGCGTGCCGAGGCGCTTCATGTCGAAGCTGCCGTGGATCGCGTGGCCCTTCTGGGTGAAGAAGATCGAGATGCGGCATCGGCGCGTCGTCCCACTCCTTGGAGAAGTGGTCGCGCTCCATGCGGAACGCTTTGAACTTGCCGTTCGGCGTGTCGTATTGGGCGCCCTTGCCGGTCGACACCGGCCATTGATAGAGCGGCCGGCCGTCCACCTCGACGGTCATCTGCTGGATCGACTTGTCGATCGTGACGAGCACGGCGGCCTGTGCGGCCGGCGCGGCGGTGAGCGCGCAGGCAAAGCGCGAGCGCAAGACTGTGACGCGACATGGTTCGATTCCCAACACAACTGGAACGCAGGTTAACGACGCTTTATGGCGGGATTTGTTTCAAAGCGGAATGGTCCGCACCGGCCGCATCCTTAATGACGCGAACGTGAGGGGCCCTGTTCCGGGGACAAGAAAGGCGCCGTTAACCTTTCGTTAACCATACCGGCGCCACCGTCCGCGAAGCCACAAACGAAGGAGTGGCTCATGAACGTCATCACGCTCGCATCCCGCAAGGGAGGCGCCGGCAAGAGCACGCTCACGGCGCAGCTCGCCGCGCAATGCCACGCCTGCGGCAAGCGCGTCACCATCATCGACGCCGACCCGCAGGGCTCGCTCTCGCTCTGGCATTCGCTGCGCCGGGACGGGCAGCCGAAGCTCGTCACGCCCGAGCGCGGCCTCGACCGCGCGCTCGCCTTCGCGATGATCGAGGGCACGGATTACGTCTTCATCGACACCGCGCCGACCATGTGGGTCGTCGTGCAGGAGGCGATTCGTGTCGCCACCCTGGTGCTGATCCCGGCGCGCCCCGGCTTCTTCGATCTCGAGCGGTGCGCGAGACCGTGAAGGTCGCGCGCGAGCGCGACCGGCCCTATGCGGTGGTGATCAACGCCGCGCCGGTGAAGCGCGACGACAAGGAGTCCACCTGGTCGCGGCAGTCACGCGCCTATTTCGAGGGCTTGCAAATTCCGGTGTGGGCCGGCCAGATCAGCCAGCGCGCCGGGTTTCAGTCCACGCTCGCGGCGGGCGCGAGCGCCGCCGAGATCGGGCCCGCAACCGCGGCCGGTGTCGAGATCGCGAAACTGTGGAGCGCGGTCGAGCGCTAGCATCGAGGCGATCAACAACGCGCAATTCGCGCCGGGCTCGCCGGCGAACGGCGACGTGAGGCTGATGGACGGACGGGCGGCGTAGTCACCGCCGGTGCATCATACCCAGCGCGAGGCTTCGTCCTCGGTCGGCAGGCGCCCGTCCGGGCGTGAGCTGATCGACCAATTGCGGCAATGCTGGCTCAATGCCGACAGCACTTGCTCGCGCGGGACGCCGGTCTGCTGTGCGACCGCGTCGATGTCGTCGATGCCGACCGCTTGCGCGAGATCGTTCTGCCGAGATCGAGCGGTTTTCGCCGCGGCCGACCCAGGACTTCACGGCGTCGCCCTGGCCGTTGGCTTCCATATCCTGAACCAGATTGCGCAGGCCGCCATTCAAGAGCACCGCCCGCTGCGCCGCCGCCGAGCAGGCCGCCAAGGATGTCGCCCATTCCGCCGGACGCGCCGCGTCCGCGGTCGCCTGTCCGCCAAGCATGCCGCCGAGGAGATCGCCGAACCCGCCACCCCGAGGCGCCCGGCCGCGCACCGCCGCCGAGCATTCCGCCGAGAATGTCGCCAAGTCCGCCGCCTCCGCCCGCTGGCGCATCCATCGGCGCGGGGCGGCCAGTGCCTGTCCGCCGCCCAGCATGTCGCCGAGGCCGCCGCCCTTGACCGCCTTGTAGGCAAGCAGGCCGAGCAGCGCCATCATCAGGTCGGCATGCCGCCGCTGCTGTCGGCCGGGGCGCGGCTGGCGCTGCGCCGCCCGGTCCGTTCTGCATGCCGTTGAGAATGTCGATCAGACCCATGTTGCCTCCTGTGCGCTCAATTGATGTTCGCGGCATTGCCAGCGCGCGACCGGTGGATCGGACAGAATCGCCGCGCGCCACCAACCGGTTCCAGATGAAGAGCACCACGATCGCGCCGACGGTCGCGGCGATGAAGCCCGCGCCCTGATCGGGCCGATACCAGCCGACCATCTGGCCGATGAAGGTCGCGAAGAATGCGCCCGCGATGCCGAGCACGACGGTGAGGATGAAGCCGGTCGGATTGTTCGGCCCCGGCGACAGGAAGCGCGCGACGATGCCCGCGAGAAAGCCGATCACGATGATCCAGATGATGCTCGTCATGATGACGTCTCCGCCTTGACCACCAGCGTAGCACGCGTGTAGCATCGTCTGGCATCGGCATGTGACGAAAGGTGCGACGCCGATGGTCTCAGGCGTTGCTCGCATATCCGTGTCAGGCGCCATTCCTTGACAAGTGCTGCGGACTAAATGCCTCGAAGTCTTGCCGGTCGCATCGGTCAATGCGCGTCACAGCGAGCTTCATCGGCACTGCGGCAATCCGCAAACTAGGAGGCGACCATGGGCATCTTCAGCAGTATCGTCAATGCGATCTTCGGTTCGGGGGCGGCGAAGGCGTCGCCGCCGGACGCGCGCCGGCTGCGTCGGCGTCCAGCAGCGGCAGCACCGTCCGCCGGCGCGGCCGCACCGGCGCCGATCTCGAAGGCCGAGGTCGAGGCGATCATCGCGAAGATCGAGGCGGATCGTGGCGTCAAATACAATTGGAAGCAATCGATCGTCGACCTGATGAAGCTGCTCGACCTCGACAGCAGCCTCGCATCGCGCAAGGAGCTCGCGCAGGAGCTCGGCTACAAGGGCGCGCTCGACGGCTCGGCCGAGATGAATATCTGGCTGCACAAGCAGGTCATGGCCAAGCTCGCCGAAGGCGGCGGCAAGGTGCCGGCGAGCCTGAAGGACTGACGGCAGCTCTCGAGCCGAAGCCGCGCGCGCTTCAGCCGCACGATCTCGCGGTCAAGGCTGCCGAGAAACGCCGATCTGTCCTTCGGCGAAAACGGTTTCGGGCCGCCGGTGATCTCGCCGGCCGAGCGCAACTGATCCATCAGATTGCGAGTCGCGAGCGTCATGCCGATGGAGCTTTCGGAGAACGGCTTGCCGTTCGGCGCGAGCGCGACCGCGCCCGCCTTCACGGCGCGCGCGGCGAGCGGGATATCCTGCGTGACGACGATGGCGCCTTTGCGCGGCGCGCTCGGCGATCCAGTCATCGGCCGCATCCATGCCGGCGGCGACGACGACGCGCTCGATCAACGGCTTCGCGCGGCACCGCGATCGGGCTGTTGCTGACGACAAGACCTTCAGGCCATGCCGCTCGGCGACGCGATAGACTTCCTGCTTTACCGGGCAGGCGTCGGCGTCGACGTAGATCGTGATGGGGTGGTTTGGTGGCGCGGGTCATGGCGTCAGCGGTCCGAAGGACCAAAAGCGCCGGATTCGGTCTGCGAGGCCGCGGACCAAAAGTTTGCGGTTATCTGGACCGCTCAGCTGACCTTCAGATTTTCCGCCGAAGTCTTGCCGCGATTGCTCACGAGTTCGTACTCGACCCGCTGGCCTTCATTGAGCGTGCTCAGGCCGGCGCGTTCCACGGCCGAGATATGCACGAAGACGTCCTTTCCGCCGTCCGACGGCTGAATGAAGCCGTAGCCTTTGGTAGGGTTGAACCACTTCACGTTGCCGACAGCCATCATCCATCTCCTGAGTAAACGGCGAAAGCGGCGCGCACACTGCGCTTTTGCGCGGCCTAATCGCAACCGCAATGTTTGTCGCCGGGATGCCCCAGCCGCTCTGGCGTGCAAAGCAAATGCTTTGTGAAATGACGCTGCGAATTCGCGGTCAAATCCGCTCGACGAATGCTGTCCACCACGCGCTTTTCGCCGGCCTTGTCGAACGCGATGGTGAGCTTGTTGCCGTCGATGTGCGTCACGTTGCCGTTGCCGAATTTCTGATGGAACACGCGGTCGCCCAGCCCGAAGGGCGAGACGGTGCCGGTGGACTTGGCCACCAGTTCGCCCTCGATGGTGAGCGGCATGCGGCGCTTCGGCCGGTTCGTCTTGGGCGCGGCGCTCTTCGCGGGCTGCGGGGCTCGTCGCCGGCTCGTCCTGCGCAGATAGTCATCCGCGTCCTCGTCGAACTCGCTGCGCGCCTTGCGCGCCTGCGCGCGCTGCCAGCCGGGCGTGGTGTAGTTTGAGCCGAAGCTTTCCATCGGGTCGAAGCGCGAGCCGCCGTAATTCTGGCCGAAGTTCCCGAAGCCGCCTTTGGCCTCGGTCACCTGCACATGCGCCTCGGGCAACTCGTCGAGAAAGCGCGACGGGATGCCCGACGACCAGCTCCCATGGATGCGCCGGTTCGACACGAAATAGATTTTCGCGCGGCGCCGCGCGCGCGTGATGCCGACATGGGCGAGGCGGCGCTCCTCTTCGAGCCCGGCGCGGCCCTGATCGTCGAGCGAGCGCTGATGCGGCAGCACGCCCTCCTCCCAGCCGGGCAGGAACACGGTGTCGAACTCGAGCCCCTTGGCGGAGTGCAGCGTCATGATCGACACCGACTCCACGCCCTCGCCCTTGTCGGTGTCCATCACGAGCGAGATGTGTTCGAGGAAGCCTGCGAGGTTCTCGAACTCCTCCATCGAGCGCACGAGCTCTTTCAGGTTTTCCAGCCGTCCGGCGGCGTCGGCCGAGCGGTCCTTCTGCCACATCTCGGTGTAGCCGGATTCATCGAGCACGATCTCGGCGAGCTCCGTGTGCGGCAGCGTGTCCTTCTGCGCGCGCCAGCGGTCGAACATCGCGACCAGATCGCGCACGCGCGCCGCGCGGCTTCGCCTTCATCTCGTCGGTCTCGCTGAGCAGGCGTGCCGCCTCCAGCAGCGGGATATTCCGGCGCGCGCGCATGATGCTGCAGCGCCTGCAAGGTCGCGTCGCCCAGCCCGCGCCGCGGCGTGTTGATGATGCGCTCGAAGGCCAGATCGTCCGCCGGCTGGTTCACGAGGCGCAGATAGGCGAGCGCGTCGCGGATTTCGGCGCGTTCGTAGAAGCGCGGGCCGCCGATGACGCGATAGGGCAAGCCGAGCGTGACGAAACGATCCTCGAACTCGCGCATCTGGAACGAGGCGCGCACCAGGATCGCCATTTCGTCGAGCGAATGACCGGCGCGCTGCAGTTCCTCGATCTCCTCGCCGATCGCGCGGGCTTCTTCCTCCGAGTCCCAGGCGCCGGTGACCGCGACCTTCTCGCCCGGCTCGTCCTCGGTGCGCAGCGTCTTGCCGAGCCGGCCCTCGTTGTGCGCGATGAGGTGCGAGGCCGAGGCGAGGATGTGGCCGGTGGAGCGGTAATTGCGCTCGAGCCGGATCACCGTCGCGCCGGGGAAGTCCTTCTCGAAGCGCAGGATGTTGTCGACCTCGGCGCCGCGCCAGCCATAGATCGACTGGTCGTCGTCGCCGACGCAGCAGAGGTTCTTCGAGCCCTGGCCGATCAGGCGCAGCCAGAGATACTGCGCGACGTTGGTGTCCTGATATTCGTCGACCAGCACGTAACGGAAGCGCTCGTGATACTGCCGCAGCACCTCGGGGTGCTCGCGGAACAGCCGCAGCATCTCGATCAGCAGATCGCCGAAGTCGGCGGCATTGAGCGTCTTCAGCCGCGCCTGATAGGCCTTGTAGAGTTCGATGCCGCGTCCGCCCGCGAAGCTCGCAGCCTCGCCCGGCGGCACCTTGTCGGGCGTGAGGCCGCGGTTCTTCCAGCCGTCGATGATCGAGGCGAGCACGCGCGCCGGCCAGCGCTTTTCGTCGATGTTCCCGGCCTCCAGCAGCTGCTTCAACAGCCGGATCTGATCGTCGACGTCGAGGATGGTGAAGTCGGGCTTGAGCCCGACCAGCTCGGCATGGCGGCGCAGGATCTTCACGCCGATCGAATGGAAGGTGCCAAGCCACGGCATCCCCTCGACAATCTGCCCCACCATCGCGCCGACGCGCAGCTTCATCTCGCGCGCGGCCTTGTTGGTGAAGGTGACCGAGAGGATCTCCGAAGGGCGCGCTTTGCCGAGCGACAGGATGTGGGCGATGCGCGTGGTCAGCACGCGCGTCTTGCCGGTTCCGGCGCCGGCGAGCACCAGCACCGGCCCGTCGAGAGTCTCGACCGCCTCGCGCTGCTCCGGGTTGAGACCGTTCAGATACGGCGCCGCCGCGTTCGCACGCGCGCGCGCCGCGATGCCGCCGGATGCGGGCACGGGAGTTCCGGATTGATGACGCGCGGGGTCTGTCACTCTTTCGCTTTCAGCGAATCTGTTGGTCCTGAAAATGGCATCGCACCCCCGCTTTGGCGAGGGGTAGGGCGAGATCTCGGGCCGCGTTCTCGGCTGACGCTTTCAGGGCTGCGGCGAATTTTCCGCCGCAACGACCGCGATTATCGGTTGTATTCCGTCCGACAATTGCAAATGATGCACGGGCGAGGCCACGTCATGAGGTCCAGGATGACGCGATCGATCTGGCGGCAAGTCGCGGTCTGCGCGCTGGCTTTCTTCATCACCGTCGGCCCGGTGCTCGCGCAGACCGTCCTGAAGCGGCGCAATATCGACAATCTCAGCCCGCAAGAGCTGTCGGCCTATGAACACGCGATCCAGATCCTGAAGGATCGAAGCGCGAAAAACCAATACGACAAGTCAGGCTTGCTCTGGCAGGCGTGGGTTCACAATTGCCCGTCCACGTGGGTGCCGAAAGACGGCAAGGAGGACAACAGGGTTCCAGGCTGCAGTTTCTGGACGAGCGGTGCCGCCGCCGGATCAAACGAATTACGTCCTGGCGCGGCCTGGGATGTGCGAGCACGGAAAGGACCTGTTTCTTCCTTGGCATCGCGCGGAGTTCTATTTCTTCGAGAAGATTATTCAGGGAGCGGACCCGGACGGGACGATCACCGACTTGCGCGGCCAGACCGGCCCAAGCACTAGGAATGTGACGGTGCCCTACTGGAACTGGACTCGCGCACCCAGCGGCGCGTCGCTATCCGGTTGCGTTCGAGAATCCAAACTCACCGCTTTTTCACAAGAACCGTTCGAGCGATCCCGTAGCGCCGGGAAACTCCTATCCGTTCTCCTCGCGCTATCTCATCAGCTACATGGTCCAGTTTCAGGACTGGCCGACGTTCGGCGGCTTTCCGATGGCGAAGAATGGCGGCTATGGCACGTTCGAAGCCGTCGTCGCACAATTTCATGCACGCGATCTACATGGGTGGCGACATGGCCAACCCAAGAACCGCCGCGCTCGATCCGGGCTTCTTCTCATTTCATGCTTTCATCGACTTGCTATACGAGAAGTGGCTCCAGGTTCACGGCAAGGACAGCGTCACGTCGCAGGATTTCTTCCTTCGGGCCGACCAGCCGGAAGGAATCTGCCAAGCCGCCGGGATTCACATCGGGAGCCGGGCGGCCGTCGATGGGGCAGGTGAAGACTTACTTCGACACCAAGGCGCTTGGTTACGAATACGAAGTGACGGCGAAAGACGAGTTCTTGAGCCGCGCGGAACTCGTCAAGATTCTCGGACTTGAGGACCAGCAGGACGCTCCGACTTTCGGAACCGCGACCCGCAACCTGTTCTCACGCCTGCTCGACGGAGCGGCGTTTGACGCGAATACCGAGCCTGCAATCGTGCAAACGATCGACTTCGCGATCCCGTCGGTGGCCATGATCGGGAACAACCAGCAATTCTTTGCCCAATTCGATCGCAATCCAAACGAACCCGATTTGTCATATCAAATAGACGTCTATCTCTATCCAAAACTGGCGCCATTCGATCCGGCCAGCCAACCCTTCCGCCGGAAGTACCGCGCCGCGCCCGGCGAAGCGCATTGGGGCACTGGCGAGGTGCATCATCACGACACGCCCACGCCCATGCGGGTCGATATTACGACTCCGGTCCTCGACCTGGTGAAGGGCGGGCGGAACGGCGAGGTCTGGAATCTCTCTGTTGCAATCAGCGTTCTTCCGTCGCTCACGACGTTTGGTCAACCATCCGTCAAGGCTGATCCGCCGCTGCGTTGATCGAGGAGTGGATAATGCCGAATATCGGATTCAACGAAGACATTCTGCCGATCTTCGAAGTGTTTGCGCCCTGCATGAAGAACATCGATATCGGGACCCCGGAGGGCGTCTTCACGGTCGAACTCGACAACTTTGAAAGCGTCAGGCGATTGCACGACTTCATTCTGACGGCCATTCGTGGACACGATCCCGCAACACCGAGCGCGCATCCGATGCCGCCGCGTAACCCGCTGCCAGCGCAGGACATCGCGACGTTCGCGCAGTGGATCGACGACGGGATGCCGGAAACGCGGCCGTTGGTCGCGTGAATCCTTAGGCTTTCGCCGGCATCGCGATGCTGCGGCCCGCGGCCTCGGGGCGGGGCAGGCGGGCGTGCTCGGCCTTCATGCGGCAGAGCGTGCGTTTCACCTTGTCGGGAAACGGCGCGACCTTCTTGGCCGTCATGTCGACATGCAGCGTCATGTTCTCGGAGGTCGCCGACATCCAGCCGTCGGTCGCGTGGAACAACTGCTGGAAATAGTGGATGCGCTTCTCGTCGTAGTCGAGCAGCTGGAACGTGACGCGCACCGGATCGCCTTCGTTCAACTCGCGCAGATAGCGCACATGCGCTTCGGCCGTGAAGGTGGAATGTCCCGACGTGCCGAGATAGTCCACGCCGATCCCGAGCAGCTCGTAGGCCTCGTCGACGCAGCGGTCGAACAGCACGTTGTAATAGGCCATGTTGAGATGGCCGTTGTAGTCGATCCAGGCCGGCTCCACGCGCATCACCGACGAGACGAATGGCGCGAAGAACAGCGGTTCAAGGTCGGTGCGGTCGAGCATCGGCGGTCCCGGCGGACGAGTGCGAGCCTGCGAATCGTAGCGTGGAGAAGCCGCGGAGAAAAGCTGCTTTTTAGAAATCGGATTGGGGTGCGGGCGGCTTTGCAGCGGGCCCGCCGGGTCTGCTAACGTTTTTCCGGAAACTCAGGGCAGGACAACACATGGCGTTGGCGGAGTTGGCTTCCACGGGCGAGCGGCGAAATCAGAAGGCAGTGGATGCCGCGATCGGTGCGCTGGCGGCCAAGTTCGGCAACAGGCTGGTCACGTCGCAAGCCGTGCGCGAGCAGCATGGCAATATCCTGACCTGGATCGAGAACCAGCCGCCCGACGCCGTGGTGTTTCCGCAATCGTCCGAGGACGTGCAGGACGCGGTGCGCATCTGCGTGCAGCATCGCGTGCCGGTCATCCCGTACGGCACCGGCACGTCGCTCGAAGGCCACATCAATGCCCCGCACGGCGGTGTCACGCTCGACTTCCGCGACATGAACCGCATTCTCGCCGTTCACGCCGAAGACCTTGATTGCGTTGTCGAACCCGGTGTGACGCGCAAGCAGCTCAACGAATATCTGCGCGACCAGGGCCTGTTCTTCCCGATCGATCCGGGCGCCGACGCCTCGATCGGCGGCATGTCGGCGACGCGCGCCTCGGGCACCAACGCGGTGCGCTACGGCACCATGCAGGAGAACGTGCTCGCGCTCAAAGTCGTGCTGGCAAACGGCGAGACGATCTCGACCTCGCGCCGCGCCAAGAAATCCTCGGCCGGCTACGACCTGACGCGTCTGTTCGTCGGCTCGGAGGGAACGCTCGGCGTCATCACCGAGATCACCGTGAAGCTGCATGGCATTCCGGAGGCGATTTCGGGCGGCATCTGCCCGTTTCCCTCGGTGGAGGCCGCGTGCAACGCGGCCATCGCCACCATCCAGTCGGGCATTCCGGTGGCGCGGATCGAACTGTTCGATGAACTGCAGGTGAAAGCCTGCAACGCATACTCCAAGCTGACGTTGCCGGAATCGCCTCTGCTGTTCCTTGAATTTCATGGCACCGCCGCGGGCGTCGCGGAGCAGTCGGAACGGTTTGGCGAGATTTCCAAGGACCTTGGCGGCGGCCCGTTCACCTGGACCACCAACACCGAAGAGCGAAGCAAGCTCTGGCAGGCGCGGCATGACGCCTACTGGGCGGTCATCGCCCTGCGGCCGGGCACGAAGGCCTTTGCCACCGATGTCTGCGTGCCGCTGTCACGGCTTGCCGAATGCGTAACCGAGACGCAGCGCGACATCGCCGAGCACAAGATGCTCGCGCCGATCGTCGGACATGTCGGCGACGGCAATTTCCATGTCTCGGTTCTGCTCGACATGGACGACCCGGCGGAAGTTGCGACCGGCAAGGCGTTCAGCGAGCGGCTGGTCGAACGCGCGCTCGCCATGGAGGGCACCTGCACCGGCGAGCACGGGGTCGGGCAGGGCAAGATGAAATATCTCAAAGCCGAGCACGGCGAGGCGCTTGCGGCGATGCGCGCCATCAAGCATGCGCTCGATCCGCAGGACCTCATGAATCCCGGAAAAATCGTCGCATTTTGATCCACTTAGGCGAATCCGACATATAATCGCCGCGTTGAATCGGCTAGAGTCGGCGCATATTGGCATTGGGGCTGAGGCGGTCCGGAAACGCTGAGACCGAAGGGTTCGGAGCACGCTTTTGCAGGCGACCCTGCTCGGATTGAGTGTGGCGATCATTCTGGCGCTGGTAGCGGCGCTGGTGGGCCCTCATTTCGTCGATTGGACGCAGTACCGGGCGCGCTTCGAGGGCGAGGCGTCACGGCTCGCCGGCATGCCGGTGCGCATCGGCGGGCCAATCGACGTGCGGCTGCTGCCGACCCCTACGCTGACGCTCGGCCGGATCGAGATCGGCAGCGCCACGCAGCCGCAGGCGAAGGTGCGCGAGATCTACGCTGAACTCGCGCTCGGCTCGCTGATGCGCGGCGCGTTCCAGACGTCCGAGCTTCGCGTGGTCGGTCCCGAGGTATCGCTCGGCGTTACGGCGAACGGGCGTGTCGAATGGCCAGCGGTTCGGGTTGGGTTCGATCCGGACCAGTTCCTGATCGACAAGATCGCGATCGAGGACGGGCGCATTGCGTTGCGCGACGGTGCGAGCGGCATCGATACCGCGCTCGAAGGGTTCTGGTTCAAGGGCGATCTGCGCTCGCTGCTCGGGCCGGCGAAGGGCGAGGGCGGCTTCATCGCGGCGAACGAGCGCTACGGCTATCGGCTCGCGGCGAGCCGCGTCGGCGAGGACGGCAGCGTCAAGCTGCGCATCGGTCTCGATCCGGCGGATCGCCCGGTTTCGATCGAAGCAGACGGCGCTCTGCGGCTGGAAGAAAGCTCGCCCCGCTTTGACGGCACGTTGACACTCGCTCGCCCGGTGGCGGTCGCCGGCGCCGATGGGCGCGGCACCGTCGCGGTGCCGTGGCGCGCCACGGCGAAAGTGAAGGCGGCGCCGACCCATGCGCTGTTCGAGCAGCTCGAATACAGCTACGGGCCGGAAGCGCGTGCCATCAAGCTCACCGGCACGGCCGAATTCCGCTTCGGCAAGAACCCGCGTTTTGAGAGCGTGCTTTCGGCGCGGCAGGCCGATCTCGACCGCGCGCTTGCGCTGCCGGAAGGATCCGGCCGGCTGCCGCTCGCCGCCCTCAAGGCGTTCATCGAGCCGTTTGCGTCCTCTTACCGGCCGGCGTTTCCGGTGCGGCTCGGCATCGGCGTCGATGCCGTGACGCTCGCGGCCGGCACGCTGCAAAACGTGCGCGGCGACATCAAGCTCGACGCCGACGGCTGGGATATCGAGACGCTCGAGTTCCGTGCGCCGGGTTTCGCGCAGGTGCGCCTGAGCGGGAAGGTGGCGCAAGCGCCGCAGGGCGTGACGTTCAAGGGGCCTGCCCAGATCGAGGCGAGCGATCCGAAACTGTTCCTCGCGTGGCTCGAAGGCCGCGCCGAGACGGCGCAGCGGCAGGCCGGCCTCTTGCGCGCGGGCGGCGACCTCACCATCGGCGCGCAGGCGTTCGCGGTCGACCGGCTCAAGTTCGAGTTCGATCGCAAGACCATCGAAGGCCGCATCGCCTACGCGGGAGCGGACGGTCCGAAGCCGCCGCGTCTCGAAGCGGAACTGAAAGCGGCCGAACTCGATGTCGATGGCGTCATTGCGTTCGCGCGGGCCGCGCTCGACGGCAGCGCCATCGAGCGTCCGCGCGAAATTTCGCTCACGGTCGACATCGGCCGCGCCAACATGGCGGGCATCGACGTCAAAGGTGTGAGCGGCACCTTCAAGCTCGATCCCGCAGGCGTGACGTTCGACAAGGTGCGGATCGCCGATCTCGCCGACGCGGCGTTCAACCTGAACGGCCGCATGGAAGGCGCGCTCGATGCGCCGCGCGGCACCGTGACGTTCGATGTCGATGCGCGCGGCCTCGACGGCACCGTCGCGGTGCTGGCGAAGTATCTCCCCGAGGCTGCGGAGCCATTGCGGCACGCGGCGTCGCGCATCGTGCCGCTCAAGGCGCGCGCGACACTCGGCATCGAGCCGGTGTCGTCGACCGACCCGCGCGGCAACAGCAAGGTCAAGCTCGACCTCGAAGGCACGGCCGGGCCGCTGCGCACGAAGATCGGCGCCGAAGCGGCGGGCGATCTCGGAGCGCTGACGCTGCCGGTGTTTCGCCTCGACGGCCAGATCAGCGCCACCGACGGCGCGGCACTCGTCGGATTGCTCGGGCTCGACCGCGCGCTCGCCGTCGACAGACGCGCGGGGACGCTCAGTGTTTCGGTGCGGAGCGCGGCAGGCAGCGACGCGCGCGTCGATGCGCGCCTCAATGCCGGTGGGCTCGCCGCCAGTGCCAACGGCACGGCGCGGCTGTTCCACGCGAACGGGCTGGCGGCTGCGCTCGACGTGACCATGCAGGCCGCCGACGCAAGCCCGCTCCGGCGCGGAACGATCGCGCAGCCTGCCGTGCTCCTGCCGGTCGCGCTGCGCGTGAAACTGAATGCGAGCGCGAATGAGCTTGCGCTTGAGAACCTGTCCGGCGTGGTCGGCGGCTCGCCGGTGCGCGGCAATCTCAAGCTGGGCTTCGGCGCGGCGAAACGCATCGATGGCAAGATCGACGCCGATACAATCGATATCCCGGCGCTGGTCGCGATCGCGGCCGGCATGGCGCGCACGCCGGCCCGCGTGGATGCACCGGTGTGGCCGGGCGAGCCGTTCGGCGACAGTGCGCTTGGCGATTTTTCCGGACGCGTCGAGTTTACCGCCTCGCGGGTCACGCTCACGCCCACGCTGACCGGCCGCCAGATGCGCGGAACGCTGCGCCTTGCGGCGGGCGAGATCGCAATCGAAAATATTGAAGGCGCGCTCGCCGGCGGCCGCGCGAGCGGACAACTGGTATTGCGCCGTGGCGCGGACGGGCTTGGCGTCCGCGCACGGCTCGCACTCACCGGGGCCGATGCCGCCGCGTTGCTGCCGGGCGAAGGAAAAGCGCCGCTGTTGGGGCGGCTCGGATTGCAGACCGAAGTGGAAGGCAACGGGCTCAGCCCTGCGTCGCTGATCGGGTCGCTCACCGGCGCCGGCATGATCACGCTCGAGGATGCGCAGATTTCCGGGCTCGATCCCAAGGCCTTCAACGCGGCGATCCGCGCGGTCGATCAGGGGCTCGCCGTCGATACCCCGCGCATTCGCGAGATCGTCTCAACGGTGCTCGATGGAGGCCGTCTCACGGTGCCGCGCCTCGACGCCGCCCTCGCGATCAACACCGGGCAGGCGCGCATCGGTCATACGATTGCTCTCGGACAAGGTGCGGATCTCTCATTCTCGGCGAGCGCCGATCTCACGGACGCCTCGATCGATGCACGCCTGACGTTATCCGGGCCGATCGTATCGGAAGGCTCCGCCGCGATCCGCCCCGAGATTCTGGTGTCGCTGAGAGGTCCATACGCGGTGCCCAGGCGGACTGTGGACGTGTCCGCGCTGTCGGGCTGGCTGATGCTGCGCTCGGTCGAGCGTCAGGCAAAGCAGATCGACGCGATCGAGGCGGAACGCCGCAGCGCTGAACGCCGTGACGCGGAGCGGCGTGAGGGCGAACGGCGCGAAGCCGAGAAACGCGAAGCGGAACGCCGCGACGCGGAGGCGAGAGCTGTCACCAGCACGGCTCCGGCGGCACTGCCGGTACCGCAAATCATGGAAGAAGCGCCGCCACCGGCCGCGGCCGCGCCGCCAGCGCGTGTTACTCGCCCGCAGCCGGCGCGCATTCCAGCGCCGGCCGCCGAGCAGGCGCCCACCTTGCCGCCGCCGCTCAATATCGGTCCCGCGCCCGGTGCTGCAAAATCGGTCCGGCCAGCGCGTCCTGCCGACGCCGCCGCGCAGAGCCCGCAGCCGGCCGCTCCGCCGCCACGCTCCGCGCTGGAAACTTTATTCGGCGTGCAACGCTGACATGACCGTCCGGGTGCCGGACCCGCGCGTTTCCGCCTTCGCGCTGGCGAGTGCGCGATAGTGATCCAGCACGAACAGCCTGATCGCTGACGACAGATTGCCTTGACGGCGGTCGGCATCGATCGAAGCGACCAGCTCGGACAGCGTCATGTTGCGCGACGACGCGATATCCTTGAGCCCGCTCCAGAACGCATCCTCGAGGCTGACGCTGGTCTTGTGTCCGGTAATGACGATCGAGCGTTTGACGACTGGAGATTTCATCGCGTGTCCCCCGTGTCGAGCTTGTGCGCATCGAGAAGCCGGCGTGTCTTTTCCGCGCGTGTCGCCTCCAAAGTGCGCTCGGCCTTCGTGCGGCCGTGCGTGATTCTGTTGGCAGCGGCGCGCTCGGCGTCCTGCAGCTTACGGGCTTGCTTTCGGGCTTTGCGCAGATTGACGATCTCGCCCATTAGCGAACTCCGCCGTAAAGAAACTTGGGAATCGATCGAAGCGCGATCGCCACATCCCAAGAACAACTTTCGGTAGTGTCTCCCGGGCCCCTCGCGGGAACCTGTACTTCGTCCTCACTGAAGGAGTCAGGCAGAGTCAGAGCACCAGCATTCAAATGGTATTTTTGTCGGGTAGGCAAGACTCTACCGCACGAATTTGCTCGTTTCGGTCTGCGTCACTTTCGATTGTGATACAACACGTCTGATTGTGCGACAGGTTGCCATCTGTCTAACTGCTAATCCAAATTGATTACGTAGCATGATTACCCGACCTATTCTAAAGTAACTAGGTTTTCTCTATAGTGAAACAGCGAATACTTCGAATAAAGCGCAGGGGCAAAGCTGTAATGGTTCCAAACTGCTCGATCCGAAGCAAGAAATGCAGTTCGTGCATGTAGATTGCATGTAGATTAAGTTTCCTTCAGAGCCGTGTTTCGGCAGTATTGTGCGGCAATCGGTGAGGTTCTTACCGAAAAAGTACGATTTGCCGCATCGTCAGCCGGGCCGGACCATTTTCTCCGGGCGCACCAGCCGGTCGAACTCCGCCGCCGTCACATAGCCGCCGCCTATCGCCTCCTCGCGCAAAGTCGTCCCGTTCGCGTGCGCAGCCTTGGCGATCTTCGCGGCCTTGTCGTAGCCGATCTTCGGCGCGAGCGCGGTCACGAGCATCAGCGAGCGTTCGGTCAGTTCACGGATGCGCGCCTCGTTGGCGCGGATGCCGGCAACGCAGTTGTCCGCAAAGGAGCGCGCCGCATCCGCGACAAGCCGGATCGATTGCAGCATCGCATAGGCCATCACCGGCTTGTAGACATTGAGCTCGAAGTGACCCTGGGAGCCCGCGACCGTGATGGTCGTCTGATTGCCGAACACGCGCGTGCACACCATCGTCAGTGCTTCGCTCTGGGTCGGATTGACCTTGCCGGGCATGATCGAGGAGCCGGGCTCGTTCTCGGGCAGGATCAATTCGCCCAACCCCGAGCGCGGACCGGAGCCGAGAAAACGGATGTCGTTCGCGATCTTGAACAGGCCGGCCGCGACCGAGTTGAGCGCGCCGTGCGCGAATACGTAGGCGTCGTTCGACGCAAGCGCCTCGAACTTGTTCGGTGCCGAGGTGAACGGCAGCCGCGTAATCGCGGCGACACGTTTCGCGAACAGCTTGCCGAATTGCGGCTTGGCGTTCAGCCCCGTGCCGACCGCGGTGCCGCCCTGCGCCAGGGGGTACAGTTGTTTCAGCGCGAGCCGCATCCGCGTGATGCCGAGCTTCACCTGTTCGGTGTAGCCGGAAAATTCCTGGCCGAGCGTGAGGGGCGTGGCATCCTGCGTATGGGTGCGGCCGATCTTCACGATTTTCGCGAATTCTTTCGACTTTTTCTGCAGCGCGTCCTGCAGGTGCGCGAGCGCGGGATCGAGCAGGGTGGCGATCTCGCAAGCCGCCGCGATGTGCATCGCGGTCGGGAACGCGTCGTTCGACGACTGGCTCATGTTGACGTGGTCGTTCGGATGCACAAATTTCTCGCCGCGTTTGCCGCCGAGCTGCTCGTTGGCGCGGTTGGCGATCACCTCGTTGAGGTTCATGTTGGTCTGGGTGCCGGAGCCGGTCTGCCAGACCACCAGCGGAAACTGATCGTTGAGCTTGCCGTCGATCACCTCCTGCGCGGCCTGGACGATCGCGCGGGCGCGTTTGCGGTCGAGGATGCCGAGCGACTCGTTGACCTCGGCGGCGGCGCGCTTGACGATCGCCAATGCGCGGATCAGCGGCAGCGGCATGCGATCCTCGCCGATGCGGAAATTCTGCAGCGAGCGCTGCGTCTGGGCGCCCCAGTATTTGTCCGCCGGGACCTCGATCGGGCCGAATGTGTCGGTCTCAATGCGGGTTTTCGCCATGATCGATCCTTCGGTCGCCGGCCGCGGCGCCGCCTCATATAATAGCGCATGGACCTGACGACCACGCAGCCGCCGCTTCGCCCGCCCGCGCCCGAGCCGCGCCAGCATCCACTCGGGCCGCTCGGGCTCTATCGCGCGCTGCGCGCCAACGCGATCACGGCCTGGCGGGCGGAGGCCTTCGAGGAGCCGTATATTGCCGACCGCAACATGCTCGGCGGCTACATCCTGCTCAACGATCCCGACCTGATCCGCCGCGTGCTGGTCGACAATGCGGCCAACTATCCGAAGGACCGCCTGCAGCTCGAAAAGCTCACCCCGGCGGTCGGGCGCGGGCTGCTCACCGCGGAGCCGGAATCATGGCGTTTGCAGCGCAGAACCGTGGCGCCGCTGTTCCAGCCGCTCGCCGTGACCAGCTATCTGGCGGCGATGGCCGCCTCGCTCGACGAGATGCTGGCGCGCTGGGAGCACCACGCGGCGGCGGGCACGGTCATCGACGTGGCGCGCGAGATGACCACGCTCACCTATGACATCATCTCGCGCACGGTTTTCAGCCACGAAATCGAGACGCCGGCCGACGTGATGGCCGAAGCGCTCACCGCCTATTTCGAGGCATTCGGCCGCATCGACCTGTGGGACGTGCTGCCGCTGCCACGATGGCTGCCGCGGCCAGCCTCCATCCGCGCCAGGCCCGCGCAAAAGATCTTCCGCGAGGAGGTGCGCCGGCTGGTGGACCGCAGGCGCGCCCGAATGACGGCGGGCCGGAGCGTGCCTGACGATCTCGTGACGCGGCTGATGAATGCGCGCGATCCGGAGACCGATGAGCCGCTGACCGTCACGGTGATCCACGACAATCTCGTCACGTTCATCGGCGCCGGCCACGAGACCACCGCGAATGCACTCGCCTGGACGCTGTTCCTGCTGTCGGAGTTTCCCGACGCCGATGCGCGGCTTGCGGCGGAAGCAAAAAGCGTCAGCGATGCGCCCACCGCCGAGGAGCTTGCGCGGCTCGACCACACGCGCATGATTTTCGAGGAGACGATGCGGCTTTATCCGCCGATACCCTTCCTGAGCCGCGGGGTTGCTGCGCCCGACCGGCTCGGCGACATCGAGGTCACGCCGGACACCCGCGTCATCATCACGCCGTGGGTGCTGCACCGGCACCGCAAGCTGTGGCCGGACGCCGACCGGTTCGTGCCGGAGCGCTTCGCGCCGGAAAACCGCGGAAAAATCCCGCGCTTTGCCTATCTGCCGTTCGGCGCGGGCGCGCGCATCTGCGTCGGGGCGACGTTCGCCATGCAGGAGGCGCTGCTGGCGCTGGCGATGATCGCGCGGCGTTTCCGCGCGACGCTGGTCGAGGGGTCGCCCGTGATGCCGCTCGCCCGCATGACGCTGCGGCCGATGCACGGACTGCCGATGCGGATTGCGCGGCGCGGTTAGCTACTTCTTCCGAAACCGGTCCAGCCGCACGACCTCGGCGCCACCGGAGGGCTTGTCGGGGTCGCCTTTATCGGTGCCGGCAACGATGAGCGGCGGTGCGGGCTTGGGCGGAGCAGGCTTGCCGGGCTCGGCCGGGCCAACCGCGGCCGGCGCCTCGGGCTCGGCCTTGCGGCGCGGCTTTGACCTCGGCTCCTCGGGGACCGACGCGAGCGCGGGCTTTTCGGCCGGCTTTGCCTCGTTCGCGCCTTCGCTCAGCGTCTCGAACTGCAGCCCGAACTGCACGGAGGGATCGAAGAAGCCCTTGATGGCGTCGAGCGGCACGGAGAGTTTCTCCGACACACCGTTGAACGACAGTGCGACCTCGAAATGCGCATCGCTCACCGCGAGATCCCAGAACTGGTGTTGCAGCACGACGGTCATCTCTTCCGGGTACTGCTCGCGCATGCGCGCGGACAGCTTCACGCCGGGCGCGCGCGTGTCGAACGTGACGTAGAAATGATGCTCGCCCGGCAGCGCGCCGGTCTTCGCCACATCGGACAGCACGCGGCGCACCACCGCGCGCAGCGCCTGCTGGGTCAGGAGATCGTAGCGGATGTGGTCGACGGACATGGATCTCACGGTCACGAGCGGCGGAATGGCAAGCCTATCCGATTCCGCCTTGGTCTGTCCCCGCCTCAAAGAGAAGTGGAGGCTTCTGTTGCCAGGTGCCTCCGAACCCCGCCTGACGGAGCTTATCCCGCCAGGACTTTAAGTATCGGTATTACAAACCGCTTACGCGGCCTGCGCTACCGGAGCATAGTTGTCGTTGGCAACTATGGATTGGTCCATCACGGCGGTACCATACCGGGCAAAAGCACGTCCTTTACGCCCTCGTCGATCCTGTTTCGGCCCCGCCGGTGCAGCGCTCAAGTCCGGCCTTTCGGCAGGACCGACCCCACCGAGATGGGGTGTGTGACGCACGCGCTGCACCGGTGGAGCCGCCGGGTACTGCCCCCGGGTCCGATAGGTTTATTACGACGTCCGTTTATCGCCATATCCGGCTCTTGCGAGCCGGCACGCTCAATATAGGCGGGCAGGGGTTAAGAAGAAAGGGCCTCGCATGTTTCACGTGAAACATTATCCTATAGATGGATTATGGTCATAACGTGTTCCCGAGGGGCGGCGGGCGGGGATAAGTTGCTCGTAGAGGCGCGCGAATTCGCGGCCGGATAGCGACGTCATACCGCGATTTCGAGCATCCGTTCCTGGCCGCCGGGCGTGGGCGCGGCGACATCGACGGAGAGACAGCCCTCGATCGCTTCACGCAGGTTGTGCATCAGCTCCTCCATGGTCTCGCCTTCGGTAGCGCAACCGGGGAGGGCCGGGACTTCCGCCCAGAAGCCGCCTTCTTCCGCGTGATGCACAATCACTTTGATCTTCATGGATCGTCCTCGGTCCGATGTGGCTGAACATACGCCGGGATTGTCTCACCGCAAGGAGGTTATCGCGGCGGCGCCCCCTCCCTAACCCTCCCCCGCAAGCGGGGGAGGGGACGCAGCGAGTTTTCGGCGCGCGTTGCGCGCATTCTGTCCGAGACCCCTCACCCGGCGCCCTCGGCGCCACCCTCTCCCTCAAGGGGAGAGGGTATTCGAGTTCGCGGCGCCTCCGTTGCGTAGCGCCCCCTTCCTAACTCCCCCACAAGCCGGGGAGGGGAAGAACAGGCGCTCAATCCGCGAGCGGCAGAGTCCGCTTCGCGTTTCCGATTGTCCCCCTCGTCGTCATGATCGTCACATGCATCACCGGACCGATCTTGTAGAGGCGGTAGTCGTATTCCAGCGTGCTGTCGTCGCGCAGCGCAAGGTTCGCCACGCAGATGACTTCCGCGTCGCTCCTGCTCACCTCCTTGATGAAGTTGTAGTCCGAGGCGTTCACCCGGTTCGCCTGATTGAGGTCGGAGAGTGTGGTGCGCGTTCGCTGCGAGTTGCAGGCCGGCAGCGTGTTGAAGTTGAGGGCACTGTGGACAATGTTCGCGCCGACCAACCCCACGAGGGTGAAGCTGACGGTGGCTACGACCCAGCGGATCCACCTCGGCTCGACCGTGGCCGCCGGCTCCGTCGCGGCGGTCGCGTCCGCCGAGGCCGCGGCGCTGTCGATATCCGGTGAGTTGAGGTCTTTCTCGGACGCCATGCCGCTCTCCCTGCGCCGTGCCCGCCGCAGGGTCGGTTTCCGCCGTGGCGTGACAATGCGCCGTCCGGGCGGCGCCTGCAAACAGCTTCGGCGCCCTACCGCCGCTCCCCGATCTCCACCTTGATCGCGCTCCCGTCCCGGAAAATCCGGTAGTCGTATTCCAGCGTGCCGCCGGCGCGCAGCGCGAGGTTCGCCGTGCAACGCACTTCGGTGTCGCTTTTCGCCGTCTGCCTGATGAAGTTGTAGGACGAGGCGTTCACCTTCGCTGCCTTGTTGAGGTCGGAGAGCGTGTCGCGCGTGCGCTTGTCGTCGCACTTCGGCAGCTCGCCGATGTTGACGATCTTGTCGATTGCGCCCGCGCCGACCGCCAGCACCGTGATGGCGAGACAGGCATACAAGAACCAGCGCAGCCATCCGCGCTGGCGCCCGGCCGCCTGCGCCACCGCGGCCGCGCCGATCGCCGAGGCCGCGTTGCCGCCGAAATCCGGCGCGTTGAGATTCTTCTCAGGCATGTATGTCCCCCGCACGATCGCGCGTCGCGCCGCATCGTAGTGGACGCCGGGGGCGCGGCAAGATGGATTGCGTGTTCCGCACGCGGTGCAGCGTGCAACGATGCACCGCAGATGCCGGACCCCGGTTGCTTCGGCCAAGCGAGAAACCGGGGTCCCGGGTCAGCAGCGCATCATTCGCCTACCGTGTCGAAGACGCGCGTGAACGCGCTTATGCTGCGCTGCGCCCGGGACACGAGCGCCTGCCCCTGCCTCAAATGCGGGCAAAAGAAATCAACATTGACGGTGCGCGCTTTTGTCGCTTTCCTGGCGTGCGGGCACGGCGAGTGTGCTAAGCAGGAACCAACACGCATGCAAAAAATGCGTGAGTTCCAGGAATTGGGAGGGGACATGTCTCAGGGCTCCGGCGCCGCGCACGCGTCGCACAGTCTCACGCGCCATCAGAGCGATGTGGTCACCGGTGTTGTGTTCATCGTGCTGGCCCTGCTGGGACCGGTCTGCGGTCTGCTGTGGGGCAAGAGCAGCGGACCGAACGGCTCGATTATCGTCGATGCGATGCGCGCCGGCTGGTACTCGCTGCCGCTTGCGATACTCGGCATCATTGCGCTCACGGTGCGCATCCGCAGCCCGCAGGATTATTACGGCGGGGCGGTCCTCGTCGCGATCGCGCTGTTTGCGCTGTGGGCCTCGAGCGACCTTCCCGGCATGCGCGGCTTCGCGTTCGGCCCGGGCACCGCGCCGCGCCTGTTCGCCTACATGCTGCTGGGGCTCGGCGTCGCGGTCGCGCTGGTCGGGCTGCTGACCGACGGTCCGCCGGCCGGGGAGTACTCCTTCAGCGGCCCGCTCGGAGGCGCGGTGCTGATCGTCGCGCTCATTCCGATCACCTACTATTCGAACAAGATCGGCCGCTGGATTCCGGGCGTGCCGCCGGATGTCGCGGTCGCGGCGCTCGGCGCGATCGTGGTGCTCGCGCTTGCGTTCCTGCTGGAGCGCTTTGCGCCGCGCGGCCCGCTGTTCATCACCGCGGCGACGCTGATCTTCGCCATCACGGTGCGTCCGCTCGGCCTTGTGACCGCAGCCTTTGTCTCACTCATTATTTCATCCATCGCGACCAAAGAAGGGAACTGGATCGAAACGATCATCTGGTCCGCGGTGCTGACGACGTTCTGCTCGCTGCTGTTCCCCTGGGGACTCAATCTTCCGCTTCAGCTCTGGCCACGGTTCTAGGGGGCGGCATCATGGACCTGTTCACAAATCTCGCGCAGGGCTTCGGGGTCGTCTTCAATTTCGTCGATCTCAAGATCGCCTTCCTGAATATCACGATCCCGTTTCCGATGAACATCTTCCTCTGTTTCGTCGGCACCATGGTCGGCACGCTGATCGGCGTGCTGCCCGGCATCGGTCCGCTCGCCACCATCGCGATGCTGTTGCCGATCACGTTCGGCCTTCCGCCGGTCGGCGCGCTGATCATGCTCGCCGGCATCTATTACGGCGCGCAGTACGGCGGCTCGACCACGTCGATCCTGATCAATATTCCGGGTGAGTCCTCTTCGGTCGTCACCACGCTCGACGGCCATCAGATGGCAAGGCAGGGCCGCGCCGGTCCCGCGCTCGCGATCGCGGCAATCGGCTCCTTCATCGCAGGCTCCTTCGCGACCGTGCTGGTGGCGGCGCTCGGTGTCCCGCTCACCGCGGTCGCGCTGAAGTTCGGTCCGGCGGAATACTTCTCGCTGATGGTGCTCGGCCTCGTGTTCGCGGTCGTGCTGGCGCGCGGTTCGGTGCTCAAAGCCATCGCGATGATCATGTTCGGCCTGCTCATGTCGGCGGTCGGATCCGACATCGAAACCGGCCAGTCGCGCATGGCTTTCGACATTCCGGAACTCGCCGACGGCATCGGCTTCGTAACCATGGCCATGGGGGTGTTCGGCTATGCCGAGATCATGCGCAACCTGGAAACGACCGCGAGCCGCGACATTGTGCAATCCAAAGTCACCGGACTGATGCCGACGCTGGCCGACTTCAAAGTCGCGGCGCCGGCGATCGGCCGCGGCACGCTCCTCGGCTCGGTTCTCGGCATCCTGCCGGGCGGCGGCGCGGTCATTGCGGCATTCGCCGCCTATACGTTCGAGAAGAAAGTGTCGAAGACGCCGGAGCGCTTCGGCCACGGCGCGATCGAAGGGGTGGCTGCGCCGGAAAGCGCCAATAACGCCGCCGCGCAGACCTCGTTCATTCCGCTGCTCACGCTCGGCATCCCGCCGAACGCCGTGATGGCGCTGATGGTCGGCGCCATGACGATCCACGGCATCGTGCCGGGCCCGCAGGTGATGACCAAGCAGCCGGACCTGTTCTGGGGCCTGATCGCCTCGATGTGGGTCGGCAACCTGATGCTGGTCGTCATCAACCTGCCACTGGTCGGGCTATGGGTGCGTCTCCTGCGCGTGCCCTATCGCCTGCTGTTCCCGATGATCCTGATCTTCTGCGCGATCGGCGTGTACTCGATCAACAACGCGCCGGCCGACGCCATCATGGTGGCGGGGTTCGGGCTGTTCGGCTACTGGCTGGTCAAGCATGACTTCGAGCCGGCGCCGATGCTGCTCGGTTTCGTGCTCGGCCCGCTGATGGAGGAGAACCTGCGCCGCGCCATGCTGATCGCGCGCGGCGACCCCAGCACGTTCTTCACCCGGCCGATTTCCGGCGTGCTGCTCGCGCTCGCAACGCTGCTGCTGGTGCTCGCGTTCCTGCCGATGATCCGCAAGAAGCGCGACGAGGTGTTCGTCGAGGAGCCGACCTGAGCATAAAAAGCCGCGACGATCGGCCTATTGGTATGCGGCGGGCAGCGTGGTAGCTGCCCGTCCGTGTTTCGGGGCGTACTGAAGGAGTGATGCCATGAGATTGCTGAAACGTCTGGGCCTTGCCGCAGCGTTCGCGCTTGCCGCGCTGCCTGCCGCCGCGCAGGACTACCCCACCAAGAACATCACGCTGATCGTGCCGTTCGCGGCCGGCGGGCCGACCGATGTGATCTCGCGCATCGTCGGCGAGCACATGTCGCGCACGCTCGGCCACCAGCTCATCATCGAGAACGTGGTTGGCGCCGGCGGCACCACCGCCTCGACCCGCGCCAAGCGCGCCGCGCCGGACGGCTACACGCTGATCACCGGCCACATGGGCACGCACGCGGCCTCGGTCGCGCTTTACCCGAAGCTGCAATACGACCCGCGCACCGATTTCGAGCCGATCGGCCTGATCGCCGGCACCCCGATCCTGATCCTTGCCAAGAAGGATTTCCCCGCCAAGGACCTGAAGGAATTCATCGCCTACGTGAAGGCGAACGAGAAGACGCTCAACAACGCGCATGCGGGCGTTGGCTCGGTGTCGTTCACCACCTGCCTGCTGCTCAACTCGATCATGCGCGTGAAGCCGACCACGATCCCGTTCAACGGCACCGGCCCGTCGATGAATGCGCTGGTCGGGGGGCAGGTCGACTACATGTGCGACCAGATCGTCAACGCAGTGCCGCAGGTGAAGGGCGGCACCATCAAGGCGTATGCAATCGCGACGGCGGAACGCAATCCCTCGCTGCCCGACGTACCGACCACCAAGGAGGCGGGCCTGCCTGAGTATGAAGCCTCGGCCTGGAACGCGCTGTTCGCCCCCAAGGGCACACCCAAGGCCGTGGTCGACAAGGTCACCGATGCGCTCGGAAAGGCGCTCGACGACGAGGGCGTGCGCAAGCGCCTGCTCGATCTCGGCAGCGACATCCCGGGCGCCAACCGCCGCGGCCCCGCCGCGCTCGGCGCTCTGGTCAAGAGCGAGGTCGACAAGTGGGGCAAGGTGATCAAGGAGGCGGGCGCGGAGGTGAACTGAGGGGCACGTAGCCCGGATCGCGCGCCGCGAAGGCCGGCGATATCCTCGCGGATTGAGCGGCCCCGGATTCCGCCTGCCGGGGAGAATGCGCAATGTCTGTTCGGTCCGGGGGTCCGCGGGACGTGCCGCCGCGCCTTGTGCGGTCACTCACGCTGACGCATGCGGTGCTCTACGGGCTTGGCGTCACGATCGGAGCCGGCATCTACGTTCTGGTCGGTATCGCGGCAGGGCGCAGTGGCATGCATGCGCCATTGGCCTTCATTGGCGCGGCCCTCGTCATGGTCTTCAGTGCGGCATCATTTGCCGAATTGGGAACGCGCATGCCGGTGAGCGCCAGTGAAGCGGCCTATGTGCAGGCCGCGTTCCGGCGCGAATGGCTCAGTCTCGGTGTAGGGCTCCTCGTTGTCGTGACGGCAACAATTTCGGCTGCGACGATCAGCGTTGGCAGCGCAGGTTACGTGGCGGTGTTTCTGCCGGTTTCGGCTCCATTGATAATTTCCGGGGTGGTCCTTGCGATGGGTATCGTGGCATGTCTCGCCACGGTTCAATCGGTCACGTTCGCCGGGGTCATGACGCTG
Source organism: uncultured Alphaproteobacteria bacterium (assembly GCA_963800695.1). Taxonomy (GTDB): domain Bacteria; phylum Pseudomonadota; class Alphaproteobacteria; order Rhizobiales; family Xanthobacteraceae; genus PALSA-894. Next base: position 130,343 of record CAWDCA010000005.1, on the reverse strand, counting down.
ATCGAAGTGGGCGGGCTCGGGCTGATCATCATTGCCGGCTTCGGTCACGGGACCGATGTTATCACCCGCCTTCCCGAAGTTTGGCCTTCGGCTGGCGGCACTGCTGCCTGGGTCGGGGTGGCCGGAACCACGCTTATCGCGGTTTTTGCGTTTATTGGTTTCGAGCATCTCGTAAACGTCGCGGAAGAGCTGAAGGAACCGAGCCGGACTTTGCCTCGCGCACTGTTCATGACGCTCGGTTTGACGGCGCTTCTCTACGCACTGGTTGTCTGGATCGCCGTTATAGCGGTACCCCCGCAAGAACTCGCTCGCTCCTCGGCGCCCCTTGCGCTCGTCTTCGAGCGGCTGACCGGCATGCCGCTCGTGACGATGAGCGCGATTGCCGTCGTCGCGACCCTTAACGGCATCATCGTGCACATGATCATGATTGCCCGCGTGATCTATGGCTTGGCCGACCAAGGCAACCTGCCGAAGGTCCTCACACGATTGAACCCGGTGACGCACACGCCGCTTCTCGCGACAGCAATCGGCATCGGCGCGATTCTTGTGCTTGCGCTGGCCGTTCCGCTCGCGGGCCTCGCGGATCTGACGGCACGTTTTACGCTTGTGATTTTCGCGGTGGTGAATCTCGCGCTGATCCGGATCAAGCTCAGAAATGACGGGCCGCCGTTGGGCGCATTCATTTGTCCGCGATGGGTGCCGTTTGCAGGCCTCGTTTCCAGCGTCCTGCTGCTCGTCATCGACCTGATCGTGTAGCCGCCCGATTTTCTGCCGACGGCTGAGGGCCGCGGCACACGCTGCCCAGTGCGCCGCTTGTTCACGCGCATTGACGCGATCTTGAACCGGTTTGATTGGACGGGATGCCGCCTCGGGCTCAGTGTCCCGAGCGATCTGTCAAGGGGGAGAACGTCATGATGGTCCCGGTCAAACTGACGCGCCGCGCACTTGTAGCCGCCGCGCTCGTGCTCGCCGTTCCGCTCGCCGCCGCGGCCAAATCGCCGCCGATCTACACCGGCCTGCTCTCGTCCACGGCCGTCGGCGGCTACGATCCGGTCGCGTATTTCACCGAAGGCAAGCCGGTCGCGGGCTCCTCCAGCATCACCCATCAATGGAAGGGTGTGACCTGGCGCTTCGCCTCGGAGAAGAACCGCGAGGCGTTCAAGGCGAAACCCGAGGCCTATGCGCCGCAATACGGCGGTTACTGCGCCTGGGCGGTTTCGCAGGGCTACACCGCCAAGGGCGATCCCAATCACTGGAAGGTCGTCGACGGCAAGCTGTTCCTCAACTACGACGCCAATGTGCAGCGCAACTGGGAAAAGGACGTGCCCGGCCATATCGGCAACGCCAACAGGAACTGGCCGAAGGTGCTGGAGAAGTAACCCTCACGCCACGGCGCGCTGCTCGTAGTCCTGCGCGAGCAGCCGTTCGATCCCGGCGGCCGGGAGCGGGCGGCTGAACAGAAAGCCCTGTATTTCGCTGCATCCTTCCGCGCGCAGCAGCGTGAGCTGCTCGCTCGTCTCCACGCCTTCGGCGGTCGTGGTGATGCCGAGGCTCTTGCCGAGGCCGGTCACCGCCCGCACGATCGCCATGGAGTCGCTGCGCGTGGCGAGTTCCTTGATAAACGAGCTGTCGATCTTGATCTTGTCGAACGGGAAGCTGCGCAGATAGCTCAGCGAAGAGTATCCGGTCCCGAAATCGTCCATCGAAATGCGCACGCCGAATTGGCGCAGGCCATGCAGGGTGGCGAGTGTCGCCTCGCCGTCCTGCAACAGGACCGACTCGGTGATTTCCAGCTCAAGCCGCCCCGGCTCCAATCCCGAGATGGCGACGGCGTTGACGATGGTCGACATCAAGCCGCGGCTCTTGAACTGCGCGGGCGAGAGGTTCACCGCCACCGAGACGTGGCGCGGCCACCTGGCCGCTTCGCCGCAGGCTTGCCGCAGCACCCATTCGCCGATCGGGACGATCAGCCCGGTTTCCTCGGCCAGCGGAATGAAGTCCAGCGGCGGGACCATGCCGCGCTGCGGATGATTCCACCGCACCAGCGCCTCGACGCTGACGACCGCATCGGTCCGCAGATCGAGGATCGGCTGATAGTGAAGCTCGAATTCGCCGCGTGTGATCGCGGCGCGCAAATCGAGCTCGAGCGTGCGGCGCGCCTGCGCGCGCGCATCCATTTCGGCCTCGAAGTAGCGATAGGTGCCGCGCCCGTCCATCTTGGCCCGGTAGAGCGCCAGATCGGCATTCTTCAAAAGCTGGTCCGGATCGGTGCCATCGGCCGGCGCCATCGCGATACCGACGCTCGCGCCCACCACCACCTGATGGCCGCCAACGTCGAACGGCGCGCCGACGACGTCCACGATCCGGCTGGCGAGCGCGCTCGCTTCGGCGGGTTTGAGATTGGCCGCGATCTGGACGATCACGAATTCGTCTCCGCCAAACCGCGCGATGATATCTTCCTCGCGCGTGCATTCGCGCAGCCGCCGCGCCACCGCAATGAGCAGTTCGTCGCCGACCGGATGCCCGAGCGTATCGTTGACGTGCTTGAACCGGTCGAGATCGATGCTCAGCACAGCGGCCTGCTCGCCGCGGTGCAAACGCGCCAGCGTGTGCTCAAGCTGCTCGCGGAACAGCCGCCGGTTCGGCAGGTTCGTGAGTGCATCGTGACGCGCCATGTGGGCGACCTTGTCTTCCGCCAGGCGCCGCTCGGTGACGTCCTCGAATGTCGACAGCAAGCCGCCGCCGGGGACGGGTTCGTGCATGATCGAGAGGAAGCGGCCGTCGGTCAGTTCGCGCAGAGTAATCACGGGCTTTTTCGCGGCCAGCATGCGGTTCAGCTCTGACCGGATGACCTCGGGCGTCTGGCGGAAGGGATTGCTGCGCGTGCTCACGATGTCGAAGATTTCGGTCAGCGTCATGCCGACCGTGACCTTCTCCGGCGCCAATCCGAAGATGGCGAGGAAGCGCTGGTTCCAGACGATCAGCCGCTGTTCGGCATCGAACATGCAGAGGCCCTGCACCATGTTGCTGAGCGCGAGATCGAACCGCCGGTTGGTCGCCTGGAGGGTGCCAAGGGTCTGGTCGAGCACGCGCAGCGGCAACACCCGCAGCGCACAATACATGCCGAAGCCGAGCAGGGCGCTCAGGATGGCGATCAGGCCTGTCTCCCAAAGCAGCGGCGCGAGGCTGCTCGCGATCTCGACGCGGCCGACCCGCTCTCCCGCAACCACGATCTGAAACGGCCGGATCATCGAGGGTGCGCGCAATGCGGCACCTTGCTCGGCCACAACATCGCCGCCGGCTGTCGAGGATGCGCTGGTTGAATTTCTCCGAGTCCTTTTCGCTGAGTTCGATCAGTTCAACCAGGCGGACCGCGTGGAACTGCCACATGGCCCGGTGCAGGAAGACGTATTTCGATACGCGCGCCGCCGACAGCTCCGCACGGAATTGCAGTTGGCTCGTCAGGTTGGTGTAGGCGACAAGCAGATAGCCGGCCGGCACCGAGACAGCCGTGGTGATGGCGACGAAAAGACCGATCGCTCCCACCAGCCTCCGGAGTCGGACTGCCCGCATGCCCTTAGTCCGCCGCCGGCAGATTGCCGGTCTGGCGCAGCACCGCGCGGCCGTCGGCCGATTGCAGGTAGGCGAGGAAGCGCTCGGCCGCCGCGCTCTTCTTGCCCGGCAGCACCAGATAGAAAGGCTTGGGATAAGGATACTTGCCGCTCTCGAGGTTTTCCAGAGTCGGTGCGATGCCGTCGAACGAAACCGCATGCACGTTGCGCTTCTCCATGAGGATCTGGCTGAGACCGGACTGAACCAGCGAGCCCGGCAGCCGCTCGGCCAATTCGGCGCTGTCCTGATCGGTCGCGGCGATCGGGAGATCCGTCCGGCGCCGCGCCGCCGTGATTGCGGCGTCCATTCCAGGGATCAGGTCCGCGACCAGCAGCGTGTCGCCGTCGAGCTTGGTGCGCAGGATGATGTTGATGGGGGTTGCGTCGGCCCATTTCGGGCTCGGCGAGGAGAATGTCGCGACCAGTTCGCCCACCCTCAGATCATTCGGCGGAGCATGGGACGTGATGAACACGAGCGCCGTGCGGGCAAATAGTGTTGCGACAAACCCTTTGGCGGCTTCATCGGGGTTCAACGGCCGGGCGGATATCACGACATCGAGCGCGCCGGCCGCCAGCGCGCGCATGGCGCCGCTGCTGCCGAGGCTGGGGATCACTTCCATCTTGATGCCGGTGGCGGCGTCGAACGCCGGCGCGATGTGTTGCATTGCGGCGGTCGCGCCGCCGGTGCCGCTCAGCCGCAGCGTCTCGGCCGACGCCGAACTCGCGATCAGCGCGGCCGCGAACACGGTTGCGCGAAGCGGTGTTGTCAAAGGCATGATGTCGTAACCCCAGGACGGTCCGATTGAACCGATCGGACAACTAACCCATGGGGAGCGATACGAGTTCAGGGCTTGTACGTAGGATCATTAGAATCTTAGCGACGATGGTGAAGGAACCCTGATGATTTGCCTTGGATTGGCCGGAGGTATTCCCGGCACGTCGTCCACGTCACGCTCTCCCATTTCGCGGTCTGCTCCGCCCATGAAGTGCCCGAGCTCTTCCGGCGCCCGGCCCGCCCGGCCTTCTGGCCGCTAACCCGGCGCTTGCGCCTGCCAAGAGCCGTGCACAAGTGCGAGCGAAGCGGTTCGCCGCGCGCCCGCGCGGCGCTAAACTGCGGGCCCGAGTCGGCTCGCCTTCCAAGAGACCCCCATGCGCCAATATCTCGACCTGATGGAACGGATCCTCGCGAAGGCGTGGAGAAGCGCGACCGCACCGGCACCGGCACGCTTTCGGTGTTCGGCCATCAGATGCGCTTCGATCTCGCCGAGGGCTTTCCGCTGGTGACGACCAAGAAGCTGCATCTGAAATCGATCGTCCACGAGCTGCTCTGGTTCCTCGCCGGCGACACCAACATCAAATATCTCAACGATCACGGCGTCCGCATCTGGGACGAATGGGCCGACGAGCACGGCGATCTCGGGCCGGTCTACGGCCCGCAGTGGCGCTCATGGCCGGCGGCGGACGGCGCCGCGATCGACCAGATCGCCAACGTGGTCGAGATGATCCGCAAAAATCCGGATTCGCGCCGGCTGATCGTCACGGCCTGGAATCCGGCCGAGGTCGACAAGATGGCGCTGCCGCCGTGCCACTGCCTGTTCCAGTTCTACGTCGCGGATGGGCGGCTCTCCTGCCAGCTCTATCAGCGCTCGGCCGATATGTTCCTCGGCGTGCCGTTCAACATCGCGTCCTATGCGCTGCTGACCCTGATGGTCGCGCAGGTGACCGGGCTCAAGCCCGGCGAGTTCATCCACACGCTCGGCGACGCGCATCTCTATCTCAATCATCTCGAGCAGGCGCAGCTGCAGCTCTCGCGCGCGCCCAAGCCGCTGCCGGTGATGAAGCTCAATCCGGCCGTGAAGGACCTGTTCGCGTTCCGCTACGAGGACTTCACGCTCGAAGGCTACGAGCCGCATCCGCACATCAAGGCCGAGGTGGCGGTGTGAGCGGACGCTTTCGATCCGCCCGCGCGCACCAGGGCGAGGCCGCGCTCGTGCTCCAGTTCGTGCGCGAACTTGCCGAATACGAAAAGCTCATCCACGAGGCGGTGGCGACCGAGGCCGATATCGACGAGGCGCTGTTCGGCGAAAAGCCGCGCATCTTCTGCGACCTCGCCGAGTGGAACGGCGAGCCGGTCGGCTTCGCGCTCTGGTTCCTGAATTTCTCCACCTTCAGCGGGCGTTCCGGCATTTATCTCGAAGACCTGTTCGTGCGGCCGGAGCATCGCGGCAAGGGCATCGGCAAGGCGCTGATGATTCATCTTGCACGCAAATGCGTCGAGAACGGCTGGGCGCGCCTGCAATGGTCGGTGCTCGACTGGAACACGCCTTCGATCGAATTCTACAAATCGCTCGGCGGCGTCTTGCTGGATGAATGGACCGTCGTGCGCGTCAGCGACGATGCGCTCGCGCGGCTGGCGGAGCGCGACGTGATGCAGATCGTCCTGGTCGCGGCGGTCGCCGAGAATGGCGTGATCGGGCGCGGCGGCGACGATGCCGTGGCGGCTGAAATCCGACATGCGGCACTTCCGTGCGCTCACCATGGGCAAGCCGGTGGTGATGGGGCGCAAGACCTATCTGTCGACTCACGACAAGCCGCTGCCGGGCCGCACCAATATCGTGGTGACCCGCGATGCGAATTTCACCGCGCCGGGCGTGCTGGTCGCGCCGAGCCTCGAAGCCGCGCTCGAGGCCGCGCGCGGCGATGCGCTGCGGCGCGGCACCGACATCATGGTGATCGGCGGCGCCGACATCTACGCGCAGGCGATGCCGCTCGCCGACCGGCTGGAGATCACGCAGGTCCACATGGCGCCGGAGGGCGATACGCTGTTTCCCGCGATCGATCCGGCGGTCTGGCGCGAGGCCGCAAGCGGAAGCTCACCCGGCGGGTCCGGACGACGATGCCGCATACGATTTCGTGAGCTATCTCAGGGTAAACGCGCTAGACCCTGCACGTTAACCGAGCCTCCGCGACGGCAAGCCGCAGCGCGGCAACGCGTTGAAAGGGGCAGGGGTGTCCCCTATAACCCCCGCCGGGGAACGCGCCCGGGCGTCAGCATTCGCCGGGCAGGAGAAGATCTCAGATGCCATGGAGCAATCAAGGCGGCGGCCCCTGGGGCGGCGGTGGCGGCGGGTCCAAGGGGCCGTGGGGCTCGGGACCGCAATCGTCCGGTCCGACGCCGCCCGACCTCGAAGATTTGCTGCGCCGCAGCCAGGACAAGCTGAAGAGCGTGCTGCCGGGCGGCAATCTCGGCGGCCGCGGCATTGCGCTGATCGTGCTCGCCGCGCGTCGTCGTCTGGGGCTTCTCCGGCTTCTTCCGGGTCGAGCCCGACGAGCTCGGCGTGGTGCTGCGCTTCGGCAAGTACATCCGCGACGCCAAGCCGGGCCTGAACTATCACCTGCCGTATCCGGTCGAGACCGTGCTCACCCCGAAGGTCACGCGCGTCAACCGCATCGACATCGGCATGCGGCTGGTCGAGGACCCGCGCCGCGGCGGCACGCAGTGCGCGACGTGCCGGAAGAGAGCCTGATGCTCACCGGCGACGAGAACATCGTCGACGTCGACTTCTCGGTGTTCTGGCTGGTCAAGACCGGCGGCGCCGGCGACTACCTGTTCAACATCCAGAATCCGGAAGGCACCGTGAAGGCGGTGGCCGAAAGCGCGATGCGCGAGGTGGTCGGCCGCTCGGACATCCAGCCGATCCTCACCGGCGCGCGGCAGAGCATCGAAACCGCGGTGCAGGAGCTGATGCAGAAGATGCTCGACAGCTATCAGGCCGGCATCCAGGTCACGCAGGTGCAGTTGCAGAAGGTCGATCCGCCCGCGCAGGTCATCGACTCGCTTCCGCGACGTGCAGGCGGCCCGCGCCGACCTCGAGCGCGCGCAGAACGAAGCGCAGACCTACGCCAACCGCGTGGTGCCGGAGGCGCGCGGCCGCGCCGCGCAGATCCAGCAGTCGGCCGAAGCCTATCGCGAGCAGACCGTCGCCGAAGCGAAGGGCCAGACGGCGCGCTTCAGCCAGGTCTACGAGGAATACAAGAAGGCGCCGGACGTCACCCGCCAGCGCATGTATCTCGAGACCATGGAGCGCCTGTTCGGCGGCACCGACAAGATCATCCTCGATTCCGACCAGCAGGGCAGCAACTCCGGCAGTCGTGCCGTTCCTGCCGCTCAATGAAATGCTGCCGGCGCAACGCCGGCAAGCAGGGAGGCACCCGATGAAACTCGGTATCGCCGGCGGCGTCGTCGCCGTTCTCGCCGTCATCGCCGCGATCGTCGGCTACTGCGTCGCTGTTCACCGTCTATCAGACCCGGCAGGCGCTCGTGGTCCGGCTCGGCCAGCCGGTGCGCGTCGTCACCGAGCCGGGCCTGCACTTCAAGATCCCGCTGATCGACAACGTGATCTATATCGACAAGCGCATCCTCGACCTCGAAAACGCCGCGCAGGAAGTGATCGCCTCCGACCAGAAGCGGCTCGTGGTCGATGCCTTCGCGCGCTACAAGATCAACGACCCGCTGCTGTTCTATCAGACGGTCGGCTCGATCGAGGGCGCGAACTCGCGGCTCTCGACGCTGCTCAACTCGGCGCTGCGCCGCGTGCTCGGCGAGATCGACGCTCACCCATGTCGTGCGCGACGAGCGCGCCGGCGCTGATGGCGCGGGTGCGCGAGCAGCTCGACCGCGAGGCGCAGGCTTCGGCATCGCGGTCGTCGACGTGCGCATCCGCCGCGCCGACCTGCCGGAGCAGAACAGCCAGGCGGTCTACCAGCGCATGCAGACCGAGCGGCAGCGCGAGGCGGCCGAGTTCCGCGCCCAGGGCAGCCAGCGCGCGCAGGAAATCCGCGCGCGCGCCGACCGCGACGTGACCGTGCTGCTCGCCGAGCGCAGGCCGAAGGCGCGAGCACGATCCGCGGCGAGGGCGACGGCGAGCGCAACCGCATCTTCGCCGACGCCTTCAACAAGGATCCGGACTTCTTCGCCTTCTACCGCTCGATGCAGGCCTACGAGGCGGGCCTGCGGCACAACGACACCCGCATGGTGCTGAGGCCCGATTCCGACTTCTTCCGCTACTTCGTCGATCCGACCGGCAAGTCGCGCGAGAACGGCGACAGCAGCAGCGCCGCCAGCCGGACGCAATCGAGCGCAGCGCCGCGGCCAGTGCCCGCGGCGGCCATGCCGGTTGCGCTCCATGTCCGATTTCATCGTCGCGCTCGGTCTGGTGTTCGTGATCGAGGGGCTGATCTTCGCCGCCTTTCCCGGCGCCGCCAAGAGCGCCATGGCGCACGTGCTGGAAACGCCGACGGCCCGCTGCGCGTGGTCGGGATCGTCTCGGCGGTGCTCGGCGTGATCCTGGTGTGGCTGGTGCGGGGATAGCGCCGGCGCTCGAGCGCCGCCTTTCCGCCCCAATCCGCCACGCCTAGTTCGTCCCGTCGACGATCCTGCCCTTGCGCCCGGCACCTGGACCGGGCGCACTGTCGCTGAGACATTCTCATCACCTTTGGAGCTCTGACGCCCATGGCTCGGCACTTTCGCCGGTTCGCCAGCACGTCCGCCGACCTGCGCTTGCGCTGGCCGCAGCGGCCGCGATCGCGTTGCCGCCGCTTGCCGTCGCCGGCGCAGCGCGCGGACCCGAAAAGATCGCCGACGTCGCCGAGCAGGTGATCGACGCGGTGGTCAACATCTCGACCTCGCAGAACGTCGGCCGGCGGCCCGTCGCGCGCGGACCGAGGCAGGACCGGGGCAGGGCGATGGTCCGCAAGCGCGTCCAGGTCCGAACCTGCCGCCCGGCTCGCCGTTCGAGGAGTTCTTCGAGGAATTCTTCAAGAACCGCCGCGGCGCAGGGCGAGCACAAGGGCGGCGACCGCACGCCGCGCCGCGTCAACTCGCTCGGCTCCGGCTTCGTCATCGACGCCGGACCGGCATCGTCGTCACCAACAATCACGTCATCGCCGACGCCGACGAGATCACCGTCATCCTCAACGACGGCACCAGCTCAAGGCCGAGCTGATCGGCAGCGACCCCAAGACCGACCTCGCGCTGCTGCGGGTCAAGCCCGACAAGCCGCTGAAGGCGGTGAAGTTCGGCGATTCCGACAAGCTGCGGCTCGGCGAATGGGTGATCGCGATCGGCAATCCGTTCAGCCTCGGCGGCTCGGTGACGGCCGGCATCGTGTCGGCGCGCAACCGCGACATCAATTCCGGCCCCTACGACAACTACATCCAGACCGACGCCGCCATCAATCGCGGCAATTCGGGCGGCCCGCTGTTCAACCTCGACGGCGAAGTGATCGGCGTCAACACCGCGATCATCTCGCCGTCGGGCGGCTCGATCGGCATCGGCTTCGCGGTGCCGTCGAAGACCGCGCTGGCGGTGATCGATCAGCTGCGCGAGTTCGGCGAAATCCGGCGCGGCTGGCTCGGCGTGCGCATCCAGCAGGTGACCGACGAGATCGCCGAGAGCCTCGGCATCAAGCCGGCGCGCGGCGCGCTGGTCGCCGGCATCGACGACAAGGGCCCGGCGCAAGCCCGCCGGCATCGAGCCGGGCGACGTGATCGTCAAGTTCGACGGCAAGGACATCAAGGAGATGCGCGACCTGCCGCGCATCGTCGCCGACACGCCGGTCGGCAAGGACGTGCCGGTGGTCGTCATCCGCAAGGGCAAGGAAGAGACGCAAGACCGTGAAGCTCGGCCGGCTCGAGGACAGCGCCGCAGCAGGCCTCGGTGAAGACCGAGGCGCCGGCCGAAGACGAAGTCGGTGGTGAAGAAGGCGCTCGGCCTCGACCTCGCCAACATGAACGACGACCTGCGCAAGAAGTACAAGATCAAGGACGACCGTGAAGGGCGTCGTGATCACCGGCGTCGACGCCAATTCGGCGGCCGCCGACAAGCGGCTCAATCGCGGGCGACGTGATCGTCGAGATCGACGCACGAGGAGGTCGCCAATCCGGCCGACGTGCAGAAGCGCATCGACCAGCTCAAGAAGGACGGCAAGAAGACCGCGCTGCTGCTGGTCGCGAACGCCGAAGGCGAACTGCGCTTCGTGGCGCTGACGCTGCAGTAACGTCATTCCGGATCACGCCGGATTGAAGAGGTACAGGGCGGGCAAGGGCGTGAAACGCCGTGCCCGCCTTCTTACGTGTTGGGCGATGATCCATCGCGGGCACGCTTTGCTCGCCCGCTCCACGAAGCAAAGCCATGAAGGCAATCTTGAATGACATCGTGATCGCGGAGAGCGACGATATCGTCGCGGCCGCCGGCTATGACTATTTCCCGCCTTCCACAGTGCATACCGAATGGCTGGAGAAGGCCGCAAAGACGCCCAAGGACCTGGAATGTCCGCACGGCGTGCAGTTCTACGATGTGGTGCTCGGCGGCAAGCGCTATCCGCGTAACGCCTGGGTCTATGAGGCGCCGCAGCCAGAGCTCGCTCAGGTGGCCGGCCGCGTCGGCTTCTGGCGGGACGTGAAAGTCGGCTGACCGGCCCGCAGCCTCAGGGCGAGTCCGCTTCGAAGTGTTCGACGGCGCATTGGAGAGTTTCGGTCACAACGACGCAGCCGTCGATCGCGACCAGCGGCGAAACCGCGTAGCGCGCGGGCCAAACATTCCGCATGATCCAGCGTTTGACGGGGTTTTTCTCCTCGTCGAGCAGCAGGACCACGACGTTTCGCCGCTCGGTACGCCCTTCGGCGACTGACTTGTACCAGTCAAACAACTCGTTCGAGGCCGTCACGCCGCGGCGAAGCGTCAGATTGCCGTACTTGCTGATGCCGGAAAGCTTGCGCGTCGTAATGTCCGAACCGTCGCGGTACTCGATGACTTCGACATGCGTTTCCGGCAGCTCGACCTCGCTGAAACTGGCTAGTCCAATTCCGTCGATTTCGACTCGGAAGCGGAAGTTTGAATAGACGCTTTGATTGGCCATGATGCCCTCCCGTGTGGACGCGGTGCGGGATTTTGCCACGGATCGGGATCGCGCGCTCGTGCGCGCATGCGGTGCGCTTAACGATCGGCAAATTCTGCGCGCGAATAACCCTGAAGATACAGCAGCGCCGTGAGGTCGCCGTGGTCGATGCGCGCATGCGCGGCTTGCGCCACCTTCGGCTTGGCGTGGTAGGCGACGCCGAGCCCGGCGGCTTCCATCATCGCGAGATCGTTCGCGCCGTCGCCGACCGCGAGCGTATCCTGCGGCGAAAGGCCGAGCGCGCTCGCGCAACTCGATCAGGGTCGCGAGCTTCGCCTCGCGCCCGAGGATCGGCTCGGCGACGCGGCCGGCAAGCTTGCCGTCTTCGACGATCAGCGTGTTACCGCGATGCTCGTCGAAGCCGACCATCGCGGCGATACGGCTGGTGAACAGCGTGAAGCCGCCGGACACGAGGCAGGTGTATGCGCCGTTGGCCCGCATGGTGGCGACCAGCGTGCGGCCGCCGGGCGTCAGCGTGATGCGCTTTGCGATCACCTCATCGACGACCGCAAGCGGCAGGCCCTTGAGCAACGCGACACGCTCGCGCAGCGCCGGCTCGAATTCGATCTCGCCGCGCATCGCGCGCTCGGTGATCGCCGCGACATGTGCTTTCAGGCCGGCGTAATCCGCGAGTTCGTCGATGCATTCCTGCCCGATCATGGTGGAATCCATGTCGGCGACGAACAGCCGCTTGCGGCGCGCGGCCACGGGCTGCACCACGACGTCGACCGGTGCGCCGGCAAGCGCCGCGCGCACGCGCTCGGTCACGCCTTGTCATCCGCATCCGGGGTAAAGGGAATGTCGGCCGCGATGCCGGCATCGAGCCAGCGCGGCTCACCGGCGCCGGGAAGAGCCGCGCGCGCGGCCGCAAGCGCCGCGTCGTCGAGCGCGGGCCGCGCCGGATTGGAGATGAGAGTGGCGACGTGAGTCATCGTGGACCTGAAAAGGCGGTGCTTATCGCAGGGCCGACCGCGAGCGGCAAGTCGGCGCTGGCGCTCGGGCTGGCGGGCGAGATTGGCGGCACGATCGTCAATGCCGAACTCCATGCAGGTCTATCGGCGATCTGCGTGTCATCACGGCGCGGCCGACGGCGGAGGAAGAGGCACGGGTGCCGCACCGGCTCTACGGCCATGTGGATGCGGCGGAGAACTATTCGGTCGGACGCTGGCTCGCCGATGTGCGGCCTGTGCTCGATGAGGTGCGCGCCGCGGGGCGCGTGCCGATCCTGGTCGGCGGCACCGGGCTCTATTTCAAGGCGCTGACGCAGGGGCTTTCCGGCGTGCCGCCGGTCCCGGAGGACATTCGGGCGGATGTGCGCGCGCGGATGGAGGCGGAAGGGCCGGCGGCGTTGCATGCCGAGCTTGTCGCGCCGCGATCCCGTCGACGCAGCTCAAGCCCGGCGACCGCACGCGGATCGCGCGCGCGCTGGAAGTGCTGGAGGCGACCGGCCGCCCGCTCGCCCAATGGCATCGCGAGGGCTTGCCGCCACTGCTCGATCCCGCGAACGCCGTGAAGGTGTTTCTCGCGCCCGAGCGGCCCGAATTGCGCCGCCGCATCGATGCACGCTTCGACGCGATGCTTGCGGCGCGGCGCGCTCGACGAAGTGCGCGCGCTTGGCGGCGCGCAAGCTCGATCCGCTGCTGCCCGCCATGAAGGCGCACGGCGTGCCGTGGCTGATCCGGCATCTCAACGGCGAGATTTCGCTGGCCGAAGCGGCGCGAAGGCGGCAAGAACGACACGCGCCGCTACACCAAGCGGCAGTTCACCTGGGTGCGGCATCAACTGCCGGACTGGACCTGGATGGCGCCGGACGGCGCTCTGCGACGAGACCTTGCGCGCCTTCGCGGGCTGAGGCCTGAACGACCAAAGGAACGCCGCGAGGGTTACGCCGAGGCCGACAATCAGCACCCATTGCGCGGCCGGACGGAACGCCAATGTCCCAGTCGAAATTGGCGGCGAGAATACGCGCCACCACATCACGCCGGTCGTCGCAGCGTACCAGCCGGTTTCGACGATAGCGGTGAGCGCCGACGCGATGAACGCGAGCGCGACCGACCAACATATGTGACGGCCCCGGCGTAACGGTGGATCAGCCGATAGCCGAGCAGCCAAAACAAGAAGCCCGCAACCATCACCGACTCGGAAATGTCGAGCTTGGTCTGCATCAGGAAGTGGATGCTGCCGAGGATGGCGATCAGATAGACGATCTTGTGCAGCTTGTTCCAGCGCGCGCCGCCCAGCCGCTTGATCATGCCATCAGTCGAGGTTGCGGCGAGCGCGATCAGCCCGATCAGCGCGACGAAGCCGATGGTCAGATAGATGCGCAGCGCGATCTCGCTCGCCACTTTGACGAAATCGAATTTCTCCTGGACGAAGTACAGCGTCAGATGCAGTGCCACATAGCAGAACGCCGCCAGGCCGAGCGTGCGGCGCATGTTGATGAGTTTTGGTGCGTTGAACAGCCGGCGCGCAGGCGTGATCGCGAGCGAGAGCACGATCGAGCCATATCGCGTAATTGCCGGTCGAGTGGATCGCATCGTTGACCGGCCGCGCTGCGGAGAGGTCGCCGGTCCATGCGCGGTAGACGAGCCAGAAAATCGGGACGCAGCCGCCGACGAAGGCGACAATCTTTTCAGGCGACCAGCGGCCTGACTTTTCGCGCAGGAACGGCATCAACTTTCCTCAGCCTCGCGCGCGAAGATACCCGAGCCGCGAACGAACGCGATGCAATTTCGATGACGATCCGGTGAGACCGCCGTGAGCGTCATGCGCCCAGCTTGTCGGCAAGCTCCGTAAAGCTCCACACCGCGATATCGACCGGCACCGTTGGCTTCGGCTCGCCATTGCCGGGGCCGTGCTCGTTCGGGCGCGCGACATGCGCGGTCTTGAGCCCGGTCGCCGCGGCGGACGCGAGATCGCCGGAATGCGCCGCCACCATGACGCATTCGTGCGGCGCGCAGTCGAATGCCTCGGCGGACGCGCAGATAGACGCGCGGCTTCGGCTTGTAGTCGCCCGCGATCTCGGCACCGAGGATCGCGTCCCAGGGAAAATCGTTGCGCCGCGCGATGCCGGCCATCAGCGAGATGTTGCCGTTGGAAACCGGGCGCGATCAGGATATTTCCTGTGCAGCCGTTGCAGCCCGGGCGTTGCGTCCGGCCAGCCGTCGAGCCGATGCCAGGCGCTTGTTGAGATGCTGCATCGTCGCCTCGTCCAGCCCGGACACCTTGAAGCGCGGCAGGATGCGTTCGAGGTTGCGCCGGTGCAGGAAATCGAGCTTGGAGAACGGGATGTCGCCGGTGCGCACTTCCTCCATCGCGGGCTGATACTCGTCGCGCCAGGCGTCCGCGAAGGCGAGCCAGTCGAGCGCATATCCCTTGGGCTTGAGCACCGCCTCGCTCTCGCGCGCGATCGAGGTGCGCCAGTCGACCACGGTGCCGAACACGTCGAAGAAAGGGCCTTGATGGAGGAGGGGTCGAGCATAGGCGTTTCCTGATGGTTTTTCGGCGCGGCCTTCCTCTATCATAGCCGCTGTCTCCCAGCCCGCCAGCGAGTACCCCCATGGACATCACGAAACTGCCGTTCGACACCGACACCATGCTGGCGGGCCTGCGGCCCTGGGTCGAGATGCGAGAGCCCGACCTTCGATGCGGCCCGTGTCAACGCGATGATGGATCTGGTCTCGCGCGAATGCGCGGTCTCCGGCGCGACCGTCGAGCGCATCGCCGGGCGCATGGGCTTCGGCGACTGCGTGCGCGCGACGTTCGCGTTCGGCCACGAGGAGTCAGCCCGGCATCCTCATCATGGGCCATCTCGACACGGTGCATCCGGTCGGCACGCTCAAGGTACTGCCGTGGCGGCGCGAGGAGAATCGCTGCTATGGCCCCGGCATCTTCGACATGAAGGGCGGCAACTTCATTGCGCTCGAAGCGGTGCGCATGCTGCAGCGGCTCGAGCTCGCGCCCGCGCTGCCGGTGACGTTCCTGTTCACCAGCGACGAGGAGGTCGGCATCACCGTGACGCGCGACCTGATCGAGGCGGAAGCCGCGCGGCACAAGTACGTGCTGGTGCCGGAGCCCGGCCGCACGGACGGCGGGGTGGTCACCGGCCGCTACGCGATCGCGCGCTTCAATCTCAAAGCCATCGGCCGGCCGAGCCATGCGGGCGCGCGGCTGAAGGAAGGGCGCTCGGCGATCCGCATCATGGCCGACATGATCCCGCAGATCGAAGGCATGACCACGGATGCCTGCACGTTCAGCGTCGGCGTGATCCATGGCGGGCAATGGGTGAACTGTGTGTCGAGCGCGTGCGAGGGCGAGGCGCTCAGCATGGCGAAACGGCAGGCGGACCTCGACAGCGGCGTCGAGCGCATGCTGGCGCTGAGCAAAGGCGACGATGCATCCGGACGCTTCATCGTGACGCGCGGCGTGACGCGGCCGGTATGGGAGCCGAACGCCAAGACGCATGGCGCTGTACGAGGCGGCCAAGCGCCTGGCGCGCCAGCTCGGCGTCGATCTGGCGCATGAAAGCTCCGGCGGCGGCTCGGACGCGAATTTCACCGGCAAGCTCGATATCGCCTCGCTCGATGGGCTCGGCGTCTGCGGGGCCGGCGCGCATACCCTGCAGGAACACATCATGGTCGACAGCTTGGCCGCAGCGGGCGAAGCTGTTCACTGGGCTGCTGATGGAGTTGAGGTGAGGGGGCAGGTCAGCCATTCGATCGGCTCAGATGCCGAATACGGCCGCCCCAATCTTGCGCGCTGCTGCTCTAATGCCCTGTCGCCGGTGGCGAGCGGCAGGTCCAGCTCCGCAACGCAAGCTCAAGATAGCCGCGTCATCAGCAGCAATCATTCAACGACACGCCATTGCGACGAGTCGGCATAGTGCTCCACCAGCGTCTCCGATCCGTCGCGCGCAGGGTCGATCCGATAAGTCCAAGTCCGAACGATCTCGATCGAACCTCTCGATCGTCGTCGTTTCGTCGCTACAATGCCGCGATGCTTCAGCCGAGAAAGTCCGTGAAAAACTTCGTACCAGAACGATGCCGGCACCAACGCGCCATCCGCAATGAGCCCACCAACGCAGCTCTGGTGTGCTGACGTCTGCCTGGCTCGGTGCACACCACGCGACGGCAACCGACGCATCTACGACTTGAGCCATTTGTCGATCCCGCGCGTCGATTCTCGGCATCGAGTTCGGCTTTGTGTTCTTCGTAGTTTCGCTGCGACTTCTTCTTCGGAAACCGGGGGCCGCGTCTCAGCCGAACGCCAGAATTCGTCTCGCCCGCTCTGCCGCGCCTTCTCGCGATCGAACTCGACCGGCGGCTTGATCTCGCGCCACCGGCCGGCCGTTCTTCGTCACGACGAAGCTCTCGCCCTTTTCGGCGCGGGCGATCAGTTCGGAGAACTTGGTCTTGGCCTCGTAGGCGCCGACGGTGGTCGGGCCGGTGGACTGGGCTTGCGGTCGAGCATCGTCGAAAATCCGACTAGTCGACGACTAGTCTAATCGCTTTCGGCCTCCCGGCCAAGTCACGTTTCGCCGACGTTAGCTCCTGTCGATTTGCCGGCCCTTGCCGGCATAGCAGATTTCCTGCTTGACGTAAGCCGCGGGCGCGCTTATAAGCCCGCGCAAGGAAATGACGAGCTAGGACCATGCTGCGCAATATTCTTATCGTAGTCATCGCGCGCACCGCCGGGGGTGGCTGACAGCCACCTGCGACCGAGCGGTGCGTGCCAGGGCCCTCAGGGGCCCTTTTTTGTTGCCTGCAACGACCGGAACGTGGAGCAAGCGATGACCCAGGAAGATGACCGGCGCCGAAATGGTGATCCAGGCGCTGCTCGATCAGGGCGTCGAGTACGTCTTCGGCTATCCGGGCGGCGCCGTCCTGCCGATCTACGACGCCATGTTCCAGCAGGACAAGCTCAAGCACATCCTGGTGCGGCACGAGCAGGGCGCGGGCCACGCGGCCGAAGGCTATGCGCGCACCACCGGCAAGGTCGGCGCGTGCTGGTGACCTCCGGCCCCGGCGCGACCAACGCCGTGACCGCCCTCACCGACGCGCTGATGGACTCCATCCCGCTCGTCTGCATCACCGGCCAGGTGCCGACGCATCTGATCGGCAACGACGCGTTCCAGGAATGCGACACGGTCGGCATCACGCGCCCCTGCACCAAGCACAATTATCTCGTGAAGAACATGAACGATCTCGCGCGCGTGCTGCACGAGGCGTTCCACATCGCGGCGAACGGCCGCCCGGGCCCGGTCGTGATCGACATCCCGAAGGATGTCCAGTTCGCCACGGGACCGTATCTCGGTCCGAAGACCGTCCAGATCAAAACCTACAAGCCGAAGGTCAAAGGCGACCTCGACAAGATCAAGGCCGCGGTCGACATGCTGGCGAACGCCAAGAGGCCGATCATCTATTCGGGCGGCGGCATCATCAACTCCGGCAAGGAAGCGAGCCACCTGCTGCGCGAGTTCGCGCGGATGACCGGCTTTCCGGTGACCTCGACGCTGATGGGCCTCGGCGCGTATCCGGCGGCCGATCCGCAATGGCTCGGCATGCTCGGCATGCACGGCACGTTCGAGGCGAACTGGACGATGCACGACTGCGACGTGATGCTCTGCATCGGCGCGCGCTTCGACGACCGCATCACCGGGCGGCTCGATGCGTTCGCGCCGCACTCGCGCAAGATCCATGTCGATATCGATCCGTCCTCGATCAACAAGAACGTCAAGGTCGACCTCCCGATCGTCGGCGACTGCGCGCATGTGCTGGAGGACATGATCCGCCTCTGGCGCGCGGAGGCGCAGCAGCCGAACAAGCCGGCGCTCGCCGCCTGGTGGAAGCAGATCGACAAGTGGCGCGCGCGCGACTGCCTCGCCTACCGGCAGTCGAACGAGACCATCAAGCCGCAATACGCGATCCAGCGGCTCTACGAGCTGACCAAGGACCGCGACGTCTACATCACCACGGAAGTCGGCCAGCACCAGATGTGGGCGGCGCAGTTCTTCAAGTTCGAGGAGCCGAACCGCTGGATGACCTCAGGCGGGCTCGGCACCATGGGCTACGGGCTGCCGGCCTCGATCGGCGTGCAGCTCGCGCATCCGAAATCGCTGGTGATCGACATCGCGGGCGAAGCCTCGGTGCTCATGACCATGCAGGAGATGTCGACGGCCGCGCAGTACCGGCTGCCGATCAAGATCTTCATCCTCAACAATCAATACATGGGCATGGTGCGCCAGTGGCAGGAGCTGCTGCATGGCGGGCGCTATTCGGAGAGCTACTCGGAGGCGCTGCCGGATTTCGTCAAGCTCGCCGAGGCCTATCGCGGCGTCGGCATCCGCTGCGAGAAGCCGGGCGATCTCGATCACGCCATCAAGGAAATGATCGACGTCGACAAGCCGGTGATCTTCGACTGCATGGTCGACCAGAAGGAAAACTGCTTCCCGATGATCCCGTCCGGCAAGGCGCACAACGAGATGCTGCTCGGCGACGTGGCGGGCGACATCGCCAAGGCGATCGACGAGCGTGGCAAGGTGCTGGTGTAATGAGCAACGAAACGCCCGCTAGCGCGAGCCATTACCCGGCAGCGCCCGTCAAGGAGAAGATCGAGCGCCACGCGCTCTCGGTGCTGGTCGACAACGAGCCCGGCGTGCTGGCTCGCGTCATCGGGCTGTTCTCCGGCCGCGGCTACAACATCGACTCGCTGACCGTCTCCGAGACCGAGCACGAGAAGCATCTTTCGCGCATCACCATCGTCACCACCGGCACGCCGATGGTGATCGAGCAGATCCGCCATCAGCTCGAGCGGCTGGTGCAGATCCGCCGCGTCGTGGACCTGACCGATTCCGCGGCCCGTCGATCGAGCGCGAACTCGCGATGGTCAAGGTGCGCGGCAAGGGCGAAAACCGCGTCGAGGCGCTGCGGCTTGCAGATGCGTTCCGCGCACGCGTGATCGATGCCGGCACTGAGAGCTTCATCTTCGAGATCACCGGCGCGAGCGAGAAGATCGAGAGCTTCATCAGCCTGATGCTGCCTTTGGGCCTGGTCGAGGTCTCGCGCACCGGCGTGGTGGCGATTTCGCGCGGGCCGGAAGGGATGTAAGCGGCCAAGTTGCTCGCCAACATCGCGTCAGGAAAGCTGACAATGCGCTTCGGTTTGCTCTGCTCGGCACAAGCCGACAACAACGAACTCGGTCCGGAAACCGGACAGGGTTTTCGCGATTACCTCGATTTCAACGTCGAGGCCGAGGCGCTTGGCTACCATTCGAGCTTCTCGGTCGAGCACCATTTCACCGGCTGGAACCAGGTCTCGGCGACGCTCACGCTGCTCACCGCTCTCGCCATGCGAACGACCACGCTGCGGCTCGGCACCGCGGTGACAGTGTTGCCGTGGCACCATCCGGTCCTTCTGGCCGAGCAGGCGGCGACGCTCGATCTGATCTCCGGCGGCCGGCTGGATTTCGGCGTCGGCAAAGGCTACCGCCACAGCGAATTCAAGGGCTTTGGCATCCAGCAGGATGAGGCGGAGGCGCGGTTCGAAGAGGCGCTCGAAGTCATCCAGCGCTCCTGGACCTCGCGCACGCGCTTTTCCCATCATGGCCGTTTCTGGAATTTCGAGGATATCGTGGTCGAGCCGCCGACCGCGCAGCGCCCGCATCCGCCGATCTGGGTCGCGGCCGCAAGCGCGCCGTCGATCCGCCGCGCCGCTGCGCGCTCCTTCAATCTCATTCTCGATCAGTATGCGGCGCCGGACGCCATCGGCGAACGCATCACGCTCTATCGTGCCGAGCGCGAGGCGAGCGGGACCACATTCGATCCGATGCAGGTGGCCGTGGGCCGCCAGGTTTACGTGGCGAAAAACAAGGCCGACAAGGAAGCCGCATTGGAGCGGCTCGCAAAGTACACGCAGCGCACGATCGCGGTGTCGCGGGCTCCCGACGGCAAGGCGGGTTCGCACGTCCTCTGCGTACGCGGACAAAGCCGGTGCGACCGAGGCCAATGCGCTTTACGGAACGGCGGACGAAATCTGCGACAGGCTTGCTGCCCTGAACCGGGCCGGCGCCGAGTATGTGCTGCTGAGTGTCTCCGGTGGCTCGAGGGAACAGCTGCGCCTTTTTGCGCGCGAGATCATGCCGGAATTTTCACGATCATTGACGCCCCAACTCGCGGCGGTGTCGACATGAGGAGAGACACTGGGCTCGGACCAGAATCAGACCGGGCCGGCGGGACGTAGACAGGCGGAGGGGCTGGATATACATTGTATATCCGAGGAGCTTGCGATGAAGGCGAAGATATCCAAATGGGGCAACAGCGTTGCACTCCGCGTGCCCAAGGGCTTGGCGGAAGATCTTGGTCTTGTCCCGGGAAAAATCGTCGATCTTGAAAAGAAGGGCACGGCCTTGGAGGTCGAGACCGATCTGACGCGCCGCAAGGTGCCGGTCTATCGTCTCGAAGACCTGCTTGCTCAGATCAAACCCGGCGACGTTCCTCCATACGAGGATTGGGGAATACTGCCCTCCGAGTGGCCGCAGGAAGACTGGAGCGATATCGCGCCAAGCGATGCCGAATGGGAGCGATGGAAGAAAGAAGCGGAGGTAAAGAGTGCCATACCGCCTCGCCGACGCGCTTAGTGCCGGAGACATTCTTTGGGTGGACTTCGGACCGCCCATGGGACATGAGCAAGCTGGCCGCCGTCCCGCGCTTGTCGTGTCTCCCCGCAGCTATAACGATCAATCGTCTCTCATTCTCGTCTGCCCGATCACACGCAATGTAACTTCATGGGCGTTCAAAGTCGAAATCAGGGATAAGACTCGAATTCAGGGAGCGGTGCTTGTGGATCAGGTGAGGTCAATCGATCACCAGGCCCGTTTCGTTCGCTTCGTCGAGCGCGTGAGCATCGAAACTCTCGATCAGGTAAATGGAATGTTCGCCGCTCTGTTCGGAATTCGGGTTTCCAACTGACAAATTCCAAGTTACAGCACGACACCAAAAAGAGGATCTAGCACCATGCGCGTTTACTACGACCGCGACGCCGACCTGAACCTGATCAAGGGCAAGAAGGTCGCCATCATCGGCTATGGCAGCCAGGGCCATGCGCACGCGCTCAATCTGCGCGACTCGGGCGTGAAAGACGTCGCGGTCGCGCTGCGCAAGACTTCACAGGGCGTGAAGAAGGCCGAAGCCGAGAAGCTCAAGGTGATGGAAGTCGCCGAGGCCGCGAAATGGGCCGACGTGATGATGATGCTCACGCCCGACGAATTGCAGGGCGACATCTACCGCGATCATCTCGCGGGGAACATGAAAGAGGGTTCGGCGCTGATGTTCGCGCACGGTCTCAATGTGCACTTCAACCTGATCGAGCCGCGCCCCGACATCGACGTGCTGATGATCGCGCCGAAGGGTCCCGGTCACACGGTGCGCTCGGAATACCAGCGCGGCGGCGGCGTTCCGTGCCTGCTGGCGATCCACAAGGATGCGTCGGGCAACGCCCACGATCTCGGTCTTTCGTACGGCTCGGCGATCGGCGGCGGGCGTGCCGGCATCATCGAGACGAGCTTCAAGGAGGAGTGCGAGACCGACCTGTTCGGCGAGCAGGTCGTGCTGTGCGGCGGCCTCGTCGAGCTGATCAAGGCCGGCTACGAGACGCTGGTGGAGGCGGGCTATTCGCCCGAGATGGCGTATTTCGAGTGCCTGCACGAGGTGAAGCTGATCGTCGACCTGATCTTCGAGGGCGGCATCGCGACGATGAACTACTCGATCTCCAACACCGCTGAGTATGGCGAGTACGTTTCCGGCCCGCGCATCATCAATGCCGACACGCGGGCGGAGATGAAGCGCGTGCTTGCCGACATCCAGTCGGGCAAGTTCACGCGTGACTGGATGCTGGAGAACAAGGTCAACCAGACTTCGTTCAAGGCGACACGCGCCAAGCTCGCCGAGCACCCGATCGAGCAGGTCGGCGAAAAGCTGCGCGCCATGATGCCGTGGATCAAGGCGAAGGCGCTGGTCGACAAGGCCAGGAACTGATCCACGCTTGAGCTAGGCGCCAACGGGCCCGCTTGCGGGCCCGTTTTGCGTTTGGCCGAACCGTAAGGCATGCTGCCCGCCTGAGTTGCAACGCCGAGGGAGCTGATCATGAACACGCGTGCTTCGATCGAAGCCATCCTCGACAAGGCCTATGCGGCGCGCCAGCGCCAGGACGTCGAGGGCGCGGCCGCCTGTTTTTGCGAGGACGGCAGCTTCCGTATCAACGGCGGGCCGGAGACCAAATCCCGCACCGAGCAGACCTTGGCGTTGAAAGCCCAGTTCGACGCCTTCGAGCTGCTGGGCATGACGATCCACTGCCGGATCATCGACCCGCCGCGGGCCGTGGTCCATTGGCGCGGTACTTTCCGCGCGGGTAACGGCAAGCAGGCGGATACCGACATCCTCGACCTGATCGAGGTGCGGGACGGCCGGATTTCCTCACTGACGACGTTCTTCGACACCGCGCTCGCCGGGGCGTTGCTCGCGCCGGCCTGATCGCCCGTTAACCGGCAACGGCCGACCGCCGGGCGGAACCGGTCTGGCTCTTGCTTTGACGGTTTGATTACAGTTTTATGACGGCGAAGGTTGCCCGGCCGCACGCGCGAGCCCGGGCGTGTGCAACAGTTTCATGCCGCCCGCTATTGCTGCCCTGACGACCCGTCTTTTCGACGCTTCGACCACAACCCGCGCTCACGCGTCACGCGTGGCGTTGCTGGTCGTGCTGCATCTGGCGGCGCTGGTGATCCTGTTTGCAACGGAGTCGCGGCCTGTGCCGCAGCTTGCGTTCATCCTCTCCTGGGGCTTTTTCAATTTCTGCTGGATCGTGCTGCTCGGCCGCCCGGCGGTCGCCGCCGCGATGTCGCTTGCCTGGCTGATTCTCTTGATCCTGCTGTCGCAGTTCAAGCACGAGGTGCTGCTGATGACGGTGAACTTCGTCGACCTGATGATCGTCGACGCGGACACACTCTCGTTTCTGGTGAAAGTCATTCCCTCGCTCGACGCCAAGGTCGCCATAGCGGTGGCGCTGCTGGTTCTTGCGCTTGTCCTGACCTGGTATTTCGATCCGTTGCGCGTGCGCCGCCGCGTCGCCTTGCTCGGCGCCGCCGCATGCTTTTCGGGGCTCGTGGGATTGGCGCTCGCATTCCCGAGCGACCCATGGGAGGAATTCTACGCCGAGAATTATTTCTCCAAGTACACACGCTCCGGCGTCATGGCGGTCGGCGATCTGATCACGCGCGGCGTGCTGGAATCCGACGCGAAGGTCAGCGAGCAGCTTGCGGCCGCCGCCGACAGGCCGTGCACGGTGAGCAAGCCGCCGCACATCGTCATGGTGTTCGACGAGTTCGAGCTTCGACGCGCGTGCGATCCCGGGCATCAAGCTCCCGGCCGGATACGGCGCGCATTTCAAGTCGAGCGACGGCACGCAGCGCAGCCTGATGGTTGAAGGCGCAGGGGGCCCGAGCTGGTACACCGAATACAACGTGCTCACCGGCCTGTCGGCGCGCTCCTACGGCCGCTTCGCCGAGTTCGTCACGCGCATCGCGGCGGGCCGGGTGGAACGCGGCTTGCCGAATACGCTGCGGCGCTGCGGCTACAAGACCTTCACGCTCTATCCGATGTACGGCGCCTTCCTGAGCGCGCGGCATTTCCAGACCACCGCCGGCATCCAGAACTTCCTCGACTCCACGGCGCTCGGCGCAAACTTCCTCGATCCGGACTCGTTCTATTTCGACAAGGCGGCGGACACGATCGCCAAGCAGCGCGGCAAGGACCCGCTGTTCCTGCTGGTCTACACGGCGCAGAATCATTTCCCGTGGGACTTCCGCTTCCGGCCCGACCTCGCGCCCGGAATGGCGCGATCCCGGTAACCGGGCCGACGTCGACGAATACCTGCGGCGCCAGCACATGAGCGCTGTCGATTACCAGGCGTTCGTGGAACGGCTGAAAAAGCGAGTTCCCCGACGAGTCATTCCTGATCGTGCGGTTCGGCGATCATCAGCCTTATCTCGCGCGCAGCCTGATCGATCCCGGGCAAGACGACTCCATGACCGCGCGCCGGGTCGCCGCGGGCGATCCGCGTTTCCTCACCACGTACTATGCCATCAACACGATCAACTTCACGCCGCGCGATTTGTCCTCGGCGGTGAACGCGCTCGACGCGCCATATCTGCCGCTGGTCGTGCTTGAAGCGGCCGGCGTGCCGCTCGATCCGTCGTTCGCCGAGCAGAAGAAGATCCTGCAGCGCTGCAACGGCCTGTTCTACCGCTGCAACGGCGGCGCCGAGGCGCGCCGCTTCAACCGGCTGTTGATCGATGCCGGGCTGATCAAGGGATTGTAGCGCCGCCCGCCTTGCATCCTGCCTGCATCCCGCTAGCTTGCGGCCAGAAGCGCCATAACAGAGGGGACGCATGGCCGCAGGTTCGAGTGCCGCAAGCGCGTTCGCGGCGGCCGTCTCGCTCAAGGACGTCGATGTAACGTTCCGGCTTGCCGACGGCGACGACATACACGGCCGTGCAGGGCGCGACTCTGGATGTCGCGGACGGCGAGTTCGTCGCGATCGTCGGGCCGACCGGCTGCGGCAAGTCGACGCTGCTCAATGTGGCGGCCGGCCTGATCGCACCCTCGAACGGCACCGCGACGATCTTCGGCAGCCCGCTGCCCGGCCTCAACCGGCAGGCCGGTTACCTGTTTCAGGCCGAGGCGCTGTTTCCCTGGAAGACCGCGGCGGAGAATGTCGCGATCGGCCTGGAGATTGCGGGCACGCCCAAGGCCGAGGCGCGCGAGCGGGCGCAAAGCTGGCTCACGCGCGTCGGCATCGGCGGCTTCGGCGACCGTTATCCGCACATGCTCTCAGGCGGGCAGCGCAAGCGCGTCGGCCTCATACAGGTGCTGATCCGCGACCCGAAGATCCTGCTGATGGACGAGCCGTTCGGCCCGCTCGACGCGCAGACGCGCCAGATCATGGGCAACCTGCTGCTCGACCTGTGGAGCGCGGACCGCAAGGCAGTGCTGTTCGTGACGCACGATCTCGAAGAGGCAATCGCGCTCTCCGACCGCGTGGTGATCATGTCGGCGGGGCCGGCGGCGCGCATCATCGGCAACTGGACGGTGCCGCTCGCGCGCCCGCGCGACATCAGCGAGGTGAAGCTCGATCCCGCATTCCACCACTTGCATCGTGAAATCTGGGAAGCGCTGAAGGATGAAGTGATGAAGGGCTATCAGCAGACGGGAGGAGGGTGAGCTATGAACCGCGCGACACTCCTCACGCTCCAAATCCTCGTCGCGGTCGTGTCGATCGCGCTGTGGCACGTGCTCACCACGTATCCGGTGTGCGGCCTGTCGTATTTCGGCGCCGAGAAAAATTGCGTCACCCTCCTGCCGCCGTTCTTCTTCTCAAACCCGCTCGATGTCGCCTCGCGCATCGTGCGCTGGTTCGTGCGAGGGCACCATCTGGAAGCATCTGTGGATCACGCTCATCGAGGCGATGCTCGCCTTCGTCATCGGCTCGCTCGCCGGCGTGCTGGTCGGCTTCTGGTTCGCCCGCAAGCCCATGGTCAACGCGGTGTTCGATCCCTACGTGAAGATGCTCAACGCGCTGCCGCGTGTCGTGCTGGCGCCGATCTTCGCATTGTGGTTCGGGCTCGGCATCGCCTCGAAGGTCGCGCTCGGGTTCACGCTGGTGTTCTTCATCGTGTTCTTCAACGTGTATCAGGGCGTGAAGGAAGTGAGCCCGACCGTGCTGGCGAATGCCCGCATGCTCGGCATGAGCGAGCGGCAACTGATGCGCCATGTGTATTGGCCCTCGGCGCTTTCCTGGATGTTCTCCTCGCTGCACACCTCGGTGGGCTTCGCGGTGGTGGGCGCGGTGGTGGGCGAATATCTCGGCTCTGCGGCGGGGCTCGGCTACATCATCCAGCAGGCCGAGGGCGTGTTCGACGTGGCGGGCGTGTTCGCCGGCATGTTCGTGCTCGCGGTGTTCGTGATCGTGATCGACATGATCGTCACGGTGATAGAGAAGCGGCTGCTGGTCTGGCGGCCGGTCGCCTCGATGGATGTGCGATAAAATCTATCCGCTCATGCCCGCGCAAGCGGGCATCCAGGGCCAAGAACTGGGTCCCCGCTTTCGCGGGGACGAACGGTGTCATTTCCCCATCAGAAACTCGGTAATGAAATCCACCTGCGCGTCGAACATCTGCTGACCGTTCTGCGTACGGCAACCCTTCGCTTGCGCGGCGGCGAGCAGCGGCGTCACCAGCGGCATGGTGATGATGTCGGCGACGAACATGCTGCCGTCCAGCCGCGCGATATCGACCGGCAGCGGGTCGCCCGGCTTCATGCCCGCCGGCGTCGCGTTGACCACCAGATCGAAGCCCGCGGGGTCGGCCTTGTCCGCCGGCGCGACCTTGTGCCCATGACGGGCGAGCCGCGCGATCAGCGCGTCGCGCTTCTCCGTGTCGAGATCGGCGAGCGTGACGCTCGCGCCTTCCATCGTCAGCGACAGCGCGAGCGCCGAGCCCGCGCCCCCCGCGCCGACCTGCAGGGCGCGCTTGCCCCTGGGGTCGAAGCCGTTGCGCTTGAGCGCCGCGACAAATCCGCCGCCGTCGGTCATGTCGCCGCTCCAGCGGCTGTCCGCATCCCGCCGCATGACGTTGGCGACTTCCAGCACCTGCGAACGCTCCGAGGCCGTATCGCAATGCCGGAACGCGACCGGCTTGTGCGGCACCGTGATGACGATCCCGTCGAGGTTCGGCAGTTTCTTCGCGAGCCGGAGGAAATCCTCGATGTCGGCGGGCTTCACCTGCAGCGGGATCATGATCGCGTCATGGCCGCGCGCCGCAAAGCCTTGCGTGATGCCGGCCGGCGATTTCACCTGCGCGATCGGGTCGCCGATGGTGACGTGGATGCGCGTTGCGCCGTTGAGGGGAGGGAGCATGCTTTCTCTTTCTTGAAATATGTAGCTACGGAGCGGCTCGCTCCGGTCTGTTCCCTCCCCCCTTGAGGGGGAGGGCCGAGGGAGGGGGGTCGGAAGTTTGTGAGCGCCACAGGGACCCCCACGTGAACCCCTCACCCAGCTCGCAAGGGCGTTCTCGCCACGCTCTTCCGGGCTATGCGGGGAGGGGAGCGCACCGAGCGCGGCGCCTAGTACAGCGACTTGTACTTCGTCAGGCTGTCCTTGAGATCCTTCATGATCTCGTCCGGATTGTAGCCGGCCTTCTTGGCGTTCTCAGCCCACTCGGCATAGAGCGGCTCGGCGGCCTTGCGCCATTCGGCGAGCTGTGCAGGCGTCAGCGCGTTGAGCTCGTGGCCCTGCGCCTTGATCTTGTCGCGGCCCGCGGCCTCGAATTCGGCCCAGGGCGTCGCGATTTTCTCCGACCATTGCGGCGTGCAGTGATCGTCGATCACCTTTTTCTGGCCGGCCGAGAGTGCCGCGTACTTGCCCTTGTTGATCACCCAGCCCTGCTCGGTGACATAGAACGCCGAGTCGACGTGATACTTCGTCACCTTGTCGATGCCGAACAGCACGATCGAGCCCCACGGAAACGTAATCGCCTCGGCGACGCCTTTTTCCAGCACGTCGCGCGATTCCGGCGCGGAGGCCTGCACGTTTGAGCCGCCGAGCAGGCTGATGAAGCGCGCGATGGTGGCGTTGGCCGGGCGCACCTTCATGCCCTTGATGTCGGCCGGTACCACGATTTTCTTCTTCGTGGAATGGAACGTGCCGGGGTCATGCGCGAAGGTTAGGCAGTAGTGAACGTCCGCCATCTCCTTGCCGGCGTATTTGCGGTACCACGCATCGAGCGCGGCACTGCCTTCCTTCGAATTGGCGAACAAGAACGGCAGCTCCATCGCGCCCATCACCGGGAAGCGGCCCGGCTCGTAGCCGGGATTGACGTGCGCCACGTCCGCGATGCCGTCGCGCGCCATATTGTAGTGATCGAACGCCTTGCCCAGCTGCTGGGCGGGAAAGATCTTCATCTTGATCGTGCCGCCGGACGCCTTTTCGATCGAGGCGGCCCAGGCTTCGGCGGCCGGATGCATCGGATGCGACGCCGGCACCCAGTGCGCGAAGCGCCACTCCACGGTCTTGTCCTGCGCCAGCGCGGGACCCGCGCAGGCTAACGCGGCGGCGAGCACAGCGAATTTGAGATGTTTCATGATGTCCTCCCTGACGATTATTTTGTTATCTGGTATCACATTTTGAGTAAGTGGCGCCACGTCATTCGGCGGCCTTCTTGTCGCGCTTCTCCCAATAAGTGTAGGCGAGCGTGTGGTCCTTCTCGCCGCCCACTCTGTCGCGCGCCTCGCCCAACAAGGCCGACGACATGTCGATCATTGGGCTGTGGATGTTGAGCGCCTTCGCCAGATCGTCGGCGATCCCGACGTCCTTCGCCAGCAGGCCGAGCGCGAAGCCGGAGGCGAACTGGCGCGAGATGAGGTGCTGTTTTGCGACGTGCTCGGTATTGAAGTTCTTGCCCGTCGAGACGTTCATCACGTCCATCATGACGTTCGGGTCGAGCCCGAAGCTCTTGCCCACCAGCACGGCCTCGGCGACCGCGATGAAGCCGGTTCCGGCCACGAAGTTGTTCAGCGCCTTCATGGCGTGGCCGTTGCCGGGGCCGCCGACCTCGAACAGCCGCGTGCCCATTTTTCCGAGCACGGGCTTCGCCTGCGCCACCGCAGCCGCGTCGCCGCCGATCATGATGGCGAGCGAGCCGTCCGTGGCGCGCGGCACGCCGCCGGAGACCGGCGCATCCACCAGCAACAGGCCGCGCCTCGCGAGATCGGCGTGCAGCTCGCGCGTGCCGACCGGATCGGCCGAACTCATGTCCATCACGATCGCGCCCTTCGGCAGATTGGCGGCGAGCGCGCCGCCTTCCGTTTCAAGCAGACAGGCGCGCACCTCCTTGCCGGTCGGCAGCATGGTGACGATGGCGTCGGCTTGGCTGCCGAGTTCGGCGAGCGATGTGGCGGATTTCGCGCCGATGCCCTCGGCGGCATGCTTCGCGCGCTTCGCATCGAGGTCATAAAGGATGACCGTATAGCCGCCCTTGACCAGATTGGCCGACATCGGCCGGCCCATGTTGCCGATGCCGATAAACCCGATTGTTTTGATGTCAGACATGCGGCGTCAGACTGCTGTTGCGTCGACGAGCGGACGGATATCGCTCATCGTCTCGATATCCCAAAGCTGCGCTGCCAGCGCTCTTGCGCGTGCGTCGCCGAGAACCGGGCCGACAAGCTCGATGAACTTCAACTCAAGTCCCGCATCGTCGAGCGGCACGAGGCGTGAGCCGAGCGCTTCGTCGGCTTGCCGGACGAATTTGCCGCGTACGGTCGTCACGGTGACGCGGGCGGGGCGCAGCTTCGGATAAAGCGAGTCGATCTCGGCCGGTGCCGTGACGGTGAGGCGCCTGGCGAATTCGGCGAATGCCGGATCGGCCCGCGTCTCTTCGTTGAAGTGATGCACCTTGATGCCGCGGAAGCGCGCCGCGAGGCCCATCAGGTAGGGGAACGAGAGCTGGGCGCTGGCGTAGTCGTCCCAGCCGGTATGCGCGTGCTCGGCGGCGATGCGATAGGTCTCGACATCGACGTGGTTGATTTCGGCCGCGTCGATCTTCTCGTCGTTCATCAGGCCGAACAGCGCCTCGACGGCAGGCTGGATGTGGCGGCAGCAGGCATAAGGCTTGATGTAGCAATCCGTGATGCCGAACGGCGCGTCCGGCGGCAGCGCGATGGCGCGCGCCGACGAGCCCGTCTCAGGCGAGTGTCCGGCGCGCGCACTTATGAAGTGGTCGCGCTGGCCGCTCGCTTCGCTCGCCAGCGCGACGCGCGCCTTGTCGGAGCGGCCAAAGGCAAACGCCTGCATGAAGCCGTCGCGCGCCTCGATCACGTTGGGCGGACCGTTCGTGCCAAGCTGCGCAAGGAGCGCAGCCTGGATGCCCTCGCGCGACGCATGGCCCGCGTGCAGGCGCTTGATGTCGGCGCCGCCGTTCACGAACGCGAACAGGCCGGCGGACGCGCTTGCCGCAATGCCGAGCGCGTCGGCGATCTGTTGCGCCGAAAGGCCGCGCAGCTTGGCGACCGCGACCGCCGCGCCGAACGGGCCGACCGCGCTGGTCGGATGGAAGCCGCGCTGGCGCAGGTCCGGCGCGCAGGCGCGTGCGAGGCAGATCGCGACCTCGTAGCCGGCGACCACGGCCTCGATCAGTTGGGCGCCGGAGATGGCCGCCTTCGTAGCCGACGCTGAGCGCCGCCGGCACGACCGTGCAGCCGCAATGCGCCGAGCCGACGCGATAGCCGTCGTCGAGCTCGATGCCGTGGGCCGCCGTGCCGCCGAGGAACGCCGCGTCGAGCAGATCATGGCGCCTGGCGCGGCCCGGGACCGGGATGCTGCCGCCGGAGCGGACGGCCGCGAGCATCCTCTCGGCGTTGGTCGCAACATCGCCGGGCGCGCCCGCGATCATCACCCCGATGGTATCGAGCAGATGGCGGCGGGCGTAGTAGCGCACCTCGTCGGAGAGGTCCGCGTAACGCAGCCCACTCGCGAACGTGACGATTGCGCCGGTCGCGCCCGCGGCCGGATGCAGCGTGACGGCTTCGGCTTTCATGCGGCGCTCGCTTTCTTCCCCGCGCGGATCTCCTCCAGCACCGGCAGCAGATAGCCGATGAATTTCTCAGGGTTCTCGCTCATCGGGAAATGCCCGAGATCCTTCATGATGGTCGCTTGCGCGCCGGTGCGGCGCGCGACCTCGAGCGTGCCTTCGGTGGTGCAGGAATAGTCGTATTCGCCGGTGAGCAGATAGAGCGGGCAGCGGCGCGCGTCGATGTGGTCGAGCCTGTCGGAGATGTCGCCGTCGATCATGTAGAAATAAAGGTCGCCCTTGAACACGCCGGGGCCGCTCTGCATGTAATGCCACAGCGTTTCCCAGCGGCCTTCATCCGGCGCGGTCGGCGCGACAAGCCCCGACACGATGCCGGCCGAGACCTCGCCGCCATGCACGTCGGGGCGATGCAGCCAGCTCGTGTCGTAATACGGGTCGACCTTGGGCGAGGATTCCAGCCCGACGATGGCGCGGAATTTCTCGGGGTGCTCGTGCGCGAGATGCAGCACGATGCGCCCGCCGATCGAGCAGCCCATCACGACCGGCTTGTCGAGTTCCAGCGCGGCGGAGACTTCCAGGATCATGCGCACATAGTCGCGCGAGGTGAGGCGGTATTCCTCGTTCTCCCAGCCGACGGGCGGCGAGGATTTGCCGTGCCACGGCATGTCGAACACGATCACGCGATAGTTTTTCGTGATGCGCGGATCGTTGAGCAGGCCACGGTATTGCCGCCCGTCGGAGCCCGCGGTGTGCAGGCAGAGCAGCGGAATGCCGCTGCCGGCTTCCTCGACATAGAGGCGATGCGGGCGGCCGAGCAGGTCGAGATGCAGATAGCGGCCGACCGTGGGTTCGAAGCGCGGGCTCATTCGGCGCCTCCCGCGGCGGCGATGACGCCCTTGAAGTAGAGAAGGTGCGTCATGAACGGATGCAGGTCGCCCTCGATGCGCAACAGCTTCTTCTTCACCAGCGCGAAAATGTCGGTGTAACCGGGAAGCGGCGTCGGCGACCACAGTTTGTCCCACGAGTCGCGCGCGGCGCGCAGCGCGAAGGAATAGTTCGGCGTGATGAACGGGCCGGGCCTGATGCCGGTGATGCGGCCCTCCGCGACGCTGACCAGATGATCCGCGTTGTCGATCTGGATCAGGAAGGTCGTGTTCACGTGCCTGCCGCGGCGCACGAGGTTCGCGTCGGCATTCACGCGCGCGGCGAGGTTCTCCAGCATGCGTTTCCTCCCGTTCACATTGTTCTTATCAGCGCATCGACCGCCACGACACCGTCGGCCTTCACGATCAGCGGATTGACCTCGGCCTCGGCGATCGCCGGATCATTCTGCAACGCCAGCCGCGACAGCGCCACGATTGCGTTGAGCGAGTGCATCGAGATCGCCGGCCGGCTTGCCGCGGAACCCTTTCAGCGTCGCGAAGGCCTTCACCTCGGAGATCATCGCGTGGGCGGTGGGCAGATCGACCGGCGCGAGGCGCAGGCTGCGGTCGCGGTAGATTTCGGTGAACACGCCGCCGGCCGCGACCATGACGAGCGGGCCGACCTCGCGGTCGATGCGGTAGCCGATCAGCGCCTCGCCGATGCCGGAGATCATCGGCGCGACGAGCACGCGGTCCGGGCGCGATGCCGGTGCGCTGTTTCACCGTCTCGCGCATGCTTCCGATCGCGGCGACCAGCGCAGCGCCATCGCCCACGTTCAGCGCGACGCCGCCCGCCTCGGTCTTGTGCGGGATGTCGGCGGAGAGGACCTTCACGGCGACCGGATACGCGAAGGGCAGGGCGGGCGGTTGCGCGATCGTCGCGTCAAGCGCGACCGCGGGCGAGCGCGGAATGCCAAGCCGGTCGAGCAGCGCGTAGGCCTCGAGCTCGTCCAGCACGCGGCCGCCGCTACCCGAAGGCACCGCGACCGCCGGCTTCGGCTCGCGCCGTGCGAGCGCCGCCGCGATGGCATCGGCGCAGGCTTCCGGCGTGCGGAAGCTCGGAATGCCGGCTTCGCTCAGTCGCGCCAGCGCCTCCGGGCGCTTCGGGCACCAGAAACGCCGCGATCGGCTTTGCGGCATTCGCGCTGTCGATGATCGGCTGCACCGCCTGTTGCGGGTGAAAGCGCGCCGAGGAGCCGACCACCGCCAGCACCATGTCGAATTCGGGCGCGGTGGTGAGGATATCGAGCGCCGCCTTCATCACATCGTAGCGCGCGCCCGCGATGGTGAGGTCCACGATGCGCGCAGGCGTCGCCGCGATGCCCTTCTGCGGCGAAGCGCGCAAAGTGTCTCGGCGCTCGGCTGCGCGATCTCGACGCCGCGCATCGCCAGCGGATCGACCACCATGGTGGCGCCGCCGGCCGTGGTGGTGAGCACCGCGACCCGCGGAGGGCGTGCGCCCACCGGCGCGGATCGGCGTCCGGCGCACCAGCGGCAACGCCTCGATCAGCGCTTCGAGACTTTCGACCCGCGCGATGCCGCAATCGGCCAGGAATGCGCTCGCCACGTCGTCCTCGCCCGCCAGCGCCCCGGTGTGGGTGACGGCAAGCTCGCGCGCCGCCGCCGAGCGGCCGAGCTTGTAGGCGACGACCGGCTTGCCGCGCGCCGCGGCGCCGAGCGCGAACGCGCGCAGCGCCGGCGAATTGCGGATCGATTCGAGGAACAGCAGATAGCCGTCGATGTCCGGATCGTCGAGCGTGGAGGAGCAAATCTCGCCGATCGACAGGTCCACCTCGTTGCCGATCGAGACAAGCCCGGCGAAGCCGACGCCGCGCGCCTTGCCGCGCGACATCAGCGCGCCGATCATGGTGCCGGAGTGCGAGGCAAAGAAGATGCGGCCGACCGGAATATCCGGCTCGGCAAACGCCGCGTTGGCGGTGAGCAGCATCCCGTTGCGCAGGTTGACCACGCCGAGGCTGGAGGGCCCGACCAGCCGGATGCCGGTTTCGGCCGCGACCTCGCGCAGCCGCTGCTCGCGCGCCACGCCCTCCTGCCCGGTCTCGGAGAAGCCGGCGGCCAGGATGGTGGCGACTTTGACACCGGCACGCCCGCATTCGGCGACCGCCTCGATGACGGCCTCCGTGGGTACCAGGATGTAGGCGTGGTCCGGCGCCTCGGGCAGCGCGGCGACCGACGGGTAGGCGCGCTCGCCCAGCACCGTGTCGCGCCTTGCATTGACGCTGTAGATCGTCCCGCCAAACCCCGCCTGGCGCAGGTATTTCAACGGCCGGCCGGCGGTCTTGCCGGCATCGTTCGACTGCCCGACGATAACGACCGAGCGGGGCGCAAGCAGCGCCTGGCGCAGGTTGGCATTCGGCGTCACGGGCATTTCGGATTTCCGCTAGGCGAAACGGCGGGCGTTCAAGCTGCATCTTGCTGAAAATTTCGGCCGTGTCGAAACCCTTGCGGCACTCGCCCGTACCAGTATCGCGTCACACCGTTCTCACAACAACGTGCGAATTGGAGGAATTCCAATTCTGCGTGTGCGGGCTATTCTTACGGCCGGGCCGCTGGTCCGGCCAAACCGAGGGGGAGACAATGTTCAAATCAGGCTTCATGCCCATCGCGACCGCGCTGGTCGGCGTCGGCGTGTTCGCACTCGCAACGCAGGTGCGCGCTGGCGGCGATCTGGTCAAGTTTCCGGAAGGGTTCGACAAGGGCGTGCTCTACACGACGGTCGACCGCGCCGACAACAAGCAATACCGCGAGCTTTACACCAGCCAGGCGGCGATCGATGCCGCCAAGAAGGGCCAGCCGATGCCGGACGGCACCGTGATCACGCTGGTGCAGTACAGGGCCAAGCTCGACGCCGCGGGCAATCCCGAAAAGGACGCCAACGGCCGCTTCATCAAGACCGATCTGCTCGCCTACACGGTGATGGAGAAGCGCAAGGGCTGGGGCACCGAGTACCCGGACACCATCCGCAACGGCGAGTGGGAATATCAGGCCTTCACGGCGGCGAAGGCCGTTAACGCCAAGGCCAAGCTCACCGCCTGCTTCGAGTGCCACAAGCCGCTGCCGGGGCGAGCGACTTCCTGTTCATGTACGGCAAGATGGCGGGGAAGTAACCTGGTGTCCCGGGCGCGGCGCGCATGGTGCACGCGTGCTCGAACCGGATCGCCTCAGCCCGCGAGCTCGAACGGTCCTGGTCTGCGACGCACCGCTTCGCGCTGCATGCGCTCGGGACACATGAGCTTCTAGATCTCGAACTTCCCGAAATCGAAATTCTTGCCCGGCGCCGAGTCGAACAGCGCCCGGGTGTAGGCGTGTTTCGGCGCGGCGAACACGGCCGCGGTCGTGCCTTCCTCGACAACCTCGCCCTTGTGCATCACGGCGATGCGGTCGCACACCTGGGCGGCAACGCGCAGATCGTGCGTGATGAACAGCACCGCGAGATTGAAGCGCTTGCGCACGTCGTCGATCAGCTCCAGCACCTGCGCCTGCACCGAGACGTCGAGCGCCGAAACCGGCTCGTCGGCCACCAAAATTTCCGGCTCCATGGCGAGCGCGCGCGCGATGCAGATGCGCTGGCGCTGTCCGCCGGAGAACTGATGCGGAAAGCGCTCCAGCGCATCCGGATCGAGCCCGACGAGACGCATCAGCTGCCGGGCGCGTTCGACGGCCTCTTTCTCGGACATGCCGAAATTCACCGGACCCTCGGTGATCGCGGCGCCGACCGTGCGGCGCGGATTGAGTGAACGATAAGGGTCCTGGAACACGATCTGCACGCGCTTGCGGTGCGGCCGCAGCGCGCGCGCGCCAAGCTTCGCCACATCCGCCCCTTCGATCAGGATCGCCCCATCGGTGGGTTGGATCAGC
Source organism: uncultured Alphaproteobacteria bacterium (assembly GCA_963800695.1). Classification (GTDB taxonomy): domain Bacteria; phylum Pseudomonadota; class Alphaproteobacteria; order Rhizobiales; family Xanthobacteraceae; genus PALSA-894. Next base: position 94,340 of record CAWDCA010000005.1, on the reverse strand, counting down.
CGCGCGATGCAGCGCGCCACGGTTGACTTGCCGGAGCCGGACTCGCCGACCACGCCGAGCGTCTCGCCGCGCCGGACTTGCAGGTTCACGTCCCTCACGGCCTTCACCTCGCGGCGGTTCCCGAAAAAGCCGCCGGACACATAAGTCTTGTTCAGGTCGTTGGTCTGCAGCACGATCGGCGCGGCGGTGATCGGTTCGCGCGCGGGTGGGATGAGCGTCGGCACCGAGCGGATCAGCATGCGGGTGTAGTCGTCGCGCGGCCGGCGCAACACCTCCTCGGTCTTGCCCTGCTCGACCACGCGGCCGTGCTGCATCACCACGACGCGATGCGCGACCTCGGCGACCACGCCGAAATCGTGCGTGATGAACAGCACGCCGGTGTTGCGCCGTTCGCGCAGTTCCTTGATCAGCTTGAGGATCTGCGCCTGCGTGGTGACGTCGAGCGCGGTGGTCGGCTCGTCGGCGATCAGCAGCACCGGATCGAGCACCAGCGCGGCAGCGATCATGATGCGCTGGCGCTGCCCGCCGGAGAGCTGATGCGGATAGACGTCGATCATCCGCTCGGGCTCGGGCAGATGCACGGATTGCATCACGTCGAGCACGCGCGCCCGCCGTTCGCGTTCGCCGAGCCGGGTGTGAATGTCCAGCACCTCGGCGATCTGGTCGCCGACCCTCATGACCGGATTGAGCGCGGTCATCGGCTCCTGGAAGATCATCGAGATGCGGTCGCCGCGAATGCGCGCGCATCTCGGCGGGCGATTTGAGCAGCAGGTCCTCGCCTTCGAGCAGCACGCGCCCCGCGGTCGCGGTGAGTTGCCCTGGCGGCAGCAGGCCCATGACGGCGTGCGCGGTCACGGATTTGCCCGAACCGGATTCGCCGACCACGCAGACGATCTCGCCCGGCGCCACCGCGAACGAGACGTTCTCGACCGCGTTCAGGCGGTCCGCGCCATGCGGCAGGCGGACGGTGAGGCCCTGCACGTCGAGAACGGGCTTGGTGTCGACGGCCATCACATCCGCCGCGCCAGTTTGGGATCGAGCCGGTCGCGCAGGCCGTCGCCGAGCACGTTGACGGCAAGCACGGTCAACGCGAGGCAGATGCCGGGGAAGAAGATGTTGTGCGGGTAGATGCGGAACAGGCCGCGGCCTTCCGCCATGATGTTGCCCCAGGTCGGCGTCTCGGGCGGAATGCCGATGCCGAGGAACGACAGGATCGCTTCGAGCAGGATGGCGTTGGCGCAGATGAAGGTGCCCTGCACGATCAGCGCCGGGATCGTGTTGGGCAAGATGTGGCGGAACAGCAGGAGATGCGTCGGCGTGCCGGCGCAGATCGCGGCCTCCACGTACGGTTCCTCGCGCACCGAGAGCACGATCGAGCGCACAAGCCGCACCACGCGCGGGATTTCCGGCACGATGATCGCGACGATCACGCTCATGAGCCCCGCGCGGAACAGCGAGACGAGCGCGATCGCCAGCAGAATCGCCGGTATCGCCATCAGCCCGTCCATCAGGCGCATCACGATGGCGTCGACCCAGCGGATATAGCCGGCGATGAGGCCGATGAAGAGGCCGATCGCAATCGAGATCACCGCCACGGTGAGGCCGATGATGAGCGAAACGCGCGCGCCATAGACCACGCGGCTGTAGATATCGCGGCCAAGACTGTCGGTGCCCATGCGGTACGTGAACGTCCGCGTCGTGCCGTCGTCATTGCGGATGGTCTGCTCGATGCCGGGGACGCGATTGCGGAACGAGGGATTGATCTCGGAGGGGCTTTTCGTGCCGAGCCAGGGCGCCGCGAGCCCGATCAGGATCATGAACAAAATGACCACCGCGCCGAAGATGATGCCGCCGTCGCGCACGAGCCGGCCGGCCAGGCCGCGCTTGGGCGGCGGCGCGGCGGTTTCGCCGGCGAGCAGGGCGGGCTCGACGCTCAATAGCGTATCCTCGGGTCGAGCAGCGTGTAGGTGAGATCGACGAGCAGGTTGATCAGCACATACACGAATGAGAACAGCAGGATTACCGCCTGGATGGTCGGGTAGTCGCGCGCCAGCACCGCATCGACGGTGAGGCGGCCGAGACCCGGAATGGTGAACACGCTCTCGGTGACGACCACGCCGCCGATCAGCAGCGCAACGCCCAGGCCGATCACCGTGACGATCGGCACGGCGGCGTTCTTGAGCGCATGCTTGAACAGCACCTTGATCTCGACCTGTCCCTTGGCGCGGGCGGTGCGGATGTAATCCTCGCCCATGACGTCGAGCACGCTGGTGCGGGTCATGCGCGCGATCAGCGCGATGTAGATAATCGAAAGGGTAACCGAGGGCAGGATCAGGCGCTGCAGGAAGCCGCCGAAGCCGTCCCCGATGCGCTGATAGCCCTGCACCGGCAGCCAGTTGAGCTTGATGGCGAACAGATAGATCAGCGAATAGCCGATGACGAACACCGGGACCGAAAAGCCGAGCACCGAAAAGCCCATCACGATCTTGTCGATGAGGGTGCCCTGCTTGTAGGCGGCGAGCACGCCGAGCGGTACGGCGACGCAAACCGCGATGGTGAGGCGTCGAGATCGACAGGGCGAGCGTCGGCTCCAGCCGGCTCGCGATCAGTTCGGCGACAGTCTTCTTGAAGAAGAACGACTCGCCGAAATCGCCGCGCAGGATGTTACCGAACCAGATGAAGAACTGCGTGAAGATCGGCTCGTCGAGGCCGAGGCGGTTGCGGATCGCGGCGATCTGGTCGGCGTTCGCGTTGTCGCCCGCGATGATCGCGGCGGGATCGCCCGGCGTCAGCCGCAGCATGAGGAAGACCAGCACCGCGACGATCAGCATCACCGGCACGGTGGCGGCGAGTCGGCGCAGGATATAGCCGAGCATCGCTAGTCCTTGTTCCGAAACTGCTGCCCGGGCCGGCGTTGGGCGCGGCCCGGGCGCATCGAATGGCTCAAGACTGGCTCTTCTTCTCGACGTTCCAGAATACCGGCGCGGGCGCCGTCATGAAGCCCGACACGTTCTTGCGCGCGGCCCGGACGAGTACCACTGGCCGAGCGGAATGTGCGTCACGACCTCCATCACGCGCACCTGCACGGCTTCGGCGATCTCCTTCTGCTTGGCCGGATCGGTCGCGCGTGCGAAGTCGTCACGCAGCTTTTCGATCTGCGCGTCGCACGGCCATCCGAACGCGGCCTTGTCGCAGCTCGCATTGACGAACCCCGCCATCACCGGATTGAGGATGTCGGCCGACACCCAGGAGGTGAGCATCGCATGCCAGCCGCCGGCATTGGCCGGGTCCTTCTTGACGCGGCGGGCGACCACGGTCTGCCAGTCCATCGACTGCATGTCGACCTTGAAGCCGGCCTTCTCCATCAGCGACTTCGCGACCGGCGCAAGGTTGGTCAGCACCTGCAGATCGGTCGAGTGGAGCAGCACGATCGGCGTGCCGTCGTAGCCGGCTTCCTTCAGCAGATCGCGCGCCTTCTGGAAGTTGGATTCCAGGAGGCCGGCCATGCCCTTCTCGGATGCGAGCGCGGTGCCGCAGACGAACATCGCCTTGCAGACCTTGTAGAATTCGGGATTGCCGATCACGGCGTCGAGGAAGTCCTTCTGATTGAAGGCATAGAGCATCGCCTGCGCGGATCTTCGGATTGTCGAACGGCTTCTGCAGGTGGTTGGGGCGAAGCGTGTACTGGTTGCCGAGCGGATTCCAGTCGACGAGCTTGATGTTGGCATCGCCCTTCAGCAGCGGGACGAGGTCATGAGACGGGGACCTCGATGTAATCGATCTCACCGGCGAGCAGGGCGTTGACTGTCTGCTGCTGGTCGGAGATCGCAGAGCCATTCGACGCGGTCGACCTTGACGACCTTGCCGCCGGCGAGGCCGGAGGCCGGCTCGGAGCGCGGCTTGTACTTGTCGAACTTGACGTAGACCGCCTTGTCGCCGGGCTTCCATTCATCCTTCTTGAACACGAACGGCCCGGAGCCGTGAAGTCGGAAATCTGCGTGTTCGGATCGGTGTCGGCGACGCGCTTCGGCATCATGAACGGCACGTTCGACGAGGGCTTGCCGAGCCCGAAGATCAGGAGGCCGGTCGGCTCCTTGAGCTTGACCGTGAAGGTCTTGGCATCCTGCGCCGTGATCGTGTCCACGAAGGACATCAGCTTCTGGCCGGTCGCGTCCCGCGCCGACCAGCGCTTGATCGAGGCGATGCAGTCCTCCGCGGTCACGGCCGCGCCGTCGTGCCATACGAGGCCGTCGCGCAGCGTGAACGTATAGGTCAGCTTGTCGGGGCTCTCGGTGAATTTCTCCACCATCTGCGGCTTGATCTCGCCCTTCTCGTCCATCGCGAAGAGCGTGTCGTAGATCATGTAGCCGTGGTTGCGCGTGATGTAGGCGGTGGTCCAGATCGGATCGACGATCTTGAGGTCGGAATGCATCACGACCTTGAGCGTGACCTGCGCGCTGGCGGCGCCGCAGGGCAGGGCGAGGATGGCGGCCAAGCCGAGGACTTTCGCGAGGCCTGTTATCATACGCATGGAATATCTCCGGTCGGGGGATTACGTGCCCGGATGCTAACGGGCGGCGCGCGGAACGCCAAGCCGCTTTGGCGGGCTCGTATGCGCGGCAAATGGCGCGCCGAGCGGCATACGCGGTGTGCTCCCCTCCCCCATAGCCCGTCGAAGACGGGCGTAAACGCTGCAGGGGTAGGGGGTTGGGGGTCGAGAAGCAGCGCTCAATCGCCGCGTTCGCGGCTGCTCCTCGCGCTACACCAGCTTCACGTTCTTCAGCGGCAATTCGCGCACCGGCTTGCCGGTCGCCGCCATGATGGCGTTGAGCACCGCGGGCGCGACCACGCAGATGGTCGGCTCGCCGACGCCGCCCCAGAAGTCGTAGGTCGGCACGATCACGGTCTCGACCTTCGGCATCTCGGCGAGACGCATGATCTCGTAAGTGTCGAAGTTGGTGTTGGTCACGCGGCCCTTGTCGATCACCATCTCGCCGTAGAGCGTGGCGGAGAGCCCGTAGGCGACCGAGCCTTCGACCTGCGCGGCGATCTGGCTCGGGTTGACGGCGTGTCCGCAGTTCACGCCGAGCACCATGCGATGGATCTTCAGCTTGCCCTTGGCATCGACCGAGACTTCGGCGGTGGCCGCCGAATAGCTGCCGTAGCCCATGAACTGCGCGATGCCGCGATGCACGCCCGCGGGCAGCGGCTTGCCCCAGTCGCCCTTCTCGGCAACGGCATTGAGCACCCCGAGGTGCTTGGGATGCTTGCTCATCAAGGCGCGGCGGAATTCGAGCGAATCCTTGCCCGCGGCCCGCGCGCACTCCTCGATGAAGCACTCCATGTAGAGGCCGTTCTGGTTGGTATTGACGCCGCGCCAGGGACCGACCGGAACATGCGTGTTGCGCATCACGTATTCGAGCAGCAGGTTCGGCACCGTGTAGCCGAGCTGTGCGTCGTTCGGCTCCTCCCACCAGCCCTGAAGCTGGCGGCGGTCCTTGCCGCCGACGATGCCGGCCGGGTTGAGCCAGGCGTTGATCGACTGGCCCGACGAGCGCACGTGCAGGCCGACCAGTTCGCCCTTTTCGTTCGAGGCCGGCGGACATCTTGCAGACCGAGATCGGGCGGTAGAAATCGTGCGCCTGATCTTCCTCGCGGCTCCAGATCAGCTTGATCGGCGTGTCGGGGAATTCCTTTGCGATGGCGACCGCCTGATGCACGTAGTCCTGCGTGCCGCCGCGCCGGCCGAAGCCGCCGCCGAGGTCGTAACGATGCGCCTCGCATTGCGCGAGCGGAATGCCGGAGGCTTCCGAGAGCGCCGCGAGCGAGGCTTCGAGGTTCTGCGTCGGCACCCACACTTCGGCCTTGTCGGCCGAAATCTTCACGGTCGCGTTCATCATCTCCATGCAGGCATGCGAGAGGAACGGCGTCGAATAGGTCGCCTCGACCTTCTTCGCCGCGCCCGCGATTGCGGCAAGCGCGTCACCGTTGCGACGCTCGCCGTTATTTTCGGCGGCGGACAGGCCTGCCTTGAGGTGCTCGGCGATCGTGGCGTTGGAGACCTTGGCGTTGTCGCCTTCGTCCCATTTGATGGCCACGGCATCGAGCGCCGTCTTGGCGTGCCACCAGGTGTCGGCGACCACCGCGACGGCGGTGTCCTTCACCTTCATGACCTTCTTCACGCCCGGCATCTTGGCGACCTTGGCGTCGTCGAAGCTGACGACCTTGGAGCCGAACACCGGCGCGTCCTTGATGGCGGCGTTGAGCATGCCGGGCAGCTTCACGTCGATGGCATAGACCTTCGCGCCGTTGAGCTTGTCGGCGGTATCGAGCCGCTTCAGCGGCTTGCCGGCGATGGTCCAGGTCTTCGGATCCTTCAGCGTGATGGTCTTTGGATCGGGCGCCGTGAGCTTGGCGGCGGCCGCCGCGACCTTGCCGTAGCTGATCGAGCGCTTCGACGCCGCGTGGGTAATGACGCCGTTCGAGACGCTCACTTCGCCGACCGGCACCTTCCACTGATCGGCCGCGGCTTGCAGCAGCATCATGCGCGCCGCGGCGCCGCCGCGGCGCACGTAGTCCTGCGAGGTGCGGATGCCGCGCGAGCCGCCGGTGCCCATCTCGCCCCAGGCGCGCTTGCTCGCGAGGTTGCGTGCCGGGCTGATGCCTTCGGTCGTCACCTTCTTCCAGTCGCATTCGAGTTCTTCGGCGACGAGCTGGGCGAGGCCGGTGAGCGTGCCCTGGCCCATCTCGGAGCGCGCGATACGGATCACGCAGGTATCGTCCGGCTTGATCGCGACCCACAGATTGACTTCGCGTCGCGCCGTTCTGCGCGGCGGCTTCGGTGACGAACGGAACATTGAAGCCCGAGCGCGAGGCCGCCGCCGGCGAGCGCCGCGGAGCCGACGACGAACGTGCGGCGGGAGAGGCGCTGGCCGTTTCCAAAAATCATTTTTTTCATGGCTCTCTCCTTACGACCGGCGCGTGGCGCGATCGGCCGCGCGGCTATTGGGGGCACTGCCGGCCGCCTGATGCACGGCCTCGCGGATGCGCTGATAGGTGCCGCAGCGGCAGATGTTGGTCATCGCCTCGTCGATGTCGGCGTCGGTCGGTTTCGGCTTCTTCTTCAGGAGCGCGGCGGCCGCCATGATCTGGCCGGACTGGCAGTAGCCGCATTGCGGCACGTCGACCGCGAGCCACGCCTTCTGCACCGGGTGCGAGGAATTCGCCGACAGGCCCTCGATGGTGACGATCTTGTCGCTCGCCTTCACGGCCGAGAGCGGGATCGAGCAGGAGCGCTGCACTTCGCCGTTGATGTGCACCGAGCACGCGCCGCATGGCGCGACGCCGCAGCCGTATTTGGTGCCGGTCAGGCCGACCTGTTCGCGGATCACCCACAGCAGCGGCGTGTCAGGCTCGGCCTGCACGTCGCGCACTTTGCCGTTGATGTTGAGCTTTGCCATGTCGTCCCTCGCCAAGGATTTTTCAGCGGCCATTCGTCAAGGGCCGCCGTTCTAAGCTGAATCACGCGGATCGAGCCGTACGCGCAGCACCGCAGGGGGCGTAGCTATGCCAGTTTGGAATGGGTCAACTTTGCCGCGGGGCGTCCAGAACTGGCCAAGGCCGGGCGCTTTCGAACGCGCGCGCGGCGCGCAGCACCAGGTGATCCTGGCGCGCCGGGCCGACGATCTGCAGGCCGATCGGCAGGCCGTCGGATGTGAAGCCGCACGGGACGGAAGCGGCCGGCTGCTGGGTCAGGTTGAACGGATAGGTGTAGGGCGACCAGTTGATCCAGTTGTCGCCATAGCTGCCGTCGGCCGGCGTGACGCGGCCGGCTTCGAGCGCCGGGATCGGCATCTGCGGGGTGAGCAGCAGGTCGTATTTCTCGTGGAAACGCGCCATCGCGATGGCGAGTCCTGCCGCGCCGTGAAGGCCGCGAGATAGTCGGCGAGCGAATACTTCTTTCCGTCCTCGGCGATCTTGAGGAAGCCGGGGTCCATCTTCGCGCGATCGCTTTCCGGCGCCGCCGCAACGATCATGGCGGATACCGCGCCCCACAGCGTCATGATCATCTCGTAGGGCTCGGCGAAGCCCGGGTCGGCCTCCTCGACGATCGCGCCGAGGTCGCTGAACGCTTGCGCCGCCTTCGCGGTTGCGGCCTCGACCTCCGGGTGGAGCTTTTGCACGTAGCCGAGCCGCGGGCTCCACGCGACGCGCAGGCCGCGCACGCCATCGTCGAGGCCGACGCGGTAATCCGGCGTCGGCGTGTTCCATGCCGTCATGTCGCGCTCGTCCGGCCCGCCGATCACCGAGAGCATCAGCGCCGCGTCGGCGACGCTGCGCGTCAGCGGGCCGACATGCGCCAGAATGCTGAACGGCGAGGCCGGAAAGGCCGCGACGCGCCCGAAGCTCGGCTTGATGCCGAACACGCCGGTGAAGGCCGCCGGAATGCGGATCGAGCCCGCGCCGTCGGTGCCGATGTGCAGATGGCCGAGATTGAGCAGCGCCGCCGCCGCCGCGCCGCCGGACGAGCCGCCCGGCGTGCGGTCGAGCTTCCACGGATTGCGCGTGATGCCGGTGAGCGGCGAGTGCGTCGCGCCGATCCAGCCGAATTCGGGAAGGCTCGTCTTGCCGAGGATGACCGCGCCGGCTTCGCGCAGCCGCGCGACCGCGGGTGCGTCGGCGTTCATCGGTGCGGGATCGCTGGTGAGCGAGCCGCGCCGCGAGGGAAAACCCTTGAGCCAGACATTGTCCTTCACGGTCGCGCCGAGGCCGTCGGCGAGGCCGACCGGCTCGCCCTTCTGCCAGCGCGCCTCGGAGGCTTGCGCGGCTTTCAGCGCGCCGTCGCGGTCGACGATGATGAACGCGTTGATGACCGGCTGAAATTTCTCGATGCGGTCGAGCTGGTCGCGCGTCACCTCGACCGGCGACAACTCCCGTTTGCGATAGAGGCGAAGCAATTCGGCGGCGGTGAGGGATTTGATGTCGGGCATATCTGTCCTGCGGTGTTCGCGGGGAGCTTAAAGCTTGATCCGAACCCGCCGCAATGCATGATGCGCGGTCCCATCAGGAACCACCATGAACGTCCAAAGCAGCAAAGACATCCTCTCGGCCCTGGTCAGCTTCGACACCGTGAGCCGCAACTCCAATCTCGACTGCATCGCCTGGATCGAGGGCTATCTCGACAAGCTCGGCGTCAAGCACCAGCGCGTCTACGACGAGACCGGCCAGAAATCGAACGTCTGGGCGACGATCGGGCCGAAGGATGTGCCGGGCTTCATCCTCTCGGGCCACACCGACGTGGTGCCGGTCGACGACCAGAACTGGACCGACTCGCCGTTCAAGCTCACCGAGCGCGACGGCAAGCTTTACGGCCGCGGCTCGACCGACATGAAGGGCTACGTGGCGTGCTGCCTCGCGGCGGTGCCCGACATGCTCAAGGCCAACCTGAAGAAGCCGCTGCATCTCGCGTTCTCGTATGACGAGGAGGTCGGCTGCTGGGGCGTGCGCCGCATGATCCCGAAGATCATCGAAGGCGTCGCGATGCCGGCCGCGTGCTTCGTCGGCGAGCCGACCGAGATGGATGTGGTGATCGGCCACAAGGGCAAGCGCTCGTTCAAGGTGCTCGTGCGCGGGCGCACCTGCCATTCCTCGCTCGCGCCGCTCGGCGTCAACGCGGTCGAGTATGCGGCGCGCGTGATCGCGAAGATCCGCGATATCTCGGACCGCATGGCCAAGAGCGGCGCGCGCGACGAGCTCTACGACGTGCCGTTCTCCACCGGCCACACCGGCTACCTGCATGGCGGCACCGCGCTCAACATCGTGCCGGACATCGCGACGTTCGAGTTCGAGTTCCGCGTGCTCTCGGCCGACAAGTCCGACACGCTGGCGAAGGAAGTGATCGACTACGCCAAGAACGTGCTCGAGCCGGAAATGCAGAAGGTCGCGCCGGAGGCGGGCTTCGAGTTTCAGGATCGCGGCGAGTTCGCGGGCCTCGACACGGCGCTGGACGCCGAGGTGACGCTGCTCGCGAAGCGCCTGTCCGGCCGCAACAACCACAGCAAGGTCGCCTACGGCACCGAGGGCGGGCTGTTCGCGCTGGCCGGCATCCCGACCGTGGTGTGCGGCCCGGGATCATCGATCAGGCGCACAAGGCCGACGAGTGGATCGCGATCACCGAGCTTGAGAAATGCGGCCGGTTCATCGACCGGCTGATCGAGCATTGTCAGCGCTGACGCGCGCCTCATTCCTGGAGACAACATGGCCTACGATCTCATCCTGAAGGGCGGGCGCGTCATCGACCCGTCGCAGAACATCGACCGCGTCACCGACGTGGCGTTTTCGGGCGGCAAGGTCGCGAAGGTCGGCGACAACCTCGGCGACGCCACGCGAAGTGCGCGACGTGAAGGGCTACGTCGTCACGCCCGGCCTGATCGACCTGCACACGCATGTGTACTGGGGCGGCACCTCGCTCGGCATCGACGCGGAGGATTTCTGCCGCACCTCCGGCGTCACCACCGCGATCGATACCGGCAGCGCGGGCCCGGGCAATTTCGCGGGCTTCCGCAAGCATGTGATCGAGCGCAGCGACGGTGCGCATCCTCGCCTATCTGCATGTCTCGTTCGCCGGCATCTACGCGTTTCTCCAAGACCGTCATGGTCGGCGAGAGCGAAGAGATGCGGCTGATGGCGCCGATCGAGGCGGTCGAGGTCGCCGACAAGAACCGCGACGTGATCGTCGGCATCAAGGTGCGGGTCGGGCGCGGCTCGTCCGGCATCCATGGCGCGGCGCCGCTCGACATCGCGCTGCAGGCCGCGAACGAAGTCGGCATGCCGCTGATGTGCCACATCGACTTTCCGCCGCCGAGCTACGAGGAAGTGGTGCAGATGCTGCGGCCGGGCGACGTGCTGACCCACGCGTTCCGCCCGTTCCCGAACGCGCCCTACGATCATCAGGGCAAGGTCAAGGACGTGGTGCTGCGATGCGCGCGCGCGCGGCGTGAAGTTCGACATCGGCCACGGCAAGGGCTCGTTCGCGTTCAAGACCGCGCGCGCCATGCTGGCGAACGGCTTCTATCCCGACACGATCTCGTCCGACGTGCACACGCTGTGCATCGAGGGGCCGGCGTTCGATCAGGTGACGACGCTGTCGAAGTTCCTCTGCATGGGCATGCCGCTCAGCGACGTGATCGCGGCGAGCACGGTGAATGCCGCGATGGCGCTGCAACGGCCGGAGCTCGGCAGCTTCAAGCCGGGCTGCGCCGGCGATGCCACGATCCTGACCATCAAGGACGGCCAGTTCGACTATGTCGATGTGGTCGGCGAGCACCTGATCGGCGACAAGCGCATCCTCTCCGAAGGCGTCGTGCTCAAGGGCCGCTGGTGGCATCCGAACGACGCATCGAAATTCAAGAAACTGGAGAAAGCCGCATGAGCGCCGAAGAGAACCTGAAGAAGCTCGGCCTGACGCTGCCGAACATCCCGACGCCGGTCGCGAACTACGTGCCGTGGAAGCGCGACGGCAACACGATCTATCTGTCGGGGCAGGGGCCGCGCGACAAGGACGGCAAGCACATCACCGGCACCGTCGGCAAGGATGTGACGGTCGAGCAGGCCTACGAGTACGCGAAGCTGGTCGGCCTCGGCCTGCTGGCGGCCGCGAATGCCGCGGCGGGCGGCAGTCTCGACAAGGTCGAGGTGCTCAAGGTGCTCGGCATGGTCAACGCCGTGCCGGACTTCGGCGATCAGCCGAAGGTGATCAACGGCTGCTCCGACCTGTTCGTCGCGGTGCTGGCGAGCGCGGGCGCCATGCGCGCTCCGCGGTCGGCATGGGCTCGCTGCCGGTCAACATTCCGGTGAGATCGAGGCCGTGATGCGGGTGGTGGATGCTCAATCCACCAGATGACACGCCACCTGCCGGCCGTCCGCGGCGGGCTTGAGCAGCGGCGTTTCCACCTTGCAGCGCTCGAACGCGAACGGGCAGCGCGTGTGGAACGCGCAGCCCGACGGCGGATTGATCGGCGAGGGCACGTCGCCCTGCAGCACGATGCGCTCGCGCTTCACATGCGGGTCGGCGATCGGCGCCGCCGCCATCAGCGCCTGCGTGTAGGGATGCAGCGGCGTCTCGAACAGCGCCTCCTTGTCCGGCGATCTCGACGATGCGTGCCGAGATACATCACGGCGACGCGGTGGCCGATGTGCTCGACCACGCCGAGATCGTGCGAGACGAACAGGTAGGCGAGGCCGAGCTCCTCCTGCAGGTCCATCATCAGGTTGAGCACCTGCGCCTGCACCGAGACGTCGAGCGCCGACACCGGCTCGTCCGCGATGATCACCGCGGGATTGAGCGCGAGCGCGCGCGCGATGCCGAGGCGCTGGCGCTGGCCGCCGGAAAACTCGAACGGATAGCGCTTCATCGCGTCGGCGCGCAGGCCGACTTTCTCGAACAACTCCGCGACGCGCGTCTCGCGCTCGTTCGGCGAGATGTCGGAGTAGTTCTCCAGCGGCTCGCTGACGATGCGGCCCGCCGCCATGCGCGGATTGAGCGACGCATAGGGGTCCTGGAACACCATCTGCATGCGCTTGCGGTGCGGGCGCATCTCGCCGGTACCGAGATGGGTGATGTCCTCGCCGTCGAGCCGGATCGTGCCTTCGGTCGGCTCGAGCAGCCGCAGCAGCAGCTTGCCGACGGTCGACTTGCCGCAGCCGGACTCGCCGACGAGGCACAGCGTCTCGCCCGGCTCGATCGCGAAGCTGACGCCGTCGACGGCCTTCACCATCGCGACGGTTGCGCGCCGAGCAGCCCGCGCTGAGCGCGAAAGTGCTTCTTCAGGTCCGCGACCTCGACGACCGGCGCTCATGCCGCCACCATCGTTGGCGAGCACGCGCTCGGCGTCGATGGCAGGCGACGATGTGGCCGTCGCCGATCGGGCCGCAGCGTCCGGCGCTTCGGCGCGGCAGCGCTCGACCGCGTAAGCGCAGCGCGGCGCGAAGGCGCAGCCCTCGATCGGCTCGCGCAGCGAGGGCACGATGCCGGGGATTTCGGCGAGGCGGCGCTTGCGGTTCTTGCCGCGCAGGCGCGGGATCGAGGCCATCAGGCCGCGCGTGTAGGGATGCGCCGGGCGGTCGAACAGCTCGGTGGTCGCGGCCTCCTCGATCTTGCGGCCCGCATACATCACGATCATGCGCGCGGCAGGTCTCGGCCACGATGCCGAGATTGTGCGTGATCAGGATCACGGCGGCGCCGGTGCGCTCCTTCAGCTCCAGCATCAGGTCGAGGATCTGCGCCTGGATCGTCACGTCGAGCGCGGTGGTCGGCTCGTCGGCGATCAGCAGCGTCGGATTGCAGGCGAGCGCCGTCGCGATCATCACGCGCTGGCGCATGCCGCCGGAGAACTGATGCGGGTAGTCGTTGAGGCGCCGCTCGGCGTCGGGGATCTTCACCAGCCGCAGCATCTCGGCGGCGCGCGCGCGGCGCGGCGCTCGCGCTGGCGCCGGTATGGATGCGCACGGACTCGGCGATCTGGTGGCCGACGGTGAGCACCGGATTGAGGCTGGTCATCGGCTCCTGGAAGATCATCGCCAGCCGGTTGCCGCGCAGCTTGCGCATCTCGCATTCGTCGAGTTGCACGAGATCGCGGTTCTCGAACGTGACGCTGCCGTCGACGGTGCGCGCGAGGCGCGGCGGCAGCAGCCGCATGATCGACAGCGCGGTGACGCTCTTGCCGCAGCCGGACTCGCCGACGATGCCGAGCGTCTCGCCGGGAAAGACGTCGAGCGACACGCCGTCGACGGCGCGCGTGACGCCGTCGACGGTGAAGAAATGCGTCTTGAGGTCGCGGACCGCGAGGAGAGGGCGTCACATCCGCCTCGCGAGGCGCGGATCGAGCCGGTCGCGCAGGCCGTCGCCGAGCAGGTTCACGGCGAGCACGACCAGCGCGAGCGCGATGCCGGGGCAGAAGATCGTCCACGGCGCGCGCGACGAGGAACAGCCGGCTCTGCGCGATCATGTTGCCCCAGGTCGGGATTTCCGGCGGCGTGCCGGCGCCGAGGAACGAGAGCGCGGCCTCGATCAGGATCGCGGAGGCGCAGATGTAGGTCGCCTGCACGATCAGCGGCGCGATCGTGTTCGGCAGGATGTGGCGCAGCAGGATCTTCCAGGTCGGCGTGCCGCCCGCGATCGCGGCCTCGACGTAAGGCGCCTCGCGCACGCTCAGCACGACGGCGCGCACGAGCCGCACGACGCGCGGGATTTCCGGAATGGTGATCGCCACGATGACGGCGGTGACGCTGGCGCGCGTGAGCGCGACCAGCGCGATGGCGAGCAGGATGGCGGGGATCGCCATCAGCCCGTCCATCAGCCGCATCACCACGGCGTCGACCTTGCGGAAATAGCCCGACATCAGGCCGATGAAGAGGCCGCACGATGATCGACATCGCCGCGACCGCGATGCCGACGAACAGCGACACGCGCGCGCCGTAGACCGTGCGGGCGAACACGTCGCGGCCGAGATGGTCGGTGCCGAACCAGTTCGCCTCCGAGGGCGGGCGCAGGCGCAGCGCCGGCTGCATGGTGATGGCGTCGCCGGCGAACAGCGGCGCGAAGATCGGCGAGCAGCGCGATGATGGTCAGGATCGCGCCGCCCGCCACGATGGTCGGGTTGCGCCGCGCGAAACGGCGGAATTGCGCGCCGCGCGGCTTGCGCGGCGATCAGTGCAGGCTCGGCGGCGATGACGCTCAATAGCGGATCCTCGGATCGAGCAGCGTGTAGCTGAGGTCGACGAGCAGGTTCACCAGCACGTAGACGCCGGAGAAGATCAGGATCACGCCCTGGATGATCGGATAGTCGCGCTTGGAGATCGCATCGACCACGAGCCGCCCGACGCCCGGAATGTTGAACACGGTCTCGGTGATGACGACGCCGCCGATCAGCAGCGCGACGCCGATGCCGATCACGGTGACGATCGGCACGCCGGCGTTCTTCAGCGCGTGCTTGAGCAGCACCGAGCGTGTCGCGACGCCCTTGGCGTTGGCGGTGCGGATGTAGTCCTCGGCCAGCACTTCGAGCATCGAGGTGCGGGTGATGCGCGCGATCAGCGCCACGTAGGCGAGGCCGAGCGCGATCGACGGCAGGATCAGCCGCTCGATCCACGGGCCGAAGCCCTGATCGATCGGCGAATAGCCCTGCACCGGCAGCCAGCGCAGATTGATCGAGAACACGTAGATCAGCATGTAGCCGACGACGAACACCGGCACCGAGAAGCCGATCACCGAGACGACCATCAGCGAGCGGTCGATCCAGGTGCCGACCTTCCAGGCGGCGAGCACGCCGAACGAGACCGCGAGCGTCACGGCGACGATCAGCGTGGTGAGCGCGAGCGACAGCGTCGGCTCGATGCGCTGGCTGATCAGCTTGGCCACCGGCTCGTTGGAGAAGATCGAGATGCCGAGGTCGCCCTGCAGCACGGCGGAGACCCAGCGGAAGAACTGCACCGGCAGCGGATCGTCGAGCCCGAGCTGCTTGCGGATGCCGGCGATCTGCTCGCGCGGTGGCGTTGTCGCCCGCGATGATCGCCGCGGGATCGCCGGGCGAAAGATGCAGCAGCAGAAACACGAACACCGCGACGATGCCCATCACGAGCACCGTCGAGGCGAGCCGGCGGAGGATGTAGGCGAGCATCTAGCCACGCGCTCCGGCTCGCTCCCCTCCCCCTTGCGGGGAGGGGTTGGGGGTGGGGGTCGAATTGAGATGCGAATAGATGGCTTCGAGCACCCCACTCGATTTCGGTCATCACCTCGCGATTTGAGAAACGCAGAACCGAGTAGACCCTGCGACGTCGAGATACGACAGTTCGCTTTGCATCCTTCGCACGATATGTCATCGAACCCGTGCTGATTGCCGTCGACCTCAACGATCAGCTTTGCCTTGAGGCAACAGAAGTCCGCGACGTACGGCCCAATCGGCACTTGGCGGCGGAAATGCGTACCATCGATCGGCAGACGATGACGCAGATGCCACCATAATTTCTTTTCGGGCTCGGTCGATGCGACGCCGCAAGCCCGCGCGCTCGTGCGCGATCGCGTATGGGTCGGCGTTTGCTCCGGATCGTTGCGCCAGCGTTATCGCCAACTCCTGACCCCCACCCCTAACCCCTCCCCGCAAGGGGGAGGGGAACGCCACCGAGTTCGCGGCACCGCCACATCGTTCAACCCGAAGCGCACCTTCTCCATGTTCCAGAAGCCGACCACCTCGGGCATGCCGATCACGCCGCGTGACGTTCTTGCGCCAGGCGGAGTTGCGGAAGAACTGCCCGAGGATCACGTGCGGGACGTAGTCCCAGCCGTTCTTCTGCAGTTCTTTCGCGATCTGCCTTGCGCTCCGCGAGCGTCGGCGCGGTCGCCCATTTGTCGCGCAGCTTTTCCTGCAGTCGGGTCGGTCGGCCAGCCGAACCAGGCCTTCTCGCCGTTCGCCGCCTGGCCGGTGAACGAGATCGGATCGGCAGAAGGTGATGCCGGTCACGGTGGTGGAGAAGATGTTCCAGCCGCCTTCGGCCGGCGGCTTCTTCACGGCGCGGCGCGTGAGCAGCGCGCCCCAGTCCATCGCGGCGAGATCGACGTTGATGCCGGCCTGGCGCAGCCATTGCGCGGCGAACAGCCCGGCCGGATTGGCGAGATAATGGTCGGTCGCCTGCAGCACGACGACCGGCTTGCCGTCATAGCCGGCCTTCTGCGAACAGCTCCTTCGCCTTGGCGATGTCCTGCCCCTTCTTGAACCACTCGGTGTTCTCGTCGTTGCGTCATCGGCGTGCCGCAGCCGAAAAACGAGCCGCACGCCTGCCACGACTTCGACTGGCCGAAGATCGCGCGCATCACGTCGTCCTGCTTGACGAGATGCAGCATCGCGCTCGCGGGCATCCGGATTGTTGAACGGCGGATGCAGGTGATTGAGCCGCATGAACGCGATGTGGCCGGTCTTGTTGAGCACCTCGACGGTGAGGTTCCGGTCCTTCTTCAGTTCGTCGATCAGGTCCTGCGGCGGCACCTCGTAGAAGTCGATCTCGCCGGCCTGCAGCGCGCTGAGCGCGGTCTGTTCGTCGGCGATGTTCTCGAACGTCACGCGATCGAGCTTGACGACCTTGCCGCCGGACATGGCCGGACGGCGGCTCCGCGCGCGGCACGTAATTCGGATTGCGGTCGTAGACGTGGCGGTTGCCGGGCCGCGTCTCGTCGCGATTGTAGAGGAACGGCCCGGAGCCGATGGTTTCGCGCATCTGCTGGTTCGGATCGGTCTCGGCGTCCTTCTTGCGCATCATGTAGCAGAGCGAGGTCGAGATCGTGGACAGGCTGTCGATCACCAGCCCGTAAGGCTCGCTCAGCACGATGCGGAAGGTCTTGTCGTCGACGACCGGCGTGTCCTTCACGCGCTGCATCATGGTCTGGCCGGCGCCGGAGCGCGCGGCCCAGCGGCGCACCGAGGCGACGCAATCGGCCGCCGTCACGGCCGCGCCGTCGGAGAATTTCAGCCCGTCGCGCAGCTCGAACGTGTAGGTGAGCTTGTCGTCCGACACGCCCCACTTGCTGACCATCTGCGGCTGCGGCGTGAAGTTCGCATCGAGCCCGAACAGCGTGTCGTAGATCATCGCGCCGTGATAGGCGGTGATGTTCGCGGTGGTCCAGATCGGGTCGAGCACGCGCAGGTCCGCGTGCATCACGGCGCTGGATGGTGCGGCGCGCGGCCGACGGGCTGTGCCTGTGCGCGCTTGATGATGCGTGATGGGGTGCCGCTGGTCGAGCGCCAAGTCAGGCCGCGGGCAGGCGCGGCACACAGCGCGACTGTCATTGCCGATCGACGCGGTCCATCTTTCGTCTCGGCGTTGTGGCCAGCCGTGCGCGAATTAGGCCATCGGCGGCGCGGGAGACAACGGCGTCAAATGATCAGCCGTGGTTCCGTCACTCGCATCGAGCGGCCAGATCGGGCGCTGCACCTTTTTCCACGGCAGCTTGGCGTAATGGCGCGGCAGCGGGCCGTCGCCCTCGGCGTAGAGCACCTGCGCGGCGATCTGCGAGAACGACGCGTAGAAATGCTGGTTCGACTTCACCACCAGGATTTTCGGCTGCTTCGGGTCGATGCCGAGATTGGAGAACAGGTCGATGCCCATGCCCTGCGCGCGGGTCGAGATCAGCACCGCCTAGACGCCGCCCATGCGGATCGAGGCCGCATCGCCGATGCCGACGGTCGCGCCGGAGAACGACTGATAGGCATTGCGGCACGCAGCGGATGATTTCGACTTCGGCATCGACCGGCGGGCCGGAGGCCTTCGCGGTCTTGCCGCCGAAGCGGAACGGCAGCTTGCGCGCCTTCGCCCGCATCGAACGCGTTGCGCACCGCCATCGGGTCCCAGATCGGCGCGACCGCCGCGCCCTGAACGCCGCGCGCGATCAGGCGGTGGATGAAGGTCGTGTTGTCGGAGGGCGCGCCGCCGCCCGCATTGTCGGTCGTGTCGGCGATCACGGTCGGGCCGCCGGGATGCGCGAGCGCGGCATCGATCGCGCCATCGACGGAATATTCCGGCGGCGCGGCCTGTTCGCGCAACGCGATCAGTTCGCGGCCGACCTCCTCGGCAAGCCTGTCGCCATGCGGCTTTGCGTCGTCGGTCAGCACGAGAATGCGCGCGCCGCATTCGGGAGCGTCGCCGTAGTAGAAGCAATGCGCGATCGAGACCGAGAGCACGCGGTTCTTGCCCTCCAGCGCCATGATCTTGTCGACGAGGCCGCGCATCGGCTGGATCGAGGTCGGAAAGCTCTGGATCACGCGGCAGTCGAACACGGATTTCACCGGCTTGATCTCGCGGCGGATGGTGCGCAGCGTGAGATCGACCATCTCCTCGCCGCGCTCGGCGAAATCCGTGTGCGGGTATTCCTTGAACAGCACGATCACGTCGGCGGCGGTGCAGCGCTTCTTCGGTGAGATGGCAATGCGGGTCGAGCTCGACGCCGATGACGGCCTTCGGCCCGACGAGCGCGCGCACGCGTTCGAGGAAATCGCCCTCGCAGTCGTCGTAGCCGTGCGCCACCATCGCGCCGTGCAGATTGAACATGGCGCCGTCGACCGGCAGCGCGGCCTTCAATTGCCCGAGGATTTCGTCGCGCATGCGCTCGTAAGCCTCGCGCGAGGCAGCGCCGCCCGGCTGCGCCGCGTAGCAGGAGCCCTCGATCAGCTCGAAGCCGTTGCGCTTCGCGGCGGCGCGCGCCGCTGCGATCGCGCCGGTCTGGTGGCCGGACTTTTCCGGGTGCTTGCCCGGCGGGTAATAAATCTTCTCGACGAAGGCCTGATACGAGGTCGGGATCGGCAGGAACGTGTTCGCCTCGAGGGCGAGCGCGGCGTAGAACAGGCGCATTCACAACTCCATTGTCATCCCGGGCAAGCGAGCGCAGCGAGCGCGACCCGGGACCCATGTATCCCAATTTCGAGCGTCTGATGAATGGGTCCCGGATAGCCGCCGTTCGGCGGCTTCCGGGATGACAGCCGAGTTAGGTCTTCTCGATATTCCAGAACGGAATGATCTCCGGGATCGCCAGCACGCCGCGCAGGTTCTTGCGATAGGCGACCGGCGAGGACCATTGGCCGAGCCAGACGTGCGGCACGAAGTTCCAGGCATTCGTCTGGATCTCGCGCGCGATCGCCTTCTGCTCGTCGAGGCTGCCGGCGGAGGCCCACTTGTCGCGCAGCTTCTCGTGCTCTTCGTTCGGTCGGCCAGCCGAACCAGCCCTTCTCGCCGTTCGCCTGATGGCCGATGAACGCCATCGGGCTGCCGACCGCGGCGGCGCCCGCCCAGGTGATGAAGATGTTCCAGCCGCCCTGATCGGGTGCCGCCTTCACGGCGCGGCGCGTGACCACGCCGCCCCAGTCTGACGTTGCGAGCTGCACGTTGACGCCGGCGGAGCGCAACCGTTGCGCGGCGATCTGCGCGGCGTTGTTCATGAAGTCGATGTTGGTCGCGTGCAGCAGCGTGACCGGCCGGCCGTCGTAGCCGGCCTTCTGGAACAGCTCCTTTGCCTTGGCGATGTTCGGCGCGTCCTTGAACCAGTCGGTATTCTCGTCGTTCTCCATCGGCGTGCCGCAGGCGAAGTTCGACGGGCACTTCTTGTAGTACTTCGGATTGCCGAAGGTCGCCTTCATGAACTCCTCCTGGTCGATCAGGTAGAGCATGGCCTGGCGCGCTTCGGGCTTGTTGAACGGCGGGATGCAGGAAGTTGAGCCGCATGATCCCGTAGTTGCCGGTCTTGTTGAGCACCTCGATCTTGATGTTCGGGTCGCTCTCCAGCGGGTCGATCAGGTCGATCGGCGGGATTTCGAAGAAGTCGATCTCGCCGGCCTTCAGCGCCTGCAGCGCGGTCTGCGAGTCCGGCATGTTCTCGTAGATGACGCGGTCGACCTTGACCATCTTGCCGCCGGCCATGCCGGTCGCAGGCTCGGAACGCGGCACGTAGCCCGCGATGCGGTCGTAGACGTAGCGCGAGCCCATCTGCGTCTCGTTCGCGATTGTAGGTGAACGGGCCCGAACCGATGTATTCGGTGATCTGCTGGTTCGGATCGGTCTCGGCTTCCTTCTTGCGCATGATGTAGAGGATCGGCGTCGCGGTCTTCGCCATCGTTTCGAAGATCAGGCCGTAGGGCTCTCTCAGCGCGATGACGAAGGTCTTGTCGTCCTTCTTCGAGAGGTCCTTCACGCGCGCCATCATGTGCTGGCCGGCGCCATCGCGCGCCGCCCAGCGGCGGATCGAGGCGACCACGTCGTCGGCGGTGACTGCGGCGCCGTCGGAGAATTTCAGCCCGTCGCGCAGCTCGAACGTATAGGTGAGCTTGTCGTCGGAGAGGCCCCACTTGCTGACCATCTGCGGCTGCGGGCGCATCTGTTCGTCGAGCGCGAACAGCGTGTCGTAGATCATCGCGCCGTGGTAGGCGGTGATGTTCGCGGTGGTCCAGATCGGATCGAGCGAGCGCAGGTCGCCCTGCATCACGGCGCGGATGGTGCGGGCCGCGCGTCGGCGCCTGCGCGTGGACGTTGCCGGGAGCGCCGGAAACGCGGTGCGGCCGAGCGTGCCCTGAACGAAGCGGCGGCGGGTCGTACGCATCGGAACCTCCCTGATTTCGTTTGAGCCGATTTACTCACGGAAAGGCGGAGCGGGACAAGAGGCGGTCACAGCACGATTCGCCCCTCGGGCAGTTCGGCATGGCGGCCAGATGGTGCGGCGCGCCTTCGTGAATGGGTACTTGCGCGCATCGAGCGGCGAGGGGCCCTCGCCGTCGCAATAGAGCACCTTGGCGGCGATCGGCGCGTAGTCGGCATGGAAATGATTGGTCGATTTCACGCCGATATAGCGCTTCGTCGAGAGATCGATGCCGACCGCGGTGAAAATTTCCCTGCCGAGCGCCTGCGTGCGATGCGAGATCAGCGAGACCTCGACGCCGCCGACACGGATGCCCGCGCCGTCGCCGAACTTCACCTTGGCGCTGCCGAAGCTCTGCATGGCGTCTTTGACAAGACCGATCACCGTCACCTCGGCGTCGATCGGCAGGCCCGAGGTTGGCGCGGTCTTGCCGCCGAAGCGCAACGGAAACGTCGCGCCGATGCCGACCGCATGACAGAACTCTACCGCGACCGGATCCCACACCGGCCCGACCGCCGCATCGGTCATCCCACGCTCGAGCAGGCGGCGGATGATGTTGGTGTTGTCGGAAGCGGCGCCGCCGCCGGCATTGTCGGACGGATCGGCAACGACCACCGGCCCCTTCGGCTCCGCATAAGCGGCGGTGATCGCGTCATCGTATGACAGATAAGACGGATACCAGGTGCCGCGCTTCTCGCGAATCTCCGCGCCAAGCTCTTTCGCGAGCGCATCGCCGCGCGCCTTGGCATTGTCGGTGATGACCAGCACGCGCGTCCCCTGCTCGGGCACGTCGCCCTGCGTGAAGCCGTGGCCGAGCGAAACCGACAGCACGCCGTCGCGGCCTTCGAGCTTCTTCATCTTCTCGACAAAGCCGCGCCCGGGCTCGCGCGAGGTGGGATAAACGTCGATCATGCCGCAATCGTAAAGCGAGGTGACCGGCTTGATGTCGCCGCGGATCGCCTTGACGACGAGCGTGACCAGCTCCTCGGCGCGCTCCGCGAAATCGATGTGCGGGTATTCCTTGAACAGGATGACGACGTCGGCGCCGCGCACGCGCTTTTCGGTGAGATGGCAATGCGGGTCGAGCTCGACGCCGATCACGGCCTTGGGTCCGGCGATCTCGCGCACGCGCGCGATCAGATCGCCCTCGGCGTCGTCATAGCCATGCGCGATCATTGCGCCGTGCAGGCCGAGCAGCACGCCGTCGACCGGCATGGCGGCGCGCAGCTGATCGAGGATTTCGTCGCGCATGCTCTCGTAGCTTGCCTGCTGGGTCGGCGCCGACGGCTCGGCCCAGAAGCATGAGCCCTCGATCAGCTCGAAGCCTTCCTGCTTGGCGCGCCGCCGCGCGACCCAGAGCGGGCCGGTGCACAGCGTGCCGCGATCCGGGTGCTTGCCGGGCGGGAAGTAGAGTGTCTGTTCGTAGCTCTCGCGGTTGGTCGGGATCGGCGAGAACGAGTTGGTTTCGGTCGCGAGCGACGCCGCGAAAATGCGCATGGGAGGACCTCAAGGCGGGGCACAATGTGCCCGCACATGATGTCGTCCCGCGCGTGCGATGGGAAGGCTGCTTTAATGAGTGGTGGGCGCACCAGGGCTCGAACCTGGGACCCGCTGATTAAGAGTCAGCTGCTCTACCAACTGAGCTATGCGCCCGAATGCTGCGGGGCCGCTCATCAAAGTGCGGCGTCATGTAGCAAAGCGACGCTAGAGTGTCCAGAACGGGCTTTGCACAAACGGACACGCTGCTTTATGGTCCGCGCCAATTCGCGGGGCGGCGTGACCCACATCAAGAATTGCGGAGGAACTCCCATGACAAGGCTCACCCGAGGGTGGTTGCGGCGCTTGGCGCGCTCGTTCTTGCGACCGGCGTTGCGGCGGCGCAGAGCAAGGTGAAAGTCTCGATTGCGGTCGGCGGCGCAGGCTGCCTCTGCTACCTGCCGACGGTTTTGGCGAAGCAGCTCGGCGAATACGACAAGGCCGGCGTCGAGGTCGAGCTGATCGACTTCAAGGGCGGCTCGCAGGCGCTTCAGGCGGTGATCGGCGGCTCGGCCGATGTCGTGTCGGGCTATTACGACCACTGCGTCAATCTGGCCGCCAAGGGTCAGGCGCTGCAGTCGTTCGTGGTCTATGACCGCTATCCCGGCATGGTGCTGGCGGTTTCGCCCGAAGCCAAGGATATCAAGTCGATCAAGGACCTCGCCGGCAAGGCGGTCGGCGTTTCGGCGCCCGGTTCCTCGACCGATTTCTTCCTGAAGTATCTGCTCGCAAAGAACGGGCTCGATCCGGCTTCGGCCAGTGTCGTCGGAATCGGCCTCGCCGCCACCGCGGTTGCCGCCATGGAGCATGGCAAGGTGCAGGCCGCCGTGATGCTCGATCCGGCCGCGACCTTGATGCAGAACAAGTTCAAGGACGGCTTCCGCATCCTCGCCGACACCCGCACGCAGAAGGACACGCTCGACGTGTTCGGCGGCGAGTATCCGGGCGGCTCGCTCTATACCCGCACCGAGTGGATCCAGAAGAATGAAGCGACGGTGCAGAAGCTGACGAACGCCATTATGGCAACGCTGAAGTGGATCCATTCGCACACGCCGGAAGAGATCATGGCCAAAATGCCGGAGGAGTTGATCGGTCCGGACAAGGCGCTCTATCTCGCTGCGCTCAAAAACACGATCCCGATGTTCTCCGAAAACGGCAAGATGGACCCGAAGGGCGCGCAAGCGGTGCTCGCGGTGTTCAGCCAGTCGGTGCCGGAGATCGCCAAGGCGAACATCGACCTGTCGAAGACCTATACCAATCGCTTCGTCGAAGCCGCCGGCAAGGGCATGTGATCACAGCGGTTGATCCGCCCGATCACGAAAAACGGTTGGATATTGCGGCGCGGCGGGACCATGCTCCCGCCGCGTTTGTTTTTGTGACCGGTCATGAACATCCTCTCGATCCAGTCCCACGTCGCCTACGGCCATGTCGGCAACGCCGCGGCGACATTTCCGCTGCAGCGGATCGGCGTCGAGGTATGGCCGATCCACACCGTGCAGTTCTCCAATCACACCGGTTACGGCGCCTGGACCGGCCGCGTGTTCGAAGCGGGCCTGATCACCGAACTGGTGCAGGGGATCGCGCAGCGCGGCGCGCTTGGGCAATGCGACGGCGTGCTGTCGGGTTACATGGGTTCGGCCGAAACCGGCGCTGCGATCCTCGATGCGGTCGCGCAGGTGAAGGCCACTAACCCGAATGCGCGCTATTGCTGCGATCCGGTGATCGGCGATGTCGGGCGCGATATTTACGTGCGGCAGGGCATTCCGGAATTCATGCGCGACCATGCGGTGCCCGCGGCGGATATCGTGGCGCCGAACCAGTTCGAGCTGGATTATCTGACGGGCCGCACCAGCGCGACGCGGCGCGATGCGCTCGCCGCGATCGATGCCGTGCATGCGCTTGGGCCCAAGGTCATCATGGTGACTTCGTTGCACACCGACGAGACGCCCGCCGACGCGATCGATCTCGTCGCCTCCGATGCTTCGGGACGCTTCCGCGTGCGCACACCGAAGCTGCCGATTTCGGTCAACGGCGCGGGCGACGCCATCGCGGCACTGTTCTTCGCGCATTATCTTCGCGGCGGCTCGGCCGCGCAGGCGCTCTCGCGCGCCGCATCGTCGGTGTTCGGCGTGCTCAAGCTCACCGCGGAACGCAATGCCCGCGAAATCCTGCTGATCGACGCGCAGGACGAGTTCGTCAACCCCAGCCGGATGTTTCCAGCCGAACCGATTTGAGGAGACCATGCGCCGCCGCTTCGTCACGCTCGACGTGTTCACCGACAAGCGCTTCGCCGGCAATCCGCTGGCGGTCGTGCTGGAGCCGGAGCGGCTCGACACCGCCGCGATGCAGATAATCGCGCGCGAGTTCAATCTGTCCGAAACCGTGTTCGTGTTTCCGCCGCAGGACGCCTCGCACCGCGCGAAAATCCGCATCTTCACGCCGGTTTCGGAGCTTCCCTTTGCGGGCCACCCGACGGTCGGAACGGCCGTGCTGCTCGGGAGGCTCGACGGCGGGACGCAGCCGCGCGATTTCGTCCTCGAACTCAACATCGGGCTTGTGCCTTGCAAAGTGACGCCGAATGGAACGCACGGCGGTCGCGCGGTGTTCGACCTGCCGCGTCTGCCGCAGGACATCGGCGCGCCCGCCGACGATGCGGCCATCGCCGTGGCTTTGGGGCTTGAGAAGGGCGATATCGGTTTTGACGGCCTGCGCGCCGCGCGCTGGTCCGCGGGAGCGCCGTACTCGATGGTGCCGGTGCGCGGGCTTGATGCGATCAAGCGCTGCCGCATCAATCCTGCGGCGTGGGACAAGGCGTTCGGCTTCGATGCCCACGCGGCGGCCTACATGTTCTGCCGCGAAACTGTGACGCCTGGATATGCCTTTCACACGCGCATGTTCGCGCCGCATCAGGGTGTGCCGGAAGATCCCGCGACCGGATCGGCGGCGGCTGCATTCGCGGGCTATCTCGCGGCGCATGGCGGGTACCGGGACGGCGAACATCTCGTGCGCATCGAACAAGGCTTCGAAATGGGCCGCCCAAGCCTGATCGATCTCACGCTGCGGATCGCCGCCGGAAAGCTGACCGGCGCATCCATCGGCGGCGGCGCGGTCGTGGTGCTGGAGGGCACCATCGAGGCTTGACCGGTGCGGTATCGCCTGCGACCACGCGCGCATGGCCGACATCCCGATCATTCCGCTCACGCGGCTCGATCTGCGCTTCGAGCCGGCGCCGTGGCTGTTCGCGGACCAGCACCGCGCCGAGATCGACGCGCATTTCGCAAAGCTGCGCATCGAGAAGCCCGAAATGTGGAACGGGCGCGTGCTGCTGTTGCGGCGAGGGGAGATCGGCGACGGCATTCTGCGTGGCGCGTACTCGGAGGTTGACTTCGCGAGCTTCATCGCGTGGCGCGACTGGGATTTCCCCGACAAGGCGATCCGCAACTGCTTTCCGATGGCAGCCCTGCGGTCCTCCGACGGCGCGTTTCTGCTCGGCGTGATGGGTCGTCATACGGCGACCGCGGGGCAAATCTACTTTCCGGCCGGCACACCCGACCCGAACGATGTCGATGGCGATACCGTCGATCTGGAGCGCGGCGTGATCCGTGAGCTGATCGAGGAGACCGGCCTCGGCGTTGCGGATTTCAGTGCAGAACCCGGATGGTCCGCGACGCCGCTTGGCCAGCGCCTCGCGCTGATGAAGATCGTGCAGGCACGGGACAGCGCCGCAACGCTGCACGAGCGCATCCGGGCATTTCTCGCGAGCCAGGAGCAGCCCGAGCTTTCGGACATTCATATCGTGCGCGGCGTGAACGATCTGCGTCCGACCATGCCGCCTTACGTGGCGGCATTTCTGGCCAGCCGGCTGCGCTGAGCATCTTGCCAAACGCTCGCGCGCGGCGTGAACTGACCCCATGAAACTCGCAAAGATGATCAAGCGCTTCCGCGTCGACAAACCGGACAAATTTCGCCTGTCCGAAATCGATCCTGCCGATACCTGCGGTCTCGATCTCGAAAAGGCGGAAGCCAAGGCGATGCTGGCCGACGGTGTCGAGCGGCTCGCGGCCTTGCAGGAAAAGCTCTATGCGCAGAACCGCTGGTCGGTGCTCGCGGTGTTCCAGGCGATGGATGCGGCCGGCAAGGACGGCGCGATCAAGCACGTGATGTCGGGCGTCAATCCGCAAGGCTGTCAGGTGCACGCGTTCAAGCAGCCGAGCGCCGAGGAGCTCGATCACGATTTTCTCTGGCGCATCGCCAAATCGCTGCCGGAGCGCGGGCGCATCGGCATCTTCAATCGCTCGCATTACGAGGACGTGCTGGTGGTGCGCGTGCATCCGGAAATCCTCGCGAAGTCGCGGCTGCCGCAAGAGCTGATGGGCAAGGACATCTGGGATGGGCGCTTCAAGAGTATTCGCGAATTCGAGCGCCACCTCGCGCGCAACGGCGTCCTGATCCTGAAATTCTTCCTGCACATCTCCAAGCAAGAGCAGCGCAAGCGCTTCCTCGCGCGGCTGGAGGAGCCGGGCAAGCGCTGGAAATTCGAGATGGGAGATGTCGCCGAGCGCAAGCTCTGGGACAAATACATGCACGCCTATGAGGAGACGATCCGCCATACCAGCCGCCCCGAGGCGCCGTGGTACGTGGTGCCCGCCGACAACAAGGGTTTTGCGCGCCTGGTCATTGCGGAAGCGATGGTCGAAGCGATGGAAGATCTCGATCTCGAATTTCCCAAGGTCGATGGCCCGGCGCTGAAGGAGCTTGAAAAGGTACGCCGGGCGCTGCTGGCGGAGAAGCCGAAGCGGCGGCCCTGACCGTCCGGGTGCCCGATGGATTGGACATGATCGCTGACCTATCCGGCGCTTGCATCCGTCCCGGCATATCCGCTAGAAACCCGGCACCGGCAATCCCCGCGGTTAACACTCCGTTCACCATTCTCCGCGACCTTGGGAAGCCGATGAAGAGGGCCGTAATGTCGATCCGCCGCGATAATCGCGCGATCGCTCCGGGAGCCGAACAGGCTCGGCCGGCCCTCGCCCTCATTCTGAATCTGCTCCTTATCAGCCCCTGAGGGCCGTTTGGGCGCATGCGCCTGGGCACTCAGGGGTTTTGACCAAACCCCGGGCGCTCGTGACGGGCGCATTTGTCAGACACAGCGCGTAGAGCGCACCCAAGAAGGATCAAGTCCATGACCACCACCCAATCCGAGAAGGATCGCGTTGTCATATTCGACACGACCTTGCGCGACGGCGAGCAATGTCCCGGCGCCACCATGACGCACGAGGAAAAGATCGAGGTCGCCGAACTGCTCGACACCATGGGCGTCGACATCATCGAGGCGGGCTTTCCGATCGCCTCGGACGGCGACTTTGCCGCCGTCCACGAAATCGCCAAGCGCACCAAGAACGCCGTGGTGTGCGGTCTCTCGCGCGCCGCTTTCAACGACATCGACCGCTGCGCCGAGGCGATCAAGCCGGCGGAGCGCAAGCGCATCCACACGTTCCTCTCCACCTCGCCCGTGCATATGAAGTGGAAGCTTCAGAAAGAGCCGCATCAGGTGCTCGACATGGTGATCGCGCAAGTCACGCGCGCGCGAAACCATGTGGACGATGTCGAATGGAGCGCCGAGGACGGCACGCGCACCGAGTTCGAGTTCCTCTGCCGCTGCGTCGAGGCCGCCATCAAGGCGGGCGCGACCACGATCAATATTCCCGACACCGTCGGCTACACGGTGCCGGAGGAATATTTCGAGATGTTCCGGCGCGTGCGCGAGACGGTACCGAATTCCGACAAGGCCGTGTTCTCGGTGCATTGCCACAACGATCTCGGAATGGCGGTTGCGAACTCGCTCGCCGGCGTGAAGGCGGGCGCGCGGCAGATCGAATGCACCATCAACGGCATCGGCGAGCGGGCCGGCAATACCGCGCTCGAAGAGGTCGTGATGGCGATGCGCGTGCGCAACGACGTGCTGCCGTTCTGGACCGGCATCGACGCCACGATGCTGACGCGCGCGTCGAAGCTGGTCGGCGCCGCCACGTCGTTCCCGGTGCAATACAACAAGGCGATCGTGGGGCGGAACGCCTTCGCGCACGAGAGCGGCATCCATCAGGACGGCATGCTCAAGAACGCGCAGACCTACGAAATCATGACGCCCGAGACTGTCGGCGTGAAGCAGACCTCGCTGGTGATGGGCAAACACTCCGGCCGCCATGCCTTCGTGCACAAGCTCGAAGAGATGGGCTACCACCTGCAATCCAATCAGCTTGAAGATGCCTTCGTGCGCTTCAAGTCGCTCGCCGATCGAAAGAAGCACGTCTACGACGAGGACATCGAGGCGCTGGTCGACGAGGAGATCGCGACCGCGCAGGACCGCATCAAGCTCGTCTCGCTCTCGGTCATTGCCGGCACGCGCGGGCCGCAGCGCGCGACGATGAAGCTCGACATCGAGGGCAAGCAGACTCTCGAGGAATGCGAAGGCAACGGACCGGTCGATGCCACGTTCAACTGCATCAAGGCGATCGTGCCGCACGAGGCGGTGCTGGAGCTCTATCAGGTGCATGCCGTGACCGCGGGCACCGACGCGCAGGCCGAGGTATCGGTGCGGCTCTCGGAGAATGGCCGTGCCGTCACCTCCAAGGGCGCCGATCCCGACACACTGGTTGCCTCCGCAAAAGCTTATCTCGGCGCGCTCAACAAGCTGCTGATCAAGCGCAATCGCGGGAATGGCGAGACGCTGGTGGTCGGCGAGCGTCGGATTCATTCGAAGGATGTGGGGTAACTGTCATCCCGGCCCAAGCGACCTCGGCGTAGCCGGGGTCGGCCGGGATGACGATGCAGGAGTGACCAATGTCCGTTGAAATCTACCTCGCCTACGTCGCGGCCTGCATCCTGATCACCATCATTCCCGGCCCGACCGTCACGCTCATCATCGCGAACAGCCTGACGCACGGCATGCGCGCGGGGCTGCTCAACGTCGCCGGCACGCAGCTTGGCCTCGCGATCATGCTCGGTGTCCTGCTGGTCGGCCTTTCCTCCGTCATCGCCACGATGGGCGTGTGGTTCGACTATGTGCGCATCGCGGGCGCGATCTATCTCGTGTGGCTGGGCTGGAAGCTGCTGCGCGCGAATGCGGGCTTCGGCCAGATCGGCCAGACGCCGGCGCCGCGCGGCGGATTTTTCCTGCAGGGATTCCTGGTGCTGATGAGCAATCCGAAGGCGCTGCTGTGGTTCGGCGCCTTCATTCCGCAGTTCGTCGATCCGAGCGGCAACTATGTGGGCCAGATCGTCCTGCTCGGCGCGACCGCCATGGCAACGGCGGCCATCACCGACGGCGCCTATGCGGTCCTCGCCGGCCGCACCGGAAGATTCATGTCGGCGCGGCGAATCCGCCTCGCATCGCAATTGAGTGGACTGTTCCTCATCGGCGGCGGCGTGTGGCTGGCGTTTGCGCGTTCACGCTGAATAGTTGCTGTTTGCCTTAATTCGCGATCGCTGCGTTTCAGCGTCACATTGTTGCGCGCGCGCGCCCTTTTCGGCACAAATGGAACCAAATCCGCAGCAAAGCGTTTCTGATTTGAACTCCAGTCGGAACTTCCGTAGTAACGATCGCGCTAAAAACACGCCGCGGCAGATCACATTTTGTGCGCATTTTGCTCTTGTTACCGGCGCGATTTCTGCCTATCGCGCGGGTCATCACTCATAACTTTGGATTGGAGAGACTGCATGAGGAAGGCAGTGTTCGCGACGGCCGTGGCGATCGCGATGATGGGACCACTGTTGGTTTCCGAGACGGGGATTGGACCTGCGTCGGCATCGGCCCAGGAGGTCATGGTGACCGAGGGCAAGATTGCACGCCTGCGGAGTGCGCTGCGCCTGACGGGCGAACAGCTGCAGCATTGGCGTCCGGTGGAGACGGCGTTGCGCGCCGCGATCCGTGAGCAGCGCGAAGGCCAGGGTCTGGTGCAAAAGGTGCGCGAGCGCGTCGGCAGCTATGCGGGCGGCGCGATGGCGCTGCAGCAGGCGATGTCGGCGGCGGGCCCGCTGATTGCCAGCCTCGATGAGCGGCAGCGCGAGAGCGGCCGCAATGCGCTGCGTTCCATGGCCGGCGTGTCGATGTTCTGAGCTAATTTTCTGAAGTGTTGAAGCGACCTTTCGCTCCTGCGGCGAGAGGTCGCTGTCGTTTCCACCGACCGCGCCGCAAATCCGGCACTCCCCGATCGGACGATTTCGCAATTCTGCCTTTGGCGAGTAGCGTTCGAATCCGCGGGGGCGCGCGATGGGCGGTATCGCGGCCGGAGAAATCGTGCGGCAGCTGCAGCCTGTGCTGCAAGGTCGTCGGCGTCGAGGAATTGGCCAAGCCGATCGGCGCCTGGTGTCAGCACTGCAATCGCCAAAAAGGCTGCGCCATCTACGAGACGCGGCCGCCGAGTTGCCGCATGTTCATCTGCCAATGGATGCTCGAGCCGGGACTGGGCCCGGAATGGAAGCCCGACCGCGCCAAGTTTGCGATGCTCAAATCCGCAGGCGGCCGCCATCTCACCGTCTTCGCCGATCCCGGCAATCCGCTCGCCTGGCGGCGTTCGCCCTATTATGAGAACCTGAAGCGCTGGGCGGCGCAGGGCGTGCGCAACACCGCCGACCTGCATCTTGTCGACGTCATGATCGGGCCGCGCTGCATTGTCATCCTCCCGGATCGCGACGTAGAGATCGGCGATCTCGGTGCCGGCGAAATGATACACTTGGCATGCAAGTCGACGGCCGCGGGTCCGATCATCGAGGCTTCAAAGATCAAGCGGCCCCCGCCGCGGCTTGATCGATGCTAGACATGTCGCGGCATGACGGCCCCAACGAGCACCCAAAACGAACCGACCGCCGAGGCGTTGGCCCTGGCGCGCGTGGTGCCGGGGCGGGCGTGCGGAACGTGCACGCTGTGCTGCAAGGTCATCGCGGTCACCGACTTCGGCAAGCTGCCCGGCGTGTGGTGCCAGCATTGCATCCGCGGCAAGGGATGCGGGATCTACGAGACACGCCCGGCCGACTGCCGCACCTTCTTCTGCGAATGGATGCTCGAGAAGGGGCTCGGTCCCGAATGGAAGCCGGAGCGTGCGAAATTCGCGCTGGTCATGGGCGAGGGCGGTCACCTCACGGCGTTCGTCGATCCGGGATTTCCGGCAGCGTGGCGCAGCGCGCCCTATATCGAGGCATTCCGCAAGCTCGCCGCCGAGCGCGTGATCACGATCCGCATCGGCACGAAGCGTCATCGTCGTGCTCCCGGATCGCGAGATCGACCTTGGCCATCTCGGCCCGGATGAATTGGCTGCGCTTCGAACCCGGTCCGGACGGGCGCATCGCGGCGCGCAAGGTGCCGCGCGAGCCGGCGTCGTAAACGAGAGGGAACGCACGTGCAAAACTCCGAAGAAATCTGGCGGCTGGTCGATGCGCGCAAGGACGATTACGAGGCGCTGTCCGACCGCGTGTGGGGCATGCCGGAGCTCTGCTATGGCGAATTCCGCTCGGTCGCCGAGCATCGCGCGATGCTGGAGCAGGAAGGCTTCCGCATCACCGAGAACGTCGCCGGCATCCCGACCGCCGTGATGGGCGAGGCGGGCGATGGCGGGCCGGTGATCGCGATCCTCGGCGAATACGATGCGCTGCCGGGCCTGTCGCAGGTCGCAGGCATCGCGGAGCCGAAGGAGATGGAGCGCGGCGGCAATGGGCACGGCTTGCGGACACAATCTGCTCGGCTCGGCGGCGCTGCTCGCCGCCACCGCGGTGAAGAACTATCTGGCCGCGGCCGGCGTGAAGGGCCGCGTGCGCTATTACGGCTGCCCGGCCGAGGAAGGCGGCGCCGCCAAGGCCTTCATGGTGCGCGCCGGCTGCTTCGACGACGTCGACATCGCGATCACCTGGCATCCGGGCGCGTTCAACCGCGTCGACGACGCGCTGAGCCTTGCGGGCGCGCGCATCGACTATTCGTTCCGCGGGCGCGCCTCGCATGCCGCAGCCTCGCCGCATCTTGGCCGCAGCGCGCTCGATGCGGTCGAGCTGATGAATGTCGGCGTCAACTACATGCGCGAGCACATGCCGTCGGACGCGCGCATCCACTATGCGGTGCTCGATGCCGGCGGCGTCGCGCCGAACGTCGTGCAGGCGTTTGCCAAAGTGCGCTACTCGATCCGCGCGCGCGACGTGCCGGGCATGCAATGCGCTGATCGCGCGGGTCGCGCAAGGTCGCGGACGGCGCCGCGCTGATGACCGAAACGCAGGGTCGAGGTGAAGGTCGCGACCGCGGTATCCAACCTGCTCGGCAACACGCCGCTGGAAAAGGCGATGCAGAGCCAGCTCGAGCGGCTCGGGCCGCCGCCGTTCGATGCCGCCGACCGCAAGTATGCGGCCGAGATTCAGGCGACGCTGACGGCCGAGGACATCGCGTCGTCCTATGCGCGCATCGCGATGCCGGTGAAGAAAGACACGCCGCTGTGCGATTTCGTCGTGCCCTACGGCACCAAAGGCGCGCCGATGATCGGCTCGACCGATGTGGGCGACGTGAGCTGGGTGGTGCCGACCGTGCAGGCGCGCTGTCGCCACGGTCGCGATCGGCACGCCGGGGCATTCGTGGCAGATCACCGCGCAGGGCAAGTCGGGCCACGCCAAGAAGGGCATGGTCAACGCCGCCAAGGTGATGGCGGGGGTCGCGGTCGATGCGCTCGGCGATCCCGCGCTGATCGCGCGCGCCAAGGCCGATCTCAAGGCGCGCACCGAGGCAACGCCGTACGCGTGCCCGCTGCCGGCCGATGTGCAGCCGCCGCTCCAGCCGCGGCCTGGAACCTGAAGCCGTCTCCGAACGTCATCCTCGGCCGTGGTAGTCTTCGCGGCAGCGCGATTCGCAGAGCGAGACCTCCATGCTCGGCTGGTTCCAGGCGATAATGCCGAAGGAGGAGCGCGTTCTTCGACCTCTTCGAGCAGCATGCCGTAATCGTCGTCGCCGGCGCCGAGGCGTTGCGCGACCTGCTGAAGGGCGGCGATCAGTCGAGAACATCGCGAACGCAAATCTCGTCGCTGGAGAATGAAGCCGACGAAGTCACCCGCCAGGTGCTGACCGCGGTGCGGCGCACCTTCATCACGCCGTTCGACCGCACCGACATCCAGGACCTGATCGGCTCGCTCGACGACGCCATCGACCAGATGAACAAGACCGCCAAGATCATCACGCTGTTCGAAGTGCGCAGCTTCGAACCGCAGATGCAGGAGATGGGCGAGATCGAGCCTGCAGGCCTCGAAACTGGTGCTGCGAGGCGATGCCGCTGCTGCGCTCCATCGGCAAGAACGCCGGGCAGCTCAATATGCTCACCGAACAGATCGTCCGCATCGAGGAACGTGCCGACCAGCTGCATGACGACGGGCGCAAGGCGCTGTTTCTCGCCAACCGGGTCGCGAGCGCGCGGCAACGCGCATGAACTTCACGATCGGCACCGAGATCTACGATCATCTCGAGAAGGTGGTCGACCGGCTCGAGGACGTCGCGAACGAGATCAATGCCGCTCGTCGATCGATCATCTCTGAGGACGCCGCCGATGGACCTCGCGCCTCAGCCTGCCGGTCCTGATCGGCTTGATCGTCACCGCGCTGATCTTCGATTTTCTCAACGGCCTGCACGATGCCGCCAACTCGATTGCGACCATCGTGTCGACGCGCGTGCTGCGGCCGCGCTATGCGGTGACCTGGGCGGCGTTCTTCAACTTCATCGCGTTCCTGTTTTTCGGCCTGCATGTGGCGCAGACCGTCGGGGTCGGCATCGTGGCCGCCGACGTCATCGACGCGCGCGTGATCTTCGGCGCGCTGATGGGCGCGATCTCGCTGGAATCTGATCACCTGGTGGGCCGGCATTCCGTCGAGCAGCTCGCATGCGCTGATCGGCGGGCTGGTCGGCGCGGGCGATGACCAAGGCCGGCAGCGCCGCGGTGGTCTGGACGGGACTGACCAAGACCGATCGCAGCGATCGTGCTGTCGCCGCTCACCGGATTTTTCCTGGCGTTGATGCTGGTCCTCGCCGTGTCGTGGCTGTTCGTGCGCGCGATGCCAAGCTCGGTCGACGGCACCTTCCGCTATCTGCAGTTCGTCTCGGCCTCGCTCTATTCGCTCGGCCATGGCGGCAACGACGCGCAGAAGACGATGGGCATCATCGCGGTCCTGCTGTTCTCGCAGGGACATCTCGGCAGCGAGTTCTATGTGCCGTTCTGGGTGGTGATAACCTGTCAGGCCGCGATGGGGCTGGGCACGCTGTTCGGCGGCTGGCGCATCGTGCACACGATGGGCTCGAAGATCACGCGCCTGACCCCGATGCAGGGCTTCTGCGCCGAAACCGGCGGCGCGATCACGCTGTTCGGTGCGACCTATCTCGGCATTCCGGTGTCGACGACGCACACGATCACCGGATCGATCGTCGGCGTCGGTGCGGCGCGCAAGGTGTCCGCCGTGCGCTGGAATGTCGCGAGCAACATCGTCACCGCGTGGGTCATCACGCTTCCGGCGTCCGGGCTGATCGCCGCGATGTTCTATCTGCTGAGCGGGCTGTTCGGATAAGCGCGATCACCTCACGGGCCGCGTGCCGCACCACTCCGCGATGAAGCTCGCAATGGTGAGTGTCACGTTGCGGATGCTCTCGAGGTCGACCGCTTCGTCGAAGCCGTGGTTGCCGGTTCCGGTCGCCCCGTAGCAGAGGCTCGGGATGCCGTAATAGCGGCCATAGAACCGCGCGTCGGTGACGGCGGGAGAAATGACTTCGTCCGGCTCGACGCCGTGCACGCGCTGGTGCGCGGCGCGCATCGCGTTTTCGAAATCGGTGCCGGGCTCCTGCACATAGGGATCGGCCTGAAAGCCGTTCCAGATGATCTCGGGTGGATTGTCGGCGAGGAACGGGTCCTGCCGCGCCGCAGCCATCACGACGCCGCTCAGCTCCTCGCGGAATTTTTCGAGCGTCATGCCCGGCATCACGGCGATGCGGCAATCGACCTCGCACCATGCGGGCGTGGAGGACGCCCAGTCGCCGCCCGCGATCTTGCCGGGATTGAACTTGACCGGATTGGGGATGCGGCTGAACCACGGATCGTTCTTGGCGCGCGCGTTGAGCTCGCGGGTGTGGCCGCGCAGTGCTTCGATCAGGCCGAAGGCCGAGAGGATCGCATTGGTGCCGCGCTCGCTCTCAGACACGTGCACCGGCTTGCCGCGCAGGCGCAGGCGGAACCACATCACGCCGATCGTGGCGCGCAGGATGCGTCCCGCCATCGGCTCGGGGATGAGGCATGCATCCGCCCGATAGCCACGCGCCAGTGTGGAAAGTGCGCCGTTGCCGGTCGACTCCTCCTCGGTGACGGTCTGCACGTAGATGTCCGAGCCGGGCAGATAGCCGGCGGTGCGTAGTGCATCGAGTGCGAACACCATCGCGCACACGCCGGACTTCATGTCGTTCGCGCCGCGCCCGTACATGCGGCCGTCGCGGATCGTCGGCACGAACGGCGGCGATCGCCACATGTCGGGCGGGCCGGTCGGCACCACATCCACATGGCCCTGCATGATGAGCGAGCGCTTCTCTTGGCTCGGCGCTGCGCACGCTCGCCACCACCTGCACGGCGTTGCGATAGTCGGTGTCCATCACGGGCGAGAAACCGGGCAGCGTCTCCATCGCGACATCGGCCAGCGTGTAGCGGTCGACGGCCCAGCCGCGTGCGGCGAATTCGCGCGCGATCCAGTCCTGACACGGACCTTCCTCGCCGCGCAGGCTTGGAAAGCTGACGAGCGATTTCAGCCACTCGACCTGTTGCGCCCAGTTCGCGTCGACGGCCGCGCCAAGCTGTGCGTTGATATCGTTCGATGGCAACGGTGCCTCCATTAGCTGACCTGATGCTGGATCGGCTTGCCCGCCAGCACGGCGCGGCAATTGCTCAGCACAATATCGATCTCGCGCAGCACGCCCAGGACCTCATCGAGAATGCGATCCGGGTCTGTTGCGGCATGGTGAATTTCCGGGGAGCAGGGCGACCTCCTAGCATGGGTGAAGCTTCAAGGCCTCCGCAAAGTTGAGCGGTTGACCGGCCCGAAGCCTTGGCGCACTCTTTCGGAAAATCAGAACAAAGCAATCGAGGGAGATGTCGAGATGTCACGTAGAAAAGTAGTGCTTGGGCTCTTGGCCGGCGCGGTCATGCTGCCGCTCGCGGCCGGTGCGGCCGACAATCCGAAAGTGTCGTGGAATCTTTCGGTATGGGGTCCGCCGCGCGCGTTCACGGCGGGCATCGAAGCGCTCGCCAAGTATGTGGAGAAGGAGTCCGGCGGGAACTTCACCGTCAGGATCCACTACGGCGACGCCCTCTCCAAGGGCCCGGACAACCTCGACAACATCAAGCTCGGCGCCTTCGAGATGGCGCAGATCTGCACCGGCTATCATCCGGGTAAGAATCCGGGCTTGAGCGTGCTCGATCTGCCCGGCTTGCCGCTTGCCGATCCGGATGTCCACGTCAAGGTGCACGACGCGATCTACAAGCATCCGTTCATCGTTGCCGAATTCAAGCGTTGGAATGCGATTCCCTTCATGACCGTGATCCAGCCGCAGTCGGAGCTGATGGGCACCGGCGAGCCGCCGAAGACGATGGAAGGGTTCAAGGGTATGCGTGTGCGTGCGCTGGGCGGCACCGGCGATGCGTTGAAGAATTTGGGTGCCGTGCCGACGTCGGTGCCGGCGCCGGAAGTCTACAATGCGCTCGAGCGCGGCGTTTTCCGGGCGGCGGCGTTCCCGTTCACCTATGCGTTCGCAGCCTACAAGATTCCCGAGATCGCCAAGTGGTACACAAAGAATTTGGCGCCCGGTGCGAACAACTGCCCGACCGTCGTCAACATTCAGGCCTATCAGGCGCTTCCTCAGCACTATCGAGACATGATGGAGAAGGCGAAGCCGCTCGCCTATGAGGCGCTCAAGGCCGCGCAGGATGCGACCGACAAGAAGAGCTTCGAGGAGTGGGCGAAACGCGGCATCGTTGAGATCGTTTATTCGCCCGAAGAGCTGAAGAAGTTTGCCGACGTGGGCGCGAAGCCCGTGTGGGGCTCGTGGGTGACGGTGCAGTCTGCCAAGGGCGTTCCGGCGCAGGAACTGATCGATGCGGTGATGAACGAGACCGAGAAGGCGAAGAAATCGCTTGGCAGGATGTGAGCGCTGGCGCGGGCCACCTCCTCGCCCGTGCTCTCGTTTCCGGTTGAATCGCCATGACAAGTGAACCGTCTCGTGCGGGTCCGGTCGCCGCCGCGCTCGCTGCGGCCGACCGCGTCTTGCGTCAGGTCGAGTTCATCACGGTCCTGATCGCCGGGATCGTCATCTTTCTTGTGATGTGGGTCGGCGTCGCGGAGATCTTCTCGCGCAAGCTGCTCAACTTTCCGCTCTACGGGCAGCTTGACGCGATCGAGCTCACGATGGCGTGCTATGCGCTGCTGCCGATTTCCTATTGCTGGCGCGCGGCGGGCCATATTCGTGTCGATCTGTTGATCGATCGTTTTCACGACCGCCGCCGTTGGGTTATCGAGTTGCTCACTACGGTCCTCGCGCTGGTTCTGGTGACGGCGATCTGGCCCGGCATCTATCATTTCTTCGACAATGCCTGGGATATCGGAGATTCCACCATCAACACGCAGTGGCCGACCTGGCCATCGAAATTCGTTCCGATGGTCGGTTTTTCGATCCTGTGGGTGCGTCTTGTGGTCGAGACCGTCGCCTACCTGCGGCTTGTCGCTCACCCGGATGCAACGCCGATTGCGATCCCCGAACATCACGACGTGATCGCCGAAACGGTGGCGCAGGCGGACGAGATTGCCGGTGAGCCCTCCGGCAAGGGCGGTCACTGACCATGGAGGCCGTTCACTATGGACTGATCGGTATGGCGGCGCTTGCCATCCTGATCGTGCTCGGCGTGCGCATTTTCATCGCGGCGGGTGTCGTCGGATTTTGCGGGCTCTGGGCGCTGCTCGGCTTCACCAAGGCGGTCGGGATCGCAGGTCATATCCCGTATTCCGACACGACGAATTATGCGCTTTCGGTGCTCCCGCTGTTCATCCTGATCGGGCATCTCGCGCACCATGCCGGTATCGTGCAGGGCGCGTACCGATGCGCGCGCGCATGGCTCGGGTGGCTGCCCGGCGGTCTCGGCATCGCGACCGTGTTCGCGGCGGCGGGCTTTGCGGCGGTGTCGGGTGCGAGCACCGCAACGGCGGCTGTGTTCAGCCGGATCGCGCTGCCGGAACTGCTGCGCTACAAATATCAGCCGGGCCTTGCGGCCGCGATCGTCGCCGCCGGCGGCACGCTCGCATCGCTGATCCCGCCGTCGGCGATCATGGTGGTGTACGGGATCATCACCGAAACCTCGATCGGCGGCCTGCTGCTCGCCGGCTTCATTCCGGGCATGATCTCCGCGGTGCTCTATGCGGCGATGATCCTGTGGCGCTTTTATCTCAATCCGTCGCTCGGCGAGCCCACCGTCGGGGTCACCTGGCACGAGCGCTGGGTCACGCTGCCCGAGGTCGTGCCGATCGTGATGGTGATCGGCGTCGTGATCGGCGGCATGTACACTGGCTGGGCGACGCCGACCGAGGTTGGCGCGCTCGGGGCTTTCATCATTTTTGTGATGGCGCTGCTGCGGCGCATGATGACCGGAAAGGCGCTGCTGAACTCGCTGATCGACACAGCCAAGCTCAGCGTGATGATCTTCTCGATCATCTGGGGCGTGCTGATCTTCGTGCGCTTCCTGGCTTTCGCAGGCATTTCGGCGTCGTTCCAGTCGTGGATCGCCGCGCTCGGCGTTTCGCCTTACCTGGTGCTGTTCTGCGTGATCCTGCTCTACATCGTGCTCGGCATGTTCATGGACGGCATCGGCATGCTGCTGCTTACCTTGCCGGTGATTCACCCCGTGATGATGAACCTCGGCTTCGACTCGATCTGGTTCGGAATCATCGTGGTGAAAATGGTCGAGATCGGGCTGCTCACGCCGCCGGTCGGGCTCAACTGCTACGTGGTGGCAGGTGTGCGTCCAGACATCCCGTTGCAGCACATCTTCCGCGGCATCTGGCCGTTCGTGATCGCCGATCTCATCTGCGTGCTGATCTTCACGCTGTTCCCCGGGATCGTGACGTTCCTGCCGAACCTGATGCGCGCGCAGTAAGGGTTGAACGCGGCTGGATGATCGGCTTTGCTGCGGCGACCCTCTTCGTTAAATCAGGAAACGCCCGTGCCCGACTCGCTTGAAGGACCTGCGCCGCGATCTCGCTACCGCCTATCGCATCGTCGCCAACGAGGGCATTCTCGATGCCTTCGGCCACATCAGCCTGCGCAATCCGAACAATCCGCAACGCTATTTCCTGTCGCGTTCGCGCGCGCCGGGACTGGTGCAGCCCGGCGACATTCTCGAATACGATCTCGACTCCAATCCGATCGTGCCGCCGACCGTGCGCCCCTATTCGGAGCGCGTGATCCACGGCGAGATCTTCAAGGCACGGCCCGACGTCAACGCGGTGTGTCATCACCATGCGCCGTCGATCATGCCGTTCGCGATTTCCGGCATGCCGCTGGTGCCGGTCTTTCACCTCGGCGCCGCGATGGGATTGCGCGCGCCGGTCTGGGACAGCCGCGACGAGTTCGGCGACACCAATCTGCTGGTGGTGAAGCCCGAGGAAGGCGCGTCCCTTGCGCGCGCCCTCGGCAGCCATTCGGTCGTGGTGATGCGGCGGCATGGCGCGACGGTCGTCGGCGGCGAACTGCGCGAGCTCGTGTTCCGCACGATCTATTCGGCCAAGAACGCCGAGCACCAGCTGGCCGCGCACGTTCTGGGTCATGTCTCGCCATTGACCGACGGCGAGGCCGAAATGGCCGGGCAGCTCAATCTTGCGCCGGGACCGCTCGCGCGCGCCTATGAATACTGGGTGCGGCGGCTTGCCGAGCGGGAAGGGCGCTCGAAATCGGACCCGATCCTGCGCGCGGCCGAAGCCGCGGCGCGACAGCCGGTCCCAGCGAAGGCGGCGGCAAAACAGGGTAAGAAGGGGGCGAAGAAAAAGAGCACCAGGGGGAGTAGCAAGCGATGAAACGGTTTCGGATCGGCTGCGCGCTCGTCGCGCTCGCCTTCGCTGGCAACGCAGGCGTCGGCGCAGGACACGCTGAAGATCGCCATCGGGCAGATCAACAACTGGGAGAACCAGGCGCCGACGCTCGGCGACGACATCGGCATTTTCAAGAAGCACAATCTGAAGATCGAGGCGTTCGGCACGCAGGGCGCGGGCGAGACCATTCAGGCGGTCATTTCAGGCTCGGCCGATCTCGGCGCGGGCGTCGGCGTTGCCGGCGTGATGCGCGCGTTCTCCCGCGGCGCGCCCGTGCGCGTGCTGCTGCCGGCGTTCACCGGCACCGGCGATCTTTATTGGTACGTTCGGGCGGATTCGCCGATCAAGACTCTCAAGGACACGACTGCGCAGCACACCATCTCGTATTCGACCAGCGGGTCGAGCTCGAACAACATCGTGGTGGCGTTCGCGCAGGAGCTTGGCGTGAAGGCGAAGCCGACCGCGACGGGCAGCCCGCCCGGCACGCTGACGCAGGTGATGACCGGACAGATCGACATCGGCTGGGCGGCGCCGCCGTTCGGCATCAAGGATATCAAGGACGGCAAGATCCGCATCGTCGCGCGCGGCAGCGATATTCCCTCGCTGCACGGGCAGACCGTGCGCGCCATCATCGTCAATGCGGATGCGCTCAAGACCAAACGCGACGCGATCATGCGCTTCGCCAAGGGCTATCGCGAGGCGGTCGACTGGATGTATGCCGACCCGAAGGCGCTGGAGATGTATTCCGAGAAGGTGAAGCAGCCGGTCGACATCCTGCGCGAGTCGCTCGCGGAGTTTCACCCGAAGTCCGCGATGCAGACCGACAAGATGGCAGATCTCGACGGCGCGGTTACGGACGCCGTGAAGCTCAAGTTCCTCGATGCGCCGCTGAGCAAGGAGCAGCTCGCGGAGTTTCTGCAGATACCGGGGAAGTAACGATCAAATCCGTAGGGTGGGCTAAGCGCAGCGAGCCCACCGATTTCTGACGCGTGGGCACGGCGCGCAAGTGCGCGCCTTTGCCCACCCCTACGGCTTCAGTGCTTTATCGATCGCATCCAGCATCGCGGCGCCGCCTTCGCGTCTTGGCGGCGCGCACCGCATCGAGCTTGCCCAGTTCACCCATCTCGCGCTGGCGCGCCACCGTCGCCTGCGTCATCAGCGGCGCAATGCCGAGTTCGGTAAGCGTGGCCGCCACCTGCTCCATCTCCTCGGCGCGGCGGATGCCGTGGCTCGCCATGCGCTCGAGGTTGTAGT
Source organism: uncultured Alphaproteobacteria bacterium (assembly GCA_963800695.1). Lineage (GTDB taxonomy): Bacteria > Pseudomonadota > Alphaproteobacteria > Rhizobiales > Xanthobacteraceae > PALSA-894. Next base: position 52,261 of record CAWDCA010000005.1, on the reverse strand, counting down.
CGACGACCTTGTTCCAATCGAGTGTGGGGTAATTGTTGCGCAGCGAGGCCGCGACCTCCTCCGCGATGCCGGCGCGCTGCGCGGCGAGGAAGCACTCGGCGGTGAGCGCCTCGATGCCCTTGATCATCACGCTGCGGATCATCTTCAGCGCGGCGGCGGCGCCGACCTCTCCCGGCGCGATTGCGCCGCGCATGTCGAGTTCGTCGATCAGGATCGGCAGCAGGGCTTGCGCATGCTCGCCGGCGAGCAGGAGCGGAGTTTGATGTCTTTTGGGGTGTATGGGCGCGAGGATCGCCACGTCTACGAACCGCGCGGCGCCGCCGAGAAGCGCGCGCCGCCTCCTGCTTGCGTCCGGGCGAAACCGAATTGATATCAAGGTAATAGGGATTGCCGTAGATGTGCGGCGCGACCGATTGCGCGGCATCGATGCTCGATCCAGCCGTCACCGCCGAAACGATGATGTCGGAAGCCGACGACGGCGTCCGCCGCCGACGCCGCAAGCCGCGCGCCGATCTTCGCGCCGGCCTCTCTCAGCGCGGCGCCCTTACCTTCCGGAAACAGAATGTCCCACGCGGCGATGTGCTCGACGCCCGCTTCGCGCAGGCCCGAGGCGATCGCCTGTCCGGCTTCGCCAAAGCCGATGAAACAGAGGCGCGGCTTGTTGCTGCTCATCTGGCAAAGCTTGCGTTGGACCCGTTGATCGAACCGCTCGACGTTGACGACGACGCGCGTGTGCGTCCCGTCGCCGACGCGCTCCTTGTCGTCGAATGCCTCGACGCGGAATTCGACCGTGCGCCCGTCGACCCGGGTGACGACCGCGCTCGCGCGCAGGCCCATGCCGACCGGCGTCGCCGCATAGTGCCCGACATTGAGGTGCGTGCCGAGACTTTGGTGACCCGGCGGCAGCAGCCGCTCGATCGCGTCCAGCGCGGCGGCCTCCATCAGGTTGATCATCACGGGCGTTGCCAGCACGCGCACCAGGCCGCTGCCGATGCTCGGCGCGGTGTGCTCCTCGCCGACCACGATCGAGGCGGTGCCGGCAAGTCCTTCCTTCAGTGCGGTGAGGTCAGGCATCTGGGTTCGGGAGGTTGCTGCGTGCGCAGAAGTCATGCGAAGACTAGCACAGTGGAGCGGGCGAACCTCGTTTGACTCAAAAACAGGCGCGTCGGCGAATTTGCCTATATTCTATGCATATTGCACTGCAAATGGCCTACGGAAAGTGACTGCCCATTAGGCAGGCAAATGCAAGTCGCAGATTCCACCCGTGGATTCAATCAATTATGCGATGCCAAAGGCTTGGCACGTCCTTTGCGAAATACGGGATGCGCGTTGGCCCTTGCCGGGTCACGAAACGCGCGCGTCAACGCAGAGGGACCCTCAATGCGCTATTCGAACCCATTAACCCGCCGATGCCTGATGGCAACGGCCGGGCTGGCTATGGGTCTTGCCGTGGTATTGCCCGCGCAAGCCCAGGATACGATCAAGGTCGGCATTCTCCATTCGCTCTCCGGCACCATGGCCATCAGCGAGACCACGCTGAAGGACACGATGCTGTTCCTGATCGAGGAGCAGAACAAGAAGGGCGGCGTGCTCGGCAAGAAGCTCGAGGCGGTCGTCGTCGATCCGGCCTCGAACTGGCCGCTGTTCGCCGAAAAGGCGCGCGAGCTGATCACCAAGGAGAAGGTCGCCGCGGTGTTCGGCTGCTGGACCTCGGTGTCGCGCAAGTCCGTGCTCCCGGTGTTCAAGGAGCTGAACAACATCCTGTTCTATCCGGTGCAGTACGAAGGCGAGGAGAGCGAGCGCAACGTGTTCTACACCGGCGCCGCCCCGAACCAGCAGGCGATCCCGGCGGTCGACTATCTCGCCAAGGAAGAGAAAGTGCAGCGCTGGGTGCTCGCCGGCACCGACTACGTCTATCCGCGCACGACCAACAAGATCCTTGAGGCGTACCTCAAGTCGAAGGGCGTGAAGCAGGAAGACATCATGATCAACTACACGCCGTTCGGACATGCCGACTGGCAGACGATCGTTGCCGACATCAAGAAGTTCGGCTCGGCGGGCAAGAAGACGGCCGTCGTCTCGACCATCAACGGCGACGCGAACGTGCCGTTCTACAAGGAGCTCGGCAACCAGGGCATCGCCGCGAAGGACATTCCGGTGGTGGCGTTCTCGGTGGGTGAAGAAGAGCTCGCCGGCATCGACACCAAGCCGCTGCTCGGCCATCTCGCCGCCTGGAACTACTTCGAGTCGATCAAGAGCCCGGCGAACGCCGAGTTCACCGCGAAGTGGAAGGCCTATACGAAGAATGCGAAGCGCGTGACCAACGATCCGATGGAAGCCCACGTCGTCGGCTTCGCCATGTGGGTCAAGGCGGTCGAGAAGGCGAAGACCACCGATCCGGACAAGGTGATCGACGCGCTGCCCGGCATCGAGGCGCCGAACCTGACCGGCGGCATCTCCAAGATGCTTCCGAACCACCACATCACCAAGCCGGTGTTCATCGGCGAAGTGCGCGCGTGACGGCCAGTTCGACGTGGTGTGGAAGACCGAGGGCCTCGTCCCCGGCGACGCATGGTCGAAGGAGCTCGACGGCTCCAAGGACCTGGTCGGCGACTGGGTGGACAAGAAGTGCGGCAACTGGAACACCAAGACCAACAAGTGCGGAAGCTGACGCTCTGCTCGTTGTTCTGCTAAGCTATTCGGAGGCGGCGGGAAACCGCCGCCTCCGTTCTCAAATGCCGGGATTGGGAATAATCTGAAATGCTGTCGTACGAACGCATCATCGCGCTCGTATTCGCCCTCGGCTTGCTCCTCGCCGGGGCGCTTAGCGCGAATGCCCAGAGCTACGAGACAGCGCTCGCGGGCTTTACCAAGGACAGTTTCAACGACACCGACAGCGCGATCACCGCAGTGGCGGCAAGCGGCAACCCGCTCGCGCTCGACGTGATCCAGGCGCTGCAGGACGGGCGCCTCTCTTATAGCGGCGACAAGGTCTTCATCCGCGACAAGGCCGGCGCGATCATCGATGCCGCGACCGGCAAGCCGGCCGCGGCGGCGCCCGCCAATCTCGCGCCGGTGCGGCTGAACAACCGCCTGCGCCGCACGGTCGAGGCCGCGCTCGGCGGCCTCACCCTGATGTCCGCCGATCCGGCCAAGCGTTACGAGGCCGCGCAGGCCGTATTCAAGTCGCGCGAAGCGGCCGCGCTCCCGACGCTCGACGCGGCGCTCGCCAAGGAAACCGATGCGCGGGTGAAGCGGGCGCTGAGCGAGGCGCGCGCGGCGGTCATTCTGTTTCAGGCCAACGCAGCCGAGAACGACAAGCTCGGCGCCGTCGGCGGTGATCCGCGAGCGCGCCGACCAGGATTCGCGCGGCCTGCTCGCCGGGCCTCCCGCCCGGACAATCGCCGCTGGTGCAGAAGGCAGCCGCCGACGCGATCGCGTCGATCGACAATCGCCTTGCGCTGTGGAGCACGGTGCAGAACGCCTGGTATGGGCTTTCGCTCGGCTCGGTGCTGCTGCTCGCCGCGATCGGCCTTGCCATCACCTTCGGCGTGATGGGCGTCATCAACATGGCGCATGGCGAGATGGTGATGCTCGGCGCCTACACGACGTTCGTCGTGCAGGACATCATCCGATCGCGCTATCCCGGCCTGTTCGACATGTCGCTGTTCATCGCGGTGCCGCTCGCGTTCCTGGTCGCCGGGCTCGTCGGCATCGTGATCGAGCGCTGCGTGATCCGCTTTCTCTACGGCCGCCCGCTGGAAACGCTGCTCGCCACCTGGGGCATTTCGCTGATCCTGCAGCAGGCGGTGCGCACCGCGTTCGGGCCGACCAACAAGGAAGTCGGCAATCCGTCCTGGATGAGCGGCGCATTCGAGCTCGGCGGCATCACGATCACCTATAACCGCATGTGGATCATCGTGTTCACGCTGGCGGTATTCGTCGCGCTGCTCGGGCTGTTGCGCTTCACGCGCCTCGGCCTTGAGATGCGCGCCGTGACGCAGAACCGCCAGATGGCGGCCTCGATGGGCATCCGCACCGCGCGCATCGATGCGCTGACCTTCGGGCTCGGCTCCGGGATCGCCGGAATCGCGGGCGTCGCGCTGTCGCAGATCGACAACGTCAGCCCCAATCTCGGCCAGGGCTACATCATCGACTCGTTCCTGGTCGTCGTGTTCGGCGGCGTCGGCAATCTGTGGGGCACGCTGGTCGCGGCGCTTGACGCTCGGCATCGCCAACAAGTTCCTCGAACCGTTCGCCGGCGCGGTGCTCGGCAAGATCGCGATCCTGGTGTTCATCATCCTGTTCATCCAGAAGCGTCCGCGCGGGCTGTTCGCCCTCAAGGGCCGGGCGGTGGAGGCATGACGTCCTCGCCGCTCATCCGCGCGCTCGATCGCGGCGCGGTCGCGTTCATTCTGATGCTCATTGCGATCGGCGTCCTCGGTGCCGCTGCTCAACCTGCTGCTGCCGCCGTCATCGCCGTGGCATGTGCCGACCTATCTGGTGGCGCTGTGGGGCAAATATGTCTGCTACGCGCTGCTTGCGCTCTCGATCGACCTGATCTGGGGCTATTGCGGCATCCTCTCGCTCGGCCACGGCGCGTTCTTCGCGCTCGGCGGCTACGCGATGGGCATGTATCTGATGCGCCAGATCGGCACGCGCGGCGTCTACGCCGATCCGATCCGCCCGGACTTCATGGTGTTCCTGAACTGGCCGGAACTTGCCGGTCTACTGGTACGGCTTCAATCACTTTCCCTATGCGGCGCTGATGGTGTGCTGGTGCCGGGCGTGCTCGCCTTCGTGTTCGGCTGGTTCGCGTTCCGCTCGCGCGTCACCGGCGTCTATCTCTCGATCATCACGCAGGCGCTGACCTTTGCGCTGATGCTCGGCTTCTTCCGCAACAATTTCGGCTTCGGCGGCAACAACGGGCTGACCGACTTCAAGGACATCCTCGGCTTCAACGTGCAGGCGCAGTCGACGCGCGCCGCGCTGTTCGCGATTTCGGTTGCTGGCGCTGATCATCGGCTTCCTGATCTGCCGCACCATCGTGGCCTCGAAGCTCGGCATGGTGCTGGTCTCGATCCGCGACGCGGAGTCGCGCACGCGCTTCCTCGGCTATCGGGTCGAGAACTACAAGCTGTTCGTGTTCACGCTCTCGGCCTGCATGGCGGGCGTCGCGGGCGCGCTCTATGTGCCGCAGGTCGGCATCATCAATCCGAGCGAATTCGCGCCGGCAAACTCGATCGAAGCCGTGATCTGGGTCGCGGTCGGCGGGCGCGGCACGCTGATCGGCGCCGCGCTCGGCGCCGTCGTCGTCAACTACGGCAAGACGACGTTCACCTCCGGCGTGCTCGCGCCGTACTGGCTGTTCGTGCTCGGCAGCCTGTTCGTGCTGGTCACGCTGCTGCTGCCGCGCGGCATTGTCGGCACCGTGGCGGCATCTCTGGGGCCGATTACCGCGAGCGCAAGGAGCGGGACGCAGGCGACGCGGGCGGCGGCCGAAGCCGTCGCCGAAGCCGGCGGAGTAGAGCGATGGACAGCCCGCACCACCTCCGCGCTGCTCTATCTCGATGCCGTATCGGTCTCGTTCGACGGCTTCCGCGCGCATCAACAATCTCTCGCTGACGATCGAGCCGGGCGAGATGCGCGCCATCATCGGCCCGAACGGCGCCGGCAAGACCACGATGATGGACATCATCACCGGCAAGACCCGGCCGGACAAAGGCGACGTCTATTTCGACGGCGGCGCCTACGACCTGACCAAGCTCGACGAGACGCAGATCGCCGAGCTGGGCATCGGCCGCAAATTCCAGAAGCCGACCGTGTTCGACATGCATACGGTCGAGGACAATCTGCGGCTTGCGCTGAAAGGCGAGCGGCAGGCGCGCAAGACGTTGCTGTGGCGCGAGACCGCATCCGAACAGGCGCGCATCAACGAGATCCTCGGCATCATCCGGCTCGGCGCGGTGCGTTCGCGCGTCGCCGGCAGCCTGTCGCATGGGCAGAAGCAGTGGCTCGAGATCGGCATGCTGCTGGCGCAGGACCCGAAGCTGCTGCTGGTCGACGAGCCGGTCGCCGGCATGACCGACGTCGAGACGCATCAGACCGCCGAACTGCTCAAGCAGATCAACCAGCACAAGACCGTGGTGGTGGTCGAGCACGACATGACCTTCGTGCGCGAACTCGGCGTGAAGGTCACCTGCCTGCACGAAGGCTCGGTGCTGGCCGAGGGCACGATCGATCAGGTGTCGCAGAACGAGCGGGTCGTTGAAGTGTATTTGGGGCGGTGACGCGCATGATCCCGAAAGTGGGAACCGGTTTTCGGATCAAGATCATGCGCAGGAAAAAATAGATGCTTGAAGTCAACGCGATCAATCTGCACTACGGCGCCGCGCAGGCGCTGCGCGGCATCAGCATGAAGGCCGAGCCCGGCAAGGTCACCTGCGTGCTCGGGCGCAACGGCGTCGGCAAGACCAGCCTGCTCGATGCGCTGATGGGCCAGCATCCGGTGTCGAGCGGCTCGATCGTGTGGGAAGGGCAGGACATCACCGCGCTGAAGCCCGCGGATCGCGCGCGCCGCGGCATCGCCTATGTGCCGCAGGGCCGCGAGATTTTTCCGCTGCTGACCGTTGAGGAAAATCTCGCAGACCGGCTTTGCGCCGCTCAAGCGCGATCAGCGCAGCATCCCGGACGACGTGTTCTCGCTGTTTCCCGTGCTCAACAGCATGCTGCGGCGGCGCGGCGGCGATCTTTCCGGCGGGCAGCAGCAGCAGCTTGCGATCGGCCGCGCGCTGGTGATGCGGCCGCGCCTGCTGCTGCTCGACGAGCCGACCGAAGGCATCCAGCCCTCGATCATCAAGGACATCGGCCGCGCGATCTGCTATCTGCGCAATCTCGGGCAGATCGCGATCATCCTGGTCGAGCAGTATCTCGATTTCGCGCAGGAACTGGGCGACAATTTCCTGGTGATGGATCGCGGGCAGGTGATCTATTCGGCGAGCCGGGCCGATCTCGACGAGGCGGCGCTGAAGCGCGCGATGGCGATTTAGATTTTCCGCGGGGGCGGACGTGACCGGCGCGTTGGCGGCGAAGAACGATGCGATCTTCGCCGCCAACCGTGCGGTCGGCAGCGTTGCGTTCTCCGTCAAACAGGTCGCCGGCAAGACGCGGCGCGCCGAAGTGCACGAGGCGGGATCGTTGCGCGTGCGTTGTCCCGGAGCGCCGGCCGCCGAGCTTGAGGCTGTCCTTATCAACACCGCGGGCGGGATCGCGGGCGGCGACCGCTTCGATCTCGACATTGCGGCGGGGCAGGGCACCCGGCTCGTCGTCACCACGGCTGCGGCCGAAAAGGTCTACCGCACGCTCGGGCCGCACTCGACCATCGGCGTGAAACTCGATGTCGCGGCAGGCGCGACGCTCGCCTGGCTGCCGCAGGAAACGATCCTGTTCGACCGCGCGCGGCTGTCCCGCACGCATCGATGTGTCGCTGGCGACCGATGCGCAGCTGTTTCTCGCCGAGGCGATCGTGTTCGGCCGCTCCGGCATGGGCGAGGCGGTAGAGCGAGGGCGCGCTGTTCGACCGCTGGCGCGTGCGGCGGGCGGCCGGCTCATCTATGCGGAGAGCGTGCGGCTCGACGGCGCGATTGCGGCCCGGCTTGCCGAGCCGGCCGTCGCCAAAGGCGGCATCGCGGTCGCGACCGTGCTGATCGTGCCGGGCGACGACGCGGTGGTGGAGAAGGTGCGCGCGCTGCAAGACCAATTCATCGGCGAGGTCGGCGCGTCCGCCTGGAATGGCATCGCGGCGGTGCGGCTGTGCGCAGCCGACGGCGCGGCGTTACGGCACGACCTCGTGCATGTTATGACGGCGATGCGCGGTACGCTGCCGCGCATCTGGACCAACTGACGGATTTCGCGATGAACCTGACGCCGCGCGAGAAGGACAAGCTGTTGATTTCGGTGGCCGCGATGGTGGCGCGGCGGCGGCTCGAACGCGGCGTGAAGCTCAACCACCCGGAGGCGGTCGCGCTGATCACCGATTTCATTCTCGAAGGCGCGCGCGATGGCCGCACCGTCGCCGAGCTGATGCAAACAGGCGCGCAGGTGCTCACGCGGGCGCAGGTGATGGACGGCATCCCGGAGATGATTCACGACGTGCAGGTCGAGGCGACGTTCCCGGACGGGACGAAGCTGGTCACGGTGCACGAGCCGATACGGTGAAACCATGATCCCCGGCGAATACTTCATCAAGGACGGCGAGATCGAGCTGAACGCCGGCCGCAAGACCGTGACGCTCTCAGGTCACCAACACCGGCGACCGGCCGATCCAGGTCGGCTCGCACTACCATTTCTTCGAGACCAATCCGGCGCTGAAGTTCGACCGCAAGAAAGCGCGCGGCACGCGGCTCGACATCGCGGCCGGCACAGCGGTGCGCTTCGAGCCGGGCCAGACGCGCGACGTGACGCTCGTCGCGCTCGCCGGCAAGCGCACGGTCTATGGCTTTCGCGGCGACGTGATGGGGAAATTATGAGTTTGCAGGTCCCCAAAAGCGATGACGGGCGGACTTGCGCCCACCCGTCACGCTCTCAGCGCTGCTACCCGCTGCTGGGAACCAGGATCAAACCGATCACGTGGCGCGACGCCGGTAGCGGCTTCGGCACCCAGACCAATCTGGTCTTGGCGATCCCCGTATCCGGCGAACCGAACGCGAGCATCTGAGAGACAGGATAGCGCACGCGGATTTCGGCGCAATCGAAACCGCATAACTCACAGGCCCGGTGGATAAGACTGGGGACGAATTGAGACAGGGGCGAGCCATGCCGGTGAAAATCAAGCGCGCGATTTACGCCGACATGTTCGGCCCGACGACGGGCGACCGCGTGCGGCTCGCCGACACCGATCTCATCATCGAGGTCGAGAAGGACTTCACCACTTACGGCGAGGAGGTGAAGTTCGGCGGCGGCAAGGTGATCCGCGACGGCATGGGCCAGTCGCAAGTCACCAACAGGCAGGGCGCGGTCGATACCGTCATCACCAATGCGCTGATCCTCGATCACTGGGGGATCGTGAAGGCCGACGTCGGCTTGAAGGATGGAAAAATCCATTCGATCGGCAAGGCCGGCAACCCGGACATCCAGCCGGGCGTGACGATCATTATTGGTCCTGGCACCGAGGTGATCGCAGGCGAGGGCAAGATTCTCACCGCGGGCGGCTTCGACACGCACATCCATTTCATCTGCCCGCAGCAGGTGGACGATGCGCTGATGTCGGGCGTGACGTCGATGCTGGGCGGCGGCACGGGGCCGGCGCATGGGACATTTGCCACGACCTGCACGCCGGGGCCGTGGCATCTCGCGCGCATGATCCAGGCGGCGGATGCGTTTCCGGTCAATCTCGGTTTCGCCGGCAAGGGCAATGCGTCACGCCCCGCCGCGCTTGAGGAGATGGTCAAAGCCGGTGCTTGCGCGCTCAAGCTGCACGAGGACTGGGGCACGACGCCGGCCGCGATCGACAACTGCCTGTCCGTTGCCGACGACTACGACATCCAGGTGATGATCCACACCGATACGCTGAACGAATCCGGCTTCGTGGAAGACACCATCAAGGCGTTCAAGGGCCGCACCATTCACGCCTTCCACACCGAGGGCGCGGGCGGCGGGCACGCGCCGGACATCATCAAGGTCGCGGGACTGAAGAACGTGCTGCCGTCGTCCACCAATCCGACGCGGCCGTTCACCCGCAACACGCTCGACGAGCACCTCGACATGCTGATGGTGTGCCACCATCTCGATCCGTCGATTGCCGAAGACCTGGCATTCGCCGAAAGCCGCATCCGCAAGGAGACCATTGCGGCAGAGGACATCCTGCACGACATCGGCGCGCTCTCAATGATGTCGTCGGACAGCCAAGCAATGGGACGGCTCGGCGAAGTCATCATCCGCACCTGGCAGACGGCCGACAAGATGAAGAAGCAGCGCGGGCGGATGAAGGGCGAGAAGGGCGACAACGACAACATGCGGGTGAAGCGCTATGTCGCCAAGTACACCATCAATCCGGCGATCGCGCATGGCGTCTCGAAGATCATCGGCTCGATCGAGAAGGGCAAGATGGCCGACCTCGTGCTGTGGAGCCCTGCGTTCTTCGGCGTGAAGCCGGACTGCATCATCAAGGGCGGCACGATCGTGGCGGCGCAGATGGGCGATCCGAACGCCTCGATCCCGACGCCGCAGCCGGTGCACTACCGCCCGATGTTCGGCGCGTTCGGCCGCGCGCTCACCGCGTCATCGGTTGTGTTCGCCTCGAAGGCGGCCGTGAAAGCGGGGCTCGGCAAGAAGCTCGGAATTCAGAAAGAACTGGTCGCCGTCAGCAACACGCGCAAGATCGACAAAAAGAGCATGGTGCACAACGACGCGACGCCGGACCTTGTCGTCGATCCCGAAACCTACGAGGTGCGCGCCGACGGCGAACTGCTGACCTGCGAACCCGCCGAGGTGCTGCCGATGGCGCAGCGGTATTTCCTGTATTGAGCGCGACGGTGCATAGTTGCGGAGGCGCGAGGTGACGCCATGGCGCTCCGGCTTTCCAATTATCGATATGGCAGCAAGCGGCGGCCCGGCGAGGGGCTGCGGCTGGGCAGCGCGCGGCTGCTCCCGCGCGGCGTGAAGAAGGAAGACTATGCGGCGCGGACTACATGGATGTGTGGCTGCCGACACTGGCGCCGAGCCGTGAGCTGTTGAACTGGGCGCACAGTCACGATGTGCAGGACCCGAAGATCTGGAAGACCTTTGCCAAGCGTTACTGTGCCGAGATGGGCAAGACCGACCCGCGCCAGACCATCCGGACGCTCGCGGAAGTCGCCAAGCGCACGCCGATCTCCGTCGGTTGCTATTGCGACACGCCGCACTGTCACCGGTTCGAACTGGAGAAGCTGATCCGCGCGGCGGCTGGCGACGACTTTCCGGACCCGGAGACCTGAGCGACATGCGCCATGTCGGTGGTATCGCAGATGCCGGAACCTGGGATCCTGCGCGAAGGGTGGATCGTGTCGTCCTCGATGCCGATGACCGCTTGCGGCGGCGGATCGTACTGACGACCGAAAAGGGCATGAGCCTGCTGCTTGATTTCGCGCAACCCATGATGTTGCGTGACGGCGATGGGCTCGTGCTTGACGACGGATCGGTCGTGCTGGTCGCAGGGAAGGTGGAAGAACTCGTGCAGGTCACCGTGAAAGCGCCGCTGGATTTCGTGCGCCTTGCATGGCACATCGGCAATCGCCACACCGACATCCAGTTCACCGACAAGAGCTTCCGAATTCGACGCGACCATGTGCTTGAGGAAATGTTGCGCGGGCTCGGCGCGAGCGTGACGCCGCTCGACGCGCCGTTCGATCCGGAGCCGGCCGCGCCACATGGCGGCGGCCACTCGCACTCGCATGACTGAACAGTCGGCGCTCTATCGCTTGATGGCGTGGCTCTCGCCGGCTTATCCCGTGGGAGCATTCTCGTATTCCAGCGGCATCGAGTGGGCGGTCGAGAGTGGCGACATCAAGGATGCCGAAACACTGAAGCGCTGGCTCGCCGTGACGATCGCGGAGGGTTCGGGCTTCTGCGATGCGGTGTTTTTCGTCCATGCGCATCGGGCGGTCACCGCGGAGAATGATGGGGCGCTGCGCGACGTCGCCGAACTCGCCGCCGCATTCGCGCCCTCCAAAGAACGCCATCTCGAAACCACCGCGCAGGGCCGCGCCTTCGTCGAAGCGACGCGCGCCGCCTGGCCATGCGCGGCGCTCGACCGGCTGGCCGCGATCTGGGATGGCGCGATCGCCTATCCGGTCGCGGTGGGCGTCGCGGCGGCGGGTCACGGCATCGCGGTCGAGCCCGCGCTGAACGCCTATCTGCATGCCGTGACGGCAAACCTCATCTCGGCGGGCGTACGGCTCATTCCGCTCGGCCAAACCGACGGCCAGCGCCTGCTCGCGGCATTCGAGCCGATCGTCGCCGCAACCGCCGCGCGCGCGCTCAGCATCCCGCTCGATCAGGTCGGCGGCGCGGCGTTCCGCGCCGACATCGCCAGCATGCGCCACGAAACGCAGTACACGCGGCTGTTCCGTTCGTGATATGAGCCGCGCATGAAGAACAAAATGAACGGCCCGCTTCGGGTCGGCGTCGGCGGCCCGGTCGGCTCGGGCAAGACCGCCCTGATGGATGCGCTGTGCAAGCGGCTGCGCGGCGAATACGAGATCGCGGCGATCACCAACGACATCTACACCAAATGGGACGCCGAATACCTCGTGCGCTCCGGCGCGCTCGCGCCCGAGCGCATTGCGGGTGTGGAGACCGGCGGCTGCCCGCACACGGCGATCCGCGAGGACGCCTCGATCAATCTCGCGGCGATCGCCGAGATGCGCCAGAAATTTCCCGATCTCGATCTGGTGCTGATCGAATCCGGCGGCGACAATCTCGCAGCGACCTTCTCGCCGGAACTTGCCGACATCACGGTCTACGTGATCGACGTCGCGGCCGGCGACAAGATCCCCTCGAAGGGCGGGCCCGGCATCACGCGCTCGGATCTGCTGGTGATCAACAAGGTCGATCTCGCGCCGCATGTCGGCGCCTCGCTTGACGTGATGGAGCGCGACGCGAAGAAGATGCGCGGGACGCCGGCCGTTCGTGTTCACCAATCTGAAGACCGGCAGCGGAGTGGATACGGTGGTCAAATTCATCGCCGACAAAGGCGGGCTCGGAGCCTGAATGCTTTCGTTCACACGACACCACAAGGACAAGACCGACCAGGTCACCGTCACGCCCCACACGCTGATCGTTGCCGGCTGGACCGGCCGCGACGAGGCGGCGCTCAACCATCACATCGAAGAGCTGGCGGCGATCGGCGTGCCGGCGCCGACCACGGTGCCGGTGTTCTATCGCAACGCTGTCAACAACGTGATGCAGACCGGTCGGCTCGAAGTGCTCGGACCCGATACGTCGGGCGAGGTCGAACCAATCATCGTCGCGCTCTCCGATGGGCTGTGGGTGACGGTCGGCTCCGACCACACCGATCGCAAGGCCGAGACGATGGGCATCGCGCTCTCGAAGCAGCTTTGCGGCAAGGTGTTGGGCTCGGCGTTGTGGCGCTTCGATGACATCGCCAGTCATTGGGACACGATCGTCATCCGCTCGTACGCGACGATCGACGGGCAGCGCGTGCTCTATCAGGAAGGCCCGCTTGCGGCGATGCGCCATCCTGAGGATTTGATCCGCCGCTATGCGGGCGACAAAGGCTTCGCGCCCGGCACGATCATGATGTGCGGAACGCTTGGCGCGATAGGCGGCATCCGCCCGGCCGTACGCTTCGACATGGAGCTGGAGGATCCCGTGCTCCAGCGACGCATGGCACACGGCTACGATGTCGTCACGCTGCCGGTGGTGTCATGAGCGCGCGCGATCGTCTGGAGCAGGCGCTCGCCCGCATCGCCGATCCGGCCGGCGAGGGCGCACGCGCCTGCCTGACGGTCTACGCAGACACCGCGCGCGCGGCGGCGGACGCCGCGGACGCACGGGCCAAGAGCGGCATTTCGCTTGGGGTCCTCGATGGCGCGATCGTCAGCATCAAGGACCTGTTCGACGTGAAGGGCGAGCCGACGCGCGCGGGCTCGCGCATTCTCGCCGACGCGCCGCCGGCCACGGCCGACGCGCCGGTGGTGCGGCGGCTGCGCGCGGCCGGAGCGGTGATCGTTGCCAAGACCGGCATGAGCGAGTTCGCGTTCTCGGGCGTCGGCATGAACCCGCATTACGGCACGCCGGGTAATCCGGCCGACCGTGCGCGCGTGCCGGGCGGCTCCTCGTCCGGCGCCGCCGTCGTCGGCCGCGGACCGGATGTGCGAGATCGCGATCGGCACCGATACCGGCGGCTCGTGCCGCATTCCGGCGGGGCTCTGCGGCATCGTCGGCTACAAGCCGAGCAAGCAACGCGTACCCACCGATGGCGCGTTCCCATTGTCCTATTCCCTCGACTCCATCGGGCCGCTCACGCGTACGGTGGAGGATTGTGCGAAGGGCGACGCCGTCATCGCTGGCATTGACTACGCGCCGCTAAAGCCCGCACCCGTCGCGGGCCTGCGCCTCGGCGTGCCGCGCGGCATGTTGACAACCGAATGGGACAACACCGTCGGCACGCGCTTCGGCGCGGCGCGCAAGAAGCTCAGCGAAGCCGGCGCGCGCGTCACCGACGAGCCGATGCCGCTGGTCGACGAGATGGTCGAGGTCAACGCGAAGGGCGGCTTTGCGCCAGCCGAGGCCTTTGCGGTCCATCGCGAGCAGGCTCGCCAGGCATGCGGCGGAATACGACCCCAATGTGCGGGTGCGGATCGAGCGCGGCGGCAAGGTTACGGCGGCCGACTACGTGGAGATGATGCAGGCGCGCACACGGCTCGTCCGCGCCATGGATGCGCAGTTGTCCGCCTTCGATGCCTGGATCATGCCGACCACCGCGATCGTGGCGCCGACGATCGCCGAGATGCAGGATACGAACACCTTCAACACCAAGAACATGCTGCTGTTGCGCAACACGCTCACCTGGAATTTCTTCGACAACTGCTCGATCTCGATACCGATTCCGGGGCCGGGCCTGCCGGTGGGGCTGATGCTGGTGGCGCGCAACGGCCACGACCGCCGCCTGTTCGAGATCGCAGCCGGCATCGAGCGGCTGTTTGCCGCGTGAGTGTCCAGCGGTCGAATATGTTATAAGGCATAACAATCGCGGCTTGCCCCGCGCGGGACAAAGCCTCTAAGTTTGCGCGCCAAATCCAGGGAGGAATTCATGACCCACCTTACCCGCCGTCATCTGCTCGCCGGTACCGCGACCGCTCTCATCGCAGCGCCTGCCATCGTCCGCGCGCAAGGCGGGCCGCTGAAAGTCGGCGTGCTGCTGCCGCGCTCGGGCGCGCAGGCTGGCATCGGGCAGGACTGCTTCCGTGGCGTCGAGCTTGCCGGGCCGATCCTGAAGGATATCGGCCTGCCCGATCTGCAAATCATGAACGCCGACACCGAAACCAACGTCGAGGTCGCGCGTTCCCGCGCCGAGAAGCTGATCGCGGACGGCGCGCAGCTTCTGATCGGCGCGTTCGATAGCGGCCAGAGCACCGCGATCGCGCAGGTCGCCGAGCAGAAGGGCATTCCCTACGTCATCAATATCGCGGCCGCTCCGCCGATCACCGAGCAGGGCTACAAGTTCGTGTTCCGCAATTTCCCGGTCGCCGGGATGATCCTCGGCGATGCCTTCGCCAACCAGAAGGAAATCTTCGAGGCCGCGGGCAGTGCGCCGAAGTCGGTCGTGTTCATGCACGTCAACGACACGTTCGGCACCGCGATGGCGGGAGGCATCGGCGCCGTGATGCCGCGCTTCAACATGCCCTACACGATCAAGGAGACGATCGCCTACGATCCGACCGCGCGCGATCTCTCGGTCGAGGTCGCCAAGGCCAAGGCCACCGGTGCCGACGCGCTGCTCGTCGTCAGCCGCCTCAACGACGCGATCCTGATTACTCGCGAGCTCGTCAAGCAGCGCTGGTCGCCGATGGCGGTGCTGAGCATGGGGCCGGGCTGGTACGAGGACCAGTATCTGAAAACCCTCGGCAAGCTCTCCGACGGGCCGCTCAGCTTCGTGCCGTGGTACGACCCGAACAAGAAGCTCACCAAGGCGCTCGAAGGCGCGCTCGGCAAGAAGTATCCGGAGATCAGCCTCAACACCAACCACGTCTACACGTTCGAGGCGCTGCTCGTCGCGGCCGACGCCTACAAGCGCGCCGGCTCGGCCGATCCGAAGGCGCTCGCCGACGCGATCCGCGCGACCGACATCAAGGACAACGTCTCGCCCGGTCCCGGTATTGCGTTCAACGCCAAGGGTCAGAACGACAAGCTGAAGAATTCCGCGCATCCAGAACCGCGGCGGCAAGCTCGTGACGGTGGCGCCGAAGGGTGCACCGACGCCAAGGCCGAATTCCCGATGATGCCCTACGACAAGCGCGGGTAAGTGCCGAGCGGCCGCGAAGGCCTGAACGGTGCCCGCAGAAATCTACCTCAACGTGGCGGTGAGCGGGCTGCTGACCGGCCTCGTCTACGGGCTGATGGCGCTCGGCCTGTCGGTCATCTTCGGCGTCGTGCGCGTGGTCAACTTCGCGCACGGCGAGATGATGACCATCGCGAT
Source organism: uncultured Alphaproteobacteria bacterium (assembly GCA_963800695.1). Classification (GTDB taxonomy): domain Bacteria; phylum Pseudomonadota; class Alphaproteobacteria; order Rhizobiales; family Xanthobacteraceae; genus PALSA-894. The sequence continues at coordinate 36,063 of CAWDCA010000005.1, read as the reverse complement.
GTACATCGCGATCGTGCTGTTCCAGGCGTTCAAGCTCGATCCGCTGGTGATGATGGTGCCGATCGCGGGCGTGCTGTTTGCGCTCGGCTATGTGATGCAGGCCGGGCTGATCAACCCGTTCGTCGACCGGCCGGAGCATTCGCAGTTCATGTTGCTGGTCGCGGTCGCGATCATCATGGTCAACGTGCTGCTGCTGATCTTCGGGCCGGACGCGCGCAGCGTGCAGACATCCTATTCGTTCGACAGCTTCGCGCTCGGGCCGATCATCGTCGACGCCACCAAGGTCTACGCGGCCGCAGCCGCGATCGTGGTCTCGGCGGCGCTGTTTGCATTCTTCCGCTTCAGCGATACTCGGCAAGGCGATCCGCGCCTGCGCCGACAATTACACCGGCGCGCTGGTGGTCGGGCTGAACGTGAAGCGGCTCTATGCGCTGACCTTCGGGCTCGGCGCAGCCTGCGTCGGCGCGGCAGGCTCGATGCTGGTGCTGATCATCGACGTGACGCCGCCGCTCGGGCCGGCCTACACGCTGCTCGCGTTCGTCATCGTCATCACCGGCGGGCTCGGCTCGATGCCGGGCGCGCTGCTCGGCGGCGTGCTGATCGGCATGACCGAGGCGATGGCCGGCCTGCTGTTCACGCCGTCGGCGAAAAGCATGTTCGCGTTCGCGATCCTGGTGCTGGTGCTGCTGTTCCGCCCGCAGGGCATTTTGGGCAAGCGCACGTCATGAGCCGGCTGCTCGAAGGGGTTCCGAAACGCAGCATCGTGCTGATCGTGGCGCTGCTCGCCGGCCTCCTCATCGCGCCGCGTTTCGCCAACGATTACCTGCTGACGATTCTGATCCTCATCCTCTACTTCGCCTATGCGGGTCAGGCCTGGAACATCATGATGGGCTTTGCGGGCCAGCTTTCGCTCGGCCACGCGATCTATGTCGGGCTTGGCGGCTACACGGCGGCGGCGCTCTACGTGCATTACGGCGTCGGCCCGTGGATCGGGCTGCTCGCCGCGATTCCGGTCGCGATGGCGTGCGGCGCGATCATCGGATTTCTCGCGTTTCGCTTCGGCGTCGCCGGCGTCTATTTCGCGATCCTCACCATTGCGTTTGCCGAATTCGCGCGCATCGGCTTCGATCACTTGCGTTTCGTCGGCGGCTCGGCGGGTTTCTTCCTGCCGGTCGCGCAGTACACGCAGAACGACCTGTGGAACCTGCGCGGCAAGCCGATCATGTTCTACTACGTGATCCTCGCGCTCACCGTCGCGGCGTTTCTGGTGTGTCATCTGCTGCTGCGCAGCCGCATGGGTTATTTCTGGCTGGCGATCCGCGAGGACGAGGAAGCCGCGCGCGCGCTCGGCATCGACACGTTCCGTTACAAGATGTTCGCCGTCGTGATCTCGGCAGGCATGACCGCGGTCGCGGGCGTGTTCTTCGCGTTCTATTACAACAACCTGTTTCCCGAGCAGGTGTTTCACATCTCCCGCTCGATCGAGTTGATCCTCGCGCCGATCATCGGCGGCATCGGCACGCTGTTCGGGCCGATCCTCGGCGCGTTTGTGCTCACCGGCCTGTCGGAAGGCGTGACCGAATTGATGCATGCGCTCGGTTTCGACTGGCCCGGCGCCAAGCAGGTGTTCTACGGTATTTGCCTGCTGATCGTCGTGATGGCGCTGCCCGACGGCATCTGGCCGTGGGTTGCGCGCCGTCTTGGGCTGGAGCGGCGCTCATGAGCGCGCTGCTTTCCATCGCCGGCGTGTCGAAGCGTTTCCGGGGGCTGGTGGCGGTCGATCGCGCAAGCTTCGAGGTCGAGCGCGGCGAGATCTTCGCGGTGATCGGGCCCAACGGCGCCGGCAAGACCACGCTGTTCAACATGATTGCGGGCGCGCTGAAGCCGGACGATGGCACGATCGCGTTTCAGGGCGAACGCATCGATGGGCGGCGGCCGGATGAGATCTGCCGCCGCGGCATCGCACGCACGTTCCAGATCGTGCGGCCGTTCCCGGCGCTGACCGTGGAAGACAACATCATGGTCGGCGCGCTCCTGCGCACCTCCGATACGGCGCAAGCGCGAGCAACGGCACATGACGTGATGCGTCAGCTCGATCTGTTCGACAAACGCGCGCGCGTGGCGAAATCGCTGACCTTGCCCGACCGCAAGCGGCTCGAAGTCGCGCGTGCGCTCGCAACCGCGCCGCAGCTCTCTGCTGCTCGACGAGGTGATGGCAGGCCTTCGCCCGACCGAGACCGATCGCATCGTGGCGATCCTGCGCCAACTCAACGCGCAAGGCCTCACCATTCTGCTGATCGAGCATGTGATGCGCGCCGTGATGGCGCTGGCTACCCAAGTGCTGGTGCTGCATCACGGCGCGCCGATCGCGCTCGGCAGCCCGGCCGACGTGGTGCGCGAGCCGGCCGTGATCTCGTCCTATCTCGGTGCGGAGGCGATCTGATGCTTTCCGTCGAGAACATCGACGTGTTCTACGGCGACGCGCAGGCGCTCGATGGCGTTTCGCTTGAGGTGGAGGAGGGCGCAATCGTCGCCATCGTCGGCGCCAACGGCGCGGGCAAGACCTCGCTCATTCGCACCATCGCCGGAATGCTTCGCCCTGCGCGCGGCGCGATCCGTTATCGCGGCAGCGACATTGCGGGCTGGCCGAGCCATCGCGTGTGCAATCTGGGCATCGGGCAGGTGGCGGAAGGGCGCCAGGTGTTCCCCACGCTCACCGTCGCCGAAAATCTCGACACCGGCGCGATGTTGCCGCGCGCGAAGGCCGCGCGCGAGGCGAACCGCGAGCGGGTTCTTGCGCTGTTTCCGCGCTTGCAGGAGCGGCTGCGCCAGGCGGCCGGCACGCTATCGGGCGGCGAGCAGCAGATGCTGGCGATCGGCCGCTGCCTGATGGGCGCGCCGGACCTCGTGATGTTCGACGAACCCTCGCTCGGCCTTGCGCCGACCATCGTGCAGGACGTGCTCAAGGCGATCCGCGACCTCAACCGCGAGGGGCTGACCTGCGTGCTGGTCGAGCAGAACGTCGCGGTGTCGCTGCGGCTCGCGAGCCGCGCCTATGTGCTGGAGAACGGCCGCATCACGCTGTCGGGCTCGGGCGCGGACCTGCTGGCCGACGACCGCGTGCGGCAGGCGTATCTCGGTATGTAATTAGCGCCGCATCAGCGCGCCGAGCGCCATCACGCGGGCGGTCAGCGGCGAGTTCGGAAACGCTACGGCGAAGCGCACTCAGGGCTTCGGAGCCGGAGGCGAGGCGCGCGTCGCGCAAATGCTCGGCCATGGCGCTGGCAAGGTCAGCTTCGGTCCGCTTGGTCATGGCGAACGGCGCAAGCGACATGTCTCCAAAGGGAAGGGCCTCGGCCGGTGAAAGCGGGTGCAGCACCATCGGAAAACTCCATGCGATCCCAGTCACGCCCGGCCCCGCGACCATCCTCCGGCAAGGGCGTTAACCAGCCGTAAACGATAACGCGAAGGCATTGTTCCACGACGCGCGCGCGGAAAATTGCGCCGCATTGCGGCTTTCGGGCGGATCTTGCCGGAAACCGAAAAAGCTCAGGCCGCCTCGGGATCGCGCGCCGGCTGGGCGACAGCGTCGGGGTTGCGCCCGGCGAAATCGACAAGCTCGGCCATCACGGCGTCGAGATGGCTTCCCATCGCGCTGACCGCGGCCTCCGGGTCGCGCTTTTTCAGCGCCGCGACGATCGCCTTGTGCTCCGCGAAGGTCGAAACCTGGCGCTGCGGGGTGCACATGAACAGCCGCGCCCGGTCGAGGCTCCCGCGCGCCGCCTCGACGGCATGCCTGACACGCTCATACCCGAGGAAACCGAGCAGCAACTCGTGCAGTTCGAGGTCGAGCTCGTGGAAGAGGCCGCCATGGTCGTTGCCGAGCGCGCCTTCCTGCTCGCGCAGGTTACGGTCCAGCGCGGCGAGCAGCACGGCGTCCGTGCGCGGCGCAATCGCGCGCACCGCTTCGGTCTCAAGCGCGCGGCGGATGAACATCGCCTGGCGGCAGTCCGCGAGGTCGATGCGCGCGACGCGCGTGCCGCGTTGCGGCAGCACCTCGACGAAGCCTTCGGCCGCGAGCCGCCCGAGCGCTTCGGAAACCGGAAAGCGCGAGACGCCGAGCCGCGCGCACAGCGCGGCCTTGTCGATCGGGCTGCCCGGCGGCAGCTCAAGCCGCACGATCGCGTCGCGGATCACCTCCTGGACGCGCTGCACGGTGCCGCCGCGGCCCTGGCGGGTCAGCACTGGCAGAAAGGCGTATGGACTCTTGCGTGTCACCACCGGCATAGTAACATGTTAGTTCGACACGTGGCCTTCATCAAGCAGGGGTCGCGAAGGGGCTCGCAAGAGGCCCGTTGGCATATCAACGTTCGGGAGGAACGCATGTCGCATTGGACGCGCCGGATCACGCTCGGCGCAACATTACTCGTTGCCGCGGCCGGATTGTGCGGCCCCGCATCGGCACAGACCAAACTCAAATGGGCCCACGTCTACGAGGTTGCCGAGCCCTATCACACCGATGCGCTTGTGGGCAGCAGACGAGATCAAGAAGCGTACCAACGGCCGCTACGAGATCGGCGTGTTTCCCGCCTCGCAACTCGGCAATGAGAACCAGATCAACGAAGGGCTCGGCCTCGGCACCGTCGACATGATCTATACCGGCACGTCATTCGCCGGCTCGATCCACAAGTCGCTGGCAATCTCCGGCGCGCCGTTCATGATTCGCGACTTCGATCACTGGAAAGCGTACCGCGACGGCAAGCTGTTCCGCGACATCGCCAAGGGCTACGAAGACAAGACCAAGCACAAGATCATCGCGCTCACCTACTACGGCCAGCGCATGGTGACGGCGAACAAGGCCATCACCAAGCCGGAAGACATGAAGGGCATGAAGCTGCGCGTGCCGCCGGCGCCGCTCTACCTCATGCTGGCGAAATCGGTAGGGGCGAACGCCACCCCGATCGCCTTCGCCGAGGTGTATCTCGCCCTCCAGCAGGGCACTGTGGACGGCCAGGAGAATCCTCTCCCGACCATCATGGCCAAGAAATTCTATGAGGTGCAGTCGCACATCATGCTGACCGGCCATATCATCGAATCGCTGCTCACCATCGTGGGCAGCCATGTGTGGCCGAAGCTCAGCGACGCCGACAAAAAGGTGTTCGAGGAAGTCCTGCTTGCAGCTGCCGCCAGGTCCTCGAACCAGATCCGCGAGTCCGAGCAGAAGACCGCCGACGAATTGCGCAAGCTCGGCAAGACCGTGGTGGAAGTCGACCGTGAGGCGTTCCGCAAGGCGGCGATGCCGCTGCACAACGATGCGAGCGCAGGGGCCGGCTGGACCAAGGCCGAATACGATGCGTTCCAGGCGCTGAAGTAATCGAACCTCATGGTGAGGAGCGTCGCGTAAGCGACGCGTCTCGAATCATGGCCGTAAGCCTTGGCCAGCCTTTGAGACGCGCAGCTGCGCCGCGCTCCTCAGGATGAGGGGTGGAGCGGGCGAGGGGACAGCATGACCGACCGGAAGCCTCCACCTGAGGAACACCTCATCCATGTCGAGGAAGAGGAAATCGTCATCGAGCATCACCCGGAGGACTGGATTGCGTTCGTGATTTTCTGGAGCCTCGCATTCATCGTCTTTCTCCAGTTCTTCACCCGCTACGTGCTCAACGACAGCCTCGCCTGGACCGAGGAAATCGCGCGCTACGGGCTGATGTGGATCACCTTCATCGGCGGCGCGATGGTGACGCGCAAGAACACGCACATCGCGGTCGAGCTGTTGTCGAACGTGATGAAGCCTGGGCCGATGCGAGCGGCGCTGCTCGCGACCGTCGATTTCATCACGCTCGGTTTCCTTGGTCTGCTCGCCTATTTCTCGGTGCTGATCGTCGAGCGCATGCACTATCAGCGTATGACGGTGTTCGAGCTGCCGATGAGCTGGGTCTATGGTGGCGTCGCGTTCGGCTGCTTCCTGATGTTCGCGCGCCAGATCATGAATGTCTGGCGCAATGCGCGCGAGCGCTGGAGCAAGCCGCATGATGTGACGCACCAAGTCGCGGCGGACTGAACGATGACGATTTTGTTTTTCGTTTTTATCGCGGTCCTGATCGCCGGCGTGCCGGTGTTCATCGCGCTCGCCGGCTCGTCACTGCTCTATACGCACTTCATCGCCGGTATTCCGGACTTCGTGATCCTGCATCGCATGGCGGGCGGCATCGACAGTTTCCCGCTGCTGGCGGTGCCGTTCTTCATTCTCGCCGGCAATCTGATGAACTCGGCCGGGATCACCAACCGCATCTACGACTTCGCCGTCGCGCTTGCGGGCTGGATGCGCGGCGGGCTGGCGCACGTCAACATCGTCGGCTCGGTGATCTTCGCCGGCATGTCGGGCACAGCGATCGCGGACGCCGCCGGCCTCGGTACGATCGAGATCAAGGCGATGAAGGACCACGGCTATTCGACCGAGTTCGCGGTCGGCGTCACGGCTGCGTCGTCAACGCTCGGCCCGATCATCCCGCCGTCGCTGCCGTTCGTGATCTACGGGATGATGGCGAACGTCTCGATCGGCGCACTTTTTCTCGGCGGCGTCATCCCGGGCGTGGTGATGATGCTGTTCATGATGCTCTACGTCTATTACTGCGCGCGCAGATACAACATGGGGCGCGATCAGGTCTTCCGCTGGAAGGTCCTGGCGGTCAGCTTCGTGGCGGCGTTTCCCGCGCTGCTCACGCCTGCGATCATTATCGGCGGCATGACGTTCGGTTGGTTCACGCCCACGGAGGCTGCGATCGCGGCCTGCGCATGGGCGATGATGCTCGGCATCTTCCTCTACCGCACGCTGTCGTTGAAGCAGTTCTACAAAGTCACGATGGACACGATCGAGACCACGGCCGGCGTGCTGCTGATCGTCGGCGCTGCCTCGCTGTTCGGATGGGTGCTCACCACCACGCGCGTGACCGAATACACTGCGGAGGCGCTTCTCGCGGTGACCGACAACCGCTACGTCATCCTGCTGCTGGCGAATGTGCTGCTGCTGGTGATCGGCTGTTTCCTCGAGCCCATCGCCTCCATCAGCATTCTCGTGCCGGTCCTCATGCCGGTGATCACGAAGGTCGGGATCGACCCGGTGCATTTCGGCGTGGTGATGACGCTGAATTTGATGATCGGGCTGCTGCACCCGCCGCTCGGCATGGTGCTGTTTGTCTTGTCCCGGATCGCCAAGCTGTCGCTGGAGCGGACCACCATGGCGATCCTGCCTTGGCTCGTCCCGTTGCTGTTTTCGCTGATCGCGATCACGCTGATCCCGGAACTCACGCTCTGGCTTCCTCGCCTGGCCGGGCTGGTGAAATAGAAAGCCTACGACGATGGTCTAATACGTGGCCGGGCAACTCTTCCGCCCTGGGCAAATCCGAGCCGGGGGCGGCTAGCCGGGCCGTAACATGTTGGTGTATGGTTTCGTATCGTCGAAAAATGAAAAACAATCCGCCGACGGTAGGAAACGAATAGAGGGAGGTAAACTCAATGCGCTCTGGAATAACACGCCGTACCGCGATCAAGACAGCGGCGCTCGCCACGACGGCACTCGTTGCCGCACCGTACGTCCGCGGCGCGCACGCCGCCGGCAAGCTCTCGATCGGTTTCTGGGATCACTGGGTCCCGGGCGCCAACAAGACCTCCGAAGCCATCGTCAAAGAATGGGCCGAAAAGGAGAAGGTCGAAGTCACGATCGACTACATCCCGTCGCAAGGAAACAAGAACCTCCTCACCATCGCGGCGGAGGCGCAGGCCCGTTCCGGTCACGACATCATGGCCATGCCGACCTGGCAGCCGGCCGACCACGCCAAGAGCCTTGAGCCGGTCGACGACATCATGAAGCCGCTGATCGAGAAAAACGGCGCGGTCAACAAGACCGTCGAATATCTCGGCCGGACTGACGGCAAATGGATCGCGATCCCCGCTACCATCGGCAGCCAGATCAAGGGCCCGTGCTCGCGTATCGACCTGATGAAGCAGCATGCCGGCATCGACGTCCAGGCGCTCTATCCGGCCGGATCGCCCCCGAAAGCCGACTCCTGGACCACAGACACGTACCTGAAGGCCGCCGAAGCCTGTCACAAGGCCGGCGTCGCCTTCGGCGTCGGACTCGGCACAACCTCGGATTCGGTCGATACTGCAGGCGCGTTCTTCTCGTCCTTCGGCGCCGAACTCGTCGATGCCAAGGGCAAGATCACGGTGAAATCGGACAGCGTCCGTCAGGCACTCGAATACTACGCCAAGTTGTCGAAGTTCTTTCCCCCGGACGCCCCGGCGTGGGACGACTCGTCAAACAACAAGTGGATCGTGTCGGGCCGCGGGGCCTCGATCATGAACCCGCCGAGCGCCTGGGCGGTCGCCAAGCGCGACGCGCCACAAGTTGCCGAGCAATGCTGGACCCACGGAATGCCGGCCGGTCCGAAGGGACGCTACTCGCCGTTCCTGCCGTACTTCTGGGGCATCTGGAACTTCAGCAAGAACAAGCCGGCGGCCAAGAGCGTGCTGGCACGCCTGTCGCAGCCGGATGCGGTCGAGAAGCTGGTGGCGGCGAGTGGCGGTTACGATCTGCCGTCCTTCGAGAAACTGACCACGCTCAAGACCTGGGCCGAGGAAGGGCCGCCCAAGGGCACGCTCTACCACTATCCGAACCCGCACAATCATCAGATCCTGTCGATTGCTGCGTCGCCGGCGCCGCCCAAGATCGCCGTGCAGATCTATACGCAGGGCATCATGACCAAGATGACCGTGCGGCATATGCAGGGCGAGGCCATGGAAAAGACGCTCGCCTGGGCGGAGAGCGAGCTCGAAGGCTTCATGCGGACCTAAGTCTGCGGAAGCACACAATAGCGCGGGCGCGCACTTGTTGCGCGCCCGTCAATCCCATCAGGCTGGGGCGACAAGGCAGGACGCGCGGCTCGCGTTGAACCTGCCAGGCTATGGATGAGGGGAAGCGATGGTCGATGCCGTCCTGAACGACACCAGGGCTCTGCCGAAGCAGAGCGCTCGCAAACGCACCGGCCTGCGCAAGGCGATGCAGCGGAAGTCGACGATCGCGTTCCTGATGGCGCTGCCGCTGATTCTGCTGATCCTGCTGCTGGTGCTGTACCCGGCGCTCTATTCGATCCATCTCGCCACGCTCAACAAATCGATGGAGCGCTTCGTCGGCTTCGGGAACTTCCTGTTCCTGTTCAAGCGCGAGACGTTCTGGATGGTGGTGCAGCAGTCCTGCATCTTCGCCATCACGGCGGTGATCTTCAAAGCGATCATCGGATTCTTTGTCGCGCATTTCGTGCACAACATCCCGTCCAAGGGCCAGCGCAAGTGGCGCGGCATGCTGCTGGTGCCGTGGGTTATCCCGCCCGCCATGAGCACGCTCGCGTGGCTGTGGCTGTTCGACCCGTCCTACAGCGCATTCAACTGGATCCTGGCGCTGTTCGGCGTCGGCCCGATCCCGTGGACCGGCGATGCCAACTGGGCGCGCTTTTCGGTCATCCTGGTCAATGTCTGGATCGGCGCGCCGTTCTTCATGATCATGTATCTGGCGGCGCTGAAATCCGTGCCGGAGCAGCTTTACGAAGCTGCCGCAATCGACGGCGCCAATTTCTGGCAACGCATGTGGTTCGTGACCTTGCCGATGATGCGCAACATCATCGCCATCACGGCGCTGTTCTCGCTGATCGTAACGTTCGCCAACTTCGACATCGTGCGCATTCTCACGGCCGGCGGTCCGATCGACAAGACGCATGTGTTCGCCACCTGGTCCTTCCGGGTCGGAATCGAGGGCGGCGATATCCCGCTCGGCGCGACGGTCTCGCTGTTCATGGTGCCGATCCTCACGATCGCGGCGATCTTCATCCTGCGCGACATCACGCGGCGGGGGAACGAAGCATGAGCACGGTATCGGCGACGGCCGGCAGCATCCCGGCCACCAAGCCCAAATACGGCAGCATGAGCGGCGACCGGCGCTGGGCGCTGCGCTGGTCGTATTTCTTCCTTGTGATATTCGCGATCTTCTTCCTCACCCCGCCGATCTACATGTTCATCACGTCGCTGAAGACGAGCGCGGAGATTTCGGCGGCGACCAATCCATGGTGGGTCTACAATCCGACGCTGAGCAATTACGTCGAGCTGCTGACGTCGACGAGCTATCTGACTTATTTCCGCAACTCGGCGATCGTCAGCATCTTCACGGTGACGATCACCATGCTGATCAGCGTACCGGCGGCATTCGCGCTGTCGCGCATGAAGTTTTGGGGGTCGGCCACGCTCGCGACCGGCGTGTTCTTGACCTACCTCATCCCGGAAACGCTGCTGTTCCTGCCGCTGTTCAAGATGTTCGCTGTCTTCAACGAGTGGACCGGCATCGAGCTGATCAATCGGTGGTGGGTGCTGCTGATCCTCTATCCGACGCTGACGGTGCCGTTCTGTACGTGGATCATGATCGGCTATTTCGCCTCGATCCCGAAGGAACTCGACGAAGCCGCGCTGATGGACGGCGCGAACTACCGCCAAATCCTCATGCGCGTGTTCATCCCCGTGGCGCTGCCGGGGCTGATCGCCGCGACCATCTTCGCCTTCACGGTGAGCTGGGCGCAGTTCCTCTATCCGCTGGCGTTCACGACGTCGGCGGATCAGCTCGTGCTGCCGGTCGGCATCATCACGTCGCTGATCAAGGGCGACGTGTTCAACTGGGGCCAGATCATGACCGGCGCGCTGCTCGGCGCCGCGCCGCCGCTGATCATCTACGCGTTCCTGATGGACTATTACATCGCCGGGCTCACCGCCGGCGCGACGAAGGGTTGAGTTAGCATGGCGCAAGTCTCGCTTCGCAAGGTTGTCAAATATTACGATGATGTCGAGGCGGTCAGTGCGATCGATCTCGATATCGCCGACAAGGAGTTCGTCGTGCTGGTCGGCCCTTCGGGCTGCGGCAAGTCCACGACGCTGCGCATGATCGCGGGGCTGGAGGACATCACGGGCGGCGAGATCGCGGTTGACGGCGAGGTGGTCAACGATGTGCCGCCGAAGGACCGCGACATGGCGATGGTGTTCCAGAACTACGCGCTCTACCCGCACATGACGGTCTACCAGAACATGTCGTTCGGGCTGCGGCTGAAGCATTTTCCCAAGCCCGAGATCGAGAAGCGCGTGCAGGAAGCCGCGCGCATCCTCGACATCACCGAACTGCTCGACCGCAAGCCGCGCCAGCTCTCCGGCGGTCAGCGCCAGCGCGTCGCGATGGGCCGCGCGATCGTGCGCAATCCGAAGGTGTTCCTGTTCGACGAGCCGCTCTCGAACCTCGACGCCAAGCTGCGCGTGCAGATGCGCACCGAGATCAAGCGCGTGCACCAGAAGGTGCGCACCACGACGGTGTACGTCACGCACGACCAGGTCGAGGCGATGACGCTTGCCGATCGCGTGGTGGTGATGAACAAGGGCAAGATCGAGCAGATCGGCGCGCCGAATTTCCTCTATCATTCGCCGGCGACGCGGTTCGTCGCGGGCTTCATCGGCTCGCCAGCGATGAACTTCATTCCATGCAGGCTCGAACAGGCGGGCGAGGGTCTGAACGTCCGGCTGTCCGACACGATTGCCTTTGCGGTGCCGGCCGACCGCGTGCAGCGCTATCGGCCCGCCATCGGGCAAGGAATTGACGTTCGGCATCCGGCCGGAGCACATGACCGAGGCGAAAACCAACGGCACGAAGAACCTTGCGACGTTCGATGCCGGGATCGAAGTCGTCGAGCCCATGGGCAACGAGACGATGGTGTTCTTCTCAATCGGAGGCACCGAAGTCTGCGGGCGCACCGATCCGAACGCGGGCGCAAATGTCGGCGCCTCGATGAAGATGGCCGCGCATCTCGACCACATGCACCTGATCGATAACGCCTCCGGCAAGGTGCTGTAAGCCGCCGTGATCAGCCTCGCCGGAAAGGTCGCCTGGGTCACCGGCGCGGGCAGCGGCATCGGCGAGGCGGCGGCTTTGGCGCTCGCGCGCGAGGGCGCGGCAGTCGCGCTGACCGGGCGGCGGCGCGAGCCGCTTCAGGCGGTCGCGGACAAGATCACGAAAGCCGGCGGCAAGGCGCTGGTGGCGCCGGGCGATCTCGGCGAGCAGGAGACCGCGAGCCGCATCGCTGCGACGATCGCCAAAGAGTTCGGCCGGCTCGACATCCTGGTCAACAATGCGGGCTCGAACGTGCTGGAGCGCAGTTGGGCGCAAGCTGACGCCCGAGCGCATCAAGACCGTGCTCGACGCCAATCTCAACAGTGCGTTCTATTGCTCGGTCGCGGCGCTCGACCTCATGCGGCCGCAAAAGGACGGGCTGCTGATCCACACCGCGTCATGGGCAGGGCGCTTTGTCGGGCTTGTGTCGGGCGCCGTCCTACGTCGGCCGCGAAACATGGCGTCGTCGCGATGAGCTATTCCATCAACATGGAAGAGTTTCAGAACGGCATCCGCTCGACCGTGCTATGCCCAGCCGAGGTTGCGACGCCAATCCTCGACAAGCGCCCGAAGCCGGTGACGGCCGAGGAGCGCGCCCGCATGATCCAGCCGCGAGCACATGGCGGATCTGATCGTATATATTGCGAAGCAGCCCGCTATCGATCTGCGTCAACGAGGTGGTCATCAGCCCAACCTGGAACCGCGGCTACGCGCATGCGGCCGGGATCGGGCCAAGCCGCACTTAGGAAAAGAGAGCAAGGATGAGCACGCCGCGCACCGTCCGCCTTTCGCCGAACGACAACGTCGTCGTCGCGGTCGATCCGATCCCCGAAGGCGCGTCGGCCGCGGGCGTCACCGCGCATGCGCGCATCATGCGCGGGCACAAGATGGCGGTCGCGCCGATCGCGCAAGGGCGAGCCGGTGCGCAAATACGACCAGATCATCGGCTTTGCCACGGCGCCGATCGCGCCGGGCGAGTGGGTGCACACGCAGAACGTCGAGATGCACGATTTCGCGCGCGACTATCAATTCGCCGAGGGCGCGAAGCAACGACGAGGTGCTGCCGCCCGAACTGCGCGAGACCTTCGAGGGCTATGTGCGGCCGGGGGCAAGACCGGCACGCGCAACTACATCGGCATTCTCACCTCGGTGAACTGCTCGGCCTCCGCGGCGCGCTTCATCGCGCGCGAGGTGGAGCGCTCCGGCGTGCTCGCCGATCATCCCGAAATCGACGGCGTGGTGGCGTTCGTGCACGGCACCGGCTGCGGGCTCGCGGCGAAGGGCGAGGGCTACGATGTGCTCCAGCGCACGCAGTGGGGCTACGCGACGCACGCCAACCTCGGCGCGCGCCCTGATGGTCGGGCTCGGCTGCGAGGTGTTTCAGATCGACCGCATGAAGGAGGAATACGGGCTGGTCGAGGGCGACCACTTCCAGACCATGACCATCCAGGCGACCGGCGGCACCAAGAAGACCGTCGCCGAAGGCGTCGAGCGCATCAAGGCGATGATCCCGATCGCGGCGCGCTCCAAGCGCGAGACGCGGCCGGCTTCCGAGATCACGCTCGCGCTGCAATGCGGCGGCTCGGACGGCTATTCGGGCATCACGGCGAACCCGGCGCTCGGCGCCGCGGTCGACGAACTGGTGCGCCACGGCGGCACCGCGATCCTTTCCGAGACGCCGGAGATCTACGGCGCCGAGCATCTGCTGACGCGCCGCGCCGTCAATCGCGCGGTCGGCGAGAAGCTGGTCGAGCGCATCAAGTGGTGGGAAGCCTATTGCGAGCGCAACGGCGGCGAGATGAACAACAATCCCTCGCCCGGCAACAAGGCGGGCGGGCTCACCACCATTCTGGAGAAGTCGCTCGGCGCCGCCGCCAAGGGCGGCACCACGACGCATGCGCGCGGTCTACGAATATGCCGAGCCCGTGAAGGAGAAGGGCTTCGTGTTCATGGATACGCCGGGCTACGACCCGGTGGGCGCGACCGGCCAGGTCGCGGGCGGCGCCAACGTGATGTGCTTCACGACCGGGCGCGGCTCGGCGTTCGGCTGCAAGCCGACGCCTTCGGTCAAGCTCGCGACCAACTCGCAGGTTTACGCGAGCATGATCGACGACATGGACATCAATTGCGGCGACATCCTCGACGGCGTGCTCGGTCGCGCGACAAGGGCGAGGAGATTTTCAGGAAGGTGCTGGCGGTCGCCTCGGGTGCGCACACCAAGTCGGAGGACTTAGGCTACGGCGACGCCGAATTCGTGCCGTGGCAGATCGGCGCGATGATGTAGCGCAGTCCTCATCCTGAGGAGCCACGCATAGCGTGGCGTCTCGAAGGATGGCCGCACACTCGGAGCTTGCCTCCATGCTTCGAGACGCGCGCTTTGCGCACTCCTCAGCATGAGGGCAGGAGAGCGCTCAAACTGTCTTGTCGACGAACTGACCGGTGCCTGCGGGCTTCGACGCTTCGATGATCTGCTGCGCGGCGGAATCGTCCGCCGGCTTGTCGTCGCGCTTTACATTGGCGTCGTTCGCGGGCGGCGTCGCGATCGCCGCCGATCCGAATGTCGCAACGCTGCTGGATACGTTCATGTCGCGCCTCTTTGGGGCGCAGCAGTATCAGGCGGCGGCTTAATAAGTATTGAGGCGGATGAGAACATCCAGCCGGATGCGTTTCGCGGCGCTTGCCGCGATCGAGACAATTTTAGCGATCAGCCGAACGCGAGCTGCACCTTCATGGCGCGCGAGCGGTCCGCCGCGAGCGCGAATGCCTCGTTCGCGTCGGCCAGCGGCACGGTCGCGGTCAGCAGCGGCATCACGTCGACCAGCCCGCCGCCGATCAGCGCGACCGCAAGCGCGAATTCCTCGTGGAAGCGGAACGTGCCGCGCAGCTCGATCTCCTTGGCGACCACGACGTTCATCGGCAAGGTCATCTCGGCGCCCGCGATGCCGATCTGCACCACGATGCCGCGTCGGGCGCACCACGCCGAGCCCGCCGGCGAGCGCCTGCGCGTTGCCCGAGCGCCTCGAACATCACGTCGAAATATCCCTTGTCGGCGCTCGTAGCGCGCGAGCGCATCCTTCTCGCTGACATTGACCGTCGCATCCGCGCCGACCTTGCGGGCGGCGGCGAGCGGCGCATCCGCCACGTCGGTCGCGACGATCTCCAGCGCGCCCGCGCGCCGCGCCGCGATCACGGTGAGCGCGCCGATCGGCCCGGCGCCGGTGACCAGCACGCGCTTGCCGAGCAGGGGGCCCGCGCGGTTCACCGCATGCAGGCACACGGCGAACGGCTCGGCGAAGGCCGCCTGCGCGGCCGACATCGCGGCGGGCACCGCCACGGCCTGCGCCTCGTCGCACACCAGCACCTCGCGGAAGCCGCCCTGCACGTGCGGAAAGCGCATCGCGCTGCCGTAGAAGCGCATGTCGAGGCAGTGCTGCTGCTTGCCCTCCTGGCAGTAGCGGCATGTGCCGCACGGGCGGCTCGGATTGACGGCGACGCGCTGGCCGGGCTTGACGCTCGCGACCTCGGCGCCGACGCGCGCGACCGTGCCGGCGATCTCGTGGCCGAGGATCATCGGCTCCTTCAGCCGCACGGTGCCGAAGCCGCCGTCGAAATAATAATGCAGGTCGGAGCCGCAGATGCCGCCGGCCTCGATGCGCACCTCGACCTCGCGCGGCCCCGAGCGGCGCAGCGGCCACGGCTCGATGCGAAGATCCTTCGGCGCGTAAAGCACGGCGGCGCGCATGGCATTCTCCCGGTTCATTCTGGCCACCCTACACCTCTATAGTCCGCCGCCTCGCCGAACTTCAGGAAACCCCATGAACAAGCTGTTCGACCTCACCGGCCGCCTCGCGCTCGTCACCGGCTCGAGCCGCGGCATCGGCCGCGCCATCGCGGAAGGCTACGTGGCGGCGGGCGCGCGCGTCATCATCAATGGGCGGGACGCCGCGGCGGTGGCGGCGACCGTGAAGGCGATCGGTGCGAATGCCGCTCGCGGCGCCGTTCGACGTGACCAGCAAGGCGACCGTCGAGGCGGCCGTCGCGACAGATCGAAAAGGACATCGGGCCGATCGACATCCTGGTGAACAACGCCGGCATGCAGCAAGCGCGCGCCGATCGTCGATTTTCCCGAGGACGACTGGCGCCAGATCATGGCGACCAATCTCGACTCGGTGTTCTTCGTCACGCAGGCGGTCGCGCGCCGCATGATCGCGCGCTCGCGCGGCAAGATCGTCAATATCTGCTCGGTGATGTCGGAGCTCGGCCGCCCGACGATCGCGCCCTACACGGCGAGCAAGGGCGCGGTGAAGATGCTCACCAAGGCGATGTGCGCGGAATTCGCCAAGCACGGCATCACGGCGAACGGCATTTCGCCGGGCTATTTCGGCACCGAGCTCAACACGCGCTGATGAACGGACGAGAAATTCTCCGCCTGGGTGTGCGCGCGCACGCCCGCGGGCCGCTGGGGCAAGGTCGAGGAGCTGCAGGGCGCCGCGATTTTCCTGGCGAGCGATGCGTCGTCGTTCGTCAACGGGCATATCATGTTCGTCGACGGCGGCATGACGGCGGTGGTGTAACATCCCCCCTCCCCGCAATAGCGGGGAGGGATGAAGGCAGTGACCTACGCCTTCGGCCCGATCGTCACGCTCACCTTGCCGACGCCCTCGACCTCGCATTCGAGCTTGTGGCCGGGCTGCGAGCGCGCTGCACGCCCGCGGGCGTGCCGGTCATGATGATGTCGCCGGCCGCAAGCTCGACCATCTCGGAGAGCTTCCAGATGATCTCCGGCACGTTCCAGATCATCTGCTCGAGATCGCCGTCCTGCTTCACCTCGCCGTTGCACCTTGAGCCAGATGCGGCCCTTGTTCGGATGGCCGATCTCGGAGGCCGGCTTGAGCGGCCCGCACGGCGCCGAGCCGTCGAACGCCTTGCCGATCTCCCACGGCCGCTTGATGTTGCGCGAGGCGATCTGCAGGTCGCGGCGCGTCAGGTCGATGCCGACGCCGTAGCCCCACACGCAATCGAGCGCCTTGTCCTTCGGGATGTTGCGGCCGCCGGACTTGAGCGCCACCACCATCTCGACCTCGTGATGCAGGTCGTTGGTCAGCGGCGGGTAGGGCACCGTGCCGCCGTCATGCACGATCGCGTCGGCGGGCTTGGCGAAGAAGAACGGCGGCTCGCGCTCGTCCTGGCCCATCTCCTTGATGTGCTCGAGATAGTTGCGCCCGACGCACCAGATGCGGCGCACCGGAAACATCTTGGTCGCTGCCGGCGACCTTCACGGCGGCCTGCGGTGCGGGCGGGATGACGTATTCGGTGCTCATCGGATTTCCGTCTGTTGGAGTGGATCGAAAGTTCATTCGGCCGCGGCGGGCGCCTGCTCGCTGCAATTGCAGGCGATAGAACGAGGCGTAGCGGCCGCCCTTGCGCAGCAATTCGTCGTGCCGGCCGGACTCGACCATCGCGCCGTTCTCGATCACCAGGATGCGGTCGGCATGCATGATGGTGGAGAGCCGGTGCGCGATCACCAGCGTGGTGCGGCCCTTGCACAGTTCGGCGATCGCCTCCTGCACGTGGCGCTCGGATTCCGAATCGAGCGAGGCGGTCGCCTCGTCGAGCAGGATGATCGGCGCATCCTTGATCAGCGCGCGCGCGATCGCGATGCGCTGGCGCTGGCCGCCGGAGAGCTGCATGCCCGTGCTCGCCGACCGGCGTGTCGTAGCCCGCGGGAACGCCATGATGAAGTCGTGCGCGTGCGCGGCCTTGGCGGCGGCGACGATCTCGGCCTCGCTCGCGCCGAGCTTGCCGTAGCGGATGTTGTCGCGCATCGTGCCGCGGAACAGGTGCACGTTCTGCCCCACATAGGCGATCTGCTGGCGCAGCGATTTGCGCGACACGTCGGCGATGTTCTGCCCGTCGATGGTGATCGCGCCGCCGCCGGCCTCGTAGAAGCGCAGCAGCAGATTGAGCACCGTCGACTTGCCGCCGCCCGACGGGCCGACCAGCGCCGTCACCTTGCCGGGCTCGGCGACGAACGACATGCCGCGCAGCACGGGCTCGTCGGCGCGATAGAAGAAGCGCACGTCGGCGAACTCCACCCGCGCGGTGGTGAGCTTCAGCGCGGGCTTCTCGTCGTCCGCCGGCTCGGTCGCGGGCGAGTCGATCACCTCGAACAGCATGCGCACGCCGACCAGATGGTTGTTGAGTTCGAGGTTGAGCCGCGCGAGCCGCTTGGCCGGCTCGTAGGCGAGCAGGAACGCCGCGAGGAACGAGATGAAGCTGCCCGGCGCCGCGCCCTGTGTAGATGATCAGATAGCCGCTGTAGACGATGGCGAGCGCAGATCGCGAGGCCGCCGAGCGTCTCCATCAGCGGGCTCGCGCGGTTTGCGACGCGCGCCCACTTGTCGGCCTCGTGCTGCACGTCGGTGACGCTGGCGTCGAGGCGGCGGCGCATCTCGTCTTCGAGCGTGAACGCCTTGACGACGCGCATGCCCTGCAGCGTCTCCTGCATGGTCTCGATGGTGCGCGTGCCGCCGGTGAACGGCCGTCTTGGCGATGGCGCGCACGCGGCGCACCAGCTTGCGCAGCACGATCATCGCCGGCGGCGCGACCACGAGCCCGACCGAGCGACATCACCGGATCCTGGATCACCATCACGGCGAACAGGCCGATCAGGGTGAGCAGCGTCGCGGCCGATCGAGGTGATCAGCAGCGATCAGCACGAGGTTCGCCGCGGTCGCGCCGGTGGTCAGCCGCGCGATGAATTCGGAGGAATGCCGGTCGGAGAAGAAGCCGATGTTCTCGGTCAGCAGCTTGTCGAACATGCGCCGCTGGTTGTCGGCGACGATGCGGTTGCCGATCCGCATCATGATCACCTGCTGGCCGTAGGTCGCCGCGCCCTTCAGCGCGAACAGGCCGAACGCCGCGATGCCGACCAGCACCAGCGCGTGGAAATTCTTGTGCACGTAGGCCTGGTTGACGACGTCGCCGAGCAGATAGGCGGAGAGCGCCGTGCAGGCCGCCGCGACGCCCATCATGACGAACGCGGCGACGTAGAGCTTGCGATGACGCAGCGCATGCTCGGTGAGCAGCCGGCGGATCATGGCCGGCGCGCCGTAGCGGTCCGCGAACAGCGATTGGAAAGCGCTCTGCGATCATGCGGTGAGGCATGCCCGCCTCAGGCCGCATTTTCAAGCGGAATCAGCCGCCTTGGCCCCTTCCAGCTTGCGGGCCCAATCCGGCGCGGGATCGCCCCTGCGCATGACGCCGATATAATAAAACCGGTCGTCGGGCGTGCGCTCGGGTGCACAGGCGTGCACGAAGATGATGGCGAGGCCGGCCGCTTCGATCATCGGGCGGAACGTCTCGGCGGTGGAGCCGCGATTGTTCTCCTGCAGCACCAGAACGCCGCCGGGATTGAGGTGCTGTCCGACGCCTGCGTAGAAGCCGCGATGGATGCGCCAGTCGGGATCGTGGCCGCGCAGGTCGCCGATGAGATGATCGACGAAATGCGGCGGGTTGCTCACCACCAAATCCCATTTTTCGCCGGCCGGAATGCCGGCGAGGTTGTCGGAGTGATAGACCGCGACACGCGCGCCGAGCCGGTTATCCTCGACGGTGCGGCGGCACGCCTCGACGGCTTGCGGATTGATGTCCGCGAGGCAGAGCGTTTCGCACAGGCCGTGGCCGAGCAGCGAAAACCCGATGAAGCCGGGGCCCGAGCACCACTCGAAGGCGCGGCCCTGCCGGGGCACGCCCCATTGTTTCATGAGCGGGATGTAATCCTGCCCGAAGGTCGAGCCGCCGCCGTCGAGATGCTTCATGTAATGAACGCGCACGCCGCCGAAGGCTTTGGCGCGCCACGGCTTGATGCGCCGCAGCCACGGTTTGATGGTTCCGTGTTCGATCCGCCGCCAAAACTCTCGCATGCTTCACTCGCCTGATTTTCGAAGTGTGGCGCCGCGCATGATGCCGAAATCCCCGGGGGCGTTCGGTCCGAACATGCGCTCCAGCATCATTGCCGCAACGGCGGGCTTGAAATGCGACGGGTCATCCCAATAGGCGAGGTCGGCCGAGAGCCGCAACGGCGCGGCAAAATCCCATATCGGAACGATCTCGCTCAGCCGCGCCACCACATTGCGAAGATCGGCCGGATCATGGAGAGATGCCGCATCCGCGCGCATCGGGGTGGTCGCGACGGTGAGCTGGATGCCGTTGGCCCGGCACAGCGCGACAAAGCGGGCGACCAGCCCAAGATGCGCGGCGAGGTTCGGGCGCGTCGTCACGAGTAGTCCGGTGGCGGGCGCGTCGCTTACCGCGAGGACAATACCTGACGCTGGTGTGCTCCGCGCGGGCGGGCCGAATCTCGGCCATTGCCAGGCGGCTCGGTCGAAGCGCGAAGACTTCGGCTCGGTTGCGGCGCGATCGCCGCCCCGCATCCGATAGGCGACGATCCCGCGCCACATGCGGAACTGGAACACCGTCAAATAGCGCCACCAGAACCGCGCCGGATGCTCGCCGCTCAATTCGGGAGGCAGAAAGCTGTCGATGTTGACGTTGGTGGCGGGCAGCTTGCCGAATCTGTCGACATCGATCAGCAGCAGTGCGGCCCGCACCTTCTCGCCGCGCGCAGCCTTGTCGCGCAACACGTATTCGAGCGCCGGCAGATGATCCGTGATCATCCCGGCGGTCACGTCGAACTTCGCGACGCCTCGCGCCGATCTTCTGCGCGACAAGATCGGCATCGAACGCCTTGCCGCGCGAGGATGCGAACAGCAACCCGTCCACCCGATCGCGCTGCGCCTGATATTGCCGGACACGATGATACCGGTAGTTCGCGTTCTCATCGTGGCGCGCGAGCGGCGTGCCGAAGACGTATTGCGGATCGAGCGCAAAATTGACCGCCATCGTGGCGGCGAGCAGCCCGAAGGCGCGCCGCCAGCAATGCGAATACGAATGTGCGCGGATGCATCATCAGAACTGATAATAGAGAAATTCGGTGATGCGCAGCAGGTTTGCGTAGACCGCGACAAACAGGACGACAAGGCCCGCGGCCCAGACCGGCGACGGCCGCCATGCAAGCGCGCCGACGTTGCGGCGCCAGTCGGAATGCGGCTCACCCTCGCGATAATTCGTCAGCTCCATGGTGTCGGGCACCAGCAGGACGATCGCGAGCGCGGCGGCGGTCCACAGCGTTCCCACGACCGACCAGTTGGCGCCGAGCCACGTGCGCACGAAGTCCTCCGACACCAATCCCACGCGCATGCCCCAGGCGTCCCACGCGACATTCATCGCTTCGGCGCGCGGCGCGCCGCCGAAGCCGGCCATCGCCTGAAACATGTTCAGCGCCGCGGAGATATCGGCAGCGCGGAACACCACCAGACCGATGACAAATGCCGTGAAGGTCGCGGCCCAGCCGGCGAAGCGCCCGGCTTGCGTGGGCGTGCGCCGGCCGCGCCACTCGCGCCAGGCATGATTGATCACAAGCAGGACGCCGTGAAACCCGCCCCACAGCACGAACGTCCAGTTCGCGCCGTGCCACAGCCCGCCCAGTACCATCGTGAGGAACAGATTGGCGGTGCGCCGCGCCCGCCCACCCGCCGTGCCGCCGAGCGGGACGTAGACGAAGTCGCGCAGAAAGCGTGACAGCGAGATGTGCCAGCGCCGCCAAAAATCGATGATGCTGGTCGCGCGCAACGGCGCCGCGAAGTTGATCGGCAGCCGCAAATTGAACAGCAGCCCGAGCCCGATCGCCATGTCGGAATAGCCGGAGAAATCGAAATAGAGCTGCACGGTGTAGGCATAGGCGGCGCCCCAGGCGGCGGCGGCGGTCAGCGCCTCGCCGCGCGCGGCCGCCTCGAACACCGGCCCGACATGGCGCGCGAGGTTGTCGGCAATCAGCACTTTCTTGGCGAGCCCAAGGCAAAATATGGTGAGACCGAGCGCGATGTTGTTCCAGTCGGGCCGGTAGCGGGCGCGATCGCGCAATTGCGGCCCGAGTTCATCCCAGCGCACGATCGGCCCCGCGATCAGATGGGGGAAGAACGCGACGAACATCGCGTAAGTCGGAAAGTTCACGCTATCGCGCCGCCGCCAGACATCGGCCAGGAAAGCGATCTGCACGAACGTCGTGAACGACAGCGCGAGCGGCACTTCGGGCGTGTTCGGCTTGCGGCCCTCGAAGATCGAGAGCAGGAAGTCGCCGTACTTGAACCAGCCGAGCACCGCGAGATTGGCGACGATGCCGAAACAAGGAGCCGGCGCGCCGTGCCGCCGTCGCTGCGGCGCATCGCCTGCGCGATGAGAAAGTTGGCGGCGATCGAGAGGATCGGCAGCAGGACGAACGGCGGGCTCCACCAGGCGTAGAACAGCAGCGATGTCAGCGTCGTTGCGGTGACGGCCGCGGTCACGCTCCAGCGGGCGAGCGCGAAATGCAACAGGACCGCGAGCGGCAAGAAAACGAAAATGAACTCGGACGAGTTGAAGAGCATCGCTCAAGCCGGCGCTGATGAGTTCGGGTTCAATTGCAGGGGGATTGGTCTGGAAACGACAGTGTCGTCCATCGCCGGGACTTTGTCCAAGGCTTGTGGAGATCAGCGATTGCGCAGCATCAGCTTGCGTTCCCAGCCGAGTGCATCGCGCACGATGCCGGGGAGATCATCCCGCGCCGGTTTCCAGCCGAGCACCGCGCGGGCGCGGTCGGAGGAGGCAACGATCTGCGCCGGATCGCCCGCGCGCGGCGGTGCGAGGTCGACATGGAAATCGACGCCCGAGACCTGCTTGACCGTGTCGATCACCTCGCGCACCGAATAGCCGCGGCCGTAGCCGCAATTGGCGGTCACCGAGGCGCCGCCCTTGCGCAGATAGCGCAGCGCATCGAGGTGCGCCTGCACGAGATCGCTGACATGGATGTAGTCGCGCACGCAGGTGCCGTCCGGCGTCGGATAGTCGGTGCCGAACACGTCCATTTTCGGCCGCCGCCCGAGCGCGGTCTCGACGGCGACCTTGATCAGATGGGTCGCGCCCTTGGTGGATTGACCGGTGCGCAGCTCCGGGTCGGCGCCCGCGACGTTGAAATAGCGCAGGATCACATGCGCGAGCCCGTGCGCGGCGCTCGCGTCGCGCAGCATGATCTCGGTCATCAGCTTGGAGGAGCCGTAGGGCGACATCGGGACGAGCGGATCGTCCTCGGTCACCGGCACGCGCGTCGGTGTTGCCGTAAACCGCGGCGGTCGATGAAAAGATGAAATGCTTCACGCCGCCCTTGACGGCGCATTCGATCAGCGCGCGCGAGTTCACGGTGTTGTTCTTGTAGTAGCCGAGCGGATCGGCGACCGAGTCCGGCACCACGATCGAGGCGGCGAAATGGATGATCGCCTCGACGCCGTGCTCCCGGATGAGCTTTGCGACCAGCGCCTGATCGCCGGTTTCGCCCAACACGAGCGGCACGCCCTCGGCGATCGCCCAGTCGAACCCGGTCGACAGGTTGTCGAGCACGACGGGCTTCTCGCCCGCCGCGACCAGCGCATAGACCATGTGGCTGCCGATGTATCCGGCGCCGCCGGTGACCAGGACCGTCATGAGGTTCGTCCGTAACGGGATTCGCACCCAGTTCCTACGCGCATTTGGATGAAAAACCGGTTATCAGGCGTGTTCGCGCCTTCCGGTTCCCCGCCCGCATGTCCGATATCCTGTTCATCAAGACCTCCTCGCTCGGCGATGTGATCCATCACATGCCGGCGGTGAGCGACGCGCGCCGGCATCGGCCGCAGGCGCGCATCGGCTGGGTGGTGGAGGAAGCCTTCGCGCCGCTGGTGCAGCTGCATCGCGCGGTCGATAACGTCATTCCGGTTGCGTCACGGCGCTGGCGTTCGGCGCCGCTGAGCCCGCAGACCTGGCGCGAGTTGGTGGCATTCCGGCGCGCCATGCGGGCGCAAACCCATG
Organism: uncultured Alphaproteobacteria bacterium; assembly: GCA_963800695.1. GTDB lineage: Bacteria > Pseudomonadota > Alphaproteobacteria > Rhizobiales > Xanthobacteraceae > PALSA-894. Next base: position 12,152 of record CAWDCA010000005.1, on the reverse strand, counting down.
AGACCGTGATCGACGCGCAAGGGCTGCTGCGCTCGGCGCTGGTCACGCGGCTCGCGCGCGGGCGGCGCCATGGCTACGACGCCGAGAGCGTGCGCGAGCGCGCCGCGTCGTGGTTCTACGACGTGCATCACAGCGTCGATCGCGCGCTGCACGCGATCACGCGCAACCGGATGCTTACGGGCCGAAGTGCTCGGATACGCGTCCGACGGGCCGCCGGATTTTGGGCTCGATCGCGCGGCGCTGACGAGCAGCACGCCCACGCGCGAAGCCGTCCTGCTGCACGCGACCGCGCGGCCGGAAAAAGAATGGCCCGTCGCGAACTGGATCGAGCTTGGCCGGGATGTTGCCGCGCGCGGATATTCAGTCGTGCTGCCGTGGGGTACCGAGGCCGAGCGGCGGCGCAGCGAGGAGATCGCCGCGGCCGTTCCGAACGCGACAGTGCCCGCGTTGCAGCCGCTCGACGAGGCCGCGCGGATGATCGCGCGCGCCGCGTTCGTGGTCGGTGTCGATACCGGGCTGTTGCATCTGGCCGCCGCGCTCGGCGTTCCGCTCGCCGCGATCTTCGTCGGCACCGAGCCCGGACAGCATGGGCCGCTCGGCTCCGGCAAAATCGAGATCGTCGGGACGCTCGGTCAAATGCCCTCGGTGAGCGACGTGCGCGCCGCCGTGGAGCGGATCGAACCCTAGGCCACCTGCGCTTCTGCCAGCGCGCGCTGCGTCACGTCGAGCACCTGCTCGGCGGAAATATTGCGCATGCAGCGGTGATGGCGCATGCGGCAGGTCGGCTTGTGGCAGGGCTGGCAAGGCAATGTTTCCGCCGTCTGCTGCACCGCAGCCGCAATCGGGTTGAGCGGCGCCCAATGCCATGGGCTCGTCGGGCCGAAAATGCCGATCGCCGGCGTGCCGATCGCGGCAGCTACATGCAAGAGGCCCGAGTCGTTCGACACCGCGACATCGGCTGCCGCGAGCGCGAGGATCGCGTTGCGCAAGTCGGTGCCGGTGAGATCGCGCACCTCCGGCGCGCTGTCGCAGATGATGCGCACCAGCGGGGCTTCGGCGGGGCTGCCAACAATCCAGACATCGTTGCCTTGAGCGATCAGGCGACGCGCGAGGTCGCCATAAGCGGCGCCCGGCCAGCGCTTCGACGGTCCGACCGCGCCCGGCGCGAGCGCAACGATCGGCTTTCCGTTGTCGGCGAGACCCAGCCGCTCGCGCCAACCGGTGACCTCGGCTGGTGGAACCCGCAGTTCCGGCAGCGGCCAGTGTTCCGGCGGCGTCGCGTTGGCGGGCAGGGCGAGTGCCGCGCATTGGTCGACCATGCGCGGCCGCTTGCGCTCGCCGAACCGCAAATCGTTGACCAGCCCGAAGCGCCATTCGCCCACCCAGCCGATCCGCTCCGGGATGCCGGCGAGAAACGGCGCCAGCGCGGCCTTCCAGGTGCGCGGCATGATCAGGACGGTGCCGTAACTCTCGCGCTTGAGCCGTGCGGCCAGCGTCCGTGTGTTCCGCTGAGCGACAGCCGCTTGCGCGGCAGGTCGACCACGATCGCCTGGCGCAACTCCGGCATGTAGTCGGCAAGCGGCGCACAAAGGGTGGTGGAGAGCACATCCACCGGCCGGGCCGGAAACCGCGCCTTCAAGAGCTTCACCACCGTGTGGCAGCGCACGAAGTCGCCGATCCACATGTACGGCACGATCAGGATAGGCCGGCGGTCCGATGCCGCCGTTTGGGGGCGGGGCTCCGAGCCGGCTTGAATGGATGAAACCATATTCGGTTTATCGAAAGTGTGAATCCAAATTCACTTCTTCGGTTGGCATTCGGCGGCGCAAACACTAGCATTCAGCCGCCGCTTCGCTAAGCTCGATGTGCTGGCGCGGCGCCACCATTTACCATGGCGTTTTTACCAACATTGCGCCTCCGGGCCGGGTGGGGCACACCGTCGGCTTCGCATGACCCACGACTACGACATCATCGTCTGCGGCGGCGGCATTGCCGGCCTTTGGCTTGGCAATACCCTGATGCGGGCTGGATACAGCGTCATTCTGATCGAGAAGGACAGCCTCGGGGCCGGACAGACGCTGGCGTCGCAGGGGATGATCCATGGCGGTCAGAAATACGTGCTCACCGGAGCGCTCTCCTCGCATGCGCGAGCGATCTCCAGCATGCCCGAACGCTGGCAGGCGTGTCTCGACGGAAGCGGTGAGATCGACCTCAAGCCGGTCGACATACTGAGCGCCACGCAGGTCATGTGGCCGGCCGGCTCCGTGCTCTCATCCGCCGCCGTATTCGCTGCCGCCAAGCTCGTCAACGCCAAGACCACGCAGCTCGAACGGGAGGAATTGCCCGCCGCGCTCCAGCAAAGCGCGGGGCCGGTCTATAGCCTGCCCGAAAAGGTGCTGGACGTGCGCTCGCTGGTCGAGGTGCTGGCGCGCAACCTCGCCGGGCGGACCTTGCGCGGCGACATTACCGGGCTCCAGCCGGACGGCAGCATCAGCGTGTCCGGTCATGACCTGCGCGCGCAGCGGATCATTTTCACGGCCGGGGCAGGCAACGACCTGGCGCTCAAGCTGCTGGAGAAGGACGAATCGCGGACCCAGCGCCGGCCGCTGCGCCAGATCATGGTGCGGCCGCTGCCGGATGCGCTGTTCGGCCACGGCATCGTGGGTCGGCCGCATCCGCGCATCACCGTGACCAGCCACCGCTGCGAGGGTGGCTATGTCTGGTATCTCGGCGGCGCCGTGGCCGAGAAGGGCGTATCCATGGACGAGGCGGCGGCGCTGCGGTTCGCCATGGAGGAATTGCAGGCGATCTTCCCGGCGCTCGACTGGCGGGCCAAAGAATGGGCCAGCTGGCACGGCGACCGCGTCGAACCGCTTGACGCCGCAGGCAAACTCCCGGCTGGCCCGGCCGTTCACGAATGCGGCCGCGTGCTGCTGGCCTGGCCGGTGAAGCTGACCTTTGCGCCAGCGCTTGCCGACCGCGTGCATGAACTCCTTGTGCGCGACCGGATCCAGCCGGCCTACGGATCCGAGCCGCCGCTGCTCCCGGCAGCCGAGATCGGTGCCTATCCGTGGGAGGCCGCAACATGGCGGACGATGGGCCGAGCATGATACACAGCGCGAATGACGCCGCTTTCGAGGGTCCGCACGTGCATGTAGCCGTGCAACGTCCAGTTCCGGGAGGCGATCGCGCGCGCCGGACGTCCAGCGCGCTGGGCCTCGGCACGGTCAAGTTCGGCCGCAACCGCAATGTTCGCTATCCGGGAGGCGACGGTTTTGCGCTGCCGAGCGACCGAGAGATCGAGACGCTGCTCGGCGTGGCGGTCGAATGCGGCATCAGGACGCTCGACACGGCGCCAGCCTACGGCACCTCGGAAGAGCGGCTCGGCAAGCTCCTGGGCACAAGGCGCCGCGAATTCTTCCTGGTGACCAAGACCGGAGAGGAATTTGCCGACGGCAAATCCAGGCATGACTTTACCTCCGCCCATACGCGCATGAGCGTCGAACGCAGTCTTCGGCGCCTGAACACCGACTTCCTCGATTGTGTGCTCTGCCACTCGGGCCACGACGACGTCGAGGTGATCACCCGGACGGCGGTGCTCGAAACGCTCGCGCGGCTCAAGGACGAGGGCAAGATCGGCGCCTTCGGCGTCTCTACCTATACGGTCGAGGGCGGCCGACTCGCGCTCGATCGCTGCGACGCCGTGATGGTGGCCTATAACCGCGCCTACACCGACCAACGCCCCGTCATCGATGCCGCATACGCCAATCGGAAGCTCGTTTTCGTGAAGAAAGGTCTTGCTTCCGGCCATGTCGGTGACCTTGGGAATGTGGCGGACAATATCCGCTTCATCCTCGGCACGCCGGGCGTTACCACGCTGCTGTTCGGCAGCATCGATCCGGTCAACATCCGGACGAACGCGGCTGCCTTGACGCCGGACCGCGCGGTCGGCCAGAAACCCTGATGCTGGATTTCGAGAAACGTCTCCAGAGCATCGGCCAGCAGACCATCCTCTGCGTCGGCGATCTGATGCTCGACGACTTCGTCTACGGCGAGGTCGGCCGCATCTCGCCGGAAGCCCCGGCGCCGGTGCTGGCGGTCAAGCGCAACGAAGTGGCGATCGGCGGCGCCGGCAACGTGGCGCGCAACATCGCGTCGCTCGGTGCGCGCTGCATCTTTGTCGGATTGGTGGGCGAGGACGATGCGGGGCGCGACCTCATTGCACGGCTGCAAGCCGAGCCGCTCGTAGAACCCTCATTGGTCGTTGATCGTACACGTCCGACGACGCGGAAGATGCGCTTCGTCAGCGAACATTTCTCCACTCATCTATTGCGCGCCGACTGGGAGGTCACCGCGCCGGTCGATGCGGATCGCGAAGGCGAGTTGATCGCGCGCGCGCTCGCGGCGCTGCCGCGCGTCGGCGCCGTGGTTCTCTCGGACTATGCCAAGGGGGTGCTCACGCCGCGCGTCATCCGCGAGGTGATCGATGCCGCGCAGCGCGCCGGCGTCCCGGTGATCGTCGATCCCAAGGCTGCGGACTATTCGGTCTATCGCGGCGCCACGGTGATCACGCCGAACCGGCGGGAGCTCAGTGCTGCGACGCGGCGCGAGGCGGTCGGCGATGCGGCGATCTCGGCCGCCGCCGAGGAGCTTGCCGGCACGGTCGCCGCGCAAGCCGTGGTGGTCACGCGCAGCGAGGAGGGCATGACCCTCTGGGTGAAGGGCGAGGCACCCGTGCATGTGCCGGCTTACGCCGTGAAGGTGCGCGACGTATCGGGACCGGGCGATACCGTGGTGGCTATTCTCGCCGTGATGCTTTCACTGGGCGCCGGCTACGAAGCCGCGATGCGCGCCGCCAATGCGGGCGCGGCGATCGTGGTCGGCAAGCCCGGCACCGCGACGGTCAGCGTCAACGAACTGCGCCACCGGCTCCTCCCGCCTTCGACGCTCGCCTCGGAGGACAAGGTCATCTACGACCGTTCGGTCCTCGATCAGCGCCTGGCGGAGTGGCGGCGCCAGCGCCTGCGCATCGGCTTCACCAATGGCTGCTTCGACCTGCTACATCGCGGGCACATCAGGCTGATGGCCGAGGCGCGCTCGGCCTGCGACCGGCTTGTGGTGGGCCTCAACAGCGATGACTCGGTTTTGCGCCTCAAGGGCAAGGGGCGGCCCATTCAGGATGTCGCCTCGCGCGCCGATGTGCTCGCGGCGCTCGAAGCGGTCGATCTGGTCGTGGTGTTCGAGGAGGACACGCCGCTCGAACTGATCCGGGAGGTGCGCCCGGCCGTGCTGGTCAAGGGCGGCGACTACACGCGCGAGAAGGTGATCGGCCACGACGTGGTCGAGGCTTATGGCGGCGAAGTGGTCCTCGTCGAGCTGGTACCGGGGCACAGCACGACGAGCATGGTCGCGCGGTCGGGCGGGCAGCCCAAGACCGGCACGTGACCCGTGCCGACCGGCTGGGGGCGGACGTGCCGCACTTGAGCGCGATCATCATCACCAAGGACGAGGCGGGCAATATCGGCGACTGCCTCGACAGCCTCGCGTTTTGCGACGAGCGCATCGTGGTCGACGCTGCGAGCCACGATGGCACGATGATGATCGCCAAGGAAAAGGGCGCGCGCGTCGCGACGCATGGCTGGAAGGGATTCGGTGCGCAGAAGAACTATGCGCTCTCGCTGGCGCAGGGCGACTGGGTGCTGTCGATCGATGCCGACGAACGCGTCTCGCCGGAGCTCGCGCGGGAAATCCGCGCGGCGATCGACGATCCGAAGACCCACGGCTACGAAATCCTGCGCCGCACCAGCTTCTGTGGCCGCATGATGCGCGGATCGGATCGGGTGCTGCGCCTGTTCCGCCGCGACAGGGGTCGGTTCACCGATGACGTGGTGCATGAGCGCGTCGTGTGCGACGGACCTGTGGCGCGACTCAACGAGCCGCTGCTGCATTACCCGGTCGCGCGGCTGGAGGACGCGATCCGCCGCATCGATCAGTATTCCACGCTTGGTGCCGAGCAACTCGTCGCTTCGGGCCGGAAGGTATCGGTATTCAGCGGCGTGGGGCATGGCATTGGCACGTTCCTGCGCGTCTATCTGCTCAAGCTCGGCTTCCTCGATGGCGCGGCCGGCTTCATGCTCGCGGTCGCGAACGCCGAGGGCGCCTATTACCGCTACATGAAGGCGTGGCTTGCGAGGCAACGTGACTGAGCCAATCTCGCTCATCGTCTCGACCTACAACCGCCCCGATGCGCTCGGCGCGTGCCTGCGTTCGCTCTCCCGGCAGACCGACCGCAATTTCGAGATCGTCGTCGCGGATGACGGGTCGGGGCCGCAGACGCGCGAATTGATCGAACGCTGGAAACCCGAAGCTGGCGTTCCGCTGCACCATGTCTGGCAGGAGGACCGCGGCTTTCGTCTTGCCGAAATCCGCAATCGCGCGATCGTGGCGAGCAAGGGCCGCTATCTGGTGTTTCTCGACGGCGATTGCATCGCGCGGCCGGATTTCGTCGCGGCGCAACGGACACTCGCCGAGTCGGGACACTTCGTCGCCGGAAACCGCGTGCTGGTATTGCGGGATTTGACGGAAGAGATTCTCGAGAAAAATCTCGAACCCGAATCCTGGCCGTTATCCTCCTGGGCGGTGCTGCGCTGGCGGCGCGAGACCAATCGCCTGCTGCCGTTGCTGCACCTTCCGCTCGGGTCGTTGCGCAAGCTGCGAGCACGGCGCTGGCAGGGCGTGCGCGGCGGCAATTTCGCGTTCTTCCGCGCCGATCTCGACAAGGTCGACGGGTTCGAAACCTCGTTCGTCGGCTGGGGACTGGAGGATTCCGATATTGTCATCCGCATGGTCCGCGCCGGCGTGAAGCGCAAGGACGGCCGCTTCGCGACCGGCGTGCTGCATCTCTGGCATAAGGACGCCGACCGCTCGCAGCTTGCCGCCCATCGCGCGAAGCTCGATGAGCTGCTGGCGAGCGATCGCGTACGCGCGTTGCGCGGCCTTTCGGCACTCGAGCAAGAGCGCGGTTCCATCGCGATGGCCCGTTGATGTTTGGCCGCAACCTCTATTCGGGCAAATTCTTTGCGCATCTGCGCGAGCCCAGCGCCAGGTCCGCCGACGCGCTGGTTCCGATCGTGCTCGGCATTCATCCGGCCCGCTCGATGATCGATGTCGGCTGCGGCGTCGGGGGCTGGGTGAAGGCCTTCGCCGCGCACGGCGTTGCGCACGCGGTTGGCGTTGACGGCGATTACGTGGAGCGCAAGCAGCTTCTGATCGAGGACGCGCGATTTATCGCGCACGACCTCAATCGGGCGCTCGATGTATCCGATCTCTGCCGCCGCCACGGCAATGGCCGCTTCGATCTCGCGATCAGTCTCGAAGTCGCCGAGCATCTGGAGCCCGCGCGATCCGACAGTCTGGTGCGCGACCTGTGCGGGCTGTCGGACGTGGTGTTGTTCGCCGCCGCCATTCCGCTTCAGGGCGGCGCCGGCCACATCAACGAACGCTGGCAATCCTGGTGGGCGCAGAAATTTGCCGACAATGGCTACGATCCGTTCGATGTCCTGCGCCGCGACATCTGGGGCCGGCGCGACATCGCATGGTGGTACAAGCAGAACACGATTTTCTATGTGAAGCGGAATTCCGCCGCCTATGCGCGGTTCACCGAGCGCTTCGCGCAGCCCGCCGGCACGATGTTCGATCTGATCCATCCCGAACTGTTCCGCGGGAAAGTCGCCCGGTTGAAGAACGGCAATTTTGTCCAGAGGTTCTTGAACAGGTTCCGGCAATCCGCGGGCGAGCCGCGCGCCCGGGTTTTCGAGACGCCGCTGTACGGCGATGAGAGCTGGCGCCGCGACGATTCAAAAACCAGATCGGGCCCATGACGGCCGCGTTCGACTCCTCGCCGTGGGGCGCGCATCTGCCGAGCCGCTATGGCGGCGCAGTGCTCGCGCTGACGCGCGCCATGCCGGCCAACTGGCTGGGCCAGCGGCTTGCGATCCTGTTTCGCCGGCTTTTGATGCGCCGGATCGGCGAGGGCTGCATCGACACGATGCTGTGGGGCATGCGGCTGCGGCTCTATCCCCGCCGCAATGGCTGCGAGAAGAACGCGCTGTTCACCCCGCAGATGTACGACACGATGGAACGCCGCGTGCTGGCCGAGGCGGTTCGGCGGCGCGAAGGCTCGTTCACCTTTGTCGACATCGGCGCCAATGTCGGGCTCTATTCGCTTTATCTCGCGACATGCGGCGATGTCCGCACGCTCGCGATCGAGCCGCAGCCGGGCATTCTCGAACGCCTGCGCTTCCATCTCGCCGCAAACCCGTCCGCGAAGGTCGATGTGCTGCCGATCGCGGTCTCGGACCACGCCGGCGAGGCCGTTCTGGTGATCAACGACAGCGACAGCGGCGGCACGCACATCGACAAGCAGGACGGGCGCCAAAGCACCGGCGAGCGGATCGCCGTGCCGAGCAAGCCGCTGATCGCCGCATTGGCGGATTGCGGGATCGAGACAGTCGACGCCCTGAAGATCGACGTGGAGGGTGCCGAAGACATCGTGCTGGCGCCGTTCCTGCGCGATGCCCCGCAATCGCTGCTGCCGCGCCTGATCCTGATCGAGGATACGCGCGGCTTCTGGAGCATCGACCTGTTCGCGCTGCTCGCCGGCCGCGGTTACAATGTACAGGAGCGCAGCCGCCAGAACGTGGCGCTCTGCCTTCGGGGTTGAAATGGCGGATACGACCGCAACCGTTTTCGACCGCGCCGCCCTTCGCGTGCGCCTCGCGCGCGTCGCCGACTGGCTCGCTGTCGGCGTCGCGGTCGCCATGCCGTGGTCGATCTCGATCTCGCAAATCCTCACCGTCGCGTGGCTGGTCGCGCTGATTCCGACGCTCGATGTCGTGTCGGTGCGGCGCGAGTTGCGCAACCCGGCCGGCGGCCTGCCGGTCCTGCTCTGGCTGCTGGCGCTCGCCGGATTGTTCTGGGCGGACGTGCCGTGGAGCGAGCGGCTGGCCGGATTGGAAGGCTTTCACAAGCTGCTGGTCATTCCGCTGCTGTTCGCACAGTTCCGCCGCTCCGAGCGCGGCATCCATGTGGTCTACGGTTTTTTCGCCTCCTGTACGGCGCTTCTGCTCGCCTCGTGTGCGCTGATGGTGCTGTGGAAGTGCTGCAGCGTGTACGTGCCGGGAAAAATCCCCGGCCTTCTGGTGAAGGACTACATCGCGCAGAGCACGGAGTTCCTGATTTGCGCTGTGGCACTGCTCGGCGTCGCGGCCGAACGCTGGTGCGCGCAACGGCGGTTTGCCGTCGCGGCGATCCTGCTCGCATGCCTGTTTCTGGCGAACATTTTCTATATCGCGCCCGGGCGCACCGCGATCGTCATCATGCCGCTGCTGCTCATGATTTTCGGCTTTCGATTCTTTGGCTGGCGCGGCGTTCTCGCCGCATGTCTCGCAGTCGCCGTGATCGCCGCCGCCGCATGGGCGGCTTCGCCGTTTCTCCGCGCGCGCGTGCTCGCGAGCTTCGACGAAGTGCGCGCCTATCAGGCGGGAAACGCGATTTCGTCGTCTGGCATCCGGCTTGAGATATGGAAAAAGTCGTTCGACTTCGTCGCGGCCGCGCCGATGCTCGGCCATGGCACCGGCTCGATCCCCGAGCAATTCCGCCGCGCCGCGGTGGGCGAGGGCGTGTCGGCAATGGCGGCAACGCACCCGCACAATCAGATCTTTGCCGTGGCGATCCAGCTTGGCTTCCTCGGCGCGGCCATCCTGATGACCATGTGGGTCGCGCATCTCGTGTTGTTTCGTGGGCCCGGGCTGATCGCGTGGATCGGCATCGTGCTCGTTACGCAGAACCTTGCCTCGGCGCCGTTCAACTCGCACCTGTTCGATTCCTTCCACGGCTGGCTCTACGTGTTCGGCGTCGGCGCCGTCGGCGGAATGGCGCTGCGCGCGCGTCGCAAGGCAGAGCCGCCATGATCGGGCTCGGCGCACAGCCGCGCATTCTCGTCGTCGCCCTGCGGCGGCTCGGCGACGTGCTGCTCACCACGCCGCTGATCCGCAGCCTCAAGCGCGCGTGGCCGGATGGCGCGATCGATGTGCTGGTGTTCGCCGGCACGCAAGGCATCCTTGCGGGCAATCCCGACATTGCCAATGTCATCACGATGCCCGAGCGGCCCACGGCTGGCGAAAGTCTGGCGCTGATGCGCCGGCTATGGCGCCGCTACGACCTCGCGCTGTCCACCCAGAGCGGCGACCGCCCGACACTGTTTGCGTGGGCGGCGGGCCGCCGCAGCGCCGGGTTCGCGGACGCGCAGGGCATGATGGCGCGGATCAAGTGGCTGGGGCTCGACTTTCCGGTCGCGGTCGCCGCCGGCTTGCATCGCGTGCACGACGTGCTGCGTCTGGCGGAGGCGATTGGAATTACCCCGGTCCCTCAGGTCGTCGCGCCGAGCGGCTCGCTCCGCGCCGGCATCGCGCCAAATCGTCCCTATGCGGTGATCCATGCGGCACCGATGTTCCATTACAAGCGCTGGACCGTGGAGGGCTGGCAGGTCCTCGCGGCAGGGCTCGACGCGCGTGGACTGGCGGTGATCGCAACGGGCGGCCCGGACGATCGCCGCACTCTCGACGAGGTCTGGGCCGGTCAGCCGGAGGTGCGCTGTATCGACCCCCTCGCATGGCCGGAGCTTGCCACCCTGATCGCGGGCGCGCGCATCTACGTCGGCCCGGATACCTCGGTGACGCATCTCGCCGCCGCGACCGGTTCGCCGACGGTCGCGCTCTACGGGCCGACCGATCCGCGCCTGTGGGGACCGTGGCCGGCGAGCGGGCTCGGTCAACCGTGGGAGGCGGCCGGAAGCATCCAGCATCGCGGCAATGTGTGGCTGGTGCAGAACCCGCCGTCGTGTCCGTGGGCGATCCTTCCGTGCCAGCAGGAGGGCTGCCTGCGGCGGCTCGACAGTCACAGCCAGTGTCTGGACGAACTCACTGTTTCCCAAGTGCTTTCCGCTGTCGATGCGGCGCTGGCGGCGCCCGGCCGAGTGGAGGCCGGGTACGGCAGCGCAACGACGGGCCAGAAGCGAACTCTTTGATCGGTCAATTCTGTCCGCGTTTACGGAGTGCATCGACCAGGAGGGAAAATGCCGGGGAGGGCTGGCGGCGGCTCGGGTAATAGAGGTGATAGCCCGGACGAGGCGGACACCAGTCGGCGAGAACACGCACGAGACGACCGGCCTTGATCGCTGCTTCCACCTGATCCTCCGGAAGGTAGGCAAACCCAAAGCCCTTGAGCGCCGCGTCCTGTATCTTTGCGATGGTGTTGAACGCGGCGCGCCCCTGAACGCGCACTTTCAGCTCGCGGCGCCCCTTCCGGAATTCCCAAATGTAGAATGCGCCATGGGTAGGCAAACGCAGATTGATGCAGGAATGCGCGGTTAGCTCCTGCGGGTTCAGCGGCTTTGACCGTTCCTTGAAATAAGACGGTGCGGCCACGATGGCCATTTGGATGTCAGGCCCGATCCGCACCGCGATCATGTCCTTGTCCACCTGCTCGCCGAGTCGCACACCCGCATCAAAACGCTCGGCGACGATGTCGGTGACGCTGTAGTCAGCAACGATCTCAACGTTGATGTCGGGATATGCGGCCAGGAGCTTCGCCGCTGCGGGCCAGAGGATCGTGTCTGCGGCATGCTCCACCGTCGTGATGCGGATGGTGCCGGCAGGCTTGTCGCGCAGTTCGCTGAGGGCCGAAATTTCCTGTTCGATCTCGTCGAACCGGGGCCCGATGCTCCGCAGGAGGCGTTCCCCAGCATCCGTCATGGAGACGCTGCGCGTCGTGCGCGTCAGCAGCCGAAGGCCGAGCCGCTCTTCGAGCGTGCGGATCGTGTAGCTCAGCGCCGACTGCGACACCTGAAGGTTGGCGGCGGCCTTCGTGAAGCTCCGCTCCCGCGCGACCGCGATGAAGGCGGTGAGGTCGTTCAGGTTCTCCCGGCGCATTCATAAATCCAAATTATAAGTTCATGCCGATAATGCCATCTAGTGGGATTTTGAGAAAGAGCTATTTTCATAACAACGAACCGCCCCACCAGAACCAAGGAAGCGAGACACATCATGGATAGGAAATTGGACCTTCTCGGCAGCGTCAGCCGCCGCAACTTT